>NZ_JOEZ01000027.1 GCF_000721175.1 Streptomyces anulatus
GTTCCTCGTCCGACAGTCTCAACTCGGCCTTCGGCCGCCCCGTCCGTGCCATGAAGCAAGCTTATACATCTGAACAGAATTCCTGACTCAGAAGACTAGGGCCGGCCGTCGAACTGCCGCCTGCCGGGCGACGCCTGGCACGTACGCGCGCGGCGTCGCCGAAATGCCCTGGCGGCCCGGCGGGTGGCATGCGGTCAAGCGGCGGGCGGCATAGGGCGCATTGCGTCTAGGCTTGGGCGGCTGAACCGCGTACGCACTCCGTATGCCCCCGAGCACGCACCGAGGAGAACCCCCGATGTCCGCAGAGCGCCCCTTCCTGCCGCCGGTGCGGCTGAACTCCGAGGCCGAACTGGCACGGGACGCGCTCGCCGCTCCGCTGTTCGTCCGCGCCGTCAGGCTCGCCCGCTGGGCCGGACCGGACACCCGGGTCGGCGCGGGCGGCGAACTCGTCGAGGCGCAGCTGCCCGCGGCCGCCGAGCACCTCGGCCTCCCTGCCGACGAGGACGGTGCCGCGTACGCCGGCGAGGCCTGGCGGCTCGCCGTGGACACCGGCCTCCTCGACGTCACCGACCCCGAGGAGGACGGCCGGGACCCGGAGGGCCAGGGCGAGGTGGGCCCCGAGAGCGAGTCCGAGGGCACCGTCACCGTGGGTGAGAACCTGGCCCTGCTCACCGGCGGTTCCCCGCAGGACGTCCTGTCCATCTGGCTCGACGGCCTGGACGCCGTGCACGCCGACGCCACCGCGCCCGTCCTGGACGACTTCGCGGACCTCGTCGGCGAGGACGGCTCGATCGACTTCGACGCCCTGGACTGGGACCCGGAGGCCGAGGCCGAATTCCTCGACGGGGTCCTCGGCAACCTCTACCTGCTCACCCTCGCCGACAACGGCGCGGGCGAAGGGCCGGTCCCGCTGCCCGCTCTCGCCGCGTCGATGATCGTCCCCGACGACATGGGCGAGCCCACCGACGACATCCTGGAGCAGGTGTCGGAGGCGATGATGCGCCTCGACGACCAGTTCCGGCTCCTCGAACCCATCGGGATCGTCGAGTACCGGCCGGTCGACGAGGCGTTGCTGGTCGAGGAGGGCGAGACCGCGGACGCCTCCGCCGCCGGGGCCGACGACGAGGACGTCACCCGCTACGGCATGGTCAAGCTCACCCCCCTCGGCCTGTACGGCGTCCGGGCCCGGATGCTGGAGGCCGGGCTGGAGGCCCCCGCCGTCGGCGACCTCGCGGGCAAGGGCGCCGACGCCCTCCTCGACGGCATCGCCCACTACCCCGAATCCGCCGCCCGCGCCGAGGTCAAGCTCTGGCTCGCTGCATACGGCACCGAGGGCGCGGTAGCAGCGGCCGCCGAGCTGCTGGCCGCCGCGCGCGGCACGGACGAGGGCGCCCCGCTGCGCCGCCTCCACTGCCAGCAGGCCCTCGCCCTGGCGGGCCCCGAGGCGGAGCCCGCCGTACGCGCGGTGCTCGGCGACCCGGAACTGGGCGGCCTGGCCCGCGTCTGGCTCGCGGAGCGCGGCGCCGCCGACGTGCCCGCCCCGCCGGAGGACATGATCTTCTGGCTGGCCATCGACACCATCGCCGCCCAACTGGACGCGGACGGCGAACTGGACGAGCTCCAGGGCCTCGTCGAGGGGCTCTCCGCGCAGCACGGCGGCTTCTTCGACGAGGTCTGGCGCGTCGACCACCCGGCCACCGCCGATGTGCTGGAGGCGATGGGCCGGCTGCACAGCGACAAGAAGGCCGCCAAGGACGCCCGCAAGGCGGCGTTCAAGGCCCGCTCGCGCGCGGGGAGTTGAGGGAGTCGACTCGGGAGCGGCGCTGAGAGTCGAGCGCTGCTCCTACCGAGCAGCTGCCGGCGGCTCGCGGCCTCAGGAGGCCCATGCCGCCTGCCGGGCCCGTGGAATATTGTCTCGCGCCCGGTCAACGCGTTCTCTAAGGTCATGGGCATGCACCTCCCGGTGCGAAGGCGGCGGCTCCTTCCTTTCCTGAAATGTGCCGCAGCCACTGGTGAACTCGGGAGGCGCGAGCGCCGGGGTGCCCGGTGCGCAGGCGACGGATACTTCTGGATCTGAGGGTTGCGGGTTCGAGTCCCGTCCGGCTCCGGCCGGTAGCTCAATCGGACAGAGCTTCAGACTGTTCTCCGTCGCCGACTCCTGATCTCGGGCACCCCGTTCCGCCGCCGCGCTCTCCCCCAGGAATTCGGGGGAATTCTTCTCATGTCTCGCTTCAATTTCCGTACGCACAGGTCCCGTTCCGCCGGCTTTGAGCAGCCGGTCTCGCCCGTCACGACGACCGGCGCGGTCGCGCCCAACCACCAGGGCGGCAGCGGACACGTGCGCGACGCCCGCTCCGAGCTCTTCCTGCTCGCCGTCGCCAACTTCGTGGCCCAGGACACCTACTACGAGGGCGGAGACCGGCGCGACGACCGGTTCGCCACGCTCGTGCGCCGCCTCGCCGTGGAGGACCCCACCTGGACCGCGGGGCTGCTCCACTGGCTGCGCCGCGACGGGCAGATGCGGACCGCCTCGCTGGTCGGCGGCGCGGAGTACGTGCGGGCGCGGCTGGCCGCGGGCTGCACCGAGGGGCCCACGAACCGGCAGGTCATCGACTCCGTTCTGCTGCGGGCCGACGAGCCAGGCGAGCTGCTGGGCTACTGGACCTCCCGCTACGGGCGCGCCCTGCCCCAGCCCGTGAAGCGGGGCATCGCCGACGCCGTACGCCGCCTCTACACCGGCCGTGCCCTGCTGAAGTACGACACCGCGTCCAAGGGCTACCGCTTCGGCGACGTGCTCAACCTGGTGCACGCCGCGCCCGACCCCGCCAAGCCCTGGCAGGGCGAGCTCTTCCGGTACGCGCTGGACCGCAGGCACCGGCCGGAGAGCGCCGTGCCGCCCGCCGCCGACCGCACGCTGGGCGCCCACCGGGAGCTGATGGAGCTGCCGGTGGCCGAGCGTCGCCCCGTCGTCACCGGCCCCGGCGGCGCGGAGCGGCTGGCCGAGGCCGGGATGACCTGGGAGTCGCTGGCGGGATGGCTGCAGGGCCCGATGGACGCGGCGGCGTGGGAGGCGGTGATTCCGTCGATGGGGACGATGGCGCTCGTCCGGAACCTCCGGAACTTCGACGAGGCCGGGGTACGGGACGAGGTCGCGGCGAGCGCCGCCGCCCGGATCAGCGACCCGGAAGCCGTCGCCGCTTCGCGGCAGTTCCCCTTCCGCTATCTCGCCGCGTACCGGCACGCGCCGTCGCTGCGCTGGGCCCACCCGCTGGAGCAGGCCCTTGGGCACTCGCTGGGCCAGGTTCCCGCGCTGCCCGGCCGCACCCTGGTCCTGGTCGACCGCTCCGGTTCGATGGCCGCGCCACTCTCCGAGCGCTCCCGGCTGAACCGGGCCGACGCCGCGGCCGTCTTCGGCGCGGCGCTGGCTCTGCGCGCCGCCGACGCGGACCTGGTGCAGTTCGGCACGACCAGCGCGCCGGTGACCTTCCGCGCGGGCGAGTCCGTGCTCCGGGTCCTGGACCGCTTCGGCAACCTGGGAGGCACGAACACGGCGGAGGCGGTGCGGCGGCACTACCGGGGCCACGACCGGGTCCTCATCGTCACCGACGAGCAGGCCGCGTACACGCGCCGTGGCGACGCGACCCGGAGCGTTCCGGACACGGTGCCCGTCTACACCTGGAATCTGGCCGGATACCGGCTCGGCCACGCCCCGTCCGGCGAGGGAAACCGCCACACGTTCGGGGGTCTTTCCGACGCGGCGTTCCGCATGGTTCCGCTGCTGGAGGCGGGAGGAAGCGCTGACTGGCCGTGGTGAGCGCTGATTACGAATCCGGCACTTCTGGGCCCCTGGGCGCCGACGGGCATGGCGTCGGGCCTTCACAGGGCGCATACTCGACTTAATGAAACAGTCAGCCCGGCGTCACCTGCCTTCCAGTCCCTTCAACCGTCCGGCTCAGGAGGCCCCACCGGTCGAATGCTTCGATGTGGGCGACCGGGTGTCGCACGACCAGTTCGGGCTCGGCAGGATTCTTGCTGTCGAGGGCGACAACGATGCAGTCCTCATCGACTTCTCGGGGCGTCAGGGAAGGATCCTGAGCCCGTACTCCAAGTTGACCAAGCTCTGAGACGCGAGACGAGTACGAGCAGCGTCCGTCTTCTCCGGATCCGGGGTGCCTGAATCACTTCAGGCGCCCCGGACTCCGTCGCGGCCCTCTCCGGCCCTCCGGGCGAGGGCCCACCTGGCGGCTACAGGGACTTGGCGGCGGGCTTCACCATGCCCCGCACGGTGCGCGACTTCACGAACTCGCCCATCGCGGTCATCTCCCACTCGCCGGTGAACTGCTTGATGAGCTTGGCCATCATCACGCCGGTCTGCGGCTCGGCGCCGGTGAGGTCGAAGCGGACCAGTTCCTCGCCGGACGCGTCGTCGATCAGCCGGCAGTAGGCCTTGGCGACCTCGTTGAACTTCTGGCCGGTGAACGAGTTCACCGTGAAGACCAGGCCCGTCGCCTCGGTGGGGATCCGGCCCAGGTCCACGACGATCACCTCGTCGTCGCCCGCGCCGTCACCGGTGAGATTGTCACCGGAGTGCTTGATGGCCCCGTTCAGGATGGTCAGCTTGCCGAAGTAGCAGCTGTCCAGGTGGTTGCGGCTGGGGCCGTAGGCGATCACCGACGCGTCCAGGTCGATGTCCTTGCCGCGGAACGCGGGCTCCCAGCCCAGGCCCATCCTGACCCGCGAGAGCAGCGGGGCGCCGCCCTTGACGAGGGACACGGTCTGGTTCTTCTGGAGGCTGACCCGGCCCTTGTCCAGATTGATCTTCCCAGAGCCGGCAGGCGGGGCGGGGGCCGCCGGGGGAGCGGGCGGGGCGGCCGGAGCGGGCGGGGCGATCCGCGGGTCGACGGGGACGGCGGCCGGTGCCGCGACCGGCGGTGCCACCGGGGCGGGGGCGACCGGCGCCGGGGCGACCGGGGCCGCGGGCTCCTCGACCGAGACGCCGAAGTCCGTGGCGATCCCGGCCAGCCCGTCGGCATAGCCCTGGCCGACCGCGCGGGCCTTCCAGGCGCCGTTGCGCCGGTAGACCTCGATGACCACGAGCGCCGTCTCGGCGCCCAGCTGCGGCGGGGTGAAGGTGGCGAGCGCACCGCCGTCGTCCGCGTTGCGCACGGTGGCGGTGGGCTCGATGCCCTGGAAGGTCTGGCCGGCGGCGTCCGGGCTCGCGGTGACGACGATCTTCTCGATGCCAGGCGGGACGGCCGCGGTGTCCACCACGATCGCGTCGGGTGCGGAGCCCCCGCCGGAGCGGTAGGTCACACCGGGGCCCGAGGGCTGGTTGTAGAAGATGAAGTCGTCGTCGGAGCGCACCTTGCCGTCGGCGGTGAGCAGCAGGCCCGAGACGTCGAGCCGCACCGGGGCGGCGACGTCCACCGCCACGCGGGCGGCGGAGAGCGGGATGTTCGAGCCGGGGGTCATAGCGGTCATGATCGGGGTAACGAACGACCCGGCTTTGCCGTTCCCTTACCTTCGGCCGTCCGGATCATGGCCGTCGAAGTGCCCTCAGCGGCGGTTGCGCGGGTGGTTGCGGGCGGTGCGTTCGTTGCCGTGCTTGTACGCGCCGGTCCAGCGCGCCATCACCAGTTGGGCGTCGCCCGATGTCACCTCGGCCAGGAACTTCTCCGCCCGGCCGCCGCGCAGGGTGCCCGCGGGGTGGCCGTGGTGGGTGATGGTGACGCTTCGGTCGCCGTGCTGTTCGTACTGGAATCCGGAAGGTCTCGGCATGTTCGTATCCTGCCCGCCGGGCCGCACCCCGTCGCCCGAATTCTCGCGCCCGCGTCTTCCGCATCCGCTTCCGTGCGGGTCAGTGCGGCCAGATCGGCGGGTCGGTGACGACGTGGCCGCCTAAGGCGTGTTTCGAAAGTCCCGCCTGCTCGGCGGCGTCTGGCACGCACGCTCGCCGCGTTGTCGGGATCACCCCGGTACATCCAGTATCGGGGCGACCCTCCGCCTTGCGATCGCTCCCCGTGACCGCGTTCGGGCCGGACGGCACCGTCGGCCTCGACGTCTTCCGGGCTCATGTGCGGGCCGGGATCGACGCCGGAGCCGCCGCGGTCTTCGCCTGCTGCGGCACGGGCGAGTTCCACGCTCTGACCCCCGAGGAGTTCCGCCTCGCGGTCGCCGCCGCGGTCGAGGAGACCGCAGGACGGATCCCGGTCGTCGCCGGGGCCGGCTACGGCACGGCGCTCGCCGTCCAGTACGCGCGGGCCGCCGAGGAGGCCGGTGCGGACGGGCTCCTCGCCATGCCGCCCTACCTCGTCGCCGCCGACCAGGAAGGGCTGCTGAACCACTACGCGGCGCTCGCCGCGGCCACCGGTCTGGAGACGATCGTCTACCAGCGCGACAACGCGATCTTCACCCCCGAGACGGTCGTCGCCCTGGCCCGCACCCCCGGCATCATCGGGCTCAAGGACGGCCACGGCGACCTCGGCCTCATGCGGCGCATCGTCAGCGCGGTCCGCACTCACCGGCCCGGCGACGACTTCCTGTACTTCAACGGGCTGCCCACCGCCGAGCTCACCGGCCTCGCCTACCGGGGCATCGGCGTCACCCTCTACTCCTCCGCCGTGTTCGCCTTCGCCCCGGACATCGCCCTCGCCTTCCACCGGGCCCTGGAATCCGGCGACGACGCCCTGGTCGACGCACTGCTCGACCACTTCTACCGGCCGCTCGTCGAACTGCGCGCCAAGGGGCGGGGATACGCCGTCTCCCTGGTCAAGGCCGGTGTCCGCCTCCAGGGCCTGGACGTCGGCGAGGTACGCACCCCGCTCACCGAACCACCCGCCGCGCATGTCAAGGACCTCATCGAGATCATCGCGAGCGGCCGCGCCCTGCTGGAGGAGCACGCCACCACTCCGGGGGGGCCGGCGTGAAGGCGGGCGTCTTCCTCTACCCGTGGGACGTCGTCGGGGACCCGGACGCCGCCGCCCGGATCGCGGACCTCGGCGTCCGACAGGTCACCCTGGCCTCCGCCTACCACTCCACCCGGGCCCTGACCCCCCGCCACCCCGCCCACCGCATTGTGACCGCCGAGCACGCCGCCGTCCTCTACCCGCCGGACCCGGGCCGCTGGGCGGGGCGGCCCCTCGCCCCGTACCGCCAGAGCTGGACGGCCGGCGACGATCCGTACGGGGAGGCCGCGGGGGCCCTGGCCGCCGCAGGCCTGGAGGTGCACAGCTGGGTGGTCCTCGCGCACAGCTCGCGGCTCGGCGCGGAGCACCCGGACACCTCGGTGGTCAACGCCTACGGGGACCGCTACCCCTGGGCGCCGTGCATCGCCCGCCCCGCCGTGCGCGACCACCTCGTGGACCTCGCGGCGGAGGCCGCCGCCCGGCCCGGAGCGCGCGGCACGGAACTGGAGTCCTGCGGCTGGTACGGCTTCGCCCATCTGCACGCCCATGACAAGGTCGCCGGCGTGGGCCTCGGCGACGCGGCGCAGTACCTGATGTCGCTGTGCTTCTGCCCCGAATGCCGCGAGGGGTACGGGGAGACGGGCGCCGACCCCGGTGAACTGTCCGCCGCCGTCCGCCGCGCCCTGGAACCGGCCTGGTCCGGCGCGGGTTCCCCGGAGTCGGGCCGGGAAGGCATCGAGAAGCTGCTCGGGCCCGAACACGCGAACGCCACCCTGCGATGGCGCGGCCGGGTCGCCCGCGCGTTCCAGGAAGCGGCCGTCGCCGCCGTACGGGCCGAGGCCCCGCCCGGCTTCCAGGTGCTGTTGCACGCCGACCCCGCCCCGTACCGCACCGGTGCCAACGTCGGCGTCGAGGCGGACCACATCCTCGCCGTGGCCGACGGCGTGGTGCTGCCCTGCACCGGGTCCGACGCCGCCCGGGAGGCGGTCCTCGGGCCGTTCGCCGGCCGGGGCGGAGTGCGTGCCGCCAACTTCGGGATCGTCACCGGGATGGGCGGCAGCCCCCGTACCCTGGAGCGCGACGCGGCCCACGCCGCCTCGCTCGGCGCGGACCAACTGCGCCTGTACCACGCGGGGCTCGCCTCGGGGCCGGACCTGGAGGCGGTCGCCGCCGCGCTGTCACGGCTGGGGTGAGGCGGGGGCGTGGTGGTGTCGCACGCCTAGGGACGAGCAGGGGCGTTCCGGCCGTTCCCTTCCGTGCCCCTTCTCACCGATCTCTCACGCGGCCCACGCGCTGTGACCCTCAGCCCGGGGTGATGAAACCGGACTCGTACGCCGCGATGACCGCCTGGGTGCGGTCCCGGGCGCCGGTCTTCGCGAGGACCGCCGCCACGTGTGTCTTCGCCGTCGCCGGGCCCACCGCGAGCCGCTTCGCGATCTCCGCGTTGGTCAGCCCCGCCGCCATCAGCCGCAGCACGTCCGCCTCCCGCCCGGTCAGCCGCGCCACCCACGCCGGGGCCCCGGCCCGCCGCCGCGCGGCGTGCTCGGCGGCCAGCGTGCGCACGGCCGCCGGATAGAGGAGCGAGTCGCCGCACGCCACCAGCCGCACCGCCTGCACCAGCTCCTCGGCCGCCGCCCGCTTCAGCAGGAACCCGGCCGCCCCGGCGTGCAGTGCCTCGTACACGTACGCGTCGTTCTCGAAGGTCGTCACCACGACGATCCTCGGCGGGTCCTCCAGTGTGGCGAGGATCTGCTCCGTGGCCCGGATGCCGTCGATCTCCGGCATCCGCACGTCCATCAGCACCACGTCGGGCCGCAGCTCCCGCACCACGGATACGGCCTCCGCGCCGGTGGCGGCCTCTCCGACGACCTCGATGCCCTCCTCGGCGTCCAGGATCACGCGCAGCGCCGTACGCACCATCCGCTCGTCGTCCGCCAGCACCACCCGCACCGGAGCCCCGCTCATGACCGCTCCTCCGTCCGCCCGGCCGTCCCCGAGGCCGTCCTTCCGGCCGTCCCCGGGGCCGCGCCCGTTCCCGTTCGCGGGACCGTCAGCGGCAGCAGGGCGGTCAGCCGCCAGACGCCGTCGTGCGATCCCGCCTCGGTGCGGCCGCCCAGCAGCACGGCCCGCTCCTCGATGCCCCGCAGCCCGCGACCGCCCCCGGGACGTGCCACGGCGGGCCGCCCGCCCAGCGGATTCTCCATCACGATCTCCAGCTCCCCCTCCCGTACCGCGATCAGCAGCCGCACCGGGGACGGGCCGCGCCCGCCGTGCCGCAGCGCGTTGCTCAGCCCCTCCTGGACGATCCGGTACGCCTCCCGCGAGACCGCCGGGGCCACGCTGTCCGGGTCACCCGGATCGCCCTCCCGCTCGTACGCCACCGGCACCCCGCAGTGCGCCAGCAGCCCGCCGAGCGCGTCCAGCCCCGGCCCGTGCATCGTGCCCTCGTCGTCCGGCTCCCCGTCCTGCCGCAGCAGCCCCAGTACCGAGTCCAGCTCCCCGACCGTCCGCCGCGTCGTCTCCTCGATGGCGGTCAGCGCCTCCCGGACGAACTCCGGATCGCGGTCCAGGACCCGGCGCGCCGCCCCCGCCTGAAGGGTCACGGCACTCAGCGCATGGCCCACCGAGTCGTGCAGCTCCCGGGCGAGCCGGTTGCGCACCGCCAGATCCGCCGCGCGGCGCTCGGCGGCGGCCAGCCGGTCCTCGGGCGTCGGCCCCAGCAGCACCGGCGCCCGCCGGGCCAGCACCTTCCCGGCCACGGCGGCGACCAGCGCCAGCGCCAGCAGCATCGCGACCCCGGCGAACGGCGCGAGGGCCAGGGCCCACGGCTCCCGCAGCACCCGGGGCCCGTCGAGCAGCCGGGTGCCGCGCAGCCCCGCGAAGAACGGCAGGCCGGCCACCGCCACCGCGAACGGCGGCAGTGCCAGCGTGGCTCCGCTGACGACCCCGCCGAGCGCCAGATGCAGGGTGTACCAGCCGGCGGTACGCACCCGGGCCTGCCGGGTGCGGGCGGGCCCGTCGGCCAGCAGCGCGGGCGGAACCCCGCACAGGGCGCGGGCGGCGGCCACGGACAGCGGCCGGACGAGGGCGAAGAAGCCGGTGACCGCCGCCATCGGCAGGGCGAGGGCGAACGCGACGAGCTGGGCGGGCAGGGAGGAGAAGACCGGTTCCCCGTCGCCGGCCACGCCGACCAGGACCGTGCCGACGAGGAAGTAAGGCATCAGCAGCGCGCCGCCGATGATCAGGTGCAGCCAGCGCAGCCGCGCCCGCCGTCCGAACAGAGCGGCGAGCGGCTTCATGACACCCGGCTGCCGGAGTCCGGGGCGCAGGCCCCGGTGGCCCCGTTCTCGGCCGGGGGCAGCGCGGAAGCCGCCGCGCGCTCCGCGAAGAAGTACGCGCCCAGCGTCACGACGAGAGCCCCGGCCAGCATCTGGACAGCGTAGGTCACCGTCGTCACCGTCGTCGGCCGGTCCGCCGCCTCGCCCGCGCCCATCAGCCCGGCGACGCTCAGCCAGCCACCCCAGCAGGCCATCTCCGCCGAACCGACCCAGGCCAGGACGAGCGGCAGCCGCAGGGAGAGGCGGCCGGTGCGCCGGAAGGCGAGCAGGAGCACGCCGACGGCGGTGACCACCACGAAGAGCAGGCTGACGGCTTCCAGGACGTAGAAATCGCTGGAGCGGTCCGCCGCCCGGCCCGCGTCGAGCCCGGCGGTCGAACCGGCGACCCACAACAGGTGCGTGACGCCGGGGAGAAGGGCCGCCAGCGCGGCGGCGACGGCGGTCGCGCGCAGAGCGGGCGCGGTCGGACTCTCCGGGAGGTCCCGCAGCCGCCCCTGCCACAGATGGCCCCAGCGCTCCCTGGCGTACAGCGCGAAGAGGGTGCCGAGGGCGAGGCCCTGGACGATGAAACCGCCGTAGACGACGCCGAAGACCCACGGGTCGAGGAACGGTTCGGAGCTCCCCTCACCGACCGGCCGCCCTGCGCCACCGCCGAGGAGCCGTGCGGCCATCTGGACCGGGAAGGCCGTCATGATCGGCAGCAGCAGACCGCTCGCCACCCACATCGGCAGCACCAGCAGCCAGCCGGGCACCCGCTTGCCCCAGGGCCGGGTGAGCAGCAGCGCGAGGACGATGACGGCGCTGTCCATCAGCACCGTGGCCCCGTTGGCGACGCGGAGCGCGGTGCCGCCGTCGAGCAGTGCGCTGTCGTCCGGGATGCCGAGCCGACTGCCCGCCATCCAGGCCACCTTGAGCCCGATGTAGGGCAGACAGGACAGCATGGCGACCGCCCGGAGCACGGCCTGCGCCCGGCTGATGCGGTACGGGGGCGGCTCGGGCGGTACGACGGTGGGTTCGGGTGTCCCGGGGCGCTGCGGGACGGGCGGGGACGTGGCGGGGGGCCGGTTCGCTGTCATGGCACCAGGCTTCCGCACCGCCCGTGCCCGCACGTCCTGCCCGGTGACGATCCGCCTCCGCCGCGCGGGGGAGGCCCTACGAGCGGAGCGTCACCAGGACCTCGTCGATCTCCCCGCCCCGGGCCCGGGCGAACCCGCGGTCCTTGCCGGTCACCACGAAGCCGCACTTCTCCAGCACCCGGCGCGAGCCGAGGTTGTCGGCCGCCGCCCGTGCGTGCAGCGGGCGCGTGGGCGTCTCGTCGAGGAACGCCCGCAGCGCGGCCGTCGCCAGTCCGCGGCCCCAGTGCGCACGGCCGATCCAGTACGTGACCTGGCGGTCGCCGGGGTCCCCGTACGCCCCGACATGGCCCACCACCGCACCGTCGGCCACCACCGTGCGCATCACCACCCCGCCGGACCCGGCGCGGAGCCGCGCCCAGTGGGCGTCGAACGCGGCGCGGTCGGTGGGGTCCTCGGAGGTGAAAGCGGCGACGCGGGTCGCCTCCGGGTCGCTCATCCAGGCGAAGAACAGCGGTAGATCACTGTCCTGGACCGCACGCAGGGCGATCTCGGTCATCAGAGTCGCCGGGTCGCGAGGGTGAGCCGGTCCCGGGCGTCGAACAGGGCGTCCTTCACCGTCTGTTCGTGGCCGGGGGTGAGCCGGGCGACCGGCACCGAGCAGCTGATCGCGTCGCGCGCGGGCGTCCGGTACGGGATGGCGACGCCGAAGCAGCGCAGGCCGAGGGTGTTCTCCTCGCGGTCCACAGCGTAGCCCTGCTCGCGTACCAGCCGCAGTTCCTCGATGAGCTTCTCGCGGTCCGTGATGGTGTGTTCGGTCAGCGCGGGAAGCGTCTCGGGGAGCATTTCGCGGACCTGCTCGTCGCTGTGGGTGGCCAGCAGCGCCTTGCCGAGCGAGGTGGAGTGCGCGGGCAGCCGGCGGCCGACCCGGGTGAAGGGGCGCAGATAGTGCTGGGACTGCCGGGTGGCGAGGTAGACCACGTTCGTCCCGTCGAGGCGGGCCAGGTGGATGGTCTCCGTGGTGTCGTCGGACAGCCGGTCCAGGGTGGGCCGGGCGGCGGCCACGACCTCGTCGCCGTCGATGTACGAGGTGCCGACCAGCAGGGCCCGCACGCCGATCCCGTACCGGGTGCCCGTCGCGTCCGTCTCCACCCAGCCCAGCTCCACCAGGGTGCGCAGCAGCATGTAGAGGCTGGACTTGGGGTAGCCGACCGCCTCCTGGACGGCGGCCAGCGAGTGCATGCCGGGCCGCCCCGCGAAGTACTCGAGGAGCTCCACGGTCCGTACCGCGGACTTGACCTGTGCCCCACCGGACTCGGCGACCGACATCGCCCACGCCCCCTTCTCCAGCTCTTCGGCTTTCGTCCGCATCGTCGTCCGAAAGCCCGCCACCACGATTGCCAACATGGAACACCCGGAAATAGAGTCCCAGGACATTCACGATCAGGAACTCTGTTCAGAATACCGAACACTTGCTGATGCACGGCCGCAGACGGCAGGCAGACCGTCACAAGACGGTCGACAGACGGAGGGAATCACGGTGAGCGCAGCACCAGTCTGGAGTGTCGACCCCCGAACCGGGAACCCGCGCGAGCAGGTTGCCGTGGAGGCTACCGCCGAGGAAGTGGACCGCGCGGTCCGGGCGGCCCACGCCGTCCGCGACGCCCTCGCCGACCGCACGGCGCGCGCCGCGTTCCTGCGTACGGCGGCGGAGCTGCTGGCGGATTCGGGCGAGCACATCATCGAGGCGGCCGACGCGGAGACCGCCCTCGGCCCGGCCCGGCTCACCGGTGAACTCGCCCGCACGGCAGCCCAGTTGCGGGCGTTCGCGGAGGTCGTCGACGAAGGCGCCTACCTCGACGTCCACATCGACCACGAAGACGGCTCGCGCACTCCGCCCTGGCCCGATCTGCGGCGCTACAAGATCCCGCTCGGGGTCGTCGCCGTCTACGCGGCCAGCAACTTCCCGCTCGCCTTCTCCGTCCCCGGCGGTGACACGGCCAGCGCGCTCGCGGCCGGCTGCCCGGTCGTCGTCAAGGCGCACCCCGACCACCCGGCCACCTCCGAACTCTGCGCCTCGGTCCTCCGCCGCGCCGCCGCCCGGACCGGCCTGCCCGAGGACGTGGTCACCCTGGTCCACGGCTTCGACGCGGGCGTCGAGCTGATCCGCCACCCGCTGGTGAGCGCCGCGGGCTTCACCGGATCGGTGCGCGGCGGACGCGCCCTGTTCGACGCGGCGGCGGCCCGGCCCGCCCCCATCCCCTTCCACGGCGAGCTCGGCTCCCTCAACCCGGTCGTCGTCACCGGGGCGGCCGCCGCCGAGCGCGCCGGGGAGATCGGCGCGGGGCTCGGCGGCTCGATGACCCTGGGCGTCGGCCAGTTCTGCACCAAGCCCGGCTTCGTCCTGGTCCCCGAGGGAGCCGCCGGCGACCAGCTGGTGAAGACCCTCACCGAGACGGTCAGCTCCACCGGCTCCGGCGTCCTGCTGGACCACCGCATGCGGGACGCCTTCGTCGCGGGCGTACGGGAACGGGCCGCGCTGCCCGACGTCGATGCCCCCGTCACCCCCGGCGCGGGCGGCGAGCACACCGTCTCCGCCGGATTCCTCACCGTGCCGGCCGCCCGGCTGACCGGGCAGGGCCCGCACGACGCGTTGCTGGAGGAGTGCTTCGGCCCGGTCGCCGTGATCGCCCGGTACTCCTCCGTCGCGGAGATCGCCGCCGTCCTCGCCCGGCTGCCCGGGAACCTCACCGCGACCCTCCAGACCGCTACCGAGGAGGCCGACCCCGACGCGGCCCGCCTGCTGGCCGCCCTCACCCCGCTCGCCGGCCGCATCCTGGTCAACGGCTGGCCGACCGGCGTCGCCGTCGCTCCCGCCCAGCACCACGGCGGTCCCTACCCCGCCACCACGTCCACCTCCACCTCGGTCGGCGCTACGGCGATCGAACGCTGGCTGCGCCCGGTCACGTACCAGTCCACCCCCGAGGCGCTCCTCCCGCCGGAGCTCCGCGAGGACAACCCGCAGGGCCTGCCCCGCCGGGTGGACGGACGCCGCGCATGACCCTGGACCTGGACGCCCTCCCCTTCGCCCTGGACGCGGCGGGCCCCGACGGACGCTGGACCCACGCGGACGGCGTCCTGACCGGCCGGGCCGGACCCGGCCAGGACCTGTTCGTCCCCCCGTCCGGCGACTCCCTCGAACCGGCCTCCGACGCCCCGCGCCTGCTCGGCGCGGTGGGGGAGGGCGACTTCCGGCTGCTGGCCCGGGTACGTCCGGGCCTGGTCTCGGCGGGCGACGCCGGAGCGCTGTATCTCCACGTCGGGGACCGGGAGTGGGCCAAGCTCTGCCTGGAGCACTCGGCGGACCTCCCGACCGTGTGCACCGTCGTCACCCGGGGCCACTCCGACGATGCCAACGCCTTCGTGGTGGAGGAGGGTGTCTGCTGGCTCCGCCTCAGCCGCACCGGCAGCGCCTACGCCTTCCACGCCTCCGCCGACGGTGAGACCTGGACCTTCGTCCGCGTCTTCACCCTGGGCACCGAGAAGGAGCGGGCGGCCGCCCGCGCCGGCTTCCTCGTCCAGTCACCCACCGGCGAGGGCTGCGGCGCGGTCTTCGACCGGATCGCGTTCCTGCCCGGGGGAGTGGAGGACCTGCGCGACGGACGGTGAAACGGGGGCCGGCGAGGCAGGGAGGCGCCCGGGTTCCGAGAAGGCTTCGCGAGGACGGAACGGGTGGAGGGCCCATCACCCCTACGGGCCGTAGCCCGAGCGTGCGAAGATCGTTTCCAGCGAACGAGCCGGCCGGACGTGCGCGCCTCCGCGTCAGCCGCTGAGGAGCACCTCTGCCCGGAACCGGCCGGGCGCCCCCGTCGCCCCGGCTCCGGGAATCACCTGATCAGGTTCGGTGTTCGACCGAGAGGTCCGTCCTGCGGGGCGGCCTCCGTACCCCCGTCCGCGACCCCTGGAGAGAAGAAGAGTCATGCGCGTCGAGATCTGGAGCGACATCGCCTGTCCGTGGTGCTACATCGGCAAGGCCCGCTTCGAGAAGGGCCTCGCGGAGTTCGCCCACCGGGACGAGGTCGAGGTGGTGCACCGCTCCTTCGAGCTCGACCCCTCACGGGCCAAGGGCGACACCGCGCTCGTGATCGACATGCTGGCCGAGAAGTACGGCCGCAGCCGTGAGGAAGCGGCCTCGATGGAGGCCAACGTCGCGGCCAACGCGCAGGCCGAGGGGCTCGGCTACCGCACCGAGGGCCGTGACCACGGCAGCACCTTCGACATCCACCGGCTGCTGCACCTGGCCAAGGCCCGCGGCCGCCAGGACGAGCTGCTGACCCTCGCCTACCGGGCGAACTTCGCCGAGGAGCGCTCCGTCTTCGACGACGAGGTGCTGCTCGCCCTCGCCGTGGAGGCCGGACTCGACGCCGACGAGGCCCGTACGGTTCTCGCCGACCCCGAGGCGTACGCGGACGACGTCCGCACCGACGAGCGCGAGGCGGCCGAACTGGGCGCCAACGCCGTGCCGTTCTTCGTCCTCGACCGGCGGTACGGGATCTCCGGCGGCCAGCCGTCCGAGGTCTTCGTCCAAGCGCTGGAGCAGGCCTGGAAGGACCGTCCCGCCACCGCCCTCACCCCCGTCGGCGGGGACGCGGCGGCCTGCGACGCGGACGGGGCCTGCGAGGTTCCGCGGAGCTGAGCTCCCGCGGAGGCCGTCAGCCGCCATCCATAAGCGTTCCTTTGATGCACCCCCTTACTCTTCGTAATTGACTTTGAGTTAAGGGGGCTCCAGGGTGGGTGTATGACGATCCTCACGCCCATCCCAGCGGCAGCCGCCGAATTCGCGCCCGAGGTCACCTACCTCAACACCTCCAGCTGGGGCCTGCTGCCCCGCCGGACGATCGCCGCCGTCAAGGCCCTGGCCGACGAGAACGCCGCCGGCCGGCGGGAGGGGGCGGGCAGCTTCGGGGCGGTGGAGGCCGCCCGGGCCGGTTTCGCCCGGCTCGCCGGGGTCCACCCGGACCGGGTCGCCACCGGCAGTTCCGTCACCGTCCACGTCGGCCTCATCGCCGCCTCGCTGCCGCCCGGCGCCGAAGTCCTCTGCCCCGAGGGCGAGTTCTCCTCCGTGGTCAGCCCGTTCGCGCTCCGCGGTGATCTGCGCATGCGGTACGCCCCGCTCGCGGACCTCGCCGCGGCCGTGCGCCCCTCGACCGCCCTCGTCGCCTTCTCCGCCGTGCAGTCGGCCGACGGCCGGGTCGCCGACCTCGCCGCCGTCCGCGCTGCCGCCGCGGCGCACGGGGCCCGGACCCTGCTGGACGGCACCCAGGCGGCGGGCTGGTTCCCGCTGGACGCCGGGGCGTACGACTACACCGTCACCGGCGGCTTCAAGTTCCTGCTCTGCCCGCGCGGCACGTCGTTCCTGACCGTCACCGAGGAGGCGGAGGGCACCCTGCCGCCCCTCTTCGCCGGCTGGGTCTCCGCAGGCGCCCCCTGGAACAGCAACTACGGTCCGCTGGAACGCCTCGCCCCCACCGCCCGCGGCTTCGACGAGCCGCCCGCCTTCCTCTCGTACCACGGGGCCGAGCACTCCCTCGACCTGCTCGCGGAGGTCGGCGCGGAGTCCCTGTACGCGCATGCCACCGGTCTCGCGGCCCGGCTGCGCGCGGGGCTGGCGGAGCTGGGGCACGAGGCGGTCCCGGGGGAGTCGGCGATCGTCGCCGTGCCGGGGCTCGACGGCCGTGCGCCCGACCTCGTGAAGGCAGGGATCGCCGTCTCGGCCCCGGCCGGGAATCTGCGGATCTCCTGCCACCTCTACAACACCGAGGCCGATGTGGACCGGGTGCTGGAGTTCCTGGCCTGACGCCTCCCGTGTACGCCTCGCGCGTACGCCGGAGCCGGCGCCCGGATCAGCGCCGGTCGGGCAGTCCGCGGCCTCCAGGGACCGACGCGTGGGGCGGCTCCGACGAGGCCCGCATCCGCTTCGCCGTGGAGGTCGTCAAGGCCGTCGCCGCCGAGATCGGCCCGGAGCGCACCGCACTGCGCATCTCGCCCGGCAACCCGTACAACGACGTCGACGAGCCCGCGCCGGAGGCCCGTACACCGCGCTCGTCCGGGCGATCGAGCCGTTCGGCCTCGACTGCCCGCACGTTCTGGCCCGTTCAACACCCCCGACCCGTCGGCCCTCTTCGGCGGCAACGCCAAGGGCTACACCGACTCCCCGGCGCTCGACGCCGTCTGATCGCTCAACGGCCGCCCGTCCCACCGCCACGAGGTGCGGCGCGGGTGGTCCGGCAGCTCGGCGCGGCCGGTGGCCCACAGCAGGACGGTCCACCGGTCGCCGCCCGCCGGGGCGTCGGGGAAGAGCCGGGCCAGCACCCGGTCGCAGAGCGCGGCCGGTGGCGCCCACTCCAGGCCCAGGCCCTCGGCGAGGTCATGGGTGTGCACCAGGGTCTCCACCACCCCCATCGCGGCGAAGCCCTCCGGGTCGGAGATCCCGTACCCGTGGTACGAGCGCACCTCGGGCGGCGTCGTCCGCGCCATCGAGGCCAGCAGCGCCCCGCTCGCCTCCAGCGTGGCCAGCAGCCCGGCGGGCCCGGCGTCACGGTCGGCGAAGATCGCGTTGTGCGGCCCGCCCTGCCGTTCGGGCGCCCACCGGTAGGGCACGTCACCGTCCAGCGGGGGCGTACGCGGGCCCAACTGCACGGCGTACGCGAACAGGTCGTCGCTCAGATGCTCCACCGTCTCCCAGCAGGTCCACGTGAGGGTCCCCGCGGGCGCGTCCCAGCGGTCCGCCGGGGCCCCGGCCAGCACGTCCACCGCGAGCCGCACCGCCGAGGTCACGTCGTCGGCGGTCACCGGCAGCCGGGTCCCGGTCAACGCCGCCCGTTCGGCCGCGCTGCACTCCACACAGAACTCGTTGCCCTCGGGGTCGGCGAGCGTCGCCCAACCGCGTCCGTTCGGTTTGCGGTGGTCGCCCACCAGGGTCGCGCCGAGCGCGAGCAGCCGCTCGACCTCCTCGTCCCGGGAGCGGTCCTGCGGCTGGATGTCCAGATGGACGCGGTTCTTGGTCTGCTTCTCCTCGTCCACCTGGACGAAGAGGACCGCCGCGCCCGGGGCCTCGACCAGCGCCTCCGGATCACCGGGGAGGTCGTCGTCGGCGAGCGGCGATCGGAGCACCTGGGCCCAGAAGCTGCCGAGCGCGTAGGCGTCGGCGCAGTCGATCGTGATGTGGCGTACATGGGAAGTCATGGCGGACACCCTCTCCGCTGACCCGGCCCCGGTCCAGCGAGTTACGCGCGCGGCCGGCCCGGCAGGTCACACGCGCGGCCGTGCCCGGCGCGTCACGGGCGAAGGGCCGGGGCGGCGTACCGTCCCGGCCCGACTCGCCTGTGCGTGCCGCTACTTCACCGGGGTGAAGTCCCGCGCCCCGATGAACTCGGGGCGGCGGATCGGAGCCGCGAAGGGCTCCTGCGCCTCGTTCTCCACGCTGTTGAAGACGATGAATACGTTGCTGCGCGCGTACGGGGTGATGTTGTCGCCCGAACCGTGCATGGCGTTGCAGTCGAACCAGGTCGCCGAACCGGCCTTGCCCGTGAAGAGCTTGATGCCGTGGCGGTCGGCCATCTTCGTCAGCGCCTCGTCGGACGGAGTGCCGGCGTCCTGCATCTGGAGCGACTTCTTGTAGTTGTCCTTCGGCGTCTCGCCCGCACAGCCGAGGAACGACTTGTGCGAACCGGGCATGATCATCAGCCCGCCGTTGGTGTCGAGGTTCTCGGTGAGCGCGATCGACACGGAGACGGTCCGCATGTTCGGCAGCCCGTCCTCCGCGTGCCAGGTCTCGAAGTCCGAGTGCCAGTAGAAGCCCGAGGCCCCGAAGCCCGGCTTCACATTGATCCGGGACTGGTGGACGTACACGTCCGAGCCGAGGATCTGGCGGGCCCGGCCCACCACCCGCTCGTCGCGGACCAGACCGGCGAAGACCTCGCTGATCTTGTGGACCTCGAAGACGGACCGTACGTTCTGCGACTGCTTCTCGACGATCGAGCGCTCGTCGGCGCGGACCGCCGGGTCGGTGATCAGCCGGTTCAGCTCCGCCTCGTAGACGGCGACCTCGTCCGGGGTGATGAGCTGGTCGACGGTGAGGAAGCCGTCGTGCTCGTATCCCTGGAGGTCCTTGGCGGCGATCGGACCCGGTGCGCCCGGCGCGGACCAGATGACCGGGTCCTGGCGGGGAGTGGTCATCTCGGCGGCGCCGCGCGAGGGGTACAGATCGGCGCGTACTCCGGTGGTCATGGTTCAGCCCTCCTCGGTCAGCAGTGGGTAGACACCGTTCTCGTCATGGTCCTCCCGTCCGGTGACGGGGGGATTGAAGACGCACACGCAGCGGAAGTCGGTCTTGGGCCGCATGGTGTGCCGCTCATGTCCGTCCAGCAGGTACATCGTGCCGGGCGTGATCCAGTGCTTCTCGCCGGTCTCGTCGTTGGTGAGCTCGGCCTCGCCCTCGGTGCACAGCACCGCCTCGATGTGGTTCGCGTACCACATGGAGGTCTCCGTGCCCGCGTACAGCACGGTCTCGTGGAGCGAGAAGCCCACCTTCTCCTTGGCGAGCACGATGCGCTTGCTCTCCCAGGTGCCGGACGCGGACTTCACATGCCGGTCGGTGTTCTCGATGTCACTGAACGATCGGACGATCACGGTGAGCGGTTGCCCTTCTCTTCTCTCCACAGTGTCCCGGGCCTCGCGGCCCGGGACCTCTTCTTCTCCACCTGCCCCGGCAGTGCCGGGTCAGGCCGTCTCGCGGACGCAGCGGGCCAGCGTGCGCAGGCCCTCGTCCAGTTCTTCGGGGGTGACGGTCAGCGGCGGCAGCAGCTTGACGACCTCGCTCTGCGGGCCGGAGGTCTCCAGCAGGAGCCCCAGCTCGAAGGCGCGGGCGCAGACCGCCGAGGCGCGCGCCGGGTCCTCGAACTCCATGCCCCACACCAGGCCCCGGCCGCGGAACTGCGCGGTCGGCTCCTCGGCGCAGATGGCCAGCAGCGTCTGCTCGACCTGCTCGCCGCGCGCCAGGGTCTGCTTCTCCATCTGGCCGTCCGCCCAGTAGGCGTCCAGCGCGGCGGCGGCCGTGACGAAGGCCGGGTTGTTGCCGCGGAAGGTGCCGTTGTGCTCGCCCGGCTCCCAGATGTCCAGCTCCGGCTTGAACAGGCAGAGCGACATCGGCATGCCGTAGCCGCTGATGGACTTCGACAGCGTGACGATGTCCGGCACGATGCCGGCCTCCTCGAAGGAGAAGAAGCCGCCGGTACGGCCGCAGCCCATCTGGATGTCGTCGACGATCAGCAGCATGTCCTGGCGGTGGCACAGCTCCTG
Organism: Streptomyces anulatus; assembly: GCF_000721175.1. Taxonomy (GTDB): domain Bacteria; phylum Actinomycetota; class Actinomycetes; order Streptomycetales; family Streptomycetaceae; genus Streptomyces; species Streptomyces anulatus_C. The sequence goes on from NZ_JOEZ01000027.1 coordinate 20,677, forward strand.
CAGCGCGCGCAGCCACTCGGTGCGGGCGACGTTGATGCCGCCCTCGCCCTGGACCGTCTCCACGATCACGGCGGCGGGCTTGTTCAGCCCGGAGCCCTGGTCCTCCAGCAGTCGCTCGAACCAGAGGAAGTCGGGGACCGTGCCGTCGAAGTAGTTGTCGAACGGCATCGGGGTGCCGTGCACCAGCGGGATCCCGGCGCCGGCCCGCTTGAACGCGTTGCCGGTGACGGCGAGCGAGCCCAGCGACATGCCGTGGAAGGCGTTGGTGAACGAGACGACGGACTCGCGGCCCTTGACCTTACGGGCCAGCTTCAGCGCCGACTCGACGGCGTTGGTGCCGGTCGGGCCGGGGAACATCACCTTGTACGGCAGGTCGCGCGGCCGCAGGATCACGTTCTGGAACGTCTCCAGGAACGCGCGCTTGGCGGTGGTCGCCATGTCCAGGCCGTGGGTGATGCCGTCGCGCTCGATGTAGTCGATCAGCGCTCGTTTCAGCACCGGGTTGTTGTGACCGTAGTTCAGCGAGCCGGCCCCGGCGAAGAAGTCCAGGTAGGAGTGGCCGTCCTCGTCGGTCAGCCGGGCGCCCTGCGCGCGGTCGAAGACGGCGGGCCAGCCGCGGCAGTAGCTCCGGACCTCGGACTCAAGGGTCTCGAAGACGCTCAGTGCGGGCGGGGTGATGGTCACAGCGGATCTCCTGCGTGAGGGGGTGTGACGGGCGGTGGTCGAGTGCTCCCCGCCGCACGGAGGCGGCCGGGACCGCGCCGGGTGGTCGGCCGGCGCGAAAAGTCGGGGGATTCCGGGCGTACGGGTCGGGTACGCCGGGGTGCTGGCCGGGACGGCTCAGGTGGCGAACGGGCCTATCCGGTAGAGCACCTCGGGCAGGTGCGTCCCTTCGGGGAACAGCTCGCCCTCGAAGAGCACCTCCTGCTCCAGCGCGACGTCGTGCCGCTGGGCGTAGGACGTGAACAGCCGTTCGGAGGCGGTGTTGTCCGGCGTGATCGTCGTCTCCACGGACGACAGGCCCTGGGCGGCGGCGACCCGGGCGGTCAGCGCGTCCAGCAGAGCGGCGGCCAGTCCCCTGCCCCGGTGGGCCTGGTCGACGGCCACCTGCCAGACGACGAGGGTCTGAGGGCGGTCGGGCCTGATGTAGCCCGTCACGAAGGCGATGGGCTCGCCGTTCTCGCCTCGGGCGACGGCGGAGGTCGCGGCGAAGTCACGGCACCACAGCAGGTAGCTGTACGAGGAGTTCAGGTCCAGGACCTGGGAGTCGCGGGCGATGCGCCAGATCGCGGCTCCGTCCTCCACTCGTGGGGCATCGATACTGAGGAATTCGCTTCGGGCACGGGCAAAATCTGCTGGTGCGGCGGTCATGCGAATTGAATTTACCCAGCAAATTTCGAAATTGCATCGACGTGAAGGGTTGGGTGAAGCGCCTTCATGTGTTATCAGGCGTGCGCGAGATCTGCCGCGATCTGGGCGTAATTTCACCCTCTTTGTCATGAATTTTTCGGGCATAACGCCGTCGATGTGGAGTCGGTCACAGGGTTGTAACTCTCCTGAGACGTGTCCGAATCGCGAAGTTCGGGGCCCGCGAAAACTTCCGCGTTTAGGTGCGGAGAAAGCGGGCAGAAGAATGCGGGAAGCTGCTTTCTGTAAAGCGGCTCCCCGCATTTGAATATCAGAGGATCGGCCAGGTTTCCGAAACGGCGCCGTGGGCAGCATCGATATCGACCTGTCGGCCCGCGTCGCTCAGCGCCGCCCCCAGGGCCGCGAGCGAGGACAGCACCGCGTCCCGCGTCGCATCCGCCCCGTAGTGATTGACCCGGATCATCTCCTTGGACAGCGCCCCGCCGCCCGCGATGAGCGGGAGCGAGGGGTCCGCCGCCAGCGCCCGCGCGACCAGCGCGGCGGCGTCGGTCCCCGCCGGAGCGCGCAGCGTCGTGGCCACCGGAGCGGCGTCCCGCGCCTCGTGGACGTACGGCTCCAGACCGCCGCCCAGCGCCACCGCACCCGCCCGGGCCGCCGCGGCGGCCGAGGCGTGGCGGGCCGTCACCGTCTCGAGGCCGTCGGCCTCGATCCGCTCCAGGCACGCCTCCAGGCCCAGCATCTCCAGCTGCGCCGGGGCGTGCGGCAGGGCCGTGCGGCCGCCGTCGATCCAGCGCTCCTTCCAGTCCAGGAGGGAGAGGTAGGAGCGGCGCGGGGCGGCCGGATTGGCAGCGATCCGCTCCCAGGCCCGCGCGCTCACCGACACCGCCGACACCCCGGCCGGCCCGCCCATGGCCTTCTGCGCGCCGATCACGCACAGGTCGACGCCCCACGCGTCCGGCAGCAGCGGCTCGGCGCCCACCGAGGCGACCGCGTCCAGCATGAACAGCGCGCCGTGCGCCCGGACCACCTCGCCGATCTCCGCGGCCGGGTTGGTGTTGCCGGTCGCCGCCTCCGCGTGCACCAGCGAGACGAAGCCGATCTCCGGGTGCTCGGCGAGCGCCTCGGAGACCTGGGCGGCGGTCACCGCCGTGTGGAAGGGCACCGCGAGGTCGACGACGTGCGCGCCGCAGTCCCGCAGCCAGTCGCCGAAGGTCTGCCCGTAGGGGCCGGTGACCACGTTCAGCGCGGTCGAGCCGGGCCGCGCGCCGCTGCGGATGCAGCCCTCCAACGGCAGCAGCGCCTCGCCCTGGGTGATGACGACGTCCTGCTCCGTGGCGAGGAGCCGGGCCACGCGCCGCTCGATCGCCGCGAAGCGGTCGGCGGTGAGCGGGGGGAGGTCGAGGAAGGGGTGCGTCACGGTTCGGTGCTCTCTTCGGGTCGGGTGGTCGGGCGGGTACTTCGGCGGCCGGGCGGCGGTCGTGCCCGCGGCGGACGCCCCCTAGTGCCGCGGCCGCCCGGCGCCGACCGCGCGGTGACGGTCACCGGCTGGGCGCTGCCCGGTCTGGTCGACGCGCACTGCCATGTGGGCCTGGACCGGCACGGCCCGGTCGACGCGGCGACCGCCGAGAAGCAGGCCATCTCCGACCGGGAGGCCGGAACGCTGCTGATCCGGGACGCCGGATCGCCCTCCGACACCCGGTGGACCGACGACCGGGAGGACCTGCCGAAGATCATCAGGGCCGGCCGGCACATCGCCAGGACCCGCCGCTACATCCGCAACTTCGCCCACGAGATCGAGCCCGGCGACCTCGTCGCGTACGTGGCCCGGGAGGCCCGGCGCGGGGACGGCTGGGTCAAGCTGGTGGGGGACTGGATCGACCGCGACGCCGGGGACCTCACCGCCTGCTGGCCGCGCGGCGAGGTCGAGGCGGCCATCGCCGAGGCGCACCGGCTCGGCGCCCGCGTCACCGCGCACTGCTTCGCCGAGGAGTCGCTCACCGACCTGGTGGAAGCGGGCATCGACTGCATCGAGCACGCCACCGGCCTCACCGAGGACACCATCCCGCTCTTCGCCGAGCGCGGGGTCGCGATCGTCCCGACACTGGTCAACATCGCCACCTTCCCCGGCCTCGCGGCGGGTGGTGAGGCCAAGTTCCCGCGCTGGTCGGCCCACATGCGGCAGCTGTACGAGCGCCGCTACGACACCGTGCGTGCCGCGTACGACGCCGGGATCCCGGTCTACGTCGGCACCGACGCGGGCGGTTCGCTGGCACACGGCCTGGTCGCGGGTGAGGTCGCCGAGCTGGTCAAGGCGGGCATCCCGCCGCTGGAGGCACTCTCCGCCACCGCGTGGGGAGCCAGGCGCTGGCTGGGGCGGCCGGCGCTGGAGGAGGGCGCCCCGGCGGATCTGGTCGTGTACGAGGAGGACCCGCGCGCGGACGTCCGGGTGCTGGCGGCTCCTCGCCACATCGTGCTGAACGGGCGGGTGATCGGCTGAGAGCCTGTCGGGTGACCTCTGACCGGGCGGCCAGCCCTGGCGCGCACGCTTCCGGCGTTGCCGAAATGCCCTGGCAGCTCCGCTACGAGGACCTCTCGGCGCCTTGGAACCGCACGCACCGGAGCGCGTCCGCTTTACGGTCGAAGGCCACCCGACAGCCTCTGAGAGCGGCGCGGTGCCGGGTTGACGAGCAGTGACGGGGGCGGCCCCGGCTCGTTGGAACACCTCTGTGCACGTTCCGGTGTCTTCGGGCGCCGCACGGCCGGAGCCGGGTGAAACGAGTGACGCCGGGCAGCGCACGTGCCGAAAGATTCGAATATGCGCGCGGAAACCCCCCTTTGGGGTGAACTCACGTCAGGTGTCCGCCAGTTCACCCTCAGTGCGTAAAGATTCACGGAGTCGAGGCCGCCGGCACGGGCGATGTCCCCCATTGGACCGTGCCGTTGGCTCCATGTCTCTTGTGGGGGTTCCACCATCTTGAACAGCAACACCTTCCGTCTCGCTGCCCTGGCGGTCGCCGCCGCCCCCGTCGCTCTGCTTGCCGCCGTCCCCGCGCACGCAGCCCCGGCGACGCCCACCACCGGCGAGGGCAAGGCGAGCGCGGTCGTGCTCCGTACCGGGCTCGACGTCTCGCTCCTCGACAAGTCCGTCCAGGTGCCCCTCAAGGTCACGCTCAACGAGGTGCAGGCCCCGGCCAGTGCCGAGAGGACCGCGCTGACGGTGAACCTGGACGGGGTGGAGGGCCGCCCGGTCAGTGTCCTGCGCGCCGATGTGGCCACCGCGAACGCCACCGTGGGCGAGCACAAGGCCGAGGGGTACACCAACCTGGCGAAGGCCCGGATCCATGTCCCCGGCCTCACGGCGCTCTCGCTCATCGAGGTCGAGAAGGTCACCTCCAAGGCCGTCTGCGAGACCGGCAGGAAGCCCGTCGCCGAGTCGAACGTGCTCGGCCATGTCGCGGTGCTCGGCAAGAAGGTGACGCTCACCGCGGGCGGACCGGCCCGGGTGTCGGTGCCGGGCGTCGGCGAGGTCACCCTCGACCTGTCCAAGACGGTCACCACCGAGCGCACGGCGGCCGCGACGGCGCTCCAGCTCAAGGTGTCGGTCAACCCCTTGAAGCTCAACGTCGCCGAGGTGGAGGGCGAGGTCACCCTCGCCGAGGCGACCTGCGAGACCCCGAAGAAGCCGAAGACCCCCGAGAAGCCGGGCTCCACGGACGGCGGCTCGACGGGCGGTTCCACCGACGGCGGCTCCACGGGTGGCGACAGCGGCGGCGACCAGGGCGACGGCGGCAAGAGCGGCGGCGACGTGAAGACGCAGACCGGCTCCGACACCGGCACCGCCCCCACCGAGGCCAACCTCGCCGAGACCGGCGGCAGTTCCACCACCCCGTACCTCGCGGGCGGAGCGACCCTGCTGCTGGCCGTCGGCGCCGGCGCGACGGTGCTGGCACGCAGGCGCGGCAGCAGCCGGAGCTGACACGCGCCGGGGGCGGCGTCGTCACCGTGACGCCGCCCCTGGTACGCCGGACGGAGAAGCCCTTCAGCGCCCCGATCTCGCGGGCAGCGCTTGCACGGCCTGGTCCAGGGCCTGGAGGAAACGGTTGGTCGTGGCCCGGTCGCGGACCGCGAGCCGCAGCCACTGCGGCCCCAGCCCCGGGAACGTGTCCCCCCGCCGGGCCGCGAAGCCCAGCAGCCGCAGCCGCTCCCGGACCTCCGCCGCCCGCTCCAGACGCACCAGGACGAACGGCCCCCGGGCCGCCTCCACCGCCTCCACCTCACTGAACTCGGCCAGCCCGGCGAGGAGATGGGCCCGGTCCACCGTGATCCGGTCCGCCGCCTCGGCCGCCTCCACCAGCGCCCGAGGCTCCATGCACGCTTCGGCCGCCGCCAGCGCCGGGGACGACACCGGCCACAGCGGCTGCGCCTCGGAGAGCAGTGCCACGGTCTCCGGATCGGCCAGGACATATCCGATCCGCAGCCCGGCGAGCCCCCACGTCTTGGTGAGGCTGCGCAGCACCACGAGCCCCGGGATGTCCGTCCGCCCGCACAACGCCTCGCGCTCGCCCGGCACGACGTCCATGAACGCCTCGTCGACCACCAGCGTCCGCCCCGGTCTGGCCAGCCGCTCCAGCAGTGCCGCCGGATGCAGCACGGACGTCGGGTTCGTCGGGTTGCCGATCACCACGAGGTCCGCCTCCTCGGGCACCGCCGCCGGATCGAGCCGGAAGCCGTCCTCCTCGCGCAGCAACACCCGCCCCACGCCGTGCCCGGCCGCCCGGAGCGCCGCCTCCGGTTCGGTGAACTGCGGATGGACGACGACCGGATACCGGGCCGGAAGAGCCCGGGCGATCAGGACGAACGCCTCCGCGGCGCCCGCCGTCAGCAGCACCCGCTCCACCGGCAGTCCGTGCCGGTCGGCGACCGCGGCGCGGGCGGAGGATCCGTCCGGGTAGGCGGCCAGCGAGGTGAGCGACGCGGCTATCCGCTCGCGCAGCCACTCCGGGGGAGTGTGGGTACGGACGTTCACGGCGAGATCGGTCAGATTCTCGCCGCGCACCTCCGCGTCGCCGTGGTGGCGCAGGTCGGGCCCGGCGCTCTCGATGTTCCGCGTGGGGGGATTCATGGCAGCCATGGTGAACGGGCGGGAGCCTGCCGTCACCGGTGAGGTGGAAGTTTTCCTCCCGGAAACGTCGAAAGTCCCGGCGGCGGCCGGAAGCCGGCGTGCCACCGCACAGGTCGCCACCCCCCTGGACGTGGCGTTCCGGCCCGGGGTGCGGGTCTTCGGCACCACCAGCTCGTCCGCCTCGATCAGCGCCGCCGCCTCCGCGACCGACGGTGTCCCCACCGCCGCACCCACCGCGCCCGAAGGATGCGGCACGCGGACCCCGGCCAGCGCCCCGGCCGGATGGGTCCGCACCGGCACCCCGAGCCGGGCCGCCGCCCCCACGATCCCCGGCTCGTCCCCCTTGGCGTCGACCGTCGCCACCTCCACCACGTCCGCCGCGTCCAGCCCCGCTCCGCTCAGCACCGCCTCGATCAGGGCGAACACCACATCACCGGAGGCGCCACGGCGCGCGCCGACCCCCACCACCAGACTGCGGGCGCCGGACCGCGGTCCGGGGTCGACGGATGCTCCGGTCATCGGCGGAGTCCTGCCTTTCAGGTCAACGTCTCGGTGGTGGCACGGGGGAGGAGCGGGCACGGCCGCTCCGTATACGGACACGGGCGCGAGTACGGGCGGTGGCGCGGGAACAGGCACGGGGGCCCGCCGGTAAGGACACCCTGAGATGCGAGGAGAGGGCTCGATCGGCTAGCAAGGCCCCATGGCGGTGTTCGTCGCGCTCGGCGCGTTCCTGATGACCCTGGCCGGCGGCTGGGTCGCCCAACGCGTCACCGACCGCCGTCACCTGGTGCTCGGCTTCGCGGGCGGGCTGATGCTCGGCGTGGTCGGACTCGACCTCCTGCCGGAGGCGGTCGAGGCGGCGGGCACTCCGGTGTTCGGGGTGCCCGCCGCCCTGCTGCTGTTCGTCGCGGGCTTCCTGGTGGCCCATCTGGTCGAGGGGCTGCTCGCCGTACGCCAGGTGGCACACGGGGCGGGCGGCCCGCACGGCGAACGCGTACCGCAGGTGGGCCTCGCGGCGGCCGCCGCGATGGTCGGCCACAGCCTGATGGACGGCATCGCGCTCGGCGCCGCCTTCCAGGTCGGCGGAGCCATGGGCGTGGCCGTCGCGCTGGCGGTGATCAGTCATGACTTCGCCGACGGATTCAACACGTACACCCTCACCAGTCTTTACGGGAACGCCCGCCGCAAGGCGCTCCTGATGCTGTTCGCGGCTGCCGTGGCGCCGGTCGTGGGCGCGGCGACGACGATGCTGTTCACCCTTCCGGAGGAACTGCTCGGCGGCTATCTCGGCTTCTTCGGCGGAGCGCTGCTCTACCTGGCCGCTGCGGAGATCCTTCCCGAGGCGCACCACACCCATCCCGCCCGCTCCACCCTTCTCTGCACCATCGGGGGCGTGGGCTTCATCTGGCTGGTCGTCGGCATCGCCGAGTGAGCCGCGCGTACGCCCGCACACGCCGCTGAGACGGACGCGCGGGTCGCTCACCGCGCCCGGCAGTGTTCGACGAACCGCCGGGCCACCGAGGGCGACGCTGCCCAGTGGGTGTGCAGATAGCTCGCGTGCACGCCCCGCTGGACGTACCCCTCGACCCGCCGCTCCGGCTGGTGCATGCCCCAGGCCGGTGTGGTCCCCGCCCCCGGCTCCAGCACCGTGCGGTGGAACTCATGACCGCGCGTCCGGGTCCCCGCCACCGCCAGCGCACTGTCCGAGACCGCGACCGCCTGCCGGTACCCGAGCGTGAGGCGCTCGGACATCCGGGCCTCGGCGTCCAGCACCCCGCACATCGGCCGCCCGTCCAGCTCCCGCGCCAGATACAGCAGCCCCGCGCACTCGGCCGCCACCGGAGCCCCGCTCAGGGCCAACTCCGTGACCGCCCGCCGCAACGGCTCGTTCGCCGACAGCTCGGGGGCGTACATCTCCGGGAACCCGCCGCCGATCACGAGCCCCGCCGTACCGGCCGGCAGCTTCTCGTCCCGCAACGGATCGAAGGTCACGACCTCCGCACCGGCCGCCGTCAGCAGCTCGGCGTGCTCCGCGTAAGCGAACGTGAACGCCGCCCCGCCGGCCACGGCGACGACGGGCCTGACCGGCCCCACCGCCGGGGCGGTCGCCGGCTCCCACGCCTCGTCCGGCAGCGCGGGCGCGGTGCGGGCCAGCGCCATCAGAGCGTCCAGGTCGCACCCGGCCCGCACCCGCTCGCCCATCGCCGCCACGGAGTCCACCGCATCGCCCTGCCGCTCGGCCACCGGCACCAGACCCAGGTGGCGCGAGGGCGTCGCCACCTGAGGCGCCCGGCGCAGCACGCCCAGCACCGGCAGGCCCGACTCGTCCAACGCGTCCCGCAGCAGCGCCTCGTGGCGGTCGGAGGCCACCTTGTTCAGGATCACCCCGCCGATCCGCACCTCCGGATCCCAGGAGGCGAACCCGTGCACCAGGGCCGCCACCGAACGCGACTGCGACGATGCGTCCACCACCAGCACCACAGGGGCCCGGAGCAGCTTCGCCACCTGGGCGGTGGACGCCAGCTCCCCCTGCCCCGAGGCACCGTCGTACAGCCCCATCACGCCCTCGACCACGGCGAGGTCGCACCCCGCCGACCCGTGCGCGAACAGCGGGGCGATGAGGTCCGTCCCGCACATGTACGCGTCGAGATTGCGGCCGGGGCGGCCCGTCGCCAGCGAGTGGTAGCCCGGATCGATGTAGTCCGGGCCCACCTTGTGCGGCGAGACGGCCTGCCCGCGCGCGGCGAAGGCGGCCATCAGGCCGGTGGCGACGGTGGTCTTGCCGCTGCCGGAGGCCGGAGCGGCGATGACCAGACGGGGCACAGTCACCACTCGATGCCCCTCTGGCCCTTCTGCCCCGCGTCCATCGGGTGCTTGACCTTCGACATGTCGGTCACCAGGTCGGCGGCCTCGATGAGCCGGTCGGGCGCGTTACGGCCGGTGATCACCACATGCTGGGTACCGGGCCGGTTCCGCATGACCTCGACGACCTCGTCGGTGTCGATCCAGCCCCAGTGCATCGGGTAGGCGAACTCGTCGAGCACGTACAGCTTGTACGTCTCGGCCGCCAGGTCGCGCTTGACCTGCTCCCAGCCCTCGCGGGCCTTCTCCTCGTTGTCGAGCTGACCGTCGCGCTGGACCCAGGACCAGCCCTCGCCCATCTTGTGCCAGTCGACGGTGCCGCCCTCGCCGCTCGCGCCCAGCACCTTCAGCGCGTTCTCCTCGCCGACCTTCCACTTCGCCGACTTCACGAACTGGAAGACCCCGATCGGCCAGCCCTGGTTCCAGGCCCGCAGCGCGAGCCCGAAAGCTGCTGTCGACTTGCCCTTCCCGATGCCCGTGTGGACGAACAGGAGCGGGCGGTTGCGCCGCTGACGGGTGGTGAGCCCGTCGTCCGGCACCGATGTCGGCTGTCCCTGCGGCATTAAGCGGCCCTCCCGGCTGCGGTGACGTCCTTGACGAGCCCGGCGATCGAGTCGGCCCGCAGCTCGTCGAGCGTGACGGCGGTGCCTCCCAGTTCCCGGGCGAGTTCTCCGGCGAGGCCGAGGCGTACGTACCCCGACTCGCAGTCCACGACGACCGAGGCCGTCCCCTCGGCCTGGTGCAGTCGCGCCGCCCGCCCCGCGAGCGCGACCGGCTCCGGACCGCCGGTCGCCCGGCCGTCCGTGACGACGACGAGCAGCGGCCGCCGCGACGGATCACGCAACCGCTCCACCCGCAGCACGTCATGGGCCTTGAGCAGCCCGGCGGCCAGCGGAGTGCGCCCGCCGGTGGGCAGCGACTCCAGGCGCGAGGCGGCCGCGTCCACGGACGAGGTCGGCGGCAGCGCCACCTCCGCCTCCCTCCCCCGGAAGGTGACCAGACCGACCTTGTCCCGCCGCTGGTAGGCATCGAGCAGCAGCGACAGCACGGCCCCCTTGACCGCGCTCATCCGCTGCCGGGCCGCCATCGACCCGGAGGCGTCCACGACGAACAGCACGAGGTTGCCCTCACGCCCCTCCCGGGTCGCCTGACGCAGATCGTCCCGGCGCACCACGAGCCCCCGCCCGGAACGCCCGCGCGCCCGCTGGTGCGGGGCGGCGGCCTGCACGGTCGCGGCCAGATGCAGCTTGGTCAGCGACCCCCGCGGGCGGCGCGCGCCGGTCGTACGCCCGTGCTCGGTACGGGCCCGGGACCGCCGCCCCGCAGCGCCCTCGCCGAGCCCCGGCACGCTGAGCGTCTTCGTCCGGAACGGCTCGGCGGACGCCACCGGCCGCTGCTCGGCCCCGGCGGACCGGCCGGGCGCGTCGGGGGCGCCTTCGGGAGCCTGCGACGGCGTGTCGCCGTCGCTGCCGTCCTCGCCCTGCGGCGGCGTACGGTCTCCGTCGGCCTGCGGCGGCACACCCCCGCCACCACCGCCGCCACCGTCATCGTTCCCGCCCCCGTCGGGATCGGGATCGTCGTCGTTGTCCCGCCCCTGGTCCCCGGCGGCCTCGTCCAGGGTCCGGTCGAGCTTGTCCTCGTCCAGTCCGGGCGCGTCGAAGGGGTTGCGGCGACGCCGGTGGGGGAGCGCGAGGAGCGCGGCCTGCCGCACGTCGTCGGCGGTGACCGCCTCGCGCCCCGCCCAGGCGGCCAGCGCGGTCGCGGTACGGGCCATCACGATGTCGGCCCGCATCCCGTCGACCTCGAACGCGGCGCAGGTCGCGGCGATCTGCCGCAACACGCCGTCGCCCAGCACGACACGGGGCAGCAGGGCGCGCGCGGCGGCGATCCGCTCGCGCAGGGCCGACTCCTCCTCGGCCCAGCGCGCGGCGAAGCCCCCGGGGTCGTCGTCGTACGCGAGCCTGCGCCGCACGACCTCGACCCGCTCGTCGGTGTCCCGGGACGCGGCCACCTCGACGGTCAGCCCGAACCGGTCCAGCAACTGCGGCCGCAGCTCGCCCTCTTCCGGGTTCATCGTCCCGACCAGCAGGAACCGCGCCGCATGCCGTACGGAGACGCCCTCGCGCTCGACGTACGAGGCGCCCATGGCCGCCGCGTCCAGCAGCAGGTCCACCAGGTGGTCGTGGAGCAGGTTGACCTCGTCGACGTACAGGATCCCGCGGTGCGCGTCGGCCAGCAGCCCCGGCTCGAACGCCTTCACGCCCTCCGACAGCGCCCGCTCGATGTCCAGCGCCCCCACGAGCCGGTCCTCGGACGCGCCGACGGGCAGCTCCACGGTCCGCGCGGGCCGCGACACACCGGCCGCCTCCGCGTGCGCCCCATCGGGACACGCCGGATCCGGGGAGGCCGGGTCACAGGAGAACCGGCACCCGGGCACCACGAAGACCTCGGGCACGAGGGCGGCCAGCGCGCGGACGGCGGTGGACTTGGCGGTCCCCTTCTCGCCCCGCACGAGCACCCCGCCGACAGCCGGACTGACCGCGTTCAGCAACAGCCCGAGCCGCAGGTCGTCCTGCCCGACGATCGCGGTGAAGGGATACGGCGTACTCACTTGGCCTCCTGGTCGACATGAACATCAGCTGCTTCCCTGAGCCCCTCGGCCCTTGACCCGGCGGACCGGGCGACGTCAGGCGCCTCGGCCACTTCAAGCCCCTCCGGCGACCGAGGAGCGGGGTCCGGGGCAGCGCCCCGGCTCTCCGGAGTCCCCGCACCCGCACTCCCGCCGGCCCCCGCACCGGGCACCGAAGGCGCCCCCGGCGGCACGAACGGCAACCCCGCCGGCGCACCCCCCTCGATCAACCGCCACAACGCATCGGTGTCCGCATGCTCCTCCACAAGATCCCCCAGCCGATCCAGCTGCTCCTCCCGCAGCACCCCGAAACTCGTGTCCGGCGCAGGAACGAACCGCCGCCCCGCGGCCCGGGCCACCTCCACCAGGAACCGCCGCCGGAACGCGTCGCTCTCCAGCGACCCGTGCCAGTGCGTCCCCCACACCGCCCCCACCCGGCATCCGTCGAGGAACGGCTCGCCGCCCCGTACATCGGCCACCCCGTGGTGGATCTCGTACCCCTCCACCGGCTCGCCCAGCGCCGAACCGACCGGCCGCGCCAGCGTCTTGGCCCGGTCGAAGCGAATCCGCACCGGCAGCAGCCCCAGCCCGTCCACCACCCCGGCCCGCGACTCGACCTCGTCCTCGATCCGCTCACCGAGCACCTGGAACCCGCCGCAGATCCCCAGCACCGGCCGGCCCTCCGCCGCCCGCCGCACCAGTGCGTCCGCGAGGCCCCGCTCGCGCAGCCAGGCCAGCGCCTTCACCGTGCCGCGCGTCCCGGGCACGATGACCAGGTCCGCGTCGGCCAGCTCATCGGCCCGGTCCACGAACCGCACGACGACGCCCGGTTCGGCGGCCAGCGCGTCCACGTCCGTGAAGTTCGACATGAGCGGCACGGCGCAGACCGCCACCCGCAGCACGTCCTCGCCGTGCGGGGGAGCCACGACCGACTCCCGTACCGCACCCCGCAGGGACACCCGCAGGCCGTCCTCCTCGTCGATGCCGAGCCCGTGGGCGTACGGCAGCACCCCGTACGTCCGCCGCCCGGTCAGCCCGTACAGCATGTCCAGCCCCGGCTCCAGCAGCGAGACGTCGCCCCGGAACTTGTTCACCAGGTAGCCCGCGACCAGCGCCTGGTCCTCCGCGCTCAGCAGCGCCGTCGTCCCGAAGAACGACGCGAAGACCCCGCCGCGGTCGATGTCCCCGACCACCAGTACGGGGAAGCCCGCGGCCCGCGCGATCCCCATGTTCACGATGTCGGTGCGCCGCAGGTTGATCTCGGCTGGGCTTCCGGCTCCCTCGCAGATCACCGCGTCATAGGTCGACCGCAGCTGCTCCAGACAGTCGGTGACCGTGCCGAGCAGCGTCTCCTGACGGCCCCCGTGGTACCCCCGGGCGCTCATCTCGCCGACCGGCTTCCCCATCAGGACCACCTGGCTGGACCGGTCGCTGCCGGGCTTCAGCAGCACCGGGTTCATCAGGGCCGTCGGCTCCACCCGGGCGGCCTGCGCCTGCATCGCCTGGGCCCGCCCGATCTCCGCACCCTCCCGGGTCACGAAGGAGTTCAGGGACATGTTCTGCGCCTTGAACGGCGCGACCTTCACGCCCCGGCGCACCAGCCACCGGCAGATGCCGGCCGTGACGACGCTCTTGCCCGCGTCCGATGTGGTCCCCGCGACCAGCAGTCCACCGCTCATGCCCGTCCTCGCTTCCGTCCCGCGACCGTCCGGCCCGCGACCGTCCGGCCCGCGGCCATCCGTCCCGCGACAGTCCGGCCCGCCACGCACACACCCAGGGCCAGCGCACTCACCCGGCGCGACAACCGCACCGCGCGTTCGATGTCCGCACCCCGCACGTCCCGCCCGGACGCCCCGTTCAGCACCGGCCGGTGCTCGACGCGCCCCGCGTACGCCAGCGTCCCGCCCAGCCGTACGCCGAGCGCCCCAGCGAACGCGGCCTCCACCGGACCGGCGTTCGGGCTCGGGTGGCGTCCCGCGTCGGCCTTCCAGGCGCGTACGGCTTGCGACGGCCGCCCGCCCGCCGCCACGGCCAGCGCGGCCGTCAGGCGGGCGCCGGGCCACCCCGCGAGGTCGTCCAGGCGGGCCGAGGCCCACCCGTAACGGCGGTAGCGGGGCGACTTGTGGCCGACCATCGCGTCGAGCGTGTTCACGGCCCGGAAGCCGACGAGCCCCGGCACCCCGCCGATCGCCCCCCACACCAGCGCGCCGACGACGGCGTCCGAGGTGTTCTCCGCGACCGACTCGACGACCGCGCGGGCGATCCCCGGATGGTCCAGGGAGTGCGGATCGCGCCCGCACAGACGCGGCAGCCGCTCCCGGGCCACCTCCAGGTCCCCGGCGGCCAGGGCGCCGCCGATGGCGCGGGCCTCCCGGCCCAGCGACGTACCGCCGACGACGGACCAGGCGGTGGCGGCGGTCAGCGCGACGGCGAGCGCGGGGCGCCCCCGTACCGCGCGGGCGGTCAGCGCGGCGGCCCCCACGGCGCCTCCGGCGCAGACGAGGGTGTGCAGCGCGCCCCGGCCCCGGTCGTCACGCCACAGCAGGGACTCCACCCGCGCGGCGGCGCGGCCGAAACCGGCGACGGGATGGCCTCGACGGGGGTCACCGAGCAGGGCGTCGGCGATCAGCCCGGCCGTGGCGCCGTACGCGAAGACGCGATCGGCACGCACGGCTCAGCCCCCCGCGGGCAGGGGCGTTCCGGCACCGGGGCCTGTTCTGGGGGGCACGGGATGCGGCGCACGGCGGCCGGGCATGGCGTAGGTCCTCACTCAGGGTCCGCGCCCTGGTTCGACGTGACCGGCGACGAGAGTCTCCTGGCTTCCGGATCCGCAGTTCCCCCGGCCTTCCAGCCCGCGTGTCGCGGGCCGTGACATCCGGTGTGGGGGAGTGCTCCCCGGTGACAGTGGCGGGACCGCGCCGGATTCGCACCGGCTTCCTCTGCTGTCGCCGTAAATGGCTCCGGCAGTCCACCACGCCCTGCGAACACCCGTCAACTTGCTGTTGACCTGCGGGGCTCCACTGTGTGCGGACGCACATCGGGCCGGACACACGAGGGTGTGTCCGGCCCGGAGGAGTGCTGCGGAGTGCGGTGGAACGGGATCAGGCGACGATCAGGTAGATCCCGTACGAGACCGCCGCCAGGCACAGCCCGAAGCAGGCGTACGCGCCGGTGCGCGCCAGCGCGACCGAACCGCCGGAGGCGCTGCTTCCGGCCGCGGCGGACTGCTTGGAGAGGGCGACGATGCCCAGGGTGAAGAGCCCGACCAGTGCGACGGTGACCACGAGACTGACACCGAAGACGGAGGCGAGAGCTGCCCAGTCGATTTTCATGCGGATCTGTCCTTACACCGTGGCCGGCGGCCGGGCCGGGTCGTCGGGCGCCGGCGCCGGCGCCGGGATGGTGGTCATGAGGTCGGCGGCCGGGCCGCCGACGGGCGGCGGCTGGACCGCGGCGATGGCGGTGGTGACGACGCCCTGCGGCTCGTCCTCCCCGGCCGTGTCGTTGACGTTGGTGTGGTCGACCGGCCGGCGGCGCGAGGCCAGCCAGATCGCGAAGGAACCACCGACGAGCAGGATCGCGGTGACGGTGATGCCCCAAGGGCCCTGCTTGGTCAGGAACTCGGCGCCCGCGCCGACCAGACCCGCGGCCGGCAGCGTCAGACCCCAGGCGATGAACATCCGGGTGGCGGTGGACCAGCGGACCACGCCCCCCTTGCGGCCGAGGCCCGCGCCCATCACGGCGCCGGAGCAGGACTGCGTGGTGGAGAGCGAGAAGCCGAGGTGCGAGGAGGCCAGGATGACGGTCGCCGCGCTGGTCTGGGCGGCGAAGCCCTGCGGCGGCTGGAGGTCGGTCAGACCCTTGCCCATGGTGCGGATGATGCGCCAGCCGCCCAGGTAGGTGCCGAGCGCGATGGCGACACCGGCGGAGACGATGACCCACAGCGGCGGGTTGGAGCCGGGGGCGAGGACGCCGCCGGTGACCAGGGCCAGGGTGATGATGCCCATCGTCTTCTGGGCGTCGTTGGTGCCGTGGGCGAGCGAGACGAGACCGGCGGAGGCGATCTGCCCGGCCCGGTAGCCCTTGGCCGTCGACTTCAGCTGGTTCTCGTCGGTGACGTTCCGGTTGATCCGGTACGTCAGCCGCGTGGCCAGCATCGCGGCGAGGCCGGCCACCAGCGGGGCGGCGATCGCCGGGAGCAGCACCTTGGTGACGACGGTGCCGCCGTTGATCGAGGACCAGCCGGCCGACATGACCGCGGCGCCGATCAGACCGCCGAACAGGGCGTGGGAGGAACTGGAGGGCAGGCCGACCAGCCAGGTCAGGAGATTCCACAGGATGGCGCCGACGAGCGCCGCGAAGATGACCTCGGTTCTGAGGCCGTCCTCGTTGACAATCCCGCCGGAGATCGTCTTGGCGACCTCCACCGACAGGAACGCGCCGATCAGGTTGAGAACGGCGGACATCGCCACCGCTGTCTTGGGCTTCAGGGCGCCGGTCGAGATGGTGGTGGCCATCGCGTTGGCGGTGTCGTGGAAACCGTTCGTGAAATCGAACACGAGAGCTGTCACGACCACAATCGCAAGCAGCAGCGTGATGTGTTCCATTTACCCAGGCAATCGTTCGACGTCAGTGGCACGTGGACCGTAGGCAACCTGGGTGAACGGAAGATGAACTGGGCAGGGCGTTGCGGTGACCCAAAACGGGGCAGGCCGCTTCCGCTTGTGTGCGGGCGTGGTTGCGGGATGCCTGTGGGGTGCGGCGTGGACTGCCCTTTGCCGCCCGTTGGCGAACATTTTGACCGGCTGTTCGGCACCCGGAAGAGATCCCCGTCACTCCCCATGTGACGTTCCGGTTGCGCCCGTTCGCGCCTACGCTCGCCCCATGAGCGAGCAGCACCCGGAATCTGTCCGGGAGACCTGGCGGGACGTCGTCGCGACGGCCCGCCGCAGCGCGTCGGACGGCCTGGTCGTCGGCACCTCGGGCAATGTGTCGGCCCGCGTCGGCGACCTGGTCCTGGTGACGCCCAGCGGGGTGCCCTACGACCGGCTCGGACCCGACGACGCGGTCGGCGTCGACCTCGAGGGACGCCAGGTCCTCGGGGGCCTCGGGCCGACCAGCGAACTCCCCCTCCACCTGGCGGTCTACCGCTCCACCGACGCCGCCGCCGTGGTCCACACCCACGCCGTGCACGCCACCGCCGTCTCCACCCTCGTCACCGAGCTGCCGCTCGTCCACTACGCGGCCGCCATCCTCGGCGGCCCCGTCCGCACCGCCGCCTACGCCCGCTACGGCACCCCGGAGCTGGCCGAGGCCATGCTCGAAGCCCTGCGCGACCGCACCGGCGCTCTGCTCGCCAACCACGGCACCGTCACCTACGGCGACACCCTCGACCAGGCCTACGAGCGCACCGCCCAACTGGAGT
This sequence comes from Streptomyces anulatus, assembly GCF_000721175.1. GTDB lineage: Bacteria > Actinomycetota > Actinomycetes > Streptomycetales > Streptomycetaceae > Streptomyces > Streptomyces anulatus_C. Next base: position 38,083 of record NZ_JOEZ01000027.1, read on the forward strand.
GGCTGTGCCGTCTCTGGCTCACCGCGAGCTCCGTGCCCGGCCGCACCCCGTCCCTGCTCGACGCCGGCCAGCTGGCCGAGGTGACCGAAGCGCTCAAGGGATACGGCCAGCCCGGCTGACCCGCGCCCCGGTCTCTGCAGCCGCCGGAGGCCGCGCCCGCCCGGACGGCCCCCGCCGGCTGGCAGCCCGCCGCCCGTCCCACGACACTGAAGCGGTGCGCCCGGTAACCGCGACGGCAACGGCCGTCACCACGATCCTCGGCGTCGGTGCGGCAGTGGTCGCGGCCGGCCGGTACGCCGGCGACGCCGCCCTCAAGGCGGCGCCCGGACTTCCCCTCCCCGCCGACCGCAGACTCACTGTGCACGCCGCGGCGTCCGGGCAGGTCACCCTGACCCGCTCCTTCTCGGCGCTCCGGCCCGGCACCTACGGCCTGGCCGGACCCGGGGTCCACGCGGTCGTCGGGCCCGTCGTCGAAGGGGCCTCCCAGGCCGCCGACACCGTCGTCCGGAGGCTGGAGAGCGTCGGCCAGGGCATCCTCGAACCCGGCGTGAAGGTCCGGCTCACCCCCGCGCTGTACGGCGGCGACCCGGGCAGCGACCTCGGCCTGGACCACCAGGAGGTCGAGATCCCAGGCGAGCTGGGAACCCTGCCCGCCTGGTACGTCCCCGGCGCCCGCGACACCTGGGTCATCACCGTGCACGGCCTCGGCACCACCCTGGCCCACCCCATGAACCTGATGGGGTTCCTGCACCGACAGGGCTTCCCCGTGCTCGACCTCGCCTACCGGGGCGACCCCGGAGCCCCCCGCCCCGCCGACGGCCTCGGCCACTTCGGCGCCTCCGAATGGCGCGACCTCGACGCCGCCCTCCGCTACGCACTGCGCTACGGCGCCCGGAACGTGATCGTCCACGGCTGGTCCACCGGCGCCACCACGGCCCTGTACGCCGCGGTCGAATCCCCGCTCCGCGACCGGATCAGGGGTCTCGTCCTCGACTCCCCGGTGCTGGACTGGCCGGTCACCCTGCGCGCCCTGGCCGCCGCCCGCGGCGTCCCGGCCGCCCTGCTGCCGCTCGCCGTCCGCGCCGCCCAGGGCCGGACCGGGATGAGCGCCGCCCCGGTGCTGGAGACCTCGCTGGCGGCCTCGCTGCGCACCCCGACCCTGATCCTGCACGGCCCGGACGACACGATCGCCCCTTGGGAGTCATCCCGCGAGCTCGCCGCCCGCCGCGCGGATCTGGTCAGCCTCCACGCCGTACCGCAGGCTCCGCATGCGTCGATGTGGAACGCCGACCCGGCCCGTTACGAGGAGACCCTGCGACGCTTCCTCACGCCCCTGATGTGAGCCGATGGGGTGAACTCTCCCCCCAGCTGTCGCACCGGGGGAACCTTTCACGTACCGGTGAATCGCCTTCCGTTTGGGCTTTCGGGCCGTCAGGGGCAAGACTGCTCCCGTGACGTCCCGTACTCCGCGCGACTCCAGGCTGCGACTTGTCCGCCCGCGACCCCTTGCCACCGCCCGCAAGGCCGTGACCACCCGGCGCACCAGGCCGGCTCCCCGGCCCCCCGAGGGCACCCCGCCCCGTACGGAACTGGCACGCCAGGCCAGGGCGGTGCTCGCCGACGCCGTACGCATCGCCCACTGGGCGGCCGGCACACCGGGGCCGGGCACCGCCGCCCCGCTCGCGGCCCACGCGCTCGAACGGGCGGCCACCGCCCTGGAGCTCTCCCCGGCGCAGGTCCGCGCGGGCTGGGACCGGGCCCGGCTGGCCGGACTCATCGAACTCCACGGCGACACCGCCCGCCCCGGCTGGCGGCTGCGCGCCTGGGACCGGGACGACTCCGCCGTCCTCCGCGGCTGGGTGGCGCTCTTCGACGCCTGGTCGCTCGTCCACGCCGCCCCCGCGGACATCGAGGCGGGCGCGGTCGCCGAAGCCGTCGAGGCCGTACCCCAGGTGCTCTCGCTCCTCCAGCTCTCCGCGGGCCCCGTCACCGTCCCCGCCCTGCTGGACCTCCTAGGCCAGCGCGTCGCCGAACTCCAGGAGGAGCGCTGCGAAGTGCCCCTGGCGCCCGGCAGAACCGCGCCCGCCGACTCGGCGGAGACCGCCGGACCGGCCGGGACCGCCGCCGGAGCCGCGCGGAGCGACGACCTCAACGCCCTGCTGCTCGACTGGGCCCTGGAGGGCCTGGCCGCCGTCGGGGCGCTGACCCTCGGCACAGGGCACGCCACCCTCACCCCGCTCGGCAACTGGGCGGTCTGGGTCAAGCTGGAACAGATCTGCGTCGCCGCCCAGAGCCCGGCCGGGAACATCGAGCAGTCCGCCGCCGACATGCTCCTCGGCTGCGCCCGCCTCACCCCCGGCCCGGCCCGCGACGAATACCGCGCCTGGCTCGCCGCCCGTACCGTCGGCAGCGCCGTCGCCGAACTGCTGGCCGTCGCCCGGGGCGAGGACGCGCTGCTGCGCGGCCTGGCCTTCGAGGCGCTGCGGGTCGTCGGCGCCCCCGCCGAACCCGAGGTCCGCGCTGTACTCGCCGAACCCTCGCTTCGGCCCTACGCGCTGCTCTGGCTCGCCGAGTACGAGGGCAACGACCCGGACGACGCCCAGGAGGCCCTCAGCCGTGAGGAGGCCACCTGGCTCTGGGTCGACACCGCGGCCGCCGTCGCCGACCACGGCGAGACCGGGCTGCTGGTCCGCCACCTCGACTCCGCCGTCCAGGGCACCGTCCCGGCCCTCCTCGACGAGGTCAGGGCCGTCGGCCACCCGCGCACCGTCCAGGTCCTGGTCGCCCTGGCCGCGGCCCACCCTGACCCGGCCCTGGCCAAAGCGGTCCGCCGGGCCGCCTTCCAGGTGCACACCGGAGGAGCCTGAACCGTCCGCCGCCGGGGTCCGCTCAGCCGGACCCCGGGGCGTACGTCCCGAAGCTCCACACGTTGCCCTCGGGGTCCCGCGCCATGTAGTCCCGCGAGCCGTAGTCCTGGTCGGTCGGCTCCATGAGGATCTCCACGCCGAACTCCTTGGCCCGGGCGCAGTGCTCGTCCACCTCGTCCACCACCACGTACACCCCCGCCGGGCCCGCGCCCGCCATCGCCTGCGCGAACAGCCCTCCGCGCCCCTTGGAGCCGAGCATCACCCTGCCGTTGCCGCAGGACAGCTCGGCATGCAGCACACTGCCGTTCTCCCCCTCGTAGACCGCCTCCTCGGAGAAGCCGAGGCCCTGCGTCAGCATCCTGATCGCGGCCCTCGCGTCGTCGTACAGGATGGTCGGAAAGATCGTGGGAACGCCGCTCGCCGTGCCTGCCATCGCACTCACCTCTCATGACTTCCCTGCGCCTGCTGTGATCTGTGTCTCAGTCTTCCACCGGGTACTGACAACGCCCTGCCGAAGCAGGTCCCCGCAGGTCACGCGAACGTGTCGCACCGCGCCACGTCACCCGTGACGAACGCCGGTGGAGAACCACTGCCGCCGCTGCGCGGCCGAACCGTGCGTTCACGACTCCGGGGTGACCCGGCCCTGATGCCGCTCCTGGATCCGGTCGTCGCCGACCGCCACCGCGTCCAGGCCGCCCGGAAGTCCGCCCGGGTCAGCTCGGTGATCAGCGGCCGGGCGGCCGGCGTCGTCGTGTGGTGCGCCCGGACCCCGGCGTAGCAGTCGGCCCGCAGCTCCACCTTCACGGCGTTGCTGTTCACGCCCTGCCGCCCGTCCCGCGGCCGCTCGGGCGGGCGGCGGGGGTGCCGCCCTGCGCCGAGTACCGGATGATTCGTCCCACCGGGCACGCGGAAAAGGAGTTGCGCGCCGCCAGTAGAATGGGCCGTATGGCCTTTCTCCTTGTGCATTAGCGGCGTCGAGAGACCTCCGCCCTCGTCCCTCCGCCGTCCATACTGCCCTGGAGTTTTTCCGTGATCACCGCTTCCGGCATCGAGCTGCGCGCCGGCGCCCGCATCCTCATCGAATCCGCTTCCTTCCGCATCGCCAAGGGCGACCGCATCGGCCTCGTCGGCCGCAACGGAGCGGGCAAGACCACCCTCACCAAGTGCCTCGCGGGCGAGGGCACCCCCGCCGGGGGCACCATCACCAGGTCCGGCGAAGTGGGCTACCTCCCGCAGGACCCGCGAACCGGCGACCTCGACATCCTCGCCCGCGACCGGATCCTCTCCGCCCGCGGTCTCGACGCGATCCTGCGCAAGATGCGCGAGAACGAGGACCGGATGGCGAACGGGCAGGGCGCCACCCGCGAGAAGGCGATGAAGAAGTACGAGCGCCTGGAGACGGAGTTCCTCACCAAGGGCGGGTACGCCGCCGAGGCCGAGGCCGCCACCATCGCCGCCGCGCTCAGCCTGCCCGACCGGGTCCTCGGCCAGCCCCTCCACACGCTCTCCGGTGGTCAGCGCCGCCGCGTCGAGCTGGCCCGGATCCTCTTCTCGGACGCCGACACCCTGCTCCTCGACGAGCCCACCAACCACCTCGACGCCGACTCCATCGTCTGGCTGCGCGACTACCTCAAGTCCTACCGCGGCGGCTTCATCGTGATCTCCCACGATGTCGACCTGGTCGAGACGGTCGTCAACAAGGTGTTCTACCTCGACGCCAACCGCTCCCAGATCGACGTCTACAACATGGGCTGGAAGCTCTACCAGCAGCAGCGCGAGGCCGACGAGAAGCGCCGCAAGCGCGAGCGCCAGAACGCGGAGAAGAAGGCCGCGACCCTCAACGCGCAGGCCGACAAGATGCGAGCCAAGGCCACCAAGACCGTCGCCGCCCAGAACATGGCCAAGCGCGCCGACCGGCTGCTCTCGGGCCTGGAGGCCGTACGGGTCTCCGACAAGGTCGCCAAGCTGCGCTTCCCCGACCCCTCGCCCTGCGGCAAGACCCCGCTGATGGCGGAGGGCCTGTCCAAGTCGTACGGCTCGCTGGAGATCTTCACCGACGTCGACCTCGCCATCGACAAGGGCTCCCGCGTCGTCATCCTCGGCCTCAACGGCGCCGGCAAGACCACGCTGCTGCGTCTGCTCGGCGGCGCCGAGAAGCCCGACACCGGCCAGATCATCGAGGGCCACGGCCTCAAGCTCGGGTACTACGCCCAGGAGCACGAGACCCTCGACCCGGACCGCACGGTCCTGGAGAACATGCGCTCCGCCGCACCCGACCTCGACCTCGTCGCGGTCCGCAAGACGCTCGGTTCGTTCCTCTTCTCCGGCGACGACGTCGACAAGCCGGCCGGGGTGCTCTCCGGCGGTGAGAAGACCCGGCTCGCCCTCGCGACCCTGGTCGTCTCCTCCGCCAACGTGCTCCTGCTCGACGAGCCGACGAACAACCTCGACCCCGCCAGCCGCGAGGAGATCCTCGGCGCGCTGCGCACCTACAAGGGCGCCGTCGTCCTCGTCACCCACGACGAGGGCGCCGTCGAGGCGCTCCAGCCGGAGCGCATCATCCTGCTCCCGGACGGCGTCGAGGACCTCTGGGGAGCGGACTACCGCGACCTCGTCGCTCTCGCCTGATCCACCGGGGATGGATCATTCGGCCTACGTGTGATCCATCATCTGCGTGAGAACGTCTCGTACCCCGGTGGTGCGCCCGGGGTTCACCCGCCGTGCGCCCGTTGTCCGGCCGCCTCTCCCCGTACGGCCCTGACCTGGAGGTTCTCCGGTAGGTCCGGGTCCTGTGCCCTTGCACACCCGCCGGAATCAGGGATTCCGCTCGCATCGACGGGCTTCTCGTCCGGGAAACCTCTCGCACCGACCTTGCCGAATGGGTGGCCAGGACGCGCGGTAGGGGTGATCATGAGAGTCCAGAGCGCACTTCGCATGAGGAGGCACGGGTGGCCGAGACTCTGAAGAAGGGCAGCCGGGTGACCGGCGCCGCGCGTGACAAGCTCGCGGCAGACCTGAAGAAGAAGTACGACTCCGGTGCGAGCATCCGGGCGCTGGCCGAGGAAACCGGCCGCTCCTACGGGTTCGTCCACCGGATGCTCAGTGAGTCCGGAGTGACGCTGCGGGGACGTGGCGGCGCGACACGAGGCAAGAAGGCCGCTTCGGCCTGAGGCCTCCGGGTTTCCGGCGTTTCCGGTGTCTTCGGGCCCAACGGAATTCGGGGTGGCCACCCGGCTGACCGCAAGGTCGTCCGGGTGGTTACTGTTCAGTCACTTCTTTCCGAGTGCTGACTGCACCCCATCCGGAGGTACTCCATGACCTCGCTCGACACTGTGCTCGACAAGGACGGCGTACGGCTCACCGTCGACGACGCCGTCGCCACGGTGACGCTCACCCGTCCGGCCAAGCGCAACGCTCAGTCTCCCGCTCTGTGGCGGGCGTTGACCGAGGCCGGACGGGTGCTGCCCGGCACCGTGCGGGTCGTGGTGCTCCGCGGCGAGGGCAAGTCCTTCTCCGCGGGCCTCGACCGGCAGGCCTTCACTCCCGAGGGCTTCGACGGCGAGCCGTCGTTCCTCGACATGGCGCGCGGCCCTGAGGCCGAGCTCGACGCCACGATCGCCGAGTACCAGGAGGCTTTCACCTGGTGGCGCCGCAACGACCTCGTGTCGATCGCGACGGTCCAGGGCCACGCCATCGGCGCCGGCTTCCAGCTCGCCCTCGCCTGCGATCTGCGGATCGTCGCCGAGGACGTGCAGTTCGCCATGCGTGAGACCAGCCTCGGCCTCGTTCCCGACCTCACGGGCACCCACCCCCTGGTGCACCTCGTGGGGTACGCCCGCGCGCTCGAGATCTGCGCCACCGGCCGCTTCGTGCACGCCGAGGAGGCCGAGCGCACCGGCCTCGCCAACCTCGTGGTTCCCGCCGACCAGCTCGACGCGGCGGCCCGCGACCTCGCCGCCGCCCTGGTGGCAGCACCCCGCGACGCCGTCATCGAGACGAAGGCCCTCCTCGGTGGCGCGCTCTCGCGTGACTACGAGGAGCAGCGCGTCGCCGAGCGGGCCGCCCAGGGCCGCCGGCTCCGCGACCTGGCGGGCATCACCGACTGACCACGTCCGTGACCAGCACCGACACCGGCAGCCGCTCCTCCGTGGCCGCCACCGCCGTGCGCACCGACCGGGCGACATCCAGCGCCCGGTGGTCCGCGGCCGTCGCCACCTCGACCCGTACGTGGTCGGGGGCGGTGTGCACGGGGCTGCCCAGGACCCGGGTCAGCGAGACGACGCCCGGCACCCCGGCGGCCGCCGTCGCCACCGGGCCCTCCGGCTCCGCGACCCGGACCGTGGCCGTCGTCGGCACCGGCGCCGTCACCTGACCGGGCGCACCGCCCTCCAGCAATGCCGTCACCGTCAGATCCACCTCGGCGATCTCCAGACCCAGCCGGGCGGCGGCGGCCGTGAGGAGCACCGCGCGCAGGGCCGCCGCGGCGTCGGGCAGCGGCCGGTCCGGGGCGGCGGAGAACTCCGCCTCGATCCGCAGCGGCCCCGGCGGCATCGCGCTCGGCGGAACCGGAGGCGGCGCCGGGTCCGCCGGCACCTGCGGAGCCCCGGGACCGCCCCCGGCCCCCGCTTGCTCCGCCGGGCCGATCCGCAGCTTGCCCAGCACCGTCCCGGGGCGGGCGGCCGCCCCGCGCAGCACCGACGCGGCGGCCGTCTCCGCGATCCACGCGCCGTCCGCCGGGCCGCCGAGCGGCAGCAGCCTGCCCAGGCCCAGCCGCTGCCGTACCGAAGCGGTCCATTCGTCGGCCCTCTGCGGGCCCCGTGCCGTCGTCATCACCCCAGACTGCCGCATCCACGGCGCGGGATGGGGAAAGCGCACTTAACGTGGGCAAGGAAGTCCAAACCTGCCCCGAAGGGAAGAGCAGCGATGACTGAGACCTCCCAGCGCAACAACCCCGACAGCGGGTCCGGTGACAAGACGCCACTGAGCAGGCGCGGCGGCGGCGACCCGGGCACCCGGGGCCGCACCACCATCGCCGACGGCGTCGTCGAGAAGATCGCCGGGATGGCGGCACGCGACGTGGGCGGCGTCCACGCGATGGGCAGCGGCCTGTCGCGGACGTTCGGCGCCGTCCGTGACCGGGTCCCCGGCGGCGGCAAGTCCGTCACCCGCGGGGTCAAGGCCGAGGTCGGCGAGTCCCAGGCGGCCCTGGACCTGGAGATCGTCGTCGAGTACGGCGTGTCCATCCCCGACGTGGCCCGCGACGTACGCGAGAACGTCGTCGCCGCGGTCGAGCGCATGGCCGGTCTCGAAGTCGTCGAAGTCAACATCGCGGTCAGCGACGTCAAGCTGCCCGACGAGGAGGACGACGAGGACGAGCCCGAGCAGCGGGTCCAGTAGTCCTTCCGCGTCCCCGTCGCACGGCAGTTGAGGAGAGAAACACGATGAGCATGGCTGCGGTCGGCCTGTTGGCCGGCATGGCGCTCGGGTTCGCCGGATATTTCGGCGGGTTCGGAGCCTTCGTACTGGTGGCGGCCCTGGGCGCGATCGGCTTCATCGCCGGCCGCTTCCTGGACGGCGACCTGGAGCCCGGCGACTTCTTCCGGAGTCGCGAGCGCGGCGACCGGCGACGGTGAGGGCGGTGACCGGCCGGGTCGCCGCCGCCGAACGGGGCGAGACCCGGATCGCCGACCGTGTCGTCGCCAAGATCGCCGCCCAGGCGGCGAAGGAAGCGCTCGACGAACCGCCTGCGGACGGGACGTCGCCGCGTGCCACGGTCACCGTGCACCGCGACGCCGCCAGGGTCCGGGTCAGCCTGGAACTCGGCTACCCCTGCGACATCGGCGGCCAGTGCGGCGCCGTACGCCGCCGGGTCGTCCAGCGGGTCAAGGCACTGGCCGGCATGGAAGTGCCCGAAGTGGCCGTGCAGGTCGAGCGGCTGCACCCGACCGGGGCGAGCGCCGCCGCACAGGGGAGGATCCGATGACCGAACCCGGTGAACCGACCGGCTCCACCCGGCGGATGCCCACCGTCGAGCAGAGCGACGGCGAGGCGACCGTGCCGGCCACGGACGCGTCGGCCGAGGCCCGCGCACCGGTCCCCACCCTGGACCAGGGCGACGGCCGGGCCGGCCGCTTCTGGTCCGCGCGCCGGGTCCCGGCCGCCCTGCTGGCCCTCGTGCTCCTGGGCGCGGCCGGACTGCTGCTCTACGACATCGCCGCCGTACGCGCCGACCGTCCGGCCATGCGGTGGCGTCGCTCCCTCGCCGACGGCCTGGCCGAACGGCACCTGGACGACGTCGCGGTGCTGATCGGGGCGGGCATCGCGGCACTGATCGGCCTCTGGCTGATCCTGCTGGCCCTCACGCCCGGACTGCGCGGCCTGCTGCCGATGCGCCGAGACCGCGCCGAGGTCCGGGCCGGACTCGACCGCACCGCCGCCGCCCTGGTCCTGCGCGACCGGGCCGTGGAGGTGTCCGGGGTGCAGTCCGTGCGGGTCGGGATGGGCCGGCGGAAGGCGAAGGTGCGCGCGCTCTCGCACTTCCGGGAACTCGACGACGTGCGGACCGACCTGGACGCCGTGCTGGAGAAGGCCGTCCGGGAACTGGGCCTGGCGAAGCCGCCGGCCCTCTCGGTCCAGGTACACCGACCGGCGAAGAAGGGATGAGCCGCATGCGCTCCACCGTCAACCGGGTCCTGCTGGCCCTGGCCGGGCTGGTGCTGGTGGTCGTCGGCGGAGCCGTGCTCGCCGCCGGCCTCGGCGCGTCCGTGCCGACCTGGTGGCCCTGGGACGGCACCGACGACGTGCTGCTCAGCGCGGCCGACCGGCACCGCTGGCGCGACGAGGGCTGGTGGTGGCCGACCGTGATCGCCGTCCTCGCCGTCCTCGTGGTCCTCGCCCTGTGGTGGTTCCTCGCCCAGCTCCGCCGCGGACGGCTCGCCGATGTGCTGGTGGACAGCGGCGACGGCGAGGGGGCACAGCTGCGGGGCCGCGCCCTGGAGGGCGTGCTCGCCGGGGAGGCGGGCGAACTCGACGGAGTGGCCCGCGCCCAGGCGATGCTGACCGGCCGCCGCACCGCGCCCCGGGCCCGGCTGCGGCTGCTGACGGAGCCGCACGCCGCGCCCCTGGGTACGCTGAACGCGGTCGCCGACGGCGCGCTGGCGCATGCCAGGGACTCCGCCGGTCTGGACGAACTTCCCGCCGAGGTGCGCCTCAAGGCCGTCAGGCACCGCGCGGAGCGGGTGTCCTGACGGCCCGGGCGGCACCGGCCGAGCGGGCCGGGCCGGTCAGAAGCCGCGCCGTGACCCTCCGTCGACCGGGACCATGATCCCCGTCAGGTACGAGGCGGCGGGGGAGAGCAGGAAGGCCGCGGTCTTCCCGAACTCCTCCGGCGTCCCGTAGCGCCGCAGCGGGATCCGCGCCTCGTTGGCGGTGCGGGCGGCCTCCGCGTCGCCGGACAGGGCGTCCAGTTCACGGACCCGGTCGGTGTCGATCCGGGCGGGCAGCACGCCCACCACCCGGATGCCGCGCGGGCCCAGCTCGTCGGCCAGCGACTTGGCGAAACCGGCGAGACCGGGGCGCAGCCCGTTGGAGATGGTCAGCCCCGCGATCGGTTCATGGACCGATCCGGAGAGCACGAAGCCGATCACACCGCCCTCGCCGAGCGCGTCCGCCGCCGTCCGGGCGAGCCGCACCGCTCCCAGGAACACCGTCTCGAACGCCGTCTGCCACTGGTCGTCCGTGTTGTCCGCGAGGAAGCCGGGGGCCGGTCCGCCGACGCTGATGAGGATGCCGTCGAGCCGCCCGAAGCGTTCCCGCGCGGTGTCCACCAGGCGTTGGGCGGCGCTCGGGTCGGCGTTGTCGGCGGCGAGCCCGACCGCGTCCGGGCCCAGTTCGGCCACGGCCTCCGCGACGGACTTCTCGTCCCGTCCGGTGATGATCACTTTCGCGCCGTCGGCGGCCAGCGAGCGGGCCGTGGCGTTGCCGAGTCCCCGGGTCGCCCCGGTGACGATGTAGACGCGGTCCTTCAGTCCAAGATCCATGCCCCTATCCTGCCGGGTCCTCACCGACGAGGTCGACAGCGGAGTTCACCAGTCCGATATGGCTGAACGCCTGGGGGAAGTTGCCCAGTTGCCGCCCCTTCGACACGTCGTACTCCTCGGCCAGCAGTCCCATGTCGTTGCGGAGCTCCAGCAGATGCTCGAACAGCTCCCGTGCCTCGTCCGGCCTGCCGGTCCGCCGCAGCGCGTCGACCAGCCAGAACGAGCAGGCGATGAACGCCCCCTCGCTGCCCGGCAGTCCGTCCACCGAGAAGCCCTCGGTGCTGTAGCGGCGGACCAGGCCGTCGCTGCCCAGCTCCTCGCGGACCGCGTCGACCGTGCCGATCACCCGGGGGTCGTCCGGAGGCAGGAACCCGGTCCGCACGATGAGCAGCGTCGAGGCGTCCAGCTCCCGTGACCCGTAGGACTGGGTGAAGGTGTTCCGCTCGGGGTCGTACCCCTTCTCGCAGACCTCGGCGTGCACGGCGTCCCGCATCGCCCGCCAGCGCTCCGCGTCACCGGGCAGCTCCGGGTTCTCCTCCAGCGAGCGCACCGCCCGGTCGGCGGCGACCCAGGCCATCACCTTGGAGTGCACGAAGTGCCGCCGGGCACCGCGGATCTCCCACAGCCCCTCGTCCGGCTCGCGCCAGGTCGACTCCAGGAAGCCGAGCAGGCTGAGCTGGAGGTTCCAGGCGTGCGGCTTGTCGTCGAGACCGGCGACGCGGGCGAGGCGGAGCGCGTCGATGACCTCGCCGTACACATCGAGCTGGCGCTGACGGACGGCCGCGTTGCCGGTGCGCACCGGCCGGGAGTGTTCGTACCCGGCGAGCCAGGGCAGCTCCGTCTCGGGAAGCCGGCGCTCGCCCGCCAGCCCGTACATGATCTGGAGGTCGGCCGGGTCCCCGGCGACGGCCCGCAGCAGCCAGTCCCGCCAGGCCGCCGCCTCCTCCAGATAGCCGGCCGAGACCATCGCCCCGAGGGTCAGCGTGGCGTCCCGCAGCCAGCAGAAGCGGTAGTCCCAGTTCCGTACGCCGCCGATCTCCTCCGGCAGGGAGGTGGTCGGGGCCGCCACGATGCCGCCCGTCGGGGCGTACGTCAGCGCCTTCAGGGTGATCAGGGAGCGCAGCACGGCGTCGCGGTAGGGGCCTTGGTAGGTGCACCGCGCGGTCCACTTCGCCCAGTCGTGCAGGGCTTGCTTCAGCGCCTTGCGCGGGTCGATCAGCTTCGGACGCGGCGAGTGCGAGGGGTGCCAGGTCAGCACGAACGCCACGCTCTCGCCCTCGGCGACGGTGAACGAGGAACAGGTGCTGAACTGCTGGCCCCACGTCTTGACCGGCGGCTCGCTGCGCAGCCAGACGGAGTCGGGACCCGCGACCGCCACCCGGTGGCCGTGCGAACGCCGCACCCAGGGCACCACGGATCCGAAGTCGAAGCGCAGCCGCAGCACCGAACTCATGTCGACGCTGCCGCTGACGCCCTCGACGATCCGCATCAGGTCCGGCGTCCTGTCGCGCTGCGGCATGAAGTCGATGACCTTCACCGTGCCGGTCCGTGTCTCCCAGTACGTCTCCAGGACCAGGGAGTCACCCGTGTAGCCGCGCCGGGTGCAGGTGTCCGAGGCCCCGGCTCCCTTGGGCGCGATGCGCCAGTGGCCGTTCTCCTCGTCGCCGAGCAGGGCGGCGAAGCAGGCGCCGGAATCGAAGCGTGGCAGGCAGAGCCAGTCGACGGAACCGTTCCTGCCGACGAGCGCGGCGGTCTGCAGATCGCCGATCAGGGCGTAGTCCTCGATGCGTGGGGTCACGCCTGGCGTTTTCCCGAACCGAGCCGTCGTCAACCGGCCGGCCCGGCCCCGCAATGTGCCGGAGGGCTCAGGCGCTCGCCGGTGCGCGCTGCTCCGGGGCGTCGGCCGTCGCGTTCCCGGCCGCGGCCTGCTCGCGGTCGCGCTTCTCACGGCGTACGAGAATGATCCAGCCGACCGGAACGGCGGCGACGAACAGCCACCACTGGACGGCGTAGGCCATGTGGGGGCCGATCGAGCTGTCGTCGGGGCGGGTGATCTGCTCGGGCAGATCACCCGACGGCGCGGGCGCGGTCTGCTCGATGTATCCGCCGAGAACGGTCCGGGACAGCAGTTGGGACTGCTGGTCGCTGTTGATCAGCATCACCTGCCGGTCCGGCAGTCCCGCGAGGTCCTTGATGCCGCTGCTGCCGGTCGTCTCGTCCGCCTTGAGGCGGCCGACGACGGTCACTTCGCCCCGGGGAGCGGGCGGCACGTCGGGGAAGGAGGTCTGGTTCGGCGCGGCCGGGACCCAGCCCCGGTTGACCAGGACGGTGCCGCCGCCCTTGAGGTCCAGGGGGGTCAGGACATGGACGCCGATGCGGTCGTCGTCCGAGGTCCGGCGGCGGACGACCACCTCGTGCTCGGTGTCGAACGTCCCCGTCGCGGTGACCGTCCGCCAGTAGTCCGAGCGCGGGACGGTGTGCCCGGGGGAGGTGAGATCGGTGACCGGGACCGGCTGCGCGTCGAGGTTCCGCGAGATCAGCCCGTTCTGCTCGACCCGGTGCTCGTGCCGGTGGAACTGCCAGAAACCCAGCTCGATCATCGTCGGGATCAGCACGAGGCCGAGCAGGGTGAGGATCACCCACTGCCGGGTCAACAGGAAGCGGTACACCCCATGACCGTACAACCGGGGTCATGGGGTGCGGCACTCAGGGGTGCGGCCGGCGCGATCCGGCTATGGGGTATTCCGTCAGACTTTGTCCACGATGCCTGCCCTCCCCTCGGCGCGGGCGCAGTGGGCGCCGCAGTACCAGTGCCCGTCGGCCTCGACGCCCTGGCCGATCACCTGGACCCGGCAGTGCTCGCAGATCGGCGCCATGCGGTGGATGGCGCAGGAGAAGCAGTCGAAGACGTGCACCGCGCCCTGCGCGTGCACCTCGAAGGACATGCCGTAGTCGTTTCCGCAAACCTCACAACGTGCCATGCGCCACAGGGTGGGACGCCCGGCGGCTACGGGGCGAGCGGTTGCCGGGCGAGTCGCGCCCGGTTCACTCCGATGACGGGATTCCCTCCGGCGACGGGATTCCCTCCGGCGATGGCGGGGGCGCCTGGTGCGGCAGCGCGGCGCCGTCGGCGGGGGCCACATCGCGCAGCAGATGGGTGAAGGCGGTCTCGTCCAGGATCGGCGTCCCGAACGACTTGGCCTTCTGCGTCTTGGACGTGGCCGCGTCCGGGTCGTTGGTCACCAGCAGACTGGTCAGCCGGGACACGCTGGTCGCGACGTGCAGGCCGGCCTCCACCGCCCGGTCCTCCAGCAGCTCACGGTCGATCGAGGTGTCCCCGGAGAACGCCACCCGCATCCCCTGCTGGAGCGGCTTCTCCTTCTCGTACCGCCCCGGGTTGGGATACGGGCAGGCCGGCCGCTTGCGCGAGAGCCGCCAGCTGTTCTGCTGCCGCGAGGGCTGATACCCGACGCGCGGGGTGACGGGGGAGCCGGACCACTCGGTCAGCGGCCGGCACTCCAGGAGCGGCAGCCGCACCCCGTCCCGGGCGGCCGCGTGCAGGCTCGGCCGGAAGGCCTCGGCCAGCACCCGGGCGTCGTCCAGGGCATGGTGGGCCTGCTGCTGTACGACCCCGAAGTGCGCGGCGAGGGTGGCCAGCTTGTGGTTGGGCAGCGGCAGGCGCAGCTCCTTGGCCAGCGCGATCGTGCACAGCCGGTGCTCGACCGGGGCGACCACCGACGCCCGTGCGTACTCCCGGGCGATCATCGACCAGTCGAACGCCGCGTTGTGCGCGACGAGCACCCGGTCCGCGAGCCGCTCCGACAGCTCGGCGGCCACTTCCGGGAAGAGCGGCGCGCCTTCGAGCACGTCGCTCGTCAGCCCGTGGATCCAGACGGGGCCGGGGTCCCGCTCCGGGTTGACCAGCGTGTACCAGTGGTCCTCGACATTGCCCAGGGCGTCCAGCCGGTAGACGGCCGCGGAAACTATCCGGTCGTCGCGGGCGAGGCCGGTGGTCTCCACGTCGACGACCGCGTACCCCTGGGGGTAGGCGGTCGGCCACGGTGCGGCTGTCTGGCGGTCGTCGAGCATGGTCACAGAGAATACGGGCCGCGACTGACAGTCCCCTATTCGGCCGTCTCCGGTGACGTGATCCCGCGGTCAGGGGAGGCGGACGATGCGCTCGGGCGGGAAGAGTTCGGCGCCGGTGACGTGGGTGTTGTACGACACGTAGATCGTCATGTGTTCGGAGGGTGCGAGGGGGCTGAGGTCGAACGGCTCCTCGTCCCCGTAGAGGGTGAGGGCGGTGAGGGACGTGAGTCCGCTGAGAGGGTTGAGGTCCAACTGCTGGTCGCCTGCTACCAGGACGAGTTTGCGCAGCGTAGTGAGTGGGGCCATCAACTCCAGGTCAATGTTCGGCATGTACATCAGATGCATGCGCTCCAGGTTGTGCAGCGACGGCATCCGGCTCAGCTGCCGGAGGTGTGTCGTGCCGTAAAGGCTCAACGCTCGCAGATTCGTCCAGCGCTCCAGTCCCTCCAGGCTCAGGTAGCGGGTCTGCCGCAGCAGCTCGAGTTCGGTCACCTGTTCGCAGACCGGGAGTTCGCCGATGCTCTCCATGACGAAGGGGTGGCAGAGCGCCAAGAACCGGAGATCCGGCATGTTCGCGAGCGGGGACGGATCGAGTGACGGGTGGAGTTCGGCAAGGGACAGCCACTCCAGCCCAGGTCGTGCCAGGGGTTCGATGCAACGGATCCGCGGGCAGCCGCTCAACCCGATCTCGCGCAGGCGTGGCATGGCCGCGAGTGCGCTCACGTCCTCGACCAGGTTGTTGCGGTACACGAAGACCCGCTGCACGTCCGGCCGCGAGGTCACCTGGGACAGATCATGGCGATCACCCGTCACGTGTACGTTGCTCAGATCCGGGATGTGGCGCAGCGCGGAGAGCTGCGCCTCGGTCTCCGCCCGCGCATGGCTGCCTTCCCAGGTACGGAAAGCCATGATCTCCCGCGCGTACGGCTCCGCGTCGAATCCTGCCCAGGCCTGGGACACTGCCTCCCCGATCAACTCGTCTTCGTCGTCACGGAACTGCTTCACCAGCTCGTACGCCGCTTCGCTGCCCACCGCCGCGGCCGTACGCACGACCGCAGCCGATTCCCGCTCGTTCAGCCCGTCCAGCATCGACGACAACAGCTCCAGTGCCAGATCGCCCACCTTGGCCAGCTCGTCGATGTCCTCCTGGCTGTCCGGCGGCAGCAGCCTCTCCGTCCGAGCCTCCACCTCCTCGCGCACCCCCGGGTCCAGTTCCGGCGCATGGGCCAGACTCCCCGCCGCCAGCAGGACCAACCGGTGCCCATGCTTTGGCTCCGCGTCCGCCCGCTGCAGCAACGACTTGAGCAACGTCGCCCGCTCGTCCGGCCGCGCGTGCCCTACCGCCATCTGCACCACGTCGTCCCACTGGTCCTCGTGGGCGTGGCGGACCAGGACGCCGAAGTCGCGGGCCTCCACCGCCGCCCTCGCGCCCAGGTAGTCCTGGAACGTCCGGTGCACGAAGTCCACCGCGCCCGGGGCCGGTTCGCGCAGGAGGCCGCTTCGGTTGAGCAGGTGTGCGAAGACCTGGTCGGGGGTGCCCCGGACCTGCGACATGGCCCGCATCCAGTCGGAGATCAGGGACACAGCCTCGTCCTGCCGGGCCTCGACCAGGCCGTTGCGGATAAGCCAGTACGCGAGGCGTTGCAGGAGAGCCGTCTGCTCCTCCCGGGTCAGGTCGACGCCCTCCACCCCGATGATCTCGCGCTCCGTGTCGCGCCGGACCAGCAGCATGTCCAGTGCCGCGTCGTACAGCTCCTTGCGCGCCCGGGGCAGTTGCATCCGGCGGTCCCGGTTCAGCGCGCAGAGCAGGGCGCACATCAGCGGGTTCGTCGCGAGCAGTCCCAGGTCCCTGCGCGTCCCGACCGCGCGGCGCAGGGCGTTCTCGTACGGGTCCAGCTCGGCGCGTTCCTCCTCCGAGCGGCACTCCGAGCGGGCCGCCCGATGCCAGTGTTCGATGAAGGCACGGACGTCCTCCTGGCTCATCGCCAGCAAGATGCGCGGTTCGAAGCCGGAGCTGGACAGCCAGGTCTCCGGGACCGCCGACGGGCGGGTCGTCACCACGTACCTGGCCCGCGGGTAGGCGGCGATCAGGTCCCTCAGCCAGCGTTCCGTGCGCTTGCGCAGCCGGTCCGGAACCTCGTCGACCCCGTCCACGAGGATCAGCGCCCGGCCCTGCAGGAGCAGTCGGTCCGCCCAGCCGGCCGGGGCCGAGCCGTGCAGCGGAACTCCGGCAGCGCGCAGGAAGTCCGCCGGGGCGGGCAGTGCGTCGAGGGCCGTGAAGGCGCGCAGGCGCAGGACGAAGGGGACGCACCGGTTCCAGTCCGCCAGCTCGCCGCCGAACGTCTGCCGCGCGGCGTTCAGCGCCAGCCACTGCACCAGCGTGCTCTTGCCGGAACCGGCCGGGCCGCGCAGCAACAGCCGGTCCCACTCGCCGAGGGCCTGCTCGATCCCGATCGAGGTCCGGACCGGCTGCCCCGGACCGTGCCCGCCGTCGACCTCGTAACCGCTGACAGAGAGGCTGATGTAGGCCGTCTCCAACGGCCACCCGCCCGCCGACCTGCCGAGCGTCAGACCGAACAGCTCCACCCGGCCGTTGGCCGTCGCCACGAACTCCGCGTACCGCTGCTCGAAGTCGAGATCCGCCGCGTCCGGGCGAGGCCCGACCCGGTCCCGTACCTCCTCCACCAGCTCCCGCGTCCGGCCCACCGCACGGACCTGCTCCACCGCCGCCCGCGCCGCGAACGAAGGGTGGGCGGTGAGCTGCTCGACCAGGTGTGCGCAACAGCGGCCGAGGAGGTCCTCGTACAGGTCGATGGCCCGCTCCGAGAGCCCGGTAGCGGGGGCCGACAGCTCGGCGCGCAGCCGCTCGGGGTCCAGGTCCAGGGCGAACAGCCGCCCGGCGTCCGGCTCGTCCGCCGCCGCGAACGTGTCCTGTACGGAGGTGAGCGCGGCCAGCCGCTCGTGCTCGGGGAGGTCGGCGAAGGCGTCGGCCATGCGGCCCGCGAGCGCCTTGGCCAGCCGGGCCGGCTTCGCGGGGCGGGGGAGGGGACGGACCGGGTCCGTGACCAGGCCCGCGCCCGGCCTGGGGGTCAGCAGTGCCTTGGCGGCCGCGCCGATCACCGTCGTGGCCAGCCGTAACAGGGCAACTTCCGTACCGGACACGATCGTTCCTCCCCCTCGGCGCGCGTATCCGTGAATCCTACGGTGCGGGCGATTGGCAGAAGGTGCCAAAGGGTGCTGACGCCAGGTCTCGCATACTTGTGGGTAACAACGTCTAGCCCTCGCCGTCCGGCGGCCCTACGGTGCTCGCATGGAGCCGAACCTGCCCGATGTCGTGCTGTGGTCAATACCGGCCTTCGTGCTGCTCACCGTGATCGAGATGGTCAGCTACCGCCTCCACCCGGACGAGGACGCCGCAGGGTACGAGACCAAGGACGCCGCCACCAGCCTCACCATGGGCCTCGGCAGCCTGGGCTTCGACCTGCTGTGGAAGATCCCCATCCTGGCCATCTACATGGGGGTCTACGAGCTGACGCCGCTGCGGGTGCCCGTGCTGTGGTGGACCGTCCTGCTGATGCTCCTCGCCCAGGACTTCTTCTACTACTGGTCCCACCGCGGCCACCACGTGATCCGGATCCTGTGGGCCTGCCATGTGGTCCACCACTCCAGCGAGAAGTTCAACCTCACCACCGCGCTGCGCCAGCCCTGGACCTCCGCGACCGTATGGCCCTTCTACCTGCCGCTGATCGCCTGCGGCGTGCACCCGGCGGCGCTCGCGTTCTGCCAGTCGGCCAACCTCGTCTACCAGTTCTGGGTGCACACCGAGCGCGTCGGCAAGCTCCCGCGCCCCTTCGAGTACGTCCTCAACACGCCCTCCCACCACCGCGTCCACCACGCCTCGCAGGGCAGCTACCTGGACCGCAACTACGGCGGGATTCTCATCGTCTGGGACCGGATGTTCGGGTCCTTCGCGGCCGAGACCGAGCGGCCCGTCTACGGGCTCACCAAGAACATCGCCACCCACAACCCGCTGCGCGTCGCGACCCACGAGTACGCCGCCATCGCCCGGGACGTGCGGGCCGCCGACACCTGGAGCGAGCGGGCCGGCCGGGTCTTCCGGGGGCCGGGCTGGCAGCCGGCGTCGAAGGCCGCCACCGCCGTGACCGCCCCGGCGCCCGCCTCCGTACCCGCCCAGGCCGCCGCACCTGTTTCCGCCCCGGCCCCGGAGCCCACTCCGTGACCGCCACCGCGTCCCGCCCCGGGGCCACCGGACACGACGGACGCGCCGAGCGCTTCGCCCGTCCCGTGCTCCTCGCCTTCCTCCTCGCCGCCGCCGTCGACCTGGCCGGGCTCCTCGCCGGGGCCGAGACCGTCCACCTGGTCGCCAAGCCGCTGCTGATGCCGCTGCTCGCCGGGTACGCGGCGCTCCGCGGCGGACCCCGGCTGCTCGTCGCGGCCCTGCTGTTCGGGTGGGGCGGCGATGTCTTCCTGCTCGCCGACCACGACCTGGCCTTCCTCGTCGGCATGGGCTCCTTCGCCGTCGGCCATGTCTGCTACCTGACGCTGTTCGGCCGCGACCGGGCGCGCGCCCCGCTGGCCACGGGGGCCGGATACGTCCTCGTCCTCGCCGTCTTCCTCGTGCTGATCTGGCCGGACCTCCCGGCGGACCTGCGTATCCCGCTGACCGGCTACAGCCTGCTGCTCACCGCCATGGCCTGGCGGGCGGGCGTACCGGGGCGGTGCGCGGCGGCCGGCGGGGCCCTCTTCCTGCTCTCCGACGCCCTCATCGCCACCGGCATCGCGGACTGGCCGCAAGCACCCGCCCCCGACTTCTGGGTGATGCTCACCTACATCGCCGCCCAGGCCCTCCTGTCCCTCGGAGTGCTCACTGCGGCGCCGGACCGGGGAACCGGGCGAACCCGGGCGTAGGGCCTCACCACCTCCTGTCCCCGGGGCGGCTTCCGGGGGCCGGTCGGCCCGGACGGCGCGCAGTCGGACGGACGGCGGCCGGGGCGCGGCCTTCCGCGTCCCCCACGCCGACGGCACCCTGGCCGAGCTCCCGGCCGCCGCCGCGTCTGACGACCGCCTCCTCGAGGGCACCGCGCTGAAGGTGCTCATCACGCCGTAGCCCCTCGACGCAGGGCGAGGGCCCGGGGAGAACATCCTCCCCGGGCCCTCGCTCCTTGCTCGGTCACGTGCCTACCAGCGCACCGCGTCCAGCGCGTCCACCACTCCGGCCCCGTAGAAGCCGTTGTAGTTCTTGCCGCCCTCGCAGACCGCGTCGATGACGCCGTCACCGTTGATGTCGTACGGCTCACCGCACGCCTTCGCGTCCGCCTGGAGCGTCAGCAGCGCCTTCACCGCGGCCGGCGAGGCGTAGGGGTGCTTCGACTTGATCAGCGCCACGACGCCCGCGACATGCGGGGACGCCATCGACGTACCGGCCTTGTAGCCGAACTTGCCGCCCGGCAGGGTCGACAGGATCAGCCCGTTGACGGCCGGCGGCTCGGGGGTCTGGTAGACCGTCGAGTCACCGCCCGGGGCCGCCACGTCGATGATCCCCTTGCCGTAGTTCGAGTACGAGGACTTCAGGCCCTTCGCACCCGTCGCGGAAACCGTCACGACACCCGGCAGCATGGTCGGGATGTCCGGGCACGCGCTCGGGTCGATCGTCCGGGTGACCGGCTCGGTGTCGTTGGGGCTGGTCTTGTCCTCGATCGCGTCGACCGCCAGATCGTGGCGGGAGTTACCGGCCGCAGCGACGTTGACCGTGCCCTTGCGCTCCGCGTACTTCACGGCGCGGGTGAGGGCGTCGACCAGGGCGCCCTGGTCCGGGTCGTTCTTGCAGTTGAACAGCCACGGGTCGGTGTAGTAGCTGTTGTTGGTCACATCGACGCCGCGCTCGGCGGCCCAGAGGAACCCGCAGACGACGGCCTCGGTGTAGAAGAACCCGTCCGGGTTCGACACCTTGATGCCCGACACCTTCACGCCCGGGGCGACGCCGGTGACCCCGGCGCCGTCCTTCGCGGCGGCGATGGTGCCCGCCACATGCGTGCCGTGGTCGCTCTCGCCCGCCGCCGGACGCCAGGAGCCGGCGGTGGTGTCCGGAGCGCCCGACACGCAGTTGGCCGAGGCACGGCTGTCGAAGTTCGGGGCCAGGTCCGGGTGGGTGTCGTCGACGCCCGTGTCGATGACGGCGACCGTCACCCGCTGTGAGCCCAGCGACTTCTGGTGCGCCTTGTCCGCCTTGATCGCGGGCAGCGACCACTGGAGCGGTTCCAGCGGGTCCTGGTCGGCCGTCGCGTCCGCGGCGGCGGCCGCCGCCTGCTCGGCGGTGAGCGGCTGCGCTATCGAGCCGACGTCCTTGGTGGCCTGCGGAACGATCGGGTTCGTGCGGGTGGCGCCCGCCGACTCCACGCCTCGTACCCGGCGGATCGTTTCGCCGAAGGCCGGGTTCTGCGAGTGGACGACGATGACGCCGATCTGCTCATAGGCGATGACGACGGTGCCGCCGGCCTTGGCGATCGCCTTCTTGACGTTCTTGACGGTGCCGTGGCCGCCCCGGGTGTTGACCACGTAGGACAGCTTCGGACCGTCGGTCCGCACGCTCGCGGCGGCCTGCTGGCCGGTGGGCGCCGCCGTGGCTGTCGCCGTCGGCAGGAAGCCGAGCGAGGCGGTCAGCGCGAGCCCGACGGGCACCGCGAGTGCGCGGGTCCGTCTCGATGCCAGATGAGCCATGGGTTCTCCACATCATCCGTGCCGAACGACCGGACACCTGGCGTGGCCGGTCGCGTACATGACGAGTGAAGCTATCGCTGATCATCCCGGCGCATCAACGGTTACGGGCAAGTGAGTTCGAAGAGTGACCGAAGCGGCGGAATGCGAACGGGTGACGTCCGGGCATCCGGAGGAGCCGCGACACCTCCGAGAAGGCGAACGAGAAGGCGAACGCGTAGGCGAAGGACACGGTGAACCGCTTCGTCGCGCCCTCCGTGCCGTTGTCCAGGAGGTACATCACCGTCCCCCCGGCAACGAGGCCTCCCATGACACCCACCGTCCCCCAGATCACCGCACCCGCGTCGCGAGGAGATTCCGTGGCTACCGATGCACCGCCGCCCGAGGGCGGTTCGCCCGCCGGACCCGTCCAGCCCACCACCGAGGCGTTCGTCGCGATGCAGGCGAGCCCGGACTTCGCCGACCTGCGCCGCTCCCACCGCTCCTTCGCCTTCCCCCTGACCATCGCCTTCGTGACCTGGTACCTGCTCTACGTCCTGCTCTGCAACTACGCGGGCGCATTCATGGCCACCAAGGTCGTCGGCAACATCAACATGGCGCTCGTCCTCGGACTCGCCCAGTTCGCCACCACCTTCCTCATCGCCTGGCTCTACTCCCGGCACGCCGCCACCAAGCTCGACCCCAAGGCCGACGCGATCAAGTCCCGTATGGAGGCCGACGTATGAGCGCCGCCCACGCCCTCTATCCCACCGTCCAGCTCGCCGCCACCGAGGGGGCGAGCGAGCACCGGCCACTGATCATCACGCTGTTCGCCGCCTTCGTCGTGGCCACGCTCTTCATCACCGTGTGGGCGGGCCGCCAGACCAAGAGCGCCGCCGACTTCTACGCGGGCGGCCGCCAGTTCACCGGATTCCAGAACGGACTCGCGGTCTCCGGCGACTACATGTCCGCCGCGTCCTTCCTCGGTATCGCCGGAGCCATCGCGCTCTTCGGGTACGACGGCTTCCTGTACTCCATCGGCTTCCTCGTCGCCTGGCTCGTCGCCCTGCTCCTGGTCGCCGAACCGCTGCGCAACTCCGGCCGCTACACCATGGGCGACGTCCTCGCCTACCGGATGCGCCAGCGCCCCGTCCGCACCGCCGCCGGTACGTCCACGATCGTCGTCTCGATCTTCTACCTGCTGGCCCAGATGGCGGGCGCGGGCGTCCTCGTCTCACTGCTCCTCGGCATCACCAGCGACGCGGGGAAGATCCTCATCGTCGCCCTGGTCGGCGTGCTCATGATCCTTTACGTCACCATCGGCGGCATGAAGGGCACCACCTGGGTGCAGATGGTCAAGGCCGTCCTGCTCATCGCGGGCACCCTGCTCATCACCTTCCTGATCCTGCTGAAGTTCAACTTCAACATCTCCGACCTGCTCGGCACCGCGGCCAGCAACAGCGGCAAGGGCGCCGCCTTCCTGGAGCCCGGCCTGAAGTACGGCGCCGACGGCGTCTCGAAGCTGGACTTCATCTCGCTCGGCGTCGCCCTGGTCCTCGGCACCGCGGGCCTGCCGCACATCCTGATCCGCTTTTACACCGTGCCCACCGCCAAGGCCGCCCGTAAGTCCGTGAACTGGGCGATCGGCATCATCGGCGCCTTCTACCTGATGACGATCGTGCTCGGCTTCGGCGCCGCCGCGATCCTCAAGCCCGGCGACATCATCGCCTCCAACAAGGCGGGCAACACCGCGGCGCCACTCGCCGCACTGGAGATCGGCGGCGGCTCCGGATCCACCGGCGGCGCCATCCTTCTCGCGGTGATCTCCGCCGTCGCGTTCGCCACCATCCTGGCCGTCGTCGCCGGACTCACCCTCGCCTCCTCCTCGTCCTTCGCGCACGACATCTACGCCAACGTCATCCGCAAGGGGCAGGCCACCGAGAAGGAGGAGGTCCGCGCCGCACGCTGGGCCACCGTCGCCATCGGCATCGTCTCCATCGCGCTCGGCGCACTCGCCCGCGACCTGAACGTCGCCGGGCTCGTCGCCCTGGCCTTCGCGGTCGCCGCCTCCGCCAACCTGCCGACGATCCTCTACAGCCTCTTCTGGAAGCGCTTCACCACGCAGGGGGCCCTCTGGTCCATCTACGGAGGCCTCGCCTCCTCCGTCCTGCTGGTGCTGTTCTCGCCGGTCGTCTCCTCCAAGCCGACCTCGATGTTCCCGGGCGTCGACTTCGCCTGGTTCCCGCTGGAGAATCCTGGCCTGATCTCGATCCCGCTCGGCTTCCTGCTCGGCTGGGTCGGCTCCCTGCTCTCCAAGGAGAAGCCCGACACGGACAAGTACGCCGAACTGGAGGTCAAGTCCCTCACCGGCGTCGGAGCACACTGAACCCACCGGAACGGGCCCCTTCGGCACTTCACCGACGGGCCCCTTCGGCGCATCACCCACACCCGCGGCCGGTCCGCGTCGTAGAGTCCTACGACGCGGACCGGCCGCACCTCGTGGCAAACGGGCCACTCCGATGTCACTGCTCTCACGTAGGCTCGTAAGAGCGACCGCATCACCGCGGACACCACCGGGGGAGGGCCCCACCGTGCTCATCGACACCTTCGACCGGGTCGCCACCGACCTGCGCGTGTCACTCACCGACAAGTGCAACCTGCGCTGCACCTACTGCATGCCGGAAGAGGGCCTCCAGTGGCTCGGCAAGAGCGAGCTGCTCTCCGACGAGGAGATCGTGCGCCTGATCCGTATCGCCGTCACCTCGCTCGGCATCACCGAGGTCCGCTTCACCGGCGGCGAGCCCCTGCTGCGCCCCGGCCTCGTCTCCATCGTCGAGCAGTGCGCCGCGCTCACCCCGCGCCCCCGCATGTCGCTCACGACCAACGGCATCGGACTCAAGCGGACCGCCGGCGCCCTCAAGGCCGCGGGCCTCGACCGGGTCAACGTCTCGCTGGACACCCTGCGCCCTGACGTCTTCAAGACCCTCACCCGCCGTGACCGCCACAGGGACGTGCTGGACGGCCTGGAGGCCGCCCGCGAGGCCGGGCTCACCCCGGTGAAGGTCAACTCCGTCCTGATGCCGGGACTCAACGACGACGAGGCCCCCGAACTGCTCGCCTGGGCCGTGGCCAACGACTACGAACTCCGCTTCATCGAGCAGATGCCCCTCGACGCCCAGCACGGCTGGAAGCGCGACGGCATGATCACCGCCGGGGACGTCCTCGCCTCGCTGCGCACCCGGTTCACCCTCACCGCCGAGAGCGACGAGTCCCGTGGCTCCGCCCCCGCCGAGCGCTGGACCGTCGACGGCGGCCCGCACCGCGTCGGCGTGATCGCGTCCGTCACCCGCCCGTTCTGCCGCGCCTGCGACCGCACCCGGCTCACCGCCGACGGCCAGGTCCGCACCTGCCTCTTCGCCCGCGAGGAGACGGACCTGCGCGGGGCACTGCGCGGGGACGCGCCCGACGCGGAGATCGCCCGGCTCTGGGAGACGGCCATGTGGGGCAAGAAGGCGGGCTCCGGACTGGACGACCCGTCCTTCCTGCAGCCCGACCGCCCGATGTCGGCGATCGGCGGCTGACGCTCAGGCGTCCCGCGAGCTCTCGGGGCCGGGGTCCCAGTCCTTCAGCGCCACGACGTCCTTGAGGAAACCCCGTACCCCGAGGAACGAGGACAGGTGCTCCCGGTGCTCGTCGCAGGCCAGCCAGGTCTTGCGCCGCTCGGGCGTGTGCAGCTTGGGGTTGTTCCAGGCGAGCACCCACACGGCGGCGGCCCGGCAGCCCTTGGCGGAACAGAGCGGGGCACCGGAGGGACTCTCGGCGGACGTCTCGGGAAAGATCACGCCGTCCAGCCTAAGTCAGGAAGGCAGGTGCGCCGCGAGCCTTCTGACGCATCCCCGGCCGGAGAAAGGGCGACGCCGGGCAGCCACGGGGGGAGCTGCCCGGCGTCGGTCCGTCGCTCCGACGGGGGATGCGGAGCGCCCTCGAAGTATGTCACGGGGACCAGGGTGCGGTGCACTGGAACGTCATGATTGATCTGAGCTTTTCCTGAGCTTCGCGGGGCCTGCGGGATCAGGTGTGCTCGTGCGGCGGGGGAACCCGGCCGGACGCACCCTCGGCGTCCCCGGACTCCGCCGGACCGGCCACCGGAGCGGCCTCCAGGGCGGGCCGCATCGGCATCTGCACGAACGTCGTCGGCAGCGAAGTCACGTTCTCCCGGCCCGCGTTGGCGATGACCACCGCCACGTACGGCAGCAGCACGCCCAGCACGAGCGCCACGATCGCCACATGCCGCTCCACGTTCCACAGCACCGCGGCCAGCACCACCGACACCGTGCGCACCGACATCGAGATCACATAGCGCCGCTGCCGGCCCCGGACGTCGTCCTCCAGTCCCTGACGGGCGCCCGTGATCCGGAAGACCTCCGTACCCGCGTTCTTCCGCAGCATGCTCCACCACCAGATCTCGTCGCCGGGCGCTCCCCGGACCGGGCCGCATCCACGGTACGCCCGGCGCGCGCCGGACGGGCGGCCGGGGCGCGCTCGGCGCACGGGGCCGGGGGTCCCCCGGACGGCCCAACCGGGCATGCGCCGCCCGGACCGCTGGCCAAGACTGGGCGGACGCGCACTCCGCGCCGTACGAGGAGGCGAAATGAGCTGGTTGTGGGCGATCATCGTGGGATTGGTGCTCGGTGTCATCGCCAGAGCGATCCTGCCGGGCAAGCAGGACATCCCGCTCTGGCTGACGGCGGTGTTCGGCATCCTCGGCAGCATCCTCGGTAACGCCGTGGCCGGCTGGATCGGTGTCGAGGACACCAAGGGCATCGACTGGATCCGTCACCTGCTGCAGCTGGCGGGCGCCGTGGCGGTCGTCGCCGTCGGTGACATGGCGTGGCAGGCGTTCCGGGGCAACCGGAAACAGAGAACCTGACTCTTGAGTCACCACAGCGCCGCGGCCGGACCCGCGAGAAACGCGGGTCCGGCCGCGGCGCTGTCATCTGCGGGAGGTCAGCCCGCCGGGCGGACCTCCACGGCCGCCAGGTTCTTCTTGCCCCGGCGCAGCACCAGCCAGCGCCCGTGCAGCAGCTCCCCGGCGTCCGGCGCGACCTCGCCGTCGGCGACCTTCACGTTGTTCACGTAGGCGCCGCCCTCCTTGACCGTGCGGCGCGCCCCCGACTTGCTGGGCGCCAGACCGACCTCCACCAGCAGGTCCACCAGCGGACCCAGCTCGGCGACCGCGGCGTGCGGCACCTCGGACAGGGCGGCGCTCAGCGTCGCCTCGTCCAGTCCGGCCAGGTCGCCCTGGCCGAACAGCGCCTTCGACGCCGCGATGACGGCGGCGCACTGCGCACCGCCGTGCACCAGCGTGGTCAGCTCCTCGGCCAGCGCGCGCTGGGCCGAGCGGGCCTGCGGCCGCTCCTCGGTCAGCTTCTCCAGCTCCTCCAGCTCTGCACGGCTCCTGAAGCTGAGGATGCGCAGGTAGCGCGAGACGTCCCGGTCGTCCACGTTCAGCCAGAACTGGTAGAACGCGTACGGCGTCGTCATCTCCGGGTCGAGCCAGACGGCGCCGCTCTCGGACTTGCCGAACTTCGTCCCGTCGGCCTTCGTCATCAGCGGCGTCGCCAGCGCGTGCACGACAGCACCCGGCTCCAGCCGGTGGAGCAGGTCGATGCCCGCGGTGAGGTTGCCCCACTGGTCGCTGCCGCCCTGCTGGAGGACGCAGCCGTAGCGGCGGTACAGCTCCAGGAAGTCCATCCCCTGGAGCAGCTGGTAACTGAACTCCGTGTAGCTGATGCCCTCCTGCGACTCCAGCCGGCGCGCGACCGAGTCCTTGGTGAGCATCTTGTTGACCCGGAAGTGCTTGCCGATGTCCCGCAGGAACTCGATCGCGGACATGCCCGCGGTCCAGTCCAGGTTGTTGACCATCGTCGCCGCGTTCGGGCCCTCGAAGGTGAGGAAGGGCTCGATCTGCCCCCGCAGCCGCTGCACCCAGGCGGCGATGGTCTCCGGGTCGTTCAGCGTCCGCTCGGCGGTGGGCCGCGGGTCACCGATCTGCCCCGTGGCCCCGCCGACCAGAGCGAGCGGCCTCAGGCCGGCCTGCTGGAGCCGCCGCATGGTGAGCACCTGCACGAGGTGTCCCACGTGCAGGCTCGCGGCGGTCGGGTCGAAGCCGCAATAGAAGGTGACGGGACCGTCCGCGAGAGCCTTGCGCAATGCGTCCTCGTCAGTGGACTGGGCGAACAGCCCGCGCCACTTCAGCTCGTCGACGATGTCCGTCACGGTTCCGGTGCTCCTTATGACTGGCAGAGACGCTGGTAGAGATGTACGGGTCAGTCTAGGCGGGTCACACCCCCAGGCTGACCGAGCTCATGTTGAAGTCCGGGACGCGCAGCGCGGGCATCGCGGCCCGGGTGAACCAGTCGCCCCACTCGCGCGGCAGCGTCTTCTCCGTGCGCCCCGCCTCCGACGCCCTCGACAGCAGGTCCACCGGCGACTCGTTGAACCGGAAGTTGTTCACCTCGCCGATCACCTCGCCGTCCTCGACGAGATAGACGCCGTCGCGGGTCAGCCCGGTCAGCAGCAGCGTCGCCGGGTCGACCTCGCGGATGTACCAGAGGCAGGTCAGCAGCAGCGCCCGCCCGGTCGTCGCGGCCACCATCTCCTCCAGCGACCGCTCGCCACCGCCCTCCAGCAGCAGGTTGTCGATGCCGGGGGCGACCGGCAGCCCGGTCAGGCCCGCCGTGTGCCGGGTCGTCGTGAGCCGCTCCAGCCTTCCCTCCCGGACCCAGTCCGTCGGGGCCAGCGGCAGCCCGTTGTCGAAGACGGAACCGCTGTCGCCGGAGGAGTGCGCGATCACGAACGGCGCCGACTCCAGACCGGGCGCGTGCGGGTCGCTGCGCAGGGTGAGCGGGAGCGGGGCGAGCGTCTCGCCCAGCCGCGTACCGCCGCCCGGGGTGGAGAACACGGTCCGGCCCTCGACGGCGTCCCGCGCGGTCGAGGACCAGAGCTGGTAGATCAGCAGGTCCGCGACCGCGGTCGGCGGCAGCAGCGTCTCGTACCGGCCGGCCGGCAGCTCGATGCGCCGCTCCGCCCAGCGCAGCCGCTGCGCCAGCTCCGCGTCCATCGCCGCCGGGTCGACGTCCTTGAAGTCCCGGGTCGCCCGGCCCGCCCAAGCGGAGCGCGTCCGGTCCGGGGACTTCGCGTTCAGCTCCAGCGTCCCGTTCGGCTGGTCGTGGCGCAGCCGCAGCCCCGTCGACGTACCCATGTAGGTGGAGGTCAGCTCGTGGTTCGCGAACCCGTACAGCTCGCGGCCCCCCGCCCGGGCGCGGGCGAAGGCCTCCCCGAGCGCCGGGGCGAAGTCCGCGAAGACCTCCGAGCCCGTCTCGGCGGGTGCGTCCGTGAAGTCGGGGGAGACGGGCACCCCGCTCACCAGCGGCTGCGCGTCCTCGGCCGGACCCGCACCCCGGGCGGCGGCCTCGGCGGCGCGCACCAGCGGCTCCAGGTCGTCCGTGGTCACGGCGGACCGGGAGACGACGCCGGAGGCCGTCCCCTTCGCCCCGTCGGCGGTCGCGATGACGGTCAGGGTCCGGCCCCGGGTCACCCCGTTCGTGGTGAGCGCGTTGCCCGCCCAGCGCAGATTGGCGGAGGACTCCTCGTCGGCGATGACCACCAGACCGTCCGTGGTGGACAGCTCCAGCGCACGCTCGACGATCTCGTACGGCTTGCTGACGCGGCTCATCGTCCGGCCTCCTGCGTCGTGTTGAGACTGTGCTTACCCGGGGGACGACCCCCGGACCTCCGGCCGGTTCCGTGGTCGCGGCTCATCGTCCGGCCTCCTGCGTCGTGTTGAGGATGTTGACGCCCCGGAAGAGGGCGGAGGGGCAGCCGTGCGAGACCGCCGCGACCTGGCCCGGCTGGGCCTTGCCGCAGTTGAACGCGCCGCCGAGCACATACGTCTGGGGGCCGCCGACCTTCTCCATCGAGCCCCAGAAGTCCGTGGTGGTCGCCTGGTACGCCACATCGCGCAACTGTCCGGCGAGCCTGCCGTTCTCGATGCGGAAGAACCGCTGCCCGGTGAACTGGAAGTTGTAGCGCTGCATGTCGATCGACCAGGACCGGTCGCCGACCACGTAGATCCCGCGCTCCACCCCGCCGATCAGGTCCTCCGTCGACAGCCCGCCCGGGTCCGGCTGGAGCGACACGTTCGCCATGCGCTGTACGGGGACGTGGCCCGGCGAGTCCGCGTACGCGCAGCCGTTGGAGCGGCCGAGGCCCGTCAGCTTCGCGATCCGGCGGTCCAGCTGGTAGCCGACCAGGGTGCCGTCCTTGACCAGGTCCCAGGACTGCGCCTCGACGCCCTCGTCGTCGTAACCGATGGTCGCGAGACCGTGCTCGGCCGTGCGGTCACCGGTCACGTTCATGACGGGGGAGCCGTACGCCAGCTTGCCCAGCTGGTCGAAGGTGGCGAACGAGGTCCCGGCGTACGCCGCCTCGTACCCCAGCGCCCGGTCCAGCTCGGTGGCGTGGCCGATCGACTCGTGGATGGTCAGCCACAGGTTCGACGGGTCGACGACCAGGTCGTACGCCCCCGCCTCGACGCTCGGCGCCCGCATCTTCTCCGCCAGCAGCCCGGGGATCCGCTCCAGCTCCGCGTCCCAGTCCCAGCCGGTCCCGGTCAGGTACTCCCACCCCCGGCCCGCCGGCGGCGCGATGGTCCGCATCGAGTCGAACTCACCGGTCGTGCCGTCCACCGCGACGGCGGTGAACTGCGGGTGGATCCGCACCCGCTGCTGCGTCGTGACGGTGCCCGCCGTGTCCGCGTAGAACTTGTTCTCGTGCACGGTCATCAGGGACGCGTCCACATGTGCGACACCCTCCGCGCCCAGCAGCCGCCCGCTCCACTCGGCGAGCAGTGCCGCCTTCTCCTCGTCCGGTACGGAGAAGGGGTCGACCTCGTACGCCGAGACCCAGGTCCGCTCGCCGTGCACCGGCTCGTCCGCCAGCTCCACCCGCTCGTCGGACCCCGCCGCCACAATCACCTTCGCCGACAGCTTGGCCATCGCGACGGCCTGCGAGGCCACCTTCGCGGCCGCGTCCATCGTCAGGTCGACGCCCGAGGCGAACCCCCAGGCCCCGCCGTGCACCACGCGCACCGCGTACCCGAGGTCCGTGCTGTCCGACGCCCCGGCCGGCCGGGCGTCCCGCAGCCGCCAGGAGGCGCTTCGCACCCGCTCCAGCCGGAAGTCGGCGTGGGTCGCGCCGAGCGCCCGCGCCCGGGCGAGCGCCGCATCGGCCAGCGCGCGTGACGGCAGGGCCAGGAATGACTGATCTACCTCGTGGGGCACAGGGTGTTCCCTCCTTGACGGTTCCGGCAGTGAATCATGAAGCCGATGGCCACCGGGCGGCTACCGGTTTGCGGACCTTGGGCATGCCCGAGCGGCAGTAGGCTGATTGCCACGGGTGGCTGGGGGCCGGCAGCGGTACAGGCAGGGCCGACGTAGTACAGCGGGGAGCGGACGCGGCATGGATGTTTTCGGGGTTCACCAGAGGCTGATCAGTGACTACGACGCCTTCACCAGTTCATTGGTCGGTGTAAGGGACCGCGAAATCCAGCGGCATCTCGACGAGGAGCGGGAGCGCAAGGCGCGCTGGCCGGATCCCCGCATCTCGCTCAACCCGAATTTCCGCAGCGGGGGCACGGTCGCCGAACTGGTGAGCGAAGGCATTCTGCACCCTGACTGCCGCAACTACTTTCGATCGAAGGAGCACGAGAACGACCCCGGCTCCCGGACGCTCACTCTCCATCGCCACCAGCGAGAGGCCATCGAGGCCGCCGCTTCCGGCGATTCATATGTCCTGACAACGGGAACGGGCTCGGGAAAAAGTCTCGCCTACATCGTCCCTGTCGTGAACGAGGTGCTCCGGCGTCCCAACCCCGACGGCATCTCCGCCATCGTCGTCTATCCCATGAACGCGCTCGCCAACAGCCAGCAGCACGAGCTGGCACGCTACCTGCAGTGGGGCATCCCGGAAGCGGACCGGAAGGTGACCTTCGACCGCTACACCGGGCAGGAGTCTCTGGAGAAGAAGACCGCGGTCCTGCGGACCAAGCCGGACATCCTGCTCACGAACTACGTCATGCTGGAGTACCTGCTGACCCGCCCCCGGGAGCGCGAAGAGCTGATCGGCGCTGCCCAGGGCCTGCGTTTCCTCGCCCTCGACGAGCTGCACACCTATCGCGGCAGACAGGGTGCGGACGTCGCGCTGCTGGTACGCAGGTTGCGGGATGCCTGCGCCGCCCCGAAGCTGCAGTGCATCGGCACGTCCGCCACGATGGCCAGTGCCGCCACGCTCGCTGAAGCCCGGTCGAAGGTCGCGGACGTCGCCACCAGCCTCTTCGGGACCACCGGCCGTCCGGAGCGGGTGATCGGGGAGACGCTCGAACGGGCCACGGACCCGGGGCCATCGCAGAGGGCTCCGGCCGACGTGCGCCGTACGGCACTGGGCGCAGCGGTTCGCCGGGCTGCCGAGGAGCCCGAGGCGCTGTCCCGTGACTACCTGGTTCTGCGGACCGACCCGCTCGCCGTGTGGGTGGAGGACTCGTTCGGCCTGGAGGAGGACGGGCGGGCCGGGGGAGGGCTGGTACGCAGGACACCTGTGACGGTGCCGGCAGCCGGCTTCGAGCTGGCGAAGGCGAGCGGGGAGCCGGAGCAGGTGTGCCGCGACGCCATCGAGGCCATGCTCCGAGCCGGCGCAGAAGCACGGCACCCACGCCACCGCCGTCCGTTGTTCGCCTTTCGGCTGCATCAGTTCCTGTCGAAGGGCGACACCGTCTACACGAGTTTCGAGCCGTCCGGGCAGCGCCACCTGACCAGCCAGTACCAGGTCAGCGTGCCCGAGCACCGGGACAAGCCGCTGATTCCCCTGGCGTTCTGCCGCGACTGCGGGCACGAATACCTGGTGGTGACCCGTGAGGAAACCGCCGGCGGTCCACGTCTCACCGCACGCCGCGACCCGGAGGCCCCGGCCGAGGACGGCGACGGCTATCTCTACGTCAGCCAGGACCGACCCTGGCCCGACGACGCCGCGCAACGGCTGTCCCGGCTGCCCGACAGCTGGGTCGAGACCTCGGACGACGGCTCCCGTACGGTCGTGCAGGCCCGCTCCGGCGACACGCCGCGAGAGGTCCGCGTCGCGCCTGACGGCACGCTCGACCCTGCTGGAGAAGCCGGAATGCGCGCCTGGTGGATCGGGGCCCCCTTCCGTTTCTGCCTGCGCTGCCGGGTCAGCCATGAGCAGCTGCGCGCCCGTGACTTCGTCAAGCTGGCCACGTTCGCGGCCGAAGGCCGGAGCTCGGCGGTTTCCCTGATCAGCGCCAGCGTGGTGCGGTCGCTGCGCGGTCAACAGGACATCGACGAGCGGGCCCGCAAGCTCCTCACTTTTGTCGACAACCGGCAGGATGCCAGCCTTCAGGCGGGACACTTCAACGACTTCGCCCAGGTCACCCAGATCCGTGGCGCCCTCTACCGCGCCCTGGCGGCCGCAGGACCGGAAGGTCTCCGCCACGATGTGCTGCCCAAGGCCATCGAGGAAGCGCTCGCCCTTCCCATGGATGCCTTCGCCCGTCACCCGGGCGCGAAGTACAGCCAGCGGGAGTACGCGCGGTCCGCACTGCGCACGGTCCTCGCCTACCGCGCCAATGCCGACCTGGAGCGCGGCTGGCGCATCACCATGCCCAACCTGACCCAGACCGGGCTGCTGCGCTTCGACTACACCGACTTGACGGAGATCGCGGCCGACGAGGAATGCTGGCAGGGCGCGCATCCCGCCCTGGCAGCTGATTCGCCCGAGCATCGCGGCCACCTCGCGCGCGTTCTGCTGGACGAACTCCGCCGGTCGCTCGCCGTGGATGATCCACTGCTCACGCAGGAAGGCTTCGATCAGCTGCTGCGCCAGTCCGAGGGGCACCTCCTCGGTGTGTGGGCACTGCCGTCCAAGGAGCCACGCGTTCCCTCCCGGGTCGCCTTCCCCGGCAGCGGCCCCAAGGGCGCGCCCTCCGGAGAGGCTATTTACCTCAGCGGCCTGGGGGCATACGGGCGTTTCCTGCGCCGGCCTGGCCAGTTCGCCGGGATCAAGGGACTTGCGGGCACTCGCATGTCGGTCGCGGATGCCGGTGCGGTGATCCGCAGCCTACTGGAGGTGCTGGAAACCCACGGCTTGGTCGCTGTCGTCCGGGAGGAGCGCGACAGGTCGCGCGGGTATCAGGTCAGGTCCGCCGCGCTGCGCTGGCTTCCCGGCGACGGCATCACCCCCGAACCGGACCCGCTGCGCAAAGTGAGCGACTCGGGCGCGGAGCCCCGTGTCAACACGTACTTCCGCAACCTCTACCGGGACACCGCGGCCGAACTGGTCGGCCTGGAAGCCCGTGAACACACCGCTCAGGTCCCCTCGGACCTGCGAGAGAAGCGGGAAGAGGCATTCCGGGACGGGGACCTGAGCCTCCTCTACTGCTCACCGACCATGGAGCTCGGTGTGGACATCGCCACCCTGAACGCGGTGGCCATGCGCAACGCGCCACCCACCCCCGCCAACTACGCCCAGCGCTCGGGCCGGGCCGGCCGCTCCGGTCAGCCTGCCCTGGTCACCACGTACTGCTCGACGGGCAGCGCCCACGACCAGTACTACTTCCGCCGCCCCGAGCTGATGGTGGCGGGCAGTGTCACACCGCCGCGTCTCGACCTCGCCAACGAGGAGCTCCTGCGCTCGCATGTCCACGCGATCTGGCTCGCTGAGACCGGTGCCTCGCTGGCGTCCCGCATGACCGATGTCGTGGACGCCGAGGCCCTCGATCCCGCAGGCGGCCCGGCACCTCTGCGGCTCACCGACGCCATGCGCACCCAGCTCGACAGTGAGACGGCCCGTCGGCGCGCCGTCACCAGGGCGGCGGAGGTTCTGCGCCCCCTGATGGCCGACCTCGAGGAGCGTGCCGGCTGGTGGTACGACGGCTGGATCGAAGACGTCGTGCGCTCGGCTCTGAGGCGTTTCGACGACGACTGCGAGCGCTGGCGTCGCCTCTACCGCTCCGCCCTGGCCGAACGCGAGGAGCAGCACCGCATCGCCGGTGACCTCTCCGTCGACCCGAAGTCCCGGCGCCGCGCCCAGGCCCGCCGTGCCGAGGCCGAGAGCCGGCTGAAGCTGCTGCGCAACGAGGACAGCGAGGAGTCCTTCAGCGACTTCTACACCTACCGCTACTTCGCTTCGGAGGGCTTTCTCCCCGGATACTCCTTCCCGCGACTGCCGCTGGCCGCCTACATCCCTGGTCAGCGGGGCGAGAGCCGGTACGGCCAGAAGAACGGGGCGTACATCCAGCGCCCCCGCTTCATCGCCATCTCCGAGTTCGGTCCCGGTGCGCTCATCTACCACGAGGGCCAGCGGTACGCCGTCGACCGTGTCCAGGTCCCCACCGGTGCCGTACCCGGCCAGGTGGCCACCAGCGACGTACGGATCTGCGGCAGTTGCGGCACCTGGTACGACCGCTCCGAGGGCGCCGACCGGTGCGACGACTGCCACGTCCCCCTCACTCTCACGCTGAGCCGGACGATGGCGCTGAGCACCGTGCAGGCCTCACCGGTGCGACGTATCTCCTCCGACGAGGAGGAGCGCCTCAAGTCAGGCTTCGAGCTGCTGACCGGCTATCAGTTCTCCCAGGTCGCCGGACGGCTGGACGCCGTGGCCGCCGACCGGCACGGCCCGGTCCTGGGGGTGAGCTACGGCGACACGGCGCGCGTCCGTGTCTTCAACATCGGCCGTCGCAAGCGCAAGCACCCTGGCGACCGCGGATTCTGGCTCGATCCGGCCCAGGGCCGTTGGCTGAGTGCCAAGAAGGCGGAGGCGTCGCAGGAGGCGTCGGCCGAGGACGAGGCCCTGGGGGCGTTCTCCTCCGCGGACCGTGCAGTCCAGGTCATCCCGTACGTGGAGGACCGCAAGAACATCGCCGTGTTGCGGCTCGCCGAGCCCGTCGCCGATGAAACCGTAGCCGTCACGCTCAGATACGCCATCGAGCGCGGCATCGAGGCCCGGTACCAGCTGGAGGACTCCGAGCTCGACAGCCAGGACCTGCCCGACGAAGAAGGGCGCGGCCGCATGCTCTTCGTCGAAGGCGCGGAGGGCGGCGCGGGCGTCCTGCGGCTGCTCCACGACGACCCGGGCGCCCTCGCCGAGGTCGCCCGGGCCGCGCTGAAGATCATCCACGCCGACCCGGACACCGGCCGCGACCTGGACCGGGCCGAGGGCGCACCCGAGCGTTGCGAACTCGGCTGCTACGACTGCCTGCTCTCGTACAGCAACCAGCGTTTCCACACCCGCATCGACCGGCACACCGCAGTGCCCCTGCTGCTCCGGCTCGCCGCTGCGACCACCAGCGGCGAGCGGCAGGCCACTCCCTCGGCGCAGCGCGCACAGGTGCTGGCCACGGCCACCCACACCGCTGAGGGACCGGTGGCCGAGTTCGTGGAATGGCTCGGCGAGCAGGGCCACCGGCTGCCCGACGAGACGCACCCGGAGCAGACCGGTGCCGCCGTCCACCCCGATGTCGTCTACCGTCTGCCCGGCGCCGACGTCGCGGTCTATCTCGGCGCGGCAGCCGGACGCCATCTGGACAAGTCTGCCGAGTACCGGCTGATCGACGACGGCTGGCTCGTGATCCGGGCCGGCGCCGACCCCAAGGAGTGGGAAGACACCGTGCACGCGCACCCGGATGTATTCGGTCCCGGACGGAGCATCCGATGACGACTGTCCCCCATGCCCCCGGCGACCTGGTCTCGGCCCGTGGACGGGACTGGGTGGTCCTGCCCGGCGCCTCCGACGGCCTGGTGATCGCCCAGCCCCTGGACGGAGACCGCGAGTTCATCACGGCGCTCTTCCCGCACGAGATCAAGGAGCCCGGCTTCGGCCCGCCGCGCGCGGTGGACGGCGAGATCGGCGACTTCGCCTCGGCCGGGCTTCTGCGCACGGCCCTGCGAATCGCCGCGACGCACGGTGCCGGCCCCTTCCGCAGCCTCGCCTCCATCGCTGTCCAGCCGCGCCAGTACCAGCTGGTTCCGCTGATGATGGCCCTGCGGATGGACACCGTACGGCTCCTCATCGGCGACGACGTCGGCATCGGCAAGACCATCGAGGCCGCCCTCATCGCCAAGGAGCTTATCGAGCAGGGCTCGACGACGGGCATGGCCGTGCTGTGCTCGCCCGCCCTGGCCGAACAGTGGCAGTCCGAGCTCCGGGAGAAGTTCGGCATGGAGGCGGAGCTGGTGCTGCCCTCCACCGCAGCCCGGCTGCAGAAGGGCGTGGAAGCGGGCCAGACGCTCTTCGAGCGGTACCCGTGCACGATCGTCTCCACCGACTTCATCAAGCAGCCCGACCGCCGTGAAGCCTTCCGCCGCACCTGCCCGGACCTGCTGATCGTGGACGAGGCCCACACCTGCGTCGGGGCGGGAACGGGACACCAGCAGCGCTACGAGCTGCTGCGCACCCTCGCCGAGAAGAAGACCCGCCACCTGGTCCTCGTCACCGCCACCCCGCACAGTGGCGACGCCCAGGCCTTCGCCAAGCTCACCAGCCTCCTCGACCCCGGCCTCCAGGCACTCGACCCGACAGTGCCCGCCCACCGCGACCGGCTCGCCCGCCACTTCGTGCAGCGCCGTCGGCGTGACATCCGGCGCTACCTCGACGAGGACACCCCCTTCCCGCGCGACCGCAAGCTGCGCCCGGCCCCGTACCAACTCGGTACGGAATACGCCCGGTTCGTGACCGATGTCCTCGCCTTCGCCCGCGAGCAGGTCCGCCGCCCCGACGGGGCCCTCCGCCAGCGCCTCACCTGGTGGTCCGTCCTCGCCCTGTTGCGCTGTGTGCTCTCCTCACCCGCCGCGGCGGCCGAGACGCTCAAGGTGCGGGCGGCCGTAGGGGCTGCCCGCACCCCCGAGGAGGCCGAGAACATCGGGCGCAGGGCCGTCCTCGAACTCACCGACGACGAGGCGAACGAAGGCCTCGACGCGGTCCCCGGCTCCGTACTCGATGACGACGACGAAGCCGGCTCCCGTGCGGGCAGCCGCAAGCTGAGCGAGTTCGCCGAGCGCGCCGCCCTGCTCGCCGGTCCGGAACACGACACCAAGCTGGCCTTCCTCGTCGACGCGGTGAAGGGCCTTCTCGTCGACGGCTACGACCCGATCGTCTTCTGCCGCTACATCCCCACCGCCGAGTACGTCGCCGAGCACCTGGCCGAAGCGCTGGGCCGCAGTGCCCACGTCGACTCCGTCACCGGCAAGCTGCACCCCGACGCCCGCCAGGCCCGCATCGGTGAGCTCACCTCCAAGCGTGGCCGGCACGTCCTCGTGGCCACCGACTGTCTCTCCGAAGGCGTCAACCTCCAGGAGTACTTCGGTGCCGTCGTCCACTACGACCTGTCCTGGAACCCGACCCGCCACGAACAGCGTGAGGGCCGTGTCGACCGCTTCGGTCAGTCCCGGGAGAACGTCCGGGCGCTCACCCTGTACGACACCGACACCGGCATCGACGGCCTCGTCCTTGACGTGCTCATCCGCAAGCACCGGGAGATCGCCGAACAGGTGGGCGTCATCGTCCCTGTCCCGGACGGTGGCGCAGGCGTGTTGCAGGCGCTTTCCAAGGCTCTCCTGCTCAGGGGCCGCGAGGGCGCGAGCGACGGCCAGCTCACGCTGGACTTCGACACGAACGAACTCTTCGGCCACGCCCGCCGGCAGCTGGAGGCCGAGTGGGAGAGTGCGGCCGACCGGGAGTCCAAGGTCCTGACCAAGTTCGCCCACAGCGGCCTGCGCCCCGACGAGGTCAAGGCGGAACTGGACGCCCTGCGCCAGGATTTCGGCGATCCGGCCGACATCGCCGCCTTCACCCGGGAGTCCCTGAAGGCACTCGGCTCAGCGGTACGCCCCGACACCCGCTCCACCGGCTTCACCGCCCCGACCGGCGCACTGCCCCGCGGCCTGCGGCACTCCCTGGGCATCTACGAGGACTCCGACCAGGCCCTCGGCCCCGGCGCGGCCCAGGCCCCGGCCCGCACCCCCAAGGGCAAGGCCCGCAAACCGGCACCGGAGAACCTGGTCTTCCACCAGGACCTCCCGGTCCCCGCCGGGGAGCACGCCCTGTTCCGCACGGACCCCGCCGTCCGGGCCGTCGCCCGTTACGTCCTCGACTCCGCCCTCGACGAGAAGCTGAGCGACAACGACCGCCCGGCCCGCAGGCTCGGAGTCATCCGCACTCCCGACGTCGACCACCGCACGGTGCTGCTCCTGGTCCGCTACCGGTTCCGGCTGACCCTCCCGCACCGCCGCGCCGCCCCTGCCGGCGAGAAGCCGGACGAGCTGGTGGCCGAGGACGCCCAGCTGCTGGCCTGGCGCAACGACCCCGAGGGCGGGCGCGTCTGGCTCAGCGACGAGAAGACCGCCGAGCTGCTCCTCGCGTCCCCGGACCGCAACACCAACCTGTCGATGCGGGCACAGCAGATCGACCGCGCCCTGGAGGAACTGGACGAGGTGCGCGACCACCTGAGGACCCACGGCGAGCAGGTAGCCCGCCGCCTGGAAGCAGC
The DNA here is from genome assembly GCF_000721175.1 of Streptomyces anulatus. Classification (GTDB taxonomy): domain Bacteria; phylum Actinomycetota; class Actinomycetes; order Streptomycetales; family Streptomycetaceae; genus Streptomyces; species Streptomyces anulatus_C. The sequence continues at coordinate 77,409 of NZ_JOEZ01000027.1, forward strand.
CCACCAGCGCGTACGTGAAGCGGCCGGCGAGCGGGGCCGGGCGCGCGGCGCGGCAGCGGTCCGCAACATCACCGCCGTGCCCGCGGGCGAGCCCGACCTGCTCGGTGTGTACGTGTACGTCAAGCGTCCCGGAGGATCCAGGTGACCACTCTCGCCCCCGACCACCTCCCGGCGAGCACAGCCGTCCGCGTGGAGGGGACACTGCTCTCCGCCGACCTCATCAACAAGGTCCGCTTCGCCGACCGGGAACTGCCCGGCGCCGCCCCCGCCGACTACGGTCTGCCCCGTGGCGTACGCGTCGAGGACGCGGCGAGCCGCAAATGGGAGTACCTCAAGGCCACCTACGCGAACTTCCAGGAGCAGCTCGAAGAACTCGGCGAGCAGACCGACCCGGTCAAGGTCACCTACCGGGAATGGCTCGGCGTGCTCCTCGACGAGCTCGGCTACCAGGGCCGCACCGCCGTCCCGAAGCCGGGCATCCCCGTGCCGGGGCGCACCGACCCGTACCGGGTGAGTCACCAGTGGCAGCAGCACCTGCCCGTCCACCTCCTGGGCTGGAACACCGACCTCGACCGCGGTATCGGCCACGGCCGTGCCCCGCAGTCGATGGTCCAGGAACTCCTCAACGTCTCCGACGAGCACCTGTGGGCGCTGCTCTCCAACGGCCGGGTCCTGCGTGTCCTGCGCGACTCCACCGCGCTCGTCGGCTCCGCATACGTCGAGTTCAACCTCGAAGCGATCTTCGGCGGTGACCAGTTCGCCGACTTCCTCCTGCTCTACGCGATGCTCCACTCGTCCCGCTTCGAACTCGTCGCGAAGCCGGAGAAGAAGCGGCGTGGCGCGGCAGCGGCCGTGGACAGCGAGGAGGACGCCGACGATACCGACGCCGATCCCGACGAGGTCCTCCTCGACGATGCCGCTGCCCTCACCCCCGCCGACTGCCGCATCGAGTGGTGGCGCGTCCACGCCATCGAGACCGGCATCCGTGCCCGCGACCGTCTGCGCAACCAGGTCAAGCAGGCCCTCAGCATTCTGGGCTCCGGCTTCCTCGGAGCCAACCCGGAGCTCGGTGAGGCGCTCACCCGGGGCGGCAAGGCCGCGCTGGACGACTTCCATCACGAACTCCTCCGTCTCGCCTACCAGCTGATCTTCCTGTTCGTCGCCGAGGACCGCGACGCCCTGCTGCTGCGCCCCGAGCCCAAGACCTCCCGTAAGGCGAGTGAGACGCTGGAGCGGGCACGCGTTCACTACGCCCGTTACTTCTCCACGGCCCGGCTCCGCCGCATCGCCCTGCGCCGCAAGGGCGACCAGAACGGTGACCTGTGGCAGGGGCTGCGGATCGTCCTCGACGCCCTCGGCCAGGACGGGGGCCTGCCGGCTCTCGCGCTGCCCGAACTCGGCGGCCTGTACTTCCGCGCCGACCAGGACACGGCCCACGACGCCCTGCTCCCCGGCAGCCCCGAACCCCTGCGCGCGGCGAAGCTCCCCAACGAGAACCTGCTCGACGCGGTCAAGCTCCTCTCCCGCGTACGGGACAAGCAGGGCCGTCCCAGCCGGGTCGACTACCGGCACCTGGGGGCGGACGAGCTCGGCAGCGTCTACGAGTCCCTGCTGGAGCTCATCCCGCGCCACGACGTGACGAAGCACGAGTTCTGGCTCCAGGACCTGGTGGCCGGTAACAAGCGCAAGACCACCGGCTCTTACTACACGCCGTCCGTGCTCATCGAGAAACTCCTCGACAACGCCCTGGACCCGGCCATCACACGGCACGCGGCGTCCGGGAACCCCGACGACCTGCTCAAGATCCGCTTCGTGGATCCGAGCTGTGGCTCCGGCCACATGCTGGTGGCAGCGGCCCGGCGGATCGCGCTGCGCTACTGCCAGATGTACGACGGCGAACGCGAGCCCGCACCGGAGAAGGTGCGCGAGGCGATGGGCAAGGTCGTACGGTCCTGCGTCCACGGCGTCGACATCAACCCGCTGGCCGCCGAGATCGCGAAGGTGTCCCTCTGGCTGGAATCCCTGAACCCGGGCGAGCCGCTGGCCTTCCTGGACGACCGGATCAAGGTCGGCAACGCGTTGCTGGGGACGACCCCCCGGCTGCTGGAGGAAGGCATCCGCGAGGAGGCCTTCAAGAAGCTGGAGGGCGACGAGGCGAAGGCGGTGGCCGATGCCCGTGACCGCAACCGCAAGGAACGCAAGGGCATCGAGGTCTGGATCCAGAGCCAGCTGGGCGAGCCGGCGGTCCGCACGAGTACGGCGAAAGTGCGTGTCGCGGCGGAGGAAGCGGCGGCGAGGCCCGTCCGGCGTGGACTAGCCGCGATTCGCGAGCTGGCCAAGCGGCACCGGGAGTTCGAGGCCAACCCGGAGCTGGAGCGCCTCAAGAAGGTGGCCGACGCGTGGTGCGCGGCGTTCATCTGGCCCAAGCGTAAGGACGCGCCGGCCCCGATCACCACCTCGACGCTGAAGCGGCTGGAGGAGGGCAAGAAGCTGGAGGGCATCGCCCGGCCCCTCCCTCCGATGGGCGAGGATCCCGTGCCGGAGTCGGACGAGGACCGCGAGTGGCGGGAACAGGCGGGGGAGCGGGAGCTGCGCGCGGTGGTGGCCCGTAACCGCTTCTTCCACTGGCACCTGGAGTTCCCCCGCGTGTTCCGCGTCGAGGACACGGACGCGCCGGACGCGAACGCGGAGACCGGTTGGCAGGGCGGCTTCGACGCGGTGCTGGGAAACCCGCCGTGGGAGCGGGTGAAGATCCAGAAGAAGGAGTGGTTCGCCGCACAGAACCCGTACGTCGCGGACGCTGAGACGGCGAGCGAGCGCGAGCGCCGCATCGGCGCCCTGCTCACGTCGGTGGACGAGCACGGCGACGCGATCGAGGGTGACCGGAAGCTGCACCGGGAGTACCTGATCGCCCAGCGCGAGTCCAAGGGCACGACGAACATGCTCAGGGACTCGGGGATCTTCCCGCTGACGGGCAAGGGCGACGTCAACACCTACGCGGTGTTCGCGGAGAAGTCCCGGATGCTGGTGGGTCCGGAGGGGATGGCGGGACTGGTCCTGCCGACCGGCATCGCGACGGACAAGACGACGTCGGGGTTCTTCTCGGACCTGGTGGAGCGGCGGCAGTTGCACACGGTGCTGGACCTGGAGAACGAGGAGAAGCTGTTCGCCGACGTGACCAACCGTGTTGCGTTCTGTCTGTTCACCTTCGGTGGCCCGGCTCGTGTGTTCGAGCACGTCCGACTTGCGTTCCGGGCACGTCGGCCGGATCAGCTGGATGCGCGGGAGTTCACACTGGATGCGGAGGGGTTCCGCCGGATCAACCCGAACAGCCGGACGGCTCCGGTGTGCGAGAGCCCGGAGCATCTGCGGGTGCTCCAAGGAATCCACGAGCGCGTACCGCTTCTTCTGGGCAGGGGCCACGGTGAGACCGACCCCTGGAGGCTGGGCCCGTTTCTCCGAATGCTGGACATGGCCACGAACTCGAAGTCTTTCCGCTCTGCCGACGCACTGATGCGCGATGGCTGGGTTGGCGACGGGACGGTCTTTACCAAAGACTCCGAGCGGTACCTCCCGCTGTACGAGGGCAAGTTCGCCCACCACTACGACGCACGCTTCGCCACTTACGCGAACGCCACCCAGGCCCAGATCAACAAGGGCACACTGCCCCGGCTGGACACTGAGGCTCATCAGGATCCGACCGCTCTCCCGCTGCCCCGACACTGGGTGCACGAGGCCGAGGTCGATGCACGGCTCGCCGAGGATGTGGCGAACCAGAGGAAGGAATGGCCGCACGACTGGTTGCTCGGCTGGCGTGACGTCTGCCGCGCTTCGGACGAGCGGACGGTCATCGCGTCCGTTCTGCCACGTACTGCGGTGGGGCACACGGAGCCGCTGTTCATGCCCACAGACCTGGCCGCATGCCTTGGTGCCTTCCTCGCGAACTTGTCGTCTTTCGTGCTGGACTTCGCTGCCCGGCAGAAGATCCAGGGTGCACACCTCACGTACACGTACTTGGAACAGCTGCCAGTGCTCGCCCCTGGCGAGTACGCCAAGCCCGTCACCTGGCTGGGAGACCACTCGCTTGAGCCCTGGATCCGCACCCGTGTCCTTGAGCTGACCTACACCTCATACGAGATGGGCCCCTGGGCCGAACACCTCGGCGACGAAGGCGCCCCCTTCGTCTGGGACGAAGACCGCCGCTTCCTCATGCGTGCCGAACTGGACGCCGCGTACTTCCACCTCTACGGCATCGAGCGCAAGGATCTGGATCTCGTCCTGGACAGCTTCCGCGCCTTCCGCAACAAGAAGCCGGAGCTCTTCCAGCGCACCAAGGACGAGATCATCCGCATCTACGAGACCATGGCAACCGGCCCGTACGTCACGCCTCTCACCCCGCCCCCGGGGCAGGGCCGCCGACACGAGCCCGGCACCAGCCCGCTGACCCGCGTTGCCCCGCCCACCCCTCCGGTCCGGCCCGCGCCTGCGAGGAAGAGCAGCAAGCCGGTCACCGACGGCCACGTGGGCGGAGCCCTGTTCGGCCTGGACGAAGTAGAGGGAGTCGACATACAGCTCGACATCTTCGGGCGCGAGGAGTAGCCACACCCGTTCCCGCGCACGGCGACGGCCGCCCACCCGGATACGCCGGTCGGGCGGCCGTTCGCGTGTACCGCACCTGTCAGAACTCGTCGGCGAGCACGCCCGCCCGGAACGCGGCCCACTCGGACGCCGTGAAGCGCAACGCTGCGCGCTCAGGGTTCTTCGAGTCGCGGACGGCCCGTCCCCCGTCAGGGAGATCAGCGATCTCGACGCAGTTGTTCTCGCCGGCGCTTGCTGTTGCCTTGCGCCAGGTGACTGCGGAGAGGTCGAAGGCGTACAGGCCCGCCCTACGGTCGTTCACTTGCGGCATCTCTCTTCCATCCGAGCGATCAGAGCCAGCGAATCATCCGTCGGCAGGGCCGCTGCGACGATCCGCTCGAAGGCGTCAGCGAACGTACGTACGTCGTCGACCCCTTCAACGTAAGCGGCTCCGATCAGATTCTCCAGCAGTACGACGTCCGGCATAGGGCCGGGGAACCTGACAAGGCTGAACGCTCCGGCGCCTCCGGGATGCGGGGTCACGTCCAACGGCAGGATCTGCAAAGTGACGTTGGGGAGGTCCGTGACGTCGAGCAGCCGACGCAGCTGCTCGCGCATCGTGTCAGGCCGCACCGCGAAGCGCTGGTGCAGAACGGCTTCATGAATGACCGCCCAGAACTTCAGAGCGCCTTGAGGGCGGGTGAGTACTGCCTGCCGGGCCTGCCGCACCTCGGCAAGCGCCGCAACCTCTTCAGCCGTACGTGTGGTTGCGTTGGCAGCAATGGTTTCCCGTGCGTATGAAGCCGTCTGCAACAGCCCTGGGATCAGCAGAGGCGCGAACTCGTGGACAGTGGCAGCATCGGACTCGAGAGAGATGTAGTCCGCGTAGGCCGGGGCGACGACACCGCTGTAGGTCTGCCACCAACCCTGCTTGCGGGCGTCCTTGGCCAGTCCTTCGAGAGCCGAGACGACCTCCGGGTCGACCACGCCGTACGACTTCAGCAGCGCAGCTACCTCGGCGGGGCGGATGTGACCGTTGGCCGTCTCGATGCGGGACAACTTTGGGCCGATCCACCCCATTGTCGCAGCGGCTGTGTCGAGGCTCATTCCAGCACCGTTGCGGTATCGCCGCAGAGCTTCACCGAGTCGACGCCGACGGACTGTTGGGACGGGGCGAACATTTGGCATATCGAGAGCATGGCACCAGCACCATGGTCGAGTCGACGGGAACAAAGAGTCGGTTTTGCAATCTGGGTGACAAGCTTGCGGACTGAGATGCTGGGTCGGCACTCTGGAGGCAAGTAGCCGCTCCGTGAGACGTCAGTCCATCGAGGGCGGTCAAGTCGCAAGGAGGTCAGATGTCTTACTCCGTTCTCAAGGTCGCCCCAGCAGCCGCCCTCGGCCACTACCTCACCCCCACCCCCACCGGCTTCTCCCTCCATATGTCCGCCTCCCCCCGCAATCTCCGCGCCGTGCGCGGCCTCACCGAGGCGACGCTCCTCAATGCCGGCGTCACCCCCGACCTCGTCGACTCGGCCCAACTTGTCCTCTCCGAGCTGTACGGCAACGCGGTCCACGCCTGCGGCGACTACGTGCCGCTGGTCGCCGAGGTCGAGTCCACGCCCGACGGGGTCTGGGTCCGGCTCCATGACCCGGACCGACGCCGCTTCCCGCGACGCACGGGAGTGCACCTCGACGATGCCACCGCCGAGTCCGGGCGCGGACTGCCCCTCATGGACCTGCTCGCACCCGGCTGGGACGTCACTCCGACGCCGGTCGGCAAGCAGATCCGCTGCCTGCTCCCCGGTGACTCGAACTGACCGCAGGTGCTGTCAATTGGCGTAAGGCTGTGCGATTTGACCGCCTGTCAGTCCCGCGGGGTAGTCTCCCGATCACGCCGAGTTGACGTCAACGTGGAGAACGGCGCCGAGGGTTGGGGAGATGGTGGATGGTCGGGCGTGACATGTCACCGGCGGATCACCAGGACAAGGAAGTCCGCGCAGTTCTCAAGCGGCTCGTGGCCGCCGGCTGGACGCTGCGCAAGGAAGGGCACTGGGGGCGGCTGTACTGCCCCTGTGCCGGAGGAGGCTGCTCCACCATCCCGGTGCCGGGTACGGCGAAGGACCCGGGGCGCGCGGCCCGGCGTATCGGGCAGCGTGCGAATCTCTGCCCGCTCCCCGAGGGCGACCCGCGCCGTGCCCTCAGTGGGGGTGTTGTCGTTTGACAACAGGTGGAGGCTGGGTAAGTGTGCCCTTGCGGGGGGTGGCGCACCCTGGCGCGGAGGCCGGCGGGAACACGCTCGAACTGGGGATGAGGGCGAAATGGAGTATGAGTTTCTGTTTGTCGTAGATGGCATCACGGTCGACGACGACCTGGCGGTCGGCGTCATCTTCGACGAGTTCGACGGACTGCTCACCCGCCATCGGGACAAGCATCTGCTCGACCTTGCCGAGTCCGGGGACGGCGCCATCGACGCTGCTCACCGCCTGGTCGTCCGGCTCCGGAAGGAGCTGCCGCAGCTGAAGCTGCTACGGCTGGACCCTGATCTGGTCGGCGTGTCCGACATCGCCGAGCGGACAGGCCGCAGCAGGCAGAACGTCCTGCAATGGGTGAACGGCGAGCGGCGCACGGACGTCGGCGCGTTCCCGGACCCCGAAGGCACGGCGGGACGCTCCCTCGTCTGGCGCTGGGCGGAGGTCAACGCGTGGCTGGCGGGCATCGGGGAGCAGGTCGGCGGTGCGGGAGCGATCCGTGAGGACGCCCTGCACATCGACTTCATGCTGCCCCGCTGGCAGCAGGCGCTGGCCGACGGCCTGCCGATCGTGCGGTTCGTGCACTGCGTGGAGGACTACCGCTCCGAGGGCCGTGCGGGGGTGGCGCGGCTGCTGGAAGGCACGCTCTCCGCCCCCGGGCTGCTCGACATGATCTCCGCGTTCCCCCGGGCCGAGCGGCAGCGGCTCACCGTGGTCTGCGCCGTACTGTCGGACCGCCTGAGCGCCGTCGTCGAACGGATCCGCCGGGACGAGACCTGGGTGATGCTGGCCTTCCAGGGGGAGAAGAACGAACTGCGTCTCATGCCGGTCGCCGCGCGAGACGTCCCGGGAGCGCGACCCGTATCGGAGCTGGGCCTTGGCGACAACGCCACGGTCGGTGATCTGCTCCTGGTCGTCGCGAACGGCACCGTACAGCCGACCACCCCCCTCGCCCTCGCAGGCTGAACCGCCGCCGCAAGCCCCTGAGGGCCCCAGGAAAGGAAGCCGTGCCCACCGCCTTCGAGATCAGCGCCCGTGCCGTGCATCAGGCCGCGACCGTCCTCGTCGATCACCTCCAGGACGGCCTGCCGTTCCGCGAGCTCCGGCCACGGATCCATCAGGCGGACCCGGCGCTGGCGCAGGACTGGGCCGCTCTCGGCACGACGGTGAAGACGGACATCGACCGCAACCTCAGCTACATCGCCACGGCGCCGACCAAGGCAGGCTGGCTGACCCGGGCGAACCGCACCTGGCGGCTGACGGGGCTGGGCTTCGAGGCGCTCCGTACGTACCCGGACCCGGTGACGTTCTTCTCCGAGGCCACCACCCGGTACACCTACTGGCGGACCCGGCGCGCATCCTTCGACACCGCCGCCAAGCTGCTCTCCGAACTGCCTGACGAGCAGTGGGTGGCCGTCGAGGACCTGGCGGCCGAGTACGAGATCGACCCCGAGGCCCTGGCCGCCTGCCTGCAGGGAACCCGCACCGAGGGCTGGCACCTCGCACTCTCCGCCGAGGGCGAGGCAGGGTACGGTCTGACCCTGCTGCCCACCGAGACCGATGCCTGGCGCGCCCTGCTGGAGCGGGACGAGCTCTACGACGAAGCGGCCTCCAGCTTCGACACCGTACGGGCCCTGCCCGCCAAGCGTCTCACCGCGGACGCGCTCGCCGCACTCGTGCTGGGGGAGGAGCCCGGACAGGACGGCATCCCGCAGCGGCCCCGCCGGGTGTGGGTCATCAGGGGCACGGACACCGGTGGTGCCAGCCTGATCCGCACCCTCTGGCGCGACGAGGGCATGGTGACCCTTCCCGCTCACCGGCTGCCGGCCCTCTCCCAGGGCACCGGCCCGCAGCGGGTCCGCAAGGCCGTCGACGACGCCGACTCCGGTGCGACCTCCGTTCAGCGCGACCGCCGCGCGGAAGAGCTCCACACCTTCCTCTCCCGGATACAGGAAGGGGACATCGTGGTGTGCACCGACGGCCCCAAGGCCTATCTGGGCGTGGTGCGCGGTCCCGCGGTCTACACGGATCCACTCCAGGACGCGGCGTACTTCACCCGGCCTGTCGCCTGGCAGAACCTCGACGCACCGCTCGACTTCGTGGCCGACCTGCCCGCAGAGCTGACCGGGCGAGTCGCCGACGCCGATGCGCGGATCGTCGACATCAGCGAATTCGCCTCCCGCCTCGAGCCGCTCGTCGGGCCCGAACCGGAACGTGCCGCACCCCCGCCGGACATCACGGCGGTGCTCCCCGACGCCACCGAGGAACTGGCCGACGGCCTCTTCCTCTCCGACGCCTCGTGGCTGCAGGAGAGCGTCGACCTGCTCCGGGGCAAACCGCAGCTGATCTTCCATGGCCCTCCCGGTACGGGAAAGACCTACACCGCCCTCGCGCTCGCCCGCCACCTGACCGGTGGCAGCCTCAACAACGTACGGCTGGTGCAGTTCCACCCCGCCTACACCTACGAGGACTTCTTCGAGGGCTTCCGCCCCAGGCTGCCGAAGAAATTGTCGCCTGACAGTCCTGCCCAGAAGCGGGAGCGGGACGCGGACACCTCGACGGGCCTGGTCTTCGACCTCGTCCAGGGGCCGCTGCGCAGGCTCGCGACCTCGGCCGAGGAACGCCCCGCCGAGGTCTTCGTCCTGGTCATCGACGAGATCAACCGCGGCAATCTCGCCAAGGTCTTCGGCGAGATGTACTTCCTGCTGGAGTACCGCAAGGAGTTCGTGCACCTCCTCTACGGCTCCGACGAGGGCCGCGGCTTCCGGCTTCCGCCCAACCTCTACATCATCGGCACCATGAACACGGTCGACCGGACCGTGGCGCTGATGGACGCGGCGATGCGCCGCCGTTTCTCCTTCATGGAGCTGCACCCGGACGCTCCGCCGCTCACCGGACTCCTCAGCCGCTGGCTCACCGAGAACCAGCACCCGCAGGACGCCGCGCTGCTTCTCGACGAACTCAACCGCCGTATCGCCGAAGGCCCGGCCAACGACCGGGACTTCCGCGTCGGGCACTCGTATCTCATGCAGTCCATGGCCCACAGCAGCCCGCGCGCTCTGGACCTCATCTGGCGCAGCCAGGTCATACCGCTGCTCACGGAATACCACTGGGGAGACGGGACCGACATCGAGGAGACATACGGCCTGGCCGGCATCAGGGAACACCTCGGGCTTCGGCCCGACGACGGCGCATGACCCAGGAGGAGCACGTACGGCTCCGTGAAGGGGCGTCGTGGTCACCATGGCCGCTGACCCCTGAGCAGGTGGGTGAGCTGGACCGGTCCGAACTCATCGACATACGGGCCACAGGCCGTGCGGGCGTCTACCGCCTGCGAGCCAGGGACAGGGTGGGCTCCGTCCGACTCGGGCGTGGACCGGGCAGGGTCCGGCTGTCCATCGCGCCCAAGATTCCGGTCGACCGCCTGATGTACCTCCTCGGTTACGCGCCCGACCGGCTTCAGTGGCAGGGCCGGAACGTGGACGCGGCGGCCCGCCCCGACCTGCTGCCCGCCGTCGCGCACGCGTTCAACCGTGCCGCACGGTGGGCTCTGCGGGCGGGGCCGCTGTTCGGCTATCGCGAGACCGAGGACACCCTGCCGGTACTACGCGGCAGGCTACGGACCTCCGACCAGCTGAGCAGACGCCCAGGACTCCCGGTGCCACTGGAAGTGACGTACGACGAGCACACCATCGACATCCCGGAGAACAGGCTGCTGCTCGGTGCCGTCCGCAGGCTGCTGCGAGTCCCCGGACTGGAACCACGCCTGCGCGCCGAACTGCAGGGTTTCGCCGCACAACTGGTCGGAGTGAACCCGCCCGTCCCCGGGGCGCCCGCTCCAGGCTGGCAGCCCAGCCGCCTCAACCAGCGCTACCAGCCGGTGCTCGCGCTGGCAGCACTGATCCTGGACGGCGCTTCCTACGAGTTCGAGGACGGGCGTACCGTCTCCGTCGACGGCCTGGTGTTCCGGATGTGGCAGGTCTACGAGGACTTCCTCGGCCGCGCGCTCGGTGAGGCGCTGGTGAGGGCCGTGGGCGGCCGGGCGGAGCCCGCGGACCGCAATCACTACCTCGCCGTCGGAAGACGCCACGTCCTGAAACCCGACCTGGTGCACTACCTGCCCGGCAGCTCGGGGGTACCCGTGCCCGCGATCGTGGTGGATGCCAAGTACAAGCGTGACTTCCGCCGCGAGGATCTCTACCAGATGCTCGCCTACTGCGTACGGCTCGGACTCGACGACGGCCACCTCGTGTACGCGGGGGGCCGGCCCGGCGTCGTACGCGTACCGGTACCAGGCAAGGAGATCAGGCTGCACAGGCATGTCCTGGACCTGAGCCTGGCACACGGGGAACTGGGACGTCGCATTGACGCGCTCGCGGAGACGCTTGCGCGGGTGCGCCCGTAAGGCCCTGAAAGCACCGTCTTCAGCCGGAGGGGCTGTCGCGACCACCCACGGGCCGGACTGTAGGAACCCGACAGCGCCCCGGACGAGCCACTGTCAGGGCCCGATTCCTCGATCGCCGCACGGTACCGATAGGTTTTCGACGTACCACACCGCCAAGGAAAGGGTGATCCGTTGAGCCGCTCGGTTCTCGTCACCGGAGGAAACCGGGGCATCGGCCTCGCCATCGCCCGCGCCTTCGCCGACAACGGCGACCAGGTCGCGATCACCTACCGTTCCGGAGAGCCGCCCCAGGTGCTCACCGAGGCCGGTGTCCTCGCGGTCCGCTGCGACATCACGGACGTCGAGCAGGTGGAGCAGGCCTACAAGGAGATCGAGGAGAAGCACGGTCCCGTGGAGGTGCTGGTCGCCAACGCCGGTATCACCAAGGACCAGTTGCTGATGCGGATGTCCGAGGAGGACTTCACCTCCGTCGTCGACACCAACCTCACCGGCACCTTCCGGGTCGTCAAGCGCGCCAACCGCGCCATGCTGCGCGCCAAGAAGGGCCGCGTCGTCCTCATCTCCTCCGTCGTCGGCCTCCTCGGCTCGGCCGGCCAGGCCAACTACGCCGCCTCCAAGGCCGGGCTCGTCGGCTTCGCCCGGTCGCTGGCCCGTGAACTCGGCTCGCGGAACATCACCTTCAACGTCGTCGCCCCCGGTTTTGTCGACACCGACATGACCCAGGCGCTCACCGAGGAGCAGCGCGAGGGCATCGTGTCCCAGGTGCCGCTCGGCCGCTACGCGCGGCCCGAGGAGATCGCCGCCGCGGTGCGCTTCCTCGCCTCCGACGACGCGTCGTACATCACTGGAGCCGTCATTCCCGTTGACGGCGGATTGGGCATGGGTCACTGATCACCATGAGCGGAATTCTCGACGGCAAGCGCATCCTCATCACCGGGGTGCTGATGGAGTCGTCCATCGCGTTCCACGCCGCGAAGGTGGCCCAGGAGCAGGGTGCCGAGGTCATCCTCACGGCCTTCCCCCGCCCCACCCTGACCGAGCGCATCGCCAGGAAGCTGCCGAAGCCGGCCAAGGTCATCGAGCTGGACGTGACCAACCAGGAGCACCTGGACCGGCTGGCCGGCCTGGTGCGCGAGGAGCTCGGCTCCCTGGACGGCGTCGTCCACTCCATCGGCTTCGCGCCGCAGGACGCGCTCGGCGGCAACTTCCTCAACACGCCGTTCGAGTCCGTCGCCACGGCGATGCACGTCTCGGCGTTCTCCCTGAAGTCGCTGGCCATGGCCTGCAAGCCGCTGATGAGCGAGGGCGGCTCGATCGTCGGCCTCACCTTCGACGCCCAGTACGCCTGGCCGCAGTACGACTGGATGGGCCCGGCCAAGGCCGCGCTGGAGGCCACCTCCCGCTACCTCGCCCGTGACCTGGGCAAGGACGGGCTGCGCTGCAACCTGATCTCCGCCGGCCCGATCGGCTCCATGGCCGCCAAGTCCATCCCGGGCTTCTCGGAGCTGGCCGACGTCTGGAACCACCGCGCCCCGCTCGCCTGGGACATGTCCGACCCGGAGCCGGCCGGCCGCGGCATCGTGGCCCTGCTCTCCGACTTCTTCCCGAGGACGACGGGCGAGATCATCCACGTCGACAGCGGCGTGCACATGATGGGCGCCTGACCGCGCACCACCCCTGCGAGACGGCCCCCGGCCGCGTACCCCCTCCCGGTTCCCGGAGGCGGTACGTGGCCGGGGGCCGTTCACGGTCCGTGGCCGTCCGCTGCCGCTCCGGTCGAAAAGTCGGCCGATCCACCGCAGACTGAGGAGGAACCGGACTTCTTGTCAGGCTGCGGGAGGGAGATCGTCATGCGTCCCACGCGCCGCCGAACCCGTATCCTCCTGGCCGTCCCGGTCGCCGCCGCCGCACTCGCCGTCCCCCTGGGGGTCCACGCCGCCAGAGGGGCCGACTCCGGTACGGGGGAGGGGCCCCCGAAGCCCGAACCGGCCGGCTCCGAGTGCCGTACGTCCGTCGAGGGCTCCCGGGTCGTCGCGTACTGCCACAACCCCTACCCCTCCACCGACCTCGTCCGGCTGCACATCGAATGCGACCGCTGGTGGGACGTCGACGCGGACGGCGCGGCGGTCGCGGTGGAGCCGGGCCGGACCGTACGGCTGGAGGACCGCTGCTGGAAAGGTGTCGCCACGGCCTGGGTAAGCCACCGCCCCGCCCCCCTCTGAGCGGTGCTCCGGCCATGCGTGGCCGGGCGGAGCCGCTACCCCCGGTCCGTCAGGCAGGTCAGCGCATGGCTCGCCGCCTCGGCCGCCGCGGTCTCCGCGTCCCCGGCGCGGATCGCCTCCACCAGCCGGCCGTGGTCCATGTGGTTCTCCGGCCGCAGCTCGGGGCCCACATCGCCGCGCAGATAGTCGCGCAGCAGATCCCCGAGGTCGGCGTAGAGCTCGGTCAGGACGTCGTTGTGCGAGGCCGCGACCACCGCCAGGTGCAGCGTCGCGTCCACCGCCACGAACGCCTCCGCGTCCCCCGACGCCCACGCCTCCTCCCGGCGCGCCATCAGCGTGTCCAGCTGCCGAAGGTCCCGCTCCGTGCGCCGGACCGCCGCCAGCCGGGCCGCCGACGACTCCAGCGTCGAACGCAGCTCCGCGATGTGACGGGGATCGGCGGCCGCGAACCTGCGGTGCATCACCCCGGCGAGCTCGCTCGTGGCGATCACATAGGTGCCGGAGCCCTGCCGGATGTCCAGCAGCCCGTTGTGCGCGAGGGCCCGCACGGCCTCGCGGACGGTGTTACGGGCCACCCCGAGCTGCTCGACCAGCTCGGGCTCGGTCGGAATCCGCGAGCCGACCGGCCACTCGCCCGAGGTGATCTGGTTCCGCAACTGGGCGATCACCTGGTCGGAGAGTGCCGAACGCCGTGGAGACGTCAGCGCCATGGTGCTCCTTGCTCGTGAGCTGTCAGGTCAGGGCCGGATTCCCTCAAGGAAAACCTGGGGATCCCGGGGGTCCGCGGGATTGGACAACCAATCATCCCATGATTCTATGATGGCTCCATGCCGGACGACGAAACGCAGACCCCGACCCTGGACCGCGGCCCCGCCGCGCGCACGCCGCAAAAGCTCCGCGCCCAGCGGCTCCCCGGTGCCGACGGGGCCCCCGCACCCTGGCTGCTGCGCCTCATCGCCGTGGGGCTCGTCCTGGCCGCCCTGAACCTCCGCCCCGCCATCACCAGCCTCGGCGCCCTCCTCGAAGAGGTCCGCGAGGGACTGCACATGAGCGGGAGCGTGGCCGGCGTCCTCACCTCCGTACCGCCGCTCTGCTTCGCGGTCTTCGGGGTCATGGCGCCGCGCCTGGCCCGCCGCTTCGGCGCGGGCGCCGTCGTCTGCGCGGGCATGGCCGCCATCGCGGCCGGCCTGCTCATCCGCCCGTACATCGGGTCCACCGCCGGCTTCCTGGCCGCCAGCGCGCTGGCCCTGATGGGCATCGCCGTCAGCAACATCCTGATGCCGGTGATCGTCAAGCGCTGGTTCCCCGACCGCGTCGGCACCATGACCGGCCTCTACTCCATGGCCCTGGCCCTCGGCACCGCCCTGGCCGCCGCCGTCACCGTCCCCGTCACCGGGGCGCTGGGCGGCGACTGGCAGACGGGTCTCGTCGTCTGGGCCGGGCTCGCCGCCGTCGCGGTGCTGCCCTGGGTGGTCCTCGTCCGCGACCGCACCCCGGCCCCCGGCACTTCCCCCTCGGGCCCGTCCGTCTCCGGTCCTGCCGTCTCCGGTACGCCGGGCGCGGAAGCGCCGGCCCTCCGGATCACCCGCAGCCGCACCGCCTGGGGCCTCGCCTGCTTCTTCGGGCTCCAGGCCACGGCCGCGTACATCACCATGGGCTGGATGCCGCAGATCTTCCGTGACGCCGGGGTCTCCGCCGGCACCGCCGGGCTCCTGCTCGCGGTCACCATGGCGATGGGCGTCCCGCTCGCCTTCGTCATCCCCCGGGTCGCCTCCCGGCTCAAGCAGCAGGGCCCGATCGTCGTCGCCCTCGGTCTGTGCGGCCTGATCGGCTACAGCGGCCTCTACCTCGCCCCCGCCGCCGGCGCCTGGGCCTGGGCCCTGCTCCTCGGCGTCGCCAACTGCGCCTTCCCGCTCGCCCTCACCATGATCGGCATGCGGGCCCGGTCCGGCGCGGGCGTCGTCCGGCTCTCCGCCTTCGCCCAGTCCACCGGCTACCTGCTCTCGATCCCCGGCCCGCTGCTCGTCGGCGTGCTCTACCAGCACAGCGGCGGCTGGGGGCTGCCGATCGCCCTGATGGCGGGCCTCATGATTCCCCAGATGGCGGCCGGGATCCTCGCGGGCCGGGACCGGACGATCGAGGACGAATGCTGAGATGCGACACTGACGTCATGCCAGTGCTCGATCCGAATCCCCAGAACGGCCAGAAGAAGCTTCTCCTCGTTTTCGGGGCGATGCTCCTGATCACCGTCGTCATCGGTGTGATCGCCACGATCGCCTCGCCCTGACGCCCGAGGACCCGGTGGACCCCGCGGGGTGGGGCTAGCACCCCCTTCCCCTAGGGGGCCAGGGTCAGGGTGAAGTCGGTGGGTCACCGGATGGGACCGGGCACTCCCACTCCGTAGGTTCTTCGGTAACGACCCGATGACCCAACGGAGGCGGACATGTCGGCACCGACGCACACCAGGTCCCACCGGCCGGCGGCGGACGGCGTCGAGATCAGGCTGCCCTGGTGGGCCGTCGCCCTGCCCGCCGTCGCGTTCGCCGCTCTGCTGCTGATGATCCTCAGCCCCGGACAGGCCCAGGCCGCCACCGGCGACCCCGCGCTCGGACAGCTGATCGAGCGCACCCTCCAGCTGCTGTCCCGCTGAGCCGAAGCCGCCCCGGACCAGCGCGCCAACTCCCGGACGAGCACGTCAACACCCTGCGCCCGAGGCCGCGTTTCATGCGAAGCTGAGGTGTATGAGCGTCGAGACACCTCGCAGGATCGTCCTTCTCCGGCATGCCAAGGCGGAATGGTCACAGGCTTCCGATCATGAGCGCCCGCTGGCCGAGCGCGGCCGCAAGGACGCGCCCGTGGCCGGCCGCAGGCTCGCCGATTCCGGCATCGACTTCGATCTGGCCCTCTGCTCCAGTGCCGCCAGGACGCGGGAGACCTGGAAGCTGGCGGTCCATGAATTCTCCCGGCGACCCCGGACCGTCTACGAGGAGAGGCTGTACGACGCCTCCCTCGGCGAACTGATCGCCCTGTTCAACGAGACACCGGACGAGGTGCGCAACCTCCTGGTCATCGGCCACAACCCCGGCATGCACGGGGCCGCCGACGCCCTCTCCGGCTCGGCCGAGGGCGACACCCTGGCCCGGATGGCCCGGGACGGCTTCCCCACGGCCGCCTACGCCGTGGTGGAGTTCCCCGGCTCCTGGAAGAGCGTGGAGCACGGGGCGGGCAAGCTCACCGAGTACTGGACCCCGAACGGCTGAGCGGTCTCCCGTACCGATGACCACGTGAACGCGCTGAGCCCCGGCACATCTGCTGTGCCGGGGCCCTCCTGCGTGCGTCTGCGAAACCGGCGGCCTTCCTGCGTACGCCTCCGGAACCGGCGGTCCGGGGCGGTCCGGGCTGTCAGTCGACGAGACCGTCCGCCGCCTCGACCTCTTCACGGGTGATGCCGAGCAGATAGAGCACGGTGTCCAGGAACGGCACGTTCACCGCGGTGTGCGCCGCCTCGCGGACCATCGGCTTGGCGTTGAACGCGACGCCGAGTCCGGCGGTGTTCAGCATGTCGAGATCGTTCGCCCCGTCCCCGATCGCCACTGTCTGGGCCAGCGGCACCCCCGCCTGTTCGGCGAAGCTCCGCAGCAGCCGTGCCTTGCCCGCCCGGTCCACCACCTCGCCGACGACCCGGCCGGTGAACTTGCCGTCCACCACCTCCAGAGTGTTGGCCGAGGCGAAGTCGAGGCCGAGCTGTTCCTTCAGGCCGTCCGTGACCTGGGTGAAGCCGCCGGAGACGACGCCGACCTGGTAGCCGAGCCGCTTCAGCGTACGGATCAGGGTGCGGGCGCCGGGGGTGAGCCGTACCTCGGTGCGGACCTTGTCCACCACCGAGGCGTCCAGGCCGGCCAGCAGGGCGACCCGGGCGTGCAGCGACTGCTCGAAGTCCAGCTCGCCGCGCATCGCCTGCTCGGTCACCTCGGCGACCTCGGCCTCGCAGCCCGCGTGCGCCGCGAAGAGCTCGATCACCTCGTCCTGGATCAGCGTGGAGTCGACGTCCATGACCACCAACCGCTGGGCCCGGCGGCTCAGCCCGGCCGAGACCACCGCGACGTCCACGCCGATCTCCGCGGCCTCGGTCGCCAGCGCGGTCCGCAGCTCCGCGGTCCCGGTCCCCGACACCGCGAACTCGACGGCGGTCACCGGGTACTTCGCCAGCCGGAAGATACGGTCGATGTTCCCGCCGGTCGAGGTGATGGTGGCCGCTATGGCGGCGGTCGACTCCGCGGTGAGCGGGTGCCCCAGCACCGTCACATGGGAACGGCCGTCACCGCGGGGGCGGTTGTCGCCGATGCCGGAGATGATCTCGGCCTGCAGCTTCAGGGAGTCGGCCCAGCTGTGCACCGTCGCCCGCAGATCGCCCTCGGTGGTCCCGCCCGCGGTGGGGGCGGTGACCAGGGCGCACAGCACGATGCGACCACGGGTGACGACCTGCTCGATGTCCACGACGTCGACCGCGTACGCGGCGAGGGTGTCGAAGAGCCCGGCGGTGATGCCCGGACGGTCCTTGCCGAAGATCTTGACGAGAAGCGTGGGTGCGTCGCCGCCCGGAGGAGTCCCGTCGCCGGTCCCGTCGACCCCAGGGGGCTCAGGGGGCTCAGAGGGCTCAGGAGACGAGAGGGGCTGAGGTGGCTGAGATGCGCTCATGGTGCTCCCACCGTATCGGTCCCGCCACCTCCTCCGGCCGCCCGTCCCGAGTGCCGGACGCAATCGCCCCGGTGCCGCCCCCGGTGCCGCCCCGGCCGCACCCGCGGCGCCGGGCGGGCGGTCCCGGCCGGGTGCACCAGGAGTCGCAGATCTGGCCGGTACGGGTCTTGCGTCCGGCCGCGCCAGCTGTCCCGTATCCGGCGTTATGAAGTCGCTGGACATTCTCTGGGCGGTAACCGGAGCTTCATCCGGACTTCTTCCGTTCCGCTGCTGTTTCGACCCCCGGTATCGGGGTGTTCGCGCAGGTCTCCGCGCGCTCTTCCCTGGCCCGACTTTCGGATCGGGGACTGGTCCTGGAATAGTTCCCCACGATGTTCAGCATCCCTAGACTCCCTGCGACGGGGGTAACACGGGGGACAACTAGTGGGGCGCGGAGTGCCGGAACTCGTACTGGAATTGAATGGCAGCACCTGGACGCTCGATCCGTCCAGGTCGTACACCCTTGGACGTGATCCGCAGGGCGACCTGACGGTCGACGACGCCAGAGTGTCGTGGCGGCATGCCACGATCAGCTGGAACGGCCGCAGTTGGTCCATCGAGGACCACGGCAGCACGAACGGCACCTATGCGCAGGGCCAACGGATCCAGCAGGTGGAGATCGGCCCCGGTTCGGTGCTGCACCTGGGCAACGGCACCGACGGGCCCCGGGTGAGCCTCAGCCCCGCCGCGGGCGCCGGTGTGGCCGGCGGTCAGGCGGCCGGTGCCCAGCAGGCTCCGGCGCACCAGCCCCACCAGCAGCCCCAGGGCGGCGGCGCGGGCTGGCACGGACAGCAGGCACCCGCGCACCAGGCCCCGGCTCAGCACCAGGCCTGGCAGCACCAGCAGGCCCCGCACCAGCAGGCCCCGCACCAGAAGGTGCCGCACCAGCAGGGCCCCGGGCATCCGGCCGGACCGGGACAGGGCGGTGCCGCGGGGGCGCCGCCGGTCTACGGCGACCGCAGCCCGACGACGTTCCATCAGCTGGCCCTCGGCCGGGTCATGCGCATCGGTCGTGCGCTGGAGAACGAACTGGTCGTCTCCGACCTCCAGGTCTCCCGCAACCACGCCGAGTTCCACGCGACGCCCGACGGCCGCTTCGAGATCCGCGACCTCGGCTCGCACAACGGCACGTACGTCAACGGTCAGCCGCTCCCCAAGTCCGGCTCGGCCCTCATCGGCCCGAACGACATCGTCGGCGTCGGTCACTCGACGTTCCGGCTGGTCGGGGACCGGCTGGAAGAGTTCGTCGACACCGGTGAGGTCTCCTTCTCCGCCCGCCACCTCACTGTGACGGTCGACGGAGGCAAGCAGATCCTCAAGGACGTCTCCTTCGGCGTCCCGGAGAAGTCGCTGATCGCGGTCATCGGCCCGTCCGGTTCCGGAAAGTCCACCCTGCTCAAGGCGCTCACCGGCTACCGGCCCGCCAACCAGGGCGATGTCCTCTACGACAACCGCAACCTGTACAAGCAGTTCGCCGAGCTGCGCCAGCGCATCGGTCTGGTCCCGCAGGACGACATCCTGCACAAGGAGCTGACCGTCACCAAGGCCCTCAAGTACGCGGCCAAGCTCCGCTTCCCCGCGGACACCACCGAGGCCGAGCGCCAGGCCCGGATCACCGAGGTCCTCGCCGAGCTCAAGCTCGACATCCACAAGGACAAGAAGATCACCTCGCTCTCCGGCGGCCAGCGCAAGCGCGTCTCGGTCGCCCTGGAGCTGCTCACCAAGCCCTCGCTGATCTTCCTGGACGAGCCGACCTCCGGCCTCGACCCAGGCATGGACCGCGACGTCATGCAGCTGCTGCGCGGCCTCGCCGACGACGGCCGCACGGTGCTCGTGGTCACGCACTCGGTCGCCGAGCTGGCGATCTGCGACAAGCTCCTGGTGATGGCGCCCGGCGGTTCCGTCGCCTACTTCGGTCCGCCGGAGGAAGCGCTGAACTTCTTCGGATACACCAGCTGGGCCGACGTGTTCTCCGCCTTCGAGAACTACCGCGACTACGACTGGGCGGGCCGCTGGCGCGGTTCGCAGCACTACCAGATGTACGCGGCCGACATCGACGCGGTCGCGGCCCAGCCGGTCAGCATGCCGCCCCCGCAGCAGATGCGCCCGCCGAAGCCGCAGGGCTGGATGGCGCAGCTGTGGACGCTGATCCGGAGGTACTCCTCCGTCATCGCGTCCGACAAGGGCTTCATGGGGCTGATGCTGATCCTGCCCGCCGTGCTGGGCGTGGTCAGCGTGGTCATCCCGGCGGAGTTCGGTCTCGCCGAGCCCACCCCGCCGTCCCGGTTCAACGGCAAGGCCGGCACGATCATGCTGATCCTCGCGGTCGGCATGTGCTTCTCCGGCGCCGCCAACTCCGTACGAGAGCTGATCAAGGAACGGGTCATCTACGAACGGGAACGGGCCACCGGCCTCTCCCGCTCCGCGTACCTGATGTCCAAGGTGATCGTCCTCGGCGTGATCACCGCCTTCCAGGGCGTGATCATCTGCGGCATCGGCTTCGCCACCCGCGAGCTGCCGGCGGAGGGCCTGATCATGCCGCCGGCCGTGGAGATCTGCCTCTCCATCATCGCGCTGGGCTTCACCTCGATGATGTTCGGCCTGGTCATCTCCTCACTGGTGAAGACCGCCGAGAAGACCATGCCGCTGCTGGTCATGTTCGCGATCATCCAGGTCGTCTTCACCGGCGTGCTCTTCCAGGTGTACGGATCGCCCGGCCTGGAGCAGTTCGCCTGGCTGATGCCGTCCCGCTGGGCGATGGCCGCCGCCGGCACCACGCTGGACCTGGCGCACCTGATGCCGCCGTGGGACCCGGAGAACCCCACCGACCTCGACCCGCTGTGGGAGCACACCGCCACCCAGTGGGGCATCAACATCACCGTCCTGCTCGCGCTCGGCGTGATCTGTGGGATCGCGGTGGCACGGCTGCTGCGGCGCCACGAGCCCGAGGTCATGCGCAAGTAGGTTCCGCCGCGACCGTACGAAGCGGTACCGGAACGACGCCGGAGGCCGGCACCCCGCGGGGTGCCGGCCTCCGGCATGTGTACGGCTGGGCTCAGTACGCGCTGTTCACGTTGTCCATGGAGCCGTAGCGGTCGGCCGCGTAGTTGCAGGCGGCGACGATGTTGGCGACCGGGTCGTACAGGTCCTTCTTGGTGCCCGCCACGTGGTAGCGGTCGAAGGTCGGCTGGATCACCTGGAGCAGACCCTTGGACGGGATGCCGTTCCGGGCGTTGATGTCCCAGTTGTTGATGGCCCAGCGGTTACCGCTGGACTCGCGGATGATGTTGCGGTGGATCCCCTCGTAGGAGCCGGGGATGCCTTCCTTCTTCATGATCGACATGGCCTCGCGGATCCAGCCGTCCAGGTTGTTGGCGTAGACGGGCTTGCGCGCGGTGGAGCGGTTCGCGGCCTCGGTGCCGCGCTTCTTCGCGTCCGCCTTGGCCTTGGCGGCCTTGTCCTTCGCGTCGGCGGCGGCCTTCGCCTTCGCCTTGGCGTCCGCGGCGGCCTTGGCTTTCGCCTCGGACGCGGCCTCGGCCTTCGCGGCGGCGGCCTTGGTCTCGGCGGCGGCCTTCGCCTTCGCGGCGTCGGCGGCCTTCACCAGCTTCTCGGCGGTGGAGTGCTGCTCGATCATGCTGTCCTGCACGGTCTTGGCCTGTGCGGAGCCGGCGGTGAAGGCCACGGGCGCGGCGGCAGCCGCCGCCTGCGGGGCGATCTCGGCCTCGGCGTTCGACGGGACGAGCGAGAAGGTCAGGGCGGCGACGCCAAGGGCCGACACACCGGCCACGGAGATCTTCTGGACCTTGTTCAGGCGACGGACACGGCTGGGAATGCGAGTCGCAGACATGTAGGGCTACCTCTTCGAAAGCTCAGGTGTCCTCACGGAGGACGAGACCGGAGGCGGTGATGCGCACCTCCGTCGGGGACGAGAGCAATTCTTAGCGGCAGCAAAATCCTGTGGCAAAGGTGTGACGTACGAAGCCGGGTAGTGGAAGAGGATCCCGTTAGTCCGAAATGACCCCTGACTGCGCCTGCTCAAATCGCCCTTATGGGTCCACTAGGTATGTTCGTAAGTGACGTAGACCCTATGCCTGGGCTCACACCGGCGACACGGCGGTCTCACTGCTCGTTGCTGAAGCAATCCGGAGGGTTACGTTCCTCATCTGGCAGGAGGAGATGGACGTCGCCGAACTCGTGCCAGAGGTACCGCTCCTGGAGCGCCGCCTCGTACCCGCGGCGCAGCGCCTCGCGCCCCGCCACCGCCTCCAGCATCAGCAGATGCGAGGCCTCCGGCTCGTGCAGACCGGTCAGCAGCCCGTCCACCACCCGCACACCCCGCCGGGGCGTCACCACCAGATCCGTCCACCCCGTCGCGGGCCGCACCACCCCGTCCGTCCCCGCCGCCGACTCCAGTGCCCGCACGGCCGTCGTCCCCACCGCGACCACCCGCCCGCCCGTCGCACGGTCCTCACCCCGCGCCGCCCGTACGGCGTTCACCAGCCACGCCGTCGCCGCCGGCACCGAGAACCGCTCCGGGTACGGCGGCTCGTGCGCCTCCGCCGATGCCACCCCCGTATGCAGGGACAGCGGAGCGAACAGCACCCCCCGGCGCACCAGCTCCGCCACCAGCGCGGCCGTGAAGGGCCGCGCCGCACTCGGCATCTCCGCCGAGCCGCTCCCGTCGGGCGAGGGGGCCGCGAACACCGTTTGATAGGCCGACAGCGGCTGATCCCGCTCCGTGTACCCGTACCGGATCGGCCGCCCGTACCGCCGCAACAGCTCCGGCACCGGCTCCGGCACCCGCGCCCACCACAGCCGGGCCCCCGCCGCCGGCCCCAGCGGCTCCTCCAGCACCAGGGCGTTCCCGCCCGGCAGCCGCACCACCGCCCCCGCCGGGCCGCCCGGCCGCGGCCCGGTGGCCCCCGCCCCGCCGGGAGCCCGCAGCTCCACCGCCCACCGCCCGTCCGCACCCCGCGTCGAGAAGTGCACGACGACCCGCTCGCCGCCCACCCGCCCCTTCACGGCGGCGGGCAACGTCATGGACGTGTTCACCACCAGCACGTCCCCGCGCCGGAGCTGCCCGGGCAGCTCCCGGAACGCGTGGTGCGAGACGGCTCGTCCCCGCGACACCAGCAGCCGTACGTCGTCCCGACCCGCACCCCGCTGCTCGGCCGGCACCCGGGCGGACAGGACGTCCGGCACCCGCAACGCCTCCAGGGCCCCTGGGCCACCGGCCCCGGCCCACCGACGCGCGACCTCGTCGGTCCGGCCCTCGTCCGTTCCCGCCACGCCTGGGTCTGGCGAGTCCGGCCGCGCTGTTCGCTCCGGGACCGGGGACGGCCCGCCCGGGCCCGCGCCGCCCGGCTCCGAAGCGCACAGGGCTGCCGGGCCCTGGTCCCACCCCCGTGCGGTCACCGCGGACCCCCGCCCGGCCCCGCCGGCCGCCCCTCCAGCAGTGCCGGGGCGGCGAACCGACCACTCGCCGGCCGCTCCCGCACCAGCCGCAGGAACGCGGGCGCCACACTCTCCGGCGACGGCCGAGGCTCGTCCGCCTCCGCCGGGACCGCCGCGGCGTACAGTTCCGTCGCCATGTCACCCGGGTCGACGGCCCACACCCGCAGCCCCGGCTCCTCCTCGCCCAGCACCGCCGCCAACTGGTCCAGTGCAGCCTTCGACGCCCCGTAACCGCCCCACGTCGGGTACGGCTCCGCCGCCGCGTCCGAGCTGATCACCACCACCGCCCCCGCGCCCGAGGCCCGCAACAACGGCAACGCCTCCTGTACGAGACCGAGCGCCGCCACCACGTTCGTCTCCAGCGCCCGCCGCAGCCCCTCCAGCGGCAACGCGTCCAGCCGGACCAGCGGCTCCGCGCCCAGCACGCTCGCGTTGCTCACCAACAGGTCGAGACCGCCCAGCGACCCGGCGGCCACCACCAGCTCCGCCCGGTGCGCCGCGTCCGCGACGTCCCCCGGCACCGCCACCACCCGCGTCCCGTACCGCCCGCGCAGCTTCCGCGCGGTGTCCTCCAGCACCCCGGCGGTCCGGGCGTCCAGGACCAGGTCCCACCCCTGACCGGCCAGCGCCCCCGCCAGCGCGCGCCCCAGCCCCTTCGAACCACCCGTGATCATCGCGACCGGCATGATGACCGTCCCCTTCGTACCCTCGGCGTCCACCGGGAGACCCCGGCGCCCCCAACGTAGGAAGACCGGACCGCGCCGCGCCTCGCCCGGGAGCCGGACCCGTACCCGGCACTTCGGCGTAGGTCCCGGGCGGTCCTACGACCTCCGGCCGAGGGCCCCGCCGCCCGGACCTAGGTCCCCGCCCGCCCACCACCGACCCCGGCCCGATACGGCCGCGCGGTCGCCGCCGGTACGGTGATCCCATGAGTCATCGCCCACCGTCGGGCCTCGCCGCGGTGAGTGCCGCGCTGCTCGCCATGAGCCGGCACCTCGAAGTGGGCGACGTCCTGAAGACGATCGTCGCCTCCGCCCGCGAGCTGCTCGACGCCCAGTACGCGGCCCTCGGCGTCCCGGACGACCACGGCGGCTTCGCCCAGTTCGTGGTCGACGGGGTCAGCGACGAAGAGTGGAAGGCCATCGGACCGCTGCCCCGCCAGCACGGCATCCTCGCCGCGATGCTGCACCAGGCGAAGCCCGAGCGCCTCGCCGACGTCCGCGAGGACCCTCGCTTCGGGGGCTGGCCCGACGCCCACCCCGACATGTCCGACTTCCTCGGCCTGCCCATCACGGACGGCGACGAGATCATCGGAGCCCTGTTCCTCGCCAACAAGATGTGCCCCAAGCCCGAGGGCGGCTGCGGCTTCACCGCCCAGGACGAGGAACTGCTCCAGATCCTCGCCCAGCACGCCGCCATCGCGCTCACGAACGCCCGCCTCTACGAGCGCAGCCGCGAACTGACCATCGCCGAGGAACGCTCCCGCCTGGCCCACGAGCTGCACGACGCGGTCAGCCAGAAGCTGTTCTCGCTCCGCCTCACCGCCCAGGCCGCCACCGCACTCGTCGACCGCGACCCCGCCCGCGCCAAGGGCGAACTCCAGCAGGTCGCCGCCCTCGCCGCCGAGGCGGTCGACGAACTGCGGGCCGCCGTCGTGGAACTGCGCCCCGCGGCGCTCGACGAGGACGGGCTCATCGCCACCCTCCGCACCCAGATCCAGGTTCTGGACCGGGCGCACACCGCCGAGGTCGCCTTCGAGAGCTGCGGAGTGCGCGCGCTGCCCGCCGCCCAGGAGGAAGCACTGCTCCGGGTCGCCCAGGAGGCCCTCCACAACGCCCTGCGGCACTCCGGCGCGAAGCGCGTGAGCGTCACCCTGGCGCGGCGCGGCGCCGCCACCGTCCTGCGCGTCACCGACGACGGGGGCGGCTTCGACCCCACCGCCGTCCGGCGGGCGGGCCGCCACCTCGGCCTCGTCTCCATGCGCCACCGGGCGAGCGGCGTCGGCGGCCGGCTCACCGTTGCCTCGGAGCCCGGCAAGGGCGCCACGATCGAGATGGAGGTTCCCGGTGGCTGACAAGATCATCAGGGTGCTGCTGGTCGACGACCATCAGGTGGTCCGTCGCGGACTGCGTACGTTCCTGGAGATCCAGGAGGACATAGAGGTCGTCGGCGAGGCGTCCGACGGCGCGGAGGGCGTGGCCCGCACCGAGGAGCTCCGCCCCGACGTGGTGCTGATGGACATCAAGATGCCCGGCACCGACGGCATCGAGGCCCTGCGCCGCCTCCGCGAGCTCGACAACCCCGCGAAGGTCCTCATCGTCACCAGCTTCACCGAACAGCGCACGGTGGTCCCCGCTCTGCGCGCCGGAGCCTCCGGTTACGTCTACAAGGACGTCGACCCGGACGCCCTGGCCGGGGCGATCCGCTCGGTCCACGCCGGTCACGTCCTGCTCCAGCCGGAGGTCGCGGGCGCGCTGCTGGCCCAGGAGGACGCGGGCACCGGCACGGGCCGGGGGAGCACGCTCACCGAGCGGGAACGCGAAGTCCTCGGCCTCATCGCGGACGGTCGTTCCAACCGCGAGATCGCCCGTGCGCTGGTCCTCTCGGAGAAGACGGTCAAGACGCACGTGTCGAACATCCTGATGAAGCTCGACCTGTCCGACCGGACCCAGGCCGCGCTCTGGGCGGTACGTCACGGAGCGGCGGGCTGACGTCGGCACCGCTGCGGGTTCCCGTCCGGACCGAGATTCATACTGTCGGGTGTATGTCACCCATTCGGCGCATCCTTCCGGACCGCACGGCGTTCTTCAGGGCGTGCTGCGGCGGCTTGCCGCAGCCTCTCTAGGAGGATCCTGAAGTGAAGAACCTGAAGAAGGCCGCGGCCGTCACCATGATCGCGGGCGGGCTCGTCGCCGCCGGTGCCGGAGCCGCCTCCGCCACCGGCCACAGCGGCGCCGGCGCGGACGGCCTGGCCGCCCACTCCCCGGGCGTCGCAAGCGGCAACCTCGTGCAGGTTCCCGTCGCCGTCCCGGTGAACGTGGTCGGCAACACGGTCAACGTGGTGGGCCTGCTCAACCCGGCCTTCGGCAACCTCGGCCTCAACCACTGACCCATGCCCCTCCCGAAAGCCGGACGGTCCTCCCTCCCCAAGGGCCTGTCCGGCTTTCGCCGCACTCGCTCCCAGCCGGTGCGGGCCTTCCCGCAGCCCGCCCGGCGACCACTCCAGCGGGTCCGGGGCCTCTTCAGCGCGCCCGGCGCACCACCCCAGCCTGTCTGTCCGGCGCTTGAGGACGGGACCCTGGCCGAGGGGACCCCGAAGCCTGACAGGCTCCTGCCCGAGGAGCCCTGCTCCAGCGCGCCCGGCGCACCACCCCAACCCGTCCGGCACTTGAGGACGGAACCCTCGCCAAGGGGCCCCGAGCCTGACAGGCCCCGGCCCGGCGAGACCCGATCCAGCGCGCTCGCAGGCAAACCACCCACCAGCCGCCGTCCCCAACCTCACAGGGCAATACATCTAGCGCCGAACCTCCCCGCCCTCCACATACGCGTTGTACGCCGCCACCAACGCCCGCCGAGCCACCCGCTCCACCGGCCGCAACGCCTCCCCCCGCGCCGCGATCTCCGACGCGCTCACCGCACCGCCGTGCCCGTTCTCGTACGCCACCGAGACCAGCAGCCCCACCCGCTGCGCCATCTCCAGCACCCGCACCGCCCGCGGCGGATACCCTGGCGCCAGCACCTCGCGCCCCCGACTCCGCTCCGCCCGCGCCCGGTACGCGTCCACCGCCGCCTCCGCCACCGGACCGGACCCGGCCACGTCCAGCCGCGACAGCACCGCCGTCGCATCCCGCAACGCCTCCGCCAGCTCCCGCTCCGCCTCGCCCAGAGACGGCACGTCCGCGGGCGGCGCCTCCCGTACCGGCAGCACCCGCCACACCACCTCGACGTGCAGATCCCCCTCCGGCCCCACTCCGCTCACCTCGGGCACCAGCCCGTACGGCACCCCGTACGCGACCACCGCCTCCTCCGCCTCCAGCGCCCGCGCATTGAAGTCGGGCGGACCGCTCAGCCCCAGCGGGTGCCCCGGCACCGGCAACGCGACCCGCAACCCGGTCGCCCCGAGCCCCCGCAGCCGGCCGAGCGCCAGCGTGAGCCCGACCGGCCCCGCCTCACCCGGCACCCCCTCGACGCGGTGCA
Source organism: Streptomyces anulatus (assembly GCF_000721175.1). Classification (GTDB taxonomy): domain Bacteria; phylum Actinomycetota; class Actinomycetes; order Streptomycetales; family Streptomycetaceae; genus Streptomyces; species Streptomyces anulatus_C. Next base: position 105,254 of record NZ_JOEZ01000027.1, read on the forward strand.
CCGCGTCCTGTCCGACAATCGCGAGGGCCGCCTCGTCCGGCGAGACGAGTCCCGCCAGAAGCGCGTTTCCCCAAGCGGCCAACAACCCTGAACGTGGTTCGACAAGCATGCCGACAGCCTAGGCAACGGCCGGGGATCGGCCCTCACGCCTGAAGCGCTCGCGCGGTGGCGTAGGTTTTCCCTTGGGAGCCGTGCCCACCGGCACGCGACGATCGACGAGACTGCATGGGGAGACAACGCGCCATGAGCGATGTACTGGAGCTGGTGGACGTATCCGTGGTCCGCGACGGACGTGCTCTGGTGGACGATGTCTCCTGGTCGGTCAAGGAAGGGGAGCGCTGGGTCATCCTGGGCCCCAACGGTGCCGGCAAGACGACCCTCCTCAACCTCGCGTCCAGCTATCTCTTCCCGAGCAAGGGAACGGCCACGATCCTCGGCGAGCAGCTCGGCGGCGTCGGCACCGACGTCTTCGAGCTCCGCCCCCGCATCGGCATGGCGGGCGTCGCGATGGCCGACAAGCTGCCCAAGCGCCAGACGGTGCTGCAGACGGTCCTCACCGCCGCGTACGGCATGACCGCCACCTGGCACGAGAACTACGAAGCCGTCGACGAGGAACGCGCCCGCGCCTTCCTCGACCGCCTCGGCATGACCGAGTACCTGGACCGCAAGTTCGGCACGCTCTCCGAAGGAGAGCGCAAGCGCACGCTCATCGCCCGCGCCATGATGACCGACCCCGAACTGCTGCTCCTGGACGAGCCCGCCGCCGGACTCGACCTCGGCGGGCGCGAGGACCTCGTCCGCCGGCTCGGCCGTCTCGCCCGCGACCCGTTCGCCCCCTCCATGATCATGGTCACCCACCATGTCGAGGAGATCGCGCCCGGCTTCACCCACGTTCTGATGATCCGCCAGGGCAAGATCCTCGCGGCCGGCCCCATGGAGACCGAGCTCAGCTCCCGTAACCTCTCCCTCTGCTTCGGCCTGCCGCTCATCGTCGAGCACACCGGTGACCGCTACACCGCCCGCGGCCTGCCGCTGTCCTGACGGCCCCGCCCGCCCCACCCCGGGACCGACCGGGCACCGCAACTGCTTGCGCACCGCGATCGACAGGCCGTTCACCGCAGTTGGCCACCCGTGCGCCCTGTCGGTGACGCACCGACAGTCCTACGATGACCACGTGGACATCGACGCATGGGTGTGGTGGCTGATCGGCGCGGTGGGACTGGGCATCCCCCTCGTCCTGACCGCGATGCCCGAATTCGGAATGTTCGCCGTCGGGGCGGTGGCCGCATCGGCCGTCGCCGCCCTCGGCGGCGGAATCGTCGCCCAGGTGCTGGTCTTCGTCGTGGTCTCGGTCGCGCTGATCGCCGTCGTGCGCCCGATCGCCGCCAGACACCGGGCCGGACAGACCGGGCAGGCCAGCGGTATCGATGCCTTGAAAGGCCGTCAGGCGGTCGTGCTGGAACGGGTATCGGCCTCCGGTGGCCGCATCAAGCTCGCCGGCGAGGTCTGGTCGGCCCGCTCGCTCGACGCCGACCAGGTCTTCGAACCCGGCGGCCAGGTCGATGTCGTGGACATCGACGGGGCAACGGCCGTCGTCATGTGACCGAAGCGTGCACGAGGCGGGCCGCGGTCTGCCAGACTCGAAGTCGATCATGCCGATCATCATGAGAACCCGGCCCGGCCCGCAACTCGCCGACCACCGGCCGCACATGAGGACCGACCCCGATCACCGCGATCCACCTGCCAACCGAAGGACACGAGAGACACGATGCAACCGATCATCATCGTTCTGATCATCCTGGTGGTGCTCGTCTTCATCGCCCTGATCAAGACGATTCAGGTCATCCCGCAGGCCAGCGCCGCCATCGTGGAGCGGTTCGGCCGCTACACCCGCACCCTGAACGCGGGCCTCAACATCGTCGTCCCGTTCATCGACTCGATCCGCAACCGGATCGACCTCCGTGAACAGGTGGTGCCCTTCCCGCCGCAGCCGGTGATCACCCAGGACAACCTGGTCGTCAACATCGACACCGTCATCTACTACCAGGTGACCGACGCCCGCGCCGCGACCTACGAAGTCGCCAGCTACATCCAGGCGATCGAGCAGCTCACCGTCACCACCCTCCGGAACATCATCGGCGGCATGGACCTGGAGCGGACCCTCACCTCCCGTGAGGAGATCAACGCGGCCCTGCGCGGAGTCCTCGACGAAGCGACCGGCAAATGGGGCATCCGCGTCAACCGCGTCGAGCTCAAGGCGATCGAGCCGCCGACCTCCATCCAGGACTCGATGGAGAAGCAGATGCGCGCCGACCGCGACAAGCGCGCCGCGATCCTCACCGCCGAGGGCATCCGGCAGTCCCAGATCCTCACAGCCGAGGGCGAGAAGCAGTCCGCGATCCTGCGCGCCGAGGGTGAGGCCAAGGCCGCCGCCCTGCGCGCCGAAGGCGAAGCCCAGGCCGTCCGCACGGTCTTCGAGGCCATCCACGCCGGGGACCCGGACCAGAAGCTGCTCTCGTACCAGTACCTCCAGATGCTCCCGAAGATCGCCGAGGGCGACGCCAACAAGCTCTGGATCGTTCCCAGCGAGATCGGCGACGCCCTCAAGGGCCTCAGCGGAGCCTTCGGCAACCTCGGCGGAGGCATGCCCGGCTTCAACACCGGCGGAAACGGCGGAAACGGCGGGAACGGCGGCAACGGCAACGGCAACGGCGGCAACTACGGGGCGCCCGCGGTGGAACGACGCGAGGAACCCCCCGTCTCCTGACCCCGTCCCCCTTCGTGCATGATCAGTGAGGCCCCTCGACCTTCATGGCGGGGAGGCGTCACTGACCACCGAAGGAGATGGCGTTGTCCATCTGGGAAATACTCGCCGTCTTCGCGGCCGGAGTCGGAGCCGGCACGATCAACACGATCGTCGGCTCTGGCACCCTGATCACCTTCCCCGTCCTGCTCGCCACCGGCCTCCCCCCGGTCACCGCGACCGTGTCCAACGCGCTGGGCCTCATCCCCGGGTCCATCAGCGGGGCCATCGGCTACCGCAAGGAGCTCGTAGGACAGCGCCGACGCATCCTCAAGCTGAGCGTCGGCGCGGCGATCGGCGGCCTCTGCGGTGCGACCCTCCTGCTCGCCCTGCCCTCCACGGCCTTCGAGACGATCGTCCCGGTCCTGGTCGCCCTGGCGCTCGTCCTGGTGATCCTGCAACCACGTATCAGCAAAGCCGTCCAGCGCCGTCACGAGCACATCGGCGCCCCGCCCCGCGCCGACGGCGGCCCGCTCCTCTTCATGGGCCTGATGCTCGCCAGCGTCTACGGGGGCTACTTCACCGCCGCCCAGGGGATCATCTACCTCTCCCTGATGGGAATGCTGCTCGACGACACGATGCAGCGCCTCAACGCGGTCAAGAACGTCCTGGCCGCCGTGGTCAACACCATCGCCGCGCTGTTCTTCCTCTTCGTCGCCCACTTCGACTGGACGGCCGTCGTACTCATCGCGGCCGGCTCGGCCATCGGCGGCCAGATAGGCGCCAAGGTCGGCCGCCGCCTGAGCCCCACCGTCCTGCGCGCCCTCATCGTGGCCGTCGGCACGGTGGCCATCGTCCAACTGCTGCTCCGCTGACGCACGTGGGCCCGCCCCCTCACAGGGACGGGCCCAGGGATACACCACCAGGCGTACGTCGATCACGGCACCGCTCTACGCGGCAGCCGCCCGGTCCAGCCACCCGGGCAGTGCCGAGCGGTCGCCGGCCCCCATCGCCAGCAGCATCGCCTCGGCGGGGGAGGGGACGAACGGCTGCTTCAGCAGCGGCATCCCCGCCTGCTCCGGCGTCCGGGCAGCCTTGCGGTGGTTGTCCTCGGCGCAGGAGGCCACCGTGTTCAGCCAGGTGTCCTGCCCGCCCTGGGCGCGTGGCACCACGTGGTCGACGGTGGACGCCCGCCGCCCGCAGTACGCGCACCGGTGCTGGTCCCGGATCAGCACACCCCTTCTGGACCACGGCGCCTGTCTTCGGAACGGCACCCGTACGTACCGGCAGAGCCTGATCACCCGGGGCGCCGGAATGTCCACGGCGGCACCACGCATACGGAGCTCGGGATGCGACTGCTCGACGACGGCCTTGTCCGTGAGGATCAGGACCACCGCACGGTTGAGCGTCACTGTCGACAGCGGCTCGAAGCTCGCGTTGAGAACCAGCGTGTCACGCATCCTGCCCACCTCCCGTGTGCCGCCCGCCCCCTGGCAGGCCCGGATCAACTCTGGCTGGGCAGGCCGCGATGGACAACGCAATAAAAAATGCCCTGCTCTGGTCTCTCCAAGACCGGAGCAGGGCAAACAGCAAACGAACTAATCGCCGACGGGAGCCGTGTACTCACCGATCAGCCGAGCACGCCCCAGCGTGTGGAACCGGAGATTGAATCCGGCCACCGCGGGGGACACGTCGCTGTCGATCCCGAGCTTCTCGGTGTCCACCGCGTACACGGTGAACACGTACCGGTGGTTCTCCCCGGCCGGCGGAGCCGCACCGCCGAAGTTCTTGGAGCCGTAGTCGTTACGGGCGTGGACGGCCCCTTCGGGCAGCCCCTCGAACGTTCCGCTGCCCGCACCGGCCGGAAGCTCCGTCACCGAGGCCGGGACATCGAAGAGCACCCAGTGCCAGAACCCGCTGCCCGTCGGGGCGTCCGGGTCGAAACACGTCACGGCGAAGCTCTTGGTCCCCTCGGGGAAACCCTCCCACCGAAGCTGCGGCGAAGTGTTTCCGCCCGCAAGCACCTGGGCATCGCCCAGCACGGCCCCCGGCGCGAGGTCGTCGCTCACCACGGTGAACGACGGAACCTCCGGATGGAAGTCGTGCGGCAGCGGGGCCCTCTTCGGCTCGGTCACGTCTCGCACCTCTCCTGATCGGTTCGTCTGCCTTCTTCCCCGACCTTAGGGGGCGTAGGGCCCTCTAGAGCCAGTTGCGCTGTCCGCCGACCTGGGCGAGCCACTGGTTGAGGTACGCCGCCCAGTCGGTCTGCTGATAGTCGTGCAGCCCCACCTTGAACGCGCGGTAGGAGTCGCTGCCCTCGCTGAACAGCCCCGGCTTCTTGTCCATCTCCAGGATGACGTCCATCTCGCGGTCGTCGGCGACGAACGTCAGCTCCACCTGGTTCAGCCCGCGGTACCGCGTCGGCGGAACGAACTCGATCTCCTGGTAGAACGGCAGCCGCTGACGCGTACCGCGGATGTGACCGCGCTCCATGTCCGCGCTGCGGAAGCCGAAGCCCAGCTGCCCGAAGGCGTTCAGGATGGCCTCCTGCGCCGGCAGCGGGTGCACGTTGATCGGGTCCAGGTCACCGGAGTCCAGCGCGCGGGCGATCTCCAGCTCGGTGGTCACCCCGATGTTCATCCCGCGCAGCTGCTGGCCGCCGAACATCGTGACCGGTGTCTCCCACGGAATCTCCAGGCCGAACGGCACCACGTGCACCGCGCCCGCCTGCACCTCGAAGGCGCCCCCGAGGTTCAGCTTGGTGAACTCGATGTCCTGCTTGGTCTCCTGGTCCCCGCTCTCGACCTCGACCCGCGCCTGGAGCCCGACATTGAGCCCCTCGATCTGCTGGGCGACCGAACCACCCTGGATCCGCACCTCCCCCTGGACGACCCCACCGGGGACGACGTTCACCTCGGTGAGCTCGGTCTCCACCGAGGCACCGCCGGCACCCATGCTCGCGAGCAGCCGCTTGAAGCCCATAGTCACTCCTTCTTGGTCCTGACCCCTACATACGCGCCATGACGGTAGCCGGTTCCCGTCATGGCGATCCCAGTACCCTCGGACGCCATGACCAAGAGCCCGGACCGAACACCGCTGACGCGGGACTTCTTCGCCCGCTCCGTACTGGAAGTCGCCCCCGACCTCCTGGGCCGCACGCTCGTCCGGCGTGCCGAGGAGGGCACGATCGAGCTGCGCCTGACCGAGGTGGAGGCGTACGCGGGCGAGATCGACCCCGGCTCGCACGCCTTCCGGGGCCGTACCGCCCGCAACGGCGTGATGTTCGGTCCACCCGGTCACACGTACGTCTACTTCACGTACGGGATGTGGCACTGCCTCAACCTGGTCTGCGGCCCGGAAGGACATGCCGCCGGAGTCCTGCTCCGGGCCGGTGAGATCGACGTCGGCGCCGGCCTGGCCCGCGACCGACGCGTCTCGGCCCGCAACGACAAGGAACTGGCCAAGGGCCCGGCCCGCCTCGCCACCGCCCTCGACGTGGATCGCGACCTGAACGGCAGCGACCTCTTCGACGGCTCCGCTCCGGCGCTTTCCGTACTGCACGGCACCCCGCCGCCCCGTGACCTCGTACGCAGTGGCCCCCGCACCGGGGTGGGCGGCGACGGCGCCCACCAGCCCTGGCGCTTCTGGATCGAGGGAGACCCCACGGTGAGCCCGTACCGCGCCCACGCGCCGCGCCGCCGCCCGAGCCGCGAGGCAACTTGACGCACCTTCGGCGGACGCCTAATGTAGTCCGAGCAGCTTGACACGGGTACAGCTCTCGACGCGGTCCATCGGATCGGATCGAGCCACCTGAAGCAGCCAAACCACTACCTACGACTCACCCTGGCGGGTGCAAATTCGGCATGCCCGTAATTTGCCCCATCGACTCGATTATGAGCTGCCAAGAGAATCGGCTAACGTAGTGAACACGCCGAAAGGCAAGGCCGCTCCACAGGCCACCGGAAATCAAATTCGGACCGGAAACGGAACGAAAAAGAGTCTGGTAAAGTTGGAACCGCCGGAAAGGGAAAACGCGAAAGCGAAGAACCTGGAAAGCAAAGACTGCTTGACCCGCTTCGGCCGGGAATCGGACACGAAAGAGTCTGATAGAGTCGGAAACGCAAGAACGAAGGGAAGCGCCCGGAGGGCCCCGGTGAAAC
>NZ_JOEZ01000028.1 GCF_000721175.1 Streptomyces anulatus
ATCGTCATGAGTCCACACAACCCTTGATGATCACGCGGTGGCCGTTCCAGTTCTCACGCGGGTCCGACCCAAGATCGCGAAGTCACACTGGAGTACTAGCCACTCGCACCTAAAACGGAAAACCCCCTGAGAGCCACCCAGGGGGGTTTTCCGGATTACCTAAGAGGTGGCTTGCGTGACCTCGACCCAATCCAGGATCACTTCACACTGGTTACCGGTCTCACACGAGATCTTGATTTCGTTCTGACCAGGTTGCAGAGTGACCGGCGCCCAGGTGGTCTGCCAGTTCTTCTCCCAGCTCGGGTCAGTAGACTTGATAAAGTTCTTCAAGCCAATCGGCTGGCTGTTCTTCTTTCCATTGACCGCCAGAGTGGCATCAGCATCCTTGGCCGGAACCGCATATCGAACGGCAAGGCGATACTCCCCCTCGCCCTTCATCTCCGCCCGCCAGGTCACGGATGAGCCGACGTGGTTGAAGCCGGTGACATACGCACCGTTACCCCCCTGGGCCCCTTCGATCGAACTTTCCACGGTGGCTGGGCCGCCCAGCGTCAGCGTCGCCGCGTCCTGCTTCGGCAGCTCGACCGGCTTCGGCGTCTCCTTGGGCTTCTTCTCCGGCTTCTTCGACTCCTCGACCTGGCCCGCCGAGCCCTGCGAGGTGGACGCCTCGTCCTTCTTGTCGTCCTTGTCGCCGTCGTCGCCCGTGAGCAGGGCGGCGCCGATGCCGATGACGACGACCGCGACCACGGCGACCGCCGCGATCAGGAGTGCCTTCGTGTTCGGGCCGCCGCGGCCCGGACCGCCGCCGTGGCCGCCCTGCGCCGGAGGCTGTCCGCCGGACGCGCCGCCGGGGTAGGTCTCGGGGGCCGCGTACTGCGGGTTCGGCCGGTTGTACTGCTGTGCGGGCTGGCCGTACTGCTGCTGGGGCGGGTAGCCGTAACCACCCTGCTGCGGCGGCACCTGCTGCTGGCCGTACTGGCGCTCGCCGACGGCACGCACCTGGTTGTAGGACGTTCTGGGCACACCCGGCTGGGCGGCCGGACCCGGGTAGCCGTAGCCGCCCTGGCCGGGCGCCTGGGCGCCTGCCGCCTGTCCGTCCGCGTACAGATAGCCGAACGGATCGTCGTCCTCGGGCTTGCTCGCGCCGTTGTTTCCGGCCGTCATCCCTGGGTCACTCCTCACCATGTCGCCAGCCGTCGCCGACCGGCCGAGCCTACCTCGAACGGAGCAGCCCCCGAGTTGCGCTCGTCGACCGGGGCGGCCCTGGGGGAACGGGTACGGGGTAGGGGGAGAAACGGGTCGTGAACGTCATCCGGCCCTGCGGTGAACCTTCGACCGGGACCGCTTCTCCACGTACATCCGCTGGTCGGCGGAGCGCAGGACCTCTTCCACGGTCATTCCGCACTCGGCCCAGCCGATGCCGAAACTCGCCCCGACCCGGACCGCGCGACCGTCGACCCTTATGGGGGGAATGATGGCATTCCTCAGACGAACGGCCAGGTCAGCCGCGTCCGCCGCTCCGAGGCCGTCGGCGAGGACGACGAATTCGTCACCTCCGAGCCGGGCGACGGTGTCGCCGTCCCGCACACAGGTGCTCAGCCGCCGGGCGACCTCGATGAGCACGGCGTCGCCGGTGTGGTGTCCGAAGCGGTCGTTGATGGACTTGAAGCCGTCGAGGTCGCAGAAGAGGACCGCGAGCCCCTTCGTCCCGTCGTCACGCTCCGGATCCGGGGCCACCGTGTGCACATGGTGGTCGAAGGGCCCGCCGCCACCGGGGACCACCTCGCCCTCGTAGCCGTCGGCCTGGTAACCGTGGGTCAGCGACGACTCGACGTCCCCGTACGCCGCGTCCAGCGCCTCGATCGCGGTCGCGGCCGGGGAGTGCGGGCGCTCGCAGATCCGGGCACTGAGCCGCGACTTCAGCTCGGCACTGTTGGGCAGCCCGGTCAGCGCGTCGTGCGAGGCGCGGTGGGCGAGGTTCAGCTCGTGCCGCTTGCGCTCCTCGATGTCCTCGACATGCGTGAGCAGGAAGCGCGGGCCGTCGGCGGCGTCGGCGACGACCGAGTTGCGGAGCGAGACCCAGAGGTAGGTGCCGTCCCGGCGGCTCAGCCGCAGCTCGGCCCGGCCGCCCTCGGCGGAGGTGCGCAGCAGGGTGCCGATGTCCTCGGGGTGGACCAGGTCGGCGAAGGAGTAGCGGCGGAGCACCGAGGCGGGGCGGCCGAGCAGCCGGCACAGGGCGTCGTTGGTGCGCAGCAGCCGGCCGTGCTGGTCGCCGCCCATCTCGGCGATGGCCATGCCGCTGGGCGCGTACTCGAAGGCCTGCCGGAAGGACTCCTCGCTGGCCCGCAGCGCCTGCTGCTCCCGTTCCAGGCGGACCAGGGCACGCTGCATGTTGGCCCGCAGACGGGCGTTGCTGATCGCGATGGCGGCCTGGGAGGCGTACATCTGGAGCGCTTCGCGCCCCCACGCGCCGGGGCGGCGTCCATTGCGCGGCCGGTCGACGGATATGACCCCGAGGAGGTCCCGGCCGCCCCCGGAGGCGTACATCGGGGCGTAGAGCCGGTCCAGCGGGTGCCACTCGTCCTCGAACCGGGGTTCGGGCCCCTCGGTGTGCCACTGGGGTACGTCGTCGTCGAGGAGGACCCAGCCCTCGGTGTGCGGGATGAACCGGAGGTCGTCCCAGGCCTCACCCATGGAGAGCCGCCGTTCCCAGGAGGCACGGGAGCCGACGCGGCCGGTGATCAGCGCCTCGGCGGCGGCGTTGCCCGCGAAGGCGGCGATGACGAGGTCGCCGTCCGGCCGGACCAGGTTGACGCAGCCCAGCTCGTAACCGAGGCCCTCGACGATCCCGTCGGCCACGGCCTGCAGCGTGTCCGCCAGACTCCGCGCCGTATTGAGATCAGCGACGGCCTGATGCAGCTGCCGCATGGTCGCAAGGCGGACGTACGGTTCCGACTCGGCCTCCATTGCTCGCACTCCCCGAGACCTCGACAGCAACTCCAGGTTTCATATCGACGTACTTGTTGCAGTGTCACGGCCACTGAATCACAGTGAGCTGTGCACCCGGTACACAGGGTCAGCAGAAAATGGACTCTGTGACTCAAGTCACAACAGATGCCCGGGTGGTGCCGGTGACTCACGGCGACGGTGGTCGTTCGGCGGTCACCGGGAGGGACCGGTTCCCGTTGTGTGCGCCCGCGCACGCCCTCCTTCCGGGGGTCAGGGCCCGGGGGCCCGGGGTCCTAGGACCGGCCTGGTCCCCTGGCCCGATGCGACCACCCCGCCGCCGCGGTTAGCGTCTGGGTGTGCTCCAGACGAAACCCCCCACCCCGCGACCCGAGCCCATCCCCCATGCTGAGGGAGTGAGCAACGACGAGTTCCGCGCCGCTCTCGCGCGGCTGGCCGCCGGGGTGGTGCTGGTCACCGCCCAGGAGCCGCCCCTCGACGAGGACGGCCGGGGCGAGGACGTGGGCATGACGGCGACCGCCTTCATGTCCGTGTCCCTGGAACCGCCCCTGGTGACGGTGAGCCTGCGCAACGGCTCCCGGATGGACGACCTGCTGGACGAGCAGCCGCTGTGGGCGGTCTCCGTCCTGGCCGCGAGCCAGCGGCACATCGCGGGCCGCTTCGCCATGAAGGGCCGGATCAGCGACCGGCTGCTGTTCGAGGACGTCGCGTACGTACGGGGCGAGGTGACGCACGCCCCGCTGATCGGCGGGGCGCTGGCGACGCTGGAGTGCCGCACCGAGCAGCGCGTGGTGGCCGGGGACCACACCCTGGTGATCGGGCGGGTGCTCACGGCGGACCTGCCGAGCCCGGAGGGCGACCCCCTGACGTACTTCAAGGGGCGCTACCGCCAGGTGGGCTGACGGCGGGCGCTACCGCCGGTCGGGCTGACGGCGCACCGCCTGCGGAGTCACCAGTCGCGGCCCGAGCGCCCGCGCTTGGTGTCGCCGCGCTGCTTCTTCTCACGCAGCCTGCGCTCGTTGATCCCGCGCGGGATCTTCCGCTTGATCCGGGGCTTGGGCGGCGGCGCCGTGGCCTCGGCCAGGAGGGCGGCGAGCCGCACGGCGGCCGTCTCGCGGTTGCGCCACTGGGAGCGGTGCTCGGAGGCCCGTACGGAGACCACCCCGCCCACCAGCCTGCCCGCGAGCCGCTCCAGCGCCCGCGCCTTCCACACCTCGGGGAGCGCGTCGGTCGCCGCCAGGTCGAAGCGCAGCTCCACCTGGGAGTCGCTGGTGTTGACGTGCTGACCGCCGGGCCCGGAGGACCGCGAGAAACGCCACGTGAGCTCGGCCTCCGGGAGGGAGACCGAGCCGCGGATGACATAGGGCCCGGACATGACACCCATGGTCCCTTCCCCGCGCACCGTTCGTCACCCTCTTTTGCGCCCGGAGCCCGCTGCCAGGTGTCTCATCAGGACGAAGTTCGGCAAAGAAAGTAAAGCGACCAGGAACCTCGTGGTCTGCTGCTTGCGTTATGACGGGTGACGGTAGCTTTCGTGATGGCACGAAGCCCGCACACGACGAGGAAAGGGACATCCCATGGCAGTAAGCCTGTCCAAGGGCGGCAACGTCTCGCTCACCAAGGAGGCACCGGGCCTTACCGCCGTCACGGTCGGCCTCGGCTGGGACGTCCGCACCACCACCGGCACCGACTTCGACCTCGACGCCTCGGCGATCGCGGTCAACCCGGGCGGGAAGGTCGTCTCGGACGGCCACTTCGTCTTCTTCAACAACAAGGCGACGCCGGACCAGACCATCGTGCACACCGGTGACAACGTCACGGGTGAGGGCGAGGGCGACGACGAGCAGATCAACGTCAACCTGGCGGGCCTGCCGGCCGACGTGGACAAGATCGTCTTCCCGGTCTCCATCTACGACGCCGAGACCCGCAGCCAGAACTTCGGCCAGGTCCGCAACGCGTTCATCCGCATCCTCAACCAGGCCGGCGGCGCCGAGATCGCCCGCTACGACCTGAGCGAGGACGCCGCCACCGAGACCGCCATGGTCTTCGGCGAGCTCTACCGCAACGGCGCCGAGTGGAAGTTCCGCGCGGTCGGCCAGGGGTACGCCTCCGGCCTGAGCGGCATCGCCCGCGACTTCGGCGTCAACCTCTGACCCGAGCGCACATCCGCCTCACCCGCTTCACCCTGCTTCACGGGAGCCCCCGGCCGCCTTCGCGGCCGGGGGCTCCGGCGCGTGTGAGGGTCGGTCACGTCACCAGCCGCGCACGGTGAAAAGCCGCCACTTCACCGAATACCGGACCTGTTCGGCGCGGACAGCGAGGAGCTGAAGGCGGTCTCGGCCACCTGGACCGGGGTCGACGTCAAGTAACCCCAGCCGTGAGGAACACGGGAGCCGGTCAGCTCTCCACGGGCGGCCGGCTCCCGCCGTACAGCCAGGCGTCCCACAGCTCCGGCGACGGTCGCCAGATAGCTCGCCATCGGTTCGGCGGTCCCCCAGCGGTAGACGGTGCGGCCGTTCACCGTACGCCGGGAGACCAACTCCCCGTTGGAGACGGCCGCCAGCGGTTCGGGAACGGTGATCCCGATGTCGTACGCGGCCTTGTCGCCCGGGTGGTGGTTGCCGGGGAACCAGGCCATGGAGCCGGTCGGCTCGCCGAGGGCCACCGCCCCGTCCGCCGCCCGCAGCCAGCCCTCCTGCTCGTCGTCCGCGTCGGTGATGGCCTGCGGGGAGCCGGAGTAGCGCACGACGGTCGTGAACGTGCGCCCCTTGCGCAGCCGGTCCTCCACCGCCGCGCCCGGACGGATCGTCAGCTCCCTGCCCGCCCGGTTCACGGCGGCCGGAAGCCCCTGGACGGTGGCGCTCTCCACATCGAGCCTGCCGGGTCGGAGCGGAAGGCGCTCAGGTCCTGGGTGGCGCGGGCGGTGATCGTGGCCGTGCCGCGCAGCTGGCCGACGGCGGGGTCGACGTCGAGCTCCAGGCCGTAGTGGGTGACGTGCCGCCGCGCGGGCCCGACCCTCACGGCGGTCACCCCGCTCCCGGAGGCCGCACCGTTCGCCGTCATCGAGGCCGTGGCCGGCTGCCCCGCGCCGAGCGGCCCTCGCACACCAGACATTGTTGAGGTGCGCGCGAAGACAGGACTTCCGGAGCGAACCCGGCGATCAGATCTCCGCGAGCACCGCGTCGACGGTCGTCGCCGTAACGGCCCGCTCGAACCACACGTCGAGCACCGTGAGGTCCTTGCAGGCGGTGATCCGCTGCCGTGCTTCATCCGGCACCGTGACACCGCGCACCGCGAGAATCCGCAGAATGTCCTCGGCCCGGCCTTCGACACGGCCTTCGACGCGGCCTTCGAGGCGGCCTTCGTCGCGGCCTTCGTCGCGGAAGCTCTCGGCGACGAAGCCGCGGAAGTGACTGAGACCAGTGCCCATCAGGTTCCTCCAGATCTCGCGGGCCGGGGTGGCTCCCAGACCCGCCTCGGTGAATTCGGCGAAGACCGCTGCGGCATCGGCGTCCGTGGCCCGGAGCGCCTCGGCAAGAGCTTCCAGTATGACAGCGATGCCATGATCGTCACTATGAGTGATCGCTGAGAAGACGGCCATCGGGATGTCGTCGGCCGCCCTGGCGGCGTCCGTGACCATGGGTACGTTGTGCGGCCCGAGCACCAGGGGGAGAACGACCAGGCTCGGGTGCTTGTCCAGGCCGATACGGATCGGCTCGGCCGCCCACTCCGCCGTCCCCTTGTCCCGGCAGACGACCAGGAGCACGCACGGGTAGCGGAACTTCGCGTAGAGGTGGGCGAGGTAGTACGCCCAGCTACTGCGCTTGTCCGGGTCCTTCCTGCCCTGAGCCTCGATCGCCAGCAACAGGGAGCCCCCGTCGGCCACGTCGATGCGCAGCAGCGTGTCCACGTGTCGTTCGAGGGGTCTGATCTCCGTGAGATCCGTGTCCATGAGCGACACCGCGACGGGTTCCGGAAAAGGGATGCCCAAGGTGCGGAAAGCACTCGCGAATAAACCCGGGCTCTCCTGGAAGATCCGATGATGAGCCTCATGAGGCGAACTGACCATGTGCCGGAGACTAGAGACCGATCGGCATATGCGTCCGACATATCCGCACGGCTTCACTCGATCGTGGTGGCCCGCCTCGGACGGGCATGACACCATCGATCCGTGCTCGACATCGGCTACTCCCTCTCCCGCCGCTTCCCCGACCCCCCGCAGACCGACTACCGCCGCGCGGACGTCCGCGCGCTGCGGCACGATCTGTTCTCCGGCGACGTCTACCTCGCGGACACCAAGGCGGACCGCGAGGTGTCCACAGCCTGGGGATGGGTGCCGGTGCTCGACTTCGCGTGGGCGCTGTGCGACATCGTCGAGCAGATCGACCAGGACCCGCGCGGCAACCGCTCGCACCGGCAGCAGTACGCGGAGCTGGACTTCACCGAGTCCTCGGACCGGATGCTGTTCGAGCGGCGCTTCGGCTGGGTCGACGTCGAGGCGGACTGGATGCCCGGCGACGAGCCCCCGCTCACCTTCAGCCACTCCCTCCTGCGCCGCGAGGCCCGCGACTTCCTGCACGACCTGATCGCCGATCTGGCCGACATGCACGAGGGCCTCGCCGACAACCCCGTGATCTGGGACCTCCAGGCCCGCTTCCCCCGTTTGTGAAGCCCCGGGGCCCGCTTCCTCGCCTGTGAGGCCCGGGATTCGCTTCCTCGCCTGTGAGGCCCCCGGGGTTCGCTCACCCCTCCACCCGCACCCCGATCTGCGCCGCGAACGCCGGAGCCAGCTCCATCAACTGCGACGGGCTGATCACCGCACCCGCCAGCCGGTCCACGCCCCGGGCGATGTCCAGCTCGGCCACCGCGCGCAGGTCCACCGACTCCATCCGGACCCCGCTGAAGTCCGCCCGCTTCAGCACGCAGTCACGGAACTCGACCCGGACCAGGTGCGCGTCCCCGAAGTCCGGCTCGGAGAGCACGCAGCCCTCGAAGACGACGTCCTTCAGCCGTGCCTTGCGCAGATTCATGTAGTCGATCTTGCCGCCGCGCACCACCACCCGCTCCAGCACCGCCCCGTGCAGCTGCACCCCGCCCAGCCGCGCGTCCACCACCTCCACGTCCCGCAGCGACGCCTCCGCGAGGTCCGTGCCCACGCCCCGTACGCCCGTCAGCACCGTGTCGATGAAGCGGGCCCGCGCCAGCTCCGCACGGTCCAGGCCGCAGTGGTCCAGGGCGCAGTCCATGAACCGGGCGCCCCGGCCCGACGCGTCCGCCAGGTCGACCCCGTCGAACCGCACCCCGTCGTAGTCCCCGTCCGGCTCCAGGCCCTCGCCGTCGTACGGAACGAGCGGCGGCAGCCGCACCTCCGGACGCCGCGCCGCCGCGACGGCGTCCTTCCTGCTTCCGGCCGCCGCCGTCGTCCTGGCCGTCCTGGTCGTCCTGCCCGCGCTCGCTGCCATGTCCCCATCGTGACGCACCCCACTGACACCGCCCCGGCGACCGTGTCACGAGCGGCCGCCCCGGATCCCTCGCATCATCGAAGATGCGACGGAGATCCAGTCATGGAGCAAATTCTCGTCATCGGCGGCGGCCTGCGCGCCCTGGAGACCCGCGCCCTCGCCGAGGCGGCCACCGCCCACCGGGCCCTGGAGACCCGCGGCACGATGGGCAAGGTGGTCCTGGAGCCATGACCAGCGCGAGCAACCTGACCAGCGCGATCAGACTGACCAGCCTGACCAGCCGACCGGCCGGGCCGAAGTGGCTAGGGGGCGCCGTCGGCGGCGCCCAGCCGCGCCAACGGCCCGTCCGTCAGCCGGTACACCGTCCACTCGTCCTGCGGCCGTGCGCCCAGCGACTCGTAGAACGCGATGGCCGGCTCGTTCCAGTCGAGCACCGACCACTCCAGCCGCTGGTAGCCGCGCTCCACGCAGATCCGCGCCAGCTCCGTCAGCAGCGCCCTGCCGTGTCCGCCGCCCCGCCGTTCGGGGCGGACGTACAGGTCCTCCAGGTAGATGCCGTGGACCCCGCGCCAGGTGGAGAAGTTGAGGAACCACAGGGCGAAGCCGATCACCTCGCCGCAGTCGTCGGCCGTCGCGACGTGCGCGTACACGGCGGGCCGGTCGCCGAACAGCGCCTGGTGCAGCTGCTCCTCGGAGGCGACGACCTCGTCGAGGGCCTTCTCGTACGCGGCGAGTTCGCGCACCAGGGAGTGCAGGGCGGGAATGTCGTCAGGGGTAGCGGTACGGATCATGGGCGCAGCGTAAGCAGCCGGGAGACGGCGCCCGTCACCGCCCCAGCAGTCGCCGCGCGATCTCCGCATGGTCGGGGGCGATCCGCTCCTCCCCGCTCCCGGCCGCCCACAGCCCGGTCTGGAGCACCCTCCCCAGCGTCCAGGCCCGCGCCCGCTCCCGGTCGTGCTCCAGGCCCAGCGCCTCCGTCAGCGCGTCGAACCGCCACACCACCTCCTCCGCGTCGAAGAGGTTGTCCAGCGCCGGGAACAGCTCGAAGCCCGGGTCTCCGGCGAGCGGCTTCGGGTCGAGCGCCACCCACCGATCCGCCCGCCCCGCGTCAGCGCGCCCGGCCAGGACGTTGTCGTAGTGCAGGTCCCAGTGCAGCAGCCGGTCCCCCGGCTCCCCCGCGACCTCCCGCACCGCCGCCGCGCAGTCCGCGAGCAGCCGCCGGTCCGCCTCGTCGGCCAGCAGGCCCACCCGCTCCGGCACCGTCGCGAGCATCCGCTCCGCCACCCCGCCCAAGGTGCGCAGCCCCTGCGGCGCGGGCACCGCCACCAGCCGGGCCAGCACCGCGCCGAGGGCCGCCACCGCGCCCCGCACATCGGTCTCGCCGGACAGCGGCCGCCGCTCGTCGAGCCGTTCCAGCAGCAGCGCACCGGTCTCCGGATCGTGGTCGAGCAGCTCCACCGCCCCGGCCCCGGCGGCCGACCACGCCCGCAGCGCGACCGGCTCGTCCACCGTCTCCTCGTCCACCGCCTGGAGCTTCAGCGCGGCGGGCCGCCCGTCCGCCTCCCGCACCACCGGCAGGACCAGCGCGCACATCCCGTACATCGACGGGCCGTCCGGCCGCAGCCCCCACCGCTCCAGGAAGCTCTCGGCGAGGTCCGGCAGGGCCGCGACGAAGGCCCGGCCGGCCGCTCCGTTGCCGTGGGACTGCGTGGCGATCAGTTCCTCGGGGATGTCGATCACGCCACCGATCCTAGGGACGGGCCGGGCGGCGGGAGACGGAACGGCCCCGCGCGCAGTAACGTCCCGCCACACGTACGCTCGGCATCTCTCCGGACCGGGCAGGGACACCAGGGGCATCATGAGCACCGTCAGTACCGTCGTCGGCGGCATATCGTTCTGGTACGCGCAGGAGGGCACCCCCGCCCCGCGCGAACCCCTCCCCGGCGACACGAGCGTCGACGTCTGCATCGTCGGCGGCGGCTACACCGGCCTCTGGACGGCGTACTACCTGAAGAAGGCCGCCCCCTTCCTCAACATCACCGTCCTGGAAGCGAAGTTCTGCGGTTACGGGGCCTCCGGCCGAAACGGCGGCTGGCTGTACAACGGCATCGCGGGCCGCGACCGGTACGCCAAGCTGCACGGCCACGACGCCGCCGTGCGGCTCCAGAAGGCGATGAACGAGACGGTCGGCGAGGTCGTCCGGGCCGCCGCCGAGGAGAAGATCGACGCCGACATCCACCAGGGCGGCGTCCTGGAGGTGGCCCACACCCCCGCCCAGCTCGCCCGCCTCAAGGACTTCCACAGCGTCGAGATCGCCTTCGGGGAGACCGACCGGGTCCTGCGCGGCGCCCGCGAGACCGCCGAGCGCGTCCATGTGACCGGGGCCGTCGGCTCCACCTGGACCCCGCACGGGGCCCGGCTGCACCCCGCCAAACTGGTCAAGGGCCTCGCGGACGCGGTGGAGGCGCTCGGCGTCACCATCCACGAGTCGACGCCGGTCACCGAGATCGAGCCCAAGCACGCGGTGACGCCGTACGGCACGGTCCGCGCCCCGTACGTCCTGCGCTGCACCGAGGGCTTCACCGCGAGCCTCAAGGGCCAGAAGCGCACCTGGCTCCCGATGAACTCCTCCATGATCGTCACCGAGCCGCTGCCCGCCCGGATCTGGGACACGATCGGCTGGGAGGGCCGCGAGACGCTCGGCGACATGGCCCACGCCTACTTCTACGCCCAGCGCACCGCGGACGACCGCATCGCGCTCGGCGGACGCGGCCACCCGTACCGCTTCGGCTCGGCGACCGACGACGACGGCCGCACCCGGCCCGCCACCGTGGCCGCCCTGCGCGACCTGATGGTCAAGCTCTTCCCCACCACGGCGGGCGTCCACGTCGACCACGCCTGGTCCGGCGTCCTCGGCGTCCCCCGCGACTGGTGCGCCACGGTCACCCTGGACCGCTCCACGGGCCTGGGGTGGGCGGGCGGTTACGTCGGCTCCGGCGTCGCCACCGCCAACCTCGCCGCCCGCACCCTGCGCGACCTGATCCAGCAGGACTCCGGCCAGGCGGGTCCCACGGATCTCACCGCCCTGCCCTGGGTGAACCACAAGGTCCGCCGCTGGGAGCCGGAACCCTTCCGCTGGCTCGGCGTCCACGGCATGTACGCGGCCTACCGCGCCGCCGACCGCCGCGAGAGCACCTCGCCCCGCCCCGGCACGGACCCCGTCGCGAAGGCGGCGGACCGCATAGCGGGCCGCCACTGACCCGCCCACCCCTGGACCCGCGTTCTCCTCCGACTCCAGCCCGCCGATCTCGCCGGTGGCCGGCCGGGGCGGGACGGGCCGCGCGGGCGGTGGTGCCGCTGACAGGTCCTGATGACGAACACGGCCTCGGTCCTGGTCGGCTTCGCGACGTACGCCCAGTCCCTCGTCGTGCCCCAGCTGCTCCAGCTGCCCGAGGCCACCGGGTACGGCCTGGGGCAGTCGATGCTCGCGATGGGCCTGTGGATGGCTCCGGCGGGCCTGATGATGATGGCGATGTCCCCGGTCGGCGCGAAACTGTCCGCCGCCAAGGGCCCGAAGGTCACCCTGACCGTCGGCAGCCTCCTCATCGCGGCCGGCTACGGCCTGTCCGTGCCGCTGATCGGCGCGGACTCCCCGTGGAGCCTGCTGATCGTCACCCTCGTCTGCAACTCGGGCGTCGGCTTCGCGTACGGGCGATGCCCGCGCTCATCATGGGCGCGGTGCCCCGGTCCGAGACCGCGTCGGCGAACAGCTTCAACTCCCTGATGCGCTCGATCGGCACGTCGTTCGCCGCGGCGGTGATCGGTGTGGTCCTGGCCCGGATGACCACGGACTTCGGCGGCTTCCCGCTGGCCTCCCAGAACGGCTTCCGCGCGGCGATGCTGATCGGCTGCGGGGTGGGGCTCGCGGCGGCGGTCGTCGCCGCCCTCATCCCCGTACGCCCGGCGACCGCACTCCTCCGGCCGGCCGCCGCCTCCGGTCCGGCGGGTGCGCCCGAGCCGTCGAAGGCCAACGCCTGACCGACGTCCGAACGGAACACGGCCCGCTGCCCGGCGGCTGAACCGCCGGGCCCCGGGCCGGTCTTCGTACGGTGACGAGCGCCGTCGGGACGACGCGTCAGCGGGTGAGCCGCAGGAGCCGCCCCGACCTCGCCGCCGCCACCAGCTCCTCCACGGTGGCGAGCTTCACCCGGGGCCGCCCGTCGCGCCGCCCCCGTTCCCGTTCGGCACGGTCGATCGCGGCCAGGCCCCGGGCGTCCACGACCCGGCGGTTGCGCTGATGGGCCAGGCGCCGGAACGCCTTGGCGTCGCCCGTCGGAGCGGGCAGTGTCCCGGCGACCGCGTCGGCCAGGAGCGTGCCGACCGTCTCGGCCGCGCAGGTGCGGTTGGCGCCGATCCCGCCGGAGGGCCCTCGCTTGATCCAGCCGGCCACATAGCTGCCGGGCAGCCCCGCGACCCGGCCGCCCTCGTGCGGGACGGTGCCCGCGGCCTCGTCGAACGGCAGCCCGGGGACCGGCAGCCCCCGGTAGCCGATGGCCCGCAGCAGCAGCCCGGCGCCGAGGTCGGCCGTGCCCCCGCCGTCCGTGACGCGTACGGAGCGCACGCCCCCCTCGCCCAGGATCTCCACCGGCTCGGAGTGGAACCGGAGCACGATGCGCCGGTCCGCCCCTCGACCGGGCGCGGGGGACGCGGCCTCCGTCCGGACCCGGGGCAGCCCACGGAGCACTCCGGCCCGGTCGCCCGCCCCGGCCGCGTCGATCGCCGCCCCCGTCCGCGGATCGTGGTCGTCCACCACCAGTTCCACGTCCGGCAGATGCTTCAGCGCGAGGAGTTCGGAGCGGGTGTACGCGGCGTCCCCGGGACCCCGCCGCCCCAGCACCACCACCTCTCGGACCCGGCTCGCCCGCAGCGCCTCCAGCGCGTGGGCGGCGATGTCGGTGCCCGCGAGCGCCTCCGGGTCGGCGACCAGGATCCGGGCGACGTCGAGGGCGACGTTGCCGTTGCCCACCACGACGACCCGCTCGGCCGACAGGTCGGCACCCTGCGCGACCGCCTCCGGATGGGCGTTGTACCAGGCGACGAACGAGGTCGCCGACAGGCACCCGGGGCTGTCCTCACCCGGGACGCCGAGCCGCCGGTCCGTGGAGGCGCCGACCGCGTAGATCACCGCGTCGTGGTGGGCGGCCAGCTCCTGCACGGTGACGTCCCGGCCCACCTCGATGCCCAGGTGCATCCGGACCCGGGGATGGGAGTGGAAGCGGGAGAAGGTGTCGCCGGCCTTCTTCGTCGCGGGGTGGTCGGGGGCCACCCCGTACCGGACGAGCCCGCCGGCCACCGGCAGCCGGTCGATCAGGGTCACCTCGGCGGCGGTGTGCAGCAGAAGATCCTGCGCCGCGTACATCCCGGCCGGCCCGGTGCCGACGACGGCCACCCGCAGCGGCCCGAAGTCGGACGGCAGGCTGCGTCCGAAGGCCGGCTCGCCCCAGACATGGAAGTTGGGCCCGTCGACCTCGTCCCCGGTCGAAGGCCGCTCCTCGTCCTCGTAATAGGCGGCGTTGATCTCCGCGTACTCCCGCTGACCCGCCGGCAGCGCGTCGACCGGGAAGATCGCGTCCACCGGGCAGGCGTCGGCGCAGGCGCCGCAGTCGATGCACGCCCGGGGGTCGATGTGGAGCATCTCCGTGCTGCCGAAGGCGCGTTCCTCCGGTGTCGGGTGGATGCAGTTGACCGGGCACACGGCCACGCAGGTGGCGTCGTTGCAGCAGGTCTGGGTGATGGCGTAGGTCATGGCCCCGGCTCAGATCAGGTTCGCGCGCTTGTAGAACGCGAGGGCGGGCTTGGTGAGGAGGCGGGCGGAGGCCAGGAAGTCCATCAGCCCCGAACAGCTCGACCGCATCATCGACTTGTGGTGCTCGTTGCCCTTGGCGGCGGCCAGCGCCCGCTTCCGGTCCAGCCCGGCCCTCCGGTAGACCTCCGGGTTCACCATGCTGGTCACGATGAAGTACGAGGCGACGGCGACGACGAACGCGTTGATCTGCCGCCGCGCCCACCCGGCGCCTTCCAGGCGCTTGAGGGTCTCGTCCCGGGCGAACTTCATGTGCCGGGACTCCTCCACCACGTGGATGTTGTTGATGGTGCGGACGAACGGCACGACCCGCTCGTCGCGCATCCAGTCCCGCTGCATCACGTCGAGGACTTCCTCGGCGACCAGGATCGCCGCGTACGCCGCCTCGCCGAACGCCAGCGTCTTGAAGGCCCTGCCCAGCTCCATCACCGCGCGGCGGGGGCGGTAGTGGGGCGCGCCGAGCTTCTGCGCGCCACGCGCGAACATGATCGAGTGGCGGCACTCCTCGGCTATCTCGGTCAGCGCCCACTGGAACTCCGCGCCCGCCGGGTTCTTCATGTAGATGTCCCGCAGCACCATCTGCTGGAGGATCATCTCGAACCAGATCCCGGTACTGGCGACCGAGGCCGCCTCCTGCCGGGTGAGCTCCTTGCGCTGGCTCTCGGTCAGCTCACCCCAGTACGCGGTCCCGTAGAGACTGCTCCACTCCGGGCTCGCGCCGTGGAACTCCTTGTCCAGCGGCGTCTCCCAGTCCACCTCGGTGGCCGGGTCGTACGCCAGCTGCGCGGCCGAGTCGAGCAGCCGCCGCGCGACGTCGTCGCCCTCGGGGCTCTCCTGGACCTTCGACGGAACGGTGCTGCCGGCCATGCTGCGGCTCCTTGGGTCGAGTGCGGTGATCCTTGATCGTGGCGATGTGTGCGCGCGGCGTGGTGCCGTACGCACGGCGACTGCCCCGTCGCCCGGGCACCGGCCGGGTGCCCCACCCGCTTGTTAGACGCAAGGTATAACAAGGAGTCCGGGCCGCCTACCCCCCGGTAGAAATCGGCCCGGACCCTCACCCCGGCCCCACATCTCCTCGTCGGCTACCGGGGGTCCTGGCCGAACTTCGCGGTCGCCCAGAAGTAGCCGAGCACCACGAGCCCGAGGCTCCAGCCGACGGCGAGCCAGCCGTTGTGGCCGATCTCGCTGCCGAGCAGCAGGCCGCGCAGCGTCTCGATGGCCGGGGTGAACGGCTGGTACTCGGCGATCGGCCGGAACCACCCCGGCATCGTCTCCACCGGGATGAAGGCGCTGGACAGCAGCGGCAGCAGGATCATCGGCAGGGCGTTGTTGCCGGCGGCCTCGGCGTTCGGGCTGATCAGCCCCATGCCGACCGCGATCCAGGTGAGGGCCGAGGCGAAGAGCACGAGCAGCCCGAACGCCGCCAGCCACTCCAGGAGCGTGGCGTCCGTGGACCGGAAGCCGATCGCCACGGCGACGGCGCCGACCAGGACCACGCTCAGCACGCTCTGCAGCACGCTGCCGACGACATGCCCGACGAGCACCGAGCCGCGGTGGATGGCCATGGTGCGGAAGCGGGCGATGATGCCCTCGGTCGTGTCGTTGGAGACGGACACCGCGGTCCCGACCACGGTGGAGCCGATGGTCATCATCAGCAGCCCCGGGACGATGTAGGCGATGTAGTCGGCGCGGTCGGCCCCTGGGCCGCCGATGCCCGCGCTCATCACATCGCCGAAGACGTAGACGAAAAGCAGCAGGAGCATGACAGGTGTGAGGAGCAGGTTCAGCGTGAGCGAGGGGTAGCGCCGGGCGTGCAGGAGGTTGCGGCGCAGCATGGTGTTCGAGTCGCGTACGGCGAGGGCGAGGGTACTCATCGGAGGGCCTCCTTGGGCTGGTCGTTCCGGCCGGGCGCCCCGGATCCGGTGAGGGCGAAGAACACGTCGTCGAGGTCGGGGGTGTGCACGGTCAGCTCGTCGGCCTCGATCCCGGCCGCGTCCAGCCAGTCGAGGATGGAGCGCAGTTCACGCTGACTGCCGCCACTGGGGATCTGGAGCGACAGCGCCTCGGCGTCACCGGTGGCCTCGCGCAGGGCGAAGGCGGCTGACCGGTAGGCGTCCGGGTCGGTGAAGCGGAGCCTGACGTGCCCGCCGGGGACGATCCGCTTCAGCTCCTCGGCACTGCCCTCGGCGGCGATCCTCCCGTCGTTCAGCACGGCGATACGGTCGGCCAGCTCGTCGGCCTCCTCCAGGTACTGGGTGGTGAGGAAGACGGTGACGCCGCCCGCGACCAGTTCGCGGATGATCCCCCACATGGTGTGGCGGGAACGCGGGTCGAGACCCGTGGTCGGCTCGTCCAGGAAGATGATCCGCGGGGAGCCGACCAGCGTCATGGCGATGTCCAGGCGGCGCTTCATGCCGCCGGAGTAGCCGGCGGCAGGCTTCCTCGCCGCCTCCACGAGGTCGAAGCGCTCCAGCAGTTCGGCGGCGACCCGGCGGCCCTCCCGGCGCGGCAGGTGGTGCAGGTCGGCCATGAGCAGCATGTTCTCCTCACCGGTGATCAGCCCGTCCACGGCGGAGAACTGCCCGGTGACGCCGATCGCGGCGCGCACGGCCTGCGGGTCGGTGGCCACGTCATGCCCTCCGACGCGGAGTTCGCCCGCGTCGGCGGTGACGAGGGTGGAGAGGATGTTGACGGCGGTGGTCTTGCCCGCGCCGTTGGGGCCGAGCAGGGAGAAGACGGTGCCCTCGGGCACCGACAGGTCGATGCCGTCGAGCACGAGCTTGTCGCCGTAGGACTTGCGCAGTCCGGTGGCGGTGATCGCCTGCGTCGCGGCCCGGCCGGCGAGCGGCGCGGAGGCCCGGGTGACAGTCATGCTGATTCCCTTTCACGAGCGGTGGGTCGGGCGTGGGCGGTGCGGGACGCGGCGGAGCTCAGGCGCGGCGGACGATGATGTCGCCGGCCCCGCTCCGGGCGTGCACCTCGACGGTCTCGTCGGAGTCCTCGGGACCGGCGGCGGCGCCGAGCGAGTTGCGTACGGTGCCGAACTTGGGGTTCAGGTCGAGCCAGGCGGCGGTGCCCTCGTGGATGCCCACTTCGAGGTCGCCGACGGAGGTGCGCAGAGCGATGCGGCCACGGGTCACGTCGCCGACGCGGATGCGCCCGTTGGAGGAGTTCGCGTCGACCCCGGCATGGGCGACGCCGATCTCGATGCGCCCGTTGGCCGACTTGGCGACGACGTCGCCGTGCGCGACGCCCACGGAGATGTCGCCGTTGGCCGCGTTGACCTTCAGCGCACCGCCGATCTCGTCGATCCCGGTCGTACCGTTGCCGTTCTTGACGACCGCCGCCCCGGTGACCGCACCGACCTCGACCCGGCCGGATCCGACGACTTCGGCGTCCCCGGTGGTGCGGGCCAGCCGGATGTCGCCGTGGTCGGTCCTGAGCTCGGCGCGGGCCGCCTCGTCCACCTGGAGGTCGCCGAGCGAGGTCGTGAGCTTCACGTCCCCGAGGGGGCCTTCGCAGAAGAAGCCGCCCAGGGCGGAGGTGCCCCGTACGTCGGATCCGGCGGGCAGTTCGATGCTGACCACGACGGTGCCCGGCTTCCCGAAGAGCGACCGCTTCTTCGGGGTCCTGACGGTGAGACGGCCGCCCGAGCAGGTGACCTGGGTCTGCTGCACGGCGCGCACGTCGTCCTCGTCGGACCCGTTGCCCGGCAGCACCTCGACGACGGTGTCGGCGCGCTTGCCGGCGGTGACGCGGGCGGTGCCGGCGTCCAGCTCGACGACGGCGGAGATCGGCTCAGGAGTATCGAAAGAAGGCATGGCTGTCCCGTCCTCTTGGCTCGGTGAGTGATGAGTGATGGGTGATCAGTGGCATCGGCCGGATCGGCGATCCGCCCGTGAAGTGGTGCCGCCTGCGGGCCCGGCGGGCCTGGGGCGTGTCCGGCTCAGCGGACCCAGCCGGTGAAGCCGCCGCGACCGCCCGCGCCCTTGCCCCGGCCCGGCGCGCTCGCCCGCCCCCCACCGTCGAGGGAGACGGACACGGCCCGCACGAGCCAGGCGTTGACCGACAGCCCCTCGGCCGCCGCGGCGCTCTCGGCCCGGCCCTTGAGGTGGGCGGGGAGGCGGAGGTTGATCCGCACCATGGTGTCGTCGTCGGCCTCCGTGCCCTGCGGCGCGGCCACCGCGGGAGCCACGACCGGCTCCTGCGCCTCCCGCACCGGCTCGGGCACCGGCGGCGGCGTCACCACGAACTCGGGATCGAGCCCGCGCAGCCGTACGTCGACCGAACCGGGCGCCAGCTCCCGGGTGACCTCACCCATGGCCGCGGAGAGCACGTTGAGCAGGGCCAGCCGGGCGGCGGACTCCAGGGGGGCGCTGAGCCGCTCGGCCAGGGCGCGGGCTTCGTCGCCGCCGGCGCCCGCGGCGACGGCGAGTTCCCGCCGGAGATTGTCGACGTAAGGGGTGAGGTCCATGGAGCCATCATGGCACACACATGGCACCACTTCGAGCCACAATGGCGCCCGACACTCAGGATCGCCCCTGACCTGCGGCATTACCGCCAAGCATGCCGGAATGGCACCGCACAAGCCCCCCGGATGACCAAAGATGGCACCACATCGACACCGCGTGGCACCACGCGGCGCACCCCTGCCTCCGCGTGGCACACCCACCCCGCAGCCGAAGCCGGACGCACCGACGGCTGGCGCCACGCGCGCGAAACAACCGGGCGTGCGCCGCCCGAAGCCGCCCGGAAATGAATGAAGCTCAGGTCAGAGCGCATCCGACCTGAGCTTCACGCTGAGCCCCCTGTCGGATTCGAACCGACGACCTACGCAATACAAGGGCAGCACATCGGCCATGATGACCCCTCCCATGATCATTACTGAGAGTTGTTATCTCATGACTCTGGGTACTCATGGTCGCGGTTGCCTGAACGACGATTGCGCTACGCCGGAGGACCTTCATCTGGCTGCCCTCGGGAGTGGGCGGAGCGGTGGGACCACAGGGAGAACGGACGCCCCCGAGCATGGCCACATCGTATTCGTGCCCGGGAGCCGGTGGCCTCTCGAGGTTAGAGAATCGCCCGGGCGACCCGCTGCCTCAGCCGCTCATCGGAAAAGCTCTCCACCGTGCGCCATGCTGCATCGGTGACTTCTTCGGCCTGCAGTTCGCCGATGTCGGCAGTGGTACGGAAGAGGAAGCGGAAGTCGAAGTGCTGATGGGCGGGCTCGCTCTTGGTCGGATCGGCGGCGATGGGGTGGATATCGATGTGCAGTGGGATCTCGCTGTGCGGGGTGACGACCTGGGGTGGGATGCCGGTCTCCTCGGCGAGCTCACGGCCAGCGGCCTGCAGGAGCGTGTCGTCCGAGGGTTCGATGTGACCACCGGGCAGCAGCCATTTGCCGGTGGCGTTATGGAGGATGTGCAGGACGCGGCCGTCACGGCCGACGAGGATCGCCCCCGCGGTGACGTGTCCCGGCAGGGACTTGCGGCTGGTGAGGTCGTCGCCGTCGTCGAGGAGGCCCTGGACGACGGTGATCTCGCGCTTGTCCTCGGGGTGCTGGTCGAGGTACGCGGTGATGGTGGTGCGGATGTGCTGGGCCGTGATGGGCATGGTGATCACCTGTTGAAGTAGGAGAGCCAGGTCGCCGCGATGGCCTCGCGGTCAGGTGCGGAGACCTCGTGGATGCCAGGGGTGAGGTCCCCGTGGGTAAGCATCCTGATCGCGGCGAGGATCTCGGCCTGGATCAGGAAGATGAACGGTCCAACGCTTGCGCCGTGGATGAAGTTGACGGCATTGCCGCCGTTCGCCAGATAGAAGTAATGGCCGGTGGTCTGGTAGCGGGTGACGTGGTCGCCGACGACCGTGCGGGTGTAGACGTCCGGCAGGCCGGCGAGGTCGAGCTCGTCCTCGCTGGAGGTGACGGTGGCGACGTAGGCGCCGTTGCGCAGGTGGGAGAAGTCCTCGCCGCGCAGGGAGACCGCGCCGGTGGCGCAGAGCACCAGCCCGGCACCCGTGAGAGCGGTCTCACGGTCGCGGGCGACGGTGAACCCCTGGGACAGGGCCTGAGTACGTCGGACGGGGTCGATGTCGAAGACGGTGACCTGGACGCCCTTGGCGTGCAGGAGCCTGGCGATGGAGGAGCCGAGCTTGCCGAAGCCGATCACCAGGGCGGGGCGGCCGTGGAGGATGTCGCCGCGGCCACGCATGACGGCCTCGGTGGAGAACACCACGGACTGGCCAACGAGGAAGTCCTCGGGGTCCTTGAGCGGGGAGCGGGCCACCGAGACCACAGGGCAGGGCAGCTTGTCGAGGGCGTCGTAGCGGCGGTGGCCGTTCTCGGTGTCCTCGACGACGCCGACCAGGCGACCGGTGAAGCGGCTGTGGAGGTCGGTGAGGGTAGGGGAGAAGTAGCCCCCGACGTCGAGGAGGGCGACGGATTCTCCGGCGGCCCGGGATTCGAGGT
Source organism: Streptomyces anulatus (assembly GCF_000721175.1). Classification (GTDB taxonomy): domain Bacteria; phylum Actinomycetota; class Actinomycetes; order Streptomycetales; family Streptomycetaceae; genus Streptomyces; species Streptomyces anulatus_C. The sequence goes on from NZ_JOEZ01000028.1 coordinate 20,762, forward strand.
AGTCCAGTGCCGTGTCCGGGTCGGCGAACAGTTCGCGGGTGAGCGAGTCGACGGCGACGGTCCGCTCGGTCTCACGCTGGGCGGCCGGGTCGACGGACTTCGGCTTGGGCAGCACCGCCGCGAGCCGGGTCATCGAGGCGACGGCACGGACGAATGCGGGGCGCTCGGCCAACAGGTGAGTGATCAGGAGCGACGAGGTCTGCTCGTCGGGGGCGAACTGGGCGGCGATCCGGGCGAAGTAGGCGTCCAGCTTGGCGCGTTCGAAGGTTTCCATCTCAGTTCCCTCTCGTCCGTACAACCGGAACGTGCAGGAGGTTTCAGGCGGTCAGCGGGTGCGGGCCATCCCGTACAGCAGCCGGTCGGACCGGCTTGCCGTACCCAGGTAGGTGTCGAGCTGGGATGCGTCGGCGGACTGCGACAACGATTCCAAGCCGAGCAGGAGAACGGCTGTGCCGGTGCGGGCGACCAGAGCCGTCCAGGCGGGGCGGCTCGGCAGCCGCAGCCTGTGGAAGGCGCCGGGGAAGTGCAGAAACACTTGGTCGCCAATGATGTGCAGGCAGCGGCCGGCGTCCGGAACCACGTCCTCTGCCCGGCCCAGTCCGCCGAGGCTGTCCGCGAGACACCGCATGCGGGCTTCGAGCGCGTCAGCGGTGTCGGGGAGAGCCGGGGCAGGACTGTGCGTGATCAGGATGTGGGCGATCTCGCGGTCGTCCGGACCGATGCCCGGCCAGCTCCAAGCAGCGAGCGAGAGCAGTAGTCGGGGCTCAGGTCCGGTCGGAGTAGGGATGGCGGTCACGCCCGGTTCCCTCCCGCGCCCTTGAAGGAGGACCAAACGATCTTCCCGAAAGGCGTGCGGTCCTGCACTCCCCAGTCGTCGGCGAGCGCGGCCACCAGGACCAGGCCGCGTCCGGACAGGTCGGTGTCGGCGGCCTCACGCGTCTTGGGGCGTTCGCGGCGGCTGTCGTGCACCTCCAGGCGTACGCCGTCGTCCTCGGCGTCGAGGCGGACCAGGAATCCGTGGTCGGAGACGGTGCCGTGGACCAGCGCGTTCGTCGCCAGCTCGGAGACGCAGAGACGGACATCGTCGATCCGTTCACCACGGCCCCACCCGGCCAGGGTCGCGGTGGCGAATTCCCGCGCCTGTTGGACGGATTTGGGAGTGACCTCGAAGAAGCGCTGGTCCGTTTCGATCATGGGTGTCCTCATGACTCGGCGTCCAGGAGGCGGGCGGGTCCGCAGCCGTGGCGGGGAGCAGTGCCACTGGAGGCGCCCGACGCGCGCGCAGGGCAGGGCCGCCGGACGAGCAGTAGCCGGGAGCCGGCCGCCTCAATCCACCGACCGCGCTCAGCGGCTATCGCCTTCGGGCCAAGGTGGGACGCGGCCGGGGCGAGTACGCCGTAGACGTCCGGCAGGGCCAACACGTCCAGCAGACCAGTGAAGGCCGCCGAACCGGGTCCGGCACTCGCCTCGCGATCAGTGAAGACGCCGGACAGCTCCAGCTCGTGCCTGCGGCAGTACTCGGCGAGCGAGGCGGCCAGCGCCTCTTGCCTGGCTTCGGAGACCCGCACCAGCCGCAGGAATCCGTAGATGACAGGCCCGCTGACCGGGCGATGTTCCGTGAGGGGTTCCATGCTGGGGACCGTCCAAGGAGTCGGCAGGTGGTGACGCTCCTGAGCATGGAGGTCCCCGAACTCCTGGCCAATCACCCGTCGTTCTACTTCCGTTCCACTTCCGTCCCGCCGCCCCCGGGCATCTGCTTCGATGACGGTGGAAGGGAGCAAGGCGTGGCAACCGTGCACCACTGGACCGGCCTGGAGGCCAGGGCTCTGCGTCTCGCTCTACGTCTGAGCGTGCGGGCCTTTGCCGAGCACCTCGGTGTGGCCGTCGCGACGGTCTCGAAGTGGGAGAGCAAGCGCGCCGAGACCGAGCCCAGACCTGACACCCAGGCCATCCTCGACACCGCCCTCGGACGCGCTGACGCTCCCGCCCACCTGCGTTTCGAGACCCTCCTGTCCGAGATGGCCAGCACCGTGCAGAACGCCGGGCGGCGCGTCACCACTGCCGGCCCGCGAGCTTGGGAGTACGAATCGTGGGCCGAGGACCTGGACCGCGTGGTGGTCGCGCTCTCCCGCCAGAACTTCGCCTTCGCCGACAGCCTGCTCAGCCGCTGGCTGACGCGGTACGACGCCAGGGAAATGGACGAGAAGGGCCTGTACCTTTTCGCCCGATCGACTGCGCTGCTCGGTGACGTCAAACGCGACCAAGGCGCTGTGCTCGGACCACTCTCCGCCCAGCACTCCTACACCAGGGCGCGCGCGGTCTTCACCCAGCTCGACATCCCGCGACGTGTCGCGCAGCTCGACCTTTCCCTCGCGGTGATCACGGAAATGTCCGGCAGCCTGGAGGTTGCCGCCCGCCACTACGAAGCCCTCGCCGTCGACGACCGGCTCTCCCGTCGGGACCGTGCCAGGGCCCGCCTGTGGGTGGGCACGGCGCTGAGCAAGAACGGTCGGCACGACTACGCGACCCGCGTCATGCAGGCCGCGACCCGCGACTTCGAGGACCTCACCGAACCCGACGACTGGTCGGTGGCCCACCAGAAACTAGCCCTTGCCCGCCGAGGTGCCGACGACCTCACCCAAGCCCTGCACTACATCGACATCGCCCGCGGCAGTGGAGCCACCGACTCACCGATGCAACGCGTACGGCTGGATACCGCCCATGGCCACATCCTGCTCTCCGACACGGCGACCCGGGATGATGGGCTCCTTGTCCTCGATCGGGCCACGCGCACGGCCGCGCAGTATGGACTCGTCCACCAATTGCGCAGTATCGAGGGCATCAAGGCCATGAACGAGGGGTCGACCGGCCCCCGGCGACGGTGACCAGGGAGAGACGCGTGAGCGACAAGCAGCAGGCCATCACCGAGGACCAGTGGCACCGGGCCGCGCTCATCTGGGACTACCACCAGATGCACCACCAGTTGCGGCCCGTCGACGTGGCGATCGGCCTGGGCAGCCACGACCTCGGCGTCGCCACGCACTCCGCCGAGCTGTACCGCGCCGGACTCTTCTCGACCCTGGTCTTCACCGGCGGCAACAGCCCCACCACCGCCAAGGTCTTCCCCCGAGGCGAGGCCGTCCACTTCCGCGAGCACGCCATCTACCTCGGCGTACCCGCAGAGGCGATCCTGCTGGAACCGGACGCCGGCAACACGGGGCAGAACATCACTCTCTCCCGTCAGGTCCTTGCCGCCGCCGGTATCCACCCGACGACGGTGCTGCTGGTCTCCAAGCCCTATATGGAACGGCGGTCGTTCGCGACCGCCCGCAAGCTCTGGCCCGACGTCGAGATTCTCTGCGCGTCGGAGCCGTTGGAGCTCGACGACTACGTGAAGTCCATCGGCGACGAGAAGCTCGTGCTGGACATGCTCGTCGGCGATCTCCAGCGGGTCATCGAGTATCCGAAGCTCGGTTTCGCCATCGAGCAGGAGGTCCCGGAGGACGTGCATGCAGCGTACGAATCCCTCATCCGTGATGGCTTCATCAGCCGTCTCATCGCTTCCTGACCTGCCGGAGTCGGGCGGGCTGTGTGCCATCCACCAGCCCAATCTGTTCCCGAGACTGACGACGCTGGCCAAGCTGTTCGCGGCGGACTACTGGATCGTCCTGGACGACGTGCAGTTCACCCGCCGCGACTACCAGCACCGAGCCCGCCTCGGCGACCTCGACGAATCGGACCGTCGGCAGTGGATCACCGTCCCTACCCGCCTCCCCCATGGACGTCCGACGCTCATCCGGGACACGTTGATCGACGATCCCGACCGGGCCTGCCGCAAAACTGCGGGGATGCTGCGGCAGTACTACGGTGCGAGCCCCTACTGGCCCGCTCTCGCACAGGCCCTGGCCCCAGTACTGGATGCCTTCGGTACGGGCAGGACCGCCACGGTCGCCGAAACCTCCACGCGTGCTCTGCTCGGCCTGCTCGGCTGGCAGGGCGAGATCCTCACCGGCAGCGATCTGCCCTCCCGGCCAGGGCGTTCCCAGCGGCTCGCCGATCTCTCCGCCATCACCGGTGCCCGCGCCTATCTCTGCGGAACCGGCGGCATGGCGTACCTCGACCCGGCACCGTTCGCCGCCGAGGGCATCGCCGTCACGCCGTTCCGGCCGCCGACGACCGGCATCTGGTCCTCCGGTCGGAGTCTCAGTTCGCTCGGGGCATTGGCGGCACTCGGCCCTCAGGAGGTGGCCACCATCATGCAGAGGCTCGCCTCGGACCACGCCTGATGGCGGCCGCCGCTTGACCGCGGCCTGTGGGCGACTGTTCCGGATCAGCGGTGTGCGCGGGTCGGCCGACTCGTGGGAGTCCCGGCCGGTGTCGGCGGCCGGTCGCTGCGGGAAGGGGCGCCGACGGCTGATGCGGTAGTGCTTCGGTACCCCGACAGTGTGCCCCGTCATGCCCTGCGCAACAGAAAACCCCAGGTCACGGGCTATGTGACCTGGGGTTTCTCGGAGCCCCCTGTCGGATTCGAACCGACGACCTACGCATTACAAGTGCGTTGCTCTGGCCAGCTGAGCTAAGGAGGCGTGCCGGGAGCAGTCTAACCAACCTCGCGCCCGCCCGTCCGCGATAAAGGTGTGCCTCGGACTACTGACAGATCGGGAACCGCCAGGTAGCGTCACGGCAGGTTCGCGTCTGTGGACCAGACCACTCCCTACTCGGATCGTCCGGCACGTTCCTGCCGGTTGAGGAGAAGATTCAGCATGGCCAGTGTCACGTTCGACAAGGCGTCCCGCGTCTACCCCGGCTCCACGAAGCCGGCCGTGGACCAGCTCGAGATCGACATCGCGGACGGTGAGTTCCTCGTCCTCGTCGGTCCCTCCGGTTGTGGCAAGTCGACCTCCCTGCGCATGCTCGCGGGTCTCGAGGACGTCAACGGCGGTGCGATCCGCATCGGTGACCGCGACGTCACGCACCTGCCGCCGAAGGACCGGGACATCGCCATGGTGTTCCAGAACTACGCGCTCTACCCGCACATGTCCGTCGCGGACAACATGGGCTTCGCGCTGAAGATCGCCGGTATCAACAAGACGGAGATCCGGGCGAAGGTCGAAGAGGCCGCAAAGATGCTGGACCTCACCGACTACCTGGACCGCAAGCCGAAGGCGCTCTCCGGTGGTCAGCGTCAGCGTGTGGCGATGGGCCGGGCCATCGTGCGTGAGCCGCAGGTCTTCCTCATGGACGAGCCGCTGTCGAACCTCGACGCCAAGCTCCGTGTCTCCACCCGTACGCAGATCGCCTCGCTGCAGCGCCGCCTCGGCATCACCACCGTGTACGTCACCCACGACCAGGTCGAGGCCCTCACCATGGGCGACCGGGTCGCGGTGCTGAAGGACGGGCTGCTCCAGCAGGTCGACTCGCCGCGCAACATGTACGACCGCCCCGCGAACCTCTTCGTCGCCGGCTTCATCGGCTCCCCCGCGATGAACCTCGTCGAGGTCCCGATCACCGACGGCGGCGTGAAGTTCGGCAACAGCGTCGTCCCGGTCTCCCGCGAGGCGCTCTCCGCCGCCGCGGACCGTGGCGACACCACCGTCACGGTCGGCATCCGCCCCGAGCACTTCGACATCGTCGAGCACGGTGGCGCCGCCGCCAAGTCGCTGACCAAGGACGCCTCCGACGCGCCGGCCGGTCTCGCCGTCTCCGTCAACGTCGTCGAGGAGCTCGGCGCCGACGGCTTCGTCTACGGCGGCGCCCAGGTCGCCGGCGAGCACAAGGACCTGGTCGTCCGTGTCGGCGGCCGTGCCGTCCCGGAGAAGGGCACCGAGCTGCACGTCGTCCCGCGCCCGGACGAGCTGCACGTCTTCGCGACCTCCACCGGTGAGCGGCTCACCAACTGACGCCCCGCCCGCCGTACGCCCGGCCCCGCACCCCCGCAAGGCGCAAGGGGGTGCGGGGCCGTTTGCGTGGTCCCGGCTGGTTTGGGTTTCGGTGCCGGGCGACGTCAAATACCCCGGCACACAGGGCATTTCGCCCCGGTTCGTCAACCTCGTATTCGAAAGGGCGCGTCGAACCATCCCCCGCGAGGGTGACGAATTGTCGCCAGGTCATCACTGGCCGCTACGCTCGCTGCGTGACCCACACCGCGCGCCGCATCGGCCGATCCCTCGCTCTCGTCCTGCCCGTCGTCATGGTTCTGTCCGGGACCCTCGCGGTCACCAGCGTTCCGTGGGCGGCGTCGGACAACGACTCCCAGCTGCTGGCCGCCTCATCGGAGACCGTGTCCAAGCCCGCGAAGCCGCACGCCCCGCAGGACGTCCTGCGCGAGAAGCTGCTCGTGGAGCTCCAGGAGAAGGACCCGGGCACCGCGCTCACGGGCCTCCAGCGCGCCGTCGAGCAGCGCCCCTCGCTCGCCCGCCACTGCATGTCGATCGCCCGGGCCCTCGGCAAGGCGGCCGTCGAGCAGTACGGCCCGACCCGTGCGCACCGCTTCTCCCGGCCCGTCTGCGACACCTCGTTCGCCTCGGGCGTCGCGCAGTTCAGCTGAGCCCGGGAGGCGGCCGCGCGGAGCGGTGCCCTCCGTCGGCGGGCACCGCATATCGTGCCTGCCATGCATACGTATCCGACGCAGGCCGTGATCCTTGCCGGTGGCCAGGGGTCGCGGCTGCGGCCGTACACCGACGACCGCCCCAAGCCGATGGTCGAGATCCCCGGGACCGGGACTCCGATCATCGGCCATCAGCTGTCCTGGCTGGCCGCCGAGGGGGTCACCGACGCCGTGGTCTCCTGCGGGCATCTCGCCGAGGTGCTCCAGGAGTGGCTGGAGGCGGCCGTGCTGCCGCTCCGGGTCACCACCGTCGTGGAGACCGAGCCGCTGGGGCGCGGCGGCGGACTGAAGTACGCGGCCGGGCGGCTGCCCGATCCGGAGCAGCCCTGGTACGCGACCAACGGCGACATCTGGACGCGCTTCTCCCTGCGGGAGATGGCCGCCTTCCACGCGGAGCGCGATGCCACCGCCACCCTCGCGCTCGCCCGGCCCCGGATCCCGTGGGGCGCCGTGGAGACGGACGCGTTCGGGCACATCACCGACTTCATCGAGTCGCCGCCGTCGCCGTATCTGATCAACGCCGGGGTTTACGTGTTCTCGCCGGCGTTCACGGAGCTGCTGCCGGACCGGGGCGACCATGAGCGGACCACGTTCCCGCGGCTGGCCCGCGAGCGCCGGCTGGCCGGGTATCCGCTGCCGAACGGGGCGTACTGGCGGGCCATCGACACCGCGAAGGACCTGACCGAAGCGGCCCGCGAGCTCGGTTCCCCCACCGCCTGACGGACACCGGCACCCGCAGAACGCGCACGCACGGGGCGGCGCCCACCCGGTCTTCCGTCCGGGTGGGCGCCGTCCTGTGTGCCGTCACATCCTCACTGTCAGCCGAGGAGGCCGCCGATCGGGTTCCGCCCTCCGCCGCCCGAGGTCGATCCCTCGCCGCCGGAGGAGGTGGAGCCGCCGGTGGGTGCCGGTTCGCCGCCGCCGGAGGAGGCGTCGCCGCCGGTGGAGCCGGACGAGGCGGGTCCGGCACTGGTGGCGGCCGGGGGCTGCTGCGGGGTGGACTGCTGCGGGGGTGCCTGGCCGGTGCCCTGGGTCTGGCTGGGCCGGGTGTCCGCGCCGGTGCTCTGGCCGCCGGAGTCGCGGGTCGCGCCCGGGGTCGCCTGCCCGGGGGCGGGTGCGGTGGCCGCGCCGGAGCGGGTGGGCTCCGGCTGTCGCTGCTGCTCCGGCGTACGGGAGGCCTGGCGTTCGCCGGTGGACTCCTGGGGCAGCGGCATGCCGGGGAGGCGGTTGGTGGGGTTGTCGTTGCGGCCGGGGACGGTGACGACCTCGGTGGAGCGGACGGCGCCGCCGAGGATGGAGCCGATGAGCAGGGTGAGGCCGACGACGACCGTGGCGACGACGGTGCCCCGGCGCAGGACCCGGCGGCGCAGGTCCCAGATCTCCGAGCGCGGGCCGAGCTTGCGCCAGGCTTCCCCGGCCAGTCGGCCGTCCACGGAGTAGACCGGGGCACCCGCGATGATCAGCGGGCTCCACGCGGCGAGCAGGATGATGTCGGGGGCGTCGTACACCGCGACCGAGCGCCAGCTGACCGTCACCAGCAGCGCGGCGGAGAGCAGCGCGCCGAAGGCGGCGGCGACCCGCTGCCAGAGGCCGAGGACGGTGAGCACGCCGACCACGACCTGGAGGAAGGCGACGGTGAGTCCGGCGCCGACGGGGTGGGAGAGGGCGAAGTCGCGCAGGGGCTCGGCGAGCGCCCACGGGTGCAGGGAGGTCAGCCACTTGACCATCGAGCCGCGCTCGCCGCCGTCGAAGTAGACGGGGTCGCACAGCTTGCCCATGCCGGCGTAGATGGCGATGAAGCCGAGGAGCACCCGCATGGGGAGCAGGACGACGCCCAGGTTCATCCGGTGGCCGGGGTAGTAGGCGTGCCGGACGGGGTCGTTGCCGTGGCGCCGGGCGCGGGAGTCCGCGGCTTCGTCGTAGTCGTCGTCGACGCCGTCGGGCCGGCCGGGGTCGTCGGGTCGGTCGACCGGGTCGTCGTACGCGCCGACGGCCTGCCGCATGGGCGGCAGCAGCGGTCCGGTGCGTCCGGGCTGGTGGGGGGCGGTCAGTACGGGGTTGGGCTGCGTCTCCTCCAGGAGCGGGATGACCTGCGTCGCGCCCGCTTCGTGCCCGTGCCCGCCCCCGGAGACCCCGCCGAGTCCGGCGTCGAGGTGTCCGGCGGTGGAGTTGCGCACGGCCTGGAGGAGGCCCGTCGCGCCGGGGTCGCCGGGAGCGGACCTGCCGCTCCAGACGACCGGTGCCCGCCTGCGGCCTCCGGCGGCGCCGCTCATGGCGGGGATGCGGGCCGTTTCCGCGGGGGCACCGCGCAGCCGTGCGCGCTGGCCCGGGGCGAGCTGCACCCGGAAGCTGGCGTGGTTGACGATGACCTGCGCGGGGTCGCTGTCCACCTTGGTCATGCTCAGGGCGGGTTGCTCGTCGAACCGAGGCGTTCTGGTGTCCACACTCATCTAACCGAGTGATGTGTGCTTAGGACACTGCCTTGACCGCACCGGATGTGTCCGAGACCCGTCAAGATCAGGCCAAACTCGGGCATCCTGGATCTGTGTTCGGCGTTCGCGCGTCAACTCGCGGATCGGGCGATCCGGTTGCCGGGCGCGTGGCCGCGGCGCGAACGCCGCGGCCCCGTCGCGCCGGGGCGCGGACTCCGCGCGCGGCTATCCGCGGCGGCGCGCCACCTCGTACAGCACGATGCCCGCGGCGACACCGGCGTTGAGCGACTCCGCGCCGCCCGGCATCGAGATCCGGACCCGGTAGTCGCAGGTCTCGCCGACGAGCCGGCCGAGGCCCTTGCCCTCGCTGCCGATGACGATGACGACCGGGCCGGCCAGCTGCTCCAGGTCCTCCACCGTGTGCTCGCCGTCGGCGGCCAGGCCGACGACCGTGAGGCCCGCCTTCTGGTAGCCCTCCAGCGCGCGGGTGAGGTTGGTGACCCGGGAGACCGGGGTGCGGGCCGCCGTGCCGGCGGAGGACTTCCACGCTCCGGCGGTCATGCCGGCCGCGCGGCGCTCGGGGACGACCACGCCGTGGCCGCCGAACGCGGAGACCGAGCGGACGATGGCGCCGAGGTTGCGCGGGTCGGTCACCCCGTCGAGGGCGACGATCAGCGGGTCCTCGTTGTTGTCGTACGCGGCGGCGGTGAGGTCCTCCGGGTGCGCGTACTCGTACGGCGGGACCTGGAGGACGAGGCCCTGGTGGTTCAGGCCGTTCGTCATCCGGTCCAGCTCGGGGCGCGGGGCCTCCATCAGGTTGATGTTGCCGCGCTCGCTCGCGAGCTTGAGGGCGTCCCGGACGCGCTCGTCGTTGTCGATGTACTGCTGGACGTAGAGGGTGACGGCGGGCACGCCGTCGCGCAGGGCCTCGTAGACCGGGTTGCGGCCGACGACCATCTCCGAGGTGCCCTTCACGCCGCCGCGCCGGGGCGCGGGACGGCGGGCCGCGGCCTGCTTGGCCTGGGCGTTGGCGACCCGGTTCTTCTTGTGCCCCTTACGGGCGGAGGCGGGCGGCGTCGGTCCCTTGCCTTCGAGACCACGGCGTCGCTGGCCACCGCTGCCGACCTGCATGCCCTTCTTGTTGGACGTGCGGCGGTTCCTGCGTTGGCTGTTCCCGGCCATGATCTACCTGTTTCGTTGCTTTCAGACGTACGTACGTATAAGGAAAGTGTGCCGCCCGGATCGCCGGGCGGCACGATCTCACTGCTCGGAGCGGGTGCTCAGCGCGGTCCCAGCGTCCACCGGGGGCCGGTGGGGCTGTCCTCGATGACGAGGCCGGACTGGCTCAGCTGGTCGCGGATGGCATCGGCGGCGGCCCAGTCCTTGCGGGCGCGTGCCGACTGCCGTTGGTCGAGGACGAGGCCGACGAGCGTGTCGACGACGCCGTGCAGGTCCTCGCTCCGGTCCCCCTCGCCCGCCCAGTGCGGGTCGAGCGGGTCCAGGCCGAGGACGCCGAGCATGGCCCGGACCTCGGCGAGGCGGGCGGCGGCGGCTTCCTTGTCGTCGGCGGCGAGCGCGCTGTTGCCCTGGCGGACGGTGGTGTGGATGATCGCCAGCGCCTGCGGTACGCCGAGGTCCTCGTCCATCGCCTCGGCGAAGGCGGGCGGCACCTCGGCGGCGGGGGGAACGGTCTCCCCGGCCTTCTCGGTGACGCGCTGGACGAAGCCCTCGATCCGCGCGAACGCGGACTCGGCCTCGCGCAGGGCCTCCTCGCTGTACTCGATCATCGACCGGTAGTGCGGGGTGCCGAGGTAGTAGCGCAGGACGATCGGGCGCCACTGCTTGACCATCTCGCCGACGAGGACGGAGTTGCCCAGCGACTTCGACATCTTCTCGCCGGACAGGGTGACCCAGCCGTTGTGCACCCAGTACTTCGCGAACTCGTCGCCGTAGGCCTTGGCCTGGGCGATCTCGTTCTCGTGGTGCGGGAAGATCAGGTCGATGCCGCCGCCGTGGATGTCGAAGGCGGAGCCCAGGTACTTGTGGGCCATCGCGGAGCACTCCAGGTGCCAGCCGGGCCGGCCACGGCCCCAGGGCGTCTCCCAGCTGGGCTCGCCCGGCTTGGTGGCCTTCCACATGGCGAAGTCACGCTGGTCGCGCTTGCCGGTCTCGCCCTCGCCGGAGGGCTGGCGCAGATCGTCCAGCTCCTGGTTGGAGAGCTCCAGGTAGCCGGGCAGCGAGCGCACGTCGAAGTAGACGTTGCCGTGGGCCTCGTAGGCGTGACCGCTCTCGATCAGGCCGCGCATCATCTCGATCATCTCGGGAACGTGGCCGGTGGCGCGGGGCTCGTAGGTGGGCGGCAGGCAGCCGAGCGCGTTGTAGCCGTCGTTGAACGCGCGCTCGTTCTCGTAGCCGATCGACCACCACGGGCGGCCCTGTTCGGCGGACTTCGCGATGATCTTGTCGTCGATGTCGGTGACGTTCCGGATGAACGTGACGTCGTAGCCGCGGTAGGTGAACCAGCGGCGCATGATGTCGAAGTTCAGGCCCGAGCGGATGTGGCCGATGTGCGGTGCTGCCTGGACGGTGGCGCCACAGAGGTAGATCGAGACACAGCCCGCTGTGAGCGGGACGAAGTCACGGATCTGCCGGGCGCTGGTGTCGTGCAGGCGAATAGTCACGCCTCAAGGGTAGTAGGCCCGCACCAGTGCCCCGCGACCCTTGGGGATCGCGGGGACAACTTTCTGGTACCGGGATGGCCCGGAGCGGCCCGGAGAGCGTCTCCCGGGGTGCGCGGGACGCCCTCCGCGAGCGTGCGCGCCGGGCATCGCCCGGCAGGCGGGAAGGTGACGACCGGCCCTGAGCGGCCTCAGATGCTGCCGACGACCTTGCGCGGGGAGATGCGGACGACCACACGGGGGTCGTCGGCGCCGGAGTTCGGGTTGAACTCGGCGTACGGCTTGCCGGTGTACTTCACCGAGAGCTCGTCGATCAGTTCCTGTCCGCCGTCCGTCGTCAGCGTCGCCTCGCCGCGGATCTCGGCGTAGCTGTACGGGGCGTCGAAGGGCTGGACGACCACGGTGACGCGCGGGTCGCGGCGGAGGTTCTTCTCCTTGCGGCGGCCGACGGTGGTGGAGATCAGGACGTCGTCGCCGTCGCGCTTGACCCAGACCGGGGAGACCTGGGGGCTGCCGTCGGGCTGGATGGTGGCGATGTTGACGAACACGGGGGTGTCGAGCAGGTTCTTGAGCTCGGCGGAGAGTGCGGCGGTCATGCGTACGTCCTCCTGAGTGCCTGCGGGGCGATCGGTCCGATGCTTCTACCTCGTAACCGTGCGCGCCCCCGCTTCCTTCCCGCCGCGGCCCGCCGGAAGAGTGAACGCCGGTGCCGGTGCGGCTAGGGCTGTCCCGCGATTCCCGGCGGGCGCACGACGACAGCTACGGCACCTCGCCGCGTTGTCGGAACATCCACATACATCCAGTATGCGGATGCCCCTCCGCCTTGCGATGCACCGACGACCTGGACAGCGACGTTCCCGATCTCGAAGCCCCCGGCGCGGACGATCCGGGCGGCTTCGGTGAGCAGTGTGATGCCCGCGGCCCCGGACCACTCGGGGCGGCCGGTGCCGAAGTGCTGCCCCAGGTCGCCGAGACCGGCGGCGGAGAAGAGCGCGTTGCACGCGGCGTGCGCGACGACGTCGGCGTCCGAGTGACCGGCGAGACCGGGGCCCTCGCCCTCCCACTTCAGGCCCGCGCACCACAGCTCGCGGCCCTCCTCGAAGGCGTGGATGTCGGTGCCGATCCCGACGAGCGGGATGACGGGTGCGGCGGGCGTTCCGGCCGCATGCTGCTCAGAAGCCATCGTTGGCCCTCCTGCGGGCGAGTACCGCTTCGGCCAGTACGAGGTCGAGCGGCCGGGTCACCTTGAACGCCTCCTCGTGGCCGGGGACGACGACCACCGGCGCGCCGAGGCGCTCCACCATGCCCGCGTCGTCCGTGGCGCCCTCGCCGTCGAGCGCGACCTCGGCGTGGGCCCGCACCAGCGTGTCCCGGTCGAAGCCCTGCGGCGTCTGCACCGCGCGCAGCCTGGCCCGTACGGGGGTGGCGAGCACCGGCTCCGGCTCGCCGGGCGTCCCGGCCGGCTCGACCTCCTTGACGGTGTCCGCGAGGGGCAGCGCGGGGACGACGGCGGGTGCACCGTCCCGTACGGCGGCGGCGACCGCGTCGACCGTGTCGACCGGCACCAGGGGGCGGGCGGCGTCGTGGACCAGGACGACGGAGAAGTCCTCGGGCAGCGCGTCGAGGCCCAGGCGCACGGACTCCTGGCGGGTCTCACCGCCCGGCACGACCAGATAGTCGGTGCGCTCGGGCAGCGCGTGCTCGTCGAGGAGGTGCTTCACCTCGGGCGCGCCGTCCGGCGGGGCGACGACCACGACGAGGGAGACGGCGCGGGACGCGGCCATGGCGCGAATGGCGTGGATCAGCATGGGCGTCCCGCCGAGCACCCGGAGGGCCTTGGGCGCGCCCGGCCCGAGTCGCACGCCCCGCCCGGCGGCGGGGATCACCGCGGCGGTACGGGGAGGGCGCGGCCGGTCGGTCGGGGGTGGCGTCGATGACATCGGTTGCACTCCGAAGGTCCGAGAGGGTCCGAGGGGGAAGGTCCGAAGGTTCGGCAGGTTTGTTTCCACGACCGACATGGGTAGGGGCCCAGCGAGCCGGGCGTGACGCCCTGACTCGCACCGGGCCCCTTCCGTGACACCCGGTCGAGCACAGGTCGCATCGGGCGCTCAAGCACCACCGGAGGCCGCCGCGTAGCGACGGTCGCCGCATTCACGGATCACGCCGCGGGCACGAGGGTGACCGGCAGTCGGGCACCGGATGTGGACGCGGGTCGGAGTTGGTGGGTCCGGATCCGGACCTGCGGATCCGGGTCCGAGCATGCGGTTCTGGGTCCGAACATGCCGCAGCGCCCGACGACACAGCGTGGAAACGGCTGGTCAGCGGGCACCGCGGCACATTCATACGACCGGTGCGATCCGGTTTCAGGACGCGAGGACCTCGTCGAGCAGGGCCTCGGCCTTGTCCTCGTTCGTGTTCTCCGCGAGAGCGAGTTCGCTCACCAGGATCTGGCGGGCCTTGGCGAGCATGCGCTTCTCTCCGGCGGAGAGACCGCGCTCGCGCTCCCGACGCCACAGGTCACGCACTACTTCGGCGACCTTGATGACATCGCCGGAGGCGAGCTTTTCGAGATTTGCCTTGTAGCGCCGGGACCAGTTCGTCGGCTCTTCGGCATACGGTGCGCGCAGCACCTCGAAGACCCGGTCCAGCCCGTCCTGCCCGACCACGTCGCGCACGCCTACGAACTCCGCGTTGTCCGCCGGCACACGAACCGTCAAGTCGCCCTGGGCGACCTTGAGCACCAAGTAGGTCTTGTCCACGCCTTTGATCTGGCGAGTTTCGATAGCCTCGATCAGCGCGGCCCCGTGATGGGGATAGACCACGGTGTCGCCAACCTTGAACGTCATGTGACAGGTACCCCTTCCGTGGCTATCCAGAGTAACACGAGAACCGCATCTCCTGAATGGCGTTTTCGCAGGTCAGGGCATATCTCGGGGCTTGACAACAGCGACACGGACGTGCTGCGGAAGGCTTCCGGAAGGCGGTATTCGCAGGTCGGAGCCACTGCGCACCCGGAGCGAAACACCCACGTCACATGCCCCGGAAGTCCTGCAGAAGAGGGCGAAAGTCCCGTTTTGTCGGTTTACGGATGGCGATCATTCCATACTCCGTTCGATGACCGCTCACCCGTACGAGCGTAACTGCCGGGCCGCAATGAAATTGATCAAGCCAGGGGCCGCCCGGCACTTTTCCGCCGCGAAGCGGGGAATGGAGAAGAAGCCACGACGCGGGCGGAAGAATTGATCACACGGATTATGTGAACGGCACATGGCGTACCGGCCGGTAGAACACCTTGCGGGAACACCTCGCGGACCGTTCGGCGGGCCTGCCGCGGAAGGGCGGGCCCGGCCCTGATCGACGAGACACCTCCAAGGGGCGGGTCGGGTGCGGGGCGGGCACGGCGGCTCGGTAGCCTAAGGCCGCTGACACACCCTTGGGGCGGCTTCACACCACCGCCCGACGCCCGACGTCCGAAGCCCGCAGATCCGATCGTTCAAGGAGTTGCCGCCGCCGTGAGCCGCAGCCTTCGACACGGCGCCCTCGCCGCCACCGCCACCGTGCTCTCGATCGTCTCCCTGTCCGCCTGTGCGGCGGGCAACAACGCCGAGACGCTCAAGGTCAGGCCGGACAACCCGGCCACCACGGTGGGCGACATCAAGATCCAGAACGTCAACGTGATCACGCAGCCCGACGGCGGCGCGGACGGCCCCGCCGTCGTCGCCGCGACGCTGTTCAACGACGGCACCGAGCGCGAGGTGCTGGAGGCGGTCACGCTGCCCGGCAGCGACGTCGAGGTGAAGCTCCAGGCCGCCGAGGGCGAGGGGCCCATCGTGGTCCCGGCCGGCGGCCAGGTCATCATCGGCGGCAAGGGCAACGCCGCCGCCGTGATCGAGAACAGTGGCGAGGCCGCGCGCAACGGTGACGTCCAGCAGGTCGTCTTCAAGCTCAGCCGGACCGGCGACGTCGGCCTCGGCGCCAGCGTCTTCCCCGCCGAGGGCTTCTTCAAGGACTTCGGCCCCAGCCCCAAGGCGGAGGCGCCCGCGCCGAAGCCGAGCCCGACCCCGTCGGGCAACGCCTCCGGCGAGGGGGAGACCCCCGGCGCGACCACGGGCGAGACGTCCGGTGCGCCGGCGAACGGCTCCGGCACCGAAGGCGCCCAGGGCGACGCGGCTGCGCAGGGCGCGGGCGACGCCGCCTCGGTGCCCGCGGCCGACTGACGCGGGCGCTCCGGCCCCGTAACGCGGGCACACCGCACACAGCACGCACGCCGAAGGGGCGCTTCCCGGCCGGGAAGCGCCCCTTCGGCATACGCGGCCTCGCGGTTTACGGCTCGAACTTGTACCCCAGGCCCCGCACGGTGACGAGGTAGCGCGGCGCACCCGGGTCGGGCTCGATCTTGGCGCGCAGGCGCTTCACGTGGACGTCGAGGGTCTTGGTGTCGCCGACGTAGTCCGCGCCCCAGACCCGGTCGATGAGCTGCATCCGGGTCAGCACCCGGCCCGCGTTGCGCAGCAGCATCTCCAGCAGGTCGAACTCCTTGAGCGGGAGGTCGACCTTGCCGCCGGAGACGGTGACCACGTGCCGGTCCACGTCCATCCGGACCGGTCCCGCCTCCAGGGCGGCCGGGGTGACCTCCTCCGGCTCCCCGCGGCGACGCAGGACGGCCCGGATGCGGGCGACGAGCTCCCGGGAGGAGAAGGGCTTGGTGACGTAGTCGTCGGCTCCTATTTCCAGCCCGACGACCTTGTCGATCTCACTGTCCTTGGCGGTGACCATGATCACCGGGACGTTGGAGCGGCTGCGGAGCTGGCGGCACACCTCGGTGCCGGGCAGGCCGGGCAGCATCAGGTCGAGCAGGACCAGGTCGGCGCCGTTGCGCTCGAACTCGTCCAGCCCGTCGGGGCCGGTCGCCGCGATGGCGACCTCGAAACCTTCCTTGCGCAGCATGTAGGACAGGGCGTCGCTGAAGGATTCCTCATCCTCGACGACAAGCACTCGGGTCACGGAAGAGCCTCCGGGGCAGGGAAGGGGTCAAAGGTGTCGGTCTCGTACGGCCCCTCGTCGTCGCCGTTGACGATAAGCGGTCCGCCGGTGGTGCGCTCCCTCGTGGCGCCCGATTCGGGCAGCCGGAGGGTGAAGGTGGAGCCCTGTCCTTCGGAGCTCCAGACGGTGACCTCCCCGCCGTGCGAGGCGGCCACGTGCTTGACGATGGCGAGGCCGAGACCGGTGCCACCGGTGGCCCGTGAGCGGGCCGGGTCGACGCGGTAGAACCGCTCGAAGACCCGTTCGCGGTCCTTCTCGGAGATGCCGATCCCCTGGTCGGTGACGGCTATCTCGATGAGGTCCCCGCCGGGCGATGCCATCCGGCGTGCGGCGATGCCGACGCGGGTGTGGGCGGGGCTGTAGTTGACGGCGTTCTCGACGAGGTTGCCGAGCGCGCCGACGAGCTGGCCGCGGTTGCCCCAGACCGTGAGGTCCTCGGTGCCCGCGGAGGCCATGGTGATCTGCTTCGAGCCGGCCTGCTGGCGGCAGCGGTCGATCGCCTCGGCCACCAGCGTCTCCACCTTGACCGGCTCGGCGTCCTCCAGCGGGTCGTCGTTCTGCACCCGGGAGAGGTCGATGAGCTCCTGGACGAGGTTGGTCAGCCGGGTCGCCTCGATCTGCATCCGCCCGGCGAACCGCTCCACCGCCTCCGGGTCGTCGGAGGCGTCCATGACCGCCTCGGAGAGCAGGGAGAGCGCCCCGGTCGGCGTCTTGAGCTCATGGCTGACGTTGGCGACGAAGTCGCGCCGTACCGCTTCTATCCGGCGGGCCTCGGTGAGGTCCTCCACCAGCAGCAGCACCAGTCGCGAGCCCAGCGGGGCGACCCGGGCGGAGACGGCGAGGGTGTCCCCCCGGCCGGTGCCGCGCCGGGGCAGGTCCAGCTCGCCCTGTCGTATCTCCCCGTCCCGCCGGGTGTCCCTGGCCATGTTGAGCATGGGCTCGACGGCCAGCCGGCCGCCCCTGACCAGACCCAGGGCGTACGCCGCGGAGCTGGCCTTGACCACGCTGTCGCTCTCGTCGAGGACGACGGCGGAGGAGCTGAGAACGGAGAGGACGGTGTCCACTCCGGGGGGCAGGGCCGCGTTGCTGTCGGGCCGCAGGGACGTACGCGTGGGCCGTTTCAGGTCGCGCTCGCTCCAGCGGAACGCCAGCATGGCGATCACACCGGTACAGAGACCGGCGATCGCTGCAGCTGCGGCGACCGCCGCGTTCACGTCCATGCTTCAAGGTTATGCGGGTGCGCCGACTCCCTCCCAGCCGTCCGAGTGCCTTCTCGAACACTCGTCGCCCAGAGTTCACCGAGGGGATGGAGCCGGTTCACTTAGGGGGTCGGATCCCGACGCGTTGTGCCCCCACCGTGTAACCGTGGGGGTCGGTCCGAGACCCCGGCCTCAGTTTGGAACTGGAGAGGGACTTCCATGCGCGACGCTTACCACGAGGAACTCGATTCGATCGGAGAAGGCCTGGTCGAGATGGCCCGGCTGGTCGGCTCGGCGATCGGGCGGGCGACCACGTCCATGCTCGACGCCGACCTGACGCTGGCCGAGAACGTGATCGCCGGCGACCAGAAGGTCGACGACCTCCAGCACGACCTGGAGGCCCGCGCCATCGCGCTCCTCGCCCGCCAGCAGCCGGTGGCGACCGACCTGCGCATCGTGGTGACCTCGCTGCGGATGAGCGCCGACCTGGAGCGCTCGGGCGACCTCGCCCAGCACGTGGCGAAGCTGGCCCGGCTGCGCTTCCCGCAGGCGGCGGTCCCGCACGACCTCCACGCCACCATCCTGGAGATGGGCCAGCTCGCCCAGCGCCTGATGGCCAAGGCGGCGGAGGTCATCATCACCAAGGACGTCGATCTGGCGCTCCAGCTGGAGCAGGACGACGACGAGATGGACCTGCTGCACCGCACGCTGTTCCAGCACCTGATGGACGACCGCTGGAAGCACGGCATCGAGACGGCCGTCGACGTGACGCTGCTGGGCCGCTACTACGAGCGCTTCGCCGACCACGCGGTGTCGGTCGCCAAGCGCGTCGTCTACCTGGTGACGGGTGAGCACGCGGACGAGATCCAGGCGGCGGCGCCGGTCGAGGGCGCGTAACGGCCGCTGCGGTACGGCGACGGTGCGGCTGCGGTACGGCGACGGTACGACTCCGACAGGGCTCCGGTACGGCTCCGGTGCGGCGACGCCGTGCCGGAGCGTCACCAGCCCGGTATCCATGGGCATCACTACTGGCGTACGCGGGTCGCACATACGTTCCTGCGCGCGTGCGCCGTTGATGCGCCTGCCGGGATGGGCGTGCAATGGGGCGGGGCGGTGCACCATGCCGACCGCCGCCCCAGCCGTACGCCCTGAGGAGGGACCATGGCCGATTCCCCCATGACCGAACCCCAGCAGGAGACCCCGACCGAAGTGGTGCACCGAGGCGTGCTCGGCGCCTGCGGCTGCGGCTCGGGCTGCGGGTGCGGCTGCCAGTCCGGTGCCCCGTGCCAGTGCGGCGGCTGATCCGGCCGACTCGCACCGCGTACGCAACGGACGGCGCCCGCCCGGTTCTTCCTCCGGGCGGGCGCCGTTCCGCGTTCAGGTTCCGGGTCCCGGGCCCGGGGCGAAGCGCTGCCCGGAGGAGGCCCGGGGCAAGGCGCTGCCCGCGTCCGGATTCCGGGCGGGCGGCGTCCGCTCGACGGGCCGCCGGTCAGACGGCCCGCTCCGCCGACGGCGCGGGTGCGGGCTCCGGCTCGGCCTGGTCCGGCCGGGCCTCGGCCGGGACGGGTGCGGGCTCGGGCAGGGCGTCCGCAACGTCGTGCTCCTCGCGCGGCAGGTTGCGCATCAGCAGCCAGTAGCCGAGGCCGGCGACCGTGCCGATCACGGCGCAGGCGGTCCAGAGCCAGGTGGCGCCGTAGTGGTCGATGACGAAGCCGGACATCAGCGGCGCGACGAGCGCGGCCACCGACCACGACATCGTGTACACGCCCTGGTAGCGGCCCCGGCCCTCGGCGGGCGACAACTGCACGACCAGACCCGTCTGGGTGGGCGCGTTCACGATCTCGGCCAGCGTCCAGACGCACACCGTCAGGGCGTACGCCGCGACCGACCCGGCGAAGGCCGTCAGCCCGAAGCCGTACCCGGCGAGCAGCGAGGAGATGATCAGCAGCCGGCGCGGATCGCGGTGCTGGATGAAGCGGGTGACGGGGATCTGCAGGACCACGATCAGCACACCGTTGACGGCGATGGCGGTGCCGAAGTCGGAGCTGGAGAGCCCGTCCGTACCCATCGCCACCGGCAGCCCCACGTACCCCTGCTGGAAGATCAGCGACACCAGGAACGACAGCCCCACGACACCCATGTAGCGCCCGTCGCGCAGCACGGTGGTCAGCCGCACCTCGTCCTTGGGCCGCTTGCCGCCGGCGCTCTTCACGACCGCTTCCGCGGGCCGTGACTCCGGGACCTTCACGAACACGACGACGGCGCACACGAGCGTCATCAGGGCCTCGCCGATGAAACCGGCGAGGTAGCTGTACTCGGCGATGAACCCGGCCCCGGCGGAGGAGATCGCGAAGCCGAGGTTGATGGCCCAGTAGTTGAGCGAGAAGGCCCGGACCCGGTCCTTCGGGGGCACGATGTCGGCCATCATCGCCTGGACGGCGGGGCGGGAGGCGTTGCTCGCCATGCCGACGAAGAACGCCACCGCGGCGATGGCGAAGGGATGCACCATGAACCCGAGCACCGCCACCGACACCGCGGTGGAGACCTGGGCGATCAGCATGGTGGGCCGCCGCCCGAGCCGGTCGGTCATCACGCCCGCACCGAGCGAGGAGATGACCCCGCCGAGCCCGTGGAGGGCGGCGACGAGCCCGGCGTACGAGGCGGAGTAGCCCCGGTCCAGGGTCAGATACAGGGCCATGAAGGTCGCGACGAACGCCCCGAGGCGGTTGACCAGGGTGCTGGTCCACAGCCACCAGAACTCGCGGGGCATCCCCGAGACGGTCTCCCGGGCGGCTCTGCGCAGACCGGCGACGGACATAAGGATTCCCCCCACGGGACGTACGGAACGAGGGCCTCGGGTAACACTCCCGGCGGCCATCGAGACATTACGAAGCCCGGCTCCCCGCCCGCCACCGGATTGACGCCCACCGTCAATCGTCCGGCCGTCGGGCCCTCCCCGGCCGGGCCCTGTCCGCGTTGCGGGCGGGCGCGCGGAGGCCGCACGGGTTCGATTACGCTCGGACTCATGGCCGACGCACCGTACAAGCTGATCCTCCTCCGCCACGGCGAGAGCGAATGGAACGCGAAGAACCTGTTCACCGGTTGGGTGGACGTCAACCTCACCGAAAAGGGCGAGAAGGAAGCAGTCCGCGGCGGTGAGCTGCTCAAGGACGCCGGTCTGCTCCCCGACGTCCTGCACACCTCCCTCCAGCGCCGCGCGATCCGGACCGCCCAGCTGGCCCTGGAGTCCGCCGACCGCCTCTGGATCCCGGTCCGCCGCTCCTGGCGCCTGAACGAGCGCCACTACGGCGCGCTCCAGGGCAAGGACAAGGCGCAGACGCTCGCCGAGTTCGGCGAGGAGCAGTTCATGCTGTGGCGCCGCTCGTACGACACCCCGCCGCCGCCCCTGGACCGCGACGCCGAGTACTCCCAGTTCGACGACCCGCGCTACGCGACCCTCCCCCCGGAGCTGCGCCCGGCCACGGAGTGCCTGAAGGACGTCGTCGTCCGGATGCTCCCGTACTGGTTCGACAGCATCGTCCCGGACCTCCTCACGGGCCGCACGGTCCTGGTCGCCGCCCACGGCAACAGTCTGCGCGGCCTGGTGAAGCACCTGGACGGCATCTCGGACGAGGAGATCTCGGGCCTCAACATCCCGACCGGCATCCCGCTCTCCTACGAGCTGGACGCCGACTTCAAGCCGCTGAAGCCTGGCGGCACGTACCTCGACCCGGACGCGGCGAAGGCCGCCATCGAGGCCGTGAAGAACCAGGGCAAGAAGAAGTAGCCCACCTCTTCTCCACACCGAGCCCCCTGTTTCGCGGACCGCGAGGCAGGGGGCTCGTCGGTGCTCCGGGCCAGTGCGGCTCAGACGGGCTTGCGCCAGACGGAGATGTGTTTGCCGGAGTACTCGGTGAACGGCGCTCAGTCCCAGTCCGCCACGCGCCGTTCCCGCTCCAGGCCGGCGATGCGGGCCATCAGGTCCAGCTCCGCCGGCCAGGCGTACCGGTGCCGGGAGGCGCCCCGGCGGTAGCTGCCGTCCTCGCCGTCGCGGGTGAAGTGGTGCGAGACGAGGATCTGCCCGACCAGGTCGAAGGTGTCGAAGCCGAGGTGCCGCTCGGATACGTCGAACGGCACCGCGACCTGGCCGGGCGGCAGGAACCGCAGCGGCGGTACTTCGAGTTCGATGACGAACCGGCCGCCGGGCGCGAGGTGCCGGGCCGCGTTGCGGAAGCACTCGGCCTGCTCGTCCTGGGTGAGCAGGTTCGAGATGGTGTTGTAGACGAGGTAGACCAGGGTGAACTCGCCGGGGACGACGGTGGTGGCCATGTCCCCGATGACCACCGGGAGGGTGGCCTCGTCGACCTTGCGCCGGAGCACCGCCGCCATGGGCTCGGACAGTTCGATGCCCACCACCGGCACGCCGCGCTCCCGGAGCGGCACGCCCACGCGCCCGGTCCCGATGGCGAACTCCAGGGCGCGGCCGTCTCCGGCCAGTTCGGCGAGGAAGCAGAGGGTGGGTTCGAGGACGGCGGCCGAGGAGTTCTCGGCCTCCTCGGCGTCGTAGCGGTCGGCGGTCGCCCGGGTCCACAGTTCGCTGCTCGTCACGGGCGACCACTCTGCCCGGGCGCCGGGGGCCCGTGTCGACGCGGTTTCCCGCGGTCAACTCCTCTGCGCGGGTGGGCGGCTGCCGCCCCCGGCCTGCGTGGATCGAGTGGGACCACGGGGCAGGGCGGGCGCGGACGACAAGGCTGGGGTGGGCGGGTCGTGGCCAAGAGGAAGTCGTACCTGGACACACCCGGGTATATGGCGTTCATCGGGGTCGTGGCGTTCTGGGCAGCGGCGAGTTCCGGAAGCGATTCCTACGTCAGGGTGCTGGCGGGGGCCTGCGCCGCCTTCGCCTTGGTGCGGCTCGGCATCCAGCTGGTCGGGCGGCGCCGGAGACGGCGCGCTGCCGCTGTCGCGGGCGGCAGCTGATACGGCCTGGCCCGGCGCTCTCACTGCCAGGTGTGGAGGCCGGTCGCCGTCGCCGCGGCGAACGTCACCGACGCCGCCCCGGCAAGCCTGCGGTACCGGCCCGGCCGGGCAGCCGTGGCGTTGTCAGTGCCCCCTGCCACCATGGCCGTCATGGCGACCTACCTGCTCTCCGACATCGAACAGGCCCTCCGCGACAGTTGGAGCGCCGAGACCTGCACCCCGGAGTTCCGGGACCGCTGGCGTCCGGACAATCCGGCGCGGGATCAGTGCGGCGTGACCGCCATGGTGGTCAACGACCTGCTCGGCGGGGAGTTGATCCGGGGCGAGGTGCATGTCGACGGGGTGCGTACCGACTTCCACTGGTGGAACCGCCTGGGCATGGGTGTGGAGGTCGATCTGACGCGGGAGCAGTTCGGGCCCGAGGAGGTCGTAGTCGGCGGTGATGTCATGGTGCGGCCGCCCGTGAGCGAGTGGCGGCGGCTCCAGGAGGAGTACGCGATCCTGCGCGACCGGGTCGCGGAGAGGCTCGGGCGGGACTGAGGTCCCGGTGGCGGTCCGTGTCGCGGTCGCTGCCGGACAGCGTGGGTCGAGGCGTGGCGTGCCTGCGGCACGCCCTGATCCGTGCCCGATCCGTGACCCCGCCGGACGGGCCGAAACGCCCCTCGTACGCACTACGGTGGGCCCATGCCGTCCGTCTGCTTCCGGGGCGAGGAGATCGAGGAGAGCGATCATGGGTGAGTCTCTGAAGACCTTCGTCGGCGGTGCCGAGGTCGACGTGCCCAACAGCATCCCGGACATCCGCGCGGCGCTGCCCGAGGAGAGACGCGAGGAGTTCGATCTCGCGATCAACGAGGCCGGGGTGCACGAGATCCAGGCCGTCATGCGGCACTGGATGCTGGAGGCCGTGCCCGATCCCGAGGCCGAGAAGATCCTGGACCGGCTGGCGCAGGACGAGGCGGAGAGGCGGAGCGTCGCTTGAGCTTCCGCATCTCCTACGCACCGCCCGCCGACGACACCCTGGCCAAGATGCGCGGCGGCGAGTCCTTCCGGAACGAGATGGCCCGCACCCTCGGCGAGGAGCCGTACGGCCACGCCTCCTCCGCCGTCAAGAGCGAACGGGACCGGCGCGAGGCGACCGTCTCCGGGGCCATCGTCCTCTACTACGTCTCCCGGTCCGTCCTGACCGTCACCGTCGTGCGCCTCGTGCCCCTGCCCTGACCCCACCAGGCAGAGGCACGGCGCAGGTCCGTCAGGCGAGCTTCTCGTCCTGCGCCGCCACGACCTCGGCCGGCACCTCGAACTTCACGTCGCCGCCCGCCGCCGCCAGGTTGAAGGCGAAGAACGTCGCCACGGTGCCTTCCTTGCGGAGCGCCACCAGCTTGAACGGGGCCTGGTCGCCGTCGTCCTCGGAGGTGACCGTCCACGCCGCGGACTCGTCACCGCCGGTGACCTTCTCCTCGGCGACCGAGGCGATCTTCGTCGGCGTACCGGCGACGGTGGCGGTGAAGCCGCCCGCGCAGTCCGCGGCGGCCTTCTTCAGCGCGGCGAACGCGTCCGGGCCCGCCGTCCCCTCGTACGAGGTCAGCGCGACGGACGTGGACGTCAGGTTGAAGGCGTCCTTGAGCGCGTCCTCGGCCTCGCCGTCCGCCAGGTCCTCCAGAGACTTCTTGCCGTCGGTCTTCTTCGGCTCGTCGATGACCTTGCGCTTCGTGGTGGCCACCGAACCCTCCTGCGCCACGCCGTACATGGCGTGGGCGACCGGCAGGCACTCCTTCTTGTCGACGGTGACGCCGTCGGCCGGGACCTCGTCGGCCGGGCCGGCCTTGGTGACCTTGCGGTCCTTCACGTCGCCCTGGGCGAGCGTGGCCTTCTCCAGCTCGGCCGCGGTGAGCGCCTTGGCCGGGGTCTTCGGAGCCGAGCTGCTACCGCCCGCGGTGCCCTTGTCGTTCTTCCCGTCCTTGGCGTCGGCGTCCGACGAGCCGCCGCAGGCGGTGACCAGCAGGGTGAGAGCGGCCGCGGAGGCGGCGAGGGCGGTACGGCGTACGGCAGTGGTGCGCATGGTTCTACTTCCTGCAATCTCCGGTTCGGAAGCAACCGCCCTCCCTCGCACGGCACTTCGACGCCGTCTGGGACGGGCCGTCGCAGTGACCACACTTTACGATCGAACCTGTGCGCGATGATCGGTCCAGTGGGCCCCTCCCATGATCGTGATTCTGCTGTGATCATCCTGTGAACGCACCGTGCGGAATCGCCGTACAACCCTCCCGTGCGCGACCCCCGCAGGCTCCGTCCACCCCGTCGTGCGGTACCGCCGCCGCAGCCGAAAGGGCGTCACCCGCGTGTCCGAGCAGGCCCCCGTCACACCTCTCGCCCGCGTTCTCGCCGCCCTCGGGGCCGGCGAACGCGACATCGCCTCGCGCGTCACCCTCACCGGCGGCACGTACAACACCGTCACCCGCGTCACGCTCACCGACGGCCGCGACTGGGTGGTCAAGACGCCCCCGCCGCACACCGCCGCCCTGCGGTACGAACGCGACCTCCTCGTCAACGAGGTCACCTTCTACACCGCCGCCGCGCGGGCGGGAGGTCCGGTGATCCCTCGTGTCGTCCGCAGCGAAGCGGATCCGGCCTCGCCCACCGGCGCGTACCTGGTCATGACCGCCCGCCCCGGCCGCCCCTGGCACGAGGCCGGCCTCACGGCGGACGCCGGCGACGAGCCCCGGCTGCGCGCCGAACTCGGCCGGCTCGTCGGACTTCTGCACGCCGTGACCGCGCCCGCCGGACCCGGCTCCGGATTCGGCTACCCCGCCGAGCCGTTCGGGCCGCTCTCCCCCACCTGGCGTACCGCGTTCACGGCGATGACCGAGGCCGTGCTCGCCGACGCCGATGCCTACCGGGCCCGGCTGCCGTACCCCGTCGGCCATATCCGTACGGTCCTGGCGGGCGCGGCCCGCCTCCTGGACGAGGTCGCCCGGCCCGCCCTCGTGCACTTCGATCTGTGGCCGGGGAACCTGCTGGTCGCCGGGGAGCCCGGCGCGCGCACCATCGGCGGGATCATCGACGGGGAGCGGATGTTCTGGGGCGACCCGGTGGCCGACTTCGTCTCGCCGGCGCTCTTCGGGGACATCGAGCAGGACCGGGACTTCCTCGACGGCTACGCGCGCTCCACCGGCGGAGCGGTGGAGTTCACGGACTCGCTGCGGACCCGGCTGGCCCTCTACCGGAGCTACCTCTACCTCATCATGCTCGTCGAGACCGTGCCCCGCGGTGTCGGGCCCGAAGCCGCCGAAGCGACCTGGGAGTCGGTCGCGCCCCACCTCGTCGATGCCCTGGACAGGGTCCGGCAGGGCGGCTGACGGTCAGCTGACGGACGCGTTCACCGCACGCCGCGCTGCGCCTCGTAGTGTCGTCAGCTGCCGGACTCGGACGGACGCCGGGTCAGGTGGCTGAACGCGTCCAGGTTCCGCGTGGACTCGCCGCGCGACACCCGCCACGCGTACTCCTTGCGGATCGAGCTCGCGAAACCGAGCTCCAGGAGGGTGTTGAACGCCCCGTCGGCCGCTTCGAGCACCACGCCGAGCAGCCGGTCCAGCTCCTCGGCGGTGACCACCGACAGCGGCAGCTTGCCGACCAGATACACGTCGCCGAGCGAGTCGATCGCGTAACCCACCCCGAACAGGCGGAGGTTGCGTTCCAGCAGCCAGCGGTGCACCTCGGCGTCGTTCTCGTCGGGGTGGCGGACGACGAACGCGTTGAGGGAGAGCGAGTGTCTGCCGACGATCAGCGAACAGGTCGTCGACAGCTTGCGGGTGCCGGGCAGCGTCACGACGTAGTTGCCGCGCTCCGGGCTCTCCCATACGAGCCCGGCGTCGTTCAGCGTCGCCTCGATGAC
This sequence comes from Streptomyces anulatus, assembly GCF_000721175.1. Taxonomy (GTDB): domain Bacteria; phylum Actinomycetota; class Actinomycetes; order Streptomycetales; family Streptomycetaceae; genus Streptomyces; species Streptomyces anulatus_C. Next base: position 47,590 of record NZ_JOEZ01000028.1, read on the forward strand.
CTGGGCCGCTGCGGTTTCGTCCGGTACGTCAGCCATGCAGTGAGCGTACGACAGGAGCACCGGGACGCACCGCACGGGCTCAGCCGTGGTGCGTACGGGTCCAGCCGTGGTGCGTACGGGCCTCAGCCGTGGGTGGGCACGGGCCTCAGCCGTGGTGCGTACGGGCCCGGCGCCGGTGGTCGCAGAGCGCGGCCGTGTACACGTCGGCGGTCGCCGACGCGGCCGTGTCCCAGCCGAAGGACTGGGCGTGGGCCGCGGCGGCCGCCCCCATCCGCTCGACCAGCTCCGGCGCGTCCGCGAACCGCCCGAGCGCGCGGGCGTACGCCTCCGGCTCGTGTCCGGGCACCAGGAAGCCACTGACCCCGTCGCGCACCGCCACCGGCAGCCCGCCCACGGCTGCCGCGACGACCGGGGTGCCGGCCGCCTGGGCCTCGATGGCGACCAGGCCGAAGGACTCGCTGTACGACGGCATGACCAGCACCGACGCGGCCCGGAACCAGTCCGCGAGCTGGTCCTGGCCCACCGGCGGGTGGAACCGTACGACGTCGGCGATGCCGAGCCGGGCGGCCAGTTTCTGCAGGCCCTCGGGCTTGGCCAGGCCGCTGCCGCTCGGGCCGCCGACCACCGGCACGACGATGCGGGACCGCAGCGACGGGTCCCGGTCCAGGAGCACGGCCACCGCGCGCAGCAGCACGTCCGGGGCCTTCAGGGGCTGGATGCGGCCCGCGAAGAGCGGGATCAGCGCGTCCTGCGGCAGGCCGAGCCGGGCCCGCGCGGCGGCGCGGCCGTCGGAGGGGCGGAAGCGGTCCAGGTTGACGCCGGGGTGCACCACGGCGACCGCGGCGGGGTCCGCGTCGTAGAAGCGGACGAGTTCGGCGGCCTCCTCGGCGGTGTTGGCGATCAGCCGGTCGGAGGCGTTCACGATCTGGGTCTCACCGATGACCCGGGCGGCCGGCTCGGGGGTGTCGCCATCGGCGAGCGCGGCGTTCTTGACCTTGGCCATGGTGTGCATGGCGTGCACGAGCGGGACGCCCCAGCGCTGCGCGGCGAGCCAGCCGACCTGGCCGGAGAGCCAGTAGTGGGAGTGCACGAGGTCGTAGTAGCCGGGGCGCTGACCGGCCCAGGCCTGCATCACGCCGTGCGTGAACGCGCAGAGCTGGGCGGGCAGGTCCTCCTTGGCGAGGCCCTCGTACGGCCCGGCGTCGACGTGCCGGACCAGGACTCCGGGGGCCAATTCGACCGAGGGGGCCAGCGAGCCGGTGGTGGCCCGGGTGAAGATCTCGACCTCGATGTTGATCGCGGCGAGGCGCTTGGCCAGTTCGACGATGTAGACGTTCATCCCGCCCGCGTCGCCCGTGCCGGGCTGGTGGAGCGGGGACGTGTGCACGGAGAGCATCGCGATGCGGCGCGGCTTGCGGGAGGCCCCGGTGAAGCCTCCGGGGAACCTGAGGCGCGCGGCCGTCCGGGTGGAGCCGAGCCGGGAGACGTACTGGCTCACCTCGTCGGTCCTCCTCGTTCGGGGCGTGCTGGCGAGAGGACACTGAGGGCCTCCGAAGAGCGAGAACAGCGGAATCGCGGCTTTCATTTCCGCTTTGCCAAATCATTACGTTGCCGGGCGGCGCGTCGCGGCCCGGGCGGGGCGTCGGGGTATCCGCTCGTCCCCGCCCCGTCGCATACGCTCGACCCATGCGCCAGCGCCCCATCGGTACCGCCACCCGCGGGACCACCAACCCGAACCGGCTGCGGCGCATGGACCGCTGGATCGCCGATGCGCACGGGCCCGCCCTGCGCCGCGCCGGAACGCCCGTGGCCGTCGATCTCGGGTACGGGGCGGCCCCCTGGACCGCCGTCGAGCTGCTGGACCGGCTGCGCACCGCCGAGCCGCGCACCGTGGTGGCGGGCATCGAGATCGACCCGGAGCGGGTCGCCGCCGCCCAGCCGTACGCCCGCGAGGGCCTCACCTTCGTGCACGGCGGCTTCGAGGTCCCGCTGGACGTCCGGCCGCTGCTCATCCGGGCGGCGAACGTGCTGCGCCAGTACGACGAGGGCCAGGTCGCCGAGGTCTGGGCGCGGCTGTGCTCCCGCCTCGCCCCGGGCGGCCTCCTGGTGGAGGGGACCTGCGACGAGATCGGGCGCCGGCACGTGTGGGTGGCCCTGGGGCCGGAGGGGCCGCGCACGGTCACCTTCGCGACCCGGCTCGGCTCGCTGGAGCGCCCTTCGGACCTCGCGGAACGGCTGCCGAAGGCGCTGATCCACCGCAACGTTCCGGGCGAGCCGGTCCACGCGTTCCTGCGGGACTTCGACCGGGCCTGGGCGACGGCCTCCCCGTACGCCTCGCTCGGCGCGCGGCAGCGCTGGATCGCGGCGGTGCGGATGGTGGCCGCCGACTGGCCGGTGACGGACGGGGTACGGCGGTGGCGGCAGGGCGAGATCACCGTGCCGTGGGAGGCCCTGCGGCCCGAGGGCCACTGAACAGTTGCCCGGAAGGGCAGAACTCCCCCGCTCCGGGAACACCGCGGGGACATCATTCGTCCCAGTGAGTGGGGACGGGTGCGGAGCGGAGCGCCGCGCGAGCCGGGGGGAATCGTGACGAAATGACCCACCAGGGGCGGCATGTGACGCGCCAGGTGCCGTCGGCCTCTGTTGCTTTGCGGGACGCCATGGCACGATCGCGACGCTGCCGAAAAGCTACTGACGGTAAGTCAGATATGCGGTACCCGGCTTCTGTTGCTTTTCTCGCTTCTGCTGTATTCACCGTAGTCGTTTCCTTTGCCGCCTTCGTCCGGAGGCGGCCCCGTTGTAACCACCCGGAGGGGGAGCTCGTGAACCGACGCCACTGCGCCACTGCCGCCATCACGCTGGTCTGTGCGCTGGCCCTGCTCACGTCCACGGGCCAGGCCATGGCCGCCCCGGTTCCGGACCCGTCGCCCTCCCCGTCCTCCTCCCCCGCCGGCTCGCCGCCCCGCTACTCCAACGCGGACCTCGAAAAGGTCCGCGAGCAGATCGAGACGCTGTACCGGAAGGCGGGCGCGGCGACGGACGCGTACAACCTCGCCGAGGAGCAGACCAAGAAGCAGTCCGGCGAGATCGTGAAGCTGGCCAAGGCGATCGTCGACGGCCAGGCGCGCATCGCCGCACTGAAGGACCGGGCCGGGGCCCAGGCCCGCGAGCAGTACCGCAACGGCGGCCTGCCGCCCGGCGCGCAACTGGCCCTGAGCAACGACCCGAAGCTCTTCCTGGACGGGATCAACAAGGTCCACCAGAGCCAGCAGGCCTCCAAGTCACTCCTGACCGACCTCAACCAGACGCAGCAGGACCTGGAGACGTACACCCAGGACGCCAGCGCCAACTGGGAGAAGCTGGAGACGAACCGGGTCAAGCAGGCCAAGGCCAAGAAGAAGATCAACGCCCAGATCAAGGCGGCGGAGAAGCTCGAGTCGCAGCTGGAGGAGAAGGAGCGCGACCGGCTCCGCCAGCTGGAGCGGGACGCCGCTGACAAGGCGCAGACGGCCTGGCTCTCCTCCGGCGCGGTCAGGGACGTCAGCGGCGAGGCGAGCGAGGGCGGAGCGGCGGCGGTGGCCTTCGCGACGGCCCAGATCGGCAAGCCGTACGTCTGGGGAGCCGAGGGCCCGGCCTCGTACGACTGCTCCGGTCTGACGTCCCAGGCCTGGCTGGCGGCGAAGCGGCCGATCCCGCGCACCTCGCAGGAGCAGTGGCGGCTGCTGCCGCGTATCGACATCCAGGACATGCGCCCCGGCGACCTGATCATCTACCACGCCGACGCCAGCCATGTCGGGATGTACGTCGGCGACGGCGCGATCGTCCACGCCCCGCGCCCCGGCCGCGATGTCACGCTGGCGGGCGCGGGCTCGATGAAGATCCTCGGCGTGGTCCGCCCGGACAAGTAGGACCGGGCCGGACGCGCAAGGCCGGGTCGAACGCATGAGGCCGGGCCGGACGCGCAAGGCCCGGGCCACGTGAGCGGGGCCACGTCGCCGTCGGTGGGGGCGTGATGTTCGTCATGGGCGTTTCCCCGCCCGTACGGCGGCCCAGCGCGCCGGATCCGTGTCGGGACGCGGCTTATGACGCCGCATATGACAGGGGCCGGTCCCCATGCGCCATTCCGTTCCCCCACCGCGTACCGCTATCGTCCCCGACTGGCGGATCGTCGATCGTCGGACCGCCGCACCCTCGGGGGGAGGGAAGGAACCGCGAACCGATGCCCGTACCCGTACCGCAGCAGCGATCCGTTCCCCCTGCGGACACCTCGCACGGCGGCCTCACTCTGCTGGTGATCGAGGACGACCCGGCGGGCACCACCATCACCGTTCCCGAGCTCTCGGCAGCGGCCGGGACCCGGGTCCGTGTCCGTACCGCCCGCAACCTCACCGAGGCCGCGCGGCTGCTCACCGACGACGTCGACTGCATCCTGCTGGACCTCGCGCTGCCGGTCACCGGCTCCGGGGCCGAGCCGGTCGCCGAGCGGGCCGAGCCCGCCTCCGAGCGGGCCGACGAGCTGGCGGCCCTCACCCACGTACTCCGCATCGCTCCGCTGCACGCGGTCCTCGCGCTGACCGCGCAGGACGACACGGAGCTGGCGGCCGAGGCGGTACGCGTCGGGGCGCAGGACTACCTCTTCCGGGGCGAGCTGGACGCGCGCGTCCTGAGCCGCGCCATCCGGTACGCCGTGGAGCGCAAGCGCGCCGACATCGCCCAGCACCAGCTGACCGAGTCCCGGCTGCGCGCCCAGGAGAACGCCCGCCTGGAGCGCGGCCTGCTCCCCACCCCGCTGCTGGACGGCTCCGGCCTGAGCTTCGCCGCCCGCTACCGCCCCGGCCGCAGCCGCGCCCTTCTCGGCGGCGACTTCTACGACGTCGTCCGCACCCCGGACGGCACGGTGCACGCGATGATCGGCGACGTCTGCGGACACGGCCCGGACGAGGCGGCGCTCGGCGTCGAGCTGCGGATCGCGTGGCGGGCGCTGACCCTGGCCGGGCTGTGCGGGGACGAGCTGCTCTCCACGCTCCAGCAGGTGCTGGAGCACGAACGGCAGAGCGAGGAGATCTTCGCGACGCTCTGCACCGTCGACATCGCGTCCGACGGGCGACGGGCCGGACTCTGCCTGGCCGGACACCCGGCGCCGCTGCTCGCCCGCCACGGCCGGCCGGCCCGGCTGCTCCCGTACGAGGACGGCGGCCCGGCTCTGGGGCTGCTGCCGCGGGCCCGCTGGCCGCGCCGTCAGGTGGAGCTGGGCGGCGCGTGGAGCCTGATGATGTACACCGACGGGCTCATCGAGGGGCGCGTGGGGACCGGTGGCAGCGAGCGGCTCGGCCAGGACGGCATGGTCGCGATGGTCAACAGCCGGCTGGAGCAGGGCCTGGCGGGCGAGGAGCTGCTGGAGGCGGCGGTCGCCGAGGTGCGGGAGCTGAACGGCGGCGAGCTGACCGACGACGTGGCGGTCCTGCTGCTGGGCCGCGATCCGGAGCGGATACGACGATGGGGCGGCAGCGCACCGCGCTCCCACCCCGCGTCCGTCGACCGGCCGCCGTCCCCGCCCGCGAGGGCGGCGGGGGCTCAGCGCCCGCCGTTGTAGGGACCGTACGGGCCGTCGCTGCTGGAGCCGCCCCTGCGGCCACCACCACCGCCGCCGCCCGAGACCTCCTTGAGCGCGGGGCGCACGTCGACCATGAACACGATCGACGCGACGACGCCCGCGAGCTGCAGGAAGAGCATCGGGATCAGCAGGTTCACGGCGACGGCGACGCCGAGGATCACCAGCCAGAATGACTTCTTCTTCTTGTCTGCGGCACGGTAGGCGTCCTCACGGGCGGTCGCCGCGAAGACGAACGCGACCACGGCCAGCACCAGCATCGCCAGATAGAGCAGCTGGAGAATCGTGCCGAATCCTGAGAGCAACATGGTGTGTACCGCCTAGTGAGTGGATGAGCGCCCTTCGGCCGAGAGGGCCAAGGTACCGGGACAACGAGCCGGCCACCCGTAAAGGTGCCCGCCCCGCGCCCCGGTCACGCGTACCGCGCCCCGGAAGGACCCGTGAAACCCATAAGGGCCGTGAGGGCCGCGAGGATCACTTGCCGTCGGCCGGCGGGGTCTTCCTGGCCGCGGGCTTGCGCGGCGCGGGCGTCTTCTTGGCCGGCGCGGCCTTGGCCTCGGCGGACTTCACCGGCGCGGCGGGCCTGGCCTCGGCGGGCGCGGTCTTCGTCGCGGCGGGCTTGGCGGCCGGCTTGGCCGGGGCGGCGGGCTTCACGGAGCCGCCGGCCGCGGGAGCGCTCTTCGTCGCACCCTTGGGCGCGGCCTTGGCGCCGGTCTTCGGCTCGGCCTCGACGACGGCGGCGATCTCGATGATCTCGTCGGCCGTCTCGCCGCGCCAGGTCCGTACGGTCTGCTCGCCGTGCTCGGCGACCTTCTCGTACGTCTCCCGGGCCTTGATCGCGTACTCCGCGGCCACGCCCACACTGCGGAGCGCCAGGTCCTGAGCGCTCTCGCCCAGCTTCTTCAGGTCGGCGGCGTCGAACGAACCGAACACCTCGGTGACCTTCGCCTGCACGGTGGCCTGGGCCTCCTTGGCCTGCGTGGTCACCTTCTCCTGCACGGCCTTGGGGTCGGTGTTGCGCACGGCGTCGATCCGCTCGGGCGCCTCGGCCCGCAGCTGCTCGATCAGCGCCGGGACCTTGCGCGCCTGCTGCACGGCCAGGTCGGCCGTACCGGCGGCGAAGTAGAGGGGGGTGGGGTCGGTGAGGGTCTTGCGCAGGTCATCGGTGATGGCCATGACTGTGGTCCTCCCGGATCATCAGAACCAGCTGCTAGCTGTGAGGGTCTTGGTCTTTGGTGACGCTCGTACCGGCGTCGTCGCCGCTACGGGGCACGGCATCGCCGCCCGCGTCGGCGTCCGCGTTCACATCCGCGTCGGGACCGGGGGCGAATCCGTTCTCGCGGCGGAAGGAGTCGTAGATCTGCAGCAGAACGTTCTTCTGCCGCTCGTTGATCGACGGATCGGCCAGGATGACCGCCCGCGTCTCCAGCTCCTCCCGCTCCCGCTCCTCGAGGATCCCCGCACGTACGTACAGGGTCTCGGCCGAGATCCGCAGCGCCTTGGCGACCTGCTGGAGCACATCCGCACTGGGCTTGCGCAGGCCGCGCTCGATCTGGCTGAGATACGGGTTCGACACCCCGGTGGCATCGGCGAGCTGCCGCAGCGAGAGCTGCGCTGCACGGCGCTGCTCCCGCAGGTACTCACCGAGATTGCCGACGTTGAGTGATGCCATGACTCGATAGTGCAACACCCTTGCTAACTTTTGCAAGCACATGCTTGCAAAAGTGTCGCGCGCCACCCGGAAGTAGGCACCTGCGACTTCCGGACGCCGACCTTCCGAAGGCCTGACCTGGATGACAGGCGCCACCTGATCTTGGTGGGTCGACGCCACCCCGAGAAGCGCCGAAGCCGCACCGGATTCCTGCCGCGCCCGTCCCCTCGGCCCGCACTGCTCTAGCGTGGGCTGCCATGATCGTATGGCTCAACGGCACCCATGGCGCAGGCAAGACGACAACGAGTGCGCTCGTGCAGCAGCTGATCCCGGATTCGCGGGTGTTCGACGCCGAGAAGGTCGGCGAGACACTCATGGACATCACGCCGGGGCTGCCCTGGACGGGCAACTTCCAGGATTGGCCGCCGTGGCGGCCGCTCGTGGTGGAGACCTCCCGGCGCGTACTCGACTACACCGGCGGCACCCTGGTGATGCCCATGACCGTCCTGGTCGAGCAGTACTGGCGGGAGATCAGCGCGGGACTCGCCGAACACGCGATCCCGGTACGGCACTTCGTTCTCCACGCCGACCAGGAGACCCTCCGCGGGCGCATCGAGGGGGACACCGTGCTCGGCCCCTCCCCGTTCCGTCTCAAGTACCTGGAGCCCTACGCCGAGGCGGCCCGCACATGGCTGCACGGCGAGGCCGAAGTGGTCGACACCACGCACCTCACGCCCGCCCAGGCCGCCCTGCAGGTCGCAGAGGCCGTCAGGAGTTGAGGTCCGGTCGGCAAAGTCGTACTCGGGTGGCGGTTCCGGGCCGAGACGGCTCGGACGAAGTCGCTCCGGCTTCTCAGGTTTCCGCCCGCGGAGGGGAACCGAGGCGCGGAGGGCGCGCCCGTGCCTTCTTCTTCCGCACCGGCGGGGCGGCCGTGCGCACAACGCGGCGAACGGGGCTGCGCGTTGGGCCCGGCCGTGGGCCCGTGGGCCCCTGACAGCACGACCGGCCGACCCTACGGTCTATGCGGGCTGACCCACCGCCAAGTGTGGGACACACGGTGACGCGTGCCGCCCCGCAGGCCGCCCCGAAGGGGCGGTCGTGGTCGGCCATGAACGGTCCGGCGGCCGTTCATGGCCGACCACACGCACCACAGCGCACACCACCGCATCACGCGCCGAAGGCCGCATCGAAGGCCCGTAGGAGACCAGCCATGAGCACGCGATACGCCCCGGGCGACGACCGCGCCCCGACCGTCTCCCCCGCCCTCCCGCCCGCCCCCGCCGGCCGCGCCTTCGACGCCGTGCTCTGCGACCTCGACAACGTCGTCCGCTTCTACGACACCGCCCCGCTCGCCACCCTGGAGCGGGCCGCCGGGCTGCCGGAGGGCACCACGACGGACATCGCCTACGCACCCGAGATCGACCTCCCGCTGCTCCTGGGCCTCATCACCCCGGACGCCTGGGTGGAGTCCATCACCGCGGAGCTCACGGAGCGGGTGGGCGCGGCCCGGGCCCGCGAACTGGGCCGGGCCCTCGCGGACGCGCCGTTCCGGGCCGACGAGGAGGTGGTGTCGCTGCTGCGCCGGGCCCGGACCCACGTCCCCCTGGTGCTCGTCACGAACGCCACGCTCCAACTGGACCACGACCTGGCCCTGTTGGGGCTGACCGAGCTGGCCGACGCGGTCGTGAGCAGCGCGGTGGAGCAGGTGGCCAAGCCCGACCCGGCCATCTACCGCATCGCGGCCGAGCGGGCGGGCGTACCGCCGGCGCGGTGCCTTTTCGTCGACGACCGACAGGAGAACGTCGACGCGGCCGCCGCCCTCGGCATGACCGGCGCGCTCTACCGCGAACCGGCGGATCTGCGGGCGGCGTTGGGGCCGTGCGCGGAGTACGCCGGGGCGCGCCGGTGACGGGCGCCGTGGCCCGGGAGCCGGAGGTGCTGTCCGGCGGGCTGGCCAACGCCGGAGCCGTCCTCCGCCACGGTGACGCCGTCGAGCGCCCCGCCCCACCGCACGTCGCCGTCCTGCACGCCCACCTCCGGGCCCTCCGGGAGCAGGGGTTCGACGGTGCGCCCGTCCCCTTGGACGTCTCCGCAACCGGGCGTCGCGAGCGGCTCTCGTACGTCCCCGGCGAGGTCGCCGTCGCCCCGCACCCGCCCTGGACCTGGACGGATGAGGTCCTGCACTCCGTGGGGGCGCTGCTCCGGCGGATGCACGACACGGCGGCGGACGTTCCGTTCGACCGCGCGGCGGACTGGCCCTTCGACCTGGCCGACCCGGAGGGGGCGGCGGCGCACGGCACGGTGGTCTGCCACAACGACGCGTGCCTGGAGAACGTGGTGTTCCGGGGCGGTCGCGCCGCCGCCCTCATCGACTTCGATCTGGCCGCGCCCGGCCGACCGGTGTGGGACGTGGCCATGGCGGCGCGTTACTGGGTGCCGATGCGGGGCCGTGCCGGTCTCGACCCGCCGCACCGCCTGCGCGTGCTGGCCGACGGTTACGGGATGGGGCGCGCGGACCGGGCCGGCCTGCCGCACGTGATCGAGAAGGCCACCGCGGTGTGCCGGGCGTTCGTCGAGCGGCGGGTGGAACGGGGCGACGCGGCGTACACGGCGGCGTACGAGGAGAGCGGGCGGGCGGTGTGGGACCGGCACCAGAACTGGCTGGTGGACCACCGCCGCGCGCTGACCGCCGCCCTGCTCGCCGGCTGACCACCGCGAACCGGCCGCACCTGCCGCCGGGGCGCGCCGGTGACGGGCGCCGTGGCCCGTCGCCCCCTCTGAGCCTCTCGGGTGACCTCTGATCGGGCGGCCACGCCCCGGCACGCACGCTTCCGGCTTTGCCGAAATGCCCTGGCAACTCCGCTACGAGGACCTCTCCGTGCCTGGGAATCGCACGCACCAGACCGCGTCCGCTTTCCGATCGAAGGCCACCCGACAGGCTCTCAGCCGCGCGGCGGGGGCTCCAGCCCCGTTCGCAGCTGGACGAACGCCTGCTCGGCCGCCTGGACCGCGCCCGCGTAGACCCGGTCCGCGCTCTCCCCCGCGTCGATCCGCCGCCAGTTGTCCAGGGCCAGGATGCGCAGGACGGCGATGATCTGCCCGGCCGCGAGCCGTTCGGGCGCGCCGCCGCCGAGGGCGCGGGCGAGGGCCGCCTCGGAGCGGCCCTGGTAGGCGTACATGCGGGCCACCAGTGACGGTGTTCCGTACAACAGGCGGAGGAACGCCAGCACTTCGGGTACGTCGCACAGGCCGGTCACCGGGTCGCGGCGGTCGAGGCCGTCTAGGAAGTGGCGGCGCAGGGCGTCCAGCGGGCTGTCGCCGGAGGGCCGTCCTGCGACCACCCGGGCGGGCTCGTCCTCGTGGTCGGCGAACCGGTGCAGCACCAGGTCCTCCTTGGCGGGGAAGTACCGGAACAGCGTCGGCTTGGAGATGTCCGCCGCGGCCGCCACCTCCGCCACGGACACCTTGTCGAAGCCGCGCTCCAGGAACATCGCGATGGCGGCCTCGGAGACCGCCTGGTAGGTCAGCTGTTTCTTGCGCTCCCGCAGACCGACCGTCGCCGGGGCCTGGGGGTGCTGCCGCGCGTGGCCGGCGGTCTGCCGGCCGACGCCGTTCCCGGGATCGTTCTCGGACGTGCTCCCGGCCTTCTCTCCGCTCATGACCATGAAGCGTACGCCCTTGACCTCAAGCGGACTTGACCTCGTCGGCCGGGGCCCGGGAGCCGTCGGCCGTCTTCCGGATCAGGGCCTCCACCCCGTCGAGCAACACGCCCATGCCGAAGGTGAACTCGTAATCCGGGTCGTCCGGCTCGCTCAGGACCCCGGCCTCCAGCTGCCGGGCGATCCCGGGGTGCCGCTCGGGGTCGACGAGCCGCTTGAGCGTGCGCTCGCAGGACGCCGACAGTTCCTCGGGCGTCACTCCGCGCGCGGCGACGGCGGCGGCCAGGTCGCTCATCAGGAGCGCTTCGCTGCGGACGAAGTTGGAGACGAGCAGGATCACCGAGATCTTGTCGCCCTCGCCGAGGCCGCTGCCCTCCAGCGCCTGGAGACCCTGCTCCCACCAGGCGAGGGAGTTGGGGGTGGCGGGCGGCCCGTCGATGGGGATGCGGAGCGCCCAGAGGTTGGCGCGGAAGCGCTCGCGCTGCGCGGAGGCCCATTCGGTGAGCGCCGCCCGCCAGCCCGCACCGTCCTCCAGGGCGGACAGGGGCTCCGGCGGGCCGACGGCCGCCTCCCGCATCAGGACGTACAGCTCGTCCTTGGCGGAGACGTACCGGTACAGGGACATCGTGGACGCGCCGAGCTCCTGCGCGACCCGGCCCATCGACACGGCCGCGAGCCCGTCGGCCGCCGCGACGCCGACCGCCGCCGCCACGATCCGCTCCAGGCTCAGGCCGGGCTTCGGCCCCTTGGCCGGGCGGTCCCGCAGCCCCCAGGCCGCCTCCAGGCTGGCCGGCAGGTCGCCGCCGCCCGAGCCGCTCTTCTCCGTCACCGCATCCCCTTCGCCCGACGTCCCGCGCACTCCGCCACCATGCTCCGCTCCCCGGTGCACCTTGACCCCATCCTAAGGATGCGTAATGCTTACGCAATAACGCGTATGGCATACGCAGAAGGGGGTCCCGACATGACAGACCCGTCCGGAATCACCGCCGGCGCCGAAAGCGGCGGCGCCACCCGCACCATCGAGGCGTACGGCCTCACCAAGTCCTACGGAAAGCCCGCCGTCCGGGTCCTCGACGGCATCGACCTCCAGGTCGGGCGCGGCAGCGTCTTCGCCCTCCTCGGGCCGAACGGGGCCGGCAAGACCACCACCGTGCGGATCCTCGCGACGCTCGCCGAGGCCGACTCCGGCACCGCCCGCGTCGCGGGGTACGACGTGGTCGCCGAGCGGAGCGCCGTGCGCCGGTCGATCAGCCTCACCGGCCAGTTCGCCGCCGTCGACGAGACCCAGACCGGTGAGGAGAACCTGCGCATGATGGCCCGGCTCACCGGGCAGCCCCGGGCCGCCGCCCGACGCCGGGCGGCGGAGCTGCTGGAACGCTTCGACCTCACCACGGCGGCCCGCCGCCCCGTCCGGACGTACTCCGGCGGCATGCGACGCCGCCTCGACCTGGCCGCCGGCCTCGTCGGCTCACCGGAGCCCGGGGTGTTCTTCCTCGACGAGCCGACCACCGGCCTCGACCCGCGCAGCCGCCGGGAGCTCTGGGCGGTCGTCCGGGAGCTGGCCGTACGCGGGGCGACCGTCCTGCTCACCACCCAGTACCTGGAGGAGGCCGACCGCCTCGCCGACCGGATCGCCCTGCTGAACCGGGGCCGGATCGTCGCCGACGGCACCGCCGCCGACCTCAAGTCCCGCGTCGGCGGACACCGCCTCGACCTGGTCCTCACCAGCGACGAGGCCTACCTCCGACTGGCCGGCCGGGCCGTCCACCACTCCCCCGAGACCCTGACGCTCGGCCTCCCCACCGACGGCTCGGCGGCCCAGGTGCGCGCGCTGCTCGACGAGATCGACCCGGCGGGCCACGAGATCGAACGCTTCAGCCTGCACAGCGCGACCCTCGACGACGTCTTCCTGGACCTGACCTCGAACGCGGCCCCGAGCACGCCCACCACCTCGAACGCGACCCCGGCCCCGGCCCCGGCCCCGGAGGCACCCACCCATGTCTGACACCGCCGTTCAGCGGAGAAGCCCGGCCCGGCGCCCCGTCGGGGCCGAGGCCGTGCGGGACCCGGGCCGGGGGCCCGGCCCGCTCACCCACACCGTCGTCATGGCCGCCCGTGCCCTGCGCATCAGCAGCCGCAACACCGACGCCCTGATCACGTCCCTGGCCCTGCCGATCATGCTGATGCTGATCTTCGTCTACCTCTTCGGCGGCGCGATCGACACCGGGACGGACTACGACTCGTACGTCATGTACGTGGTCCCGGGCGTCCTGCTGCTGTCCGCCGGGTTCGGCGCCGCGACCACCGCCACCGCCGTCAGCGAGGACATGAAGGGCGGCATCATCGACCGCTTCCGCTCCCTGGACGTGGGCGGCACGCCGGTGCTCGCCGGCCATGTGGCGGCCAGCACCGTCCGCAATCTCCTCGCCACCGCCCTGGTCTTCGGCGTCGCGCTGCTGATCGGCTTCCGTCCCGCCGCCACCTGGAGCGGCTGGCTCGTGGTGGCCGTCGTGCTGGTGGCCTACATCGTGGCCCTGTCCTGGATCTCGGCGGCGATCGGCCTGCTGGCCCGGACCCCGGAGGCGGCGAGCGGCTTCACGTTCTTCATGTCGCTCCTGCCCTACCCGAGCAGCGCGTTCGTCCCGACCGAGAAGATGCCGGACTGGCTGCACGGGTTCGCCGGCCACCAGCCGATCACCCCGGCCATCGAGTCCCTGCGCGGGCTGCTGCTCGGCCAGGACGTGGGCGACACCCCCTGGATCGCGCTCGCCTGGGCCGCCGGGCTGCTCACCGTGGCGATCGGCGCCTCGGGGACGCTGTTCCGGATCCGGACGCGCTGACCCGGCCCCACCGGCGGGCGGGACTCAGAACACGTCCGGGCACCACGGCCGCCGGCCCGTACGGAACACGGCGTCCGCCGCCGTCGCCGCACCCGCCCGCAACTCCTCGGCCCGGCCCAGGTCCACCAGCCGCCGCACGGACTCGTCGCCCAGATACAGCGTGGCCAACTCCGCCACTCCCAGGGCCAGATCGGCGCTGCGGGTGGTCGGGGTGCAGCGCGCACCGGAGGGCGAGGCGTCCAGCAGGAAGCGGCCGCCGGCCAGAGCCGCGTCGTCCCGGACGTCCAGGACGAGCGACGCCTCGGTGCCGTAGGTCCGGGCCTCCAGGGCGCGCGGCACGTCCAGCACCCGCAGCCACAGCCAGTCCACGTTCGTGATCATCCGGGCCGCGCGCGGGTCGGGGAGCAGCAGCGGGAGCAGGTCGTCGGGGGCGCGGTGGCCCGAGCGGACCGCGCTGATCCAGTCGATCGAGCAGACGTGGTGCCACAGGGCCCGCTCGGCCGCCGGGTTCAGCGCGATCATGTCCCGTACGGAGGCGGTGCTCAGCGGCTGCTTGGCGTCACCCCACTTGTCGTCCGCGCTGTACACCATCAAGCCGTCGACCGTGCCGTCGGCGGCGCGGTGCACCAGGTAGAACGGTTCGGTCCACTTGTCGTGGTCCGGGCGGGGGGCGGCCCCCGTGCGCAGCCGCCACCAGCGCTCGCCGCGGGTGACGATGCCGGGCTGCCGGGCCGCCAGCGCCGCGTGCACCTCCGGGCCGATCTTGCGGACGTCGGCGCCGTCCACCATCTCGACGCGGCCGCCGGCCGCCGGCTGCCCGGAGCGGCGCGGGTCGAGGCCGGCCCGGTGCACGGAGACCTCCCACTCGGCGCTCCAGGCGGCGGGGCCGAAGCCGTACCGCCCGTAGATCGGGTACTCGGCGGCGATCAGCGAGGCGACCGGCTCGCCACGCTCCCTGGCCGCCGCCAGGTCCGCCGCCATCATCCGGCTGAGCAGTCCGCGCCGGCGGTGCGTGGACGTCACCGTCACCCCGCTGATCGCGTCGGCCCGTACGGTGGCCCCGCCGACCACGGTCAGCTCCTGGGCGAACGAACGGAACGTCGCCACGCAGCGCCCGGCCTCGAACGCGCCCTGCGTACGGGAGAGATCGGCGTCGGCGAACCGGTCCGCGACGAGCTCCTCGCTCGGTGTGCCCGGTGTCAGGAACCCGGTCCCCACCGCCCTCATCCAGTCGGCGGTCTCGGACGCGGTGACGGTGCGGACATCAAGGCTCATTCCCCCACGCTAGGCACGCGCACTTCAGAATGTCGCGCGAATTTCCCCGACCTCCGCCGCCCCGCCCAGCAGCGGCGAACGGCCGATCCGGGCGACCACCGGGGCGTCCACGCCCAGCAGCTCCAGGGCTCGGGCCAGCACCGGGCCGAGCGCCCGGACCGACCCGTCGTCGATCTTGAAAGCGAGGGCCCGGCCGTCGGCCAGGGCCACCGCCTGGACCGCCTCGGCGCCCATCTTGGAGAGCGTCCCCGGCACCTCGCGCATCAGCCACGTGTCCAGGCGCCGGGTGCCCGCGACGTACTCCGGGTGGGCGCGCATCGCGTCCGCGACCCGGCGCTCGGCGCTCCCGGGCTCCGCCAGCACGAAGGACCGGAAGGCGCGGGCCAGGCCGGTCAGCCCGATCGCCATCAGCGGGGCCCCGCAGCCGTCCGTGCCGAGCGCCGCGACGGGCTCGCCCGCCGCCTCGGCGACGACCTGGCCCACGAGCCGCTGGAGCGGGTGGGCGGGGTCGAGGTAGGTCGCGGTGTCCCAGCCGTTGTGGACGCAGACGGCGAGCATGGCCGCGTGCTTGCCGGAGCAGTTCATCGTGATCCGCTCGCGTACGTTCCCGGCGGCGAGGTAGGCCTCCGCCTCCACCGCGTCCAGCGGCAGGTCCGGCGGGGTCCGGAGGTCGGCGGTGCTCAGTCCGTGCTCGGCGAGCATCTTCCGCGCGAGGTCGAGGTGGAAGGGCTCCCCGGAGTGGCTCGCCGCGGCCAGCGCCAGCCGTTCGCCCGACAGGTCGAGGCCGGCCCGCAGGATCGCGGCGGCCTGCATCGGCTTGTTGGACGACCGGGGGAAGACCGGCGCCGCCGGATCGCCGATCGTCCGTTCCACGCTGCCGTCGGCGGCCAGCAGGACCAGCGCACCCCGGTGGTGTCCCTCCGTGAACCCGGAGCGCACGACCTCGGCCAGGACGGGCGGGGCGGGGACCGGAGCGGAGGATATGGCGGACGGGGCGTCGCTGGACGTCATGGTGGCCTTCCGGGGACGGGGGTGCGGGACCCGCGCCCGGAAGGATCGCTTCAGGCGAGCAGGTCGTCTACTTGTGCTTCCCCGTCACGGTACCTGCGGGCGATCTCCGCGCCGCAATCGTCGGCGGTGCGCTGGAGCTCGTGACGGCGCCGGGAGACCTGCTGTTCGTAGCGGACGAGCCGCCCCATCGCCGTGTGCAGTTCCTCGTCCGTCCGGGCGTCCAGATCGGACAGCTCGACCTCGGCGAGGGTCTCGGCGGCGAGCTGCCGGAACTCGTCGCCGCGCGGCGTCCGCAGCGTGACGTGCCGGGCGGAGGAGCGGTGCCGGGACGGGGTGTCGGCCAGGATCTCCGAGAGCCGGTCGACCACCGCCGCGTCCTCCACGGGCGCCTGCGGGTCACGGCGGCGTGCCAGTTCGGCGCGCAGGATGTCGATCCGTCCCTGCACCAGCCGGCGTACGTAACCGATGTCGGCCTCGTCGCGCTGGGCGTCCCGGCGCAGCGTCCGCAGCTCCGGCAGCCGCAGTCCGCCGAAGCCCGCGTCGCCGCCGGCCTGCTCCGGCACGGAGGCGGGCACGGCGGCAGGCCCGCAGACGGGTCCGGAAACGGGCCCTTGAGCGGGCGGCGGCAGGGGTGCGGGCCCCTGCCCTGGCAGACTGCGCTGTACGGGTGACCGCAGGGTGCTGGTGCGGCGACGTGCGCCCGGTACGGCACCGGGAGATTGTCCGGCTCCATAGGTACTCATGCTGTTCCGTCCCCTCGACCGGTGCGTCGGCACACCGACATCGTGCATCGTGCCACTCCGCACGGGGCCGATGCAGGTGCTCTGTACCCGTTCAGCCCAAGATAGGTTGGTCTGTATGCGTGCAGTGGTACAGAGAGTGGACGGCGCGAGCGTCTGGGTCGCCGGTGCGACGGACGGCCCCTCGGCGCCCGGAATCGTCGGGGAGATCGTCGGTGAGGGCCTGTGTGTGCTGGTCGGGGTCACCCATGACGACACCCCTCAGAAGGCGGCGCAGCTGGCCCGCAAGCTCTGGTCGGTGCGCATCCTGGAGGGCGAGAAGTCCTGTTCGGATGTGAATGCGCCCCTCCTGGTGATTTCTCAGTTCACTCTCTACGGGGACGCCCGCAAGGGCCGCCGGCCGACCTGGAACGCCGCGGCTCCGGGCGAGGTCGCCGAGCCGCTGGTGGACGAGGTCGTGGCCCAGCTCCGGGCGCTGGGGGCGCAGGTGGAGACGGGCCGGTTCGGAGCGGACATGCGCGTCTCGCTCACGAATCACGGCCCGTTCACGGTGATCATCGAGGTGTAGCCGTACGCGGAGGGGCGGCGCGCTACGGCTCGACGACGGTCTCCTGGGCGGCCGCCGTGTCCCCGGCGAGCAGCTCCGCGTCGACGGCCACGTTCCGCTTGACCAGGGCCAGGGCGATCGGGCCCAGCTCGTGGTGGCGGGCCGAGGTGGTGATGAAGCCGAGCTGGCGGCCCTCCTGGCCGTCGGCGGCCAGCCGCACCGGTGTCCCGTGTCCGGGCAGGTGCACCTCGCTGCCGTCCAGGTGCAGGAAGACGAGCCGGCGCGGCGGCTTCCCCAGGTTGTGGACGCGGGCCACGGTCTCCTGCCCCCGGTAGCAGCCCTTCTGGAGGTGGACGGCGGTGCCGATCCAGCCCAGCTCGTGCGGGATGGTGCGGTGGTCGGTCTCGAAGCCGACGCGCGGCCGGTGCCCCTCGACGCGCAGCGCCTCGTACGCCAGGATCCCGGCGGCGGGCCCGTGGGCGGCGGCGTACGCCTCCAGCTCCTGGCGCGGCAGGAACAGGTCCCGGCCCTGCGGGGTCTCCCGTACGGCCACCCCGTCCGGCACCTCGGCGATGGAGCCGGCCGGGAGGTGGACGAGGGCGATGTCCGCGGTGCGGTCGGCGACCTCGACCCGGTAGAAGAACTTCATCGACTCCAGGTAGGCGATCAGGTCGTCCTGGGTGTCCGGTTCGACGTGCATCCACACCGTCGTCCCGTCGTCGACGAGGTACATGGCGTGCTCGATGTGCCCGTTGGCGGAGAGGATGAGCGCCTCGGTGGCCTGGTGCGGGGCGAGGTCGCTGACGTGCTGGGTGATCAGCAGGTGCAGCCAGGTCAGCCGGTCGCCGCCGGTGACGGTGACGACACCGCGGTGGGAGAGGTCGACGAAGCCGTTGCCGTCGGCGAGGGCGCGTTGCTCGCGGAACAGGTCGCCGTAATGCGCGGCGACACCTTCGTCGCGGCCTTCGGCGGGAACGGCACCGGGCAGGGACAGCAAGGGGCTCTTCATGCGCCCAGCCTACGACTTGGCGGAGGCGTCCTCCGCTGCCTTCCTGGTGGCCGTGCACGAGGCACAGCGGCCGAAGATCGCGAAGTGCTTCATATCGGTCTCGAAGCCGAAGCCGGCGCGGAGCTTCTCGGTGAACTCGGCGACGACGGAGAGATCCGCCTCGGTGACGTCGTCGCAGTCCCGGCAGACCAGGTGGATGTGGTGGTGGCGGTCGGCCAGGTGGTACGTCGGGGCGCCGTGCCCCAGATGCGCGTGGCTGACCAGCCCGAGCTCCTCCAGGAGCTCCAGGGTCCGGTACACCGTGGAGATGTTCACGCCGGACGCGGTCCTGCGCACCTCGCACAGGATGTCGTCCGGCGTCGCGTGCTCCAGGGCGTCGACCGCCTCCAGGACGAGCTGACGCTGGGGCGTCAGCCGATAGCCGCGCTGCCGGAGGTCGGTCTTCCAGTCGGTGCTCACCACAGGCCCAGTGTAGAGCGGGGTGGGCACCTGCCAGCAGTGCTCGTCCGGAACGGGCGCCCTACTTGAAGAACGCGATGCCGTCGTCCGGCATGTCCTCGAGGTTGCGCGCCATCTCGGCGACCTCCTCGGGGGTGACGACCTTCTTCAGGTGCGCCGACATGTACGGGCGCAGCTCGACCCCGGGCGTGGCCTTCTCGCCGACCCACATGAGGTCGCTCTTGACGTACCCGTAGAGCCGCTTGCCACCGCTGTACGGGCCGGAGGCCGCCGTGCGGGCCACCGCGTCGGTGACCAGGTCGATCTGCGGCTTCCGGTCGGCCAGCTCGCCGTACCAGATCTCGATGACGCCCTGGTCGCGGACCATGACGACCTCGACCTTGCGGTCCTTGTCGACGCGCCAGTAGCCGGTCTCCGTCTCCAGCGGCCGGACCTGCTTGCCCTCGTCGTCCAGGACCCAGGTGCGGGAGACGTACTCCAGGAAGTCACGGCCGTCGTGGCTGAAGGTGACTTCCTGGCCGAAGTTGCACTTCTCGGCACCGGGGAAGTCGGACACGCCCGCGCCCGCCCAGTTGCCGAGGAGGAAGGCCAGCGGGACGAGGTCCGGGTGGAGGTCGGACGGAATCTCGATCATGAGCGGCTCAGACGATCTGTGAGGGAGGGGCGGAACGGTCCCGTGCGGACCGGATGCGGACCGGGTGTTACGAGGGTCAGCGCTGGCCCTGGTACAGCTTCTTCACGGTGATCGCGGCGAAGGCGGTGACGCCCACGCAGACCAGGATCAGCAGGGCGGAGAAGAATGCCTCAAGCACAGGGGGCTCCTCGTGGACGAGCGGGTGGCGGCGGTACAGGGCCGGGCCCACAGCCTAATGGGTGGGGGCCCGGTCTTCTCGTCCAGGTGTCGGCCGGGGGCCGCCGCCGCGGGTCTCGGGGCCTGCCCGGGCGGGCAGCTGGTTCTGCGGGATCAGCGTGTACCGGAAGGGGATGCGGGCCGTCTCCCGCTTCCCGGCGCGCTCGTGCACGACGAGGGCGATCGTGTTCCCCCGCCGGGGTGTACGCCTGCCGGACGTGCTCGGCCCCGAAGGGCGCCTGCTCGGCGAAGACGGACGGGGAGAGGTTCTCGATGTCGTCGGCCAGGCCCGGCCGTCGTCGGACTCCGTGGTGCCCGTGCGGTCCGGCGGCGTACCGCACGGCGGCCCCGCCCGCGCCGCGCCGCCGCCGCGATGATCACCGTCGTACGGCCGCGCGGCCGCCGGTGTACGGGCGCGTCGGCCGGCGCGGCGCGGGCGGCTCCGCCGGCGCGGGCGCGTCGGCCTGCACGGGCGGCTCCGCCGGTTGCCTTCCGGACGATTACAGTTCGGCATATGCCGAAGAAGCTCGTGATCAAGGTGACCGCAGGGCCCGAGGCCGCCGAGCGCTGCTCCCAGGCCTTCACCGTGGCGGCCGTGGGCGTCGCCAGCGGTGTCGAGGTCTCGCTCTGGCTGACCGGGGAGTCCTCGTGGTTCGCCCTGCCGGGCCGGGCCGCCGAGTTCGAACTGCCGCACGCCGCGCCGCTGCCCGACCTGCTGGACTCGATCCTGGCGGGTGGCCGGATCACCCTGTGCACCCAGTGCGCGGCCCGGCGCGACATCACCGAGAAGGACGTGCTGGAGGGCGTACGCATCGCGGGCGCGCAGGTCTTCGTGCAGGAGGCCATGGCGGACGGCACCCAGGCGCTCGTCTACTGATGGCACGCGTCTGCTGAAGGCACGCGTCTGCTGACGGGCTCGTCCACCGACGACAGCCCGTCCGCTGATGGCTCAGTGGCGCTTCTTGCCGTCCAGCTCGTCCCACCACTCGTCGGACTTCGGGTCCCCGGAGGGGTCGTCCCACCAACGGTCCTCCGGGCCACGCCGGTTGGCGATCATCGCGGCGATCGGCGGGATCACCATGGCGACCACGCACATGCCGACGGCGACCGGCATGGACCACAGGCGCACCACGGCCCAGGCGGACACGAAGAGCGCGATGCATCCGCCCATCATGAGGAAGTAGTTCCGCCTGCGTCGGGCGTACATGCTTCCAGCGTAGGTCTCCGGTCGCCGGACGGCACGAAGGGCCGCACCCCGCGTCAGGTGGCGTCCAACCCCCTGGGGTGCGGCCCTCCGGCCGTTCCGTGAGCCGGATCCACCGGCCCGCCGCGGATCCGTGAAGGATCAGACGGCGATGGCGACCTCGGAGAGACCGCCGGTCTGCGCGACGACCGTGCGGTCGGCGCTGCCGCCCGGAACCAGGGCGCGGACCGTCCAGGTGCCCTCGGCCGCGTAGAAGCGGAACTGTCCGGTCGCCGAGGTCGGGACCTCGGCGGTGAACTCACCGGTCGAGTCCAGCAGCCGTACGTAACCGGTGACGGGCTCGCCGTCGCGGGTCACGCTGCCCTGGATGGTGGTCTCACCGGGCTTGATCGTCGAAGCGTCGGGGCCACCGGCCTGTGCTCCACACATGGTTCTGTCCTTCTGGTCGGGTCGTGCGGTCGGTCGGATCGGTCAGGTCCGTCAGGACTCTGCCGGGTGGCGCTACTTGTTGGCGCCGAGCTCGATCGGCACGCCGACGAGGGAGCCGTACTCGGTCCAGGAACCGTCGTAGTTCTTGACGTTCTCCTGACCGAGCAGCTCGTGGAGGACGAACCAGGTGAGCGCGGAGCGCTCACCGATGCGGCAGTAGGCGATGGTGTCCTTCGCCAGGTCGACCTGCTCGGCCTCGTAGAGGGCCTTGAGCTCGTCGTCCGACTTGAAGGTGCCGTCGTCGTTGGCGTTCTTCGACCACGGGATGTTGCGGGCGCTCGGCACGTGGCCGGGGCGCTGCGACTGCTCCTGCGGGAGGTGGGCCGGGGCGAGCAGCTTGCCGCTGAACTCGTCGGGCGAGCGCACGTCGACCAGGTTCTGGCTGCCGATCGCCTTGACGACGTCGTCGCGGTAGGCGCGGATCGACTCGTCCTGCGGCTTGGCCTTGTACTGGGTGGCCGGGCGCGTCGGGACGACGTCGGTCAGGTCGCGGGAGTCGAGCTCCCACTTCTTGCGGCCGCCGTCGAGGAGCTTCACGTTCTCGTGGCCGTACAGCTTGAAGTACCAGTAGGCGTAGGAGGCGAACCAGTTGTTGTTGCCGCCGTAGAGGACGACCAGCGTGTCGTTGCCGATGCCCTTCTCGCTGAGCAGCTTCTCGAAGCCGGCCTGGTCGACGAAGTCACGGCGGACCGGGTCCTGGAGGTCCTTGGTCCAGTCGATCCGGATCGCGTTAGTGATGTGGTTCTTCTCGTACGCCGAGGTGTCCTCGTCCACCTCGACGATGGCGACCTGCGGGTCGTCGATGTGGGCCTCGACCCAGTCGGCGTCTACCAGGACGTCGCTGCGGCTCATGTTGTTCTCCTCCGGGGCAGTCTGCGGCGGTGTGGTGCGAGATGCGGAGTTGCGGGGTGCGGGTGTACGCGCGGAGGCACTGGAACGCGGCGCGTACGGGGCACGGCCGGCCCTGACGACGGTCGAAGGGCCGGGGAGAAAACGGGACGGTGCGAACGCCCCGCTCAGAAGGTGCGACAGAGCATGGCGGCGACGCGGCACAGGTCTACTGCCCGCCGCTTCGTGAGATCCGCCTGTCGCTTCATGGGTCCGATCGTAGGGAGGTACGTACGGAGATGTCACCGTCGTGTCGCATGATGAGACGCGATCATCCGTTATGTGAGACGTGGAGGGGCGGACAGGCCTTGGATCGCCTGCCCGGCTCCCCCGGGCCTTCCTCTTATCTGCGGACCGGACACGGGTGTCTCACCATCCGGATCAACGGGGCGGCCCCGGTGGACCGAGGGCGGCCGGTCAGCCCGTCAGGGAGACGTCCGAGCCGGTCACCGATATCTCCAGGCCCTTCTCGGTCACCTTGACCTCCCGGAGCTCCAGGCCCTTCGGCAGCCCGTCGACGTCGCCCTCGAAGTCGGTCTTCTTGCGGACCAGTTCCTCGACGCCGGGGATCCCCTCGCCCGGCACCTCGTCCGCGCGCACCTTGATCGTGTGACCGTCGACGCGGGTCACGGTGGACAGCACACTGCGCGAGATCGGGCGGCCGAGGACCTCGACCGTGCCGGTGACCTTGGCCTTGCCGTTGCCGCCGTACTCCACGACGACGCCGTCGCTGGCCGCCGCCGTCAGGTCCTCGTAGCTGACGTGCCCGGTGCCGGTGGCGCGGGCGGCCGTGGCGCTCCGGTAGCCGGAGCCGAGCTTCACGTCGTGCAGTTCGGCCCGGACCTCGCTGACCCGCATCGCCCGGCCGGCGGCGCTGGTCCGCATGCCGGTGAGGTTGACGTCGACCCGGTCGAGCTGCGAACCGGCGAGCTGGGTGAGGAAGGGGAAGCCCTTGATCGAGATCTCCGTCGTGGCGGGGCCGCCCCCGCTGATCGTGACCCGGTCCTCGGCCTCGGACTCGGCGAACCAGACGGCCGCGCGGTCGACGGCGATGAAGAGGCCGCCGAGCACCACCACCAGAACCAGCAGTATTCGCAGTGCGCGCATGTGTCGTTTCCCCACCCTGAGCCGATCGGTCCCCCTGGCGCCCGTGAGCCTACTGCCGCAGGAGGGGACGCCCTGAATGATCGACGAATGACGGCCCCTCATCGGTTCCCGAGGGGCCGTCAGCAGCCGTGGCGCACGGCGGTCGGGGTGCGGGCCGTCAGAGGATCGCGCGGCCGACCAGGTAGACGACCGGGGCCGCCACGGTCAGCGGCAACGCCACCCCGGCGGTCATGTGCACGAACCGGGACGGGTAGTCGTAGCTCGCCACCCGCAGCCCGATGAGCGCGCACCCGCCCGCCGCGAGACCGAGCAGCGCGCCCTTCGCCCCGAAGTCGGTCAGAGCGCCGACCGCGACGCCCGCGCCCGCACCCGCGAGCAGGGCCACCGCGACGGAGACCACGCCGGGCAGCGGCAGGGCACGGGCGAGCACGGCCGCCGCGACGGCCACCCCGCCGACCGCCACCGCGTCCGGGACCGCCGCGAGGTGCCCGCCGGCGAGCACAGCGAGGGACGCGGAGACGACGGTGGCCATCAGCCCGTACATCCGCTCGTCGGCCCCGGCGTGGCTGCGGAGCTGGAGGACCACCGTGAGCAGCACCCAGACGCCCAGCGTGCCCAGCAGCGCGGCGGGACCGTGCTCCCGGCCCGCCGCGAGCAGGGCGACGTCGGCGACGAGCCCGCCGGCGAAGGCGAGCGCGATGCCCTGGCGGGCGGGCCACATGCCGTTGAGCCGGAACCAGCCTGCGGCCGTCACCGCCTGGAGGAGCACCACCGGGACGAGCAGGGCGTACGGCCCGATCGCCGCACCCCCCGCGAGCAGCAGCCCGAGTACGGCGGTGAGCGCCGCGGGCTGCATCCCCGGCGCGATGATCGGCGAGCGCCCCTCGGCGCGGGCCCGCTGGGCATCGGTGATCCGGGCGTTGCCCAGCGTCGTGGGCGCGCTGTAGCCCGTGCCACCCGGTCCCGGCTGTCCGGCCGCGGGCTCGGGAGCGGGGGCCGGTGTGGCGGGTGCGACGGGTGTGGCCGGGACCTCGGGCGGCAGCGGGAAGGAGCCCGAGGCCCCTTGAGGCGGCAGATAGGCGGTGTCGGCCGCGGAGGGCTGGTACGGCTGCTGGGGCTGGTGCTGTCCCTGGTGCTGCTGGGGCTGGTGCTGTCCCAGGTGCTGCTGCGGTTCCTGAAACTGCTGCTGGGGCTCGTGCTGCCCCTGGTGCTGCTGCGGTTCCTGAAACTGCTGCTGGGGCTCGTGCTGCCCCAGGTGCTGCGGCTCCTGGTACTGCTGCTGCGGCTGGTACCGGGGCTCCTGGTACTGCTGCCGGTACGGATCCGGCTGCTGCTGCTGCGGCGGCTGCTGCTGCCCGTAACCCTGCGCCTGACCCTGCCCGTACCCCTGCCCCTGCGCCTGTGGCGGGTCGTCCGGGCGGATCGTCGGCTGGTACTGCGTGTCCCAGGTCGGCGCCTGCCACGTCTGCGTCGCGCCCTGGCCGAAGTCGGCCGGCTCCGGGGACACGGCGGACCGCCCGGCCGTCCCGTCGGGCCAGTGCGGCGACGAAGGCTGCGGCTGCTGCGGCTGCTGCGGCTGCTCGGGGTCGTACGGATACGGGTACTGCTGATCGCTGCTGCTCATGGCCTGCGGTTCACCCTCCTGCGAACGGCGGGAGCACCTCGACCGTGCCGCCCTCGGCAAGGCGTACGGTCTCATGCCCGCGGGTCCCGACGGGGTCCCCGTCGACGAGGAACGAGCACCGCCGGAGCACCCGGCTCAGCTCGCCGGGGTGCCGTTCGCGTACCGCGTCGAGCGCCTCGGCGAGGGTCGCCGCCGCGTACGGTTCCTCCGCGGTGCCCGCGGCTGCCTTGGCCGCAGCCCAGTAGCGGATCGTCCCCGCTGCCATGGCGCCACTCCTTCGGTCGGTTCGTCGGACGCCTCGTGCGTCAGCTCTCCATGATGGGTCACGCGGGCGGCGCGGCCGTCGCCCAGTCGGCGATGCGGGCCAGCAGGGCGTCGTCCGCCGCGTTCTCGGCATGGCCCATCCCCCGCTCCAGCCACAGCTCCGCGCCGCCGGGTCCGGCCGCCTCCGCCAGCATCCTCGGGTGGTCCAGCGGGAAGTACGGGTCGCGGTCGCCGTGCACGAGCAGCAGCGGGGCCGGGGCGATGAGCGGGACCGCGGCGACCGGGGAGAGCGGGACGGGGTCCCAGTCCTCGGTGGCGATGCGGGTACGGAGTCCGTAGCGGCCGACGAGGCGGCCCGTGGGGCGGGTGACCACCCAGTGCAGCCGGCGCATCGGGGCCGTCCCCCGGTAGTACCAGCGGGCCGGAGCGCTGACGGACACCACCGCGTCCGAGTGCGCCCCCTCGCTCCCAGTGCGCCCCTCGCGCTCCGGTACGCGAACGGGCGAATCCCCGAGGACGGATTCCGCCGTATACAGAGCGCCGTGCCGGAGCACCACGGAGCCGCCCATGGAGAACCCGACCGTGACGACCCGGGTGTGTCCCAGCTCCCGCGCCCAGGCCACCGCCGCGGCCAGGTCCAGCACCTCGCGGTCGCCCACGGTGGAGCGCCCGCCGGACCGCCCGTGCCCCCGGAACGAGAACGTGATCACGGCCGCACGCTGGGCGAACACCCGCGCGGCACGCCTGACGGCAGGACGGTCGGCCGAGCCGGAGAACCCGTGCGCGACGACGATCGCGGGGGTCGCCGCAGGGGCTGCGGCGCCCTCGTCCTCCGCCGCCCCTGAGCCCGCCGTACACGGCTCGTACACCGCCTCGACCGGTACGCCGTCATCCGTCAGCAACGTGCCGAATCGTGGGGGTCGCGTGAGCAAGGGAACAGAAGAACCCAGGAATCGACCCTCGGACACGGAACTCATGTGGGCTATTCTGCTGCGAAGAGGATCCGGGCAATGCAGCCCCCGGGTCCTTTTGTGCTTTTCGGGCGTTGTTACGGCGACGTTTCGACAAGCTCAGCGGTCCCAGGGCGCGGGACCGCACCGCAGAACCCGCATGACGCATGACGCATGACGTACGAAGCAGTGCCGCATACTCCCCCGGGTCCGACCCGGGAGTGCCCCTCTCGCAGGGAACGAGGAGGACCGACGTAATGGGCGAGCGAACCGTGCAACACGATCGACCGAACCAGGCAGGTGGACGGCGATGAGTTCACTGCTGCTTCTGACGAACGCACTCCAGCCGTCGACGGAGGTGCTCCCCGCCCTCGGCCTCCTGCTCCACAGCGTGCGGGTGGCCCCCGCCGAGGGCCCGGCCCTCGTGGACACCCCGGGCGCCGACGTGATCCTCGTCGACGGGCGCCGTGACCTTCCGCAGGTCCGCTCGCTCTGCCAGCTGCTGCGGTCCACGGGGCCCGGCTGTCCGCTGATCCTCGTCGTCACCGAGGGCGGTCTCGCGGCCGTCACCGCCGACTGGGGCGTCGACGACGTCCTCCTCGACACGGCGGGCCCGGCCGAGGTCGAGGCCCGGCTGCGGCTGGCCATGGGCCGCCGGCAGATCACCTCCGACGACTCCCCGATGGAGATCCGCAACGGCGACCTCTCCGTCGACGAGGCGACGTACAGCGCGAAACTCAAGGGGCGGGTCCTGGACCTGACCTTCAAGGAATTCGAACTGCTGAAGTACCTCGCCCAGCATCCGGGCCGGGTGTTCACCCGCGCCCAGCTCCTCCAGGAGGTCTGGGGCTACGACTACTTCGGCGGTACGCGGACGGTCGACGTCCACGTGCGGCGGCTGCGCGCCAAGCTCGGCCCCGAGCACGAGTCGCTGATCGGCACCGTGCGTAACGTCGGCTACCGCTTCGTCACCCCGGAGAAGGTCGAGCGCGCGGCGGAGGAGGCGAAGGACCGGGCCGCCGCCCAGCAGCAGCAACAGCGGCGGTCGGGGGAAGCGGAAGCCGTCACCCGTTCGGAGCAGTCCCCTGCCGCCGGGGTGACGGAAGAAGCCCCGGTGGAGGCTGCCAAGAGGTAGGTCCATCCGCGTAGACTGCGGCGCGTGGCCAAGGTGACGCGGGACGATGTGGCGAGACTGGCGGGGACGTCGACCGCGGTCGTCAGCTACGTCATCAACAACGGACCCCGGCCGGTCGCCCCGGCCACGCGCGAGCGGGTGCTCGCCGCGATCAAGGAGCTGGGCTACCGGCCCGACCGGGTCGCCCAGGCCATGGCCTCGCGCCGCACGGACCTCATAGGCATGATCGTGCCGGACGCCCGGCAGCCGTTCTTCGCGGAGATGGCGCACGCGGTCGAACAGGCCGCCGCCGAGCGCGGGAAGATGGTGCTCGTCGGCAACTCCGACTACCGCGACGAACGCGAGGTCCACTACCTGCGGGCCTTCCTCGGGATGCGCGTCTCCGGGCTGATCCTGGTCAGCCAGGGCCCCAGCGAGCGCGCCGCCGCCGAGATCGAGGCCTGGGACGCCCGGGTCGTCCTGCTGCACGAGCGCCCCGAGGCGATCGACGACGTCGCCGTCGTCACCGACGACGTGGGCGGCGCCCAGCTCGCCACCCGGCACCTGCTGGAGCACGGCAACGCGTACGTGGCCTGCCTCGGCGGCATGGAGTCGACCCCGGTGGTCGGCGACCCGGTCGCCGACCACGTCGAGGGCTGGCGGCGGGCGATGCGCGAGTCGGGCCGCTCCACGGAGGGCCGGCTGTTCCATGCCCCGTACAACCGTTACGACGCCTATCAGGTGGCCCTCGGGCTGCTGGCGGGTCCGGACCGGCCTCCGGCGATCTTCTGCGCCACGGACGACCAGGCCTTCGGCGTGCTGCGGGCCGCCCGTGAGCTGCGCATCGACGTGCCGGGCGAGCTGGCGGTGGCCGGCTTCGACGACGTGAAGGAAGCGGGCCTCACCGATCCGCCGCTGACCACGGTCCACTCCGACCGCCCCGCGATGGCGCGGGCGGCGGTGGACCTGGTGCTGGACGACTCGCTCCGGGTCTCGGGATCGCGCCGGGAGCGGCTGAAGCAGTTCCCCTCCGCGCTGGTGGTCCGGCGCTCGTGCGGCTGCGGAGAGCCCTCGCCGTCCGCCTGACCTGTTTCCTCTGCCCCGTCGGGCCTTTACAGCGGGCATACGCGGTTCTTCCGGGCTTCTCAGGACGTACTCAGGCGTTTCTCATGTTCGCCGACCAGCCTGGTGCACATGACGGAGAACCTTCGCCCGAGCGGCGCGCACTCGACGGACCAGGACCCGGCCCCGTACGGCCACGGCACGGCGTACGACTCCTCCTACGGCACGGCGTACGACGGCGCCGTGGGCGGCTACCCGCCGCCGCCCCCGTACGCCCCCACCGACAGGCGCCGGGCGAAGCGGCCGGTCGCGCTGCTGGCGGCGGTGGCGATCGCGGCGGGCGTGATCGGCGGCGGCACCGCCACCCTCGTCGGACAGCTGAACGGCGAGGGCTCCGGCGCCACCGGTTCGGGCGGCGCGGTCAACGGCACCACCATCTCGCAGAGCAGCAAGGGCACCGTCGCGGGCGTCGCGGAGGCCGTCTCGCCCGCGATCGTGGAGATCGGCGCGAACTCGTCGGCGGGCAAGTCCACCGGGTCGGGCGTGGTGATCACCGAGGACGGTGAGATCGTCACCAACAACCACGTCATCTCGGGCGCGCGGCAGATCCAGGTCACGCTCTCGACCGGCCGGACGTACACCGCCGACGTCGTGGGCACCGACCCCGACAAGGACCTCGCGCTCATCAAGCTCCAGGGCGCGAGCGGGCTGAAGACGGCCACGCTCGGCGACTCCTCGCAGGTCAAGGTCGGCGACCAGGTCGTGGCGATCGGCTCGCCGGAGGGCCTGACCGGCACCGTCACCAGCGGCATCGTCTCCGCGCTCGACCGGGACGTCACCGTGGCCAGGGACGACTCCGGCAGCTCGGGACGGGGTCAGGGCCAGGACCGGCAGGGCGGCGGCAACGGGCAGTGGCCGTTCGAGTTCGGCGGGCGGCAGTTCAACGGCGACACGGGTGAGGAGACCACGACGTACAAGGCACTCCAGACCGACGCCTCGCTCAACCCCGGCAACTCCGGCGGTGCGCTGATCAACATGAACGGCGAGATCATCGGCATCAACTCCGCGATGTACGCGCCCAGTTCCTCGGCCGCGGGCAGCGGTTCCGCGGCGGGCAGCGTGGGTCTCGGCTTCGCGATCCCGGTGAACACCCTCAAGGCCGACCTGGACACCCTGCGCGCGGGCGACGGTTCCTGATCCCTCGCACCGCCCCGGCCGTGCGAGGCTGAGGCACCCCCGCAGTCCGGGTCGACACGAGAAGAGGAACAGCAGCGATGAGCCCCGCCGAAGACGATCCCCAGCGCATCCTGATCGTCGACGACGAGCCGGCCGTGCGCGAGGCGCTGCGGCGCAGCCTCGCCTTCGAGGGGTACGGCACACAGGTCGCGGTCGACGGGTACGACGCCCTGGCGACGGCCGAGGCGTACGCCCCCGACCTCATCGTCCTCGACATCCAGATGCCCCGGATGGACGGGCTCACCGCGGCCCGCCGCATCCGGGCCACCGGCTCGACCACGCCCATCCTCATGCTCACCGCCCGCGACACCGTCGGGGACCGGGTCACCGGCCTCGACGCCGGCGCGGACGACTACCTGGTCAAGCCGTTCGAGCTGGACGAGCTCTTCGCCCGCATCCGGGCCCTGCTGCGCCGCAGCTCCTACGCCTCGGCGGCGGGCACGGACGCTCCCGACGACGACGTCCTCTCCTTCGCCGACCTGCGGATGGACCTGGCCACCCGCGAGGTCACCCGGGGCGAGCGGCGGGTGGAGCTGACCCGTACCGAGTTCACCCTGCTGGAGATGTTCCTGTCCCACCCGCGCCAGGTGCTGACCCGGGAGCAGATCCTCAAGGCGGTCTGGGGCTTCGACTTCGAGCCGAGCTCCAACTCCCTGGACGTGTACGTGATGTACCTGCGCCGCAAGACGGAGGCGGGCGGTGAGCCGCGCCTCGTCCACACCGTGCGCGGGGTGGGCTACGCGCTGCGTGCGGGCGGGAGCGGGGAGGCGTGAGCACGGCGGACGCCCCCGAGGGCAGGGCCGGGCCGGCCGGGAACGGGCTGGTGCGCCGCTTCCGCGCGCTGCCGCTGCGTTCCCGGCTGGCGATGCTGGTGGCCACGGCGGTGGCGGTGGCGGTGGCGGCGGTGGCGGTGGCCTGCTGGGTCACCACCCGCGAGCGGCTGACCGAGCAGCTCGACACGACGCTGTCCCAGGTGCAGCCGAACGAGAACGCGATCCGCCTGCTGACGACGTCCTGCACGAGCGGGCTGCCCGGCGACTTCCAGATCGTCGGGCCGTACACGATCCAGCTGGTGCCGGCCGTGGGGCAGAAGCCGTGCACGGTGCCCGGCAAGTCCGCCATCCCGGTCGAGGCCGCGGACCGGGCGGTCGCCGGCGGGCTGCGCGAGGACGCGACGCACACGACCACCGCCGAGGACGGCACGGAGATGCGGGTCCACACCTCGCCCGCCGGTCCGGACCGCCCCGGCCTCGCGGTCTCCGTGGCCGTCCCCATGAAGCAGGTCACCGATCCGCTGAACCAGCTGGCCTGGGTGCTGCTCATCGTCTCCGGCATCGGCGTGGTCGGCGCGGGCGTGGCCGGGCTGTGGATCGCGCGGGCCGGGCTCCGGCCGGTCGACGAACTGACCGAGGCCGTCGAGCACGTGGCCCGTACCGAGGACCTGACCGTACGCATCCCGGTGGACGGCGAGGACGAGATCGCCCGGCTGTCCAGCTCGTTCAACTCGATGACGGCCCAGCTCGCCTCCTCCCGCGACCGCCAGGCGCAGCTGATCGCGGACGCGGGCCACGAGCTGCGCACCCCGCTGACCTCGCTGCGGACCAACGTGGAGCTGCTGGCCCGCAGCGACGAGACGGGCCGGATGATCCCGCCGGAGGACCGCAAGGCGCTGATGGCCTCGGTGAAGGCCCAGATGACGGAGCTGGCCGCCCTCATCGGCGACCTCCAGGAACTGGCCCGCCCCGACGCCGCCCAGCCGGGCCCGCTCCAGGTGGTGGCCCTGCACGAGATCACCCGCACCGCCCTGCGCCGCGCCCGCCTGCGCGGCCCGGAGCTGACGATCACGGAGGACCTGGCCCCCTGGTACGTACGCGCGGAGCCGGCCGCGCTGGAGCGGGCGATCGTCAACGTCCTGGACAACGCGGTGAAGTTCAGCCCGCCGGGTTCCACGGTCGACGTGACGCTGCACCGGGGCGAGCTGACCGTCCGGGACCGGGGCCCGGGCATCCCCGCCGAGGAACTCCCGCACGTCTTCGAACGCTTCTGGCGCTCCCCGTCCGCCCGCCAGCTCCCCGGCTCGGGCCTGGGCCTGTCGATCGTGGCCCGTACGGTGCACCAGACGGGCGGCGCGATCGCCCTGCGCCCGGCCCCGGACGGCGGCCCCGGGACCGTGGCGGCACTCACGCTGCCGGGGGCGCCGACGCCGCCGCCGGGGATGTGAGCAGGCGGGCCGGCCGGGGCGCCGGCCCGTCGGGTCGTGCGCCCCTCACCCCGTCGGGTTGTGCCTGATCAGCGACTCGACCAGCCCGGACCGCTGGTTCGGGTAGTCCAGCGGGATGATGCCGAGCCCGGTCCACCCGGCGGTCTCGGCGCGCTCCAGGAAGGAGTGCACCTGCGGGTTGAGCCGGTCGGCGTTCCAGCGGGGCGGCATCAGGGCGGCGGTGGAGACGTAGTTCATGAAGAACTTGCCCGGCTGCTGGGCGGCCTCGCGGAACTGCGCCTCGATCTTCGGGTACTTGGCGAACGGCTCCGCCATGTAGTCGTCCTGGATGTCGAAGAGGGCCGGGTCGCCGTACCGCACCCCGGGCAGCCCGCCGTTGTCCGCGAGCAGCACCACCTTGCCCCGGGCCCCGCCGAGGTCGGGGAGGGCCGGGTCGAGGCGGAACAGCGACCGCCAGCCCCTCCCGTCCAGGTAGTCGTCGAAGACCGCCCGGAACGCGGCGTCGCTCCCGGAGGAGTACTCCTGCTTGACCCGCATCAGCACGGTCTCGCTCGGGCGCCTGGCGAGGAAGTCCCGGCAGGCGACGAGGACGTCGCCGAACATCATGTTCTGGAACGAGGCCCCGTGGTGGATCGCGAACGAGCCCTCGATGAGCCGGCACCGTACGTCCAGGAAGCGGATGCCGCTTTCCAGTTGCTGCGCGATCGTCGTGTTCTGGCACTCCGACCACGGACCGCCGAACCGGGCCCCCGAGTCGTGCGTCCCCGGGATCGTGAGCCGCCGGAGCGGGGTGCCGTCGGGCAGGGCCGCCATCCAGTCCTGCGTCCCCCGGACTGCCCGGCCGGCCTCCCGGGTGGCGGCGACGGCGGGCGCCGCACCGACGACCGCGGTGGCGGAGACGGCGAGGGCGCCGGCCAGGAAGCCTCTGCGGGAGGGCAGGGAGCGGGACTCGGGCGTGCGCGCGGGGGTGGACATGCGGGTGCCTCCAAGGGCCGTGGGGGGCTGGGCCCTTGGATTCTGACGGGCACACGTCACCTCCGGAAGAGGGCGCACACCTGCCGCATCTCAGGCCGCTCACTGGAAGGCCGAGGACCGCGGGGGCCCGACCGGCCGCGGCCCGGTGGTGTCCGGGTGGGAGACCCGGCCGTGTCCGGGTGGGAGCCCCGGCCGCCGTGCGCGATCTGGGCGAAGACGCCCTGATGGCCGCCGACCGCGCCCACCGCCGCGCCCATCGCCGCCCCTTTGAAAGTGGCCGGGACGGAAACGAGGCGAGTCTTCTTTCCTAACGGAAAACCGCGGACGAATACATTCAGCGCGACCGCTGCCGGAATTCCCGAGATGCCATGAAATCCTTTGCCGGAGATCAGGAACTACCCTTACGCTGGGGCGACTTCACCGAACCGCACTCTCTGCTCATTCCCGAACCTGGAATGCGGAATACCGAGTGCGGAATGCGGAATCCGTGGCAACGAAGAGCGAGGAAGTACCTGTGCGACGCATGACCTCCACCCTCCTTTCCCTGACCGCCCTGCTGACCGCATCCGCCCTGGCCGCACCGGCGGCCGGAGCCACCCCGCAGAACGACCGCCCGGTTCCGGCGGCCGGCATCCCGGCAGGCTGGGAGAAGGTGGACGGGGACGACCTGGCACAGCTCCCCGGCGCATCCGACAGACAGCAGTCCCCGACCGCGTCCGGCGGAGACGCATCCGGCAGAAGCGCATCCGTGCAGGCGGACGAGACCTCGAACCTGGCCGTCAAGTCGGTGCGCAACGGGAAGTTCACGTCGACCGAGGTGAATTACGCCGCCCCCGACACCGGTGTGCTGCGAGCCCGTTCCACCAATGTCACCGGCGCATGGGAGGGCTTCGCGTTCGAGTGGGACGAGGCCTCCCAGACGTTCGCCCTGAAGTCCCTCGCGAACAACCGCTATGTGGCGGTCGAGAAGAACTTCACCGGCGCCAGGAAGAACGTGCTGCGGGCCCGTTCGACGACGGCGGGCGGCTGGGAGCGGTTCGAGCTCTACCAGAACGAGGACCTGAGCCTCTACGCGTTCCGGTCCACGCTGAACAACCTGTTCGTCGCGATGGAGAACAGCTACACGGGTCCGCTCCAGTACACGCTGCGCGCCCGCTCCGCCGAGGTCACCGGCTCCTGGGAGCAGTTCGACCTGTACGGCATCGACGGCTGACACACCACGACCCGGCCTTCTCCAGCACCCGGACGGAGGCCGGGTCCCCCGCCCGGCCGTGACGCCCGGTTCCCGGGCCCCTGGCTCCGGGAGTCTTTATCGTGGCGACCCGCACGGGCAGCCCGGGGGGGGCGCACATGGCAGAGCCTCCTGATGTGACACCAGGACGCCCCCCGCCCACGGCCGGCGTGACGAGCTGCGGGGAGGGGCGCACTGGATCGCGACTCCCCCAACGGGCGCAGGCGTGAGGGGAGTTGGCCGCGCAGAGCTGCGGCGGCACATCAGGAAGCTAGCGCGTTACGCCGATCTGTTTCAAGTGTTTGACGCCTAACGGGTGAGGTGGGCATTGCGCGTCGGGTCGAAAACGCGGGCGGCCCCCACCTGCGCCGGTGGAGGCCGCCCGCTGCCGGAGCACGGAAGCTCAGGCCAAGTCGTCGAACTCGCCCTCCTTCGCACCGCCCAGGAACGCCCGGAGCTTGGCGCGCGTCGTACGGACGATCACGTCGGGGTTGTCGCTCTCGCGGAGCAGGATCTCACCGCCGTGCTCTGCGAGTTCCAGACAGTCGGAGCCCTCTGCATTCGAGGACTTCGATGACTTGCGCCACTGAATTTCCAACATTCTCACGCCTTCATACTTGTTTAGCGATTCCACGAATGAAGTCTCGCGAGCTCTCCGGGTCGAGAGATCTCTCCTCAGTTCGGTCCAGCGCGACTCGCCAGTTCTCCAGACTCGTCTCCGAATCCAGGAAACCCGACCCGGTCGAGGTATCCGTCTGGACGGTGTCGAGCTGCGGAACGACACCGTAGACGTAGTGTGCCGAACTGCTGGCATACGGGAAACCGCCCGCCGCGAAAGGGATCGCGCGGATGACGACGTTCTCGCGGTCCGACTGTCTCAACAGATGGTCGAGTTGGCTGCGAGCGACCGATGCGCCGCCGTAGGTCATCCGCAGCGCCGCCTCGTGGATCAGGAACGTACAAGAGGTCAGCTCTGCCCGGTCGAGGACGTCGCGCCGCCTCAGCCGATGCGACAGCTGACGCCTCTGGCGGGCAGGGGTGGGCGGCGGCACGCTCTCCGCGAAGACGGCACGTGCGTAGTCCTCGGTCTGGAGCAGGCCAGGCATATACATGATCTGCACCGACCTGATGCCGACACCGTGATATTCCAGTTCGGCCAGATCGAGGGCATCACTGGTGAGGTGTCCCCGGTAATCCTCCCACCAGCCGTTTATGCGCTCGGTAGCCATTCCGGCGAGCGCCTCGACATAGGCATGGTCGGGGCACCCGTAGTGGCCGGCCCAGGCACGTACTCGTTCGGCGCTCACGCCGAACCTTCCGGATTCGATGTTGCTGATGGTGGTGCGGTCCGTACCGAGCATCGCCGCCGCCCCGGTGAGCGACAGCCCGGTGTGCTCACGAACCCGACGCAGCTCGGTACCCAGTCGACGCTGACGCGCCGTGGGCGCCTTCCTCGATGGCATCGGCCCTCCTCTTGTCGGGTCCCAGTGTGGCCCCCTGCTCGACAGGTATTCAAACAGTCGAACTAGTTACAAGTAGAGGTCTAACGCGTTAGACAGTGCGCTACGGTTCGTCACAGCACCGCGCTCCACCCCGGAGTCCCGAAGTGCAGCCGCTTCGCCGCGCGTTGACGCGTTCGGCAGGGCAGCCATCGCCACGGGCCGGGCGCAGCGCATTCGTTCACCGAACCGGACCACCAGGGGATACCGACATGACCGCTGCGAACCCAACTCCCGTACGACCGAACCCGATCGGCGGCGAGGTCTACCGACTCACCCTGCCGAACACCGCGAGCGCCCCGCGTCTCGCGCGGGACTTCGTCGCCTCGCTGCTGGAGGTCAGCCGGCATCTCGGGCTGGTCGACGACGCCCGGATCTGCGTGACCGAGCTGGTCACCAACGCCCACCGCCACACCGGTACGCCGTTGATCCGGGTCCACGCGGCCGTCAACCGGAAACGGGTCACCTTCGCCGTCACGGATGACGGCAGCCCGCTCACCGGCGCTCTCGGCGCACTGCGGGCAGGCCCGGAGGAGGAGCACGGGCGAGGGCTCGCTCTCGTCGAGAGCCTGGCGCTGGCGTGGGGGACGCGCGGCGGCGGACCACGGCACCCTGGCCGCAAGGTCGTCTGGTTCACGCTGGGGCGACCGGAACCGACGGCGTGACCTGCTGCGACGTGTCAGCAGGAGGCTTCGTGGCCGTCGCCGCCCTCCTCGCGGTGCTCGCCGTCGGGATCACTCTCGCGGCGGTCCCCGGGGCGGGCGAAGCGCCCCCGGCCGACGGAAGCGGCGGTCGGCTTCGGAACCACCGGGACGCATGCCCCGGGAAGGTCCGGCGTCACGAAGCGGGGCGGAAGATCAGGGGTGAGCAGGGAACGTGCCGTCATGGGTCCCACCTGCCGTGCGAGGGGAGCCGGGTCGTCTCTCACCAGTGATTCGGAGCCGCACGGCAAGGGGATTGGGCACGGGCCGGAGCACCGCCCCCGACGGGCGCCCCGGCCTGTCCGCCCAGTCCCCTGTTCCGGGCGGACAGCCGTGGTCCCGTCGGCCGCCTCGGCCACTCAGGCGGTCATGCGGTCATGCGGTCATGCGGTCATGCGGTCATGAGGGAGATGCCGAGCATCTGCGCCCCCGCCTCCGTGCGCGGGCGGTGCTCACTGCCCGGCGCGAACACGACGTACGTCCCCGGCCCGTGGCGCTCGCCGCCGTCGATGACCTCGCCGCTCAGGACGAAGTACCGCTCCTCCGTGCGGTGTTCGTCGATCTCGGGCCACTCCGTGCCCGGCGCGAAGTCGATCAGCCAGCCCCGGGCGTACGCCGTGCCGGGCAGCCTGCGGCGCAGGATCCCGGGGGCCACCTCGTGCGGCTCGACGTCGTCGACCTGGACAACGGTCTTCAGGGCGCTCACCGCGCCGTTTCGGCTCTCCTCGCTCATGACTCCACCGTGACGCGGGACAATCACCCGGGGCGAGTGTCCAACACGACATCCTCGGGTACTTTCCTGCCATGCCCGTATCCCGTTCCCGGCATCACGTGGTGGCGCTGCTCAACGAACCGCAGTCGCCGTTCGAACTCGCCTGTGCCGCCGAGGTCTTCGGCGGTGACCGCCCGGACCTGCCCACGCACTACACGTTCGAGATCTGCACGCGCCAACCCGGCCCCCTGCCGACCACCGTCGGGCACGCGCTGCTCGTCGAGAGCGGCCTCGACGCCCTGGGGAGCGCGGACACCGTGATCGTGCCCGGCTGGCAGCCGCCCGGCGGGCCCGTGCCGGACGACGTCCTGGACGCCCTGCGGGCGGCGCACCGGCGCGGGGCGCGCATCGTGTCGATCTGCACGGGTACTTTCGTCCTCGCACAGGCCGGACTGCTGGCAGGGCGGCGTGCGACCACGCACTGGCGGCGGAGCGGGCAACTGGCCGACGCGTTCCCCGAGGTGACCGTCGTCGGGGACGTGCTCTACGTCGACCACGGCGATGTGGCGACCAGCGCGGGCAGCGGCGCGGGCATCGACCTCTGCCTCCACCTCGTGCGGTCCGACCTGGGCGCCTTCTACGCCGCGCAGGTGGCCCGGAGCATGGTGCTGCCGCCGCACCGGGACGGCAGCCAGCTCCAGTACGCGGCCCCGCCCGCCCCCGCGCACCCAGGTCCGGGCGTGGGCCCGGACGCGTCGCTGGCCCCGGTCCTGGAGTGGGCGCTGACGCGACTGGACACGGACCTCTCCGTCGGCCGGCTGGCCGCGTACGCCGGTCTCTCCCCGCGCACCTTCGCCCGCCGGTTCGTCCGTCAGGTCGGCACCAGTCCGGGGCAGTGGCTGCTCCAGCAGCGCGTCGACGCGGCCCGGTCGCTGCTGGAGCGGACCGATCTGCCCGTCGAGACGGTCGCCGTCCGGGTCGGACTGTCCTCGGCGGTCAACCTGAGGCGCCGGTTCCGTACCGCTCTCGGGACGACACCCGGCGCGTACCGCACCGTATTCGGCGAAGCGGCAACCGCAAGGAGCCGCCCCGTTCGCTGAACGCTCCGGCGACGGAATGACTCCCACCGGAGGCCGGCCCGGCGGGCCGGGGCATCAGCCGGCTCCGACGCCTGACGGTAGAGGCGTGAAGCGTGAGGGGGTGGGGCCTGGACAGGCCCCGCCCCCTCACGCCGTATCCTCGCGCCGGGTCGTGCACTGGTGCGACCCGGCGCGCCACCGTCCTGCTGCCCCCACCACTCCCCAGCTCCCACGACCTCACCCCCCCCAGCCCGCCCCCGCGTCACCGTCACGCCCTTCCAGACCTGCGACGACTGCGACCGGGCCTTCCGCTCCCCCACCCCCGGCCACTGCCGCGACTGCCGCGAAGACCGCGCGAACCGAGCCGAACACGCGCGGACCGCCGCATGAAGCGTCGAGACGGGCCCCGACGGCACGCACACCTGTCGGCGTCCTACGAAGGTGTGGTCCCCACCCGGCGCTGCTGCCGCACCCGACGCCTCATGACCGCACCCGGGATGGCGAACGCGAGCACCGTCCAGGAGCCGGTTTCAGGAGCCGACAGGAGCTCGGGACCGTACGAGGAAGGGGCGGCAGGCCCCGCAGGCCCGCCGCCCCTCCACCGCGTCACATGACGACTACTGGATGACCGTGATCCGGTCCGTCGCCGGCGGGGCCAGCGGCGCGGTCGCCGTGGAGTGGGCGGCCAGGTAGGCGTTGAACAGGTCCAGGTCGGACGCGCCGACCAGCTTGTTCGTGCCCTCGCCGAGGGCCGGGAAGCCGTCGCCGCCGCCCGCGAGGAACTCGTTCATCGCGACCCGGTAGGTGCGCGCCGGGTCGATCGCCTCGCCGTTGAGCCTGATGGTGCCGGCGACCACGCGGTCCGCGCCGGTCTTCGTCAGGTCGAGGGTGTAGGTGAGGCCCCCGGAGACCTGGAGGATCTTCGGACTGGCCTCGTTGGAGCCGCTGACCTGCTGCTGAAGGGCGGTGACCAGCTGGGCGCCGGTCAGGTCGACGACGTTCATCATGTTGGTGAACGGCTGCACGGTGAACGCCTCGCCGTACGTGACGACGCCGTCGCCCTCACTGCCGGACGCCTTGTGCACCAGGTCCCCGCGGATACCGCCCGGGTTCATGAACGCGACTTCCGCGCCGCCCTTGTCGGCCGGGGCGAGGCCTTCGAGCTGGGCGTCGGCGATGACGTTGCCGAGCGGCTTCTCCGGGGCCGCGGAGCCGCGGCCGTTGATGTCGGCGGTGATCCAGCCCTGCGGCTTGTTCGCGACCGGGGCGGCCAGCTTGTTCCAGCGGTCGATCAGGCGCGTCATGTCGGCGGCCCTGGGCTGGTCCCGGGTCACGACGTGGTTCGCGGACTTCACCGACGTACGGACGATGTCCTTGGTGCGGCGGTCGTAGGTGAGCGTGGTGTCCGTGTACAGCTTGCCGAACGCCGAGGCCGAGGTGACCATGCGCGGCTTGCCGGACGGGTCCGGGACGGTGCACACGTACGCCTGGTGGGTGTGGCCCGTGACCAGGGCGTCCACCTTCGGTGTGATGCCCTTGGCGATGTCGACGATCGGGCCGGAGATGCCGTCGCCCGCGCCGGGGCTGTCGCAGTCGTAGTTGTACGAGGTGGAGGCCGGGGCCCCGCCCTCGTGGATCAGGGCCACGATGGACTTGACGCCCTTGCGGTCCAGCTCCTTGGCGTACTTGTTGATCGTCTCGACCTCGTCGTGGAATTCGAGGCCCTTGACGCCGTTCGCGGTGACGATGTCCGGGGTACCCTCCAGGGTCACGCCGATGAAGCCGATCTTGACGCCGTTCTTCTTCCAGACCGTGTACGGCTTCAGCAGCGGCTTGCCGGTCTTCTCCTTGGTCACGTTGGCCGCGAGGTAGGGGAAGTCCGCGCCCTCGAACTCCTTGCCCTTCTCGTAGCAGCCCTCGACCGGGTGGCAGCCGCCGTTCTGAAGGCGGGCCAGCTCGGTGGCGCCCTCGTCGAACTCGTGGTTGCCGACCGCCGTCACGTCCAGGTCGAGACCGTTCAGCGCCTCGATCGTCGGCTCGTCGTGGAAGAGGCCCGACAGCAGCGGACTCGCGCCGACCATGTCACCGCCGGCCGCCGTGACGGAGTACGGGTTGCCCTTGCGCGCGGTGCGCAGCGAGGTCGCCAGGTACTCGACGCCACCGGCCGGGATGGCCTCGACCGTGCCGTCCGCGTGCGTCTTCTTGACCGTACCGGCGGAACCGGCCGGCGGCTCCAGGTTGCCGTGCAGGTCGTTGAACGACAGCAACTGCACGTCGACGGTACGGGACTTGTGGCCGTGCCCGTTGCCCCGGTCATGGGCGCCGGCCGGCATCGCGGCGACGAGCGCGCCCACGGTGGCCAGACCGGCCGCGG
This sequence comes from Streptomyces anulatus, assembly GCF_000721175.1. Lineage (GTDB taxonomy): Bacteria > Actinomycetota > Actinomycetes > Streptomycetales > Streptomycetaceae > Streptomyces > Streptomyces anulatus_C. Next base: position 87,972 of record NZ_JOEZ01000028.1, read on the forward strand.
CGGCGAGCACCCGCCGTGTCGCACGGTTCTTCTGCGAAGTCGCTGGCATCGGTCCCCTTGTGTGTCAGTGCTGTCGGTGGTGTCGCTGGTCTCAGGTCTGGGATCCTGCGTGCCGCAGCCTAGAGTCAACGCGCGTAGCGCAACAGGTGTTCGGGGTTACGGACAGGTTGCCATCCAGCCAAATGGCTCGTCAGAGACCCCCCACGAGCGCCTGCTTCACCCGTCTGACTCACATATAGGGGCAGAAGCGACACGGTAGGCGTCACCACCGAAGGCCTGTACGTCACGTGCCGGCGATCGGGGCCGGCGACTCCGACCACCGCACCGGTGTGGCCCGGCCCCGGCACGGCCCGCACCCACAGCCCCCGCACCGTCCGCAGCCCCGCCACCCCGCCGCGCCCCCGCCGGGCGCACCGCTCGCCGTACGCTCGGAGGCATGACGACTGACGTACCCCTCCCCGCTCCCGGACGTGAGATCCAGACCCTCGACGCACTCGACTCCGCGCAGGCCGGCACCGTCCTCGCCCTGCTCGCCGAGGCCGCCCGGTCCGACGGCCGGCAGGCGGTCTCCGAGCAGGGCAGACTCCGGATCCGGGGCGGACACCGCGACGGCGTACGGCACTTCCTCCTCACCGTCGACGGCACGCTCGTCGGATACGCCCAGCTGGAGGACACCGACCCGGTCGAGGCCCCGGCCGCCGAGCTGGTCGTCCACCCCGGCCGGCGCGGCAGCGGGCACGGCCGGGCGCTCGGCGCGGCCCTCCTCGCCGCGACCGGCAAGCGGCTGCGGGTCTGGGCGCACGGCGGCAGCTCAGCGGCCCGCCACCTGGCCCAGGTCCTCGGCCTCTCACTCTTCCGCGAACTGCGCCAGCTGAGGCGGAGCCTGATCCCGCTCGACCTCCCGGAGCCGGTGCTGCCCGAGGGCGTCACCGTACGGACCTTCGAGCCGGGCCGCGACGACGCCGCCTGGCTCGCCGTGAACCGCGCCGCCTTTGCTCACCACCCCGAGCAGGGAACGCTGACCCAGCAGGACCTGGACGACCGCAAGGCCGAGCCCTGGTTCGACCCGAAGGGCTTCTTCCTCGCCGAGCGGGACGGGCAGATCGTCGGCTTCCACTGGACGAAGGTGCACGCCGAGGAGCAGCTCGGCGAGGTGTACGTGGTCGGCGTCCTGCCCGAGGCCCAGGGCGGCGGCCTCGGCAAGGCGCTGACCTCGATCGGCCTGCACCATCTGGCGGCCCAGGCGCTGCCCACCGCGATGCTCTACGTCGACGCGGACAACACGGCGGCCGTGACGGTGTACGAGCGGATGGGCTTCACCACGAACGAGGTGGATCTGATGTACCGCACCGAGTCCTGAGGCCGACGGCCGCGACAGCTTCCGGAGCGCGGCCGCCACGGACGTAGCGCAGCCGACTCCGAAGAAAATCTGTCGTGGCGGGAGTAGACATCCAGCCTTCGGTGGGGTTAGCGTTTCCCTCGTAGTCGGAAGCAAAGAGGGCACGGCAGACACGAACTGCCGTGCACGCAGGTCAGAGCAGTAAGCGGAACGGCAGTGGAGCGAGGGAGCCGGAAACGGTGGGTTCCCCCGCTGGCTGCCGGGCCGGGCGGCCCCAGGGGTCGCACGCACGACCGCAGTACCCGCAGTACCGAAACACTGAACCGCACGAGGTAAGGAGCAGACGCCATCAGGATCGCCTGAGCGAGGAAGACTCCGCTCGGGTACCGCAGGCCCCGGAACGGAAGGTGGTCCCCGGTCAAGCATCCGCGATCCCCGCTTCCCCGCCCTCCCGGGCGGACCGGCGGAACAGATGAGCCGGCGCAGTCAGCCGGCAGATGGTGTTGAAAGCTCGGGGCCCGAGCGCCGCAAGGCGTTCGGGCCCCCCGACGTGTCCCCGGAAGAAGAGGTGCTATGCCCGCTAGCAGTACCCGCCCCACCAGCAAGCTCGACGATGACGACTACCCCGCCTACACCATGGGCCGGGCGGCCGAGATGCTCGGGACCTCCCCCGCCTTCCTCCGCGCGCTCGGCGAGAACCGCCTGATCACCCCGCTGCGCTCCGACGGAGGCCACCGTCGTTACTCCCGCTACCAGCTGCGCATCGCCGCCCGCGCCCGGGAACTGGTCGACCAGGGCACGAAGATCGAGGACGCCTGTCGCATCGTCATCCTCGAGGACCAGCTGGAAGAGGCACAGCGCATCAACGAGGAGCTGCGCGCCGACCGCACACCGGTCCCGCCGAGCACCTGACCGCTCCACCCGAACCGCCCTGTGGGGCGGCGTCACTTGACGCCGCCCCATTTTTTCACCACCCTTTCACTACTCAATTAGTGAAAGGGTGGTGCAGCGCATGGCAGCCGAGTCCGCAGCTGTCGAGTTCCGCATCGACCGGCGCAGCGGCGTCGCCACCTACCTCCAGATCGTCCAGCAGACGAAGCAGGCCCTTCGCCTGGGCGTGCTCGAACCGGGCGACCGGCTGCCGACCGCCCGCGAGGTCGTGGAAGCCACCGCGATCAACCCGAACACGGTCCTCAAGGCCTACCGGGAGCTGGAGCGCGAAGGCCTCGTCGAGGCCCGCCGCGGGCTCGGCACCTTCGTCCGCAGGACGCTGGGCGGCGCGGCCGACGCGACCGCCGCCGACGCACCGCTGCGCACCGAACTCGCCGACTGGGCCCGCCGGGCCCGGGCGGCCGGGCTGGAGAAGGACGACGTCGGTGCGCTCTTCACGGCCGTACTGGACAGCACGTACAAGGGGGACGAGGAAAGATGACCGGCGTAGCGATCGAGGCACACGGCCTCGGAAAGACCTACGGGCGCGGGGGCGGCCACCGTGCCCTGCACGACTGCTCGTTCCGGCTGCCCGCAGGGCGCGTCTGCGCCCTCGTCGGGCCCAACGGCGCCGGCAAGTCGACCCTGTTGAACCTGGCCGCCGGACTGGACCGGCCCAGCGCCGGATCCCTCACCGTCCTCGGCTCCGCCCACCCCGGCGACGTACGCGACCGCATCGCCTTCGTCTCCCAGGACAAACCCCTGTACCCGCAGCTCACCGTCGCCGACACCCTGTGGGCCGGTGCCCAGCTGAACCCCGGGCGCTGGGACCGCGCCACCGCCGACCGGATCGCCGGAGCACTGCCGGACAAGGCCCGCGTCCGTACCCTCTCCGGCGGGCAGCGCACCCGGCTCGCGCTGGCCCTCGCGCTCGGCAAGCGGCCCGAACTGATGCTGCACGGCTGAAGGCTCCACAAGCCGTCGTCCGGGCCCCACGAGGGGTGGGCCCGGACGACCAGCACGGACACCGGCCCCCGGGGCAGCCCCGACGCGTCGAACACGTACAGTGACCGCACGCCCGATCCGCAGGCACACCGCTTCCTGTACGCCATGTCGCCGTTACCGGCCGTTCAGACGCCCTTGCGACCCTCACGGGATGCAGCCAGCTGTGCCCGCCCCCCGCCGCATCGGGAGAACCCGGAAGGACGCCTCCCCAGGCTCCCCCGGCTCCCCGTCGGGCTCCCCCACCGGCTCCGACCGCCGTGCCCCGGGCGAGCCGCTTCCCGGGCCTTCCGCGATCTTTCCGGGCTCCGACGCGCCTGAGGACCGCTCGGCGCGGAACAATAGGTCCATGAGCCAGCAGCCCAGCTCCGAGGTCCCGGACCAGCCCGCAGCCCAGCCGTCCGTCGGCTCACTCGCCGCGCACCGGCCGCACGCCACCCCCGCGCCCAACGGGGTCGGCTTCTCCACCGCGGCCGATCTGGATCCCGACCTCGACTCCGACGCGGACGCCTACGAACCCGACCGGGACGGCGACGAGCTGCCCCAGGGCCGCTTCCTGGACCGCGAGCGCAGCTGGCTCGCGTTCAACGAGCGGGTCCTGGAACTGGCCGAGGACCCGGCCACGCCCATTCTCGAACGGGCCAACTTCCTCGCCATCTTCGCCTCGAACCTGGACGAGTTCTTCATGGTCCGGGTGGCCGGCCTCAAGCGCCGCATCGCCACCGGCGTCGCCACCCGCTCCGCCTCCGGCCTCCAGCCCCGCGAGGTCCTGGACCTCATCTGGACCCGCTCGCGCGAGCTCATGGCCCGGCACGCCGCCTGCTACCAGCAGGACATCGCCCCGGACCTGTCCGACGAGGGCATCCAGCTGATCCGCTGGCCGGACCTGACCGAGAAGGAGCAGGCCCGCCTGTTCACCTTCTTCCGGCAGCGCGTCTTCCCGGTCCTGACCCCGCTGGCCGTCGACCCCGCGCACCCCTTCCCGTACATCTCCGGGCTCTCCCTCAACCTCGCCGTCGTCGTCCGCAACCCGGTCAGCGGCCACCGGCACTTCGCCCGGGTCAAGGTCCCGCCGCTGCTGACCCGCTTCCTGGAGGCCTCGCCCCAGCGGTACGTCCCCATCGAGGACGTCATCGCGGCGCACCTGGAGGAGCTGTTCCCGGGCATGGAGGTGCTGGCGCACCACATGTTCCGGGTCACCAGGAACGAGGACCTGGAGGTCGAGGAGGACGACACGGAGAACCTCCTCCAGGCCCTGGAGAAGGAGCTCATGCGCCGCCGGTTCGGCCCGCCGGTCCGCCTGGAGGTCGAGGAGTCCATCGACCCGTACGTCCTGGACCTGCTGGTCCGCGAGCTGAAGGTGTCCGACGCGGAGGTCTACCCGCTGCCCGGACCGCTCGACCTGACCGGGCTGTTCGCCATCGCCTCGCTGGACCGGCCGGAGCTGAAGTTCCCCAAGTTCATCGCGGGCACCCACCGGGACCTGGCCGAGGTGGAGTCCGCCTCCGCGCCCGACATCTTCGCCGCCCTGCGCGAACGTGACGTCCTGCTCCACCACCCGTACGACTCGTTCTCCACCTCCGTCCAGGCGTTCCTGGAGCAGGCGGCGGGCGACCCGGACGTGCTGGCCATCAAGCAGACGCTGTACCGCACCTCCGGCGACTCCCCGATAGTGGACGCCCTCATCGACGCCGCCGAGTCCGGCAAGCAGGTCCTCGTCCTCGTCGAGATCAAGGCCCGCTTCGACGAGCAGGCCAACATCAAGTGGGCCCGCAAGCTGGAGGAGGCGGGCTGCCACGTCGTCTACGGCCTCGTCGGGCTGAAGACCCACTGCAAGCTCTCCCTCGTCGTCCGCCAGGAGGGCGACACGCTGCGCCGCTACTCCCACGTCGGCACCGGCAACTACCACCCCAAGACGGCCCGGCTGTACGAGGACCTCGGCCTGCTCACGGCGGACCCGCAGGTCGGGGCTGACCTCTCCGACCTGTTCAACCGGCTCTCCGGCTACTCCCGCCGCGAGACCTACCGCCGGCTCCTGGTCGCCCCGAAGTCCCTGCGCGACGGGCTGATCGCCCGGATCAACAAGGAGATCACCCACCACCGCGCGGGCCGCCCCGCCTACGTGCGGATCAAGGTCAACTCGATGGTCGACGAAGCGATCATCGACGCCTGCTACCGGGCCGCCCAGGCGGGCGTCCCCGTCGACATCTGGGTGCGCGGGATCTGCGCGATCCGCCCCGGCGTCGCCGGGCTCTCCGAGAACATCCGGGTCCGCTCCATACTCGGCCGCTTCCTCGAACACTCCCGGGTCTTCTCCTTCGGCAACGGCGGCGAGCCCGAGGTGTGGTTCGGCAGCGCCGACATGATGCACCGCAACCTCGACCGCCGGATCGAAGCCCTCGTCCGGGTCACCGACCCCGCCCACCGCGCCGCACTCAGCCGACTCCTGGAGACCGGTATGGCCGACACCACCGCCTCCTGGCACCTGGGCCCCGACGGGAACTGGACCCGGCACGCCACGGACGCGGACGGCCAGCCGCTGCGGCACGTCCAGGAAATGCTCATCGAAGCCCGGAGGCGCAGGCGTGCGACGCCCTGACCAGCAGACGACGACCCGGCCGACGCCGGACGCGGCCCCGGACACGACCTCGTCCCCGGCACCGCCCGCCGAGGCCACGGGGCCGGGGACGGAGCGCCTCCCCGACGCCACGGGGACACGGGGCCCCATCGGGGACCTGACCACGGAGGCGGTCCTCGCGCCCTACCTCCGGCGGCAGGCCGCGGACTTCCTGCGCAGCCTGCGCCTGCACCACGAGCACAGCGCCCCCGCGGACTCCGGCGGCCACGACGCCGCGGCCGCCACCCGTGCGCTGCGCCGGGCGGCCCGCCGGATCAGCGGCTCCCTGCACACCTTCCGGGCCGCGCTCGACCCGCACTGGGCCGACCAGCTCCGCGCCGAACTGGCCTGGCTCTCCGGCATCCTCGCCCGCGAACACGCCTACGCGAACCGCCTCAGCCGGCTCGTCGAGGCCCTGCACCAGCTCTCCGGCCCGGCCCTCCCCGCCGCCCGGGGCGTCAGGGCCGCCGGGGAGGGCGCGACCTCCGACGCCCAGGGCCGCGCCGCCCTCGGGGTCGGGGCCGCGCGGGCCGGGGCGCTGCTGGAACGCCGCCTCACCCTCGCCCGGACCCGGTCCCACTCCGCGGCGCTCCAGGCGCTCGGCTCCTCCCGCTTCCACGCGGTCGCCGACGCCGTGGCGCTCCTGGCCTCCGACGTACCGCTGGCCCCCGGCACCGCCGGCGGTACCGCCGAGGCCCTCCTGGAGCCCGCCGAACGCGCCGAGCAACGCCTCCTCGCCGCGGTGGCCGCCCTCCCGCCCGACGACACGGAGCCGTACAACGAGGCCCAGGACGCGGCGTGGCACCAGGCCCGCCTGCTGCTGCGGCTGCACCGGTACGCCCACGAGGTCGTCCTCGGCGCCGTCGACCCGGTCCTGGCCGCTCCGGGGCACGCCCTCGACCTGCACCGGGACGCGGTGGAGGCGGCCGCGGCGGCGGCAGCGGCGGCCCGCACCCCCCGGATCGCGCCCGCCACGGCGTACGCGCTGGGCGTGCTCCACGCGGACCAGCGCCACGACGTGGAGGCGGCGCGGGCGGTGTTCCGGGAGACCTGGCCGTACGCCACCGCCCTGAGCACCCCATGAGCGGGAAGCCCCCGGGCAGCGGGCCCGCGAAGCAGCGCACCGGCACCGGCACCGTCCTGGCGGCGGGCTGCGTGCTGTGGCGCCGCGCCCCGGACGGGAACGGGGTGGAGGTCTGTCTGGTCCACCGGCCCCGCTACGACGACTGGTCCTTCCCGAAGGGCAAGCTGAAGCGCGGCGAGGAGCCGCTGGCCGCCGCCGTACGGGAAGTGCTGGAGGAGACCGGCCACCACTGCGCCCCGGGTGAGCGGCTGCCGACCTCCCGCTACGCGGTGGACGGCCGGCCCAAGGAGGTCGCCTACTGGGCGGCGGAGGCGACCGGCGGCTCCTTCACCGCCAACGACGAGGTGGACCGCATCCTGTGGCTGGCCCCCGGCGCCGCCCGCGCCCGGCTCACCCGGCCCCGCGACGTCCAGCAGCTGACCGCCCTGCTGGACACCCTCGCCGCGCCCTGAACCGCGTTCCGATCCGCTTGACGATCCGCGCCCTGGCCATCGCCCTGAACCGCGCCCTTGGCGACCGCACGGGTCCGGCCCGCACCCGCCTGCCCGACACGGTTCACCTGCCGTTCACTCTCCCCCGTAGGCGCCTTCACCTGTTCTGCCTAATTTCGGACGTACAAGGTGCGCGGCGACAAGCCACAGCATCCCTCCTCATCGCACGCCGCCGTAGAACGAGAAGACCACGGCGGCTCCTGGAAGGAACACCCGAAAGTGAAGCTTCAGCGCAAGAACCGGCTTCGTGCCACCGCGCTCGGTGCCCTCGCCGTCTCCGGCGCCCTGGTCCTCACGGCGTGCGGTTCGGACGACAACAGCGACGGCGGAACGGCCGGCGCCGGCGAGAAGACGAACGCCGCATCGAACATCACGTGCGACGACGCCAAGGGCCAGATCCTGTCCGCCGGCTCCAGCGCGCAGAAGAACGCCATGGACATCTGGGTCAAGGAGTTCCAGGCCGCGTGTCCCGGCGTGGAGATCAACTACCAGCCGATCGGCTCGGGCGGCGGCATCACCAAGTTCACCCAGGGCCAGGTCGCCTTCGCGGGCTCCGACTCCGCCCTGAAGCCGGAAGAGGTCGAGGCCTCCCAGAAGATCTGCACCGGCGGCAAGGGCATCAACCTGCCGATGGTCGGCGGTCCGGTGGCCATCGGATTCAAGCTCGACGGTGTCGACGAGCTCGTCCTCGACGCCCCGACCCTCGCCAAGATCTTCGACACGAAGATCACCAAGTGGAACGACAAGGCGATCGCCGAGCTCAACCCGGACGCGAAGCTGCCGGACACCGCGATCCAGGCCTTCCACCGCTCCGACGAGTCGGGCACCACGCAGAACCTCAACAAGTACCTCAGCGTCGCCGCCCCCGACGACTGGAAGTTCGACGCCTCCTCGAAGTCCTGGGAGGCCAAGGGCGGCCAGGCCGCCAGCGGTTCGGCCGGCGTGGCCTCCGGTGTCAAGGACACCAACGGCGCCATCGGCTACTTCGAGCTCTCCTACGCCGCGGCCAGCGACATGACCACCGTCAAGATCGACACCGGCGCCGGCGCACCGGTCGAGGCCACCTCGGAGAACGCCTCCAAGGCCATCGCCGCCGCCAAGGTCAAGGGCACCGGCAACGACATGGCCCTGGAGCTCGACTACGCCACCAAGGCCGAGGGTGCGTACCCGATCATCCTGGTGACGTACGAGATCGCCTGCGACAAGGGCAACAAGGCCGAGACCCTGCCCTCCGTGAAGGCGTTCCTGAACTACGCGATCAGCGACGAGGGCCAGAAGGTCCTGACCGACGCGCACTACGCGCCGATGCCCGCCGAGATCGCGGCCAAGGTCCGCGAGATCGTTCCCACCCTGTCCTGACCCGGCCGCGGCCAGCCCCCCGAGCGGGGGCCGGCCGCGCCTTCCGGTGCACCGCCGCCAGGAGCCGTGAGGCTCCGCAGACCGGAGAAACTGATGGAAACAGCAACCGCACCCACGCAAGCGCCGCCACCCGGGCCGCCGACCGGCACCCCCCGTGGCAAGGCCCGCCCCGGCGACCGGATCTTCCTCGGTCTGTCCAAGGGCTCCGGGATCACCCTTCTCGTGATCATGGCCGCCATCGCGGCCTTCCTCGGCTACCGCGCCGTCCTCGCGATCTCCAAGGACGAAGCGAACTTCCTCACGACCTTCGAGTGGAACCCGGCCGGCGACCCGCCCGTCTTCGGTATCGCGGTCCTCGCCTTCGGCACGGTCGTGAGCTCGATCATCGCCATGGTCCTGGCCGTACCGGTCGCCATCGGCATCGCGCTGTTCATCTCGCACTTCGCGCCGCGCCGGCTGGCCGGCCCGATAGCGTACGTGGTGGACCTGCTCGCCGCGGTCCCCAGCATCATCTACGGCCTCTGGGGCGCGGTCTTCCTCGTGCCCTACCTCGACGGCCTGAACAAGTGGCTGGACGAGTACCTGGGCTGGACCTACATCTTCGAGCGGACCAGCGAGGGCGTCGCCCGCAACCTCTTCACCGTCGGCATCCTGCTGGCGATCATGATCCTGCCGATCATCACCAACGTCACCCGTGAGGTCTTCCTCCAGTCGCCGAAGATGCACGAGGAAGCCGCACTGGCCCTCGGTGCCACCCGCTGGGAAGTCATCCGGATGGCGGTTCTCCCCTTCGGCCGCTCCGGGATCATCAGCGCCTCGATGCTGGGACTGGGCCGCGCGCTCGGCGAGACGATGGCCGTCGCCGTAGTCCTCTCCCCGAGCTTCGTGCTCTCCGGACACCTGCTGGACCCGGGCGGCGGCACCTTCGCCCAGAACATCGCCGCGAAGTTCAACGAGGCGGACGAATTCGGCCGTGACGCCCTGATCGCCTCCGGCCTGGTCCTCTTCGTCATCACCCTGCTGGTCAACGGTGCGGCCCGCGCGATCATCGCCCGCCGCAAGGAGTACTCGGGGGCCAACGCATGAGCCACACCGTCCAGGACAAGCGCCCCGTCGCCGCCCCGTCGCGCGGCACGCTCGCCCACGCCAGGATGCCCCGCTGGGCCCCGGCGGCCATCGCCGTCGGCTCGGTGGCCACCGGCTGCCTGATCGGCGTCGTGGCCGGCCTGGAGAGCCGGATCCAGTGGGGTCTGCTCTCCGCACTGACGTTCGTGGCCGCCACCTACTTCATCACCGCGAAGGTGGAGGGCAGCCGGCAGGGCAAGAACCGTGTCGCCACCAGCCTGGTCTGGGTCTGCTTCGCCCTGGCCATCGTGCCGCTGCTCTCCCTGGCGTGGATCACCCTCACCAAGGGCCTCACCGTTCTCGACGGCTACTTCCTCACGCACTCGATGAGCGGTCTCCTCGACGCCGAAGAGGGCGGCGGCGTCTACCACGCTCTGCTCGGCACCATCGAGCAGGTGGCCATCGCGGCGGTCATCGCGACCCCGATCGGCCTGCTGACCGCCGTCTACCTGGTCGAGTACGGACGGGGAAGGCTCGCCCGAGCCGTCACCTTCTTCGTCGACGTCATGACGGGCATCCCGTCGATCGTGGCCGGACTCTTCGTCCTCGCGACCTGGAATCTCATGCTCGGCTTCGGCCCGTCCGGCTTCGCCGGCTCCCTGGCCCTCGCGATCCTGATGATGCCGGTGATCGTCCGCTCCACCGAGGAGATGCTCAAGCTCGTCCCGAACGAGCTCCGCGAGGCGTCCCTCGCCCTGGGTGTCCCCCAGTGGCGCACCATCCTGAAGGTGGTCCTGCCGACCTCGATCGGCGGCATCACGACGGGTGTGATGCTGGCAGTGGCCCGCATCACCGGCGAGACCGCCCCCGTCCTGCTGCTCGTCTTCGGCACGAAGCTGATCAACCCGAATCCCTTCGAGGGAGCGCAGTCCTCGCTGCCGCTGTACGTGTACGAGCAGTACTCCGTCGGCACCGCGGCTTCGGTCGACCGCGCCTGGGCAGGCGCCCTGGTCCTGATCGCCTTCGTCATGATCCTCAACCTGGTGGCCCGCGGCATCGCCCGCTGGAAGGCCCCGCAGACCGGCCGCTGAGGCCACCGAAAGTGAAGTGATCCACATGGCCAAGCGCATCGATGTCAGCGGGCTGACGGCCTTCTACGGCACGCACCGTGCGATCGACGACATCTCGATGACCGTCGAGCCCCGCTCCGTGACGGCCTTCATCGGCCCGTCCGGCTGCGGAAAGTCCACCTTCCTGCGCACCCTGAACCGCATGCACGAGGTGACCCCCGGCGGTCGCGTCGAGGGCAAGGTGATGCTGGACGACGAGAACCTCTACGCCTCCAACGTCGACCCGGTCGCCGTGCGCCGTACGGTCGGCATGGTCTTCCAGCGCCCGAACCCCTTCCCGACCATGTCGATCTTCGACAACGTCGCGGCGGGGCTGCGCCTGAACGGCAATTACAAGAAGAGCGAACTCTCGGACGTCGTGGAGAAGTCCCTCAAGGGCGCCAACCTCTGGAACGAGGTCAAGGACCGCCTCAACAAGCCCGGTTCCGGCCTCTCCGGCGGTCAGCAGCAGCGTCTGTGCATCGCCCGCGCCATCGCGGTCGAGCCGGACGTCCTGCTGATGGACGAGCCGTGCTCGGCGCTGGACCCGATCTCGACCCTCGCCATCGAGGACCTGATCGGCGAGCTGAAGGAGCGCTTCACGATCGTCATCGTGACGCACAACATGCAGCAGGCGGCGCGCGTCTCGGACCGTACGGCCTTCTTCAACCTCGCGGCCGTGGGCCAGCCCGGCAAGCTCGTCGAGATCGACGACACGGAGCGCATCTTCGCCAACCCGTCCGTCCAGGCCACGGAGGACTACATCTCGGGCCGCTTCGGCTGAGCCCGGCCCGCTCCACCCCACAGACGGCCTTGCGGTGCTGCATGGCGGTGCCACCACAAGGCGAAAGGGTCCGCCCCCGTTCTCGTACCGAGAACGGGGGCGGACCCACACGTGTAACCAACCGGCCGGGATCACTCCGTACCGACGGCTCAGCCGAAGAGCAGGAGAACCGCTCCGTAGCTCAGCGCGGCGACCAGCGCCGCGGCCGGCATGGTGATGAACCAGCCCAGGATGATGTTCTTCGCGACGCCCCAGCGCACCGCGTTCACCCGCTTGGTGGCGCCGACGCCCATGATCGCGGAGGTGATGACGTGCGTCGTGGAGATCGGGGCGTGGAACAGGAACGCCGAACCGAACATGATCGAGGCGCCGGTCGTCTCCGCCGCGAAGCCCTGCGGCGGGTCCAGCTCGATGATCTTGCGGCCGAGGGTCCGCATGATGCGCCAGCCGCCCGCGTACGTCCCGAGCGAGAGCATCAGCGCACAGGCGATCTTGACCCAGATGGGGATCTCGTCGTCGGGGCCCTCGATGTCCGCGATGACCAGGGCCATCACGACGATGCCCATCGTCTTCTGCGCGTCCTGGAGGCCGTGGCCGAGCGCCATGCCCGCCGCCGAGACCGTCTGCGCGATCCGGAAGCCGCGCTTGGCCTTGTGCGGGTTGGCGTTCCGGAACATCCACATGATGCCGACCATCACCAGATAGCCGACGATCAGGCCGACGAACGGGGAGATGAACATCGGGATGACGATCTTCTCCAGCACGCCGGACCAGATGACGTCCGTGCCGCCGGCCAGCGCCGCCCCGACCATGCCGCCGAACAGGGCGTGCGAGGACGAGGAGGGGAGGCCGTAGTACCAGGTGATGAGGTTCCAGATGATCGCGCCGACCAGCGCCGCGAACAGGATCCCCATCCCCTTCTGCCCCACGGGCGTGGCGATCAGGCCTTCGCTGACGGTCTTGGCGACCCCCTGGCCCAGGAAGGCGCCGGCGAGGTTCATCACCGCCGCCATCGCCAGAGCCGCACGCGGGGTCAGCGCCCGGGTGGAGACCGAGGTGGCGATGGCGTTCGCCGAGTCGTGGAAGCCGTTCGTATACGTGAAGCCGAGCGCGACACCGATGGTCACGATCAGCGCAAAGGTGTCCACGAGGTTCAGGACTCCTTGACCGCGATGGTCTCCACGGTGTTGGCGACGTGCTCGAAAGCGTCAGCCGCCTCTTCCAGCACATCCACGATCTGCTTCAGCTTCAGCACCTCCATGGCGTCGTACTTGCCGTTGAAGAGCTGGGCCAGCAACTTGCGGTGGACCTGGTCGGCCTGGTTCTCCAGACGGTTGATCTCGATCCAGTACTCGGTGAGGTTGGCCATGGTCCGCAGCCCCGGCATGGCCTCGGCGGTCAGTTCCGCCGCCCGGGCCAGCACCTCGATCTGCTGTTCGACGCCCTTGGGGAGTTCCTGGACCTGGTAGAGGACGACCAGGTCGACGGCCTCCTCCATGAAGTCCATGATGTCGTCGAGCGAGGACGCCAGCTTGTAGATGTCCTCGCGGTCGAACGGCGTGATGAAGGAGGAGTTCAGCTGGTGGAAGATCGCGTGGGTGGCATCGTCCCCCGCGTGCTCCGCTGCCCGCATACGCTCCGCGATCTCGACTCGGGAGGCAGCGTCCGCCCCGAGCAGTTCCATCAGGAGTTTCGAGCCCGTGACAATGTTGTCCGCGGACGCGGAGAACATGTCGTAGAAGCTCGTCTCCCTGGGGGTCAGACGAAAGCGCACGTGGGGTCCTCGGGGTGCTTTGGATTCGGTCAGGCTGATGCTAGGCGCATCATCCGGCCACGGCTAACCGGCGTTCTTCAGTGTCGCCCATCGGACAAGGCGTTCAGCACGGACCCCCGGTCACGTTTCGGCGGGATTCGTTACGATATACCCGGCAGGGGTATAAGCATGGCAAAGTGCGGCGTTGAACAGTCCAGCGCTTCACACACCGATTCGGCACGCAGCGGGACACGTGAGAGCAACAACGGGAGGACGCAGATGACCACGACCGGGACCACGGGGACGGAATCGGGGGGCGTGGCGGCCCCGGATTCGGGGGCGGCCGCCCCTGTGGACATCGTCACGGACCACGACCGCGGCATCCACGGCTACCACCACCAGAAGGGCGAGCACCTCAAACGGCTGCGCAGGATCGAGGGCCAGATCCGCGGCCTCCAGCGCATGGTCGACGAGGACGTCTACTGCATCGACATACTCACGCAGGTATCGGCGTCCACCAAGGCCCTCCAGTCCTTCGCCCTCCAGCTGCTGGAGGAGCACCTGCGCCACTGTGTCGCCGACGCGGCCGTCAAGGGCGGCGAGGAGATCGACGCGAAGGTCGAGGAGGCCACGAAGGCCATCGCCCGCCTGCTCCGCACCTGAGGCCCTGCCGTGTGAGCGGCGGCGGGGGTCGCGCGCGTCACCCCCGGCGAGCGGCCTGCCGGGGGACCGTCGCCCAGGACTCCGCGCCCCGGACGTCGAGCACTTCGTCGATACGGTCGGGACTGAGGCGTTCCTCGCCCGCCGCCGACGCGGCGATCATCAGCTCGCCGCACAGTTCGATCTCGGCGAGGGCCACGAAGTCCTGAGCGTTCGGAGCGCTGAGCGTCACCACCTGCGTCACCTCTCTCTGCCGTCACCGGCCCCTGGGGCCTGCCGTCGAACTGCCGTCTGCCGCGCGACTCCCGGCACACCGGCTTCCCAGCCTAGGGAGCGCGACACGCACCGCGCATGGCACGGACGGACCATTTCAGCCCCCTCCCAACCGGCCCCACCGCCCGGCCCGTCCCGGCCGCCGCCTCCCCTGAGGTCACGACCGGCCACCCGGCGCCGCGGGGCCCCGGCCCCGGCCACCCGGAACCGCGTCCCCGCCCACCGCCCGCACCCCTCAGCCCTGCCGGATCTCGCCGGTGTAGATGGCGTCCTCGTCCGGCAGGGTCACCCGGACCGGCAGCCCGAACCCGTACAGCAGCAGTGTCGAGACCACCGCCACCTCCCGGTCCTCGGAGGGGAAGGTGAAACGGTGCCGGACCTTCCGCAGCCGGCCGTCCTCGTCCAGGTAGGCATCGAACGGGACGGCGTCCTCGCTGAACCCTTCCGCCGCCGCGCCGAGCGCCCCGCGCGACTGCGGTGAGGCGGCCCGGGTCGCACGGTTCAGGTCGGCGACGCCCCGGTAGTGATGCACCGTCACCCCGGCCAGCTCGGACTCCCCCACGTACGTCACGTCGTCGGCCCCGCGCAGCAGTTCGGCGGCGGCCATCGGATCGGTGACCCCGCCGGTGACGAGGTTGCCGTCCTTCAGCGTGGTCGTGTCGATCCTGACCCACTTGTCGTCGGGCACCCCGGCGCCGCGGTTCTTCATGTACAGCGCCCCGGGGGCCAGCAGCTCGGTGATCGGCCGGTGGCCGTCCGCGCCCGCGGCATCCTTGCCCGCGGCGTCCGTGGGCAGCACCACCTTGAGCCGCCCCATCTGCCTGCGGAAGTCGTACGCACCCTGCCCCCGGATCGTCACCCGCGTCCCGCCGGCCGCCGTCTCCATCGACGTACGGGTCTCCGCGCCGCCCGCCTCGACGAGGACGTCCGCCGCCCGCCCGAGCACGTCGAGCGGACGACCGGCGGCCAGGGAGCGCTGCCCGGAGCCGTCGCTCGCGCCGCTCCTCGCGTCCCCGCCGAAGCACCCGGCGGTGACCGCGATCACCCCGGCCACGGCGAGGGCGCGGGCAGCACGGGCCCCGCCTCCGTCCCTGTACTGCTGCACCACCATCGCCTGCCAACCCCCAACGACTACCGCCCGGCCGAGCCCTCACCCGCCCCGCATAACGACCGCCGCCGCCCCCCGTCACGCGGCCCCGGCGCGTCCCGCACCGGGGATGCGGGCGTGTCGGGGGATGGCAGGGCCGCGACCCCCCGCCGGCCGGCCGCGGCCAGTACCGTGGTCGGGTGCATGAGGATTCCCCCGCCCCGGCCCACACCGCCCCGGGGCTCACGACCGCCTCCGCGTCAGCTCCCCCTCCGGAGCCGCCGGCCGGGCACAGCGCCACGACGATCGAACGCGGCTCGTTCTGCCTGGCCCGCTGCACCTGCGGCTGGCGGGGCCCGGCGCGCAGGTCCCGGGACCGGGCCCGTACCGATGCCGCCGAACACCTCACCGCCCCCTGATCGGCCCCGTTCAGCACGAACCCCCAGGCGCCAAGCACCTGGGGGAACGGGAGGCCGGTCGATCAACTGAAGGCTGAAACGGGCCGAGCGACTGGAGGCTGAAGCGGGCCCGAGGACTGACGGATCGGCTACGGGAGGGAGGACGGGACCGTCAGGCGGCCAGGTCCTTCTCCCCCAGATCGCCGCGTCCATGGCCGGGCCGAGGCTCGTGGATGCCCCTCGCCCCACCCTGCTCGTCCGCGTACGCGACGGCCGCACTCTTCGACCGGACGAACCAGCCGACGCGCGGTGAGCGGGCGACCGCGGCCATCAGCGGGGTCAGCAGCGCCATGGCGAGCGGGGCCAGCAGCAGGACGACAGCCGTACCGAGGGCGAAGCCGCCGATCACGTCGGTCGGATAGTGGACGCCCATGTAGATCCGGCTGAAACCGGCGAAGAGGGCGAGGCCGATCGCGACGAAGCCGAACTTCCGGTTCGCCACGAAGATGCCGACGGCGATGCCCATCGCCAGGGTGGAGTGGTCGCTGACGAACGAGAAGTCCGTCTTGCCGTGGATCAGGACCTCAAGGCCTTCGTGGTCGTTGAACGGACGGGGCCGTTCGACGAAGCCCCGGATCGGGATGTTGATGAGGATCGCGATGGCGGCGGCGAGCGGCGCCCAGACGATGGCGGCGGCGGCCGTCACCGAGTCCTCGGCCGTCCCGCGCTTGCGCATGCTCCACCAGCACCACAGACCCACCAGAACCAGGCCGAGCATGATCCCGTACTCGCCGACGAACTCCATGACCCGGTCGAACCAGGTCGGAGCGGCCTTCGCGAGCCCGTTGATGTCGTAGAGCAGACTGACGTCCGGGTTCGACCCGTCGAGTTCGAGTCCAGCCATCTGCTGCGGCCCCTTGCCTTGTCTGCTTCATCTGCTGCGACGCGCGTCCTTGCCCGCCGCCGTGGTCGAACCCCCGTGTATCGGTGCGATCCGTTACCGCACTGCACCTCACTACAAAGCATGGGTCAGTGCGCATGCCGTTCCCGTACCCCGTCCAGGGAACGGCCCGGCCGTCGTGTGCGTTCCGCTCTCCACCGAATGATCACCATGACGTTATCGAAGAGTGATGGGTCGTCGCAGCTCAGGGCCCAGGCTTCACGGAGAGTTCCGACCGTGGCCGACTACCCGTCAGCACCGTTCGCCGCTCCGGAACCTTGCGCGGAACTCCGCTGGGCGGAACTCCGTGCCCCCACACCCCGACACCCGCCCATCCGGACATCCGGACATCCGCATGGGAGACATCCGTCACCCTGTGGGCAGATCCGTCGGAAGGGCGGCCGCTCCGTCCTTGGTGACCCGTGTCGCACCGAAGTAGTCCGGCGTATCGATCTTGTCGAACCGGATGACCGACCCGGTGAACGGCGCATTGATCATATAGCCGCCCCCGACGTACAGCCCGACGTGCCGGATCGCGCGCGAGTTGGTCAGGTCGTCGGAGAAGAACACCAGGTCGCCCGGGAGCAGCTCGTCCCGCGAGGGGTGCGGACCCGCGTTGTACTGATCGTTGGCGACGCGCGGCAGCTCGATGCCGACGGTCCGGTACGCCGCCTGGGTCAGCCCCGAACAGTCGAAGCGGCCCTGCTGCTCCGGTGTCCCGTTGCCGCCCCACAGATAGGGCGTGCCGAGCTTCTTCTGTGCGAAGTAGATGGCCCCTGCGGCCTGCCGGGAGGGTGCGACCCGGCCGACAGGGCGGGCGAAGCTCTTCTCCAGCGAGCGGATGATCTTGACGTAGTTCTGCGTCTCCCTGTACGGCGGGACGCCGCCGTACTTGATGACCGCGTAGGCGCCGGCGTTGTACGCGGCGAGCATGTTGCTCGTCGGGTCGCCCGGCACCTTCTTCACGTACCCGGCGAGCTCGCAGTCGTACGAGGCGGCCGACGGAATCGCGTCGGCGGGGTCCCACACGTCCCGCCTGCCGTCGCCGTTGCCGTCGATCCCGTGCGTGGCCCACGTCCCGGGGATGAACTGGGCGATGCCCTGCGCGGCGGCGTGGCTCTGCGCCTTCGGGTTCCAGCCGCTCTCCTGGTACAACTGCGCCGCCAGCAGGGCGGGGTTGATGGCGGGGCAGAGGTTGCCCCACTTCTGCACGAGCGGCTGGAAGCGTGCCGGGACCGCTCCCTTGGCCAGCGCGACGGCACCGCCGCCCCCCGCCCCGGCGAGCCCGGCGGCGGCCGAGTACGTACCGACGACGAGCAGCGCCAGGAAGCACATGACCATGGCGACGCCGATGCCACCGAACACCCAGAATTTCCGCACCCCTCAACCATCCCCCATCGGGGTGCGCTTCAGAGGTGTTTTCGACGGTGTGTACGAGTCATCCGCGGCACACCACCGGCGCACCCGAAGCACACGGGGGCGCCGACGGCTCACCCCTGACAGAACTGACGGACATTCAGCCCCCTCGGCCGCCCCCAGCCCTCCTCAGTCGCCCTTACCCGACCAGAAGTCGGAACGGACGTTGGGCCGGGGCAGCGGATAGACGTCCTTGTACGCGGGTCCGTTCGGCTCGGCGGTGGGGGCGGCGACCTTCGACTCCTTCACGCACGGACTGTCGGCCTCCAAGAAGGCCTGCCCCTTCCCACGGAAGGAGACGCTGACACCGAATCCGGTCTTCGTGACCGCGTAGACCGCCGGGAACTCCTCGTCCTTGTTGACCGCCTTGATCCGGTAGTCGTTCTTCCGCCAGAACGTCTCCGCCCGGTCCAGGAACGTCTGCCGGCGTTCGGCGGAGACGACGGTCATGACGGTCCGCCGACGGGTCACCCCGCAGGCCCGGGTGGTCGTCGGCCCGTGCGCCCACTGCACATCGGGGTCGATGCCCTTCAGGACGGCGTCCAGCATCGCGTCGGACCGCTCGGCGGCCTCCTGCATATCCATCCCGCTCTCCTTCCCGGTGCTCACGTCGTCGCGCGCGCTTCCCTCCACGCTCCCGCACCCGGACAGCGGAACCCCCAGGGCCAGGACCACCGCGACGAGGGGCAGGACCCGCTTCGCTCGTCTCACTTCGGTTCCTCCATCTTGAGCCGGTCGGCGTTGCCCGACACGATCAGGGCGATGCTGTCCGCGGACACGGCGTCGCGTTCCGGGCTGAAGTAGTTCGAGTGCGAGTCAAGACTGACACCGCTGCCGCTGACGAGCGGGGGACCGTCGGCCACCGGGAAGCGCCGGGCCCCGAACGCCTTGCTCGCCGGATCCTTCCCGAACCACAGGTCGTCGTCGCCCGGATCGGCCAGGTCGCCGGCGAGGTAGGCCCCGCCGGGCCCACCGAGGACCAGCCCGATCCCGCCCACCACGACCTGGGTCTTGGACGGCAACTTGGTCACCGGGTCGTTGGCGGCGGCCCCGACGAAGACATGCTCGCTGCCGACGCCGAGATCCACGGCGTGGTCGACGCCGACCCCCGGACTGCCGACGAGGATGATGTCGTCGACCCCGGGAATCCCCCCGGGCCGGGCCGCCGCGGCGCCCACGGTCCGGGACCCGTAGGAGTGCCCGATGGCCGTCAGGTGCGGATCCTTGTTCTGGTTGGTGACGGAGATCCCGCCCATGAAGTCGCGGTACGCCGCCCCGCCCTTCTCGGCACGCCCCGTACCCATGACGGCGAAGTAGCCCGCCGCCCCGTCCTTGTCCGGCAGCTGCGGCGCGTCGTACCCGAGCCACACGATGGACGCCGTGGACTCGTCGTACCCCTGCGCCCCGATCGCGGTGTCCCGGGCCCGCCCGAGGTCGTTCTTGGCGAACTCCTCGTCGAGCGAGGTGTTGAGCCCCGGTACGTACGCCGACACATGCTGCGAGGCATCCGGATTCCCGAAGGAGACGATGGCCCGCCCGTTGCCCTCGTCCCCGATGCCGATGAGATACATGGGCGGCTTCCCGTCCTCCTTCAACTGCCGCTCTATCTCCCGGAGCCCGGCCAGCTGATCACGGGCCTTGTCGGTGTCGACCCCCTCCAGCTTGTCGATCAGTGCCGGGAGATTGCGGCGGTTGGCGGCGTCGCGCGCGAGGACCGGGATGCCGTCGAGGTTGCCGATCAGCTCCGGGACCAGCTCGATGTACCGCTGCCGCTCCTCCGGCGAGAGCCCGTCCCACCAGGCCTTGCGCTCGGCGGGCGTGGCGTTCTGCGGGATCCGCCCGCTCAGGTGCGCGCGCTCGGCGTCCCGCACCTCGGCGTCGACACGCGCCCCGGAACCGGGTATCGCCAGCCCGGCACCGGCACCGCCGACGGCCTTGTTCCAGTCCCAGGCCGCACCGATGTAGTCGCCCCGCGCCCACTTCTCACCCGCGCCGCGGGTGTCGCGCCCCCACTGGTCGACGATGCGCCGCCCGCTCTCACCCGGCCGCAGGACCGCGTCGACGACCCCTTGGACGTCGCCCCCCAGCCCGTCCCCGAGAAACCCGTCGAGGAACCCGCCGCCGGGGCCCGCGGGTCTACCCGCGTCAACCGGGACGAAGACGGCGGTCGGGGGGAAGGCGTCGCCGCCTTGGGGATGGGCGGTGTCGCCTGAGGGGCTGGAGCTGCCGGAGCCACCGGAGCCGTCGCTGTCTCCGCTGCTGCCGCCGCTACTTCCGCTGCTGCTGCCGTTGCTGCTGTCGTCGCTTCCGCTGCTGTTGCCGTTACTTCCGACCGTGGAGCCGGTGGTTGCGGCCCCACCGGTGTCACCGTCGGTACCGGTACTGCCGGTACCACCGGTCAGGCTGGACTCGTCGCCTCCACCGCCTCCGCCGGCTGCACCGGTGTCGGCATCAGCGCCAGGGGCCTCGTCGTCACCGGTGCCGTTGGCGGTGCCATTACTGCCGCCGGTGCCGGTGCCCGTGCCGTCGGTGCTCCCACCACCGGCCACGACGTCATGCCCCGGGGCCGGACACGAGCTGCCGGTCAGTTCGCAGATCGCGCTACGGATCTCCGCGGTGAGCTGCCTGCCGGTTCCGGTGGCCATCAGCCCGCCGACGAGAGCGACGACCACCAGGACGAGGCCCAGGTACTCCAACGCGGTCTGCCCGCCGTCGCGGCGCAGCTTCATCATCCGGGCAAAGCTGAACAGCCTTTGCTCGACGCGTTGCTCCAGGCCGCTCCGGAACCACCCCCGGCTCTCCGGCCGGCACAGCAGCACGATGACGGCCGCCGGCATCACCAACCGCGCGACGCCCTGGGCCCCGGCCCCGCCGCTCAGCTCCGCGAGGGCGCCGAGGACGATCCAGGCCTGCACGGCGAGGAGCCCGTACCAGACCCGGATGCCGCCATGACGTACGTACAGCGACAGCACGAAGGCGCCGACGCCGGGTAGCGACGCGTAGAGCAGCAACCCGAGGAGGTACCCGTCGACCGCGTCCACCGAGGACGCCGTCGACAGAGCCCGCACAGCGCCCACCAGGGTGGCGACGAAGAGAACGTGCAGAAGGACGAGCACCGCCTGCAACGGCCGGGGCATCAATCGCCCACCCGAACCCGCTACGGCAGCGCTTACATCGACGCCAACAGGGACCACGCTTCTTCGTATGCCGGACAAGAGCAGTCCCCTACCTCGTGAGTGGGCGGAACGGGCGACAGGTCAGTCACTCCGCGTATGCGACCACACGTGCAGGGGACGCGACATGGGCCCCAGGGCCCAATGGCGGGCTCAAAATCCCTACGGGACAGCCGAGTTGAGCCACCTTGACCCGATCACGACCCGCTCGCCGCCGCGCTGGGGGCACCTGCCGACCAGAAGTCTGAGTGGATGTTGGGGCGGGGGATGAGCTCCGCTTCCGGGTCGAGGAACGCGGTGGCCCGGCTGGTGGAATCGGCCACCTCGGAGCGGCGGACACAGGGGCTGTCCACGGTGAAGTGCGCCTGCCCCTTGTCGGCAACGGTCAGGCTCACTTGAAATCCGTTCTGCGTCCTCACAAAGATCGCAGGGGCATCGACATGGCTGTTGATCGCCGTGACGCGGTAGCCGCTTTTCTGCCAGAATCGGTCCACCACACCTAGGAAGCTGCCCCTCCGTTGGGGAGAGACGATGGTCATGACGGTCCGCCGCCGCGTAACTGTGCAGCTTCCCATCGTGGTCGGACCATGAACCCATCGCACACTCGGTTCGATCTCCGCGAGAACGCTGTCGAGCATCTCATCAGCGCGTTCAGCGGCATCCTGCATATCCATTTTTCCACCCCGCACCCCGGCGCACCCCGCCAATAGGACCCCCACAAGAAGGACCACAAGAATCGATCTAAATTGAATCATCTCAACGCGGCTCTTCTCTTTTGATTCTGTTCGCATGACCAGCGGCGATCAGCCCCATATTCTCGACCGATGCCCTATCGACATCCGGATCGAAGTAACCTGAATGCGCATCAACGTTGAGCTTGCCGTTCGCGATCAAGGTCGGCCCGTCCCCCACCTCGAATCGTCTCGCTCCGAACGCTTCGCTGGCCGGGTCCCTGCCGAACCAAACATCGTCATCTCCTCGGTCGACCAGATCACCGAAGACATAGCCAGCCGCAGGCCCGCCGAACAGCATCTCGGTCGCTCCTAAAGCCGACTTACTTTTGGACGGAAGTTTTGTCACAACGTCGTTCTCGGCGGCTCCGACAAACACATGATCCCGGCCTACGCCCAAGTCATCTGCACTGTCGACGCCAACCCCCGGGCTCCCGACGAACACAATCTCGTCGACACCAGGAATTCCTCCCGGCTGCTGTGTAGCTGCCCCCACAGTGCGCGAGCCGTAGGAGTGGCCGATGGCCGTCAGGTGCGGATCCTCGTGGTCGTTGGCCGCTTCAACTCCATCCATGAATTCGCCGAATGCCAGACCGCCCTCCTCCGCCCTGCCACCCACAGCAACGGCAAGCGTTCCGAGCCCGTCCGGCGACTGCGGTGCGTCATATCCGAGCCAGGTGATGGCAGCAGAGGGCTCCCCGTGCTGATTGGCGGCGATAGAGAGATCACGCGCCCGCTTAAGGTCTTCCGTAGCGAAGTTCTCGTCCAACGACGTATTCAACCCAGGCACATAAGCCGCCACATTCCTCGCCGTATCCGGATTCCCGTACGAGACAATCGCCCGCCCATTGCCCTGATCGCCGATCCCGAGCAGGTACATGGGCGGCTCCCCCGGCTTCGGCACCGTCCGCAGCTGCCGATCGATCTCCCGCAGCGCCGCAAGCTTGGTCGCCGACTCGTCGTCGTCCCTCCCTTCCAGCTTCCCCATCAGCAGCTGGAGGTTGTCCCGGTTCGCCGCGTCCCGTACCAGGGCCGGGATCCCGTCCAGGTTGCCGATCTGGTCCGGGTACACCGCGAGGTACTCCTCGCGCTGTTCGTCCGTCAGCCCGGCCCACCACTCCTTGCGCTCTGCCGGAGTCGCATCGTGCGGGATCGCGTCCTTCAGGTAGTTGTGCGCCGCCTGCCGCACGGCAGCCGCATCGGCCGCTGCGTCCGTCCACGTCGCCGCCGGAACACCCAGGCCCTCCTCAGCCTTCAGCGACCGCAGGATCCTCGTGTACCGCCAGTCCGCGTCGGCCGCCGTCCGTACGGCCTGCGCCACGCGGTCCGCGATGTCCTGGGCCTTGCCGGCGTTCGGGTTGGGGGCGACGAGCCCCGAAGGGGTCACCATGCCCGGGTTCGGAACCCCGGACGCCGTCCCGCCCGCCAACGGCTTCCCGTCGACCAGGCCCTCGCCCCCCGCCGGATACGTCACCGAACCATCCGCGTGCACCGTGAACTTCAGTGCCGCCGCATCGTCCAGCGCACCCTGCAACACACGCTGCTGGGCCTTGATCTCATGGGCCAGGCTGTTCAGCGTGGTCCGCAGCAGCCCGCACTCGGTGTAGATGTACTGGAAGTTCGTCCCCAGCCGGCGCAGCCGCCCCACCGCCGCACCCGCCGCCTCCCCCTTCTGCGCATCACGCAGACCGGGCAGGAACTGGCCCTCGATACGGTCCCGGGCGGCGTCTGCACGGTTGCTCACCCGGCCCCAGCCGTCCGCGGCCTCCTCCAGCTCGGCGCACTTCACCTCACGTAACACGGACCAGGTCAGGTCGGACCCCGCCCCTCCGCCCCGGCCACTCACCGTGCGCCGCCCCCGCTCAGCGTCTTCACCCTGTCGAAGCCGCTCTTCACCGCCTCGTTGGTCTCTGCCTGGCCTTGGACCACCGCCCGGAGGTTCCCGGCGAGGCTCCCGCACTCGCGGCGCGCCACCTCGACCCGACGCTCCCACGAGGCCCTCACGGTGCTCAGTTCGGCCAAGGCGGACAGCGCTCCGGCCCCGGCGATCAAGCCTTGGTGCGCCGCAGCCAGTTCGCTCTTCACCGGGCCGAGGTGTGTGACCAACTGGTCGGCTCCACCGGCGGCCCGCAGCCATGGACCGTCGCTGTGCCGTAGATCCCCGTCCTCGGCCGCTCCCGCGGATCCGGCCGGTACCCCCAGCCGCCCCCAGCCCTCGTTCGGCTGCCCGACCACGGTTACTCCGCCCACACCGCTCACCCCGTTCTCTTGATCGTGGAGCGGCACTGTGCCAAATCCGCGGTGCGCGACATGCCGTCCGTCCACGCTCCGGGGCCCCGGCTCCGTACGCACCCGGACCCGTGATTCCCGGGCGGGCGACGCGGGGGCGCCGTTCCCGTGGAGCCGTGCGGTTCACCCGAACGAAGGGGAGCCGAGCACGGGCACGCACACCACGGCCGTCTCCCTGCGGAGCCCAGGGCCGAGGCCCCCTCCGCCGCACGGCGGAGACCCCGGCACCCGCCCTCGTACCGCGGGACAGCCCACTCGGGATCAGAAGGTGACGCCCCACCACGGCCCCAGGACCACCATGGACTGCATGATGCGAACCCGACAGGAACGCCCGACCGACTCCACCCCCGCGCCTCTGCCTTCTCCCCCGCCCGCGCCCCGGTGGGCGGTCCGCGCCGCGCAGCTGACCACGCTGATCGTGCTGCCGACCGGACTGTGGCGGCTGGCGATGGTGTGCGGGTTCCCGTCCGGGTACACCGCGGCAGGCTTCGTACCGTTCGAGACCCCGGGCGCCAAGCTGTGGATGCTGGCGCTGAGCGTCGCCTGCGAGCTGCTCGCGCTGCTGACCCTCGGCCTGGTGCGGCCGTGGGGCGAAACGGTGCCCCGCTGGGTACCCGTCATCGGCGGCCGCCGCGTTCGCCCCCTGGCCGCCGTCGTACCGGCCGCCGCCGGGGCTCTCGCGCTCACGGCGATCTGGGCCGCGATGCCGCTGTGGTGGACGTACCCCCACGCGGACATGACTCCCGCCGGCCGGCTCCTGGTCGGCGTCATCTACCAGCCGCTCGTCCTCTGGGGGCCGCTCCTCGGGGCCGTCACCGTCTCCTACTACCGCCGCACCCGGCCGACCCATCGCGAGGACTGAGCCACCCCCAGCACCCCCTTCCCCGACCACACCTGACGAAGCATCGAACAAGGTGCCGACCGGCGCACCGACGGCTCTCGAACGGCGCATACGAACACGCCGTGCCCCGCGAACGCTGCAACCGCATCAGAACCCATGACCACCGTCGTTGCTCCTGGTCACACCCCGTGATACACAGAGTAACCAGGCATGTGTGTGAGGAGCCGGGACGAGCCGCAGGTCGGGGCGACCGCCCGGTCAAACGTGCGAGATCCGGGTAAAGAGACCCGGGAAGACGTCGTGCGAGCGCGGTTTCATCAGCGAAGATAGAAGGCGACTCGTGCCGGACGGCATGGGCAGCGAACTACCCAACAGGGGCGGTGACTTACATGATCCTGGCAGCAGAGAAGGGCGACATCACCACCATCATCGGCGGAATCGCTCCGGACTGGGGGCCGTTCGGGACGCTGGGCAACGAGGCGCGCATCATGATCGAGGTGGTGATGGCCATCGCCATCCTGCTCTGCCTCGGCATCGCGATCTGGGGCGCGGCGAAGCAGCGCATCGGAGCGACGGCACTGCGCGACACGTTCAGCGCGGAGCAGGGCAAGGGCCTGATCGTGGCGGGACTGACCGGGGTCTTCATCATCGGCTCCCTGGGAACCCTGTTCACCATCGTGTACGGAATGGCCGTCTGACCCACCGTCGGCCATTCCCGTCCGGGCCGTCCCCGCCCGCTCCCCACCATCCGCCCGTCGTGCCCACCGGCTGAGGTCGCGTTTCCCTGATGTCGAGTCACCACACCGCGCTCAAGCGGCAACCAGCACAGCTACCGTCGTCCTGCGCGGATCCGCACACGACCGAGGGAGCGAACGCGGCATGAGTCCCGGTGACGAGCACGACTACCGCGGCAAGGACCAGGGGAGCCGCCCGGACGACCCGTACAGCACCCTCGGCGGCACCCGTCAGACCCGTACCCGCCTCCCCGACGGCGACGCGGGCCACCCCCACGCGCGCCGCCCCGTCCGCAACTCCCGCTCGCTCGTGACTTTCACCGGCATCGCGGTCCTCCTCGTCGCTGCCATCGCCTTCGCCAACCGCGGCGGCGGCAGCGACGACGACACCTCCCCGGGCGCCAAGAGCCCTGGCACCACAGGAAGCGCTCCCACCGCGCCCACCGGCACCAAGCCCGTCCAGGGCAAGAACGGCACGATCGCCTCCGGCTTCGCCCACGACGAGCAGGGGGCGCAGAGCGCGGCGGCGAACTACGCGGTGGCGCTGGGGTCGGCGGAGATGTTCACGAAGGAAAGCCGCGACCAGATCCTCGACACCGTCTACTCGCCTGCTGCGGCGGACAAGCTCAGAGCGCCTCAGGACCTGGCCTACTCGACCGAATTCCTCGCACATCTCGGTCTCGACGCCGACGGCAACGCCCCGGAGGGCAGCACCTTCATCTCTCGGACCGTTCCCGTGGGCACGAAGGTCCTGGCGTTCGAAGGCGACACCGCAGAGGTAGCTGTCTGGTACACGGGCCTCATCGGCATGTCCGGACCGGACTCCACCAAGCCGGTGAGCACCACCTGGAAGACATGGACAGCCCAGTTGTCGTGGTCGGGCGGCGACTGGAAAGTGACCGCCGCATCCGAGAGCGACGGCCCGGCGCCCGTTCCCGGCGATGTCGCGGCTTCCAAGTCCGACACGATCAGCAAGGCCGTCGAGGAGTACGGAGGCTTCACTTATGCCAGGTAGCCCCAAGTACCGCTTCCGTTCGGTGGCCGCTGCGCTGGTCGGACTGCAAGCAGCCGCGCTGGCGTTCGCCGGACGCGCGGCCGCGGCGCCGACCCCTACCCCTACCCCGACGCCGTCACCGAGCGCCAACGAGGACTGCAGTCTTCTGTTCGGCGAGGTGAAGAAGTTCTGCGAGGAAGGCGACGGCGCCGGAGCGTCCGACAGCGTGCCGGGTTCTCCGGACCCGTCGGAATCCCTCGACCCCCTCTCCTCCCTCGCCCGAGGCTGCGCCGACGCCGCCTCCTGGATCGTCGGCAAGCTCAGCGAGGCCGTCGAGTCCACGGCC
Source organism: Streptomyces anulatus (assembly GCF_000721175.1). Classification (GTDB taxonomy): domain Bacteria; phylum Actinomycetota; class Actinomycetes; order Streptomycetales; family Streptomycetaceae; genus Streptomyces; species Streptomyces anulatus_C. The sequence goes on from NZ_JOEZ01000028.1 coordinate 115,387, forward strand.
AACGTCGACTTCACGAACCCCAAGTTCCTCCAGCAGTACGCCGTCATCTTCGCGGCCTCCACCGTCCTCACCCTCGTCCTCTGGCTCCTCGCCGTGGCCAAGCGCGCCATCCGCGGCGTCCCCCTCACCACCGCGATCTCCGAGGCCGTCGGCTTCCTCTGGCTCACCGTCCTCGCCTCGGCCTTCACCCCGCTGATCCTCTACACGATCGTCTCCGCCACCGACGGCGTCACCGAGGTCATCTCCTCCGCCACCGGCGGCCAGACCGACGTCTTCTTCGGCTCGTTCGCCGAGGCCCTCAAGAAGGGCGAGGACATCGGCGGCGGACCGATCATGCTGATCGTCGTCTCGCTCGTCTCGATCCTCGCCGCCGGCATCCTGTGGCTGGAGCTCGTGATCCGCGCCGCCCTGCTCTACGTCGGCGCGCTCCTCGGCATCGTCGTCTACGCCGGCCTCGTCGACAAGAACATGTGGGGCCACGTCCGCCGCTGGGCCGGCATCATGATCGCGGTGATCATGGTCAAGCCGGTCATCGTCATCGTCCTCGGCCTCGCCGGAGCGCTCTCCGCGGGCGACGGCCCCGACGCCTTCTCCGCCGTCGTCTCCGGCCTCTCCATCATCCTGCTGGCCATCTTCGCCTCCGCCATGATCTACCGCTTCGTCCCCGGCTTCGGCGACGAGATCCAGGGCGCCCGCACCAACCGCAAGCAGGCCACCGACGGGGCCCAGGCCGCCGCCCTGATCAGCTCCCCCGCCGCCCTCGTCTCCCAGGGCATCAAGACCCACAGCGGCCGCAACGACCAGAACAGCGGCGGAGGCGGCGGAGGCGCCCGCCCCGCCAACCCGGCCAGCGGCGGCGTCGCCGCCCACAGCTCCCGCACCACCGGCGGAGGCGGTGGATCCGCCGCCCCCTCGCCCCGCAGCGGGTCCGCGCCCACCTCCGGGACCCCCCACAGCAGCCGTTCCTCCCGAGGCGGAGGCGGCTTCGGCACCACAGGTAACTCGAGCACAGGAGGGGGAGGGCGTTGACGACCCAGTCCCACACGATGACGCCCCGCCGCACGTATCTCATCGGCCGCGCCCGGCCGAACGCGATCGTCGGCAAGAACCGCGAGACCGGCGAGATCGCCCTGATCATCGTCGGCGCGTTCCTCGGCATGATGAGCGGGCTCCTCGTCCCCGTCCTCTCCCTCCGCATCGTCTGCCTCGTGGGCTTCCCCATGCTGGCGCTCGCCATCGTGTACGTCCCGTACAAGGGGCGGACCTTCTACAAGTGGTTCGAGATCAACCGCAGCTTCAAGCGCTCCCTGCGCCGCGGCACCGCCTACCGCTCCAGTGCCATGGAAGCGGGCGTCAGCGCCGACGGCCGCGAGGTCGAGATCGGCCCGCCCCCCGGCATCGGCCGGATCAGCTGGCTCGCCGCCCCCTTCGGCCCCGACGAGATCGCCGTGCTCCTCCACGCCGACCGGCGCACCGTCACCGCCGCCATCGAGATCGAGGGCCCCGGCGTCGGCCTCCGCGACAGCGAGGACCAGGAGGCCCTCGTCGACCGCTTCGGCACCCTCCTCAAGCACGTGGCCAACGGCGACGGCTTCGTCACCCGCCTCCAGATGCTCGCCCGTACCCTCCCCGCCGACCCCGACGCCCACGCCAAGGACGTCGCCCAACGCGGCGACAAGACGTCCCCGGGCTGGCTCCAGGAGTCCTACGACCAGCTCCAGTCCATGGTCTCCACCTCCAGCGAGCAGCACCGCGCCTACCTCGTCGCCTGCATGCACTACAGCCGCGAACTGGCCGCCGAGGCCAACGCCATGGCCCGCGCCGCCCGCCCCCACGGCGGCCGCAAGCTCGACCGCGACGCCGGCCTCGCCGTCGTCATGGCCCGCGAGCTCACCGACATCTGCGCCCGCCTCGCCGAGGCCGACATCCGGGTCCGCCAGCCGCTCGGCCAGAGCCGTCTGGCCTCCCTCGTGCACTCGATGTACGACCCCGACCACCCCATCGACCACATCCAGGCCATGACCAAGCGCAACGCCTGGCCCGCCGAGCTGGACGCGGTCGAGCCGACGTTCCTCCAGGCCAAGACCCGCGAGTCCACCACCCGCGCCCCCTGGTGCCACGCCACGGCCTGGGTGAAGGAATGGCCGATGACCCCCGTCGGCGTCAACTTCCTCGCCCCGCTCCTCGTCCACACCCCCGACGTCATCCGCACAGTCGCCGTCTGCATGGACCTCGAACCCACCGAGGTCGCCATCGAGCGCATGCTGACCGAGAAGACCAACGACGACGCCGAGGCGAGCCGTCAGGCCAAGATGAACCGCACCGTCGACCCCCGCGACATCGCCGCCCACGGCCGGCTCGACCAGCGGGGTGAAGATCTCGCCAGCGGCGCGGCCGGAGTGAACCTGGTGGGGTACATCACGGTGTCGTCCCGTTCACCCGAGGCCCTCGCCCGCGACAAGCGCACGATCCGCGCCTCGGCGGGCAAGTCCTACCTCAAGCTGGAGTGGTGCGACCGCGAGCACCACCGTGCCTTCGTGAACACACTCCCGTTCGCCACCGGCATCCGTCGCTGACGACGCACCACCCGCACGCCTCAACCCCAGCTCCACCCCCGCCGGAAGAACCGCAGCAACCGCAGCAACCGCAACAAGAGAGGGCACCCCCACCATGCGAGACCCCCTGTCCGCATTGTCGGATGCCTTCACCTCCTTCCTCTTCGGCAAGGTGGAGACGACCCGCCTCCCCGTCCGTACGTCGACGGGCCAGGCCCAGGCCGTCTACCTCCCCACCGCCGCCCCCGGCCTCGGCGACTCCGGCGTGATCATCGGCCGCGAGGTCTACAGCGGCAAGGGCTACATCTACGACCCCTTCCAGCTGTACGGTCAGCAGCTCCCCGCCCCGCACTGGCTCGTCCTCGGCGAGTCCGGCAACGGCAAGTCCGCGCTGGAGAAGACGTACGTCCTGCGCCAGCTCCGCTTCCGCGACCGGCAGGTCGTCGTCCTCGACGCCCAGGGCGAGGACGGCGTCGGCGAATGGAACCTCATCGCCCAGGAGCTGGGCATCACCCCCATCCGCCTGGACCCCACCGCAGCGCTCAACGGCGGCATCCGGCTCAACCCCCTCGACCCCTCCATCACCACCACCGGCCAGCTCGCCCTGCTCCGCACCATCATCGAAGTCGCCATGGGCCACGGGCTCGACGAGCGCTCCGGCTTCGCCCTGAAGGTCGCCCACGCCTACGTCACCGCGACCATCACCGACCGCCAGCCGGTCCTGATGGACATCGTGGAACAGCTGCGCCACCCCGAGCCCGAGTCCGCCGCGGCGATGAACGTCGACATAGACGATGTACGGGCCTGGGGCCTGGACGTCGCCCTCGTCCTGGACCGGCTCGTCGACGGCGACCTGCGCGGCATGTTCGACGGGCCCACGACCGTCGGCATCGACCTCGACGCGCCCCTCATCGTCTTCGACCTCTCGCACATCGACCGCAACTCGATCGCGATGCCGATCCTGATGGCGATCGTCGGCGTCTGGCTGGAGCACACCTGGATCAGGCCCGACCGCAAGAAACGCATCTTCCTGGTCGAGGAGGCGTGGCACATCATCAACTCCCCCTTCGTCGCCCAGCTCTTCCAGCGCCTCCTGAAGTTCGGACGCCGCCTCGGGCTCTCCTTCGTCGCCGTCGTCCACCACCTCAGCGACGTGGTGGACGGGGCCGCGGCGAAGGAAGCGGCGGCCATCCTCAAGATGGCCTCCACCCGCACGATCTACGCCCAGAAGTCGGACGAGGCCAGAGCGACCGGCCGGGTCATCGGACTGCCCCGCTGGGCGGTCGAGATCATCCCGACCCTCACCCCAGGCATCGCCGTCTGGGACGTCAACGGCAACGTCCAGGTCGTCAAGCACCTGATCACCGAAGCCGAACGCCCCCTGGTCTTCACCGACCGCGCCATGACCGAGGGATCGACGGACGACCTGCTCCCCGAGGACATCCGCGCCGCCGAACTGGAGGCGGAGCAACGGGCGGCCCGGATCGAGAACCAGCAACGGATCAACGAGTCGTCAGAGTCAACGGTGGCATGACATGGCACGCCAGGCAGCACGCGGCCGGGGCCCGGCCCCTCACGACGGACACGACCGGCCCCAGGGTGGCGGCGGCATCCCGGACGGCCTGCTGATCGGCCTCCTGGGCCTCCTCCTCGCGGCCACCCTGGTCGCCTGGACGGCCACCGGCCTGGCCGGGCTCCTCGCCCACGGGGCCTGGCCGGACGGCGTGACGTTCACCCGGTCCCCACTCGCCCTGCGCGAACTGGCCACCGCCCCCAAGGACCTCGCCGCCGCCTGGCCGGGGACGCCCCCGGCCCAGCTCTCCGGATACGGGCTGTTCTGGGGCCTGTTCATCGGCGAGCTGATGGTGCTGGTGGTCCTCGCGGTGTTCGTACTCGGCGTCGTGGCCCGCGGTCGTGCCGTACGGGAACGGCGCCGCGAGGAACGGGCCTTCGGAGCGCACGAGAAACAGCCCCCCGCACCCGAGACGACACCAGCACCAGTAGCAGGAACACCGGCAGAAACACAGGCGGAAACACAAGCAAGAGCAACGGCACCACCCCCGACAGCACCACCGGCACCACCGGCAACGGCGCCCGACCACACCACCCCAAGCGCCCCCGCAGCCGAATACGCGCCCCCTCCCTCCGACGGAGACGTACTCCTCCCCTCCCCCCGCACCCCCCTCCTCGTCTACGCCCCCGCCCCCGCCCGGCGCCCCACCGTCGTCCAGGCCATCCACGACGCCGAAGGGCCCGCCCTCGTCATCACCTCGGACCCCACCGTCTGGGCCGAGACGAAAGACGCCCGAAGCAAGCTCGGCCCGGTCCTCGTCTACGACCCGGGCCACCTCTGCGACACCCCGGCCCGCCTCCACTGGTCGCCCACCGCGGGCTGCGAGCTCCCCGACGTCGCCGCCGCGCGCGCGGCCGCCCTGCTCGCCCCCGTACGCCCGCAGGCCCGGATCGACGCGGCGGTGGCCGACACGGCGCAGACGCTCCTCCAGTGCTGGCTGCACGCCGCAGCGGTGGACGGCCGGCCCTTCCGCCAGGTCCTGCGCTGGGCCTCCGGGGCCGGCGCCCACGAACCGGTACGCCTCCTCCGTACGCACCCCAAGGCCGCGTCCGGACTCGCCGGGCTGCTGGAGTCCGCCCTCACCGCATACCCGGAACGGCGCGAAGTGGCCCAGGAACTGACGGTACGGGCGTTCGCCGCGCTCTCCACGGTGCACATCCGCGAGGCCTGCACGGCGCACCGAGCGGATTCCCTCGCGCTGGAATCTTTTGCGGACGAAGGGGGAACGCTCTATCTGGTGGGCGAACCCATCGAGGATCCCCGCTCCCACCCCGGCGCGATGCCCCTTCTCACCGCGCTCGCCGCAGACGTGGTCGAGCACGGCCGCCGCATGGCCGCACGGTCATCCGACGGTCGGCTCGACCCACCAATGACCCTCGTCCTCGACGACGTCGCGGCCGTGGCACCCCTCCCCCAGCTCCCGGAGCTGCTGGCGACCGGTCAGAACCGGGGCATGCCCGCCCTGGTGCTGCTCCGCTCCCGGGAGCAGGCCCGGGCCCGCTGGCAGGAGCACCTGCACGCCCCGGCCCCGGGCGTCAGCTAGGGCGTGTGCCCGGTCCAACGCACCGGAGCGCTGCTACCCCTCCCGCCCGAGGACGTACTCCAGCTCCAGCTCGCCCCGCCCGCCCGGAGCGGGAATCCGCTGCCCGGAGGGGACGAACCCGAACCGCCGGTAGAAGGCGGCGGCCCGCGGGTTCTTCTCGTGCACGTAGAGGCGCACCCGCTCCAGCCGCGGCGAGGACAGCGACCAGGCCCACGCGACGGCCTCCCGGAACAGCGCGTCCGTCACCCCGGTCCCCCGCGCCTCGGGCCGGACGAACACACCGACCAGGTGTGCCTGGTCCACCTCAGCGGCCTCCCCGAAGCGCACATCGTCCTCGGGGCTCTCGACGAGCACGGTGACCGTCCCCGCCCACACTCCCTCGGGCGACTCCGCGACGAACTGACGGACCCGCCCGCCCTCGGCCGCCGCCGCAGCAGACCGCTCCTGCCAGTGGACGTCCGGCTTCGCCGCGGCCTCCTCGTACGACTCCAGGAACGCCACAGGGGCCGCCGGATCCCTCAGGGCATCCAGCCGCAGCTGCCTGGCCTGCGGCCATTCGTCGGCCCGCACAGCACGCATCACATAGTCCATGCCTTGATCTTCGTCCTCCACCCGCCCACGCTCAACCGACTAAGGACCGACTGATCCCCAGCCAGGCCACCGCACCACGCCCACGCCCCGTCGTGCCCCGGTACTACCGCCCGGGAACGCAGAAAAGCCCCGCACCAAAAGGTGCGGGGCTTTCCCGGAAAAATTGTTCGGCGGCGTCCTACTCTCCCACAGGGTCCCCCCTGCAGTAC
>NZ_JOEZ01000029.1 GCF_000721175.1 Streptomyces anulatus
CCGGCTGACCCCGGGCACCGAATACACCTACAGCGTCAGGGCCCGCGACACCGCCGACCAGGTCGGCCCGGCCAGCGACACCGTCACCGTCACCACCACCGGCGAACCGCCGGTCACGGGTGACACCTTCCACCCCCGCACCGGCGGCCGGCTCGCGACCGAGGCGACCGGGACGGGCTCCTCCGACACCATCCCCTCCGGGGGAGGAACCAACAACGACGGCACCCCCAGGAACCCGCTCGTCTACGAGGTGGAGAACGTCCACGGCGACCTGAAGTCCGGCGCGAGCACGGCCTTCACCTTCAAGGTGGACGCCGGCACCTCCGTCGGGTACGCCCAGCAGGCCCGGGTCTCGTACGACCTGACCGGCGACGGCACCTTCGAGCGCGTCGAGACGTTCCGCTACTTCGCCACCGACCCGGTCCCCGGCTGGGAGGACTACACGTCGGCCCGTCAGGGCCTGCACTCCGCCACCGGCACCCTGGGCGACCTGGACGGCGGCACCGTCCGCGTCGAGGTCTGGAACGCCCTGGGCAACGGCCCCTCCACCCTCCAGGTGGGCAGGGGCTCGGTCCTCACCATCCCGTTCGCCTGACGGCGGCTCCGGCCCCGCCGGTGGGCACACGTCCACCGGCCGGGCCGGGACGCCCGGGCGCCCCTCCCCGTGGATCGCGTCGTGAAACGCCCCGACGGCTCCGTCACCACCACTGGACACCTCGAGGCCGACGGCTACGAGGGCTTCTTCGACGCGCTGGAGGAGCGGGGCGAAGGATGGGAAAGCCTGATCCAGAGGCGCCCCGACGGCACCGTCCTGCGCGCGCTCGCCCCCAGGCACGGCACAGAGGCGGGCGCGCCGCTGGAGCACTCGCAGAACGCCTTCACCGACCACGCCTGGCCGGCCATCGTGAAAGCACTGTCAAACACCTTGACCGTGTTTCTGACTGGTGTAGGTTGTGAGCTGTTCAGCCAGCAGCGGTCGCGGCCCACGAGGAGTCGCCGACCTTCACGACGCCGTTCGCCACCACCGGGCCGACGGCGACCGAGAGGCCCAGGACTCCCGCCATGCCCCCCGCCACGCCCCGCGCCCTGCCCCAGCCGTCCGCGCAGGTGACGGCCGCCGAGATCTCCCGCATCGCGGGGGTCACGCGCGCCACCGTCAGTAACTGGCGCCGTCGGCACGACGACTTCCCGGCGCCTGCGGGAGGCAACGACAGCAGCCCGCTGTACGACCTGGTGGAGGTGCGGGCGTGGCTGGCCGCGCGCGGCCATGCGGCGGCCACGAACGCCCTGGAGGAGTTGCGGACCACCTTGCGCGTGCACCCCCGGGGCAGCGTCGCGGTGGCGAAGCTGCTCCCGCTCGTACTCGCCGCGGCCCGCCGCACTCCGGATGAGCTGACCGCGCTGGCCGACCTGCCGGACGCCGGCCTCGTCACCCACGCGGACGGCTCGGCCGCCCAGCTCGCCGACACCGTCCCCGGCCCGGAAGCGGTGCCCTTCTCGCCGGAGGACACGGCGGTGCTGCGGGCGCTCGCCCTGTGCGTACGGGACGAGGGCGGCGAGGCGGCCCTCGGCGTACTGGCGGAGCGGGAGCTGGAGGACACGGCCGCCAGTGGCACGTACGTGACCCCGGGCCCGCTCGCGGACCTCGTGGCACGGCTGGTCCCCGGCCGGCCCGCCTCCGTGCTCGACCCTGCCTGCGGCAGCGGCTCCCTGCTCGCGGCGGCTTCCCGGCGGGGCGCGGGCGAGCTGTACGGCCAGGACAGCGTCCCCGTGCAGGCCGGGCGCAGCGCCGTCGGCCTGATGCTGGCGGCCCCGGACGCGAAGGTCACCGTACGCATCGGCGACAGTCTCCGCGCCGACACCTTCGGGCAGCTCACCGTCGACGCGGTCCTGTGCAACCCGCCCTACGGGGACCGGGACTGGGGTCACGACGAGCTGGCCTACGACCCGCGCTGGGCCTACGGTGTGCCGCCGCGCGCCGAGTCGGAGCTGGCCTGGGTCCAGCACGCGCTCGCGCACCTGGAGCCGGGCGGCCACGCGGTCATGATCCTTCCTCCGGCCACGGCGTCCCGGGCGTCGGGCCGCCGTGTACGCATGGACCTCGTGCGCGGCGGAGCCGTACGAGCCGTCGTGGCCCTGCCCCCCGGCGCGGCGGCCCCCTTCCATGTGGGGCTCCAGATCTGGGTGCTGCAACGCCCCGAACCGGCGGGCCCCGAGCGCAGGTCGGTGCTGTTCGTCGACACGGCGGAGGCTTCGGTGGCGGGTCGCCCCGGCGACGACCGTTCCTCCGGCGTGAGGAGTACGGGCAGACGTGGCGGAGGCCCGAACTCGGGCTCCCCCCGAACCGGCCGCACCATGTTGGACTGGTCCGTGCTGTCGGAGACCGCGCTGACCCGGTGGGAGGCGTTCGCCGAGGCTCCGGACGAGTTCGCCGACGAGCCGGGCACGGCGCGCGCGGTCCCGGTGGTCGACCTGCTCGACGATGTCGTCGACCTCTCCCCCGCCCGTCATGTGCGGGTCTCACGGACCGACGTCGAACCGGCGGAGTTGGCCCGGGAAGCGGACGAGGCCCGGCGCCGCCTCATCGCCCGGACGGATTCTCTGGGCGAGGCGGCACGCTCGGCCGACTGGCGCGCCGCCCCTGGCCCGTCGCCCCGCGAGTGGCGTACGGCCACGGCGGCGGACCTGGCGAGGGGCGGCGCGCTCGCCCTGCTCCGTACCGCGCCGGAGACCCGGGAGTCCGGCCGCCCCTCCGTGTCGGCGCTCCCCGTACTCACGGGCGGTGACATCGCCCGGGGCACGGGACCGACCGGCGACCCGGCGGGCCTGCGTACGGAGCAGGCGCCGGTGGTCGCGTCGGGCGACGTGGTCGTACGGGCGGTCGCCGGGGGTGGCGGGGCCATGGCCCGCGTGGCCGGCGAGGCGGACGCGGGCGCACTGCTCGGCCCGCAGGTCCACCTGTTCCGGCCCGATCCTTCGCGGCTCGACGCCTGGTTCCTCGCCGGTTTCCTCGGCGCGGAGGAGAACATCGCCGCGGCGTCGACCGGCAGCACGACCGTGCACGTCAGCCCGGGCCGGCTGCGCGTACCACTCCTGCCGCTGGAGGAGCAGCGCCGCTACGGCGAGGCGTTCCGCCGCGTGAACGAGCTGCGAGCGGCGGCGCGGCAGGCCGTGGAACTGGCCGAGCGAACGGCGGGGCTGCTGGTGGGCGGGCTGACGGGGGGCGGGCTGATTCCGCCACCGGGGGCGGACGGCCCGTCGCCCGCCGGCACACCCGCACACGCATCCGGCACTTCGGCCTGAATCGGCACCACGAACGTCACGTACCACCCACACTTGTACGCACCCGTCCCGGTGGGGACGGGGGTCCGAAAGGAATCCGGGGAACCCCTTGAACAGCAGCAAGCACACGGAGCTGGCGAACCACGCCTGGTCCGTCGCCGACCTCCTGCGCGGCGACTACAAGCAGTCCGACTACGGAAAGGTCATCCTTCCGTTCACGGTGCTGCGCCGCCTGGAATGCGTTTTGGAGCCTACGCGCGACAAGGTCGCGGAGGAGGCCGCCCGGTGCGAGGAGCAAGATCTCGACCCGGACTACTTCTTGCCCCGGGCCGCGGGCCACTCGTTCTACAACACCAGCAGTCTGACGCTGAAGAAGATCGCCGGTGATCCGAAGAACGCCGCAGCGAACCTCCAGGTGTACGTGGGTGCTTTCTCCCCCAACGCCCGCGAGGTCCTGGAGAAGTACAAGTTCGCCCAGCAGATCTCGACCCTTGATGACGCGAACCTGCTCTACCAGGTCATCGGCAGGTTCACGGACCTGGACCTGCGCCCCGAAGCCGTGTCCAACCACAACATGGGTTACATCTTCGAGGAGCTGATCCGCCGCTTCTCCGAGCAGTCCAACGAGACCGCGGGTGAGCACTTCACCCCGCGCGAAGTCATCCAGCTCATGGTCAACCTGCTGATCGCCCCGGACGGTGACGCGCTCAGCCTGCCCGGCGTCGTCCGCACGGTCCTGGACCCGGCCTGCGGCACGGGCGGCATGCTCAGCGCGGCCGAGGAACACATCAGGGCGTACAACGAGGACGCCACGGTCGAGGTGTACGGCCAGGAGCTCAACCCGGAGTCCTGGGCGATCTGCCGGTCCGACCTGATGATCAAGGGGCAGGACCCGGAGAACATCGCCTACGGCAACTCCTTCTCCGACGACGGCCACAAGCGGGAGAAGTTCGACTACCTCCTGGCCAACCCGCCGTTCGGCGTGGAGTGGAAGAAGGTCAAGGAGGACGTCGAGTTCGAGCACACGAACCTCGGCGACTCCGGCCGCTTCGGAGCGGGCCTCCCCCGCATCAACGACGGCTCGCTGCTCTTCCTCCAGCACATGATCTCGAAGATGAAGCCGGTCGACGTGAAGGGCGGGGGCGGCTCGCGCATCGCGATCGTCTTCAACGGCTCCCCGCTCTTCACGGGCGCGGCCGGCTCGGGCGAGTCGGAGATCCGCCGCTGGATCCTGGAGAACGACTGGCTGGAGGCGATCGTCGCCCTGCCGGACCAGCTCTTCTACAACACCGGCATCTCCACGTACTTCTGGATCCTGACCAACCGGAAGGACGCCCAGCACAAGGGCAAGGTGGTGCTGCTGGACGCGCGCGACCAGTGGGTGAAGATGCGAAAGTCGCTGGGCGACAAGCGCAAGGAGCTGGGTGACGGGACGGGCGGCAAGCCGAACCACATCGGCGACATCACGCGGCTGTACGGGGACGCGGTGGCCGCTGCGGCGGACGCGGAGCACCCGCTGCACGGCAAGGTGAAGGTCTTCGACAACACGGCGTTCGGCTACCAGCGCATCACGGTCGAGCGGCCGTTGAAGCTGCGGTTCGAGCTGACGGGGGAGACGCTGGCGGCGCTCCTGGCATCGAAGCCGGTACAGAAGTGGGCGGAGGAGCGCTTCCTGCCGCGCGAACCGGAGCTGGCGGCGAAGGCGAAGGCCCGCCGGAAGCTCACGGACGAGGAGGAGACGCTTTTCAGGGACCTAGCGGAAACCGAGACCATGCTGCTTGCAGAGGCCCTGCACCCGCTGAAGGGCTCAACCTGGGCAACCAAGTCCGAGGCACAGGTGGCTGTCAGGGACGCGATCGTGGAAGCCGGCGTCCAGGGCCCGACGGGCGCGACGTTCACGAAGGCGCTGCGGGACGCAGTGGGGGTCCGGGACCCGGAGGGCGAGGTGCAGCTACTTAAGGGCGGCCAGTCTGAGCCGGACAGTGAGCTGCGGGACTACGAGAACGTGCCACTGGGCGAGGACATCGAGGAGTACCTGAAGCGCGAGGTGCACCCGCATGTGCCGGATGCCTGGATCGACCACACGAAGACGAAGGTGGGGTACGAGATTTCGTTCACGCGGCACTTCTATGTGTACAAGCCGCCGCGGCCGTTGGCGGAGATCGACGTGGAACTGAAGGCGCTCGAGGCAGAGATTCGGATGCTGCTCGCCGAGGTGACCGAATGAGCTGGCCCGTACTGCCCTTGAAGCGCTTGGTAGACCCTGCCAGGTCGATTACCTATGGAATTGTCCAAGCGGGCCCGGACACACCTGGCGGCATCCCATATATCCGACCGGTGGATATGAGCGCCAGCGCAGGCGTCCCTGACCCCATGACACTCTTGCGGACCACCCCTCAGATCGCAGATTCGTACAATCGCTCCGCAGTCAAGCCTGGCGATCTGGTGGTATCAATCGGCCCATCATATGGGAAATTGATGATCGTGCCACGAGAGCTTGCGGGGGCGAATCTCACTCAGGGTACGGCACGAGTGGCTGCCTCCGAAACGACCAGTTCACGTTTTCTACACTGGGCTCTACAAACAGCTATGGCCCGCCAGTTCTGGGACGCCAGCGCCGGAGGGGCAACTTTCCGAGCCCTCAATCTTGAGCCTTTGGGCCGCACGCCCGTGCCACTCCCTCCACTCGACGAGCAGCGCCGCATCGCCGATTTCCTCGATATGGAGACCGCCCGCATCGACCAACTCATCAACTTGCAGCAGAATGCAAGAAGCCTCATCGATGAACGTGATCATTCGCTGCGCGACGGATTGATGGATCACCTCGCCATTTCGGTAGGCGAAATTCCGCTACGTCGATTCATCATGAAGGTCGAGCAAGGCGCGAGCCCCCAATGTGACACGTTCCCGCGCGAAGAGGGATCCGATTGGGGTGTCTTGAAATTGAGCGCGATCAAGCGCGGGCACTTCAACCCCTCGGAAAATAAGCGCTTGCCCAGTGAGGTAGAACCGAACAGGTCACATGAGGTGCAACGCGGCGACCTTCTCGTGTCACGCGCCAACACCCCTGCCTTGGTTGGCGACGCAGCAGTGGTGGGCAGTGACCACAAAAAACTGCTGCTTCCCGACTTGATCTATCGCGTAGTCCTCTCTCCAGGAATGGATGCGAAATATGTCGCTCAGGTAGCACTCAGCGGGCGCGTGCGCACACTGATTGAGTCGGTCGCGAGGGGATCGTCACAATCAATGGTGAAACTACGCGGCGAAGACATCAAGAACTGGCCCATTCCAGCTGCTTCAAGTTCCCAGCAGGCGGAGGTAGTGGAGGAGATCGAACGCGAAACTAGAGTAACCGACCGACTCCGCAGCGCTGCTTCCTCTCTAATTCGGCTACTCGCCGAGCGCCGCCAGGCCCTCATCACCGCCGCCGTAACCGGCCAGTTCGACGTTTCCACCGCCAGTGGACGCAACGTAACGGAAGGAGTGAGCGCGTGAGTCCCATCCACGACGAGTCCGCCTTCGGCGACGCCATCGTCTCCGCCATGACCGAGCGCGGCTGGCGGGAGGCGCGGCCCGAGGACTACCAGGCCGACCTCGGCCTGGACACCAACGAGCTGTTCACGTTCCTCGGCGAGAGCCAGCCCCGCGAGTGGGACGAGCTCCTCGCCGTCTACGGCAACGACCCCAACGCCGCCCAGCGCGGCTTCGCCCAGCGCCTGGACAAGGCCATCAGCGATGACGGTTTACTGAACGTCCTTCGCAACGGCGTCAAGGACCGGGGCGTCCGCCTCCGCGTGGCCTACTTCAAGCCGAATCTCGTCGCTGACGACTCCGTCCTCGACGGCTACCGGGCCAACCGCCTCACCGTCGTGCGCGAGCTCGTCTACGCCACCAAGCAGGCCGACTGGGGCAACAAGCTCGACCTGACCCTGTTCCTCAACGGCATCCCCGTCGCCACCGCCGAGCTGAAGAACCCGCTCACCCGGCAGGGTGTCGAGCAGGCCAAGGAGCAGTACCGCACTGACCGCGATCCCACCGAGCTGATCTTCACCCGCCGGGTCATCGCCAACTTCGCGGTCGACCCCGACCTGGTCTTCGTCGCCACCCAGCTCCGGGGCAAGAACACCCGCTTCCTGCCCTTCAACACCGGCTCCAACGGCGCCGGCCTGCCCGGTGGCGCCGGAAACCCGGCCCCGACCGCGTACGGCACCTACGCCACCTCCTACCTGTGGGAGCAGGTCTGGGCGCGGGACAACTGGCTGGACCTCCTACAGCGTTACGTGCACCAGCAGAAGGCCAAGACGCCCGGCGGCGGCACCACCAAGTCGACGATCTTCCCGCGCTTCCATCAGTGGGACGTGGTCAAGAAGCTCACCGCCCACGCCGCGACCTTCGGCGTGGGTCAGAACTACCTCGTCATGGCCTCGGCCGGTTCCGGGAAGTCGAACACCATCGGCTGGCTCGCCCACCGCCTGAGCGACCTCCACGCCGACACCGATCCCCGCACGCTCGACGCCGAGACCCTGTCGGCCGGACGGATCAAGCCAGGTGCCCCGGTCTTCGACAAGGTCATCGTCATCACGGACCGCCGCAACCTCGACGCCCAGCTCCGGCAGACGGTCGGCAGCTTCTCGCAGACCGAGGGCCTGGTCGTGAAGGTGGACGAGAAGCACGGCTCGAAGAGCGAGCAGCTCGCCCGCGCACTGTCCCGGGACACCGGCAAGATCGTCACGGTCACCCTGCACTCGTTCCCGGCGCTGCTCGACTACATCCAGCGCAACCCGACCGAGATCAAGGGGACCAGCTTCGCCATCATCGTGGACGAGGCGCACTCCTCCCAGTCCGGTGACGCCGCGACCGCCGTACGCGCGGCCCTGCGTGACCTCGGTCTGGACTCCGACTCGGAGGACCAGGGCGCGACGGCCGTCACGCTCGACGAAAAGCTGAAGAAGAAGGCCGCGGAGCGCTCGAAGGCCGCGAACCTCTCCTACTTCGCGTTCACCGCCACCCCGAAGGCGAAGACGCTCGAACTCTTCGGCACGGAAGACACGGTGGACGGTAAGGCGGCCTACCGCCCCTTCCACACGTACTCCATGCGCCAGGCCATCGAGGAAGGCTTCATCCTCGATCCCCTGCGGAACTACGTCACGTACAACACGTACTGGAAGCTGGTGAACCAGAATCCGGACGAGCGTGAGGTGGACCCCTCGAAGGCCAACAGCCTGCTCGCCCGGTACGCGCTCACCCACGAGTACACCGTCTCCCAGCACGCCCAGGTGATCGTCGAGCACTTCCTCGCGCACTCCCGCGGCCGGCTCGGCGGGCGGGCGAAGTCCATGGTGGTCACGCCTACCCGGCAGTCCGCCGCGCAGATGGCGCGGGCGATCAAGAGCTACATCAAGGACCGGGAGTACGACACCAAGTACCCGGACCTGGGCGTCCTCGTGGCCTTCTCCGGCTCGCTCAAGATCGGAGACGACGAGGAGGAGACCACCGAGTCCAAGGAGAACGGCGGCATCGCGGAGAGCGCGCTTCCGAAGGCGTTCGCCTACACGCGGGCCGACGACAAGACGGTCGGCGCGGGCGGCCGGGGCCAGCAGGAGTACAAGATCCTGGTGGTCGCGGAGAAGTACCAGACCGGCTTCGACCAGCCGCTGTTGACGACCATGTACGTCAACAAGACGCTGACCGGTATCTCCGCCGTCCAGACCCTCTCCCGTCTCAACCGCACCGCGGACCGCAAGACACAGGCCGACCTGGCTGTGCTGGACTTCACGAACGACGCCGAGGACATCCGCGACGCGTTCCGCCCGTACTTCGAGGAGGCCAACACCCTCCCGTCCGACCCCAACCTGCTCTACACCGCGCAGAGCCGGGTCATGTCGGCGCCGATCATCTCGGAGTCGGAGATGGACGAGTTCGCCGCGGCGTACTTCGCGGCGAAGGAGAAGGCGGCCGGCTCACAGGCGAAGTGGGAGAAGCTGCACGCGGAGCTGTACCGGCTCCTCTCCCCCGCCGTCGCCCGCTTCACCCCGCTCCTCGAGAGCGAGGAGGACGACGACGTGGAGACGGCGGAGGACTTCCGCGCGGACCTCAACGACTACGTCCGCAAGTACGGCTTCCTCGCCCAGATCGTCCCCTACCGTGACGCCGAACTGGAACGCCTCCACCTCTACGGCCGCTACCTCCTCAACCGGCTCCCCCGCCGGGCGGACGGTGGCGTGGACATAGGGGAGATCGACCTCAGCCACCTGCGGGTCGAGAAGACGGGCGAGTACGACGTCTCCCTCAGCCCCGAAGGCTCGACCGAGCTCCCGGGCTTCGGTGACGGGTCTGGCGGCGCGGCGGAGGCGGAGAAGTCGCTCCTGTCGGAGCTCATCGACGCGTTCAACGCCAAGTTCGGCACGGACTTCACCGAAGACGACGTCCGCAAGCCGTTCAACAAGACGACCGACGACCCTAAGGTCCGGGCTGCGGCCGTCGTCAACGACGAAGCCAACTTCGGCAAGGTCTTCGACCGCGCCTTCGCCGACAACATGGCCGACCACATCGAGGCGACCGCCGGCATAGGGCGCCAGTACTTCGGCCCCGACAAGAGCTTCCGGTCCAACCTGGACCGCAGCGCACGCCGGGCCGCGTGGCGGATGATCCGCCGCGACGAGGGCGTGGACGAGTAGTCCCCGCACACGCGTGAGGGTCCCGCCGCAACGCCGGTTCGACGTTGCGGCGGGACCCTCACGCGTACGTTGCTCAGTCGGCGACGAGCCCGACGAACCCGGCCCACGCATCCGGTCCGACGGTCAGCACGGGGCCGCTGACCTGCTTCGAGTCCCGGATGTGCACGTGGGTGGCTGCGGCGGCGAACTCGACGCACTCGCCGCCTTCAGCCCCGCTGTAGCTACTCTTACGCCAGGCAACCTCGACGCACTCGCCGCCATCGCCGGTGCTGTAACTGCTCTTGAACCACTCCAACTCTGGCGCAGTCGGTTCAGCGCATCGAACGGTCATTTCTCTCCCATAAGCTTCTGAACAAACTCCGAAGACTCACGCGGTGTGAGCGCCTGCGATCGGATGATGCCATAGCGGGCTTCAAGCTGGCGGACCTTCGCTTGGCCTGTGTAGAGCCTGCTGTCACCTTGCGCTTCGGCGTAAGCAATGCGCTGCCCTTGCGCCGTGTCAATGAGTGTGAACGGCCCGCCCAGCGCCCCGTGGTCCTCCCTGTCGGTCGGCATCACCTGGACCTCCACATTACGCCTCTGACCGATGAGCAGTAGCTGTTCCAACTGGCCAAACAAAACCGCCCGACCGCCGATGGGGCGCCGAAGAACCTCCTCATCGACGATGAAACTCAGCAATGGAGCCGGGTGCCTTTCGTAGATTTCCTGCCGCGCCAACCGACCGGACAGCCCACGCTCGATCGCGTCATCATCCAGCAAGGGACGCCGCATCTGGAAGACAGCACGCGCATACTCGGCCGTCTGCAGCAGACCGGGGATCGCGTAGACGCCGTACACCGACAGCGCTACCGCACCCGCCTCCAACCGCGCGGCGTCCCGGAAGAACGCCGGGTACTGCGACCGCGCCAGCTCCTCCTTCAACGCCACCAGCAGCCCACCGGCCTCCAGCACCCGGTCCGCCTTGTCCACGAACCCCGGCTGCGGAATCCTCCTTCAACTGCCGTCCGAAGGCGACCGCCACCCCGTTCTCCGACCTGCCCTCCGGCTGTGTCCCCGACGAGGGCTCCACACCCTCCCCCGTACCCACGCCCGCACTCGTCTCGTCCCGCGCCATCCGCCACCCCACTCGGGCACCGTAATGACCCACTCATTCGCCCGCGCAGCGTTCGCATCAGGTTCCCTCCAAAGGGTGCGCTCCACCGAGTCACGCTTCCGCTGCCCTCACCTCCCGTGAAGCCTCATAGGGCATACGCTCCTCGTGGCACACAGAGTCGACCCCCGAGAAGGGCTCCCCTCATGACCAGGACCACCCAGCTCCGCACCTATACCGTCCGCGACGGCCTGCTGGACGAGTGGGTGGCAAGGTGGAAGACCGACATCGTGCCGCTGCGGCGGGAGTTGGGGTTCACGATCGGTGGGGCCTGGGTCGACCGGGAACGCAACCAGTTCGTGTGGCTGGTCTCGTACGACGGCCCGGAGACGTTCGCGGAGCGCAACGCGATGTACTGGGCCTCGCCCGCCCGCAAGGCGATGGGCCTCGATCCGGACGACTACCTCCTCAGCACCGACGACCGGACGGTGGAGGACTGTTACTGAGTCGGCGGGCCGGCTACGCCCCCGCCACGGGCAGCAGGTGCCGTCGCCGTTCGTCCTCGTCGAGAGTCCGGAAGACGCGCCCTCGGGCGTGGGCTTCGAGCTGGTCGTAGTCGGGGGCGGCGTGCCAGATGCGGGCGGTTCCGTCGAAGGATGCGGTGAGCAGCCGGGTGCTGTCGCGGGACCACGCGACCGACGACACCTTGTCCTGGTGGACGCCGACGACAGCGACCTCCTCGAAGGTGTCGGCGCGCCAGACACGTACTGTCCTGTCGTCCGAGCCGCTGGCGATGAAGCAGCCGTCGGGAGACCAGGCCACGCAACGGACCCGTCCCTCGTGGCCCTTGAGCACATCGAGACGGCGGCCCGTGCTGGTCTCCCACACCGCCACCGTCCAGTCGCCAGAGGCGGTGGCGATCCGCTGTTCGTCCGGGGACCAGGCCACGTCGTCGACGTAATTGTCGTGGCCTCGCAGGACGGTGAGCTGCCGGCTCTCCGCGACGTCCCAGAGGCGGCAGGTACGGTCGTCCGATGCGCTGGCGAGGAATTGCCCGCCGGGCGACCAGGCGACGCGCCCCACCCAGTCCTGGTGGCCGGTGAGGGCGGCGAGCTCGGTTCCGGTCTCCGCCTCCCGTACACGTACGGTGCCGTCGTGTCCGCCGGAGGCGATACGGCGGCCGTCCGGTGACCAAGCGCAGGATTCGACGACCTCCCCCCGCTGCTCGACCAACACCGTGCCGGTGTCGTCCAGGATGCGGAAGAGACCGTCGTTCGTACTGAGCGCGAGCCTGCCGTCCTGGGCAATCGGGGACCACGCCACGCTCCAGACCCGGTCGTCGAGCCTCAGCGGTTCCCCTGCGGGGGTGCCGTCGCGGGAGGACCAGCGGCATACGGTCGCGTCGTCGCAGGCGGTGGCGATCCGTAGTTCGTCTGCGGACCAGGATGCCTGGTTCACCGGGCCGCGGTGACCGTCGGCCGCGACGACCTCCGCTCCTCGGGGCCGTAGGTCCCACACGATCGCCGAACCGTCCGTCGAGCTCGTGGCGAGCTGAGCGCCGGAGGGCGACCAGGTCACGCCCCAGACCGTGTCGCTGTGGCCCCGCAGCACGACCAGCACTTTCGCGTCATGGGCGCTGACAATGCGCACGGTGTGGTCCGAGGACGCGGAGGCCAGGGCGCGGCTGTCCGGGGACCAGGCCAGGTTCCACACGTAGTCGGTGTGGCCGCGCAGCAGCAGCTGCTGTGCACCGGTCCCGGCGTCCCAGATGCGGGCCGTGTGGTCGCCCGACCCTGTGGCGATCGAGAGGCCGTCCGGTGACCAGGCGACTCCTTCGACGAAGTCCGTATGACCTTCCAGGACCACGGCGGCGGTGCCTGCGGCGAGGTCCCACACGCGGGCCGTCTGGTCGTGCGATGCGGAGGCGAGTCGGGTGCTGTCCGGCGACCAGGTGACGCCCCAGACATCGTTCCTGTGCCCCTCCAGGTCCTGTACGAGGGCCCCTGTCCCGGCCTCCCATACGCGTACCACACAGTCCTTCGAACTGGCCGCGACATACCGTCCGTCGGGCGACCAGGCCACCTGTCTCACGATGTCCGTAGGACCTGTCAGCAACCGGACCGGCTCGCCCGAGACGGCGTCCCAGATGCGTACGACACGTTCTCGCCCAGCGGTCGCGACGTATGCGGAATCCGGCGACCATGCGACCGACTCGACCATCGCTCCGTCGGACGGCAGGACGAGCAGCGACTGCCCGGACCGGGCGTCCAGCACGCGGGCGCTGCCGTCGCGTGACGCGGTGGCCAGTCGCCGGCCGTCCGGGGACCAGGCGATGTGGCGGACGGTGTCCGTGTGCGCGTCCACTCGTGTACGCATATGGCTCGCCGCGAGCGCAGCCATGAGGCCGCGGCGGGCCGAAGGAGTGGGCGTGCATTCACCGAGGGCTGCCAGGGACAGGAGTACGGCCCGCTCAGGATGCGATTCCGCGCTGCCGATCGCGTACTGGCCGATGCTGTCCGACACACGGCGGAGGAAGGCCAGATCGCGTAGCTGCGAGGACTGCACGAGCACGCGGACCGGCTCCGGGGCGATGCCGGATTCCTCCAGCGCGGTGAGCCTGCGCTGGGCCAGGGTGAGCCGCTCCCCGGTGAGAAGGTAGTCGTCGCTGCGGCCGGAACGTTCCCAGTCCTCGGCCCACCGCTCCAGCTCGGCGCGCTCACGCAGTTGTTCCACGCGGGACTCGACCTCCTGGCGCAGCGGAGCCCACTGGCGGAACAGCGCCTCGTGCGTCACCTGCGCGTATGGCTCCTCCTGGCCGGTGACTCCGCCGCCGGCCACGTCTGACACCAGCAGACGTGCATCGACGAAGGCGTCGACGACGCGCCGTTCCCGCTCGGTGAGCGCGGACAGAGGGACACGCTTCCGGGCCACTCCCTGCCCCTGGACCGTGACGAACATGAGGAGGACCCGCAGGACGAATGCGATCCCGTCGGCCTGGTCGAGTTCGGCCACCGTGTGGTCCGCCTGCCGAGCGAGGGCGCCCGCCACGCCGCCGAGGTCGCGGTACAGCTCTTCGGTGACCATCCCGCCGGGGCCGGAGGCGAAGTAGAGCTCCTGGAGGAGGTAGGCGAGCAGCGGCAGGGCGTCATCCGTGCCGGCGTCGTCGACGATCGTGTCGACGACCCCCGGTGCGAAGGAGAGGTCCACCAGGGCGGCGGGGCGTTCAACGACCTGCGCGAACTGAGTCCTTCCGAGTGCGCCGACGGTAACGGGGTGCTGGCAGAGCTCAGCGTTTCCCGTGGCCAGGATCCGGCCGAGGAAGTCCACCCGGAGGGTGGCCAGCACGCGGACACTCGCCTCCTGCTCCACGCAGAGGCGAAGTGCGTCGAGGAACTGGGCACGCTCCCGATCACCGGCGAGGGTGATGACCTCTTCGAGCTGGTCCACCACCAGCAGCACGCGCCGGAACCGGCCGCCGCGCAGGCGGGTCAGTTCGGCCCCCAGTGCGGCAGGGCCCTGCCGCAGACGGCGCAGGACCGCGCTCGCGGATTCTTGCTCTCCACCTGCGGACGCGATGGCCGCGGCCATCGCACCCAACGGATTCGTCCCCGGGGAGAACGCGGGCACCAGCGTCCATCGGCGATCCCGTAACCGGGGCATCACGCCGGCTCTGACCAATGAGGACTTTCCGCTTCCGGATGCGCCGACAAGCACCAGGAACCGGTCGGTCGGCCTGTCCGGCGAAGTGTGCAGCCTGCGCGTCAACTCGGTGGCCAGGACATCCCGGCCGAAGTACACGGCCGCCTCGTCCTCCGCGAAGGCATCCAGCCCGGGGTAGGGAACTCGGTCACGCGGCCAGTCGACCCGCGGCGGCGCCGGATTCTCCAGCCGGTACACAACAACCTGGCCCACCACCATCGCGACGACCAGCAAACCGATGGCGGGGACGGATGCCTGCTGGATGGCCTTCAACAGCCACGGAGCTTCGTCGACGCCAGTGGCGTAATTCGTGACGATACCGAGCAGACTCGCGACCAGTACCAGCATCACCTGAAGCGCGAGCTGCAGGCGCTGCCTCATGACGCACCGACGGTTGGTCCGTCATCGCTCCGCAGCACTGTGTGCCCCCCATTCCATGTCGTCCCAGCCATCTTGAGACCCGTAGTAGTCGATCTCAACAATGCGCGACAGAACAAGCCACCCGCGCAGCCATGGCTCCCTGGTCCCGCGCACTCAAGCCGCCGCCGGTCCCCCGCGCCTACGAGCCGGACACACACAGCGACCCCAAGGTGTCCGGCGGCGGTCGGCTTCGGCGACGAGACCGACATCGGCCCCGACAAGAGCTTCCGGTCCAACCTGGACCGCAGCGCACGCGGGGCCGCGTGGCGGATGATCCGCCGCGAGGAGGACGTGGACGAGTAGTCCCCGCACACGTGGGAGGGTCCCGCCGCAACGCCGGTTCGACGTTGCGGCGGGACCCTCCCACGTACGTTCCTCAGTCGGCGACGAGCCCGACGAACCCGGCCCACGCATCCGGCCCGACGGTCAGCACGGGGCCGCTGACCTGCTTCGAGTCCCGGATGTGCACGTGGGTGGCAGCGGCAGCGAACTCGACGCATTGACCGCCTTCAGCCCCACTGTGGCTGCTCTTGCGCCAGGCGACCTCGACGCACTCGCCGCCCTCGCCGCTGCTGTAGCTGCTCTTGAACCAATCCGATTCGGGCAGGCTCGGCGCATTCTTCCGGCTCATCATCCTTCTCCCAGGAGTCCCTTGACGACGTCCAGCGATTCACGCGGTGTCAGAGCCTGAGCTCGGATGATCCCGTACTGCTCCTCGACATCCCGTACCACCGCCCAATCGGTGTGCAGACGGCTGTCTCGCTGAACCTCAACGTAAGCCATCCTCCGCCCGTCGTGTTTCTCGATCAAGGTGAACGGCCCGGCGAGACCGCAGTGCTCCATCCGGTCAGTTGGCATCAACTGCACCTCTACGTTGCGGCGATGCCCGTGAAGGATGATCTGTTCCAGTTGCCCCCGCAGTACGGAGTGTCCTCCGACAGGCCGCTGCAGCACCGATTCCTCGATGACGAAGCTCAGAGTGGGCATAGGCTTCCGAGCGAAAATTGCCTGGCGTGCCATGCGTGCCGAGACACGCTGCTCAATCGTCTCCTCGTCAAGGAGCGGGCGCCTCATCGCGAACACAGCACGTGAGTACTCCTCCGTCTGTAGCAGGCCTGGCACGGCCAGCGTGGCGTACACGTGGAGGGTGACGGCCTCAGCTTCCAGCCGCGCCATGTCCCGGAAGAACGCCGGATACTGCGACCGCGCCAGCTCCTCCTTCAACGCCACCAGCAGCCCACCGGCCTCCAGCACCCGGTCCGCCTTGTCCACGAACCCCGGCTGCGGAATCCTCACCAACCAGCGAAAGGCGGCGCTTCGAGGCGCCGCCGCGCCGACGAGACCCGTCCGGAAGGCAGCGCCCGCCTCGGCTCGTCCCACTCGGGCAGCGTACGAACACGCTCCCCCACCTGCACGGCGTTCGCAGTCGGTTACCTCCAACGAGTGGTCGTCGGGCCGCGCCCCCGCGTGCTGCCGGTCGCCGCTCCGACGCAAGCCATCCGGCCAAAATATTGACAGGCCCATGACATTTGACTCTCTCTGTGGGACCTTCCACGACAAGCCCGGTTCCGCCTCTCGCCGCGTACGCGGGCGGGCTTCGGCCACACCCCCACACGAACGCGGCAAGAAGGAGTGACATGAGACTCGCACCGAAACTCTCGTGCGTCACCGCCCTGGTCGTCGCGGCCGTCGCCGGTGTCTCCACCGCGGCAGGCGCGGCGGGCCCTGCTGCCTCCCAGCAGGTCGACGGCTCCATCACGGCCGCGGGCAGCACCTGTACCTGGGCCGACGCAACCGCCAGCGCGAACCCGCCCGCCACCCTGACCATCGACCGCTCCACCGTCAACAGTGGCGTGAGCTGTAGCGGCGGCGCGACCGCCACTCTCAACAGCAACCCGACGCTCACCTTCGACGACACGGCCGGCACCGCGATGTCCGACCTCATCGACATCACGGTGAAGCAGAGCTTCGTCTCCTGCTCCTACAAGGCCACGAACGTCGGGTGGACCCGGGACGGCTCCACCCGCGCCTACACGAACCAGGCGTTCACCGCCTCGAAGAGCTCAGGCAGCTTCCTCTGCCCGTCCTCGATCTCCGCCGAGCCCGGTTCCGCGTCCCTGAACTTCCACTGACCCCCACCGCGACCCCGCATCCCCACCTCGCGCCGCCGCCGGCAGAACCGCTCCGACGGCGGCGTCCGTGTGTTCGCGTCAGTTCGGTGGGCGACGGCGACGGGCCCCGAACAAGCGGCGCGGTTGACGCCCGAGCCCAACGCCCGCGACCCAGCACCAGTCGAAAAGCACCCCGAGCACCAGGAGGGCCCCGTACGCTTGGGGGCCGCCCTGTGTCCCCTCCCGGCTTACGCGAACGCCGGCCTGGAAGGCCTTGCCGCGTTGGGGATGGGCGACCCCGACCGATCGGCCCAGGAGCGCCTCACGGTGGCCAAGACCACCCAACTCCGCACCTACACGGTCCGCGACGGCCTGCTGGACGAGTGGGTGGCGAGGTGGAGGACCGACATCGTGCCGCTGCGGCTGGAGTTGGGGTTCACGATCGGTGGGGCCTGGGTCGACCGGGAGCGCAACCAGTTCGTGTGGCTGGTCTCCTACGACGGCCCGGCTCCCACGTACGTACACGCCGCGCGCCGCCGCGTACAACCGCCTCACGACGGCGCGTCACCTCTGGTCACGCTACGCCACGGACCATCACCGTGGAGGCATGACCAGCAACCCGTCACCCCTCCCCGTACGTATCGCGCGACCCGCCCAACCCCGCTTCACCTGGCACCACTTCACGATGCGGTTCAGCTCCACGCCACGCGGCGCCCGCCTCGCCCGGCACCTGGCCGGCGAACGGCTCGACACCTGGGGCATCCCGTACGGGAGTGACGCCCACGACGCGTTGACGCTGGTCGTGGCGGAGCTCAGCGCCAACGCCGTCAGCCACGGCCTCGTACCGGGAAGGGAC
This sequence comes from Streptomyces anulatus, assembly GCF_000721175.1. Classification (GTDB taxonomy): domain Bacteria; phylum Actinomycetota; class Actinomycetes; order Streptomycetales; family Streptomycetaceae; genus Streptomyces; species Streptomyces anulatus_C. The sequence continues at coordinate 18,136 of NZ_JOEZ01000029.1, forward strand.
TTCCGCCTCCGGCTGTCCGCCGAGGACACGACCGTACGCGTCGAGGTCACCGACTCACGCGGCGAACGCGTCCCCGCGCTCACCGAACCCCCGGCCGACGACCAGGAGGGCGGCCGGGGGCTGCTCCTGGTCGCCGCCCTCACCGACCGCTGGGGCTGGTACCCCCGCGCCGACGGCCCCGGAAAGACCGTCTGGGCCGCGCTGGACGTACGGCCACTCTGACCGGCCCTGACTGCACGCGTGTGCTGCCGCCAGAGTCTCCAACAGCTCGGGAGTCGCCATAGCCGGAGGATGGAACCGCCGACCGCAAGCCCAGCCTCACGCTGGAGCGGCATCGCTGAAGAAGCTCAGCGAGGAAAAGGCACCTTATCGCAACACGTAGCGCCCAAGGACTCCTGACAGAAGTAGTTCGGCCTGACCTGGTCCCGCGGTCGCCAGGTCGCCGAGGCCGCGTTCCGGCCGAGGATTCCGGCGTTCACGCACGGCGACCTGCAGAGGGCTGTGGTGCGGGACCAGGGCGAGGTGTTCGGCCCGGTCGCCTCCCTTCTTCTCGGTCCGATACGCCATCAGCGAGCCGGTCCGTCGCGCTGTCCGAGCCATGCCTGACCCCTCTGGCATCCCGCCCTGGACCAGGACGGGACACTGCGTGACGGCGCCGAGCGCCGAGCTGACCGGCATGGCCGACCTGACCGGCTACCCGGCCGGCGGCACCCGCATCATCGTGCGCCGGGAGCGGCCGCACCCCGGAGCCCAGCTGTCCTTGTTCGACCAGGACGAGGGTCCGCGCCATCAGGTGTTCCTCACCGACCCCGTACTCCGTTGGTGGTTCCGCCCAGTTCCTGGAGGTCCACCGGAACCGCATTCTGGACGGGTTCAGCAGCGGGGATGACGTCGACGCCTACCGTCGTCTCGATCTCCTGACGCGCCCTGTGGGCAGGGCCCGGTGCTCTTCCCACAGGTTCTCAGGTGCTGGCTGGCCAGAACTGCACCAGGTACCGCTCCACCCCGACGGGCACGTCCACCACCGCAAGCCGGGCAACCTCGGCCCGGCCCGAACAAGAGGCGCGGACCTTCCACAGCGTGTCGGGCCGCCCGAGCTCCACCCGGCCTTCGCCGACCCCGGACATCGTCTCAACCGACAGGTTCCCAGTGGTCGAAAAGATCTCTGCTTCGCCCTGAGCTTCCCAGTGGACGTCGCCGGTCACAGGCGGTTCGCTGCTCCACACCTCGGCTGTCAGAGTTGCCTCGTGGGTGTGCCCAGCGCTCTCGAAGTCGAGACGCTTGCCGTAAGCGGTCAGGAAATCTACTCCTGGAACCTCTGCCCGCTCCTCGGGGAAGGGAGCGGGGACCTCCATGTCGTCCTCTTCCTGAAGGGCGAACGCGTGGAACCCCACGGACACCCCAACTTCTTCGCGCGCCACTAACTCGGCCACAGAGAACTCCTGTATCTCCCGCTACCGTCGCAGGAACCCTAGGCCATAGCGACGGCCGCGCCGCCGGCTCTGCCCCATCACGGTGCGCACGGGCCGGCAGGACGAGGGGATCTCCGCCGGCCTGATGATCGGCGCCCTGAGGGAGAAGGTTCGCCGGCTGGCTTGACCACCACCGCGTCACCGCCGTCCACCACATCCTCGACTACCAGCGCCGACAGCCCGGGAAACACCGTTCCCACAAGGAAGTTGACATCCATCACAAGATCATGATCAGGGATGCACGCCCAGCGTCACCACCGAATGTGAGACAGGGCCTTTACTGGACACCCCCCCAGGGCTGGGCCGTACGGCGTGAGGTCAGGTGTCCGTGCCGACGCGGGCCGCCGGCGCTTGGACCTCTGTTCCAGTTCTATCCGCGGTTGGCACTCAGTTGGGCCGTCTGTCCGGAGAACGCCCGCACATTGGCGCGGATCTGCCGTTCCTCAATGAGGTCGCAGGCGCTGAGCGCGGTCGTGATGCAGGAGCGGAAGACGTCTCGTTCGTCGCCGTTCAGCAGCTGGTGGGCTGCTGGCAAGCGTGCGCCATATTTGCACAAGACAGTACTGATCTTTACCTTTCAACTCCCTCTCCTGGCCTGGCGGAACTGGCAATTCACGCGCTCCTCCAATCGGTGACAGAAAAGGCCCTCGATCCCCATTGAACATCCACTGCCATCGCATCCCGTATAGCCCAGCCGAGGGAAGAATCAAAGAAACTTCCCGAACCCCGCCATCAATGGTGTGAACCCCGAGCTCTCCGGTGGGAAGTTCCACTTCCACTTCCTCCCGGCCGAACCAATTTGCATGCCTTTCCGGAGGTTTGACAGACCAACTCTCCAGACATACGGACGCCTCAATGACTGCCGATGGAACTTGCAGATAGACCAACCCAGGGGCAGAGAGGAGCCAATGCGTGTCATCCGGGTCCAGCCCGTAAGGCTCGATACTCGTGTCCATCAACCCGAATAGACGGTAGCTGGGACTAACCACCATTTCGTGCGTGTCCAAAATTCTGCCCAAAATGCACCTCTTTGACAGCTCGAATTCATGTTTCCAACGGTGACTCGACCGTACAAGGCGCCGCAGAGCGGTCGAGACGGACCTCAGCAACGCGCTGCGGCCTTAACGTCGCCTGCAGCAGCGGGCGTGGGACCGTACGCGCCGACAGGCCCTGCGCTATGGGCTCCCGGAGCTGAACGCCCTGCACCGACCCCCCGCGACTTCGAGTACGCGATCCAGCTTCGGCGCAGACGACGGCGAAGGCAGAGCGCTGGAGCCATCCGAGCTCCGGCACCGACGGTGCGGGACATCTTCGCGCGGTACGGGTACGGGTACGTACCCGTACTCTGGTGGGATATCACACGCAACGTGGAATCCGCCGGACGCAGCCTCGGAGCCGTCACCGGAAAAGACCGGCGACGTCGTCCTGCAATTCGTCGATCTGCACGGTGACATCGCTCTGGCCCTGCCTCTGGACCTCTCCAAGGCCCCCACGGCACTCACCAGCGACGAGTTCGGCAAATCCACCACCGGCAAAGCCCGCTACGGCTTCTTCGGCGCGGAGCAACGGTCCTCCGAAACCCTCGGCAACCTCGTCATGATGGGCGTCCGGCTGTACGACCCGGCCTCCGGACGGTTCCTGCAGACCCACCCGGTCTCCGGCGGAAGCTGCAGCAACTACGACGTCTGTGGCGACCCGGTCAACGCCGAGGACGTCACCGGGTGCTTGCCGTGCAAGATCCCGTGGTACGCGTGGACGGGCTGGCGCAGCGACATCAAGATCACGTGGTCGGGCGGCTGGTCCTACAGCAAGTGGTGCAACAAGAAGTACTCCTGGTGGTGGGACGCGATCGCCGACCGGACCCCGCTGGCGATCGTCGGCTGGAAGGAGCGTTGGCGCTGGCGCACCCAGCGCGGTGTCCGCTGCACCCTGTTGTCCTGGCGCAGTGAGAAGGTTCTGGCTGAATGGGTGTCGGTCTACACAGCCCCAGTACCAGAACAAGATCACCTACCGCGAGACTTCCACCAACTCCAGGTTCAGTGAAACCTCGTGGTGGACGACGACGCACCGCAGAACCTACGTCTACTGATCGAAGATCTGCTGGGGGTACTGACCGGCCCAGGCTGCCCGGCCCATATGTCCGGGCAGCCGTCGGCAGAATCGCCCCAGCACCAGTCGGGAGACCCACGTGAACAATTCCTCCATGGGCGTCGTACTGATGTCCATCGGCGCTGTCGCCACCGTGGCGGGAGCCCTGATGTACGTCCTCCCAGGCCCCGGCCTCCCCGTCCTCCTGGTGGGGCTGGCGCTCATGGCCGCAGGAGCTGTCGTACGGATCATCCGCAGGGCGACAGACAAGTAGCTGCCCTCTGGGCGTGAGCCAGCACTCCTTATGAACCCGCTCGGGGTAAAGTCCCGGGGCGGGTTCTCGCGTCCAGGCGTTCCCAGCGACGAGGCTTTTTGTTCCGTCTCGCTGAACCTTGACAGAGCCTCGCTTATGGCTGTCGGTAGGTGCGTCTGAACCAATCAAGATCGGACTCTACGAAACTTGGGGCAGCTCACAACACTGTCTGGCTCGAACTCAGCCTCGCGGCAATCGACCTGCTGGCCTGGACCCGTGCCCTCGAAGGACCCCGGAGCACCCGACCACCGCGCCGGGACTCCGCCCTGCCCAAGTACCGAAACCGCGTCAGCCACCCAACAGTTGGTGATCTGCAACTCCGCCTCATCCCAACCGAAACAGCGAGGTTAAGCTCCAAGGGACATCGTATGGCGGGGGGCCGGGAATGCGTGGGTCAGGGCGAAGAGAGCGTAAGCGGGAACTGGAAGCCGAAGTGACGGCCTTCGGCGAGTTGTTGGCTGAGCACAGCTTCGACCCAGGTGATCCCGGAACACCGCCGAAGGCGATGGACGACTGGGAGCGCGCCCTCGACGCATACGACGCCGCCTCCCGGGCCTTGCGCGGCCGCAAGCAGGTGACAGTCGTGCCCCAGCTGCTGCAGCAGGGCATGAACGCCCTGGAGGACCTGGAGGCCCGCGTCTCCGGCGCACCGTTGCCCCAGCGGCTTCCGCCCTGCTTCTTCGACTCGCGGCACGGGCAAGCGACCACCGAGGTCAGGTGGGCCCCCAGCGACGGTGCGAAGCGCCTCATCGCCGTGTGCGCGGCCGACGCCATACGGCTCCGCGAGGGCTCGCCCCGTTCGCTCAGCGGACATCTCGCATCGGCCGAAGAGGCCGAAGTCGTCGACAGCCCGCCTCTGCGCCCCGCTGACGACCTGCCCGTTCCGTGGGCGATCGGGCTGCTCGTTCTGCTCTGCGGCTACGCGGCCGCCCTGGCCGCCGCAGGCGACGGACCAGGGGCCTTCGTCGCCGTCATCATCGCTGGGATCACCAGCGGAGTTGCCATTCTCTCGGGACTTCTCTTCGTCGGTGCCACAGTCGACCTGTGGGCACTGGTGCGCCGCGGCCATCTGACGCAGGCGGCGTTCGCCCGATCGACGGCCGGTCCGCACGGGGCTCACGAACACGTCTACGTGGTCACCGACGCGTCTGGCCGACAGCGTGAGTACACGCGGCACGCGGACAGCAGAACCGCGAAGCCTGTGCCGATCCGGTCCGTGTGGTATCTGCCGAAACCAGACGGCAAAGGCAAGGCGGTGAGTTCCTGGGCCCCCCTCTGGCTCCCCCTCCGCATTCTCGTCGCCCTGCCAGTCCTCCTGGGTAGCGCGGCTGTCACCCTGTACCTGATCCCGGGACGTCTGATCATCGCCCTCCTCTCATGACTGCCGCATCACCCCGGGCGCAGCAGCCCGTGCGGGGCGATCCGGCAAGGCGCCCGCATCGCCTGTGAGCAGCATTAACGAGCCACTCCGCTGACCGGAACAAGACGGCTCATCCGTAACCCCGGGCCGCCGGTGGACCTGGAACGCCCGCACCGGCCAGACTCGTCCCCAACCACGTCGTGGTCGGCCCCGTGGACGTCGACCGCATCCGCACGATCCCGGGGGAACGGTGTCACAACAGGCGATCGCCGGTCGGTACGAACTGCTGGAGGGGCTCGACAGCGGCGGCATGGGGGATGTGTGGCGCGGTTACGACGCCGTGCTCGACCGGCCCGTCGCCGTGAAGCTGATCCGGCAGCAGGCCGTACACGGGTCGACGCAGTTGGCGCAGGAGTTCGCGAAGCGCTTCCGTCGCGAGGCCCGCATCACCGCGAGGATCCGGCATCCCGGGGTGCCCCAGGTGTACGACGCGGTGCTGGACGACTCCTACGAGCGGCTGTTCCTGGTCATGGAGCTGGTCGACGGGGTGGCGCTGTCCTCGTACATCCACCCGGAACGTCCGCTGCCGGTCAGCTGGGCGGCCGCCGTCGCCGCGCAGGTCGCCACCGTGCTGTCGTACGCGCACGAGGTGCCGGTCATCCACCGCGACCTGAAGCCGGGCAACATCCTGGTCGCCCGGGACGGGACCGTGAAGGTCCTGGACTTCGGGATCGCGGCGATCCTGCGGAGCGACGTCACCAAGCTGACCGCCACCGGCACCCCGATCGGGACCTACCAGTACATGGCGCCGGAGCAGGTGCGGGGCGGTCGCACCAGTACGCAGACCGACCTGTACGCGCTCGGCTGCATCCTCCACGAACTCCTCTGCGGGAGCCTGCTGTTCACGGGTGGCAGTGAGTACGTGGTGATGTCGCAGCACGTCAACGCGGCACCCACCCCGCTGCGGGCGCTGCGACCCGACGTGCCCGCCGCCCTTGAGGACCTCGTGCTGCATCTGCTGCTCAAGGCGCCGGAGGCCCGGCCCGCCGATGTGCAGGAGGTGTACGAGCGGCTGCGGCCCTTCCTGCCGCCCCCGGGCCAGAAGCCCTCGCCCGGTGAGGCGCACTGGGACGGTGCGCCCGACCCGACCGGGATCTACCGCAACCCGTACGCACCGCGTGCCCGCGCCGGTGAGGGCAGCCGCCCTGCGCCGACCGCCGTGGGCCCGGACGTCGCGGCCGCCGGGCCCGTTCCCGTACCGGAAGCGCTGCGCGCGGAGATCGAGGAGGCCTACCAGCACTCCGACGCCCTGCTGGAGGAGGAGCGGTACGCCCAGGCCGCCGAAGTACTCGGCGAGCTGATCGGGCCCGCCGCCCGCGCTCTCGGGGAGGAGAGCAGGAAGGTGCTGGACCTGCGGCGGCAGCGGGCCGCGATCCAGCTGCTCGGCGGGGACTTCCGGGCCGCACTGCCCGAGTTCGAGGCCCTCGCGGACGCCTACGGACGGACCGGCGGGGCGGCCGGGGAGCGGGCGCGCGGCTGCCGTGCGCAGGCTGCCCGGTGTCGGGGCGAGCTCGGACAGGTGACCGACGCGCTGGCCTCGCTGCGCGGCGTCCTGGAGGTCGTCCGGGCCGTCGACGGCGACGTGAGCGACGAGGCGGTCGAGCTGCGGCGCGACATCGGGATGCTGCTGCTCGCCCAGGGGCTGGCGGACGAGGCGGAGCGGGTCCTGACACCCCTGTACGACGATCTGTGTCTCGTGTTCGGCTCCGACGACGAGATGACGGAGGAGGTCGCCGAGGCGCTGGCCCTGATACGTCTCGACCTCGACGGGCCGGCGGGCTGAGTGCCCGGTCCGCCGTCGTCCACGCCCTCGCCCCACCCCCTCGCTCCGTTCCACCCGCACCACGGAAGAGTCCACCCATGCCCCACCTCGCGTTCGACATCGGCTTCTGTTCGCAGCTCGCCAAGCTCCAAGGAACGGTAAAACAAGGGGTGTTCGACGCCTGGGAGAAGTTCGAACGACTCACTCTCGACCAGCTGTTCAAGGACCCGGGGCTGAAGCTGGAGTCGCTGAAGCGCGCCCGCGATCCGCACATCCGCACCATCCGCATCGATCAGGGGACGCGGGGGGTCGTGCTCGCGCCCGCCAGCGGTGACACGTACGTGCTGCTGCGGGTGATGCCGCACGACAAGGCGATCGACTGGGCGATCAAGCAGAAGGCGAGCATCAACACCGTCACCCGGGCGGTGGAGATCCGGGACATCGCCATGCTGGACGAGCTCACGCCCGCCTATGAGCGGATCGCGCCGGCCGCCGATCAGCGGCTGTTCGCGAAGGTGTCCGACGGAGACCTCGCGGCGCTGGGCATCGACGAGACCACGCTGCGTCAGGCCCGTGCACTGACCGATGCGGAACAGCTGGAGATCTTCGCTCCCTACTTCCCACAGGACCAGCGCGAGGTTCTGGAGTATCTGGCGGCGGGGTTCAGCGTGGAGGAGGTGTGGCGGGACGTCGTCTCCGTCAGCCTCGCCCAGGTGTCCGCGGGCGACGCTCCGGTGGACACGGACGACTTCGCCACGGCCATCCACCGCACCCGTAACCGCATCGCGCTGGTGACCGCCTCCGAGGAGTTGCGGGACATCCTGGACAAGCCGTTCGCGGCCTGGCGGGTGTTCCTCCACCCCTCCCAGCACCGGATCGCCTACCGGGCTTCGTACTCCGGCCCCGCCCAGGTCACCGGTGGCCCGGGCACGGGGAAGACCGTGGTCGCCCTGCATCGCGTGCGGCACCTGCTGGGGCACCTGCGCGACGGCGACCGCATCCTGCTGACCACGTACACGAACGCACTCGTGGCCGCGTTGCGCAACGGTCTGGCCGCCCTGGTGGAGGACGAGGCCCTGCGCGACCGCGTCGACATCATGACCGTCGACGCGTTCGCGGGGCGCGTCGTCTCCACGTCGCGACGCCCCCTGCGAGGCGGCGAGGAAGAGACGCGGTGGGGGCAGGCCGCGCGGGCGACCGGTTTCCCGGGGACCGGACGGTTCCTGGCCCAGGAGTACAAGCACGTCGTGCTGGCGCAGGATCTGCGCACCCTGGAGGAGTACGAGAACTGTGAGCGGCGTGGTCGTGGCAGCGCCCTGCCCACCGCCTCGCGCGCGGTGGTGTGGCGCACGATCCAGGAGTTCACCGGCCGGCTGAAAGCCGACGGACTGCGCACCTACCTCGGCACCTGTGCGGAGGCGGCGGATCTGCTGGAGTCCGGAGGCCCGCGGTATCGGCACGTCGTCGTGGACGAGGCGCAGGACCTGCACCCCGTGCAGTGGCGGTTGCTGCGGGCGGCCGCCCCGCCCCGGCCCGACGACCTGTTCATCGCGGGCGATCCGCACCAACGGATCTACGACTCGAAGGTCTCGCTGAAGGCCGTCGGGGTGAGGGTCGCCGGACGTTCGACGAAGATGCGCAAGAACTACCGCTCCACGCACGAGATCCTCAGCTGGTCGACCGCGCTGCTGGTCGGGCGGCCCTTCGAACAGCTCGCGGACGACGCGCGCAACGAGACCCTGCTGGGCTACCGCTCGTCCCTGCACGGCACACGGCCCGAAATGCTCGGGGCCGCATCGGAGGCAGCGGAACTGGACGGACTCGTGGAGCGGGTGCGCGGCTGGCTCGACAGCGGAATCGCCGCAGGCGAGATCGGGGTCAGCGCACGGTTCAACAAGAACGCCGACAAGGCGGTGGAGCGGCTCAGGCAGGCCGGCGTTCCCGCGGCTCGTCTGCGGGGCGACACCGTCACGGAGGCGGATGCCGTCCAGGTCGGCACCATGCATGCCTTCAAGGGGCTGGAGTTCCGGTGTGTCGCGGTCATCGGCGCGAGCGTCGGCGCCCTCCCGTTCCCCAAGGCGGTGACACCGGTCGAGGTCGACCGCCTTCAGCACGCCGCCGATCTGCTGGCGGAACGCTGCCTGCTCTTCGTGGCGTGCACGCGGGCACGGGACGACCTGTATGTGTCGTGGACCGGGGAACCCAGCACCTTCCTGGTGGAGGCCGGCGTGTGAGCAGCGGCTCCCCTCAGCCCCGGCGGCCCCCACAACCCCCTTGGTAACAGCGCGTCTTCCGCTGCGCACCACGCATGGCCAGGCTCCGCCTGTCGCGACCCGGGGTGAACATGTCGCGGACGTGCACCGCGTGCTCTTACGGCCGCATCCAGGAGTTGACGCTCGCCGGGCGGACCGACGCGGAGATCGCCGCGGTCCTGGCCGAGGAGGCGGAGCGCTCCTTCGATCTGCTCGGGCCCTCGCTCGGCGACTACGCCGTGGCCGGCTGAGCGGGGGACGGAACGGCAGAGGACGGGCCGCTCCCCGCGTGGGGCGCGGCCCGTCCTCGTACCGTCGTCAGGCCGGTCCGGAAGGAGGGCGCTCGCTCAGAAGAAGACCCCGCACCTCAGCAGTACGTTCGCGTACGGCCGGGCCTCCCCCGTCCGGACGACCAGGCGGGCGGACGCCGTGAGCGCCTTCAGGTCGTCGTGCGGGACCTGTTCCAGCCAGGGGAAGTGACCGTCCAGCAGGGCCGCGGCCTCCGGGTTGGCCTCGCGGACCTCCTCCGCGGCCGTCGCGCCCTCGACGACCAGCTCGTCGAGCAGGCCGTCCAGCACCTCGGCGAACGACGGGGTCCCGGCGCGGAAGGCCAGGTCGACGACGCGGGGGCCGGGCGGGATCGGCATGCCGGCGTCGCAGATCAGGACGGTGTCGCCGTGGCCGAGTTCGGCGATCGCGCCCGCCAGGTGGCGGTTGAGAATGCCCGACTTCTTCACAGCGCGTCGACCTCCTCCAGCGTCGGGAACGACTCCTGCGCCCCCCGTGCCGTGACCGCCGCCGCGCCCACCCTGACCGCGAAGGCCGCCGCCTCCCGCAGGTCGTCGCCACGGCCCAGCCGCCAGGCCAGGGCCGCCGTGAACGCGTCCCCCGCGCCGGTCGTGTCGAGGGCCTCCACCTTCGGGCTGAGCAGGTGGTCCAGGGAGCCCGTACGGCTGTCGGCCACCAGAGCCCCCGCGGCTCCCAGGGTGATCACGACCGAGCGCGGGCCCAGCGCGAGCAGCGCCGGAACCCAGTCGTGCGGGGTGTCCCCCGCGCCCTCCCCCAGGATGTACCGCGCCTCGTGCTCGTTGACCACCAGCGGATCGCAGGCGGCGAGCACCTCCTCGGGGAGCGGGGCGGGCGGGGACGGGTTGAGGACGAGGCGGGTGTCCGGTCCCCGGCCGCGTACCGTCTCGGCCACCGTGGCCGGCGGGATCTCCAGCTGTACGGAGATCACCCGGGCGGACGCCAGCAGCGGGGCCGCCGCTCGGACGTCCTCGGGGGTGAGGCGTCCGTTCGCGCCCGGCGAGACCACGATGCTGTTGTCGCCCGAGGGGTCGACGGTGATCAGCGCGACGCCCGTGGGGGCCCCGCCCACCAGGACGCCGTCCGTGTCCACGCCGGCCGCGCGCTGGGTCTCCAGCAGGAGGCGTCCGTGGTCGTCGTCGCCGACCCGGGCGAGCAGGGCCGTCCTGGCGCCGAGGCGGGCGGCGGCCAGCGACTGGTTGGCGCCCTTGCCGCCGGGGTGGACGGCCAGGTCGGAGCCGAGGACCGTCTCGCCGGGCGCGGGGCGGCGCTCGACGCCGATCACCAGGTCGGCGTTGGCCGACCCGACGACCAGCAGGTCGTACCGGTCCTCGGGGGCGTTGTCGTGCATGGGCGTGCTTCCTGCTTTCGTCGGTCCGGGATCAACAGGCCGGTTCAGAAGCCGGGTTCAAGGAAACCGGTTCGCGGGCCGGAGTCAGGAGAAGTCGGCGACGTTCTCCCGGGTGACCACCTTGACCGGCACCTTCACCGTGCTCTCGACCTTCTCGTCCTTCGCGGCCTTCACGGCGTTCCGCACCGCGATCTTCCCCAGTTCGGCGGGCTGTTGGGCCACCGAAGCGTAGAGCGTGCCGGCCTCGACCGCCTTCAGGCCGTCCGGGGTCCCGTCGAAGCCGACGACCGGGACGGACTTCCCGGCCCTGCTGCCGAGTGCCTTGACCGCGCCGAGCGCCATCTCGTCGTTCTCGGCGAAGACGCCGGTGACGCCGGGGTGCGACTGGATGAGGTTCGTCATGACGTCCAAACCCTTGGTGCGGTCGAAGTCCGCGGGCTGCTTGGCGACCACCTTGATGCCCGGGTACGCCTTCAGTCCCTCGGCGAAGCCGGCCCCCCGCTCACGGCTGGCGGAGGTGCCCGCCGTGCCCTGGAGGATGACGATGCTGCCCTTGCCGCCGAGCTTGTCGGCCAGCGCGTCGGCGGCGAGCTTGCCGCCCGCCACGTTGTCGGAGGCGACGAGCGTCGCGGTGTCCGCCTTGTTGACGCCCCGGTCTGCGGCGATCACGGGGATGCCGGCCTTGTTGGCGCTGCGGACGCCGGGGCCGACGGCGTCCGAGTCCACCGGGTTGACGATGATCGAGGAGAAGCCCGAACTGGTGAAGTTCTGGAGCTGGTTGGCCTGCTGGGAGGCGTCGTTCTGGGCGTCGGTGACGGTGAGGTCGATGCCCGCCTTCTCCGCCTCCGCCTGCGCGCCTTCCTTCATCTGCACGAAGAAGGGGTTGTTGAGCGTGGAGAGCGACATGCCGACCTTCGTCGTCCCGCCGGACGAACCGGAGTTGAAGAAGGAGACCCCGCCGACGACGACGGCCACGCAGAGGGCCGCACCGCCCAGCTTCAGCGCGTTCCTGCGGCCGGACCCGGGTGCGCCAGGCGCGGTGCCCGCCGAGGAGGCCGCGCCCGAACCGGCCTTGCGGCGCAGCGTGTCGAGGAGGACCGCGAGGGCGATGACGACGCCGATGACGACCTGCTGCCAGAACGCCGAAACGGAGAGGAGGTTGAGGCCGTTACGGAGGACGGCGAGGATGAGCGCGCCGATCAGGGTGCCGGACGCCTTGCCTACGCCGCCGGCCAGGCTCGCCCCGCCGATGACGACGGCGGCGATGGCGTCGAGTTCGTACCCCTGGGCGGCCTGCGGCTGCGCGGAGACGAGGCGCGAGGCCAGGACGATGCCCGCGACGGCGGCGAAGAGGCCGGACAGGGCGTAGATGACGATCTTCTGGCGCTTGACGCGGAGGCCGGAGAGCCGGGCCGCCTCCTCGTTGCCGCCGATCGCGTACATCGAGCGGCCGATGAAGGTGCGGCCGAGGATCAGTGCGGTGACCAGGCCCATCGCGATCATCACGATGACCGGCACGGGGAGCCAGCCACCGAGCGTGTCGCCGAGCCGCGAGACGGAGTCGGGGAAGGCGATCGGGCTGCCCTGCGAGATGACGAGGGAAAGGCCGCGGGCGATCGAGAGCATCGCCAACGTCGCGATGAACGGCGGGAGTTTGCCGTACGAGACGAGGGCGCCGTTCACGAAGCCGCAGGCGATTCCGGTGACGATCGCGAGCACGACGGCCAGGACGACCGGGACTCCCGCCGATGTCGCCGACCAGGCGAGGACCGTCGCGGACAGGGCGGCCACCGAACCGACGGACAGGTCGATGCCCGCCGAGACGATGACGAAGGTGACGCCGAACGCGAGGATGGCGGTGACGGCCGCCTGGACGCCGACGTTCAGCAGGTTCTGGGTGGTCAGGAAGTCGCCGGAGAGCAGCGACATCGCCACCACCAGGACGACCAGGGCGCTGAGCGCGCCGTTGTCGAGCAGGACGCGGCGTATCACGGAGACTCCGCCGCCCGTTCCCGCGTCACTCCTGGCTGTGTCAGTGGCCACGGGGGCCCTCCTCTTCCTTCTTCGGTGCGGGGTGTCCGGTGGGCGTGGGTACGTCGGTGGGGGCCGGGCCCTGGGCCGTGGCCGGGGCGCCGACCGCGAGGGCCATCACCGCGTCCTGGGTGGCCTCGTCGGCGGGGAGTTCCCCGGCGATCCGGCCCTGGGCCATGACGAGCACCCGGTCGCTCATGCCGAGGACCTCCGGCAGATCGCTGGAGATCATCAGGACGGCGTGCCCGGAGGCGGTCAGCTCGTTGATGAGCTGGTAGATCTCGACCTTGGCTCCGACGTCGATGCCCCGGGTGGGTTCGTCGAGGATGAGCACCCGGGTGTCGGCCAGCAGCCACTTGCCGATGACGACCTTCTGCTGGTTGCCGCCGGAGAGGGTGCGGACATGCTGGCCGAGGCCGGACATGCGGACGCCGAGCTGCTGCGCCATGCGGGCGGCGGCCGTGCGCTGTCCCCTGAGGTCCACGAGCCCGGAGCGGGTCGCGGAACGCAGGGTGACCAGGCCCAGGTTCTCCTGCACGGAGGCGTCCAGGACCAGGCCCTGGCCCTTGCGGTCCTCCGGCACGAGTCCGATCCCGGCGCCCATCGCGGCGGGCACGTCGTGCCGGGCGAGGCGCTCGCCCCGTACGTCGACGGTGCCGGCGTCGTACGGGTCGGCGCCGAAGACCGCGCGTGCCACCTCCGTACGTCCGGCGCCGACGAGTCCGGCGAGGCCGACGACCTCACCGGCGTGCACGTCGAAGCTGATGTCGTGGAAGACGCCGTCGCGGGTGAGTCCGCGCACGGACAGCAACGCTGCGCCCGTGTCCGGGCGTTCGCGCGGGTACTGCTGCTCGATGCTGCGGCCGACCATGAGCTGGACGAGTTCGTCCTCGGGGGTCGAGGCCGGAACCTGGTCGATGCTGCGGCCGTCGCGCAGGACGGTGACGCGGTCGCCGAGTGCGGCGATCTCCTCCAGGTGGTGGGTGATGAAGACGATCCCGACGCCGTCCTCGCGGAGTCGGCGGACGATCGCGAAGAGCTTGTCGACCTCCCCGGAGGTGAGCACGGCGGTGGGCTCGTCCATGATCAGGACGCGGGCCTCCAGGCTGAGCGCCTTGGCGATCTCCACCATCTGGAGCCGGGCGATGCCCAGTTCACGGACCTTGGCGTCGGGGCGGACGTCGACGCCGACCCGGCGCAGCAGCTGCTCCGCGTCCTCGCGCATCCGACGGTGGTCGACGAGCCCGAAGCGGCGGGGCTGGCGGCCCAGGAAGATGTTCTCGGCGACCGTGAGGTCGGGTACGAGGTTGAACTCCTGGTAGATGGTGGCGATCCCGAGCCGTTCGGCATCCTGCGCGCCCTCGATGCGGACCTCGCGGCCCTCGGCCAGGATGCGGCCGCGGTCGGGGCGGTAGGCGCCGGAGAGCATCTTGATGAGGGTGCTCTTGCCCGCGCCGTTCTCGCCGAGCAGGACATGGACCTCGCCTCTGCGGAGGTCGAAGTCGACGTTGTCGAGCGCCACCACGCCGGGGAAGGTCTTGCGCAGACCTTCGATGCGCAGCAACTCGTCCGGTGCGGTCACCCGTTGCTTTTCCGGTGCGGTCACCGGTCGCTCCTCTGGTTCGATGCGGCCCCGCCGCACGAGCGGCGTGCGACGAGGCGGGCGGGCAGGGTGACGGACTGCGGGGTCCGTCCTTCGATTCTGTCGGCCAGCGCGCGTACGGCGGCCCGTGCCAGGTCCGCGGTCGGCTGGGCGATGGCGGTGATCGGCGGGTCGGTGTGGACGAACCACGGGATGTCGTCGAAGGCGGCGAGGGCGATGTCGTCGGGGACCCGCAGCCCTCGGGCTCTGATGGCGTCGAGCGCGCCGAGCGCCATCAGGTTGTCGGCGGCGAACACGACCTCGGGCGGCTCGGGCAGGGCGAGGAACGCCTCGGTGGCCCGGCGGCCGCTGGCGGCCTGGAAGTCGCCCTGCCCGATGTAGGCGTCGGGCAGGGCGAGGCCGAGTTCCCGCATCGCGTCCCGGAAGGCCTCGACGCGCTCGTTGCCGGTGGTGGTGGCCGCGGGCCCGGCGATGATGGCGAGCCGGCGGTGACCGAGCCGGTACAGATGCGCGACGAGGTCCTTGACCGCGCCCGTACCGTCGGCCCGCACCACGGGGACGTCGATGCCGGGGATCCAACGGTCGACGAAGACCATCGGCGTACCGCTCACGGCGACCTCCCGCAGCACCGTGGAGCCGCCGTCGGCGGGCGACACGAGGAGCCCGTCGATCCTGCGGTCGACGAGCGTGCGGATGTGGTGGTCCTGGAGCTCGGGCCGCTCGTCGGCGTTGCCGATGATGACGCTGTAGCCGAGCGCGCGGGCCTCCTCCTCGACGAAGCGGGCCAGCTCGGTGAAGTACGGGTTGAGCACGTCACTGATGACCAGACCGAGGGTGCGGGTCTGGGCCGTGCGCAGCGAGCGGGCCACCGCGTTGGGCCGGTAGCCGAGCGCCTCGACGGCGGCGAGGACGCGGGTACGCGCCTCCTCGCTGACGGACGGATGGCTGTTCAGCACGCGTGAGACCGTCGCGACGGACACGCCCGCCTCGGCCGCGACATCCTTGATGCCCGCCATGCCCGGACCACCTCCTTGTGGTTTCCGTACACCTCGAAACCTGGGGGCCGACCGGTGACAGACCGGTGCACGGCGCCCGTGGAATCGATTACACGGATGATTGGAATCGATTCCATGGCCGAAAACAAGACCCCCTCCCGTGTCCGAGACCGGATCGTGACGGGAGGGGGTGGCGGCATGTGACAGCGGACGTCCGCGGGCCGGCGCGCGTTCCGCCGAGCCATCCCGCACGGGTCGACGGCGCGCGCCGGGCGTCCACGCCGGCGGGCGGCTCCGTGTGCTGAGCGCGCCGAGTTCTACGCGGCGCCCGGAGGCGCCGGGCGGTCTCTCAGAACGCCGCCTCCGGGAGTTCCATCAGGGAGAGGCCGGCTTCCTCCATGATCGTCCGCCGGGGCGGGACCAGTGGCAGGACGTTGCGGGCGAAGAACGTGGCCGCGGCGACCTTGCCCTGATAGAAGGGCCGGTCCTTGGCCGAGGCGGCGGGCAGCTTCCGCAGCGCCACTTCCGCCTGCCGCTGGAGGAGATACGCCACGACGACGTCCCCGGCGACGAAGAGCAGCGTGGTGGTGTTCTGCCCCACCTTGTGCATGCTCCGAGGGTCCGCCTCGGCCTCGGCGAGCTGCCCCAGCATCACGCCGAGCATCCCTTCGAGGCTTTCCAGCGCGGCGGCCAGCAGCTCGCGTGCGGCGTCGAGCTCCGCACCGCCGGGCGCCCCCCGGAGGAACTCCCGTATTTCCTCGGTGAGCACGGAGAAGGCCTGACCGGAGTTCTTCACGATCTTGCGGAAGAAGAAGTCCATGCCCTGGATGGCGGTGGTTCCCTCATAGAGGCTGTCGATCTTGGCATCCCGGATGTACTGCTCGATGGGGTAGTCCTGGAGGTATCCCGAGCCACCCAGGGTCTGGAGGCACTGCGTCAACTGGTCGTACGACTTCTCCGAGCCGTAGCCCTTGACGATCGGCAGCAGCAGATCGTTCAGGCGCAGCAGGCCCTCGGTGGGCTCACCCAGGTGCTCTGCCTCGGCGATCCGGTCCTGAACGGTGGCGGTGTAGAGCACCAGGGCGCGCATACCCTCGGAGTACGCCTTCTGGCCCAGCAGCGAGCGCCGGACGTCCGGATGGTGCGTGATCGGGACGCGGGGCGAGTCCTTGTCGGCGAACGCGGCCAGATCCGGGCCCTGCACCCTGGACTTGGCGTAGTCGAGGGCGTTGAGATATCCGGTCGACAGCGTGGCGATGGCCTTCGTCCCGACCAGCATCCGGGCGAACTCGATGATCTTGAACATCTGGCGGATGCCGTCATGCCGCTCACCGAGCTGCCAGCCCTTGGCCGGACGGTTGGCGCCGAAGGTCAGCTCACAGGTGGTGGAGGCCTTCAGGCCCATCTTGTGCTCGACGTTGGTGGCGTACACGCCGTTGCGCTCACCGAGCTCGCCGGTGTCCCAGTCGAAGTCGAACTTCGGCACCAGGAAGAGCGAGAGCCCCTTGGTCCCCGTGCCCGCGCCCTCGGGGCGGGCCAGGACGAAGTGCATGATGTTCTCCGCGAGATCGTGCTCACCGCCGGTGATGAAGCGCTTGACCCCCTCCAGGTGCCACGATCCGTCGCTCTGCCGGCGCGCCGTCGTACGGGCGGCGCCGACGTCGGATCCGGCGTCCGGCTCGGTGAGGACCATGGTGGCACCCCAGCGCCCGTCCACCATCCGCCGGGCGATCTTGCGCTGCTCCTCGGTGCCCATCCGGTGGATCACCGAGGCGAAGGACGGGAAACCGGTGTACATCCACAGCGCCGGATTGGCGCCGAGGACCAGCTCCCCCATCGACCAGAACAGCGACGGCGGACAGGGCGTCCCACCCAGCTCCTCCGCCAGGCCCAGCCGCCACCACTCGGCGTCGAGGAAGGTCTTGAAGGACTTCTTGAAGCCCTCGGGAAGGGTGACGGAGCCGGTGTCCGGGTCGAAGACCGGCGGAGTACGGTCCGCGTCGATCAGCGAGTCGGCCAGTTCGCCGACCGCCATCCGCTCCACCTCGGACAGTACGTTCCGCGCGGTGTCCTGATCCATGTCGGCGAAGCGTCCGGCTCCGTACCGCTCCTCCGCGCCGAACACCTCGAAGAGGTTGAACTCCAGATCGCGCAGGTTGGACTTGTAGTGCCCCATGATTCCTCCGACGCCTCGGAGCGCTGCCCGCGCAACGCCCTACCGACAGGTAGCTTTCTGATTACCCAGCAGTAGCACGGAGGCGTGCCCGGAGTCCCGGTGTGTGGCCGCTTCCTGCCAACAGCCGGTGACCGGACCGAAGTTCCCAGCTCCGGGCCGGTGACCGGCCCGGAGCGGATCAGCCGAGCTTCCGGCGGAAGGAGAGCCAGATGACGACGGCACCGACGACCGCGACGCCTGCACCGACGATCGAGGTCAGGTGCATGGCGTGCAGGAAGCTCTCGTTCGCCGCGTCCACCAGTTGAGGCAGCGAGGCCTCCGCGGCGACCTGGCGCGTGGCCTCGGCGGACTGCTCCGCCACCGCCTGCGCAGGTGCGGGGAGATCGGCCAGCTCGGGCGCCACATCGGCCGCGTAGGCGCTGCTGAGCAGGGATCCCAGGATCGCGACGCCGAGCACCCCACCGATCTGGCGCATGGAGTTGTTGACCGCCGATCCGGCCCCGGTGCGGTCGGCCGGCAGTACCGACATGATGGCCTCCGTGGTGGGGGCGACGGCCGAGCCCATCGCCAGCCCCTGCACCGCCATGAGCAGCCAGAACCACGGCATCCCGGTCGTCAGGTCGAGCCGCGTGTAGGCGAGGAAGGTGGCTGCGGCGATCAGCATCGCCGTGGCCACCACGGGGCCGACCCCCAGCTTGCGGACCAGGGCCGCCGAGACGGGTGCGCCCAACAGCACCCCGACGGCCACCGGGATCAGGTTCAGCCCTGCCTCGAACGGCGTCTGCTCCAGCACACCCTGCAAGTAGAAGGACGTGTAGAACATGGAGCCGCTGAGGCTGAAGAAGGTGAGCATCACCGCGACGCTGGCACCCGTGAACTTGCTGCTGTGAAAGAGCCGCACGTCGAAACTCGGGTTCTCCACCCGGAGTTCGACCCGTACGAACACCACCAGCACGAGCAGACCGCCGGCCAGGGAGCCCAGCACGGCCGGGCTGGTCCATTCGTTGCGGTGGCCGCCTTCGATCAGCCCGTAGACCAGAGCCAGCAGACCCATGGTCGACATGAGCACGCCGAGCGGGTCGAGTTTGACGCGGTTCGCGCTCCTGGCCGCAGGCAGGAGGAACATCACGCCGAGCAGCGCGGCTCCGACGATGGGCAGGTTCACCACGAAGACGGAACCCCACCAGAACCGCTCCAGCAGCGCGCCGCCGACCAGGGGGCCGGCCGCGATGGCGAGCCCACTGGCACCGGACCAGATCGCGATGGCCATCGGACGCTCGCGCTCGCTGAAGACCACGGAGATCAGTGACAACGTGGCGGGCATGATCAGCGCACTGCCCACCCCCATCGCACCGCGCGCGATGATCAGCTCGGTGACGCCGGTCGACATACCGGCCCAGAGCGATGCGGCGCCGAACAGCGCCATGCCGATCACCAGCAGCCGGCGATGCCCGTAGCGGTCGCCCAAAGCACCGCCGGTGAACAGCATGACGGCGAAGATCAAGGTGTAGGAGCTGATGCTCCACTGGAGTTCGTTGGTCGTGGCCGCGAGTCCCTCGGTCGGGGACGCGAGGGTGTTGAGCGCGACGTTCAGGATGGTGTTGTCGAGCCAGACGGTGAACTGGGCGAGCATCAGGACGACCAGCGCCAGCCACCGGCGAGCTCCCGAACCCCCGGCAGTGTGCGGCGGGTTCTCATCCGACGCGAGCCCGTCGAGTTGCTGAACCATGTGAGTAGAGACCTCTCCGAATCCGGGTTGCGGTCCCGTCCCGCGAGATCGCTGGTCACCCGGGGCGGCGCTCCGGACCGGAGCCGTCACCGCATGCGACCGATCGTCCGGGCGTCGTCGTCGGAGAGTCAACGAAGTCAAAATGCTTGGCAGTTAACTGCCAAAAGCGTTCGGGCGACGGGCGGCCGAGGAAGCGGACCCCCGCTATCGGCCGACCGTCTCCGCCAGCTCACGCAGCGTCTTCAACTGACACCGCATCATCATGAGGTCGCCCCAGGCCATCCCGCGGCCACGGAGCGCCTTGATCGGCCCGCTGCCCGTTCGCACCAACAGCTTGACCACCAGCCTGGTGGCGTCCCGGCCCTCGTCCTCCACGGTGTAGCTCAGCGCGAAACCGCCGAACGCCCGGCGCGCCCAGGGAGTGTCCAGCACCATGGTGAGATGACGGTCCCGCTCGAATCCGGTGAGCTCGAAAATGGTCATGACCCGCTGCCCGATCTCCAGCGCGTCCGCTCCCGGAGTCAGCGTCCGGGGGCTTCGGCGGCCGAAGTTGTCGAGCAGGTCGTAGCTGTAGGGGGCGACCTTCAGCTGGCACAGCCATCGGAAGACCGTCGCACGGTCGGCCCGTACGGTCACCGCCCGGAACCACTCCTCGACCCGACCGGAGAGCAGCCCGTCGCAGGGGTAGGCGGCCGTCAGCTCCTCGGGGCGGGTGCCCCAGGCGCGCGGGTCCGGCAGCACGGTGCTCATCCGAACGCCCGCTTGAGGAAGTCCAGTACGGTCTCCTGGTACTCCTCGGGGCACGACTTCATCCCCTGGAGGTGGTCCGTGTCCGGCAGCACGCGTACCTCGGCCTTCGGATAGCGGGCGGCTAGCGCGCGCACGCTGTCCACCGGGATGATCCGGTCGCTGTCGCCCACCATCATGAGCACCGGCGTCCTCGTGTACGCGCCGTCCGCCGGCGGCGGCCACTGGGCCTGGAGCATCGCGGTGCCGACGGAGCCGAACACCCGGCTCAACAGCCCCAGGGAGGGGGCCGTCCGCAGCGGGGCCGGGACCGGGACTCCCTTCGCCATGATGAAGTTCCTGAACAGCGGGGGCAGTTCGAGTGCGGGGCCGCTGTCGCAGACGATGGCTTCGATCCCGCAGTCCGGTCGCCGCAGCAGGTAGAAGGACGGGAAGGTCGAGAAGGAGAAGCCGAAGACCGCGAACCGCGCGGCACCGTAACCGCCCTTCTCGCGCAGGTGGTTCACCACGCGTTCCACATCATCGGTGTGCCGGCCGCTCAGCCCCCAGAAGGCCCGGTCGGTACTGCTCAAGCCGTGGTTGCGGTGGTCGAACATCGCCACGGTGTACCCGGCCTCGTGCAGGAACCGGGCCTGGGCCAGGCTCGCCGACTTGCTCAGCCCGATCCCGTGCCCGATCACCACCACCCGGTCCTTGCTGCCGGGGCAGAGCCAGATGTGCAGGCTCCGCCCCTTGCCTTCTTTCCCGCCGTCCAGCGGGATCGTCAACTCCGTGCTGGGCAGGCCGAATTCCTGCGGACTGCGGTGGTGGGGCCGGCGTGGCGGGTGGTAGACGAGGTAGGAGAGGAAGGTGGCGTACAGCGGTGCCACCGGTAGCGCGAGCACGGCGAGTGCCCTGTTCAGCAAAGACGGCCGGCGAGGCCGTGATGCCGCCACGTCATCGCCCGGGTTCTTGCGCCCCATCAGATTTCCCCCAAGATCCGGACGACGGGTGCCGCCGTCCCCGATAGTACAGATTCACGGCCTCGCGCCCGGTTCAGCCGCAGCCACCCGCATGTCCTCCGTCACCTCCTCGCACCCCGTCGGGCACAACCAACTCCTGCGGTGGCTCAGTTGGCGCCGCCGTCTGGCCCGTCGCGCCGTTCACCGCCGCGACGAACGCCTCCAGCCGGTCGATGCCCCAGTACTTGTCGCGGCGGTTCACGAAGAACGGAACGCCGAAGACCCCGTCCCGGTCCATCGCGAGGAGCGCTTCCACGCCCCGGGCGCGCAGCCGCGGGTCGTCCGCGGCCAGGGCCAGCCGGCCGGGCTCAAGTCCCAGCTCCCGGGCCAGCTCGCCCATGACCGCCCGGTCGCAGATGTCGCGCCCCTCTTCCCAACGGGCCCGGTGGGCGAGGTCGATGAACCCCGCCCCCCGTCCCTCGTCGAGAGCCGCCAGATAGGCCAGGTGCGGCACCTCCCAGCACGGGTCGCGGTCGACCGGCCAGGTGATCTCCAGCCCTCGCTCCCTGGTCAGCCGCCTGATGTCCTGAAGGATGTACAGGTGCTTCTCGCGCGACATGGCGACGTACGAGAAGCTGCCGCCCGCCTCCGCCAGGGCCTTCGCGCTCCGCTCGTCCGGTTCGAAGAACGGGCGCCACTCGAGACGGTCCGCGAACGCGGCGTGCCGGTCCCTGAGGTCGCGGTAGGCGAGCCAGGAGTACGGGCTGCGCAGCGAGAAGTAGAACCGCGGGGGCGCGGGAGTGCGCGTCCTCGCGGCCCGTGCTCCCTTGTCCCCGCTCCCGGCCTCAGACAACGATGCCTCCGTCGACCTGGAACACCGCGCCCGTCACGTACTCGGCAGAGACCAGGAACGACACCATGTCGGCCACTTCCTCGGCCCTGCCCAGACGGCGGAGCGGAATGTTCTTCACCGCCTGCTCCCTGACCTTGTCGGAGAGCGCCGCGGTCATGTCGGTCTCGATGAAGCCGGGTGCCACCGCGTTGGCGCGGATCCCGTACTGGCCGACCTCCTTGGCCAGGGCCTTGGTGAACCCGATGATTCCGGCCTTGGAGGCGGAGTAGTTGGTCTGCGTCGGATTGCCGTAGACACCCGCCACCGACGAGATGTTCACGATGCAGCCGGACTTGCGCTTCATCATCTCGAAGACCACCGAGCGGCACAGGTGGTAGGTGCCGTCCAGGTTGGTGTCGAGTACGTCGTTCCAGTCCTCGTCCTTCATCAGCAGCAGCGGCTGGTCACGGACGATGCCGGCCGAGGTCACCGCGATGTCGACCGGGCCGAGCCGGTCCTCCGTGGCGGCGACGAGTTCCCGTACGGAATCGGCCACGGAGACGTCGGCCTGCCGGCTGTACACCCGCACGCCGAGCTCGGAGACCTCCTTCTCCAGCTCCTGCGCCGCGTCCGGCCGCGACCGGTAGCAGAACGCCACGTCGTGCCCGTCCCGCGCGAGGCGCAGGACCGTGGCCCGGCCGATTCCCCGGGAACCGCCGGTGACCAGTGCCACCTTGCCGGTGTTCGCGCTCATTCGACTCTCCATCACTCGGTTGCAGCTCTCACTCGGTTCCCGGCCCTCATGCGGTGCCGGCGGGGTCCTCGGGGTGGTTCGCCGCCTCGAGGAGTTCGGAGGCCGGGCGCATGGCCATCACCACGCGGCCGACCTCCAGCACGGTTTCGCCGTCCACCAGTGCTTCGCCCTCGAAGATCACGGTGTCGCTGAGCTCCCGGAAGAGCCGGACACGGTGCTCCAGCACGTCGCCGGGCAGGACCGGGCGATGGAACACCACGTCCGAGATGCTTCCGAAGAGCATCACCTGCCCGGCGAGCACGTCGGGGTTGGGGTTCTTCCAGGCGGCCAGCACGCCTGCGGCCTGGCACCAGGACTCGATGAGCAGGACCGACGGGTAGCTGTGCTGCTCGTCGGTGGCATCGGCCGGGAGGTCCCGGTACCAGGGCTCGTTGGCGGTGACCGCCTTGCGGGCGGTCAGGCTCTCGCCCGGCACCAGCTCGTCCACCCGGTCCACGAGCAGCATCGGGTAGCGATGGGGCAGCACCCGTTTGATCCCGCTGATGTCGATCACTGGTCGTGCCCTTCCGAGAAACGGATCCGTACCTTCGCCGAATCTCCGCGCGCGGTCGCGGCCACGGCCTTGCAGCGCCACTTCCCGCCCTTGCGCTCCCAGGTGAGGTCGATCGCCAGCCGGTCACCGGGAAACACCGGGCTCAGGAAGCGCGTCGACTCGATCGCCTCCATCCGGAGACCCGGTTCCGGCGCGGTGGCCAGGGCGCTGAGGTGTATGTGCTCCACGACGCAGACTCCGGGGAAGATCGGGAACCCCGGGTAGTGGCCGGGGAAGACCTGCTCCCCCGCGTCGACGGTCACCCGGGTGGTGCCCCGGTCCGGGCCGCGCTCCACGATCTCGGCCGTGCCCTGGACCGGTGTGGCCTGACGGGGCGGCATTCAGGACACCTGAAGCTTGGCGGCGAGCAGGTCGTACGCCTTCTGGAGGCAGGTGACCTCCTTCAGCTCGGACTCACCGAGCTTGACGCTGTACTTCTTCTCGAGGACCACCATCACTTCGAGGGCCATCAGCGAGTCGACGCCGAGGTCTCCGACGAAGGCGGCCTCGTCGGTCAGCTCGGACTCGTTCACGTCGAGGACGTCGGCGACGGTGCTCCGCAGGTCTTCCTTGTCCAGGACGACTGCCGTGTTGTTCGACATGTTCACTCTCTTCTCTACGTGAATCGTGAATGTTTGGGTCTTGGTTCTCGGGTCCTCGGCCTAACGGGGGGTGCCCGCTCAGCACAGCCGGAGGACGGCGCAGCCGACGACACCGTCGCGGTCCACGGAGGTGATCAGCGCGATCTGCCCCTTGGCGTCCTCGCGCCCTTCGGCCGCCACCAGCACCGCGGCGATCTGGAAGGCCGCGGCAGCCGCGTGGGTGTCACCGATCAGGTCGGCGCAGCGCACCAGTTCGGGCTGATGGGTTCCGAGCACTTCGGCCAGGGCGTCCTGCTCGGCGGCCCCCCGTGCGCCGGCGGCCTGCGAGTGGGAGAGGAAGCGCACTTCGTCGGGCCGGACGCCGGTCCGCTCCAGGACGCGCCGGACGCAGTCGGCGAGCACGGTGGCTTCGGTGCCGGCTTCGTGGTGGACTCCGCACTCCAGGCCGAGCACCTCGGCCAGACCGTCCCGGCCGTGCTCCTCGGCGACCTCGCCCGACTCCAGCAGCAGAACTGCGGCACCCTCGCCGAGAACGGCATCGCTCTCGTCCTGGCCCCGG
Organism: Streptomyces anulatus; assembly: GCF_000721175.1. GTDB lineage: Bacteria > Actinomycetota > Actinomycetes > Streptomycetales > Streptomycetaceae > Streptomyces > Streptomyces anulatus_C. The sequence goes on from NZ_JOEZ01000029.1 coordinate 42,661, forward strand.
GTGTGCCACTCCAGCCAGGCCCTGGCCGATGAGAACTCCTCGACCGCGCCGAACAGGACGGTACGGGCATGGCCGGACTTCTTCAGCCGCAGTGCGTAGTTGAGAGCCAGGAGTCCGGAGGCACGGCCGCCCGCGATGGTCGTGTTGGGGCCCTTGAGCTGGTGCCAGATCGCCGACTGGCCGGCGGCACAGTTCATCACCGTGTTGGGAAAGCGCATCGGGTCCACGAAGAAGGGCTTCTCCTGCACCAGCGAGTCCCGGGTGAAGTCCATGATGCTCTGCGCGCTGCCGGTGCTGGTGCCCAGCACCAGAGCCGCGTCCTGGCCCACGCCGGAGATGCGTTCGCCGTCGGCGTCCTGGAGCAGCCGCCCGACGGCGGCCACGGCCAGACCGGTCACCCGGTCCATGGACCGGGTGCCCTTGCGGCCCAGTACCTCGCGGTTGCTGAACCCCTCCACCAGGCAGGCGCTCTCGAACGGCACCTTCCATTCCTCGGGGTCAAGCGCGGTGGCGGCCGCGGTGCCCGAACGCAGCCCGTTCCCGAATGCGGAAACGTCCATGCCGAAGGGGGAGACAACCGACCAGGCGGATATGAGTGGGCCGCGCACGGCAGGGGAAACTTCCATGGGACGTGCTCCTTAACTGACTTCGAGAACACTGACTTCGGGCGAACCGGCTTCAGGAGAAACGGATTCGGATGAACCGGCCTCGGGGGAACCGGTCACAGGAAATAGACGCCTCGGTACGCGGACCAGTCCGGCAACGGGTCCGCCGGGCCACCCCTTCGCACTGCAGGCAGCAGCCAGTCCGGGCCCGTCTCGAACATGGCGAGGTCGTCTTCTTCGGCCCAGATCACCGCACCCTCCTCGATCAGGGTGCGCACCGACTCCCGCGGGTCGGGCAGGGTGTCGATCTTCCGGCTGCCGGCCACCATGACCGGTGCGGGCCGGGAGCCGGCCGCCGCGTAGGTGACGGCCAGCCCGCGCAGCAGGATGTCGGTGCCGCCCTGCTGCCGGTTCAGCTCGCGGGCGAGGTAGAGCACGTCCGCGAACTGGGTCTCCAGTGCGCCGCGGTAGGCCCGCTCGATGATCAGGAGCCGCCTTCGGCCGTCCTCGCTCATCAGCACACCCCCAGGAACAGTGCGGTGTCCACCGCGTCGAGGTGTTCGGTGAACTTGAAGGGCGGGCGCTGCCTGATCCTCGCGATGTGCGGCGCGGAGCCGCGCTCCTCCGTGCAGAAACGGCAGGAGTACCAGGTCAGCCGGTCGGGGAAGGTGTCCAGCAGCTCCGTGGCCAGAGCCGCGCTGGAGGGGTATTCGTAACTCCAGTTCACCACGTTGCGCGGCTTCGCCTCGCCCAGGGCCGCGCTGGTCAGCCCCGTGGCGTGGCCGCAGGTCCAGATGTGGACCGTGGCGCCCCGTTCCAGCAGCGCCTGGGCGAGCCGGACGGCGCTGGTGACCATGTCGCTGATGTGCGGAGGTCCCATGACCGCCAGGAGCACGTCTCCGCGGGAAAGTTGCTGGGCCATGTCAGTGCCACACTCCTCGTACACCGGGTTCGAGCAGCTTCCCGGCCACCTCGTCCATGTCCACCAGCCTCGCTCCCGGCAGCAGCCGGTCCGGTCCGAACGACCTGTGGGTCATGGAGAAGGTGTCCACCCACACCTGCCCGCCGAGTTCCAGCAGTTCGCGCAGGGCTTGGTCCGCACCGGTGAAGGCCGCCGACGTGCCGTTCTCGATCAGGAACACCGAGACCTGATGGCCGGCTCTGCGGAGCCTCGTCGCGTCGGCCACGAACCGGCCGGCCCCCGGGCCTCCCCACGGCCCCTGGGACTCGATCAGCAGATACTCATCCATGGATGTCGACCTTCTTGTCCTGTGGCCCTTCCGGGTCCGCCGGCCCCGTGCCGTCGAAGCAGCGGGTCAGGAAGGCGAGCACGCGTTCCCGGTACTCCTCCCGGTCGAACCGCAACCCGTTCATGTGCAGGGCGTTGGGCGCCGTCCAGCGCTCGGATTCCGGGTAGTGGTGTGCGGCCGGCGCGATCTGGGACTCGGGTACGACGAAGTCCTGTCCGCCGGCGATGAACATCAGCCGGGTCCTGAACCGGCTGAGGTCCGGCGGCCACTCACGCACGGCCAGCATGTGCTCGCAGAGTGAGCCGAAGCAGGCGCGGTAGACCGCGAAGCCCGCTCCCCCGCGCACCGACCGGGGCAGCGCCGACCTGCGCAGGGCCGCGAACTCCCGCAGCGCCGCCTTGATGTCGAACGCCGGGCCGCTGTCGCAGATCACCGCGGCCAGCCGGTCGTCGATCCGCTTCAGCACGCTGAGGGACACCCAGGTGGAGAACGAGAACCCGTACACCGCGATCTCGCCGCCGCCGAGTCCGGGGTCCGCGCGCACCCATCGCAGGACGTCCGCGAGGTCTCCGGTGTAGCGCTCGGCCATGCTCCCGTACCGCTTGTCCCGGCCACTCTCACCGTGATTGCGCATGTCGAACGCGAGGACGTTCCAGCCGGCCCGGTGCAGCATCTCGATGTGCCCGAGGGTGCTGGACCTGGTCCGGCCCATCCCGTGGCAGAGCACCACGGTGTGCGCCCCTTCCCCGGGCACCACCCAGCCGCGCAGCGTTATCCGGTCCCGGCTGGTGACGAGGGTGAACTCGCGCATCGGGAGGTTCTTGTTCCGCGGGCTGCGGCCGGGCTTCGACCGCGGCGGGTGGTAGAGCTCGTACGCGTGCCTGGCCGCCAGCACGACAGCGGGCAGCACGCCGGACAGGGGCACCAAGCGCCGTCCGCGGGCCGGTTCGTCCCGCGGTGTGTGCGTGGGGTCGGGGAGCGGCATCAGGTGGTCAGCGCCTCTCCGCCGTCGACGCCGATGATGTTTCCGGTGATCCAGGAGGAGTTGCCCCGCGACAGCAGGACGACCGCTTCGGCGACGTCCTCGGGCCGGGTGAGCCGCTGGTGCGGGTTGTTGCCGGCGGCGAGCTCGACCAGCTTCTCGTGCCCGGGGATCCGCTCCAGCGAGGGCGTCATGGTCACCCCGGCCCGCAGCGAGTTGACCGCCACCCTGCTGGGCGCCAGTTCGAGGGCCAGCTGGCGGACGTGGGACTCCAGGGCGCACTTGGCGGCGGACACGGCACCGTAGTTGGCGGTCACCTTCTGGTCCCCGGCACTCGTCATCGCGTAGATCTTGGAGCCCTCGCCGAGCAGGCCGGCCCGGTGCAGGTCCTGCGACCAGTACACCAGCGAGTGCGCCATCACATTGAGGGTCATGTCGATCTGACGACTCGTCAGCGCCTGGCCGGGCTCGTCCGCCAGATACGGCAACAGGCTGCCGAAGGCCAGCGAGTGCAGCAGGACCTTCAGGGGACGCCCGCCGGTCAACTCGGCTATCTGCGGCACCAGTTCGGATCGCGTGGTGGCACTTGCGGCATTCAGGTTGAAGAAGTGCACCGCTACTCCGGCCGAGCGCAGCTCCTCGGCGGACGCCTCGGCCTTCTCCCGGCCCTCCGCCGTGTCGAAGTGCACGCCCAGGACGTTGCCTCCTTCCAGGGCCAGGGCCCTGGCGGTGGCCAGCCCGATTCCGCTGGAGGCTCCGAGGACCAGGTTCCAGGTGCCCTCAAGCGACGCTGTGCCCTCAAGTAGCTTCGTCATGAGTCTCTTCTCTTCCTTCACGTGATGGGGGCAGGCCGTCGGTCGACGGACCCGGTGGTGGCAGGCGGGTCAGACCACGTCGTCCAGCGGCGTGAGCAGGGCGACGGCCAGATTGCCCTCGCGGGCCGCCGTGACGACCACGACCGGACCGGAGAGCCCGGCCAGCGCCCCGGCGACCTGCAACAGCGGCTCCAGCGCCCCCGCCCCGGCGGTGACCAGGTCCGCCCGTGGTCCGACGGCGACCGCCACCGCGGCCGAGACCGGCGAGTCGTCGAGTACGGCGATCACCCGGTGCTCCTGGCCCGGGCCGATGCCCTGACCGGCGAGCACGGCGGCGATCCGTTCCCGTACCCGGTCGGGTCCCTCGGGCGTGGCGGCGACCTCGGGCGGCAGGAAGAGGCTGCGGACCCGGCAGCGGCCGTAGCCGGCCGTGCCCCGTTCCCGTACCTTCGCGACGGGCTCCATCACCAGGGCGACCGCACCCCGCTCGGAGGCGGCGGCCCCCGGGTGCCCGGCGGGCAGCGCCTCCTCGGTGGCGCCGGCCAGCAGCCACGACGCCCGCCCCGCCGCGATGGACCTGGCCCCGGTCTCCAGCGCCTCCAGGCCCGCCACCCGCGGTGAGGTCAGCGTGAGGTTGAAGGCGCGGAACGAGTGCTCGGTGGCCAGCCGGCTGCCGAACAGGTTGATCGAGAAGTACGGTGCGGTGGCCGGGCTGAGCGCGTTCGCGCCCTCGGCCATCACGGTGTGGTCCATCGACTCGTGCAGGGCCACGGCCGCGCTGTTGGTCCCGACCACCGCACCGCGCCGCTGCTCGTCCTCCGGATCGGACCCGGGGCGCGTCTCCCCGGCGTCCGCGAGTGCGTGCTTGGCCGCTGCCAGGAAGTACTGGGTCGCGGTGGGGAGGTACTTGTAGCCGCGCCGGCCGAGCCTCTCCCGGTGGTCGAACCAGTCGCCCGGTTCGGCCGGGCGGCCGGTCGCGGCCGCCGCGGCGACCGGGGTGTCCGCCCAGGGGGTGACGACTCCGATGCCCGAGATCACCAGGTCGTCGCCCGTGGACGGGGCGGGACTCGACGTGCTCATACCGTCGCCTCCTCAAGTACGAGTGACACGTTGTTGCCGCCGAAGGCGTAGGCGTTGACGAGCACGAACTCGCCGTCCAGCGGGGCCGCTTCGGTGGGCAGGTGGATCTTGCAGGCGGGGTCCTGCTCGTCCGGCGCGATGTTCGGCGGGACGGTTCCGCGGTGCAGGATCTGTGCCGCCGCCACCGCCGCCAGCGCTGCGGCGGCGCCGCCGGTGTGTCCGAGCAGGGCCTTGAGGCTGTAGACGGGAGCCTGGTCCCGGCGCCCGTCCAGCACCTCGCCCAGCACCTGGCTCTCGACGGTGTCGTTCAGCTGCGTGCCGGTGCCGTGCGGAATGACGCAGCCGACCCGGTCGCTGCCGGCCCCGGCCTCCGCCAGGGCCTCTCGCATCGCGCGGGAGATCTGGCCCCCGGTCGGCTCCGGCGCCGTCGTGTGGAAGGCGTCGCAGCTCCATCCGATGCCGGACAGCTTGGCGTAGACCTGCGGAGCCCTGCGGGCCCGCGCGTGGGACGCGGACTCCAGGATCATCATCCCGGCGCCCTCGCCGAAGAGGGTCCCCTTGCGGTGCAGGTCGAAGGGCCTGCACCGCTCGGGGTCGATCGCCCCGAGCCGGTTGAAGCAGCCGAGCGCCACCCTGGAGTAGGCCTCGGCCCCGCCGGCGATGACCACGTCGGCCTCGCCGGTACGGATCAGGTCGGCGGCCATGGAGAGCCCGAACCCGCTGGCCGCGCAGGCGTTGCTGACACTGGAGTTCGTCCCCTCGGCACCGAACCAGGCCCCGACCGCCGAGGCGATCGAGAAGGTCGGTGACCAGTGGTCGCCCGGGGGCCCGTCCCCGGACCGCCACTCCTCGTGCAGACCCGAGTCGCCCATCCCGGTGCCGATGACCACGGCGACCCGGTCCGGTGCGACGTAGGCCAGTGACGCGTCGGCCACCGCCTGTCGGGCCGCCTCGACGGCCAGCCGGGATCCGCGCCCCAGGACCAGGTCGCCGTAGCGCTCGGGCCCTGCGGGCACGTCCGCCTCGGGGACCTCGTACATCAGCGGCAGGTCCATCCGCGCGAACGGGTCGGCGGCCTTGGACGGCGAGCTCCTCGCCGCGGACAGCCCCTGCCAGAATGCGTCAACTCCATTGCCCAGGTGGGAGATCACACCCATACCGGTGATCAGCACATCGTCCATCGGGTCCCTCTCCGGGATGCGGTTTCAGGTGGGGCGACTCACGGCGGCCCTCGGTCAGCCGGCGGCGGACTCACCCTTGAAGGCGCGGATCACGTGGTCGTCGAAGCTCACCAGGCTCCAGTCGCTGCGGTTCTGGAACACCGCGTAGCCGTGGGTGATCCGGCCCGTCGCGGTCTGCACCAGACGCCCGTCGCGGACCACGTAGAAGTCCGTCCTGGCCGTGTAGGTGAAGTCCTTGAAGACCTCCTCCACCGTGAAGACGGTGTACAGGTCCTCCTCCATGAGCGCCTCGTCGATGAACTGGATGTGCGAGCGAGGCACGACCGGGATCCACTTGCGGTCGTCGAGCAGCGTCTTGATCGAGATTCCCCGGTCGGCGAGGAAGAGATCCACGACCTCCTCGACCTGCCGGAGGTAGCCCGACAGCGCCAGACGCTCGTTGAAGTGGCAGTACGGGTAGGGGATGCGCCACTTCCAGCCGAAGGCGTTGTCACCTCCGATGAGCTGCGCCAGGACCGGGTCCTCGCCCACCGTGCCGCGGCCGGCGGACAGCGCCGTGTTGGCCGCCTCGGTCACCTCGGTCCCGTGGTGGGGGCCGGCCTCGGCGAAGCCGCCGAGGGTCGCGACGGCGAAACGGGCCAGCGGGGCCGGCACCTCGACCCCTTCGAGGTAGCCGTCGATCCGCAGCGAGACCTTCACCTTGGAGGTGACCGCCTTCAGCTCCTTGCCGTCGCGCTCGACGTACAGCGTGACGTCGAAGCCCAGCAGGGTCTGCTCGTCCTCGGTCCGCGGGACCACGAGCGCCCGGGCCTCGTCGTCCTGGTGGAAGGCGTGCAGGATCCGGGTGTCGAGGTCGACGACGTCGACGCCGAGGCCGTGCTCCTCGAACAGGAACCTGGAGCCGAGGCCCGAGCCCCGGAAGTGCTCCAGGATCGCCTCCTCGACCATGTAGTTGACGTGCTTGAAGCCGATCCAGGTGTTGATGTTGGAGCCCTCGTAGCGCGGCCGCAGCCGCAGGCTGGTCTCGGTCTCCAGAAGGGCCTTCACGGCCTCGGTGGTCACTTCAGTCATCTGTACCGCTCCCTAGTGGGCTGATGGGGTTTCGTGCGCGCGCCGGCCGTGGCCGGGAGGCGGCGGATTCCAGGAAGTCGTTGGTCAGTTCGGCGAACTCGGCTGCCTGCTCGATCATGGCCAGATGGCCGCAGTCGCCCAGGATCTTGACGGTGGCCTCCGGGAGCGCCGCTCCCAGCGCCTCGCTGTCGGAGGGGAAGGACGAGAAGTCCGCGTCCCCACCGATCACCAGGCACGGGCCCAGGAAGCGCTCGGTCCGCAGGTACGGGGTTCGCAGATAGGTGTCGAAGAAGGCGGTCCAGCCGTACGGGCCCACCCGCTCGCGCACCTTCAGTGCCATGTCCTGGCGCAGTTCGCCGGTGACCCGGCCGCCGGACCGGACCCGCAGGCCTTCCGCCAGAATGCGATCGAATCCGTTGAGGTAGTAGGAGATGGACTCCCAGGTGAACTCCTCGGGAGCGGCCCGGTAGAACGGCGACACCAGGACGACGCCCCGCAGCCGGTGGCGGGCGAACGCGTCCGTCCCGTCCTCGTCACGGACGTCCGGCGCCAGCCCCTGTCCGTCCAGCATCGCGAGGAGCGCGCAGGATCCGAAGGAGTGCGCCACCACCACGTCGGGACCGCCGGGCACCTGCGCCATCGCCTGTGCCACCCAGTGGGCCGGAGAGTGTTCGCTCCAGCCGGGCACCTGCTCCGCCCGCCAGGGCAGTTCCGCGGTCCACAGCTCGTGGGGCTGGTCCTGCGAAAGGCCCAGATAGGTGTCCCAGACGTTGCCTCCGCTGGCCAGACCGTGCAGTAGCAGCACCCGCAGCGGCGCGGCACCACGGCCGGGCCGGCGCAGGGACACCGTCACCGGCAGGTCCGACCCGCTCATGCCGCGGGTCCGGCCGGGGCGAGGAGGAGTCCGGCCACCGCGTCGTCCTGCCCGGTGCCCGACATCACCAGGGCCCGCTGCCCGGCGTCCGGCCCGCCCGCGGCGAACCAGCTGACGGCCGCCGCGACCTGGAGCACGCCCAGCGCTCCCGAGGCGCGGCCGAACACCTCGCTGAGGTCGGTGCGCGGCACGTCCGCGGGGAGCCGGTCGCCTGAGCGGTGCCCCTCCGGGACGAACCAGGTTCCGGGCACCGCGCCGTCCTCGGGGACCAGCCGGTCCAGGCACTGGTCGATCCCGCCCTCCCTGGCGTACCGGCCGAGCACGGCGCTGCCGGCGGCCCCGCGTGCGGCGGCCGCGTCGGCCCGCTCCACCACCAGGGCGACCGCACCGTCGAGGAGCTGCCCGGTCGGCAGACCCAGCAGTCCCCGGACGTAGCGGTTGTCGGTCTCGACACCGATCACCAGGAACCGTTCGGCACGTCCCGCGGCCAGCGAGGAGGCGGCCCAGTAGACCGCGTCCAGGCCGGAAGTGGCACCGTTGCAGACCATCAGGTTCGGGCCGCGCAGCCCGTAGCGGATCGCCACCGTCGAAGCCACGACGTTGCTGGAGGCGTTCGGCAGGCCCATCGGGCTGATGCCGTCGACGCCGAGCTCCTTGATCCCGTCGGCGACCTCGCAGACGGTGTCCAGGTTGCCCAGGTTGGAGCTGACCACCACGCCGACCGTGCTGCCGGGCACCGTGAGGGCGTCCGTCAGCAGCCCGGCCGCACGCAGTCCGTCGGCCGCGGCGCAGAGTGCGAGCTGGGAGGCCCGGTCCTTGTACCGCAGGCCGCGCTTGCCGAGCAGTGCCGCCGGGTCCACCTCGGGCTCTCCCGCGGTCGACCCGGCCCGCAGCAGGTCCGCGGGCCCGTCCACGCCGGGCAGCGCGATGCCGACACCGGTCACCAGAATCTCCGACGAACTCACTGTCCCGCCCTCTCCACGACGGCGACGGCGTTGACGCCGCCGAAGCCGAACGCGTCCACCTGGGCGAGCCGCAGCCCGGCCTCGGCATGAGCGCCTCGTACGAAGCGGAAGCCGGCGGCCTCCTCGACCGGCTCGCGCAGTCCGACGGTCGGCGGCACCCGGCCCGACTCCAGCGACTTCAGGGCGACGATCAGACCGAGCAGGCCCGAACCGCCCGAGGTGTGGCCGGTCATCGACTTCACCGCTGTCATCAGCGGGTTGCCGGCGTGCGGGCCGAAGACCTGGCCGATCGCGAGGGCCTCGGCCTCGTCGTTGAGGAGCGTCCCGGTACCGTGCAGCATCACCAGGTCGATGTCCTCGGACTTCACCCCGGCGAGCCGGTGCGCGCCCAGGAGCGCCTGTGCGACTCCTTCGGCGTCCGGTGCGGTCACGTGGAACCCGTCGCAGTTGACGTACACCGAGCGCAGCAGCCCGCGGACCGTTTCGCCGAGCCGGCCGTCGGCGCGCCGGAGCACGATCGCGGCGGCTCCGTCGCCCATCAGGACGCCCTTGCGGTCCTTGTCAAACGGCCTCACCTGGTCCGGTGGCTGCATGTGCACCCGGTCCAGCAGGCCGTACATGCTCTCGGTGAGCGTGTCGACTCCGGCGACGATGACGGTCTCGGCGCCCTGGGCGGCCAGGAGATCGCTGCCCATCGCCAGGGCGTAGAGCGAGGCCGAGCACGCGTTGGAGAAGGTGTAGGTGCGAACGGCGCCGAACCGTTCCCGCAGTGCCGTCCCGAAGTGCAGCTCCGACACGTCGAACGCGGCGCCGTCCCGCCAGCCCAGCTCGGCGGAGCGCAGTTCCCGCAGTCCGGTGCCGATCAGGATCGGCACCTCGCTGAGGTCGTCCCCGAGGCCCGCGTCCCGGGCCGCCTCCTCGACGGCCCTGATGAGCCAGCGGGTGGCCCGGCCCGTCACGTCGCCGCCGCCGTCCGGCCGGTCGTCGATCTCGTACGCGTGCTGGGCCCGGAACCGGCTCCGGTCGAAGCCGCGCAGTTCCGCGCGGCCCGTGCGGCCCGCGCACAGGGAGTCGAAGACCTCGTCGACCGAGCCACCGACGCTGTTGACGGCGCCGAGTCCGACGACCGCCTGGGGCTGTGTCCCGGGTTGCTCCAGCAGCGGGGCCGTCATGACCGCACCGCCTCGTACTTGCCGAAGATCACGACCGAGTTGTTGCCGCCGAACGCGAGCCCGTTGTTCTGCACCACGCGCAGGTCGGCCTCGATGGCCTCGTTGGGGACGCAGTCGACGTTGCACTCGGGGTCGGTCTCGACGTGGTTGATCGTCGGCGGGATGAACCCCTCGGTGATCGCCAGGGCGCACGCGATGGAGGACAGCGCGCTCGCGGCCCCCATGCTGTGACCGAGCATCGACTTGATCGAGATGGTCCGGGGGGTGTCGTCGCCGAACACCTGGCGGATCGCCCGTGCTTCGGTGACGTCGTTGGCCTTGGTGCCGGTGCCGTGCGCGGAGATGAAGTCCACGTCCTCGGGCTTCACGCCGGCGCCGTCGAGCGCCAGCTGCATGCACTGCGCCACGCTGTCCTGGTTCGGAGCCACGGGGTGGTACGCGTCGCAGTTGAGCCCGTAGCCGAGCACCTCCGCGTAGATGTGCGCGTTGCGGGCCAGCGCCGATTCGAGGCTCTCCATCAGGAGGACTCCGGCGCCCTCACCGGTGAGGATGCCCTGGCGGTTGATGTCGAAGGGCCGGCAGACCTCCGGCGCGATGGTGCCCAGCCGGTAGAAGCCCGTGAACGTCTTCCGGCACATGGCGTCGGCACCGCCGCACAGGGCGAACTCGACCTCTCCGGTGCGGATGGCGTCGTAGCCATAGCCGATCGCGTAGTTGCCCGCCGCACACGCGGTGGGCAGCGTCACCGCTTCGACCTGGGTGAGCTTGAACTCCCGTGCCACCGTGGCGGACAGCCGTCCGGCCGGCACCCGGGCGGCGACCTTCCGGTCCATCCGCTCGGGTCCCTCCCTGACCTCGGTCTCGACCAGCTGGTCGAGGTCCCTGGACTCGCCGTCGGTGGTGCCGATGGAGATCAGGCACCTCCTGGCGGCCAGGTCGGCCTCGTCCAGATCGGCGTCGGCGAGGGCCATCCGGGACGCCGCCACCGAGAACTGGCTCGCCCGGCCCAGCTCCTCGATGTCGAAGTTGCGGATCCACTCGCCGGGATCGAAGTCGACGATCTCGCAGCCGTTCGCGTGTTCGAACCCCTTGGTGTCGAACGCTGTGATCGGTTTGGCGGCGCTGCGGCCGGAACGAAGTCCGGCCAGGAACTCGGAGGCCCCCAGGCCGATGCTGGAAACCGCACCGAGCCCGGTTATGACAACTCTGTTCGACGATACGTCAGGCATATTCACCCCCACATATGGCGGGCCGCACGGCGGCCACCACCAGGTCACTCATCCACGGGCGCAGCGCCACTTCTCCGCTACTTCCAGCCGGCCGATTCCGAGACGACCTCGTAGACACCCGCGAGGTTGACCATCCGGCCGAGCTCGGACTGGTTGATGACGATGTTGAAGGCCTTCTCCAGGGATGCCAGGATTTCGATCGCACGCAACGAGTCGGCGTCGTGGTCCTCCTTGAAAAGGCTTACCTGGGTGACGTCATCCGGTTCGATCTCAAGGATGTCGCAGACGATTTCCTTGATGGTTTCCTGACGTTCCGCAGTCACTGCAGTCACAGTGGGTCCCTCTTCCCTGAGGCTCAACAAGCTGGATACGAGAAGGCGTTGACGAGGTCCTCCGCGTTGCCAACAAGCTATTCAGCAGGTTTCGGCTCGACAAGCAATCCGACAACTACCTGCCAGCCCGACCAGGTTCGACCGGATTTCCCGACGTTCTGGCATTTAGCTGACAGCGTCCCCCTGCAACCGGACCGCCTGTCCTGTCAGCAAGTTGCCGAGCCTGGCAGCAAACTGTGCGGTCGTTGCCGCCCCGGGCTCCCCGGTGTTTCGATACCACGCACTTCGGAGCCACGACGCATCACGACGGTCCACGGAAGGGCGTGCCATGACCCAGTCCGCCACCTCACCCCTCGCACCGGTGCCACGGCTCTCCGGTCGTGCCTTCATCGGGAACACCTGGGAGTTCAAGCAAGACCGACTCGCCCTGTTCTCCCGCACGTTCGAGGAGTGCGGGGACCTCGGCATCTACACGATCGCCGGCCAGGACCTCTACCTCGCGAACTCGGTCGAGCTGGTCCACGAGATCCTCATCAGGAACGGCAGCCTGTTCGAGAAGACCGACCGGTTCCGCTCCTTCGCCCGGCCGCTGCTCGGCGACGGCCTGCTGACCGCGACGAACGAGCAGCACAAACCGAACCGCCGGATGATCCAACCGCGCTTTCACGCCGCGGCCGTGAAGACCTCCGCGGACGTGGCCGCGCGGGTCTCACAGATAGTCTCGGACCGCTGGACCGACGGCGGTGTGGTCGACGTACGGCGCGAGATGGTCTCGGTGATGCTCGGGACCGTGGGCCAGAACCTGTTCAGCCGCGACGTCCTGGGCGAGGCCGACGAGCTGGGCAACGCGCTCACCGACGCCATCCACGGGTTCGACTCCCAGGCCAGCGCTCTGATCCCGCTCACCATCGAGTGGCCCACCCCTGCGAACCTCCGCTACCGGCGTGCGATCGAGCGTCTGGAGCGGACCTTCTACGCCTTGCTCGCGGAACGGCGGGCGGCGGCCGAGAAGCCGGACGACTGGCTCAACCTCCTCATGGAGTCCACCTACGAGGACGGCACCCCGATCAGCGACAAGCAGATCCGGGACGAGGCACTCAACATGTTCATGCCTGGTCACGAGACCACCGCCACGGCGCTGAGCTGGAGCTTCCACCTGCTCGCCGAGCACCCGGAGATCTACCGGAAGCTCCTCACCGAGGTGGACGAGGTCCTCGGCGGCCGGACGCCGACGCTGGCCGACCTGCCGCGTCTTCCCTACGCCCTACAGGTCTTCAAGGAGGCGATGCGCCTCTACCCGCCGGTCTACATGTTCACCCGGCAGGCCACCGTCGACGTCGAGATCCTCGGCCATCTCATCCCGGCCGGCGCCGCCGTGGCGTTCAGCCCGTACGTCCTGCACCGCAGGGCCGACTACTTCACCGACCCGGAGCGCTTCGACCCCGACCGGTTCTCGCCCGAGCGCGAGGCACAGCTCCCCCGGCACTCCTACCTGCCGTTCGGCGCCGGGCACCGGGTCTGCATCGGGAACCACCACGCACTGCTCAACGGCCACGTCTCGCTCGTCACGCTCGCGCAGCGGGTCCGCCTGAGCAGCGTGCCGGGAGCCTCGCCGGTCAAGGAACCCATGGTCACGCTGCGTCCGAAGGGCAGCCTGCGCATGAGGGTCGAACGACGGGCCGCGCCCGCGGTCTCCGCCGTCCGGGCAGCCGCGCAGGAGCACCCGGACCCCGGCGGCACCGCCACCTCGTGCCCGTACAACGGAACGCCCGGCCAGTAACCACAGACACGGAAGGCGCCCCATGCCCCGACCCGACGCCCGGCCCGACGCCCGATCGGGCGTACGGGGCAGCTCCGAGGATCCCGGACCTCTCACCACCGTCGACCAGGAGCTGCCGCTCGACAGCTCCGCCGGCCTGGTCAACGCGATCCTCGTCTCGGCGAATCGTTCGCTCGCCGGAAAGCCACTCCACCACGCTTCGGCCCGCCGCCTGTTCACAGGGGGCGGCGACGCTGAGGCAGCACGGCCTCACGCACGTCCGACCACCACCGCGTACGCCACGGTGTCGACCACCGCCGAGGTGCTCGACCACCCGGCGGCGCACGAAAGCCTGCTGACTCCGGTCGAGCGCGGGCGGGCCGCGCGGTTCCGGCACGAGGCCTCGCGGCTGGACTTCGTCGCAGCGCATCTGCTCGTCCGCCTGTGTGCGGGCCGGCTGCTGGGCGTCGCGCCCGCGGACATCGAACTGGCCCAGTACTGCGAGGAGTGCGCACAGCACGGTCACGGCCGACCGTATGTGACGAGTCACCCCGATGTGCAGGTCAGCCTCTCGCACACCCGGGGTGTCGTCGCCGCCGCGGCCGGCCCCTCGGCCGTAGGGGTCGACGTCGAGTTGCTGGGCCGTCGGAAGGTGGACCCCGCGGTACTCGAACAGGTCCTGTCACGTGGCGAGTTGCGTCTGTGCGGGAAGTCCGCCGACCCACAGGGCGTCTTCATGCGGCAGTGGGTGCGCAAGGAGGCCCTGGTGAAGGCCGGCCGGACGTCGAGGGACACGATGCGCGAGGTCGACCTCTCGGGGCTGCCGCTCATGCCGGGCGGATCCGGCACCTCGGTGCAGCGCAGCCGCTTCGAGAAGTTCCACGTCCTCGACCTGGCGGACAAGCGACGCGGTGCGCTGGCCGCCGTGGTGAGCGCCGCCCCGATCCTGCTCACCGGTGAGATCCGCAGGCCGGTCTCGCTCGCTTCCCGCTGAAGCGTGCGGCGTGAACGCCGTCGCAGGGTGGCGGGGCTGCCGCGGACCTCGTCCCCGGCAGCCCCGCCACCCCGGCCCTCAGGTACCGACGGCCATGCCTCGGACGGGCTCCAGCTCCTCCGGCCCGTTCAGTGACACGACCTCGACCTCGGGGTCGATCCGCCTGATCAGGCCGGCCAGCGTACGTCCCGGACCGAGTTCGACCAGTTTCCGGCAGCCGAGCACCCCGGTCAGGGTCCGTACGCTCTGCTCCCACAGCACCGGCGAGGTCAGCTGCCGGACACCCAGCTCGGCCCAGTCGCCGGTGTACGGCTCGGCATCGACATTGGCCACGACGGGCAGGTGCGCGGGGGTGAACGCGGTGTCCTTCAGCGCCCTGCGCAGGGGCGCGACCGCCGGGGCCATGTAGGGGCTGTGGAAGGCGCCGCCCACCTGGAGCCGGATCATCTTCCCGCCGATCGAGGAAGCGTGCTCCTCGACCAGCGCGACCCCTTCGGGAGAGCCCGACACCACGGTCTGGCCCGGGGCGTTCACATTGGCGACCCACACCTCCGGGCCCGACGCCCGCACCGCGGCCACCAGATCGTCGACTTCGGGCAGCGGCGCGGCGACGAGGACCCCCATGGTGCCCGCTCGCTGCTCGGCGGCGTCCCTCATGGCACGGCCGCGCGCGGCCACCAGTGCGGCGGCCGCGCCCACGGTCAGCGCGCCCGCCGCGGTGAGGGCCGCGTACTCACCCAGGCTGTGCCCGGCGCAGGCGACGACCGTGGTGCCGAGCGCTCCGCGCCGTACCGCCTCGGCATGGGCGACCACGGCAACCGAGAAGACGGTGAGCTGTGCCAGATCGGTACGCCGCAGCTGCTCGGTGGAGGTGTGCAGCAGCAGCTCGGGGAGGTCCTCCCCGGTGGCCTCGGAAATCTGCTCGGTGAGTTCCCACGACGGGGTTTCCCGCCACTGCTCACCCATCCCCTGCCGTTGAGTTCCCTGGCCCGGAAATACCAGCCCGATGGGCAACTGACTCATGGATCCGCCTTCTGGCCGGCCTGCCCCGACGGGCTGGCAGTCGCTTCTTGGCGCCCCATGGAAGTTCCTGGATCCGGCCCTTCACAAGAGCCCTTTCAGGAAGCTGCCACGAACGGCCCCGAGGTCCGCCCGGCGAACGCCCTGTCCACTAGATGTCACCCTGTGTCCACTAAATGCCATCCCGCGCCACCCGCGGCGGCCGGACCCTACTGTTCTCCCGTGACTCGCACGACCGGCCGGACGTGGACACGAGAATGAAGGGGACCGGAGGGAAAGTGACCGATTCGCCGCCGCGCACCATCGCCGGCCTACTGACCCGGGCAGCGCAGAACCATCCGGATTCGGGACTTGACTACTGCCGGGGCGGCGCATCCGCCCCGTACGTTTCCCAGAGATATCCGGAGTTGCTGAGACAGTCCCGCGAAATTCTCGCCGGACTGCGGTCACGCGGACTCGTGGCGCGGGACAAGGTCGTGCTGTGCCTGGAGCACCCGGGGGAATTCCTCCCCGCCTTCTGGGCCTGCGTACTGGGCGGTTTCGTGCCCTGCCCGGTCGCGCCGGTACTCGGCGATCCGGAGCGCTGGACCGCTCAGCTCCGCCATGTCGACCGGCTGCTGGACAAGCCCCTGATCGTCACCGGTGCTTCGCTCGCCGCCGAACTGCCCCGGGTCGACGGGGTCTCCGTCTCCACACTGGATTCGCTGTACGGACATGAGCCGGCCACCGAGCTGCACGAGGCGGCCCCCGAGGACACGGCCGTGCTGGTCCTGACGTCGGGTTCCACCGGCAACTCCAAGGCGGTCGAGCTCACCCACGCCAATCTGCTGGCGTCCATGGCGGGCAAGAACGGCGCCCACCGGCTCACCCCGGCGGACACCACCCTCAACTGGATCTCCTTCGACCATGTGGCGGCCCTGCTCGAATGCCATCTGCTGCCGATGTACGTGGGCTGCCGGCAGCTGCACGTCGAAGCGGCGGTGATAGTCGGCGAGCCCCTGGAGTTCCTGAGGCTCCTGTCCCGGCACGGCGTCACGATGACCTTCACCCCCAACTTCCTGCTGGGTCTGCTGAATTCGTCCGACATCGGCGCCGAGACCTTCGACCTGAGCCGGGTGCGCCACATCATCAGCGGCGGTGAGGCCGTGGTCGTCGCCACCGGCCGTGCCTTCCTCGACCGCTTCGCCCCGCACGGCCTCGCCCCCGACGCTCTGTGGCCGGCCTTCGGGATGACCGAGACCTGCGCGGGGAGCATCTACTCCCGCGGCTTCCCGCGGACGGACGCCCACGCGGAGTTCGCCAACCTCGGGACCCCCGTCGAGCGGCTGAGCATCCGCGTCGCCGACGAGCGTGGCCGGGCACTGCCGGAGGGCGGCGTCGGCGAGCTCCAGCTCTCCGGCCCCATGATCAGCCCCGGCTACCACAACGACGAGCAGGCCACCGCCGAATCCCGCACCGCCGACGGCTGGTTCCGCAGCGGTGACCTGGGACGCATCGACGAGGGCCGGCTGACCCTGGTGGGACGCAGCAAGGACAGCGTCATCGTCAACGGGGTCAACTACTTCAGCCATGACCTCGAAGCCGTGCTCGAACAGCTGGAAGGGGTGGCGGGATCCTATGTCGCCGCCTTCCCCACCCGGCCCGCCGGGAGCGACACGGAGCACCTGGTGATCGCCTTCCACCCGGCGCCGGAAGCCGCCGCCCCGGGCGACGAGACGCACCTCTTCCGGGTGCTGGCCGCGGTGCGCAGCACCACGGTGATGCACTGGGGATTCCGACCGGCCCTGATCCTTCCGCTGCCGAAGGACGCCTTCCCCAAGACCAGCCTCGGCAAGATCCGGCGTGCGCTGATGCGCGAGCGGCTGGAGGCCGGTGCCTATGACGGGGCCGTGCGGGAGGTGGCCGAGGTCAACCTGCGCAGGCTCGGCGGCTACACGGCCCCCGAGGGCGAGACCGAGCGGGTACTGGCCGAGATCTACGCCGAGCTGTTCGACACCGATCCCGGCTCGATCAGTGCCCACGCGAACTTCTTCGACCTGGGCGGGACGTCACTGGACATCCTGCGGCTGCGCAACAAGGTCGCCCGGCGACTGGACGCCCACGGTCTCCAGATCATCCACGTCCTGACGGCGCCCACCGTGCGCATGCTCGCCTCGAAGCTGGCCGGGGACGCGCAGCCGGACACGTGGGCGTACGACCCGGTCGTGCCGATGCAGCTCAGCGGCGACAAGACCCCGCTGTTCTGCGTACACCCGGGTGTCGGCGAAGTACTGGTCTTCGTCAACCTCGCCCAGTACTTCGTGGGCGACCGCCCCTTCTACGCACTGCGCGCCCGCGGCTTCAACGAGGGCGAGAAGCCCTTCACCAGCTTCGAGGAGATGGTGGACACGTACGTGGCCGCCATCCGCGAGCGTCAGCCGCACGGCCCGTACGCGGTCGCCGGGTACTCCTTCGGCGGCGCGGTGGCCTTCGAGATGGCCAAGGTCCTGGAGGCGGCCGGCGAGCGGGTGGACTTCGTCGGCAGCTTCAACCTCCCGCCGCACATCAAGTACCGCATGAACGAACTCGACTTCGTCGAGACCGCGGTGAATCTCGCCTTCTTCCTCGGCCTCATCGACAAGCAGCAGTCCCTCGACCTGCCCGAGCAGTTGCGCGCACTGCCGTGGGAGGAACGGTCGGCCCGCCTCATCGAGATCGCCCCACCGGACAGGATCGTGGAACTCGACCTCGATCCGCAGAGGTTCTGCGCCTGGGCACAGCTCGCGGACGGCCTCACCGACCTCGGCCGCGGCTATGAGCCGAGCGGCAGGGTCCGGTCCATGAGCGTCTTCTACGCCGTTCCGCTGCGCGGTTCCAAGGAGGACTGGCTGCGCGACGAACTGCGCCGCTGGGACGAGCACACCACCGGGGCCAACCGGTACGTCGACGTGCCGGGTGAGCACTACACGCTCATGGGCCCCCGGCATGTGGCCGCCTTCCAGGCGATTCTGCGCCGGGAACTCGATCTGTCCATGGGCGATGTGGAGGCACAGCGGTGAGCGCCAGGAAAATTCTGATCACCGGCGGTACGGGTCAGGTCGCCCGGCCGCTGGCCGAAGCACTGGCCTGCGAGAACGAAGTCTGGTGCCTGGGCAGGTTCGGCGCGCCGGACATCGAGCGGCAGCTGAACGTCCAGGGCATCAACACCTGGCGCTGGGACATGGACGACCTCTCCCAGGACGGTCTCATAGGCCTCCCCAGGGACTTCACCCATGTGGTGCACTCCGCCGTCCGGCGCGGTGAGGACGGCGACTTCAACGCCGCCATCGAGGTCAACTCGGTCGCCGCGGGGCGGCTGATGACGCACTGCCGGACCGCCGAAGGCTTCCTGTACGTCTCCACCGGCGCCGTCTACTCCCGGCAGTCCCTCGATCACGCGTACACCGAGACCGACCCCGTCGACGGGGTGGCGGACTGGCTCCCCGCCTATCCGGTCGGCAAGATCGCGACCGAGGGCGCGGTACGGGCGTTCGCCCGGGTCCTCGGCCTCCCCACCACCATCGCACGGCTCAACATCGCGTACGGGCCGAACGGTTACGGCGGGGTTCCCCTGCTGTACTTCAAGCGGATGCTGGCCGGTGAGCCCATTCCCGTACCTCTGGACGGGCGGCAGAACTGGTTCTCCCCGCTGTACGCCGACGACCTCGTGGCCCAGGTCCCCCGGCTGTGGGAGGCCGCTTCGGTCCCGGCCACGCTGGTCAACTGGGGCGGTGACGAATCTGTCGGCATGACCGACTGCATTCGGTACATGGAGCGTCTCACCGGAGTTCCGGCGAAGCTCGTGGAGAGCGAAGTGACCAGGGAGACCTATCGGTTCGACCCGACGCTACGGCGGAGGCTGACCGGCCCCTGCACGACGAGCTGGCGCGACGGCATCCGCCGCACCTTCGAAGCGCTCCAGCCCGAACACCTCGAGCACTGACGGACCGGGAGAGGTTCACAGACCTGTGCCACACGAGACGGACCATCTGGAAGTGATCCACGCCGCCTACCACGCCTTCCACACGCGCGATGTGGAGGCGCTGCTGGCCACGCTCGACCCCGCGGTCGAGTGGGTGCACCCCGCCGGGATGGCGCGGTACGGCCTCGGCGGGACCAGGGTCGGACACGCCGGCGTGCGGGAGTTCCTGTCCGAGGTCCCTGCCGTGCTGAGCGGAATGCGGCTGGAGCCACGGGAATTCCTCCGCTCGGGCGACCGGGTGGTGGTGTTCGGCGTACGGCGGGTCACCTCGTTGAGCGGCCACACCGAGACCCTCGACTTCGTCCACTCCTGGACGCTGCGCGACGGCCGGGCCGTACGCATGGAGGACATCTTCGACACGGTGCGGTTCGCGCGCCTGATCGACACCTGAGAAGCGGGAAACACGCCGGTCCGGCCGCGGTCCGAGCAGATCCGATGCCGCGGACCGCCATGTACCCATCGACGCGGAGAACACCGCCGTGCCGACTGAGCTCCACCTCGACTCCAGCGCCCGGAGGCACGGGCCCAGGTGCGGGCGGCGGCCCGGAACGCTCAGCCCGACCTGCCGAGCTCCCGGTAGACCGACGCGACCTTGGTGAGCCAGGCCACCTCGGCGGTGAAGTTGACCGTGTCCCGGTCGTCGAAATCCCCCACGTCCTTGCTGTCGTGGGGGGCGGCGCCGGTGCGCTTGGCGTGCAGGGCCTGTCGGATCTGTGCCGCTTCGACGAAGGCCTGCCGCTCCTCTTCACCCGTCCCCGCACCTGCCGCGCCCTCGGCACCGTGGGCGGTGCGGTCGATGTAGGGCCGCAGTTCCCGCCAGCCGTCCCGTATTTCGACGGCCCGGCGGTGCAGACGGTAGCGGAGATCGAAGACCGAGGCCGGCCTCGGCGGTTCCAGGGCGATGTCCGGGGAGGACTCGTACAGGTCCCGCCAGAGCGGATACAGGGTCCGGTAGGAGTGGTAACTGGACACCCATTGACACGACTTGTCCAGCCTCCCCTCCCAGGAGGGGATGGTCAGGCCCAGCGAGAGAACGACGATGCCCACCGCACTGAACACGGAGGCCGCGCCCTGCCACCCCCCGATGTCGATCCCCCACGCCGCGGTGAGCACGTTGGCCGTCCTGGCCAGGCAGTACAGGAAGAGGATCGCCGCGGCCACCGACAGCAGCCGCAGGGCCTGGCGCAGCGAGGCCTTGGACGTCATACGGGCGTAGGTCCCGCACTGACGGAAGATGGTGACGCACGGAACCGCCTGGGACACGATGAAGACCATGAGGTAGAGGAGGACCAGCGGCTGCCCGCTGCCGGTGCCGAAGTCCGACGCCGGCCGGTCCGTCCCGTCGGCGAGGAGGAACAGTGCGGTCAGCAGCACGCTCAGTGTGATTCCGGCGGCCCGCCAGTAACGGGCCTTGCGCGCGGCCTCCTTCGGCCCCTCGGCCCAGCGCAGCAGGATGATCTGGGCACTGACACAGAACGCGACGGCCGACACGTGCATCGCCAGCACGGCCAGGTTCCCCACGCCCAGGAAGCTGTCGCTCACCATGGCGGCGGTGCCCATCGTGAAGGTGAGGCACTGGAACAGCAGCGTGGCGAGGAGCGCACGGTAGGAGCTGTCCCGCCGGCTGCGCCGCAGCTGGCACAGCCGGTAGGTGAGGGCCGCGTAGGAGGAGAGCGCCGCGACGACGAAGCAGAGGGTCCTGACGGTGTTCAAAGCCTGGCTCCCGACCGGTGCCGAGCGGCACGTGGTTGACTCGGTCCCGGTGTTCTCCCGCCCCGCGGAGCTACGCCCCGGGACACCGAGCGGTTCAGCGGTTCGGACGCCCCGTCGGGGGTCGGCTCGCGGAGGAGCGCGGGGGCGGGAGCAGACCGAGTTCGGCGGCCCGCACTCCGGCCTGGAAGCGGGAGCTCGCCCCGAGGAGGGACATGACCTCGGCCACGTGACGCCGGTAGGTCCGCACGGAGACGGCGTTCTCGCGCGCCGCGATCTCGTCGGTGACCCCGCTTTCCAGAGCGGCGAGTACGCGCTGGACGAGAGCCGCCCGGTCCCGGCCGTCGAAGACGGTGTTCTCGCCGGCGGGCGCCGCGTCGCCCCATACGCTCTGGAAGAACGCCTGGAGGGTGCGCAGCACCTCCGGCACCCGGATCACGGAGGCCCTTCGGCCGACCGCGGACTCGGTGACCACGAAGGCGGTGCCGCCGTCGATGATGATCGCCTGCAGCGGGGGCATCCGCGCGACGCGGACCTCCACCGGCCGTTCCCTGCCGAACTGTTCGCGCGCGAATTCGTCGTCGAGCAGGGCCGGGGTGGTCAGCAGGCGGATACCGACCCCGTCGGCCGCGGTGTGGAGCAGGTCCCGTTCCACCCGATCCGAGTGCCGCGCCGCCTGGTCCGAGGCGCTCGGACGCCGCGCATGAACGATGTCGATGCTGCGGGTGGCCCCGTTGATCAGGTTCTGCGCGGTGTCCAGCACCGTGCCGTACTCGCTGTCCACCGAGGCGATCAGCTGCTCCTGGACGGTGTGGTCGCGGTGGATGGCGACGGACGACTCGATGAGCGCCTGCACCTCGAGCAGCGCCAGTTCCAGTTTGTCCTCGCGTCGGTCCGGCACGTCCGCTCGTCCTCTCCTGTTCGCATCACGCCGGGGGCGCCGCACCCGGTGCGGTGCGGCGCCCCGGTACACGGTCCGGTAAGGGGCACGGCCCGATCAAGCGGGCAGCAGGCCGAGCTGCACCGCGCGGGCCCCGGCCTGGAACCGGGAGATGGCGTCGAGGTCGCGCAGTATCTCCGCGACGTACCGCCGGTAGGTGCGCAGCGACACGTTGATCTCGTGTGCGGCCGCCTCGTCCGTGTGCCCCGCACGCAGCCGCTCCAGGATCTTGCGGACGAGTTCCACGCGCAGGCGCGGGTTGAGCCGCATGTGGTCCCCGAGCTTTCGCGCCACGCCCCAGGCTCCCGCGAAGAGCAGTTCCAGGGCACGGACCGTGGCCATATCGTTCACGACGGCAAATTGCTCGCCGGTTCCCGGGCGGTTCGCCGGTACCAGCGCCGCCACGCTGTCGACGACGAGGATCGCGCGGAGTTCGCTGTCGGACACCCGCACCTCCGTCTGCGCTTCCGGGAGTTCGCCCAGCCGGCCGGCCGCGGCAGCCGCGACCTCGGCCGTGCACAGCACCCGTACGGTCGCCCGCCCGGGGTTCTCGCTCAGGACCCGCAGGACCGACTCGGTGAACGCGCCGGGACCGGTGAGCGTGACCGCCACGGCGTGGTGCCCCCGGGTGATCAACTGCTGCATGAACTCGTCCATCTGGGCGACGCTGTTCCGTGCGACCACCGAATCGCTCACCAGGCGCCGGCGGTGCATCAGGACCGTCGATTCGATCAGGGACCTGGCCTGGAGCAGTGCCCGCTCCAGCTGGACGGCCTGTTCGCCGACCGCCCGGCCTTCCGTCGCATGCAGGTCCGGTCGGTCAATTACCACTCCCACTGTACCTGCCCCCTGTTGCGCTGCCGACGAGTGCTCTCCCGCTCGGCTCGTCCCACGACGGCCCCCCTGGCCGACCTGGTTGGCTGTCAACTCCGCTTCCCAGCAGCAAAGTTAGCTGACAGCTACTCGCGAGGCCCACATTGGCGGAATCTCGTCGGATTGTCAACTGAGAGCTAATCTGCAAAACTGGTGAGTAACTGTGAGCTACACAGAGGGGGGAAGAAAGGAGATTCGCAGTGTCCAAAACAGATGACCGTCCCGTTCTGGCAGTGCGTCTGGACGACCTCTTCAAGACGGTCCGTCCCCAGAGCAAGAACTGGACGAACGCCGAGGTCGCCGAGGAACTGAAGCGGGCCAGCCCCGAACTCAAGGTCGGCGGCGTGTACTTGTCACAGCTGCGGACGGGCGCGCGCTCCAACCCCTCACCCGACCTTCTTGCCGCCCTGGCCCGGTTCTTCGGCGTCTCCGTCGCGTACTTCTTCGACGACACGGTCGCCGAGTCCGTGCTCAACGAGGTCGCCGCCATCGAAGCACTGCGGCAGGCAGGAGTCCGCTCCGTGGCCATGCGAGCCGCCGGGATGGAGAAGGAGAGCCTCCAGGCCGTCATGGCCGTCATGGACCAGTACCGCAGGATGCAGGGCCTGCCGCCGGTCACCGACCTCTCGGAGACCGAGTGAGGGCCGCGGGGAAGGGGCGTGCCGCCGGAAGGAACCGGCGCAGCCAGCTCAGGAGACTCCGCAAGGACGGCGCACGGCGCATAGCCGAGCTCAACCTGCCGTCGGGGGCGGGCGTCGCCGACCTCTGCCGCTACCTCGGCGGAATCCGCAACCGCCCCATCACGCTGGTCCCCCTGCAGATGCCCACCTCCCATCCGTGCGGCATGTGGGTGGCCGCGTGCGACGAGGACCTCATCTTCTACGACGCCAATACCAACAGCGCCCATCAGGAGCACATCATCTTGCATGAGCTGGGGCACATCATCTGCTGCCACAGGGGGGCGGGCTGGCTGGACGAGGCAAGCGCCCGCTCGCTCTTCCCCAACGTCGACCCCGGTCTCGTACGGGACATGCTCCAGCGCACCACGTACGACGACATCCAGGAACAGGAAGCTGAAGTCATCGCCTACCTCCTCTCCGAGCGGATGAGCAGTGCCGGGGAAGAGCAGGGCCCGGCCGTTGCCGACGGTGGGTTCCCCGGGGAGTCCGCCGCACTCCTGCGCGTCGAACGCACCCTGTTCTGAGGCGCGGCGGGCCGGAAGCGGCTTGCACCGCCCTGCCGCGACCACTGCCTCGCGGCCCCGTTCAGCGCGTCCCCGGCGCCTCAGCCCCGGGTGGACGCCACCTCCTCGGCCAGGATCCTCACGGCTCGCCGGATGTCGTCCGCACGGTGCTCACCGGTGACGAAGAACCGCAGTCTCGCCTGCCCCTCCTCCACCGCGGGGTGGAAGATCGCATCGGCGATGACGCCCCTCGCGAACAGCCGGTCGGCGACCCGCAGCGTCCTGGCCGAATCACCCAGGACACACGGCACGATCGGCGTGTGCCCGCTGGTCCCCGTCGCCAGACCGGCCGACACGGCCAGGTCACGGAACAGCTCGGCGTTTCGCCTCAGGGCACGCACCCGCCCGGGCTCCGCGACGATCAGCTCGGTCGCCGCCAGCGCCGCCGCCGCGTTGGCCGGACTCAGCCCGACGCTGTAGACGAATCCGGGCAGCGTGTGCCGCAGCCAGCGCACCATCCGGGCCGAACCCCCCAGGTATCCGCCGCAGCTGGCGAAGGCCTTGGAGAGGGTGCCCATCCACAGGTCGACGCCGGAACGCTCGACACCGAAGAACTCGCCCACACCACGGCCGTGTTCCCCCACCGTGCCGATGCTGTGCGCCTCGTCGACCATCAGCAGGGCGCCGAAACGCTTCTTGAGCTGCATGACGGCAGGCAGGTCGACCAGGTCGCCGTCCATGCTGTAGGCACCCTCGACCACGATGAGCACCCGTTTGAACCGGGACCGGTTGACCTGGAGCAGGTGCTCCAGCTCGCCCATGTCGTTGTGCGCGAACGGACGCCGTGCCGCCCCCGACAGCGCGCAGCCCTGGAGGATGCTGTTGTGGGCGAGCGCGTCGTGGATCACCAGGTCCCCCGCGCCGACGAGGTGGCCCAGCGCCGTCACGTTGGTGGCGTAGCCGCTCACCAGGGCGAGGCAGTCCTCCACACCGAGGAATCCGGCCAGCGCCCGCTCCAGTCGTACCGTCAGGTCCCGTTCCCCGGACAGCACCCGGCTGGCGGAGACCGAGGTCCCGTACCGGTCCACCGCCCGATGCGCGGCCTCACTGACCGCCGGGTGACCCGACAGGCCCAGGTAGTTGTAGCTCCCGAAGGACAGGAACTCCCGGCCCCCGACCACTGTCCTGTCCAGGATGTTTCCCTCGTGGACCCGGAAGTACGGGAAGTCCGCGCCGCTGCTGAGGATCGCTTCCGCCTGCTCCTCGAAGCGGGCCACTTCCGGGAAGTCGTCGACGCATGCGGTCGCGGGACTCCAGCCCCCCGCCTCCTCCGGCGGGAGCGGCTCCGGCACCACGGCTCCCCACTCCGCCTCCGGCCGCCAGGACGGTGGCTCCCCGGGGCCGGGGGGCGGTGTGCGGTACGCACCGACCAGCGTGGTCAGTCGCTCGATCGTCAGGCCGGACGCGTACATCTCGTCGGTGGAGAAGCCGGGGACCCTCTTGGCGATGCCGGCCTCCAGCTCCTGGAGCATCAGGGAGTCGAAACCGAGATCGTTCGTCAGCACCATCGGTCCCCTCAGGTCGAGGAGGGGAACGACACTCGTGCGCGAAACCTCCTCGAACACGACGGACACCCCGGCCCGGCCGTCAGCCGGCACGTCCGCGGAGGCGGCTGCCGGTGCGTACACGGCTGCCGCCCCGGGCGGGCCGGCCTGCTCCGGCGCGTCCCCGATATCGCGGGCCGACAGGTCCACCACCCAGTGATGACGGGGCGCGAGGGGACTCGGCGGCAACGTGCACGGGCGTTCCGGCTCCGTCATCGGACGGAGCCCCCGGCCGGTGACCGCCCGCACCGCAAGGTCGGCCAGCACGCTCGCGCGCTCCTGTTCCGGCAGCGAGCCCGGGGCTGGGACGACGACCCGGGGAAGCGGCTCGCCGGGAGGCACCGTACCGGCCGCCCGCCCGGGGCCGAGCTCCCCGGTGCGGCCGGCCTCCAGGGCCGCGGCTGCCGAGACCAGCCGGTCCGCGGCGGTCGCGGTGTCCTCCACCACCAGGGCCAGGCGTTCCGCGAGGGGGGCCCGCCGGGCCAGGGTGTCCGCCACCCGGGCCGGCGGCAGCCCGTCAGTGACGATGGTGTGCGCCACTTCCCGGGCGTAGCGGGCCAGCCCGGCCCGGTCGCGGGCGCTGAGCACCAGCAGGTGGCTCTCCCTCCTGGGTGCCGGGGCGGCCTGCGGTGCCGGGCTCTCCACCACCGGTGCGGGGCTCTCCTCCACCACCAGGTGGACGCCCGTCCCACCGAAGCCGAAGGCGCTCACCCCCGCCCGGCGCGGCCGCCCCGTGCCGGGCCACGCGGTCGCCGCCGTCGGAACGGTCAGGCCGGCGGCCCGGAGCCCGGAAGGTTCCGCCAGCTCGAACTGCGGCTGCGGCGGTATGACTCCCCGGTGGACCGCCAGGGCGGTCTTGATGAGTCCGGCCATCCCCGCGGCGGCGAGCGAGTGCCCCAGCACCGCTTTCACCGCCCCGAGGAAGGCCGGGGCGCTCTCCGTACCGCGCAGTTCCCGCAGGGCACCCGTCTCGACGGGATCACCGACCCCCGTCCCGGTCCCGTGCGCCTCCAGGTATCCGACGGAGTCCGGGGCCAGGTCCGCGTCGCGGTAGGCCCGTCGCAGCGCGCGCAGTTGACCGGCCGCCTGCGGATGCATGCCTCCTCGGACGGCCCCGTCGTTGGCCGTTCCCACGCCACGGATCACCGCGTACACCCGGTCCCCGGCGGCCTGCGCGTCGGACAGCGGACGCAGGACCAGGACGCCGGCTCCCTCGCCCAGAACGAACCCATCGGCCTCCGCGCCGAACGGCAGGCACCTGCCGCTGCGCGAGACCGCGCCGATACGGCTCAGGCCCACCAGCAGATCGGGCGTGAGAATGAGCTGCGCGCCACCGGCCAGCGCGATGCGGCTGCGGCCCGCGCGCAGCGCGTACACGGCGTTGGCCACGGCCATGAGGCCACCGGAGCACGCCGAGTCCAGCGCATAGCTCTCGCCGTGCAGGCCGAAGACCGAACTGATGGTGTTCGAACCCATGTTGAGCAGGAGCCCGACCACGGACGAGCCGTGCAGCTCGTCCACCGCCCTGACCGTCTCCGGCCACCCCGGGCCGGCCGCCCGAGCCCCGAACTCGCCGCCGGCCAGCTGGCGCATCCGGATCCGCATCGTGCTGAGCTCGCGGTATCCGGACATGGTGAGCGCGGTGACCACCGAGGTCTCCTCACGGTCGAAGCCCTCGGCCTCCCACCCCGCGTCCTGGATCGCCTCGCGCGCCAGGTCGATCAGCAGCCGGTGCTGAGGATCCAGCGACCTGGCCCGGCGCGGCGGAACACCGTAGTGCTCCGCGTCGAAGTGGCCCACGTCCCGCAGCAGCGCCATCGTGTCCGTGTAGACCGAGGACGCGTCACGGACGTCGTCGCTGAGAAGGCCGGCCCTGCGCCATCGCGCGTCCGGAACCGTGCCGAACTGCGCCCGCGGTTCCATGAGGAGCCGCCAGTACTGATTGACGTTCTGTGCCCCTGGAAACCGGCACGCCATCCCCACGATCGCGATGTCGTCACGCTCTGCCCCCGCCGAACCCACTGTGCAGCCCTTTCGCTGTCGCGGTCTCATCCCTTGCCGGCCAGCCGCCCGGCCCACCACGCCGCCACCTCTTCGACCTGCGCGGCCACCGGGGTGGCCCGCACCTCGAACCCGGCCTCGTAAGCGCTGGAGTCGACGACGAACGGCCGGTCGAACTGGTAGCGGATTTCCTTGAGTTCACGCATCAGCGGGGAGAACAGCGCCAGCGCGTCCAGCATCACGGGCGGCAGCCCGCGCACGGCGACCGGTCCCGTTCCCGACGCGGTGGCGAGGAGCGCGACCATCTCACGCACCGACAGCGCGGGCGCCGTCGGGACGTGCCAGGCCCGCCCCCAGGCCCGCTCCTCACCCGCCACCTCCACGAGAGCCCTCGCCACATCGGGCACATAGCTCCAGCTGTGGGGGGCGTCCGGGTCCCCGAGCGTGGAGACCGGTTTGCCGCGCAGCAGACGCGGCACGACCCGCCCGGCCAGGTGTCCGCCGCTCGTCACGCCCGGCCCGAAGAAGTCCGATGCCCGCACCTCGACCGCTCTGATCCGGCCCTGGCGGTGCCGTTCACATGCCTCCTCCCAGCCCGCGGCGCGCGCCCGGCCCTTGGGGCCGGTCGCCGCGAGCGGCAGCGACTCGTCCATCGGACCCCGCACCGGGCCGTAGCCGTAGAGGTTGCCCAGCAGCACCAACACCGCTCCGGACGCCTCGGCGGCCGCACACGCCGACGAAACCAGGGGCGGCCATTCCTTCACCCAGCGGTGATAGGGGGGAGCGGCACAATGGAAGATCGCCTCGGCGCCCTTCGCCACCTCGGTCAGCCGACCGGCGTCCGCCGCGTCCAGCGCGACCTGCTCGACACCTGGCTGGGCGCCGCGCCCCGAGCGCGTCACCACGCGTACCGAATGCCCCTTCGCGGCCAGCAGTCGAGCTGTCTCCGCACCGGCAGGACCGTATCCGACCACCACATAGGAACTCACGCCCGAACACTAACGTGATCAAAGCCGCATCTACTGAAAATCCGATAAGTGAGGGATGGCTCCGCTTCAGGAGATCCTTCGATCGAGCCCGGCCGTGACCGACCGGACCGCCGCGTCGGGCGAGTCTCCGGCCGCGATCGCGAAGTCCCGGGTCATGGCCGACAGGACCTGGTCCGGCCCGTGGACGCCGATGAGGTATCCGGCGTGGGCGAGCTGGGCCAGTCCGTGCATCTGGCAGAAGAGCTGACGCACGAGGAGGTCGGGGTCCGCGTCCTGACGGAAGCGCCCGGCGGCGATACAGCGCCGGATGGCGTCCCGTGGGTGACGCAGGACGTCCACGCCCATCGCGCGGTCCTCGTCCGTGAGCGTGAAGCCGACCAGGGTGGCCCCGCCGAACAGGACGGCGTAGACGTCGAGTTCGACGCGGGCGAACGCCTGGTACACGCCGCAGAGTTCGGCGAGCTCCGCCACCGGGTCCTCGCTCCGGGGCACGGCCTCCACCCGCACCAGGAAGCGGGCGAAGCCTTCACGCGTCAGGGCGCGCACCAACTCGGGCATCGAGCCGAAATGCGTGTAGACCGCCATGGTCGAGGTTTCGGCCTCCTTGGCCAGGCGGCGGGCGCTCAGGGCGGCGGGACCTCCCTCGGACAGAACCCGGGCCGCCTCGCTCAGGAGCCGGCGGCGCACCTCGGACGGATCTCTCTTGGGGGTTGACACCAGCCCATCGTAACGCTGTTATGAACCGGATGTATAACGGCGTTATGAGCCAGAGGAGTGTGTGGGGAATGCTCGAGCTGCCACCGCGAGAGGGACCGCTGCGCCTGTCCGAGGCCGACGGTGACATCCACGGGGTCACCGAAGGGCACGGGCCTCCCCTGCGCCTGGCCGTCCTCGGTGATTCCGCGGCCGCGGGAGTCGGCGCCCTCAGCCACCGGGAGGCGCTCGCCGGGCAACTCGCTCCCGCGCTGACGGCCCTGACCGGTCAGGGCGTGTCCTGGCGGGTGACCGCGCGGTCCGGAGCCACGGTGGAGTCGGTCCGCCGCGGTCTGGTGCCGCAGCTGACCGACCCGCTGACGTGCTGGACGCCCGACCTCGTACTGGTGGCGGTGGGCATCGCCGACGCGCGGCGACTGCGCGGCCCCGTCGCTTTCCGGCGCGATGCCGGGCGCCTCGTACGCGACATCCGCCTGCGCCTGGGCCACGAGGTGCCCGTCGTGTTCGCCGGACTGCCCACCCTCGACCGCGTCGAGTCGGCGGAGCCCAGGACCGACCGGCTGGTCAAGGGTTATCTCTGGCTCCTCGACCGGCAGTTGAGAGCTGTGGCGGCCCGTGAGGCCGCAACCTTCCACCTGCCGGCCGGATGGCCGCCCCGGATCCCCGCGGAATGGCTGGCGGCGGACCGCTTCAACCTCTCGCCGCAGGGCTACCGTGCCTGGGGCCGGACACTGGCCGCAGGCATCGCCCCGCTGGCGGAACAGACGGCCGTCGGCTCCTGAGCGGAACCCTCGACCCGCCGCACGGTCCGGTCGAAGCGGTCACCCACGAGGACGCGCGGAAGAAGCGGGCCGCTGCACGTAGCCGTTCCCGGCGCGGACAAGACCACTTCCCGGGATTCCGCCGGAACATGGTGTGTACGACGCTTCAGTGCTCGCCGGGGGACATGTCCAGAGTTCGAAATCCAGGTCCAGGTCCGACGCGGTATGCCCCCTGTCCGCAAAGCTCCTTACCGCTGGGGGCATGCCGTCGGCGAACCGCTCAGCCGCTTCAACGCGCTCTGCGCGGTGCCGTGGACAGCCGTGAAGACGACCAGCGACTGGCCCTCGTCGCCGGGGAGGGAGAGGGTTTCGTAGGCGAGGTCGAACCTCCCGGCCAGGGGGTGGTCGAAGCTCTTGGTGCCGTACGTCTTCTCCCGGACGTCCTGGGCCGCCCACAGGATCCGGAACTCGGGGCTGCGCGCACTGAGCTCGGCGACGAGGTGCCCCAGACGGGAATGGTGCGCGTGACGCGCGGCGGAGAAGCGCAGGTAGCCGATGGTCTGACGGGCGACCTCATCCCACTGCGGGTACAGGCTGCGCGCCGCGGTGTCCAGGAAGATGTGACGGGCGAGGTTCGATCCGCCTGCCGGCGCATCGGCCAGGCCGGGCACCAGGGCCAGAGCGAGCTCGTTGGCGGCGAGAACGTCCATGCCGGGGTCGACGACGTAGGCGGGCACGGCACGCATCGCGTCCAGCATCCGACGGACATCCGGACGAACCCGTCGGGCCCCGGGGGGCGACGACTCGGCCCGCGGGCGCTGCGGAGGGTGCGCCAGATCGTGCAGATGGGCCCGCTCGGTGGCGTCCAGCCGCAGCACACGGGCCAGGGCCTCCAGCACGGCGTCCGAGGGATTGGTCGCCCGCCCCTGCTCCAGGCGCGTGTAGTAGACGGTGCTCACTCCGGCGAGTCCCGCCACCTCCTCGCGGCGGAGTCCCGGCACCCGCCGCCGGCCCAGCGCCGGAACGCCCGCGGCCTCAGGCGTCACGTGCGACCGCCGTGAACGAAGAAACCTGCCCAGCTCACGTGCCTGCTTCACGGCTCCCCCGGATCCTCTCGGCACAGCGGGACGCTGTCGCCCCCCACCTCGGGCGCCAGTATGCCCTCACCGGGGCAATCTGCTGTGTACCCCGTCAGTACCCCCCACCTCACCACGGTGGGGGGTACTGACGGGGTACTGGTCGGCAGGGTCCTCCCGGTCCACGGTTGAGCTCAGTGCGCACCGCGCACGGTCGTCGCCGCCAGCGGTGTCGGCTCGTTCCCGCCCCCCTGGAGCACCGGTCATGCGAGCAGTAACCTTCTCCCGTCACGGCGACGAAAGCGTCCTGGAACTGACCGAGCAGCCGGTACCGGCCCCCGCGGACGGGCAGCTCCTGATCAAGGTGCGGGCCGCCGGGGTGAACCCCGTCGACTGGAAGTTCCGTGAGGGAGCAGTCGGCACGGACCGCCCCTTCCCCCTGGGCATGGGCTGGGATGTGGCGGGGACGGTCGTCGCGACGACGACGGCCGACGGACCGGCTGTCGGTGACGAGGTGTACGGCATGCTGCCCCTGCCGTACGCCGGCGCCTATCAGGAGTTCGCCGTCCTGCCGGTCGCGGCCGTGGCCCCCAAGCCCGTCGAGCTGTCGTTCGCGCAAGCGGCGGCCGTCCCGCTGGCGGCCCTGACCGCCTGGCAGTCTCTCGACGCCGCACAGCTGACCGCCGGTCAGCGCGTCCTGGTCCACGGTGGCGCGGGTGGGGTCGGCCACTTCGCCGTTCAGCTCGCCAAGGCTCGCGGGGCGCGTGTCGCGGCCACCGCCTCGCCGCGCAACCTCGGTTTCCTGCGCCGGATCGGCGTCGACGAGCCCCTGGACCGCACGGCGGACCACCCGCACGCCATCGAACCGGTCGACGTCGTCATCGACACCGTCGGCGGCCGGACGCAGCAGGAGTCGTGGCGACTGCTGGGTCCGGGCGGCGTGCTCATCACCCTGCCGGAACCGATCGACGAGGCGTACCGCGTCGCGGGTGTCACGGGGCGACGCGTCATCGTCGCTCCGGACGGCGAGGCGCTGCGCCGCGTCGGGCAGCTCATCGACTCGGGAGCGGTCCGCGTCGAGGTCCAGGACGTCCTGCCCCTGGAGAAGGCGGCCGAAGCGCAGCTGATCAGCAGGACCGGGCAGGTCCGCGGCAAGCTCGTGCTCAGCCTCTGACCGGGATCGCGGCCACCCCGGCCGGTCCGGTCGGCTGCCGGCCCCTTACGCGGAGGCGGACTTCCCCATAGTGTGACCACCGCCTGCCAGCTAGTTACCTGTCAGTAAATCACTCGAATATGGGCGCCCCCGGGCCCGGAGGTCAATGTGAGTTCCGCGCAGTCCCTTGTCGACAACCGCCCGGTTTCCGTGGCGCATCTCTTCCTCTCACGGGTCGAAGCCACACCCGGCCAGGAGGCCTACCGCTATCCCGTGCCGGAAGCCGACGGCGCTGCCGGCGCCGAGCAGTGGCACTCGCTGACCTGGGCGCAGACCGCCGAACGCGTCCATGCGATCGCGGCCGGCCTGCTGGCCCTGGGGGTGCGGCCCGAGGAGCGGGTGGCGATCTCCTCCTCCACCCGGGTGGAGTGGATCCTGGCCGACCTGGGCGCGATGTGCGCGGGCGCCGCCACCACCGCCGTCTACCCCAGCACCCATGCCGACGAGACGGTCTACATCCTCTCCGACTCCGGCAGCCGGGCGATCTTCGTCGAGAACGCGGTCCAGCTGGACAAGATCGCCTCCGACATCGACCGCCTGCCCGGGCTCGGCCACGCGATCCTCTTCGATCCCGGGGCGGACCTCCCTCGGGTGGAGGGGCTGGAGGTGCTCTCCCTCGCCGAGCTGGAGAAGCGGGGCACGGCGTACCTGGACGAGCACCCGGACGCGGTCGAGGAGACGGTCCGGGCCATCGAGCGGGAACAGCTCGCCACCCTGATCTACACCTCGGGCACGACGGGCCGCCCCAAGGGCGTGCGCCTGGTGCACGACTGCTGGTCGTACCAGGGGGTCGCCCAGGAGGCCAGCGGGCTGCTGCGCTCCGACGACGTGCAGTTCCTGTGGCTGCCGCTGTCCCACGTGTTCGGCAAGGCCCTGGTCTCCGGCCAGGTCAGGACCGGCCATGTGATGGCGGTGGACGGGCGGATCGACCGGATCATCACCAACCTGCCCGCCGTCCGGCCCACCATGATGGCGTCGGCGCCGCGGATCTTCGAGAAGGTCTACAACGGGATCGCGGGCCGGGCACGAGCCGAGGGAGGAGCCAAGTACAAGATCTTCCTCTGGGCGGCGAAGGTCGCCCGCGACTACGCCCGGACGGAACAGGACAGCAGGGCGGCGACCGGACGGCGCAGGGTGCCCCTGCCGCTCGCCGTGCGGCACGCCGTCGCCGACAAGCTCGTGTACGGCAAGATCCGCGCGGCCTTCGGGGGCAACCTGCGCGGCAGCGTCTCGGGCAGCGCCGCCCTCGCCCCCGACATCGGCTACTTCTTCGCCGGCGCGGGTGTGCCCGTCCTTGAGGGCTACGGCCTCACCGAGACCAGCGCCGCCTGCACCGTCAACCCCGCCGACGACTACCGGGTCGGCACGGTCGGCAAGCCGCTGCCCGGCACCGAGGTCCGTATAGCAGAGGACGGCGAGGTCCTGCTGCGAGGCCCCGGCGTCATGCGCGGCTACCACAATCTTCCGGAGAAGACCGCGGAGGTGCTGGAGAGCGACGGCTGGTTCCGCACCGGCGACATCGGGGAGGTGGACAAGGACGGTTACGTCCGGATCACCGACCGCAAGAAGGACGTGTTCAAGACCTCGGGCGGCAAGTACGTGGCGCCCACCGAGATCGAGGGGCGCTTCAAGGCGATCTGTCCGTTCGTCAGCAACATTCTGGTCATCGGCGACGGCCGCAACTTCTGCTCCGCCCTGATCGCCCTGGACGAAGAAGCGATCACGTCGTGGGCGGCGACCCAGGAACTCGGCGACCTCCCGTATGCCGAGATCGTCTCCTCACCGCAGGTCCACGAGCTGATCGACGGCTTCGTCCAGCGGGTCAACGGCGATCTGCAGCGGTGGCAGACGGTCAAGAAGTTCGCCGTACTCCCGCGCGATCTCGATATCGAGCACGGCGAACTCACCCCGAGTCTCAAGGTCAAGCGGCCCGTCGTGGAGCGTGAGTACGCCCAGGTCATCGACGGAATGTACGAGGGCGCCCGCGAGGCCTGACCCGCAGAGGGCCAGATCGCGTACACCACGACAACAAATCCGGTCAAAGCGACAAAGTGTCGCTTTGACCGGCTCCATTCGGTCGGTTGACCCGGTGGCCAACCGACACAATTACCCTGGTCTGGGCTTTAATACCGCTAGCTGGGGCAGCGTTCCCAGGCGCTTCAAGATCGTTTCCCAGCTCACCGTGACCGGCGGGGTGAGCTGTGGACTCTGAACCTCCGTGTCACTCTCGTCTGCAGCTACCCTGGTGCGGTTCGCGCGTGTGCAGGTTGGCGGGGCGGTAGAGAGGATCCGGGGCGGTATGGCGCAAGAGCGGCACATGCAGATCGGCGAGGTCGCGGAGCGGACAGGATTGTCGTTGCGCACGATCCGGCACTACGAAGAAGTCGGCCTCATCGTCCCCTCCGCCCGCAGCAAGGGCGGCTTCCGTCTCTACACAGAGGCCGACGTCAGTCGACTCATGGTGATTCGGCGCATGAAGCCGCTGGATTTCTCCCTCGAGGAGATGCGTGATCTGCTGGAGATCACTGACCGGCTCGGTGCCCAGGATGATCCGCCCGCGCCTCTGGAGCGTGAGCGACTTCGTGAGCGACTTGACGCGTACCGCAAGGTGGCCGACGCGCGGTGCGAGACCCTGCGCGCGCGACTGGCGATGGCCGAGGACTTTGCCGCCACGCTGCGTGACCGGATGAATGCGGATGTCCGAGCTCGGGCGGCAAGTGAGCAGACTGCTTCCGGAGGGCCCTCTGCGCAAGTTCCGGCTCACGATTGATGAATCCGGTCCTGCCGGCTCGACGTGGCAGAAGGTGTGCGATTCGCGGTCGCAGCCCACGACCCACGCCATTTGGACGCGCGCGACTGGCTGTTGCATCTGTAATCGGACAAGCTGCGTCATGTTCCTGAACTGACCTGCCATCACGCCTCCCCTCGGCGGCAGGTGCGGATGCTGCATGAGTGGCACGGCTCTGACCTGGCCCGACGTTGCTTGTCGGGAGCGGAGTCAAAGCAGGCCTTTACCTGATCGACGGCGGCCGCAGGACGCGCACGAGGTTTCCGCGGTAGGCGCCGCCGGGGCGCGGCGCACGTCCGCGACACACGCCGTCGCGCGCCCGGCGCGGGGAGGGCTCACACCGGCGCTGGACTCTACCCTTACGAGAGGGAAGGGATAGGTGGCGCGGCGGGTGTCACACTCTCGAGTGCAGGCACGGAGAGGCTCCTGGGGGCGTCGAAGGGGAAGTGGAATGCAGGGTCGCGGCGTGGCCGGTTTCGCTTCCTGAGCCCTTGACCCCGAAATTACCGTACGGATACGTTCGGGCATATGCAGAGGTCGCACCTTTGTGTCGCGCTGCGGCGATGGCGCCTCAGCGGTCGGTAATGCGAGCAGGTTTCATGCGTCGTGCACGGCCGCGTGAGACACACACGTGTCAACTGACCAAGGACTTACATGCGAAACCATCTCGCTGCCTGCTGTGCGGTAAATCCAAAGAGTAACGGAGGGAAAGAGCTGTGGACGTCGAAGTTCTCGGGCATGTGGCGCTGAAGGTCGGCGATGAGCGCCGGACACCGAGCGCCCCCAAGGCCAGGCAGGTCCTTGCCTTGTTACTGGTCAACGCAAACAGAATGGTCAGCACGGATGTACTGATCGAAGAGCTGTGGGCCGAGCAGCCTCCTCGGAGCGCGCTCAGTGCGTTGCAGACGTACGTGTTCCAGTTGCGGCAACTGTTGATGAAGATCCGCCCAGGTGAATCCCCGAAGCAAATCCTGGTCACCACGCCGAACGGCTATGAATTCCGCGTCCCATCGGAGAAAGTGGACCTGCAACGCTACGAACGGCATCGCCTGGTCGGCCAGCAAGCCTTTCAAGCAGGCGACAGTTCGGCTACTGTCGAGCAGTTTCGCGCCGCGCTCCATATTTTTGCAGCGCCGCCCCTCGCAAATGTTCGGCGTGGGATACACCTTGAGGCCGAGATTGTCAGGCTGGAAGAGAGCCGTATCGGGGTCCAGGAAACCAGAATCGAAGCGGAACTCGAACTGGGACGCCATCATGAGGTGCTGAGCGAACTGAGCGGGCTGGCTTCGCAGCGTCCGCAGCACGAAGGATTTCACCGTCAGCTGATGCTCGCACTCTACCGTTGTGGCAGACGTCCGCAGGCGCTGAAGGTGTTCAACCAGCTGCGGCAGTCCCTCGTGACCGAGCTTGGACTGGACCCCGAGCTGCAAATGCTGCAGCAGGCGATTCTGTCCGCAGACCCTCGACTGGACACTGCTGAGCGGGTTCCGTTCCTGCACACGACCACCGATCCGGTTCTTCTGCAGGTCCCGTGGCCGACGGCCGGCCCCTGGAAGGTGTGAGGCGCAGTGGCGGCTGAGCGCCTGGTCGCCGCATCGTGCCGGCCGAGGGTTCTGGGACCTTGTCGTCTCAGCCCTTAGGGAGATCGTCCCGGAACACCTGACGGTGCCGGATGAACCATCGGTCCTCGTGCCGGGCCAGCACGTCCTCGCAGGTGCACACGAACTCCAGCTCCGACCGGCCGCCCACCACCGTCTTGGTGATCAGGGCATAGGTCTTGGCCAGGAGCGTCAACCCCGTTGCTTGCTGGAGCTCCATGGTGGTGACGCAGTGGCGGCGCAGGATGCCCTTCTCCTGCAGCCGGCGCGCTGCGGCCTCCGCGTTTTGGGCGATCTCGGCCCGCCCGCGCTGGGGCTCGGGGCGGGCGTTGGTGGCGAAGATCGCGTCATGCGTGAAGTCGTCGGTCCAATCGGCCACCCGGCCTTCGTCCATGGCCCGCATGTGGCGCCCGTAGAACTGCTGAATCTCTGCGAACAACGCCGCGGACACCGCGGTCTCCTCCGGCTTGTGCGGGGCCTGGGTCAAGGCACTCTCCTCCGCTCGGGTCTGGTCAACTCTTGCCGTAGTCACGGTGAGGGCTGCTTCTCCAAGCCGGGTAAAGAGACAAGCTCGGCCAGGGCAAGGCGGTGGACGAGAGCAGCCCGTGATGCTGCCTTGCTTGACCCTCAAGTTGCCGGTGGTGCCCTGTCCAGTGGAGACCGGTGGCAAGGGCCACCGCCTGATGCGACGGAGGCCAGCAACATGGAACCGGCCCCTCAGGCCGCAACACAGTCTGTGATCGACGCTCGGTGCCCCGAAGCAGGACCGGGCTGGAAAACCATCGGCGAACTCATCGAAGATGCCGCGTTGCTGCACGGCGACAAGGAATTCCTCCGATGCGGCGACAAAACGCTCAGCTTCTCCGAGACCGACACCCGCACCGACCGGTTGGCGCAGGCGCTGATCGCCCAAGGTGTCAAACCGGGTGACCGCGTAGCGATCATGATGGACAATGTGGCGGACTGGCCGTTGAG
Source organism: Streptomyces anulatus (assembly GCF_000721175.1). GTDB lineage: Bacteria > Actinomycetota > Actinomycetes > Streptomycetales > Streptomycetaceae > Streptomyces > Streptomyces anulatus_C. The sequence goes on from NZ_JOEZ01000029.1 coordinate 80,415, forward strand.
CTGGTTCGCGGCCATCAAGGCCGGTGCCATCACGGTGCCGGTCAACACCCGCTTCGGCTCCACGGACCTCGCTCACGTTTTGAAAGACTCTCAGGCCGTGCTGGTTCTGGCCTCTCCAGGCTGCGTGCGCTTGGCCCGTGACGTGAGCGGCGGCATCGGGCACCCCTGTGCGGTCCAGACGCTACGCGAACTGGAGGCCGGCATCGGCGACCGGCCGGTGGACGGTCCCGGCCTGTCGGCTCACGCGGACGACACCGTCAACTTCCAGTACACCTCCGGCACCACAGGCTTTCCGAAAGCCTGCATGCTCAGCCACGACTACTGGCTGCGCACGGCGTGGATGATTGCTGTCCACTCCGGCCTGCGCCCGGACGACGTCGTGCTGACGGCCCAGGCGTTCTCCTACATGGATCCCCAGTGGAAAGCCGTGATGTGCCTGATGGGCGGCGTTCCGCTGGTGGTACTACCGCGGTTCTCCGCCTCCGGCTTCTGGCACTCCGTCCGCCAGCACCGGGCCACGCTGACCTACGTGCTGGGCAGCATGCCCATGCTGCTGTACAAGCAGCCGTCCCACTCGGGAGACCGCGATCACGCGATGCGGCTGGTCTTGTGCTCGGGCATCCCGCGCGACCTGCACTGTGCGTTCGAGGACCGCTGGGGCGCAACCTGGCGCGAGGTGTACGGCTCCACCGAGAGCGGGTTGGACTTGATCATGCCGCCTGGTGAGGAGGCCACCGTGGGCAGCGGGGCGATGGGGTATCCGCCGGCCGGCAAGGAGGTCATTGTCGCCGACGAACAGCAGTGCCATGTCCAGCCTGGGCAGACCGGCGAGATTCTGGTGCGGGGAAGGCCCATCATGAAGGGTTACTGGAACAACCCGGATAGTACCGAGCGGGCGTTCCGCGGCGGCTGGTACCACACCGGCGACCTCGGACGTGCCGAGGCGGCCGGGAGCGTGGTTCACGCCGGACGGCTGAAGGACATGATCCGGCGCGGTGGGGAGAACATCGCAGCGGCCGAGGTCGAGAGCGTCCTCGAAGCTCATCCGGCAGTCCTGGCCGCTGCCGTCGTCGGGATCCCCGACGAGCTCTTCGGTGAGCTGCCCAAAGCCTTCCTGCAGCTGCGTCCCGGCTACCGCCCCACCACGGCAACGGCTCGCAGTATCCTCGCGCACACCCGCCGCCACCTCGCGAAATTCAAGGTTCCTGCCTACGTCGAATTCGTCGGCTCCTTCCCTATGACTCCCTCCGCCCGTATCCAGAAGCGCCAGCTGCTTCGTCCCGGGGAAGACCAGCGCACCGGTGCGTTCGACGCTGCGGTGGACGCGTGGGTATGAGCGACGTACCGCCGTTGCTGAGCTCCGCCGACCTGACCATCACGGTCGACAGCGGCGTTGCTGTGATCGCTATGAGCCGTCCGGCGAAACTCAACGCCCTGACTCGCGACATGCGCCGGGACCTGGCCGAGCTGCTGCGCCACTACGGCGACGGCAGCCAGGCTCGCGGAGTGGTGATCACCGGCCGGGGGAAAGCCTTCTCTGCCGGAATGGACCTGCGCGAAGCCGCCGCCTCAGAGCTCGATCTGCTGGCGGAGATGAAGCTGTTCAACGACATCACCCGTGCCGCTCTCATCACCGAAGTCCCGGTCGTTGCCGCCCTCAACGGCATCGCCGTCGGCGGCGCCGGCGAGATGGCGCTGAGCTTCGACGCCCGCATCGCCACCGCCCAGGCCGCGATCTCATGGCCGGAGACCGGTGTCGGGCTCACCGTGTCCAATGCCGCGAGCCTGTTCTTACCCCGCCTCGCCGGCGCACCCAGGGCCCTGCACCTGATCATGAACAGCGCCGGGCTCAGCGCCTCCCAGGCACTGGACCTCGGTCTCCTCGACGGCATCGTCGAGCCGGAGGATCTCATCCCCGCCGCCATCCGGCTGATCCACCGGTGGACGCAGCCGGGTTCGTCCACGGCCGCACATCTGCGGCTGATGCGGCCCTCGCTGCGTGCCGTGGAAACGTCCATGGCGCGCGAGGCCGCGGCCGTACGGCAGGTCCAGGAAAGCGGCATTGCCCAGGTCGGCATCGCCATGGTGCTGGCTGGCCACGGGAGGTGACCGCCGCTCGGGGACGGCCGGGGACCGTACCTCGAAGGGGGCCGCCGATGCACACCCCGAACGGGCTGTGGTGAAGGCCGAAAGCCTCCTTCACCACAGCCCGCTCGGGGTGTGTCCCCTCGCATGCCCAGCACTGGGCACCAGGAGGCCGGGTCAGTCGGTCACTTCGATGATCAGTGCTGCCGCGGTGTCGCCTGCGGCGCACCCGGTGAACAGCCCCAGCCCGCCGCCTCGTGCCCTCAGCACGTGTGCGAGTTCCGTGACCGTCCGCAGCCCGGTCGGGCCTTGGGGGTGTCCGAAGAGAAGGCTGCAGCCGGACGCGTTCATGGCCTCCAGTGCCACCCCGGTTTCCCGGGCGAAGTACAGGTCGTTCACCGCGAAGGGGTTGTGGGTGCTGATGCCATCCATCGCGTCGATCTTCAGCCCGGCGGCGTGCAGCGCCGCCTGTGCGGCCGGAACGAGAGCCTTGGGCATGCGGGCCGGCTCCACTCGCGCGAAGCCGGATGCGACCAGGCGCACGATCGGACCGCGGTCGGCGACCTCACGGGCGCGCGGTGTCGTTGTCACCAGGGCCCCCGCTGTGCCGTCCGCAGGATGAGTTTGCGTGGCGGCGGTGTGGACGCCGCCGGGGAGGACCGTCGGAAGTCGACCGGCGCTGTCGGCCGTGACCGGCCGCACGCCTTCGTCGGCCAGGAGTCCTACGGTGCCGAGTTCGTCCCGTTCGATCTCGATGCCGACCATGAAGTCACGCTGGAAGGCGCGGTCGTCGCTGAGCGCGGCGGTGTATTGCTCGGAGCGCAGGACGGCGAGGACATCCAGGTCGTCGCGGGTGAAGCCGCACTCGGCCGCGACGGCTTCGGCCGTGGCGAGCATGCTCTGTCCGGTAACGGGATCCCGGGAGAAGCTGTCGCGTACCCAGTTCTCGCGTACTGGTCTCTGCTCGGAACCGGAAGGTGAGGGCCAGGACAGGTCCGGGCCGTTGCTGGTGCGGTCGGTGGTGACGATCAGTTGCGGTCCGATTCCTGTGCCCACCGCTGCGGCGGCCTGGTGCAGGGCCGCGACAGAGGTGGCGCAAGCTTGGTTGAGCATCGGTCCAAAGACCTGGGGCATGCCCAGTCGGGCCGCGAGTGTGGTGGCTCCGTAGAAGATGGCGGGCTGCGGCACGGTCCAGCCCAGTACCAGGCCCTCGATGGCGTTGCGGTCGATGCCGCGCTCCGACAGTGCCCGGCTGGTGGCGGCCACGGCCAGGTCGAGGCTGGAGATGTGGGCCAAGGCACCTCCCCACCGCGCGAAGGGCGAGGTCCACAGCGCCGTCAGGGGGATGGCCGCATCACGGTAGGTGGCCCCGGCCGTCATGCGCTTCTCCTCACTCATCGGGGTCCATGGATACTCCGGAGCGGCGGGGCGTAGTGGTCTCCGATGCGCGGGCCGCGAAGAGTGCAACGCTGCCGCGTACCTCGATCCAGTGGCTGGCGAAGTGTTCGTCCAGGGCCTGGTGCAGTCCGTGCACGCTGTCGTGCTGGTTGTGGAAAGAACCCTGGCGCTGGTAGAGGATGTTGAAGCGGCGGGAGAGGGCGGTGTGTTCCACACCCTGGGACAGGACAGTGCTGCCGAAGAGGACGCCGCCGGGCGCGAGCGCCTCGCGCAGGTGCTTGAAGACGATCTTCTTGCCGCCCGGTGGCTCGGGCAGGCAGTGCATCACGTAGTTGTAGGCGATGGATGTGAAGCCGCTGCCGACGAGATCGGGCAGGGGTTCCAGGATGTCCGCCTGCACGCAGCGCGGGGTGTAGCGGCGCAGGCGGTGAGCGGCGAACTTGAGCGGGTCGGGGTTGAGGTCGAGCAGGGATAGTTCAGGTTTGCCTGCGGGGAAGCGGCAGTGGTCCAAGTAGTAGCCCGAACCGGGGCCGATCTCCAGGTGGCGGGAGGTGATCCAGTCGTTGTAGTGGTCGAGCAGCCGTGACTTCGGGCAGCGCCACAGCAGCCGGTTTGACGCGTGGACGACCACTGCGTCGTACAGGCGCAGCCGCCGGTGTTCGTAGTAGGTCTGGCCCTCGAAGCCGAAGGCGGAGGACTCGGGGGATGCATCGATGGTCATGCGCGTGTCCCTCTTCCCGTCGAAGCGTCAGTAACTGCCCAGCCCGCCACAGACGTTGAGTGCCTGGGCGGTCACCGACGCGGCTACCGGACTGACCAGGTAGCGCACCATGCCGGCCACCTCTTCGGGGGTGGAGTAGCGGCCGAGGGGGATCTTCGCCTCGAAGTCGGCAAGGACCTGCTCCTCGGTGACGTTGTTGAGCTTGGCGTAACTGGCGCGGATGTCCTGGGCCATGGGCGTTTCCACGTAGCCGGGGCATACCGCGTTCACGGTGGGGCCGCCGTGGGCGGCGAACTCCTTGGCGAGTGCCTTGGTGAAGCCGATGACACCGGCCTTGGCCGCCGAATACGGGGCCCCGTACGGGACGCCCTGCTTGCCGCCGGTGGAAGCGATGTTGATGATCCGCCCGGTCGGCTGCTTGATCGCATCGCTGCTCCGGATGACCTCGCGGGTCACCCAGAAGACGCTGTTGAGGTTGGTGTTGATGACGTCCAGCCACAACTCGTCGGGGATCGCGGCGGTCACGCCGCCACCGCTGCGGCCGGCGTTGTTGACCAGGACTTTTGGCTCGCCGTGCTCCTTGGCGCACCGTTCCACCATGTCGTGGACCGCGTCGCGGTCCCGTACGTCGCAGGTGTAGCCGGCCACGTCGAAGTGGTCGTCCTCCATCGTCAGCGACCTGACGACCGTATCCAGCTTCCCGGGGTCGCGGCCGGTGATGACGACCTTCAGCCCGTCCTGCAGCAGGGCCTGTGCGATCGACAGACCAATGCCGCTCGTGCCGCCCGTAACCAGGGCGACGCTTGTGGATTCGGTGTGTGCGGGCATGGCGAGACTTTCTCCCTTCGTCGGGGTGGCCGGAACGGACCGGCCCGACGACGAGGCTCCATGCCGGCGGTGCAGGGCCGGTCCACGCCCGGGCAAGGCACTCTCTGCCGCCCAAGCAAGGCACTCTGGAGCAGAGAATGAGTGGCTGTTAACTGCCGCTGGAGCAGCACCCCGCAAGGTCTCAAGGTGTGAGCCGACACGTAGTCATAACTGGCCTGAGCGTCCTCGCACCCGGTTCGACGGATACCGAGGGCTTCTGGAAGATGATCACAGCGGGACGCAGCGCGATCCGCAGGATCACGGCATTCGACCCCACACCCTTCCGATCCCAGGTGGCGGGAGAAGTCGATCTGGATCCGCTGGCCTGCGGGTTCACCCGCCGCGAGGTCCGGCGTCTGGACCGGGCCAGCCTGCTGGCCGTGGCCTGCGCCAGACGGGCGGTGGCGGAAGCCGGGATCACCTCCGGCACGGGTATCGACCCCGGCCGTATCGGTGTGAGCGTGGGCAACGCGGTGGGATCCGCCACGAGCATCGAGAACGAGTACGTCGTGCTGTCCGACGAGGGACGCCAGTGGCTGGTCGACCAGAACTACCAGTCCCCCCACCTCTTCGACTACTTCGTACCTGCTTCCCTCGCCCGCGAGACCGCCTGGGCGGCCGGTGCCGAAGGACCGGTGTCGGTCATCTCGGCCGGCTGCACTTCAGGCATCGACGCCCTGGGCCATGCCTGCCAGCTCATCCAGGAGGGCAGCGCCGACGTGATGGTCGCCGGCGCCACCGATGCTCCCATCACCCCGATCGCCGTGGCCTGCTTCGACGCGATCAAGGCCACCACCCGCCGTAACGACGATCCCGAACACGCCCCGCGCCCCTTCGACCGCACCCGGGACGGATTCGCCATCGCCGAGGGCGCGGCCATGCTGGTCCTGGAGGACAGCGAACATGCCTGGCGACGCGGAGCCGACATCTACGGCACCATCACCGGATACGCCGCGCATTCGAACGCTTACCACATGACGGGCCTGTCCCGGGACGGCAACGAGATGGCCCGCGCCATCACGACCGCCCTGGACGAGGCCCGCACCGACCCCACGGCCGTCGGGTACGTCAATGCCCACGGCTCGGGCACCAAGCAGAACGATCTTCATGAAACCGAGGCGTTCAAGAAGGCCCTGGGCGAGCACGCCTACAACGTCCCGGTCAGCTCCATCAAGTCGATGATCGGGCACTCTCTCGGCGCGATCGGGGCGATCGAGGTCGCCACCTGCGCGCTGGCCATCCGCAACGGAGTGGTGCCCCCCACCGCGAACCTCCATGAGCCCGACCCGGACTGCGACCTGGACTACGTCCCCCTTGAGGCACGTGACGTGGACCTTGACGTCGTCCTCACCGTGGGCAGCGGGTTCGGCGGGTTCCAGAGCGCCATGGTCTTGGAGAAGTGGCGAGGAGGCCGCGCATGAGCACCGACGTCGTGATCACCGGGATGGGTGTGACCGCGCCCACCGGCCTGAGCGTCAAGGAGTACTGGAACGCCACCCTGGCCGGCACCCAGGGCATCGCCCCGCTGCAGGAGTTCGACCCCTCGCCGTACACCGCACGCCTCGCCGGGCAGATCACCGGCTTCGAGGCCAAGGAGCACCTGCCCGGGCGGCTGCTGCCGCAGACCGACCGCGTCACCCGGCTCGCTCTGGTCGCTGCCGACCGTGCACTGGAGGATGCCCAGGTCGACATCGCCGAACTCGGCACCTACGAGTGCGGTGTCGTCACCTCGAACGCGACCGGCGGCTTCGAGTTCTCCCACCGCGAGATGCAGCGCCTGTGGACGCAAGGCCCCGACCGCGTCAGCGTCTACCAGTGCTTTGCATGGTTCTACGCCGTCAACACCGGCCAGATCTCCATCCGGCACAAGATGCGCGGCCCGGGCGGCGTGGTCGTCGCCGAACAGGCAGGCGGCCTCGATGCCATCGGGCACGCCCGCCGCACGATCACCCGCGGCCGCAGCCGCCTGATGGTCACCGGCGGTGTCGAGTCCTCCTTCGACCCATGGGGCTGGGTGTCACACCTCGCCTCCGGCGCCGTCAGCACGGCCACCGACCCCGCCACCGCCTACCTGCCGTTCGACCAGCAGGCCTGCGGCTATGTGCCGGGAGAAGGCGGTGCCCTCTTCGTCATGGAGGACGCCGAATCGGCGCGAGGACGCACCGACCGACGTCCCTACGGAAAGATCACCGGCTACGCGGCGACTTTCGACCCCGCCCCCGAGACGCAACGGCCTTCCGGTCTGCGGCGCGCCGTTGACCTGGCCCTGGCGGATGCGGGGCTGCAGCCCGACGCCATCGACCTCGTCGTCGCCGACGCGGCAGGCGTCGCCGACCTCGACGCCCAGGAAGCCGATGCCCTGCGCTCCGTCTTCGGCCCGTACGGCGTCCCCGTCTGCGCGCCCAAGACCATGGTCGGCCGACTGATGGCCGGCGGAGGACCACTTGACGTGGTGTGCGCCCTGCTCGCGCTGCGCGACAACGTCATCCCACCGGCCGTCAACGTCACCGACGTCGTCGACGACTACCAGATCGACCTCGTCCGCGACAACCCACGCACGTGCCCCCTGTCGAGGGCCCTGGTCCTCGCGCGCGGCGCCGGCGGCTTCAACTCGGCCGTCATCGTCGAGCACACCCCCTGAAACCACCACTCCCCGTGTTCCCACCCGTTGAGAAGGGACCGTTCCACATGCTCAACATCGACCAGCTCCTGCAGATCCTCAGCGAGCGCTCCGGCGACGAGCAGGCCCTCGCCCAGGGCGACGACATCCTCGACCGCGAGTTCGAGCTCCTCGGCTACGACTCCCTGGTCCTGCTGGAGACCTCCGCCCAGCTCAAGCACCGCTACAACATCGACATCCCGGAGGACGTCATCCGGGACCTGAAGACACCGCGCGCCGTCCTCGAGTACGTCAACGTCCCCGCCAGCAGGAACTGAGGCACCCGTCCGCCCTCCTCCCGCCCCTTTTGCACCGCAGGAGCCAGCTGATGGATGCCCCCACCCCATACCCCTGTCCGCCGCGCCCCAGAGTCGTTCTCACCTTCCCCGGCCAAGGGGCACAGCACTCCCGCATGGCCGCCGGCCTCTACGGCGTCTCCAAGTCCTTCACCTCCACGATGGACCACGCCTTCGACGCCTTCGGACCGGCCGGACGCACCCTGCGCGAAGGATGGCTCGCGGCCACGCCGCCCACGGCCTTCGACGACATCTCCTACGCCCAGCCCCTCCTGTACGCGGTCAACTGCGCGATGGGCACCATGCTCATCGAGTCGGGTCTGCGCCCCGATGTCCTGCTGGGCCACAGCGTGGGGGAACTGGCCGCCGCCACCCTGGCTGGCGTGTTCTCCTTCGACTGCGGCCTGCGCTACCTGTCCGAATACATCGGCGTCTACCAGCACGCCCCGCGCGGCGGCATGCTGGCCGTGGCCGCCAGCCCCATGGAGGTCGAAGCCCACCTGGTGCCAGGCGTGGTCATCGGCGCCGTCAACGCACCGCGCCAGGTACTGCTCTCCGCCCCGGAAGAGGCCCTGGCCGACGTGGAAGCCGCCCTCCGCGGTGCCGGTATCACCTGTTCCCGCGCCCGCGCCCTGCAGCCCTTCCACCACCCGGTGATGCGCGACGTCGTCACGGCCCACGCGGGCTCCCTCACCCGTCCGCACCTCCACCCGCCGCACACCACCCTCTACTCCGCCTACACCGGGCAGGAACTTGCCGACGAGCTCGCCACCGACTGGCAGTTCTGGACCGGTCAGCCCGCCGAGCCGGTCCTGTTCGGCCCCACCCTCGAGCATCTGCTGAGCAGTGGCCCTCACCTCTTGATCGAAGCAGGCCCCGGACAGAGCCTGACCGCCCTGGCACGGCGCACGCCCGCGGTCGCCCGCGGCGCGGCGACAGCCCTCGCCCTGCTGCCGACCCGCGCGGGCGAGCCGGACGCCGACATCGAAGCCGTACGGGCCGCCCTGACACAGCTCGCCCTCTACGGATGCGACCCGCTGACGCCGGACTTCTGACGCCCCAGCTGCCACCCCGTCAAGCGCCCGCCGTGGCGCCGCAGAAAGGGACAAGCATGCAGTTCCCACAGCTCGACCCTGCCACCCTGGCCGCGTTCAGCGCGGCGTTCAGGGGGGAGTTGATCTGGCCGAGCGACGCCGACTACGACGAGGCGCGCCGCATCTGGAACGGCACGATCGACCGGCGCCCCGCGCTGATCGCCCGCTGCACCAGCACCTCGGATGTGGTCGCCGCGGTGAGCTTCGCCCGCAAGAGCGGCCTGCTGGTCGCGGTCCGCGGCGGAGGACACAGCATGGCCGGGCACTCGGTATGCGACGGCGGGATCGTCATCGATCTCTCCTTGATGAACAGCGTCAAGGTCAGCCGCCGTCTGCGGCACGCGCGAGCCCAGGGCGGCTGCCTGCTGGGGGCGTTCGACACCGCCACCCAGGCCCACATGCTCGCCACCCCCGCCGGCGTGGTCTCCCACACCGGATTGGGGGGACTCGTCCTCGGCGGCGGGTTCGGCTGGCTGAGCCGCAAGTACGGCCTGTCCATCGACAACCTCACCTCCGTGGAGATCGTCACCGCGGACGGCGCAGTCCTCACCGCGAGCGACACCGAGAACCCCGACCTGTTCTGGGCCGTCCGGGGCGGCGGCGGCAACTTCGGCGTAGTGACAGCATTCGAGTTCGACCTCCACCGGGTCGGGCCCGTCCGCTTCGCCAGCACCTACTACTCACTGGACGAAGGACCCCAGGTCATCCAGGCCTGGCGCGACCACATGGCCACCGCCCCCGACGAACTGACCTGGGCCCTGTATCTGCGCCTGGCACCACCGCTGCCCGAACTGCCTGCAGACATGCACGGCAAGCCGGTGATCTGCGCCATGAGCTGCTGGATCGGGGATCCGCACGAGGGTGAGCGGCAGCTCGAGTCCATCCTCCACGTCGGCAAGCCCCACGGCCTGACCAAGGTGACCTTGCCCTACCGGGCCCTGCAGGCATACTCCTTCCCCGGCGCCGTCGTCCCCGACCGCATCTACACCAAGAGCGGCTACCTGAACGAACTGAGCGACGCAGCCATCGACACGGTTCTGGAACACGCCGCCGACATCGCCTCCCCGTTCACCCAGCTCGAACTGCTCTACCTGGGCGGAGCCGTGGCGCGCGTCTCCGACGACGCCACCGCCTACCCCAACCGCCAGTCGCCGTTCGTGACCAACCTGGCCGCCGCCTGGACGGACCCCACCGAGGACGCCCGCCACACCGCCTGGGCTCGCGAGGGCTACCAGGCCCTGGCCGGCCACCTTTCCGGCGGCTACGTCAACTTCATGAACCCGGGCGAGGCGGACCGCACGCGGGACTCCTACGGGGCCGCCAAGTTCGAACGGCTGCAGACCGTCAAGACCAAGTACGACCCGACCAACCTGTTCCGCCTCAACCAGAACATCCCCCCGATCAACCCCTGACACCACCACGCCGCCCTGCCCCGGCTCCCGGCCAACGCCGCGACCGGGGCAGGGCCACACCCGGGGGCCGATCAGCTCCACACCCCCTTGAACAGGAGCCGACATGACCATCGACCGCTTCAACCTCTCCACCCTCATCGACCACCACCTCGACACCGGCCTGAGCGACAAAGCCGCCCTCTACGGCCCCCACGGACACGTCAGCTACGGCGAGCTGTACCGGAGCATGTGCGCGATGGGCCGAGCCCTGCGCGCGCTTGGCATCCAGCGTGAACAGCGCGTCCTGCTCGTCCTGGACGACACCCCGGCGTTCTTCACCGCCTTCCTCGGCGCCAGCCGCATCGGCGCCATCCCGGTTCCGATCAACTATCAAACCAGCCCAGAACAGATCCGTTTCTACGCTCAGGACAGTTACGCCCGGGCTGCTGTGATCGAAGCGGACCGGTACGAGGAGCTCGCGCCCGCTCTGCTGGAGGCCGGCGTGATGGTGATAAGCACCGAGCCAGCCGGGCCGGACGAAGCCACGCTCCACATGCGCGACCTGATCCGCTCACACGAGGGCGACCTGGGCGCCGCGCCCACGCACACCGAGGATCCCGCGTTGTGGCTGTACAGCTCCGGGTCCACCGGACGGCCCAAAGGAGTGGTCCACCTGCAGCGGGACATCGCACCCGCCTGTCGGCACTACGCGGGCGAAGTCCTGGGCCTCACGCAGGACGACGTGCACCTGTCCACCACCAAGCTCTTCCACGCCTACGGCCTGGGCAACAGCCTGTTGTTTCCGCTGTGGTTCGGCGGGACCTCGGTCCTGCTGCCCGGGTTTCCGGCACCGCACCTCGTGCTGGAAACCATCGAACGCGCGCGTCCCACGCTGCTGTTCTCCGTCCCGGCCCTGTACAACGCCATGCCCCGCTCGCCTGGCGCCGGCTCTCGGGACATGTCGTCCATCCGGCTGTGCATCTCGGCCGCCGAGAACCTGCCCGCTCACGTCTGGGAACGATGGCACGAGGTGTACGGGCTGACGATCCTGGACGGCGTGGGGTCCACCGAAATGCTGCACATCTACTGCAGCAACACCGAACGGTCCCTGCGCCCCGGCTCCTCCGGGCAGGCCGTGCCCGGCTACCAGATCAAGCTCGTCGACCCCGACGGCGGCGATATGGAAGGCGCAGGCAGCGGAGAGATGCTCGTGCGGGGCGGCAGCACGCTGGCCCAGTACTGGCATCGCGCCGACCAGACCCGCTCGGTGCTGCAGGGAAGCTGGTACCGCACCGGCGACCGATATCGCCGCGACGAGGACGGCTTCTACTGGTACGAGGGACGTGCCGACGACATGATGAAGGTCTCCGGGCTATGGGTTGCTCCTGCCGCGATCGAGACCGCCCTTCAGCGGCACCCGGATGTAGCCCAGGCAGCGGTCGTCGGCGTGGACACCGACCGCCTCACCCGGATCAAGGCGTTCATCGTGCTGCGCGACGGCTGCCAGGGCAACGACACATTGGCCCGGCATCTGCGGCAGTGGTGCAAGGACCGTCTGGCCAGTCATCAGTTCCCACACCTGGTCGAGTTCGCTGCGGACCTGCCCAAGACGTCTACGGGCAAGGTCCAGCGGTTCGCCCTGCGCGCACAGCAGACAGTAGAAGCGGATGCTCCGGCCGCCCACGCCGTGTGACCAGCGTGGGGTGGCCGGAGCCGATGACGTTCCGGCAGGGGCTCAGGCGCCTGCCGGGGCGGCGTTCGGGCTCAGGTGCAGGCCGGCGAGCTGCAACCGCCCGTCCTGGCGGACGACGACAAGGGTGAAGCGGAACGCACCGCTGGCGTCGGCATCACCGTTCACGCTCCGCTGGGTCTGGGCCGCCACCACGACGGCCGTCTCCCCGTAGCAGCGGATGCGCAGGTCGCTCACCGCGAACAACACGTTGCGCACGGTACCCGTGCTGTAGCGGGCCAGCCACTCCTCGCGGCTGCGCACGAAGCCCCGGGGCCCGACGCCGACGAAGTCCTTCGCGAGCAGATCGTCCAGCGCCCGGTGGTCTTCCCGCTCTTCGGCCGTACTCCATTCCTGGACGAAGTCCGCAACCGCCTGTTCGGCCAATGTGGTGGTCATGTCGTGTCTCCCTTCCGGCTACGGCTTCAGCAGGCCGCCACGGCAGTGTCGACGGACTCGCCCGCGATCAGGTCGGCCGCCAGCTTCTCGACGTAGTCGGTGATGGTCTCGTCCCGGTCGAGGAACGGCACGATCTTGCGGGTGCGCTCGTACAGCGGGCGGGTGAAGGAGGACAGTTTGTCCGCGCCGCGGATGTCGACGGCCTGGCAGGCACACAGCAGCTCGAAGGCCACCACGTAGGCGGCGTTGGTGAGCACCTCCCGGGCGCGGCGGGCGGCGACGAATCCGAAGGACACGATGTCCTGGAAGTCCGCTGTGCTCGTGAGGGACTGCACCGACATCGGGATGGTCAGGGTGCGGGTCTCCGCGGTGATGGACGCGGTCATGAACTGGCCGCCCATCAGGCCCAGGCGCAGTCCCGGGTCTTCCCGGCACAGGAAGGCGGGCAGCCCGTTGCTGTTGCTCTTGTCCAGGAAGCGGTCCACTCGCCGGTTGGCGAGATTGGTCACGGTGGCCAGGGCCATGTTGAGATGGTCCATGGCCATGGCCACGTACTGGCCGTGGAAGTGTCCGTTGTGAAACACCTCCGCCTCCTCCGGCAGGACGATCGGGTTGTCGTTGGAGGAGTTCAGCTCGTCCTGCACGGTCGCCCCGATCCGCTCCAGCACGTCGAGCACGGGCCCCAGGATCTGCGGCGTGCACCTGATGGAGTAGGCATCTTCGATCGCCAGCGAACCGGCCTTGGCGACCGTACCCATCTCTGCGGCCAGGGTCTGCTCGGTGTCGAGTTCGTTGACCGCCAGGTGCGAGTCGGCCAGCCCCTCCCACAGACGCGACGCCACCTGACGCTGCCCGCGGTGCGGCTTGACCCCGTGCACACGAGGGTCGAAAGGTTTCGTCATGCCTGCCAGGCCCTCGACCGACAACGCAGAGACCTGCAGGTAGCGGTCCACGAGCCGACGGGCGGCCTGGAAAACCACGGTGCCCAGGCCGACCATGCCCGACGTGCCGTTGATCAGGGCCAGGCCGTCCTTGTAGCTCAGCTCCATCGGCTCGATGCCGGCCTCGGACAGGGCCTGCCGACCGGGCATGATCTGTCCGTTGTAGCGGGCCTTCCACTGCCCCGCGCACACCAGGGCGATCGCGGCCAGCGGGCCGAGGTCACCGCTGGTGCCCAGGGAGCCCTTCTCCGGGACGCATGGCACGATCCCGGAGTTGAGCACGGTCACCAGCTTGTCCAGATTCGCTGGGGTGATCGCGGAGTTCCCGCGCGCCAGCGACACGATGCGGGACAGCATGATGGTCCGGCCAGTCGTGTCGTCCAGATATGTCCCCACGTTGGTGGCGACTGCGTTGATCAGGTTCTCCTGGAGCTGCCGGGCCTGGGACACCGGGACGAGGTGGTCGACGAAGCCCCCCATGCTGGTGTTGACCCCGTAGATGACACGTTCGTCCTGCACGAACTTCTCCAGCACGTCGCGCGAGGCGCGGACTCGGGAGCGGACGGGTGCGGACAGCTCCACGGGCGTGCGCTGTCGCGCCGCGTCCTCAAGTTGGTCGAGCGTGACGTTCATGTCGAGCTCTATGACGAAGGTCATGAAGTTCCCTTTGCGGCCGGAGGATCGGTGGCGTCGACGGGCTGCACAGACCGCCTGCCCATGCCAGCGGACAGGCGCGGCACGCCGACGGCATCCGGTTCGCGACCGGGCAGGCCGACTGAGTGCCGCACCGGATTCACTGAACCGCCCGTCGCTCCACGCCCAAGCAAGGCAGCCTCACGGCCCGCCCAAGGTCACCCCTGAACCCCTCGGTGCTCCACGTGAAGCGGCCGCAGCCGAGGGACGGTTCCTCCATGACCGGTGGGGCAGGTGGGGGTATGATGCCGAAGGGGCGACCGTTTCCCCCCGGCTCACGCGGGCGCGATCAACTCGCCAGTGCTGGTGTCGGACACCGTGATGGCCTCCACCGGGCAGCATTCTGCGGCGTCCCGTGCCGTGTCATCGGCGACGATGACGTCCTCGCACGGCTCGGCATGGCCGTTCTGCTTCATCCGGAAATGGGCGGAGGAACCAGCACACGCGCCCGATCCGATGCACAATGCCGCGTCCGCCGCCAGCCGCCAACGGCCGGCAGCCGCAGACGCCCCGGTCACCACTTCACCATCAGGGTCTTCGGCCCACCGACCTGCGTGCCCGTCTTCCACACGATCTCCGCTTCGTCGACGGCCAGTCGGAGGTGCGGCAGACGGCACAGCAGAACACCCAGCGCCACCTGGAGCTCCAGCCTGGCCAACTGCGCACCCAGGCAGTGGTGCACACCGTGCCCAAAGGCGACGTGCGGGTTGGGCGACCTGCCGACATCGAGGCGGCCGGGATCGGCGAAAACGTCCGGATCCCAGTTGGCCGCCACAGTGGGGGCGAACACGGTCTCGCCGGGCTGAATCCTCACCCCGCACAGTTCCACCGGCTCGGTGGCGACCCTGGCCCGGAAACTGCCCGAGCCCAGCGGGATGAACCGCAGCAGCTCCTCCACCGCCGACGCCATCACCGACGGATCCGCGCGCAAGCGGTCCATGTCATGCGGGCGTTGGAGCAGCAGGTAGGTGCAGTTGGCGATCTGGCTCGCCGTGGTCTCATGGCCGGCGATGAGCAGATCACGGGCCAGAAGGACCAGCTCCTCGTCCCGAAGCCGCCCCTCCTCCCGGTCCCACATCTGCACCAGAGCCCCGAGCAGGTCATCGGTCGGCTCGCGGCGCCGTCGGCTCACCAGGGCGGCGAAGTAGTCGGCCATGGCCTGCACGACCGACGCCGATTCAGCGGACGCGCAGGCCGTGGTGGACAGCAGAGCATCGGACCAGCCCAGCAGCTGATCACGGTCGCCCCCGGGTACACCCAGCAGGTCGCAGATCACCGTGACGGGCAGTGGCAGCGCGTACGACGCGACCAGATCGGCCAGCGCACCCGAGGCGTCCATCGCCTCCAGCAACTCCCCGGCGATCCTCTGCGTGGCGGGCCGCAGCTCTTCCACCCTGCGCTTGGTGAAGACACCCGCGACCGTTTTGCGCAAGCGCGTGTGGTCCGGGGGATCCAGCGACATCAGCACGCCTTCACCCGCCGGGTCACGCTGGATCCGCGGTGCCTCGGCGTGCTGCGTGGCGGCACGACTGAACCGTGGATCACCCAGCACGGTCTTGATGTCCTGATAACGCGTGACCAGCCATGCCTCACCCCCGTACGGGAGGCGGACGCGGCTGATGGGCTCCTTCTGCCGTAATTGCGCGAAGGCCGGTTCCACGTGCAGCTCGGAGGCGGGCACGAAGGGAAAGTCCCGCAAATTCCTGGTATGGGTGGTCACTGAGCTTCTCCTGTCCGTCAAGCGGGGCAGTCCACTCCAGAGCGCCACCGAACGGCGCACGGCAGGGCGTCCCGTCTCCGAGCCGGCACCGGTCAGGAACCTGCCGTCGAGCGCTGGCCAGGGGCCTCGGGCGGAGTGGGGTCGTTGAACAAGCGGGAGAGGTGGTAGCGCATCACGTACCGGGCTTGTGCCGCCGACCGCTGCCCGACCAGCACGCTGATCCCGACACCGTGACTGAGACTCAGCAGACGCGCGGCCTCGGCGGAGACATCCAGATATGCCGCGATTTCCCCCGCCGCCTGAGCCGTGGCCAGGATGCTGGTGAGCTGTCGCTCAAGACGGTTCGGCCCTTCGATGAAGGGCTGCTCCGCCAGTTCGGGGTCGGTCATGGCCAGTACCGCGTAAGACGTCCACACGAGCCGGAAGGTGTGGCTGTCGGCGTCGACCGGCAGGGCTTCGTCGACCAACGCTTCCAGACAGGCGCGAGCCGAACCCGGATCATCCAGGCTCTCAAGCCGCACCGACCACCGCTCGTGGCTCTGCTGCTCAAGGTGCTGCAGAGCGGCGTGCATCAACTGGGCCTTGGTGTCGAAGTAGTACTGCACCAGGTTCAAGGACATGCCCGCTTCTGCCGCGACCGCACGCATGGTCACCGCATGCAGTCCGTCCCGCGCGGCCACCCGGACCAGGGCATCAGCGATGTACGCCCGGCGCTGGGCATGGTCAACACGCTTCGGCATCGTGCCCCCTTCCTGTCTGACCCACTTTCATAGTACCTCTGTACTGTAAAAGCTCGCCGCGACGATAGGGAAGAAAGATGGGACAACGCGAAGCCTGTGCCGCCGACGGATCAATCGACTACGAGGAAGAGACAGGCGCACTGGCGCCCCGTCAGGCAGCGCTGTTATGGCTGGCCTGCGCGGCACAGTTCATGGTGGTGCTCGACGTGTCGGTGGTGAACGTCGCGCTGCCGTCGATCCAGACCGCGCTCGGCTTCGACGCTGCGGGACTGCAGTGGGTCGTGGGCAGCTACGCGCTGGTCTTCGCGGGCTTCCTGCTTCTCGGCGGCCGGCTCGCGGACCTGTTCGGCCGTCGGCGGGCGTTCGTGTGGGGGCTGGTGTTGTTTTCCGTCTCCAGCCTGGTGGGCGGACTCGCCGCCGGCCCTGGTCTGCTGATCGCCATGCGCGCGGTGCAGGGCCTGGGCGCCGCGGTGCTGGCCCCGGCCACGTTGACCATCCTGACCACCACCTTCCCCGAAGGGCCTGGCCGCACCAAGGCGTTGGCGATCTGGACTGCCGTCAGTTCCGCCGGAGGCGCGGCGGGCAACCTGATCGGCGGCGTCCTGACCGACACACTGTCATGGCGGTGGATCCTGCTGATCAACGTGCCGATCGGCGCTGTAGCCATCCTTGCTACCCTGCGCCTGCTGCCGGCCGATCGCTCCCGCGCGGCGTCCGGCAGGCTCGACGTCCCCGGGGCGGTGCTGGCCACACTGGGCGTCACCGCGCTCGTCTACGGGGTCAACCAGGCCGGAACACAGGGCTGGACGGGGCCGGCCACTTTGACGGGCCTGGCGGTCAGTGCCGTGGCGCTGATCGCGTTCGCGGTGACGGAGGCCCGGTACGCGACAGCCCCCCTGGTGCCGCCGGGCCTGGTGCGGCTGCGACCGATCTGGGCGGGCAACGTAACCATGCTGCTGGCCGGCTGCTGCTTCATCCCCATGTGGTACTTCCTGTCGCTGTACATGCAGGACGTCCTCCACTACGGGGCCTTGGCCACGGGCGTCGGTTTCCTGCCCCATACGCTTGTCGGTATCGCGGCCGCCCGGCTCGCTCCCACCGTCATGGAGCGCACCGGCGCCCGCGGTCTCATCGTCCTCAGCGCCGTCCTCAGCGCCGTCGGCTTCCTCTGGCAGAGCAGTATCAGCACGGGCAGTGGATACCTGGACGGCCTGCTCGGGCCCGCGATCGTCATGTCCGCCGGTATGGGGCTGCTCATCACCCCGATCACCACCACCGTCACCTCGGGCATCCGCGAGCAGGATGCAGGGGCAGCCTCCGGGCTGATGAACACCACTCGCCAACTCGGCGGTGTCGTCGGGCTCGCCGCCCTCGTCACCCTCGCGACCGCCGGCGGTGGACCGGACCTGTCGTACAGGGCCGTATTCGTGGCGACGGCGGCTGTGTGCGCGGGTGTTGCGGTGATGGCCTTGGCTCTGCCTGCGCCACAAGAGGGCCGGGACGAGTCGGTCGCGATGCGGCGGTGAGCTCCCGTCCCGCCCTCGGCCGCGAGGTGCTGGGCGTGCCCTCGCCAGGTGTCATGCCGTGATCATTCACCGACCGGAGCCGGTACGGGTCTTCTCGTTCCGGCTCTGGGACATCGGCCGACTGGTCCGGTTCCCTCAGCCGGAACAGCGCGGCGAGGATGTCCTCGGTGCCGGTCGCGGCGACCGTGCACCCGTCGCGATCGAGGTGGAGTCGATCGGCGACCCAGAGGCCAGGGGCGAGGCTTGCGGCGCCGGAGGTGAGCACGGTGCCGTACAGGGCGATCATGAGGGCCCAGGTCTCCAGGAGTAGCCATCTGCAACTCTACGTCTGCCCGGAGTCCCCGGATCATCCGCACACCGGCCTGATCCAGTGAGTCATCTCCGCACTGAGCAGGGTCCTGGACCGGCTTGGCGGCGGGGCTCGCGGTTCCTGTCGTGACGCGCGCGTTCTTGCCGGTGGCCGGTCCGCTGAAGTTCCGGGGAATAGCATCAGATGCGTGATCGGAAGGCACTGTCAGCCCGGGGCAAGCCCCGTCGGGGAGCCAGGGCCCACCCCGACGGGGCTCTTGATCACTCCCGAGTGGCCTTCACTTCGTCGCGCACCGCGCGAACAGACCGAATCGCAGCGATCATCTTCTGGGAGAGCGCGGGAACCTGGTCGAAGAGGTGCCCCACAACAGTGAAGCCCCCAACGACCGCGGCAGTCCCTACAGTCACCCATCCCGCCAGTTCCATGTAGCCCCTTTCAGAGAGTGTCGGCGAAGGCACCGAGGGCCGTCTGTCTCCGACCCCTGGCGCGTTGACGCGGCCGCCTCGGTGTCGCCTTTTCGGCGCCGCTCTCTCGTAACGAACTACACGGCTGTTCGGGCCACTTGAGTCTAAACGCTGTCTCTGGGAGTCACTGAGGACTCAGCACGATGCGAGGTCCACGGGCTGGACTCTCATCCCCGCAGTCTTCACGCGGAAGTGACTGGAACCGGGCCCTGCACCTCCTACCTGGCCAACCTCACCGGATAGACCCCGGTGGCCGGATGGGGAGCAATGAGTCGGCACACCCAGCCCGGGCGCGAGTGTTCTTGTCGGCCAACGCATCGCGCAGGCGGCCGCGGCCCTCCTGAACCTTCGACTCATCGAGCGAGCAGGGCGGCGGATGCTTCCCGGCTCTCCCACGACCGACCGGGCCGCCCGCGGGCCCGCGCTGGCGCTCCGGTCAGAATCCATGCCGACTGGTGCTGCTGGCTGCGAGGAGCGCAGCGAAGGCGGCCAGGGTCAGCGCGGCCAGGCCAGTGCCGGGCCGAGGGCAGTCCCCAGAGTGCGGGCGAGGTTGGTGATGCCGCCTGTGGTCCCGGTGTGGTGCTCGGGGGTGGCATCCAGGATGGCGGTCATGATCGGCGAGTTGAACAGCGCCATCCCGGCGCCCAGTATCGCCATCCGCCAGGCTAGGTCGAACAGGCTCGCATTCGCTGCCAAGGTGAGCATCGGGAGCAGGCCCGCTACCGTCGTGGCGCCACCCAAGGTCGCCACCGGCAGAGGGCGGAAGCGGTCGGCCAACAGCCCGGCCAGTGGCGTGATCACAGCGCTGGCGGCGATGAAGAACACCAAGGCGGTGCTCAGGAGCTGAGGGCCGCGGTGCATCACATCGCTGATGAAGAACGGCAGCGAGAAGGTGATCAGGCCGACGACCGAGGAGTTGAACATGAGCGCCAGCGTGGGCCAGCCCAGTTGCCCCCGTCGCACCAGCGCGAGGACCGGACGGGACGTACGGCTGCGGGTCCATCCAGCGCCCATGGCGAGCGCGAGGAGGGCAAGGGCTGCTGCCCACAGGGGGCGGCGCGCGATCTGCTCGATGGCCAGCAGGGCGGCGGTGACCGCCGTTCCGACCAGCAGCACGTCGCCGGCCAGCGCCCGCCCCGCGTGCTCGGGGCTGGGTGCGCCACCCGCGCGTGAGGGGACCGCGACCAGTCCGAGGACGGCGGCGGCGAGGAGCAGGGGCGCCTTCACCCAGAGCACGGCACGCCATCCGTACGCGTCGGCCAGCCAGCCGCCGAGCGGTGCGACGGCGATGCTGCCCACCATCATGATCGTGGCGTGATAGCTCATGGCCCGGCCCCGTTGGTCCGGACGGACGGCCGTGGCAACGACTGGCAGGTAGAGGGCCTTCCTCCACGGTTACGTGCCCCACACGGCACAGAAAGGCCGGTGACGCGCGGCCGCGTCAGGAGTGCGTGGCCGGGTCAGCGGGAAAGGCGTTCTCGGAGCCGGCAACCGTCAGCCGGTTGCGGAGGGCGGCGAAGTCCTCGGCGCGCTCCAGCTGGACGCGCAGCTCCTCGACCTTGCGGACGGCGGCCTGCTCGCAGCCGCGCACCCGCTCCGGCAACGCTTCCCGCCCGGCGGCGGCTTCGGGATGCTCATCGGAGTCGAGACGGTCTGTGGCCGCCAGAAGGTCGCGCATTTCATCCAGGGTGAAGCCGAGCGGCTTCATCCGGCGGATGACCATGAGGCGGCCGACATCGGCCTCGGCGTAGAGCCGGAACCCGCCCTGGGAGCGGGCGGAGGGGATGACCAGGCCGGTCTCCTCATAGTGCCGGATGGCGCGCAGGGACAGCTCGGTCCACACGGCGACCTCACCGATCTGCATGTGCTCGCTGCCCACGCGGGCGCCCTTCCTCTTCTGTCACCGAGGCCACAGACGGCCGACGTCGATCTCTACCCTAACGTTAGGGTAGAGTATGTGATCGTGGAGTCGGCTCCGTGCCGTCCCCGCTCTCATGGTGCGGGATCGCTCCCGTGACCGTCAGTCAGCCGTGCCGGGGCCGACGATGCCCCGGCGAAGACCGATGCCTGCAGGAGAGAGCGTGCGCATGCCCATGATGCCCGGCGCCGCCGTCTGCCCACCGTGATCCTTCACCCCCGAGCAGCGCCCGCGGCACTCCCGCCCGCGCCTGCCGCCCTTCTGAACTTCAGCCCGCCGTACGCGGGCTCCGCGGATGGCCGCCCCGGCCCTCCGGCGCCCTCCTGCACGCCCCGCAACGACGACGGGTGTGGCCGAGCACGACAGGTACCTGCTCTTGTCTACGTCCGCACTGTCCCCGGCCGCGCGGCTGCGCGGCCTCAAGCCCGAGTGGCTGAACGACCCAAAGGTCTGGCGTACTGAGGTCCTGGCCGGCCTCGTCGTCGCCCTCGCGCTGATCCCCGAGGCGATCTCCTTCTCGATCATCGCGGGAGTCGATCCCGCCATCGGCCTGTTCGCGTCCTTCACGATGGCCGTGACCATTTCCATCGTCGGCGGGCGCCGCGCGATGATCTCCGCTGCGACCGGTGCCATCGCCCTGGTCATCGCCCCGCTCAACCGTGAACACGGCCTGGGCTACTTGATCGCCGCTGTCATCCTGGCCGGCGTCTTCCAGATCATTCTCGGCGCGCTCGGCGTCGCGAAGCTGATGCGGTTCGTGCCGCGCTCGGTGATGGTCGGCTTCGTCAACGCCCTCGCCATCCTCATCTTCATGGCGCAGGTCCCCGAGATGCACGACGTGCCCTGGCCCGTCTACCCGCTCATCGTCGGCGGTCTGGCGCTCATGGTGTTCTTCCCGAAGGTCACCAAGGTGATCCCGGCCCCTCTCGTCTCGATCGTCATCCTCACTGTGATCACGGTCGCGGCCGGGATCGCGGTGCCGACCGTGGGCGACAAGGGCGAGCTGCCCTCCTCGCTGCCCGTGCCCGGCCTGCCGGACGTGCCGTTCACGATGGACACCCTGACCACCATTGCCCCCTACGCGCTCGCCATGGCGCTGGTCGGCCTGATGGAATCGCTGATGACGGCCAAGCTCGTTGACGACATCACAGACACCCACTCCTCCAAGACCCGGGAGTCCATCGGCCAGGGCATCGCCAACATCGTCACCGGCTTCTTCGGCGGCATGGGCGGCTGCGCCATGATCGGCCAGACCATGATCAACGTGAAGGTGTCCGGGGCCCGCACCCGCCTCTCCACGTTCCTGGCGGGTTCGTTCCTGATGGTGCTGTGCATCGTCTTCGGTCCGGTTGTCTCCGACATCCCGATGGCCGCGCTGGTCGCCGTGATGGTGATGGTGTCCTTCTCGACCTTCGACTGGCACTCCATCGCACCCAAAACCCTCAAGCGGATGCCCGTCGGCGAGATCGTCGTCATGGTCATCACCGTGGCCTGTGTAGTCGCCACCGACAACCTGGCCATCGGTGTCGTCGTCGGCTCCGTCACCGCCATGGTGATCTTCGCCAAGCGCGTCGCCCACCTCGCCAGCGTCACCGCGGTCACTGACCCCGATGGCAGTACGGTGGTGTACTCCGTGACCGGCGAGCTGTTCTTCGCCTCCAACGACCTCGTCGGACAGTTCAACTACGCCACCGACCCCGACAAGGTCGTCATCGACCTCAGCGCGGCACACATCTGGGACGCCTCTTCCGTGGCCGCCCTGGATGCGATCGAGACGAAGTACGCCCAGCGCGGCAAGACCGTCGAGATCATCGGCCTGAACAACCCGAGCGCCCAGATCCACAAAAAGCTCAGCGGCGAACTCACCGGCAGCCACTAGTACTCCAGTGCGGTTTCGTGATCTATCCGGTGAGTTGGTCAGTTGACCGTTGTCGGTAGTGGCTGCGGCGGGCTGTTGCTTGGTGGCGTCGGCG
>NZ_JOEZ01000030.1 GCF_000721175.1 Streptomyces anulatus
ACGGTCCAGCGTCAGGTCATCGGCGAAACGCCGGTCACCGGTCGCGTCGGGCACGTACTTCACACAGACAACGATCCTCAAGCTCACGCCGGCTCTCCTACTGCATCGTCATTTCCGGGCTGCCTTGTTGCACGCAGCATAGGCGCCTTGTCGGGACGGATCCGGTCAGGACGACCGAAGCTCCGAGGCCGATATTACTCGCCAGTACACCCAGTCGCTCACCCCTGGGCAAGCGCTGTGCACTGTGACCTTGCCAACGCGGCGGGCCCGTGCGTGCGTGGCCTCAGTCTCGCAGAGCCGTGAACCGTCCCTGGTGGTAGACCAGCGGGCGGCCGGCTCCGGCGGGTGCCCCCGCCACGACCTCGGCGATGACGATGCGGTGATCCCCGGCCGGGACACGGCTCACGACGCGGCAGACCAGCCAGGCGGACACGCCGGCGAGCAGCGGAACGCCTTCGGGGCCGCTGCTCCAGTCGGTCGACGGACCGAAGCGGTCGGCCCCGCTGCGGGCGAAGGTCGCGGCCAGTTCACGCTGGTGCTCGCCGAGTATGTGGACGCCGACGTACTCGGCCTCGGACAGCACGGGCCAGCTGGAGGACGTCGTACCGGCGCCGAAGGAGATCAGCGGGGGTTCGGCGGCGACGGAGGTCAGCGACGTGGCGGTGAAGCCGACCGGGCGCTCCCCCGTTGCCGTGATCACGGCAACGCCCGCGGCATGGCGGCGGAAGACGGAACGGAAGAGTTCGGGCGTGGCGACCGTCAGGGCGGGGGCGAGATCGGGCGTTGCCGTCATGGACGTGTCCTTCTGCGGAAGTGGCGTGCGGGTCCGTGGGTGCTCAGACACCCGGACAACGCGCACTCGCATGGCGTGCGAGGTCCACATGGGCCCGGCCGTGAAGAAGGAGTTCTGGCGGCATAACGTCAGACTGACGATGCGTGGCGTGCACAGTCAAGGGCGTTCCGAGATGTGGGAGATGCGTCACGGTCCGTCATATGGCGTGCCCCAGCGCCGCGACGACGTCGACGGTGCGGGGCCGACCGGACGCCCGGCGGACCACCTCGCCCTCGGCGTCGAGCACCAGGACGGTCGGCGTCTTCGTGATGTCCAGCTCGCGCACGAGCGCGAGGTGGGCCTCGGCGTCGATCTCGATGTGGGCGACCCCCTCGACCATTCCGGCCACCTCGAGGAGCGTGCGGCGGGTGGCCCGGCACGGCTGGCAGAAGGCGCTGGAGAACTGGACGAGCGTCGCGCGTTCCCCGAGCTGCGCGCCGAGTCGGGATGCGTCGAGCCGCTGTCCGTGCGTCCCTCGGTCCACCTGTGCCTCCTGATCAGAGCTCTTCGTAAGGGGTCAGCACCGGTCGCCGCCCGGACATTCCCGCAGCTCCCGGCGGACGCGCACGTGACGAGAATCTCGCGCCCCGCGTCCGCCGGGGCTGGCCACCGGCCCGCGCATGGGGCACCATCGCCACAATGCCGAAAACCTACGGCTGCGTAACTTCCGCCGGGAGAACCCTCCCCAGGCACTGAAGAAGGGTCTTCATCCAGATGGCAGAGCTCGTCTATCGACCGGTCATCGGCGCCGCTCGCACCCTGTTCAAGGCGCTCGACCTGAAGATCGACACTCAGGGTTCGGAGCACATCCCGAAGACCGGTGGTGCTGTGCTGGTCAGCAACCACATCAGCTACCTCGACTTCATCTTCACCGGCCTGGGCGCCCTGCCGCAGAAGCGGCTGGTCCGCTTCATGGCGAAGGAATCGGTCTTCCGGCACAAGATCTCCGGTCCGCTGATGCGGGGAATGAAGCACATCCCGGTCGACCGCAACCAGGGCGAGGACGCGTACGTCCACGCGCTCCGGTCGCTGCGTTCCGGGGAGATCGTCGGAGTGTTCCCCGAGGCCACCATCTCGCAGTCGTTCACGCTGAAGAGCTTCAAGTCGGGTGCCGCGCGGCTCGCCCAGGAGGCCGGGGTCCCGCTGATCCCGATGGCGCTCTGGGGCACGCAGCGGATCTGGACGAAGGGGCGGCCGCGCAATTTCCAGCGCAGCCACATCCCCATCACCATCCGCGTCGGCGAGCCCATGGAGGCACCCTCCGACCAGTACGCCGGTGCCATCAGCCGGCGGCTGCGGGAGGGGGTCCAGGAGCTGCTCGAAGCGGCGCAGCGCGCCTACCCGGTGCGCCCGAAGGACGCGAGCGACACCTGGTGGGTGCCGGCGCATCTCGGCGGTACGGCTCCGACCCCCGCCGAGGTGCGCGAGCTCGGCTGACGGACGCCCCGGGGGAGCGGCCCCGTCACTTCACCGCGGTGCGTGGACGGTGATCCGCGCCCCGGGACTCAGCCGCTCCAGGGTTGCGGCGAGTTCGGCGCCCGCGGCGTCGAGCTCGCCGTTCGTCATGGGTGCGAGGCCCTCCAGCAGGAAGACCGCGTTGACCGACTCCTCGGTGAGCCGGGTCCGCACGCCCTGGCGCCAGTTCCAGCGGCGGCAGGTGACGCCCTCGTCGTCGCACCAGACGACTTCGCCGGGCTCGGGGTGCTCCACGCTCTCCTCGCCGCCGGCGACGGTGGGGAACGGCTCGTCGCCCGTCGCGCGGATCAGCCGCATCCCGCCCTTGATGTGGTCGGTGTCCTCGCCGCCGACCGGGACGAGGTGGGCGACGCTGATCGCGTTGTAGGCGTCGACCAGCAGGTTGATGCGGGGCAGGCCGCCGTCGGCGAGGGCGCGCCGGGCGAGCGCCTCGGCGGAGTTGCGGGTGCGGGAGGGCTTGGCTCCGAACGCCGTGTAGATCTCGCGCCAGGCCGCGATGCGCGGGTCCTCGTGCGGGGCGCGGCCGTCCAGGCGCTCGGCGAGCCTGCGGGCGGCGGCGTCCAGCAGGGCGGCGCTGCGGGGGTCGCTGGGTCCGTTGACCAGGCCGTGCGCCTCGACGGCGAGGTGGGTGAAGCCCGGTGCGATCGCTCGCACCTCGTCGGACACGGTGAGCGTGAGGGTCATCGTCTGCCTTGCTGCCTTACTGGGTGCGGTGGCTCGGGTGCGGTGGTACGGGGTGCCGGGTGG
The DNA here is from genome assembly GCF_000721175.1 of Streptomyces anulatus. Lineage (GTDB taxonomy): Bacteria > Actinomycetota > Actinomycetes > Streptomycetales > Streptomycetaceae > Streptomyces > Streptomyces anulatus_C. The sequence continues at coordinate 3,056 of NZ_JOEZ01000030.1, forward strand.
TTCAGAGGCCGACGGGGAGGTTCTGCCAGAGCTCCCACCCCTCAGCGCTGGGAGGATCACCTCGGGTGGTGCGGCATAGACTACTGGATAGTCGATTTCATTGAACTCTTCGCGTACCGCCCACGCCAGCCGCTCCTTCTCCGGGGAGAACTGCGCGTCGATGCCCGGCCCGTTGCCACGGGGGTCCACCCTCACCCAGCGGTCGTGGCCGGGGAGGCGCAGCGCGACCAGGCCGTGGACCACCGGGTGCGTCCCGTCGCCGGTGAGCCGCTGGCAGCAGAGCCCGGCCGGGACGCCGCGGGCCCGAAGCAGCGCGGTGAGCGCGACGGACTTGGCGTAGCAGATGCCGTTGCGGGTGGCGAGGACGTCGGAGGCGCGCCAGGGTACGCGCGGATCGCCCGAGTCGGCGGAGTGCGAAATGACGTCGCGGACGAACTCGAAGGCGGTGCGGGTGTATGAGTATGCGTCGTCGGCCTCGCGCATCAGGTCGTCGCCGTTTTCCTCACGACGGGATGCTCGTGATCGATGGCCTCGTCGGCGGCCGGATACCCGCCGAGATCCGGGGACTGCTGTGTCAGCTCCATGATCGGAGAACGTACGAAGCGGCCGACCGGAAGTCCATCGATTCCCGGTCGGCCGCACAGTCATGCATGGATCGCGCTATCGCGCCATTTCTTCCTTGAGCGCCTGGAGGAAGGCGTCGACGTCGTCCTCGCCGGTGTCGAACGCGCACATCCAGCGGACGTCCCCGGCGGCCTCGTCCCAGAAGTAGAAGCGGAAGCGCTGCTGGAGCCGCTCGCTGACCGCGTGCGGCAGCCGGGCGAACACGGCGTTGGCCTGGACCGGGTAGAGGATCTCCACCCCGTCGATCGCCCGGACACCCTCGGCGAGCCGCTGGGCCATGGCATTGGCGTGCCGGGCGTTGCGCAGCCACAGGTCCTTGGCGAGCAGCGCCTCCAGCTGGACCGAGACGAAGCGCATCTTGGAGGCGAGCTGCATGGAGAGCTTGCGCAGATGCTTCATCGCCCGGACCGCGTCCGGATTCAGCACGACGACGGCCTCGCCGAAGAGCGCGCCGTTCTTCGTTCCGCCGAAGGACAGCACGTCGACGCCGACCGTGTTGGTGAACGTCCGCATCGGCACGTCCAGGGAGGCGGCGGCGTTGGCTATCCGGGCCCCGTCGAGGTGCACCTTCATGCCGCGCTCGTGGGCGTGGTCACAGATGGCGCGGATCTCGTCGGGGGTGTAGACGGTGCCCAGCTCGGTGTTCTGGGTGATCGAGACCACCTGCGGCATGGCCCGGTGCTCGTCGTCCCAGCCGAACGCCTGCCGGTCGATGAGCTCGGGGGTGAGCTTGCCGTCGGGCGTGGGTACGGTCAGGAGCTTGAGGCCGCCCATCCGCTCGGGTGCGCCGCCCTCGTCCACGTTGATGTGCGCGGACTCGGCGCAGATGACCGCTCCCCAGCGGTCGGTGAGCGCCTGGAGGGCGACCACGTTGGCGCCCGTGCCGTTGAAGACCGGGAAGGCCTCGGCGGTGGGGCCGAAGTGGCTGTGCATGATCCGCTGGAGGTGACCGGTGTAGTCGTCCTCGCCGTAGGCGACCTGGTGGCCGCCGTTGGCGAGGGCGATGGCCGCGAGAACCTCCGGGTGCGCGCCGGCGTAGTTGTCACTGGCGAAGCCGCGTACCTGCGGATCGTGGTGACGACGCGCGTCGGTCCTCACGTTTGCGGGGTCAGCCACAGGCGCTTTCCGTTCACTTCGGAGGCGGGCTCGTCCCAGACGCCGGCGATGGCCTCGGCCAGCTCCGTGACGTCGGTGAAGCCCGCGAACTTCGCATTCGGGCGCTCGGCGCGCATGGCGTCGTTCACCAGTGCCTTGACCACCAGGATCGCAGCAGCGGCCGCGGGCCCTTCCTCGCCCCCCGCTTTACGGAAGGCGTCGCCGAGCGCGAGGGTCCACGCCTCGGCGGCGGCCTTGGCGGAGGAGTACGCGGCGTTGCCGGCTGTGGGCTTGCCGGCGCCGGCGGCGCTGATCAGGAGATAACGGCCCCGGTCGCTGCGCTGGAGGCCTTCCTGGAAGGCCAGCGAGGTCGACTGGACGGTGCGGATGAGCAGCTTCTCCAGGGCGTCCCAGTCGGACAGGACGGTCTCCTGGAACGACGGGCTGCCGCGCCAGCCGCCGACGAGGTGGACCAGGCCGTCGATGCGGCCGAACTCCGCCTCGGTGCGCTTGGCCCAGTCCCGGGTGGCGTCGAGGTCGAGCAGGTCGACGGTCTCGCCGGTGACGGTCGCGCCCCCGTGGGCGTACCGGGCGGCGTCCACCGCCTCGGCGAGCCGCTCGGGGTTGGCGTCGCAGCCGACGACCGTCGCGCCCGCCTCGGCGAGCCGCAGCAGTGTCGCGCGGCCGGCGGGACCGGCCGCTCCGGCGACCGCGACCACGGCTCCCTCAAGCACACCGGTCCCCTCGCCCGTGCCTTTTCCGTTCATGGCCACCGCCTCCTCGGGAGAATGGTTCACGCGGCTGCCCGCTCGTCGTTCGCCGCGGTGATTCCCTTGGTGGAGGCAATCACATGCTTCAGCTTCTTGGCGAGCGCCTCATAGAACATGCTCAGGGGAAACTCGTCCGGAAGCACGTCGTCGACGAGCTTGCGAGGGGGAAGTGTGAGGTCCAGGGCGTCGGGGCCCTTGGCCCAGCGGGATCCCGGGTGCGGGGCGAGGTAGGTGGAGACCAGGTCGTACGCGGCGAACCAGTGGACCAGCTTGGGGCGGTCGATGCCGTCGCGGTAGAGCTTCTCGATCTCGGCGCAGAGCTGGTTGGTGACCTGCGGGGCACGGTCCCAGTCGATCTTCAGGGTGTTGTCGGTCCAGCGGACGACGTCGTGCTTGTGGAGGTACGCGAAGAGCAGCTGGCCGCCGAGGCCGTCGTAGTTGCGGACACGCTCGCCGGAGACGGGGAAGCGGAACATCCGGTCGAAGAGCACCGCGTACTGCACGTCACGGCCGTGGGCGTTGCCCTCGGACTCCAGTTTCACGGCCTCCTTGAAGGCGGTGAGGTCGCAGCGCAGCTCCTCCAGGCCGTACATCCAGAACGGCTGGCGCTGCTTGATCATGAACGGGTCGAACGGCAGGTCACCGTGGCTGTGGGTGCGGTCGTGGATCATGTCCCACAGGACGAACGCCTGCTCGCAGCGCTGCTGGTCGCCGATCATCTCGCGGATGTCGTCCGGCAGCTCCAGACCGAGCAGGTCGACGGAGGCCTCGGTGACGCGGCGGAAGCGGGCGGCCTCGCGGTCGCAGAAGATGCCGCCCCAGCTGAAGCGCTCGGGGGCCTCTCGCACGGCGATGGTCTCCGGGAAGAGCACCGCGGAGTTGGTGTCGTACCCGGCGGTGAAGTCCTCGAAGGTGATGCCGCAGAAGAGCGGGTTGTCGTAGCGGGTCGCCTCCAGGTCGGCGAGCCACTCGGGCCAGACCATCTTGAGGACGACCGCTTCGAGGTTGCGGTCGGGGTTGCCGTTCTGCGTGTACATCGCGAAGACGACGAGGTGCTGGAGGCCGTCCGTCCGGTCCTTCGCGGGCTGGAAGGCGAGCAGCGAGTCCAGGAAGTCGGGGACGCGGAAGCCGTCGGCGGCCCAGCGGCGCAGGTCGGTGACGAGCGCACGGTGGTAGGCGACGTCGTGCGGGAGGAGCGGGGAGAGCTCCTCGACCGCTGCGATCACCCGGTCGAGTACCTGTTCGACGGCGGCCGGGGACGGGGCGCCCTCGGCCTCGAAGTCGATGGATCCGTCCTTGGACTGCCAGGGGCGGATCTCCTCGACGGCACCCTTGAGCACAGGCCAGGCCGGGTGCTCGACCACCCGCTGGGCCGTAGCTATCGCGCCGTCGATGGCGTCGTGCACAAGAATTTCCGTCATAACACTTCCTCCACGGGAGAACCTCGCGTGGCTTCACCGTAGCCGTGCAGGGCTCCTCCCGACAAGTGGGAGCCTGGAAATTATCCTGCGTAACCCCCATGGTCACCGCTGTTTTTCCTGTCACATCCCGGGTAGGCACACAGTTCCGACAGCCTTTCCCCGGCACGGGCGACCGGCCCCGCACGACGGGGGACATCGCGGGCCGGGGCCGCTACCCTCCCCAGTGCCGCATTGCCGAACCTCCGCGCGGGCAGGAGCAGTCGACGGGTCCCCGCCGACGGAAACGAGGTCGCCTTGTCATTTCTCACCCTGGGTCATCGCGGAGTGATGGGCGTGGAGCCCGAGAACACCCTGCGCTCCTTCGTCCGCGCCGAGGCGTCCGGGATGGACGCCATCGAACTGGACCTCCACCTCAGCAAGGACGGCGCGCTCGCCGTGATGCACGACGCGGACGTGGACCGCACGACGGACGGGACCGGGCCCGTCGCGGCCAAGACCCTGGCGGAGCTGCGCGAGCTCGACGCAGGACAGGGCGAGCGGATCCCTGTCTTCGAAGAAGTCCTGGAGGCCGTGTCCTCCCCGCTCCAGGCGGAGATCAAGGACGTGGCGGCGGCCCGCGCGCTGGCGGACGTGATCCGGGAGCGCGAGCTCGTCGACCGGGTCGAGGTGTCCTCGTTCCACGACGAGGCCGTCACCGAGATCGCCCGGCTGGTGCCCGGCGTACGCACGGTGCTCATCGCCAGCCGCTGGGGCGCGGACGTGGTGGACCGGGCGAAGGCGGCGGGCGCTGCGACGCTCGCGCTGAACATCCGCCGCCTCACCCTGGAGGTCGTGGAGCAGGCGCACTCCGAGAGCGTGAAGGTAATCGGCTGGGTGGTGAACACCCAGGACCAACTACGCCTCGCCCGGGCCCTGGGTCTGGACGGCGCGACGACCGACTTCCCCGAGATCCGCCGTACCGGGCGCTTCACCGCCTGAGGGCGGGCGCCCTCAGGCGCCGGCCCCGATGTTCTTGACGAGCAGTTCGAAGGCCAGGTCGTCGCGCTGCGGGATGCCGAAGCGCTCGTCGCCGTACGGGAACGGGGTGAGCTGTCCCGTACGGCGGTAGCCGCGGCGCTCGTACCAGGCGATCAGGTCCTCGCGCACCGAGATCACCGTCATGTGCATCTCGCCGACGCCCCAGGTCTCCCTGGCGGCGCGCTCCGCCTCCGCGATGATCAACTTGCCGAGTCCGCCGCCCTGGAGCCCGGGCCGGACCGCGAACATGCCGAAGTAGGCGGCTTCGCCTCGGTGTTCGAGCTGGCAGCAGGCGACGAGCTCACCACCGCGCTCGACCGCGAGGAGCCTGCCCGCCGGAGCGTCGAGGACCTCGCGCACCCCTTGTTCGTCGGTCCGCTGCCCCTGGAGGATGTCGGCCTCGGTGGTCCAGCCGGTGCGGCTGGAGTCACCGCGGTAGGCGGACTCGATCAGGCCCAGCAGCGCCGGGACGTCGTCCTCGGTCGCGTCGCGGAAGGTCAGCCGGGCCGCGTCGGGGGGCGTGGCGGTGTCCATGGTGGGGCGCTCCGTTTCTCTGCTGCCGTACGTGTTTCTCCGCTGCCGCGCATACGGTCGCGGTCTCCGCCGTCGCGCGTGCGGTCGAGAGTAGCGCGACCTGGAGCGCTCCCGGCGAGCCCCGGACGCACCCCCTTCACACCCCCATGCGCCGGGTTCGGCGGCGGCCGCCCGGGCATCGATGGGTCGACCCGTAACAGTGCGTACGTCCGACCGGGGGAGGCGCGCGTGCACGGAGGGGCCCTGACCGGCTGGCTGCTGGTGGCGTTGTGCGCGGTGAGCGGCGCCTACTGCCTGCTGCGTACCCGCGCGGGGACGCCGCAGGAGCGCCGCACCGCGCGCTCGGAGGCGCTCATGGGCTTCGGCATGGCGGCGATGGCCGTTCCCGCGGCGGCGCTGCCGCCCCCGGACTGGGCCTGGGCGGTGTACGCGGTGCTGTTCGGCGCGGCGGCGCTGCGCGCGCTGCGGCCCGCCCTGCGCGGCGGCCACCACCGGCACCACCTGGTCGGCTCGCTGGCCATGGTCTACATGGCCGTGGCGATGGCCCCGGCGGTCACGGGGAGCGGCGGGGGCGGGCATGCCGGGCACGGGGCGGGCGGAGGAGCCGGAGGCATACCCCTGCTGACCGGGGCGCTGCTCGTCTACTACACGTTCTACGTGCTGGGCTCGGCCGGCCGTCTGCTGCCCGGGACCGTCGTGGCCGCGGCCGGCGGCACGGGCGTCCCAGGCCGGGGCCCGCAGGGTTTCGGAGGCGGTATGGACGGCCGGCCCGAGCTCACGACGGCCTGCCGACTGACGATGGGCATCGGCATGTTCGTCATGCTGCTCACCCTGTGAGACAGGAAGTGGGACAGAACCCCCGCCTAGCCGTGGCCTACGTCACTTGCCGGTCGAGGCCATACCCCGGCCGGCCCGCCCCTCCTAAGCTGAAGCCATGCTGGTCTCCCTCGCGCTGCTGCTGCTCGGTGCACTGACCGCCCTGGTGACCCCGCGCCTGATGGCGCGCGCCCGGTGGCCGGAGCGCGAGCCGGTCGTGGCCCTGTGGGTCTGGCAGTGCGTGGTGGCCGGGGTGCTCCTGTCGTTCGCGCTGTCGATGACGTTGAGCGCGGCCGCCGCCTGGCAGGCGGTGCGCGGCCATGTCTTCGCCCCCGCCCCGCACGCCGTCGTCGAGGCGTACGCCCTGGCGGCGTACGGGCCGTGGTCGGCGGTCATCGCGGTGCTGCTGGCGCTGGGCGGGCTGTGGACCGGGGCGATGCTCCTGCGGGAGATCCGGCGGGCGCGGCGTCGCCGCAGGCAGCGTCGGGCGGAACTGCTGGTGCGTGCCCCGCTGATGCCTGGCGAGGAGCCCGGCGCCGACCGTCTCGTGGTGCTGGAGGGCGAGCGCCCCGATGCCTGGTGGCTGCCCGGCACGGCTCCGCAACTCGTCATCACCACCGCCGCGCTGGGCCGCCTGAAGGGCCGTCAGCTCGACGCGGTGCTCGCCCATGAACAGGGGCACGCACAGGCCCGGCACGACTGGTTGCTGCACTGCTCGTCGGCGCTGGCCATCGGTTTCCCGCAGATCCCGGTGTTCGCCGCGTTCCGCGACGAGATGCACCGACTGGTCGAACTGGCCGCCGACGACGTGGCGTCACGCCGCTTCGGCCGGCTGACGACCGCACTCGCCCTGGTCGGACTCAACGAGGACCGTGGGGTGTTCGGCCCCTGCCCCACCCCGCAGGCCCAAGTGCCCCTCCGGGTAAACCGGTTGCTGGCCCCGGTCGACCGGCTGACGGCGGGCCGCAGGCTCCGGCTGACGGCCGCCGCCGCACTGGTGCCGGTCATCCCGGTGATCGTGACCTTCGTCCCGGGGCTCCGCGCACTGGGGTAGTCGTCGGCTCGCGGGGAACCGGCTCGGGCGCGGGGTTGGCCATCGGGCGGTGTCCTCCGCGAGGATCGCCCCATGCCCTCCCCCCTCCCCCGCTCACCGAACCGCTCCCCCCTCCCCCGCTCGCCGGATCGCTCCCCCCGCACCGCGGCCGCCCGGTGGACCGGAGCCGTCGTCGCCGCGTCCGTGGTGCTGCTCGTGCTGGTGGCGGCGCGCTGGTCGCCACTGATGTCCCTGGACAGGACGGTGGCCGACGCGCTGCACCGGCACGCGGTGACCGATCCCCGTCTGGTCCAGGTGAACCGGGTACTGACGGACTGGGTGTGGGATCCCTGGACCATGCGCGCCCTGATCGCGATGGCCGTGGTCGCCCTGTGGTGGCGGGGCGATCGCACGCTCGCCCTCTGGGTGGCCGCGACGAGCCTGCTCACCTCCCTCCTCCAGCAGGGGCTGAAGGCCGCCGTGGACCGGGAGCGCCCACGGTGGCCCGATCCGGTGGACGCGGCCCACTACGCCGCCTTCCCCTCCGGGCACGCCATGACGGCCGTCGTGAGCTGCGGGCTGCTCGTCTGGGTGCTGCGGCTGTACGGTGCGGGCCCCGGCGCCCGGGGCGCGGCGCTGGCCGTGGCGGTGGTCTCGGCGGTCGGTGTGGCGGTGACCCGGGTGTATCTGGGGGTGCACTGGCTGACGGATGTGGTGGGCGGTGCGCTGCTGGGGGTGGCCGTGGTGGCGTTGAGCACCGCCGGGTACGCCCGGTACGCGGCGGCCCGGGCTCCGGCGGAGGAGGGAACCGGCCCCCGCGGGTCCGGGACCTGAGAAGGGCGCTCTTGCCGGCGCGGGGACGGACCGGGAAGGATCGCCCCCATGGTGGTCAAGGGCGTGCTGTTCGACTTCTCGGGAACCCTGTTCCGTATCGAGCCCGTCCGGGACTGGTTCGCCGCTGTCCTGCGCGAGGAGGGCGTCGACGTCACCCCGGAGGATTTCGAGCGGTACGTGAGCGGGCTCACGGCGGCCGGCGCTCTCCCGGGCGGCCCGCCTCCGGTCCGGGTCCCGGAGCGGCTGACCGACGCCATGGCGCGCCGGGATCTGAGCGCCGCCCTGCACCGCGAGGCGTACACCGGTCTGGCCCGGGGCGTCGCCCTGCCCGATCCGGGGCTGTACGACGCGCTGTACGACCGCCATATGCGGCCGGAGGCCTGGCAGCCCTACCCGGACGCCGCCGAGGTGCTGGCGGAGCTGCGGAGGGCGGGTGTCGCGGTCGGCGTGGTCAGCAACATCGGCTGGGACCTGCGCCCGGTCTTCCGCGCCCACGGGCTCGACGCCCTGGTCGACGCCTATGTCCTGTCCTTCGAGCACGGGCTCCGGAAGCCCGCCGCGGGACTGTTCCGTATCGGCTGCTCGCTGATCGGCAGGGATCCGGCGGACGTGGTCATGGTCGGTGACGACCGGAGGGCGGACGGGGGCGCGGCGGCCCTGGGCTGCGAGGTCCGGTTCGTGGACCATCTGCCGGTGCCGGACCGGCCCGACGGCCTGCGTTCGCTGGGGCTGGTCCCACGCTGAAGCCCACAGCGGAAAAGGAAAATCGGGCCGGGGTGTGAGGCATATCCCGCCGCGGAAAGGGTAAGGACAGCCGCTCGTGGCCGTAGCCTGGTGGACATGTCCCCGATGTCGTCGCCCGTGTCCGCCCGTTCCGCAGCCGAGGTCAACGCGGAGATCCGCGACCTGTGGCAGCGTTCCGGCGGGTCTCTGACGCCACAGGACGAGGCGGAGTACCAGCGGCTGCTGGTGGAGTGGGCCGCCGCGACCGGCGGGAGCGCCCGCGCCGCCGCCTGACCGTCGCACCCCCGGCGCCCACGCCGAAGGCGGGAGCGGAGATCGCGCCCGATCCGGCGATCCCCCGCGTCGCCGGATCCGGGCGCACCCTCGGCGTGCCACGTGGGACACGGCCGCGGACCGCGCCGGGGACCGGAGTTGTCGAGTCCGCCGTCGCAGGGATCCAGCATGTCCCCACCCGGCTCATCGGTCAATGAATTTCCGGCTCCACACGCACCGGGGCCGGTGCCGCACGGGCGGATGACCGCCCGGGAGACACCGGCCCCGGAATGCGTGACGCGTCGGCTACGGGAACCGCTGACGGATCAGCGGTCGAAGTAGTCCGGCTGCGTCTGCACGTTGAGCTCGTCCAGCTTGACCCGCTTGGCCGGGTCGGTGCGCTTGTCGTCGAGCTTCAGCACGTCGAAGCCCTTGGCGATGTCGCTGGAGTAGATGTGGCCGTTGTAGTAGTACGCCGACCAGGGGCCGGCCGTGGTGACCTGGTCGAGGGTGACCGGGCCGCGCTCGAAGAAGGCGATCTCCTCGGGCTTGGCCGAGTCGGTGAAGTCCCATACGGAGATGCCGCCCTGGTACCAGGCCTGGACCATCAGGTCGCGGCCCTTAACCGGGATGATCGAGCCGTTGTGGGCGACGCAGACCTCGGCGTCGGCCTGGTGACGGTCGATCTTGAAGTAGCTGCGGAAGACCAGCTTGCGCTCGTCGCCCTCGCCGACGATGTCGTAGATGCCGTCGGCGCCCCGCTCGGGACCGATCTCCTCGTTGCAGGTGGCAGCGCCGCCGCCACCGAGCTCGTCGGTGAAGACGACCTTGTTCGCACCCTGGTTGAAGGTCGCCGAGTGCCAGAACGCGAAGTTCACGTTGTCCTGCACCCGGTCGATGATCTTCGGCCGCTCCGGGTCCTCGATGGAGAACAGCAGACCGTCACCCATGCAGGCTCCGGCCGCGAGGTTTCTGGACGGCAGCACCGTGATGTCGTGGCAGCCCGTCGTCTTGGAGACGCCCGGGTTCTCCGGCGCACCCGGGTTGCCGCCGTCCGGGAAGAGCACCGGGAAGTTGACGATCCGGGCCTTCTGGGGCGCCTTGACCGGCACCTTGATGATGGAGATCCCGTCGTGCGGCGGCCGGCAGTCCGGGAACGTCTCGTTGGGCGAGTACGAGGAGACGTACACGTACACGTTCTTCTTGCCGTCCGGCACCAGGGTGTGCGTGTGGGAACCGCAGGCGGTCTCCACGGCGGCGATGTACTTCGGCTGCCGCTTGTTGCTGATGTCGAAGATCTTCATGCCCTCCCAGGAGGACTTCTCCGTGGCGGGCTGGGAGGTGCTGGAGCAGGAGTCGTCGCTGCGCGAGGAGTCCGTCGACAGGAACAGCAGGTTCCCGGAGACCGAGATGTCGTTCTGCGAGCCGGGGCAGAGGACCTGGGAGACCGTCCTGGGCTTCTTCGGCTTGCTGATGTCGTAGATGACGAAGCCGTCGTAGTTGCCGACGTAGGCGTACTTGCCCTGGAACGAGAGGTCCGTGTTGGTGCCCTGGAGGGCGCCCTTCGGCACGTTCGTCAGGTGCTTGATGTTCGAGCTGTGGACGATCTCGTCCACGCCGGGTATGTCACCGCCGGCTATCGCGGCCCTGGCCTCGGCCTGCTCGCTCCTGGTGACGGAACCGCGGTCGGCCGGGGCGTCGCCCGGGTCGGGGGTCGCGGCCGCTGTGGTGGCCGTCAGCAGCGTGGCGAGCAGTCCGGCTGCGGCTGCCACCGCGCCCAGACGTCTGCGCCGCACGCGGGTGGTGTGCAACGAGGTCACTGCGTCCTCCCTTGTATCCGTTCGAGGTCGCGAACGGTTCATGAACCCCCGGCAGTATCGTCCCTCCCATGTACACATCAACAGATGGCAACACAGACGTAATGAAAGTCTTTGATCTTCGGCCGGTGGAAGCGTGTCAGGACGGTCTGCAACAAACCATGTGGCACAGGAGGTCGCCGTGTTGATCCATCGCCGGTCCGCAGCTCTGCGCTCAACCGCTCTCGCGGCGACGGCGGTTGCCGCCGTGCTCGTCCTGGGAGCCTGTGACGCGGACAGCGGTGACGGAACGTCGGACAAGGCCAAGGACGCCGGTCCGGGCGTGGTCGCGCCCGGCAGACCGGGCGAGCCCGCCCGGACGCTCTCCGCCGAGGAGGCCGTCGAGGAGGCCGGTCAGGACACCGCCAACTCCGCGGACTTCCGCTACGCGCAGATGATGATCGAGCACCACGGGCAGGCGCTCGTGATGACCGAACTCGTCCCGGAACGGGCCTCCTCCTCCACCGTCAAGCGGCTCGCCGAGCGCATATCGGCCGGTCAGAAGCCGGAGATCGGCGCGATGGAGGGATGGCTGAAAAGGAACGGCGGCGACAAGCGCAAGCAGCACCACGACCACACCGGGATGCCCGGTATGGCGACCGACGCCCAGCTGAAAAAGCTGCGCGCCGCCGAGGGCAAGGCCTTCGACAAGTTCTTCCTGGAGCTGATGATCACCCACCACCAGGGGGCGATCACCATGGCCACGGAGGCGCTGACCGAGGGGAACGACGTCATCGTCGAGGAGATGGCGAGCGACGTCGTCGCCCAGCAGACCGTGGAGATCAACCGGATGCGGTCGCTGATGACCTGAGCCCGTCCACTGCCCCGATCCGCCCTTCGGTGCCATCCTGGAAGGAACTTCCGGGAAGAGGTGCGCCGTGCTCTCCGTCGCCGTCGTCGGTTCCGGTCCCAGTGGGGTCTACACCGCCCAGGCCCTGCTCCAGCAGTCGCTCGTGCCCGACGTGCGCGTGCACGTCCTGGACCGGCTGCCCACCCCGTACGGACTCGTGCGGTACGGGGTGGCCCCCGACCACGAGAAGATCAAGTCGCTGCAGAACAGTCTGCGGGCGGTGCTGGAGGACGAGCGGGTCACCTTCGTGGGCAACGTCGGCGTCGGCGGGGCCGATGGAGCCGGTGGGGTCTCCCCCGCCCGGCTCGCGGAGCTGTACCACGCGGTCGTCTACTGCGTGGGAGCGTCGGCGGACCGCCGGATGGCGGTACCGGGCGAGGGTCTGCCGGGCAGCTACTCCGCCACCCGCTTCGTCTCCTGGTACAGCGCCCACCCGGACGTCGGCGCCGACCCGTTCGCCCTGGACGCCCGCTCGGCCGTCGTGATCGGCGTGGGCAACGTGGCGGTCGACGTGGCCCGGATCCTGGCGCGCGGCGCCGACGAACTGCGGACCACCGACGTGCCCCGCGCCGCGCTGAGCGCGCTGGAGGCCAGCCGGGTGCGCGATGTGCACATCGTGGGCCGACGGGGCCCCTCCCAGGCCCGGTTCACCACCAGGGAACTGCGGGAGCTGGGGGCGCTGCCCGGGGCGCGGGTCGTCGTCGACCCGGCGGAGCTCGCGCTCGACCCGGCGTACGCGGCTCCGGACGGCCTGCCGGGGTCGCCCCCGCTGCCCGCCGTGGTGCGGCGGAACCTGGCGGTCCTGCGCGGCTGGTCGGCGGGCGGGACGGCGGACACCGTGCCGGAGGGGGCGCCGGGCGCGGCTCCGGGCGGGTCCGAGGCCGCGCGCCGGATCCGGCTGCGGTTCTTCCTGCGGCCGGTGGAACTGCTGGAGCGCGCCGGTCGGGTCGCCGGGGTGCGGTTCGCCCGGACGGCTCCGGACGGTGCGGGCGGGGTCCAGGACACCGGCGCGTACGAGGACGTCGAGGCGCAACTGGTCCTGCGGGCCGTCGGCTACCGCGGGGTGGAGCTGCCGGGGCTGCCCTTCGACCCGGTGCGCGGCACGGTGCCGCACGTGGCGGGCCGGGTGCTGCGGGACGGAGTGCCGTCGCCGGGTGAGTACGTGGCGGGGTGGATCAAGCGGGGGCCGACCGGGGTGATCGGATCGAACCGCTCGTGCGCCAAGGAGACGGTGGCCTCGCTCCTGGAGGACGCCGCCGCGCTGACGCGGCGTACGGCGGCGGACGATCCGCTGGCCGTGCTCCGGGAGTGGGGGCTGCGGCCGGTGGAGTGGGCCGGCTGGCTGTCGATCGAGCGCGCGGAGGCGGAGCTGGGCCGTTCGCTGGGGCGTGGCCCGGTGAAGATTCCCGACTGGCCTGGGCTGCTGGCGGCGGCCCGGGACGCGGACCGCTGAGGGGCACCCGGCGCTTTCGCATCCACCGCTGGGCGACGCCCCGCTCTCTCACTCCCGGGTCGCCACCACCAGCCGGGCGCGGGGGCTGCCGTCGGGGCGCAGGCCCAGTTCGGTCAGCGGCAGCAGCCGCACGACGAATCCTGCCTGTGTCAGGTCCTCCAGCACGTCGCCGAGCCGGAACGTGCGGTAGTACATGATGAACCGCGGCCGCCACAGGGCGTTGCGCACCCGCATCGCGGCGTCGAAGCCGAACAGCGACCAGTAGGCGCGCGATCCCACCGGGGGCGGTGCGCCGATCGGGAAGACGAACTGTCCGCCCGGCCGGAGGGATCCGTACACCTCGGCGAAGAGGCCGAAGCGTTCGGCGGGCAGGAAGTGGCCGAACGCGCCGAAGCTCAGGGCGAGATCGAAGGCGGGCGCGAAGGGCAGCGAGCGGGCGTCGGCCCGTACCCAGTCCACGTCCGGCCCCTCGCCCCCGGGCGGGAAGGCGGCCTTGGCCTCGGCGAGCATGCCCGCGCTGAAGTCGACCCCGACCGCCCGTTCCCGGCACAGCCGCCGGAGTACGCCCACGCCCGCCCCGGTGCCGCAGCAGACGTCGAGGCCGGTGTCGAAGGGGCCGAGCTCGCGCACCGCCCGGGTGACGGCGTCGAGCACGCGGTCGGGTGTGCGGTAGGGCGTCCGGTCGAACTTCGGGGCGAGGAGGTCGTATCCGCGCTCGGTCGAGGAGAGCGCCTGGACGGCCAGTTCGCGCACGGTGGGGCCCTGCTCGGGGCCCTGTTCGGTGAACATCACGCGCCACCCTACCGGCGCGGCGCACCCCGTGCGGCCGGTCGTGGCGGCAGTGCGGGGGGCCTGGCGCGTCGGGGCGTCAACGGCCTCCGGCGCGTCGCCGCTTGAGGGTGATGGCCGTATCGGCGGCGTACGCCTGGGTCCAGCTGCGGCCGGCGCCGGACCTCCAGGTGACGTGGACCGTGGAGCCGTCGGTCCGGGCGCTCTCCACGGTCATGGCCCGGTCGCCGTCGCGCACGTCGCCGCGGCGCAGTTGGTTCGCCATGACCGTGACGGGGCGCTCCCCCGGCGCGTTCTCGGTCTCCTCGGCCGCCCGGAGGAGTACGGCGGCCAGCTCGCGGGCCGCCTCGGGGGCGCAGGACCAGACGAGCTCGCCGGCCGGGGGCGAGAGCCGGATGCCGACGCGGGGATCCGGGCCGACCTCGCCCGCGGTGACCGTGACCGGCACGGGGTGGCCGTCGGCGTCCGTGATCCCGCTGCCCATCGTCGTCTCCTCGGTGTCCCCTGACCGTTCCCGGGCCTCCGTCCGGCCCCGGTGCGGCCTCTCCTCGGGCCTCCGCCAGCATGTCAGCACCCGGTGGCGGGACGCGCGGGCGGGCCCCGTGCGGGCCGGGTCCGCGCGGCCGGGCGGCGTCTGGTCCGGTAGACGTCGAGGCGGCCACACCTGTCGAACCTGCCGTGCGCCGCGGGCCGTTCGGCGTGGACGCGGGCGTCGGCCAGGTGGCCGGCGTCGCCCCGGTCCAGCGCGACGGAGCGGGCGTTTCCCGACAGGCGAGGGCAGGCGCTTTCCACCCTTCTCGAACGCCTGGGCCGCCGCCGGACACCGGTCAAGGGCGGCGGGGGCGGCCAGGGCGGTGGGGCGGCCAGGGCGGTGGGCGTGTGCGCGGGCCACTGTCAGCGGTCGGGTGCAAACTGGCACTGTTCCGGCACAACGGCGTATCGGGAGGTTCAGCACCATGACCGACGTACTGCTCACCGCAGGCACCCGCAAGGGTCTCTTCATCGGCCGCAGACGCGATGGGGCCTGGGAGATCACGGGCCCGCACTTCAACGCGCAGGCGATCTACTCTGTCGCCGTGGACACCCGGGGGGAAACCCCGAGAATCCTGGTCGGCGGGGACAGCGCGCACTGGGGGCCGTCCGTCTTCCACTCCGACGATCTGGGCGAGACCTGGGTCGAGCCTCGACAGCCCGCGGTGAGGTTCCCCAAGTCCACCGGGGCGTCGCTGGAGCGCGTCTGGCAGCTCCACCCGGCCGGCCCGGAGGCACCGGACGTGGTCTACGCGGGCACGGAGCCGGCCGCGCTGTTCCGTTCCGAGGACCGGGGCGAGTCGTTCGAGCTGGTCCGCCCGCTCTGGGAGCACCCGACCCGCTCGCGGTGGGAGCCGGGCGGCGGCGAGGGGCTGCACACCGTACTGACCGACCCCCGGGACGCGAAGGCCGTGACCGTCGCCGTGTCTACGGCGGGCGTGTTCCGGACCAAGGACGGCGGCGCGAGCTGGGCCCCGTCGAACAAGGGCGTCTCCGCGGTCTTCCTCCCGGATCCCGACCCTGAGTTCGGCCAGTGCGTCCACAAGGTCACCCGGGACGCGGCCGACCCGGACCGGCTCTATCTGCAGAACCACTGGGGCGTGTTCCGAAGCGACGACTCCGGCGACCACTGGAGCGACATCGGCGCGGGCCTGCCCTCCGACTTCGGGTTCGCCGCCGCCGCACACCCGCACCGCGGCGACACGGCGTACATCTTCCCGATCAACGCCGACGCCGACCGCGTCCCGGCGGAGCACCGCTGCCGGGTGTTCCGTACGACCGACGCGGGCCGCACCTGGGAGCCGCTCACCGAGGGCCTGCCGGACGGGGCGCACTACGGCACGGTGCTGCGGGACGCCCTGTGCACCGACGACGCCGATCCCGCCGGGGTCTACTTCGGCAACCGCAACGGCGAGTTGTACGCCAGCGCGGACGACGGGGACAGCTGGCAGCAGCTCGCCTCGCATCTGCCGGACGTCCTGTGCGTGCGGGCGGTGGCGCTCGGCTGACGGCGGTTGATCGGAGTGGTCGTATCAGCAGTAGAGTGCGGGCCGTGGCAGCACGACCGTTGAAAGAGATCATCGAGCCGGGGTGGGCCGACGCCCTCGAGCCCGTCGCCGAACGCATCGCCGCTATGGGCGACTTCCTCCGCGCGGAGATCGCCGCGGGACGCACGTACCTGCCCTCCGGGGCTCATGTACTGCGGGCGTTCCAGCAGCCGTTCGAGGAGGTGAGAGTGCTCGTCGTCGGCCAGGATCCGTATCCCACCCCGGGCCACGCGATCGGGCTGAGCTTCGCGGTGGCCCCCGACGTCCGGCCGCTGCCCGGCAGCCTGGAGAACATCTTCCGGGAGCTGCACACGGATCTGGGGCTGCCCAGACCGGCCAACGGCGATCTCACACCATGGGCGCGGCAGGGGGTGCTGCTGCTCAACAGGGCGCTCACCACCGCGCCCCGGCGGCCCGCAGCCCACCGGGGCAAGGGCTGGGAAGAGGTGACCGAGCAGGCCATCAAGGCGCTGGTGGCCCGGGGCACTCCTCTGGTGTCGGCGCTCTGGGGGCGCGATGCCCGCAATCTGCGCCCGTTGCTGGGCGACTTCCCCGCGATCGAGTCCTCGCACCCCTCTCCCATGTCCGCGGACCGGGGCTTCTTCGGCTCGCGGCCGTTCAGCCGAGTCAACGAACTGCTGGAGCGCCAAGGGGCTCAGCCGGTGGACTGGCGGCTTCCGTGACCCGCCCCCCGGCGTCGCCCGCCCCGGCCGGAACCAGCCCGGCCGGGCCCGGCGCGTATGTCCTCGGGATCGACTCCGGGGGCTCCGGGCTGCGGGTGGCGCTCGGCCGGGTGGGGCTGTCCGGGCCCCTCTCGACGACGGTCTGCGCCGAGCCGGTGCGGACCGGACCCGGCGGCATCGACGCCGGGCATCTGCTGGACCAGCTGCTGCCCGCCGCCCGGGAGTTGCTGGAGCGGGCGGACGCCTCCGCGCCCGACGACGCCCCGACGGGCGAGGTCACGGCGCTGGCGATCGGGGCCGCCGGCATGGCCACCCTGGGCGAGCGGCTGCGGGCGGAGCTGCCCGGCGCACTCGCGGACGCGTTGGGGGTACGCCGGCTGGCGCTGGCCGCCGATGCGGTGACGGCCTACGCGGGCGCGGTGGGACAGCACCCCGGGGCGGTCGTCGCGGGCGGCACGGGCATGATCGCCCTCGGTACGGACCTGACGGAGTGGCACAGGGCCGACGGTTGGGGTCATCTTCTGGGTGACAGTGGTGGCGGTGCGTGGATCGGCCGAGCCGGGCTGGACGCGGCGATGCGCGCCCATGACGGGCGGCGTGGCGGCTCCCCCACGCTGCTGGACCGGCTGCGGGCCGTGTTCGGACCGGCCGAGGCGCTGCCGGGGCTGCTCTATCCGCGCTCCGACCGGCCGGCCGTGCTGGCCTCGTTCGCCCCGGAGGTGGCGGCGTGCGCCGGAGCGGATCCGGTCGCCGCCGGCATCCTGCGGGCGGCTGCCGGCCATATCGCCGAGGCGGCGGCGGCCGTGTGCCCGACGACTGTGCGCACGACGGCCTCCGGGAAGGCCGGCGAGGGCGGCGAGCTCGGCGCGTGCGGCGAAGTAGCCCTGACCGGCGGCCTGTTCCGGATGGGTGAGCCGCTGCTCGCACCCCTGCGCGAGGAGCTGGCACACCTCTTGCCGGGCGCGCGCGTGACGTCGGCGGCGGGCGATCCGCTGACCGGCGCACTCCGGATCGCGCAGGCCCTGGCAGCAGGGGATCTGCGCTTGCCGCGCCACCCGACGATGCTCTTCGTGCCCCAGGAGCACGAGCCCGGACAGCGGGTCGCGACGGCGGTACGCGACGATCCCCGGACGGGGTGACGCACAGGAGGCCGTCGAGGGAGGGGGACGGAGACCGAGCGGAGCAACGACCCGACAGACAGGGACACTCCGGCGGTACATCACTCATCGGACATAAGCGGATAGTTAACGCTCGACCGGACCCTCCCCGAACAGAGGGGCAGGCAAAACCAGTAGCATGCGGCGCCATGAGCACCCCCACTGGGCCCGCTTCCGGCCTGCCTGTACGAATGCCGCGACCTCGCCAGTCCGGACGGCACCGCCGCCCGGAGCCCGTGGTCGCACCCGAAGGCGCTGCCGCGCTCGTTCTCGCCGTTCCCGGTACCCCTTCTTCGGCCACGCGCAGCCTCGCCGAAGAAGTGATCAGCATCGCCCGTTCCGAGCTGCCCGGCCTCAACGGCCGGATCGGCTACCTCGACGGCGACGATGCCGAGTACCCGACCCTTGCCTCCGTTCTCGCCCACACCGCCGCCGAGCGCGTCGCGCGCTTCGAGCAGGCCGTCGCCGCCGGGCGTGAGGTCGCCGAGCCCGCAGGTCCGCCCGCCGTCGTGGTCCCGCTGCTCGCGGGTCCCGACAGCGCGCTGATCCGGCGGATACGGCAGGCCGTGATGGACAGCGGTACGCAGGCAGAGCTGACCGATGTGCTCGGCCCGCACCCGCTGCTCGCCGAGGCCCTGCACGTACGGCTGTCGGAGGCCGGTCTGGCGCGCGCCGACCGCGCCAGGCTGTTCACCGTCGCCACCGCCGCCGACGGCATCGTGCTGGCCACCGTGGGCGGCGAGGAGGCCGTGCGGGCCGCCGGGATCACCGGCATGCTGCTGGCCGCCCGGCTCGCCGTGCCGGTGATGGCCGCCGCGCTGGACGTCGAGGGCTCGGTCGCCTCGATCGCGGAGCAGCTCCAGGGCTCCGGCTCCGCGCAGCTGGCGCTGGCGCCGTACCTGGTGGGCCCGGAGGTCGACCCCGGCCTGCTGGACGCCGCCGCGAAGGAGGCGGGCTGCGCGACGGCCGAGCCGCTGGGCGCCTACCCGGCGATCGGCAAGCTCGTGCTGTCCCTGTACGCCACGACGCTGGGCATCACGCCGGCGACGCCGCAGGGCGCCCAGGGAGCTCAGGCCCACTGACCGGACGCCGTCGCCGGCGGGCGGCGGCTCGGGAAGCCGGACAGCATGACGGGCCCGGACCGGAGGAATTCTCCGGTCCGGGCCCGTCATGCTGTCCGGGGCTGCCGCGCCGTCCGGGCGGCCGTGCCCCCCAGGGCGCCGTTTTCAGACGAGGACGACGCAGGAGGCCGCGGGGACCTCGACGGAGCCCGCGTGCCGCGGGACGCCCGTCTCGGCGTCCACGGCGAACCAGCTGACGTTCCCGGAGTGCTCGTTGGCCGCGTACAGCCACTGACCGCTCGGGTCGAGGGTGAGGTCGCGCGGCCGGCGGCCGCCGCAGCCGACGGTGGCCACCAGGGAGACCTTCTCGCCGCTCTCGTCGAGGGTGAGCACGGAGATGCTGTCGTGCCCCCGGTTGGCGGTCCACAGGAAGCGTCCGTCGTGCCCGACGACCACCTCGGACGGGTAGGTGCGCGCCGCGTCCTCGGCCGCCTCGTGTTCGGGCAGCACCGGCGTCTCCCCGAGCACGTCGAGGCGGCCCGTCGCCGCGTCCCAGCGGCACACGGTGAGGGTCGGCTCCAGCTCGCCCAGGACGTAGGCGAGGGAGCCCGAGGGATGGAAGGCCAGATGGCGCGGGCCGGTGCCCGGGCGCAGAGCGGTCTCGCCGTGCGGTCGCAGGGCGCCGGTGGCGGGATCCAGGGCGCAGACGTGTACGGAGTCGGTGCCGAGGTCCACGCTGACCACCCAGTTCCCGGAGGGGTCGGCGAGCACCTGGTGGGCGTGAGGGGCTTCCTGGCGGCCGGTGTCCGGGCCGCTGCCCTCGTGCCGGAGCACCGAGGTCGCGGCCCCCAGCGAGCCGTCGGCGAGGACCGGGAGGGCGGTGACGCTGCCGGAGGTGTAGTTGGCCGTGACCAAGTGGTTCGCGGCGAGCGCGAGGTGCGTGGGCGCATCGCCGTCGACGGACCGTACGGGGCCCAGGAGGGCCGGTACGTCCTCGTCGAGGGCGAAGGCGGCGGCGACACCCGGGGCGCTCTCGCCGACCGCGTACAGGACCGTGCCGCCCGCTCGGGGGCCGGCCGCGAGGAAGGAGGGGTCGGGTACGGCGTCCGTGGATCCGAGCACGGTCAGCGCGCCGGTGTCCCGGTCCACGGCGGCGGCGGTGATGCCGCGCCCGCCCGCCGAGGTGAACGACCCTATGAATGCCCGCCCTGTGCTGTTGCCGATCATCGCGCTACCCCATTTCACCGTCGCCGCGATCTTCACGGCCGACGGTAGCAGGCAGCCCGCTGCGGTCCGGACCAATGCGGCCGGATGGGATCGGTGGCGCGGAACGTGGACGGCCCCCGCCTCGCCGGGCTGGAGGTGCCGCTCGGCCGGGTCCGGCTCTCCCCCGAACCGTCACGCGTGCGAGCGTCGGGGCTTCCGTACGGGCTGCCGCGCGACCGTACGCGTCATGTGCGCGCGCAGGTCGACGTCGATGCCTGCTTTGACAGCGAGGACCACCAGGGCAGCTTCGGTCGGGTCTCCGATGATGCCCTCCGGAGTGAGGCGGGCGTCGTTGCACAGCGCGAACGGCAGCAGCGCGTCGTGCAGGTCCGTTCCAGCAGACGCAGCCACTGCGGCCGGCGTACCGGCTCGGCGAGTTCGTCGGCTCCCCAGGCGTCGGCCCGCCGTTCGGCGCCGCAGTGGTCAGGCCAAGGGCCGGAACCACTGCGAGCGAGCCCGCCACGTCGGCGGCGTCGCGTCGATGGGCATCCCGCTGCGGGCCCCCCGGTACCGGCAGAGCGCTGCCCTCGGTCGTGGTCTGCTGAGGCAGCGTCATTCCTGGCCGCGGACCACGGTGACGGGGCAGTGGGCGTGGTGCAGCAGGGCCTGGCTGACCGAGCCGAGCAGCAGGCCGGTGAAGCCACCGTGTCCCCGGGCGCCGGCCACCACCAGTTGAGCGTCGCGGCTGGCCTCGATCAGTGCCGGGCGGATCCGGGAACGCTCCAGACGGCGCTCCACCGTGACCTGAGGGAACTCCTTCTGGCAGGTGGCGACCGTCTCGTCCAACAGGCTCTGCTCGGCCTCACGGAGCCGTTCGATATCCACCACCATGGCGTTGAGGGGGTCGCCGGGGCCTTCGTAGGCGCGCTCGCTCCAGGTGTTCCAGACGTGCAGGGCCACCAGCGGCACCCCGCGCAGGGCGGCCTCGGCGAACGCGAACTCCACCGCCGCGCCACCGGCATCGGAGCCGTCCACGGCCAGCAGCACCGCTCCGGCCGGATCGGGGCGGCCTCGCACCACCATCAGCGGGCAGTGGCCATGTGCGGCCAGGTGTACCGCGGTCGAGCCCACCAGCAATCCCGAGAAGCCGCTCAGCCCCCGGCTGCCGACGACGGCCAAGGACGCCGACCGCGATTCGATCTCCATCACCTCCAGCGCCTCCCCGGCCACCACCGACCGGGTGACGGTCACGCCCGGCGCCGCCGCGTGCGCCCGTTCCTCGGCGCCGGCCAGCACACCGTCGACCATCGGCTCCAGACCGTGGGCGGCCGGGCTCCACGGTGGCCCGCCGGCCGGACGGTAGCCAGGCGCGTGGCCGAAAGCGTGCACGATCCGCAGCGGGGCGCCGCGCAGGCGAGCCTCACGAGCCGCCACGTCGACCGCCTCAAGGCTCGAGGCGGAACCGTCCACACCCACGATCACCGGATCAGTCATTGCATTCTCCCGTCCTGGACGCCGCCGATGCGCGGCTCGTCGACCCCCATCCTGGGCGCAGCCACCGCGTTGCGCCCAGGGACCATCAGGCCGCCTTCAGGACCACTCGGCCCTGCCGAGCGGCCCTGAAGCCGTCGCGACCGGGCAGGGCTGCGCCCTCGCCGTGCGGACGTACATGCCCCGCGGCGTCATCACCGTCCGTTCGGCAGTCCGCGTCAGCACCCCGGAACTGGCCGGCGCGCCCGTCGGCGGGACGTGGTCAGTGCTGCGCGCCCGCCGCCCGCACCACCGCGACCGGGCAGTGGGCGTGGTGCAGCACGGCCTGGCTGACCGAGCCGAGCAGCAGTCCGGCGAACCCACCGCGCCCTCGGGCACCGACCACCATCAGCTGTGCGGAGCGGCTCGCGTCGATCAGCGCCTCGCGCGTTCGGCCGTGCACCACCCGGCGCTCCACCACCACGTCCGGGTAGCGCGCCCGGTAGCCCGCGAGCGCCTCGGACAGCAGCGTCTCCTCCTCCTCGGCGAGAGCGCCCGGTGGGTTGGCGTACGGAGCGGACGCGTCCTGTGGAGCGGGCAGTGGCGCGTTCCACGTCGTCCAGGCGTGCAGCGCCACCAGGGGGGCCTTCCGACGCTCCGCCGTGGCGAAGGCGAAGTCCACCGCCGGTTCGCCCGCGGCCGAGCCGTCGACGCCCAGCACGACCGGACCGTCCGCGCGTGGCTGCTCGCGAACCACCAGCACCGGACATCGCCCGTGTGCCACCAGGTGCACCGCCGTCGACCCGGCCAGCAGCCCGCCGAACCCGCCCAGCCCCCGGGACCCCACCACGACCAGCTCGGCCGCGCGGGACTCCGCCTCCAGGACGGTCAGGGGCTCACCGGTCACCACGGCGTGGCTGACCTCGACATCCGTCGATTCGGCCCGCGCACGCCCGACCGCCTCGGCCACCAGCCCCTCGGCCATCTTCCGAAGCGCGTCCTCGGACGGGTCCATCGGCGGCGGCCCCAACGGCGACGTGCCCCCCGGAGAAGGGCGCGGAAGCACGTACGTCACCGGCCAGACCAGCGCGTGCACCACCCGCAGCCCCACCCCACGTGCCCGCGCCTCCCGAGCCGCCGCCTCCACCGCGGCGAAACTCGACTCCGACCCGTCCACACCCACGACCACCAGACCACTCACAATGCCTCCTACGTCCGGACCGCCTGGCTCTCTCGTATCCCAGCCCACCCCGCTCATGCTCCTCCTGCCATGGGGCGTGTGGGCCATTTTCAGGGCCGACCGTCCCGACACGCTCGTCCGACACGGCCGCTGCCGGCGCCCCGGCGGGAGGCAGTTGTCGTACGGAGGCCCCGTCCGGCCCTCAGTGCGGGGCCGCTCGGGCTCTGCCGGCCCGAGCGCGACGGGAGGAAGAGTGACCCGTGGGCCTCCGCGGCCGATGCCGGAGCTTGAGCTGCCGTCCTCGGATGCCGAATACACCGGGCACGGCGGTCAGGACTACCGAGCCGCACGACAACGGTTTCACGGCGGACGGGATGAGTGCAGGTGGACGTCAACGAAGTGCTACTGCCGGGTGTGGGGCTGCTCTACGAGTTCGTCAATCGGGAGGGTGACAAGGTCGGTGTGGTCGCACGGCGCTCGGGCGACTTCGAAGTGGCGGTCTACGGAGAAGGTGACCCGGACCAGGCAAGGGCCGTGTTCCGGCTCACCGGCGAGGAGGCCGACGTCCTCGCCGAGATCCTGGGCGCGCCGCGCATCGCCGAGCGGTTCGCGGATCTGACCAAAGAGGTGCCCGGGCTCAGCGCCGGGCAGGTCGAGGTGCTCGCCGGCACCCCGTTCGTCGGCCGCCCACTGGGAGAATCCAGGGCACGGACACGGACGGGCGCGTCGATCGTGGCGATCGTCCGTGATGAGGAGGTCATCCCGTCCCCCGGGCCGGAGAAGGTCCTCAGTGCGGGGGACGTACTGGTGGTGATCGGGACCCGCGAGGGGATCGCCGCAGTGGACCGCCTCGTCCGGGGCTGAGCGGATGCACATCTCGGTCGCCCTGCTGCTGGAGCTGGGCATCATCCTCGCTTTCCTGAGCATGCTCGGCACGCTGGCCCGACGCTTCGCCCTGTCCCCCGTCCCGTTGTATCTCCTGGCCGGCCTGGCGCTGGGAGAGGGAGGAATCGCCCCCGTCCCGGCAGCCGGCTCCTTCGTGGAGACCGGCGCGGGCATCGGCGTCGTCCTTCTGCTGCTGGTGCTCGGTCTCGAGTTCACCGTGCCGGAGTTCACGGTCAGTCTGCGCCGCCATCTGCCCTCGGCATGGGTCGATCTCGTACTGAACGCGACCCCCGGCGCGGTGGCGGGATGGCTGTTCGGGCTGGACGCCGGAGGCATCCTCGCGCTCGCCGGGGTGACCTACATCTCCTCCTCGGGAATCATCGCCCGGCTCCTGGGCGACCTGCGGAGGATGAGCAACCGGGAGACCCCGGCAGTACTGTCCGTGCTGGTGCTGGAAGACTTCGCGATGGCCGCGTACCTTCCGCTGCTCGCCGTCGTGGCCGCCGGAGGCACATGGCAGCAGGCCCTGCTCGGAGTGCTGCTGGCCCTGGGCGCCGTCGTGGCCGCGCTGACCATGTCCTACTGGTGGGGGCATCATCTGGGGCGACTGCTGTCGCACCCCGACGCGGAGCAGCTGCTGCTGCGCGTCCTCGGCGTGACACTCGTCGTGGCGGCCCTCGCGGAGGCCGTCCACGTCTCGGCGGCGGTCGGCGCCTTCCTGGTCGGGCTCTCCCTCACGGGCGAAGCGGCCGACCGGGCACGGAAGGTACTGAGCCCGCTGCGAGACCTGTTCGCCGCGGTGTTCTTTCTCGCCATCGGCCTGTCCATCCCGCCGGACTCGCTGCTGCCTGTACTTCCGGTCGCCTTGCTCCTGGCCGTTGTCACCGCCGCGACGAAGGTGGCGTCCGGTTGGTACGCGGCACGCCGCGCGGGAGTGGGACGCCGAGGACGGCTGCGGGCGGGGACCGCGCTCATCGCCCGGGGCGAGTTCTCCATCGTCATCATCGGCCTCATGGGCAACGGCCATGACCGGCTCCCTGGTCGCCGCCTACGTCCTCCTGCTCGCCGTGGCCGGCCCCGTCATCACCCGCTTCACCGGACCGCGCCCGTCCGATGCGAAGCGCTCACCGCGACGCCGCATGCGCGTGTGCTGATCCGTCAGACGGCGGACGCCAGACGGCAGACGGCAGACGGCAGACGGCACCGAGATCTCCGCACGGAGGGGCTTCAGCCTCGAAGGACCGGCGTACGAGCCTGCGACAGCGCGTGGGCCGGGCGGCCCGGCCGAGAGCCCGGCCACGCGGAACGGGCCGCCGCAAAGCTGAATCCCGCGCTTCTCCCTCATCCGGTACTGCTCTGGGCCGCGCAGCGGTGCAACCGGGCAGGCAAGTGGGGCCGAACGGCTCACCAGCGGGTCCTGTCGGTACATGACTCATGCCCCTGCCAGCGGGCAGCCTGAGTCAGGAGTCTTCGCAACAGGCGAATGCGTCTGCGACCGGCAGCATGCCACCGACCGGACAGCCGCCGGAGGAAGAAGGGAACCGGCACGATGATCACCACCACGATGACCGCGGCCCTGCCGCCCGCCCACCGGAACAGGCTGATGCGCACGGCCAGGGAAGCCGTCTTCGAGCCGGGTACCCGTCTGCTTGAGGAGGGCGGGCCGGCAGACCGGTTCTGGATCATTCGGAGCGGCACCGTCGCTCTCGACTCGCAAGTCCCCGGGCAGCGGGCCCCGACCATCGGCTCTCTGGGTCACGAGGAGCTCCTCGGCTGGTCCTGGCACTTCCCGCCCTACCGGTGGCAGCTGGGCGCCCAGGCCGTGAGCCCGGTGCGCGCCTGGGAATTCGACGCGGCGACCGTGCGGGCCATGTGTGCCGCGGACGCGGAGTTCGGGCGATCGATCGCTGTCTGGGTCGGCTCGGTGGTCGCCTGCCGGCTCCAGGCGTCACGCAAGCGGCTCCTCGACCTGAACGCCCCTCGCGGCGGCGAAGACGGAACATGAGCGCGCCCTTCGCACACTGCCGGCCGTGTCGCGCACCATGCGGGCGGTGCGGTGGTCCGCCGGGCGGCCGGCGGACCACCTCGGTCCTGGTCCCTCACAGCGTCACCTCTGCCGTGCCCTGGGCACGGTAGTAGGCACCGTCCACCGGCTCCGTCGCACAGTCCGGCGAGTCAGCTGTCCTGTTACCGCGAACTCTCCGGCAGGGCGGTCTGCCGCGTGTCGCGGGTGAACGGGTAGGCCACCGCCTGGCAGAAACCGGTCCGCTCTCCCCGTCGTCCCCGTCGTCCCGCGTCGGAGCCTTTGCCCTCACTCCGGTTCGGGCACGACCACGACAGGGCAGCCGGAGTGGTGCAGGACCGTGTGGGCGACCCGTCCGAGACGGGGTCCCAGGCGGCCGGGACGCCGTCGGCCGACGATGAGGAGGCCGGCGTCTCGCGAGGCGGCCAGGAGGACCCTGTGGGCGGGGCCCTCCACCGTGCGCCGACGCAGCCGAAGCTCCACGGGAGCGTCGGCGAGAGCTTCCTCCAGCTCCTTGGCCGCCCGTTCCTCGTGCAGGCGCTCGGGATCACCCGCGAGCAGAGGGTGGTCGACCGTCTCGTGCACGGGGCACCGCCACGCCCGTACCGCCTCCAACGCGACACCGCGCCGCTTCGCCTCCGCGTAGGCGAAGCGCACGGCCGCTGTCGGCGCGTCGGCCACTCCGACGACGATGTGGTCCTGGCCTCCGCCGACGGCGCGGTTGCTGTGGTTGCCACGGATCACGATGACCGGGCAGTCCGCTTGTGCGGCCACGGTCAGACTGACGGAGCCCAGAAGCAGATCTGCGATACCGCTGCGTCCACGGGTGCCTACGACCACGGCGGACGCGTCGCGGCTTTCGCGCACGAGGGCGTGCTCGGGCTCCTCCAGCACGTCGGCGGTCGTCACGGGCAGCTCTGCATGATGGCGCAGCGCCCGCAGGGCCGCGGCCGCGAGGATGTCCTCCGCGGCGACACGCCCGGACGAGCTGCCGACTTCCGGCGCGAGTGCGGGCCCCTCGTAACGCTCCCACAGGGAGGCGTACACGATCCGCAGGGGCACCCGGCGCAGGGCGGCCTCGTCGGCCGCCCAGTCGACGGCCCGCAGGCTGGGCTCGGAGCCGTCGACGCCGACGACCAGGGGCAGGTTCATCGCTCTCAGCCTCCCGCGCCGAGGTCGAAGACGATGCGGGCCTTGACCTGCCCGTGCAGGACCTCGTCGATCGATTCGTTGACGGCGGTGAGCGGGCGGGTCTCCTGGATGACCTTCGTCCGGCCGTCCGCGTGGAGCTGGAAGACCTCCGCGAGGTCCTGGCGGGTGCCGACGATGGAGCCGATCACCGAAGTGCCGTTGAGCACGGTGTCGAAGATGGGCACCTGGATGGTGCCGTGCGCGGGCAGGGCCACCATGACGAGCTTCCCACCGCGCCGCAGACCCGAGTTGACGGCTTCGAAGGCGGCCGGGCTGACGGCGAGAGCGAGTGCGGCGTGAGCGCCGCCGTGCCGCTTCAGCTCCGCCCCGACGTCCTGGGTACGGGCGTCGATGAGGATGTCGGCCCCCAGTTCACGGGCGAGTTCCAGCTTCTCGTCGGTGACGTCGATGGCGGCGACGGTGGCTCCGGCGATCTTCGCGTACTGCACCGCCAGATGGCCGAGACCGCCCACCCCGGAGATGGCGACGAGCTGTGCCGGCCGGACGCCGGCGACCTTCAGGGCCTTGTAGGTGGTGACGCCCGCGCAGGTCAGCGGGGCCGCGTCGACGGCGCTGACGCCCTCTGGCACCAGCTGGGCGAAGTTGGCCCAGGCCAGCATCTTCTCGGCGTATCCGCCGTCGCAGCCGTAACCGGTGTTGACCTGGCTCTCGCACAGCGTCTCCCACCCCGACAGGCAGTGCTCGCACCGCCCGCACGCGCTGCCGAGCCACGGCACGGCGACCCGTTGACCGACGGCGAGATGAGTGACACCCTCGCCGAGCTTCTCCACGAGGCCGACACCTT
Source organism: Streptomyces anulatus (assembly GCF_000721175.1). Lineage (GTDB taxonomy): Bacteria > Actinomycetota > Actinomycetes > Streptomycetales > Streptomycetaceae > Streptomyces > Streptomyces anulatus_C. The sequence continues at coordinate 30,883 of NZ_JOEZ01000030.1, forward strand.
CGTGACCGGGCACGAACGGCGGGGTGGGCTTGACGGGCCAGTCACCGTGCGCGGCGTGGATGTCGGTGTGGCACAGCCCGGACGCCTCTACGCGGACGCGGACCTGTCCGGGGCCGGGCTCGGGGTCGGGGCGCTCCTCGATGACCAGGGGCTGACCGAATTCCCGTACGACCGCTGCCTTCATGATGTCCTCGTTCTCTTGTGTCCGGATGTGCGTCAGGCGTGTGCGACGACGGCGACGGGCGCGGTGGAGTGGTGGAGCACCGCGTGGGTAACGGCACCGATGTGGATGCCGATGGGGTTACGGCGTACGCGCCGGCCGACGACGACGAGGGAGGCGTCACGGGAGGCGTCGACCAGGAGAGCGGCGGCGCTACCCGGGCGGGACACCTCGACGACCTCGACGTCCGGATACTTCTGCCGCCACGGACGCAGGGTCTCGGCGAGTGCGGCGGCCCTCTGGCGGGAGAACTCCTCGTGGTCCTCGAAACCCGGCCCGATGGTGTACACGGCATAGGGCCACGAGTCCCAGGCCTGGACCGCGTACAAGGCGGTCTCGCGGCGCTTCGCCTCCTCGAAGGCGAAGGCGATGACGGCGTCGTCGGGGCTGCCCAGGCCGAGGACGACGGGCCGGAACGCAGTGGCGGCGGACGGAATGCCCGCGGGGTCCATGACGTGCTCGTCGGCGGCCTGCTCCCCGGCGCGCACCAGGACCACGGGCACCTTGGTCCGGGCGATCACGGCCTGTCCGACGGAGCCCACGAGGAATCCGCCGAGCCCGCTCAGCGCCCGGGACCCGAGGACCAGCAACTCCGCGTCGCCGGCGGCTTCTACGAGGGCCTCGGTCGGCGTCCCGGTACGCTGCTCGGTGCTCACCTCGACCCCTGGGTGACGCAGTCTCAGCCCTTCGGCGGCTTCGCGGGGGACCCGCTCGGTCCAGTGCTGGTGGGTCTCTGCTCCCAGGAGCGGGGCCTGGGCCATCGGCTCCGGCACCGGCATCCACACGTGGATCAGCCGTACCGGCAGGTCACGCAGTTTCGCCTCGCGCGCCGCCCATTCGGCAGCGGCTCCGCTCTCGGCCGATCCGTCGAGTCCTACGGTGATCGTGCGGGCCATGATGGTCTCCTCCGGTGTCGGATGCTCTGGTTCCAGCTTCGCGTTCGGCAGGTTCTCGCGGCAGGGGCCGCTGGTCCCCCGCAGGGGCCGACCGGCCCCATCGGTGCGGGTGAGCGGCGGTCCGGGGCACCGGGGGTGCTCAGCCGCAGGCACCCGTTGCCCGGGACGGCCGGAAGCGGACGGCCACAGCCGCGCCGGGTCGAGCGGCACCGGGCGGGTACCGCTCGACCCGGCGCGGCCGGAGCGGTCCGCCCGGGCCGCTCCGGCCGGCGCGGGAGAGAAGGCATCGCACCGGGCCGACCACGACGTGACAAGTGAAGGCCGGTACGCCGTCGTCGGTGCTCGGCAGCCGCACTTCTGTGCCGGGAATCCGCTCGGTCCGCTGCTGCGCGGCACCGGTGCCCGCGAGCACCGTGCGGCATTCCCCGCGTGTGTGTGAGGTACTGAGGTCTCTCCCCCCACGCCCCTTCGTCAGCACGGCGAGGCGATGCGGGCGGCGGTCCTACCTGGGGGGACAGTCGTGAGGCACGACCGCCACGGGGGCAGTGGCGTGGTGCAGAACGGCGTGGGTGACCGGGCCGAGGCGTCGCAGGCCCGCCTCGTGACTGCGCCGCCCGACGACCACGAGGCCGGCACCTGCGCTGTTGGACAGCAGGACCTCGGCGGCCGAGCCGATCTCGAAGTGCTTGACGACCTCGACCTGCGGATACTTGTCGAGCCACGGCTCGAGGGTCTCGGCCAGGACCTCCCTGTTGATCTGCTCCAGACCGTTCGCCTCGTCGGCCAGGTACAGCGAACCCGGACTCCAGGCGAGGGCCGTCGGGACACTCCAGGCGTTTACGGCGCGCAGGGTCGCTCCGCGTTCGGCCGCGGCTGAGAAGGCGAACTCCAGGACCGCGTCACCGATCTGCCCGGGTTCCACGCCGACCACCACCTCCTGAGCCTGCTGGGGCGCGCCGGAATGCGGCTTCCCGACCATGACGACCGGCCCGGCCGCGTGGCGCAGCACCTTCATCGAGATGGAACCGAGCAGGTAGCCGGTCAGGGTGCCGTAACCGCGCGATCCCAGCACCAGCATGTCGGCGCGTGCGGCTTCGGCCAGGAGGGTGGGCACCGGGTCGTCGACGATCAGCTCGGTCGTGACGTCCAGGGCCGGATGCTCCCTGGCCACGCGGGACCGGGCCTCGTCGAGCATGTTGCGCACCCAGCGCTCCTCGGCCGCCCGGTCTCCGACGTACGCCTCGTCGGTGGGTCGCCAGACCCAGGCGTGGACCAGTCGCAGGGCCGATCGTCGGCGCTCCGCCTCCTGGGCCGCCCAGTCCGCCGCCGCCGAAGCGTGGTCGGTCCCGTCCAGTCCTACGGTGATGATGCCGGACATGTTGCCTCCTGATGCTGTCGCTGGGAGGGGAAGACTCCAGCGGACGTGCTGACATGATGAAGTGATGGTATGAGCCTCGCACGGGGCCGGCATCCGGCGCTGGAGCCGATCGTCCCTGGTGTGGGCCTGAGCGGCCCTGGTTGTGCTGCCGACGGGGCCTCGAACCGTCTCTCGGCCCGGGAGTGGACGGCGCGACCGCCGGGAGGGCCGCTCCGGGGAGCCGGTGTGCCGTGGAAGTTGAGACAGCCGACCCGGCGGTCTCTCTGTCAGCGTCGAGCCGACCGTACGCGCTTCACAGGTGTGGGACCACTGCGACCGGGGCCGCGGCGTGGTGCAGCACCGCTTGCGTGACCGGCCCGACGTGCGCGACGAACGGTGAGCGGCGTACACGCCGCCCCACCACCAGCAGTGAGGCGTCCGCGGAGGCGTCCACGAGGTGGTGGGCGGCCCTGCCGACGACACACTGTTCTGTGACCTCGACCTGCGGGAACGTGCCGCGCCACGGCCGCAGTACGTCCGTGAGCGCGCTCGCTTCGCGCAGTCCCCGGGCGACCCGGTGGCCGGGGTCGGCGGCTGCGGGGTCGTGGTCGAAGACGGCCGGCGCGGTCCAGCCGTGGATGACCAGCAGCCCGGCCGCGCGAGCGGTGGCGGCTTCGAAGGCATAGGAGATCAACTCGTCACACGGCCGGGAGAGGTCGAGGCCGAGCACCACATCGAGGTACTGCCTGCCGGCCGCGCTGCCACCGGCCCTGCCGTCCTCGGCCCGTTCGCCGGGCCGCACGACGACGACCGGGCGCTCGGCACGTGCGATGACGGGCGAGGACACCGATCCGGCCAGGAAACCACCGAGGACACCGAGCCCTCGCGATCCCATCACCAGGACCTCCGCCTGCTCCGTCGCGGAGAGCAGCACCTCCGCGGGGCGCCCGATGACCTGCTCGACGCTGACGTCGAGGTCGGGATGCCCCTCCCCCAGCCGATCGGCCGTCTCAGCGAGGACGCGCTCCGCCCCGTGCCGGGTCATGGTGGTTCCGTCGGATGTGGTGCCCATGCCCCCCGACAGGGCGGGGCTGAAGAGCGGCGAACGGTCCTGCCGGGCATGGAGGAGGTGCAGGGGCAGACCGCGCAGGCGCGCCTCTCGGGCAGCCCACGCCGCTGCGGCGAGCGACTCGGCCGAGCCGTCCACAGCGGCGATGACGGTACGTCGTGACATGGTTTCCTCCGAATGCGGGGTGCGTCTGGTCGAGGAGCGGCGGCAGAGCGAAGGCGAGGGCAGGGCGACGGCCCGGATGCGGCGCCTGGCGGCGGCGCGCGGGCCGTCGAGCGCGAGCCGTCCGATCCCGGGAGAGCCGGAAGGGGCGGTACGGCGGTGGGATGGTCCCCCTACAGGGCCGGGGTGATCAGTCCGTAGTGTCCGTCGTAGCGGTGGTAGAGCACGCTGCCCCGGCCGGTGCCGGTGTCGTGGAAGAAGACGAAGGGCAGGCCGGTCAGGCGCAGTCGCTGGACGGCCTCGTCCACATCGCTCGCGGGGACGGGAACCGTGCTGGCGCTCAGCGGTCCCTCGAAGTCCCGTTGCCGGCCGGTGGTCCCGAGCGACGCCATACGATGCCGGCCGCCGACAGCGTCCCGGTAGACCACGCTGTCGTGCCCTGAGGCCAGGTCGGTGAAGAGCCAGAAGTCGTGGTCCATGGCCTCCAGGTCGATCACGGCGTCCTGCGGTGTCTGCCGGGCCAGGCTGAACGACTTGTGCCGGATGATGCGGCGCTCTTCGGCCGGAAGGTGCTGGCGGTGCGGGCGGTGCTCATGACCCGAGCCGTCCCGCCACGTCCGGTCGTCCGTGCCACCGCGCGATCCGCGCGCCCTGTTCCGCCGTGCGCGGGCGATGCGCGCGGTCAGGCGTTCCTGCAGGAGATCGACGGCCTCGAACATGGTGGTCGCGGCGACATGGGCCCGCACCGGCCTGCCGTTGACGTCCACCACGGCCTGAGCCGACGCCGGACGGGCCGCCGAGGCGTTGGCGGCTTGCGTGAGCTTCACCTGGGCCGACAGGACCGGTTCGCTCACATGGCTGATCACCACGAGCACCTTCCTCCGGGCGTAGGCTTCCGCCCCGTCCGGCACCTGTCCTCGGTTCCGCACCTGGACGTCGACTTCTTCGCTGGTCCTGAGACCACTCATGGCAACTCCTCCTCGGTCTCCCCCAGCCTGGCTCGCGCCGCTCATCCCCGGCAGTGCCGACGGGTCCGCGCCGAGGTGCCACCCGTACCCGTGGGAGGCCCGTGCGCGAGGACCACCGGACTGCCGGTGAGGGCCCTTCGGCCCACAGCCACCCGCGGAGCCCGGAGGGTCGGGAAGGACGGGCGGCGCAGCGCGGACCGCGCTACGCCGCTCGCCGGCAGGCAGCCCGGATCACGTGTCCTCAGGCGATGCTTCCGGCAGGCGCCCGTGCGGACCCGAGCCGTTCGTGCTCCGGGACGCACCGTGCGGACGGGTGCGGGACACCGCCCGCCGTCCACCGGACCATGACGGCTCGTGCGGACCAGGCTCGTGGACCGCCGGTGGAGCGGGCAGGGATCGAAAGAGGCCGGTCGGGCCGGCCGGAGGACACCGCCGCAAAGCCCCTGCGCAGGTAGGACGATCTCGTGTCGGCGGAAGGTGGGGGCCGATGTCCGGGCGCACCCGGCGGATCACGTGGGCAGGTTCACTCCGTAGAGGGTGCGCCCGCCGACCAGTTCCCGGCCGGTGACCAGTTCCGGCTCGATACGGACGAAGACCTCCACGGGCCAGGGCACCCAGGAGCGGGGCCCGGTGCGGACCAGGCGCTCGTACTCGTCGGGGTCGGTCACCACCGAGGCGAGACCGGTGACGACGACGCTCCAGCCGGAGTGCGCCGCGGTGTCGAACTCGTCGGCCTCGAAAGCGACGACGGCGCCGTCGACGGCGCGGACCAGCTCGGAGGAGGCTGACGTACGCAGCAACACGGCACCGTCGTCATCGAGAAGATAGTTGACCGGCAGGACCGCCGGCAGGGCGTCGCGCGTGTGGACGATGCGCCCCACAGTCGCCTCGGCCAGTCGGCGCAGGCTCTCCCGCCGGTTCAGTTCGCGAAATCCGTCATTGCGGTACATCAGCCGGTCGCCTTTCCGTGCGTGGTCCTGCGCGGATCTTCATCGTTCACGGCAGGGACGGCCGGCGTCGAGGGCCGACCGTCCCTGACCTGCCGGAGAACGGCCTCACGCCGATGTTCTCTCCCGCTGCCCCGCTCGTCGTGCCGTACTCGGGCTGCGTAGACGCGGCCGGCCACCCCGCACCACCTCGCGGCTCCCCGCGGCACACTCGTGCCGTGTCGAACCGATTCGCTGATCTCCGCGTCCGGGCGCGGGAAGACGCGCGGCAGGTCGTGCCGGGCGACGATGCTCGGCTGGCGCGGGCAGGAGTCCGGTGGCCGGCGTGGCGGCAGGCGTGTCCGCGCGTCAGTCGTGTGCGACGACGGCGACCGGCGCGATGGCGTGGTGCATGACCGCGTGGGCGACGGCACCGATGTGCGCGCCGAAGGGGCTGCGGCGCACGCGCCGGCCCACGACGACGAGGGAGGCGTCGCGCGAGGCGTCGATCAGGAGGCCGGCGGGACTGCCGAGCCGAGAGACCTCGGCCACCTCCACATCCGGGTACTTCTCCCGCCACGGCAAGAGCACTTCGGTGAGTGCCATGGCCTGCTCCCGGATGATGTCCTCGCGAAGGTCCACACCGGCGGCCAGGCTGTACGCGTAGTAGGACGGGAGATTCCAGCCCGTGGCGACGGTCAGCACGGCCTGGCGGCGCCGTGCCTCCTCGAACGCAAAAGTGATCACCGTGCCGTCGGGACTGTCGGTGTCCAGACCCAGGATCACAGGCCGGAAACCGGTAGCGGTGGACGGAAGGCCGGCGGGGTCCTCGACGTGCTCGTCGGCGGCCCGCTCCCCGGCGCGCACCAGGACCACGGGCACCCTGGTCCGGGCGACCACCGACTGGCCGACCGATCCGACCAGGAAGCCCGTGAGGCCACCCAGGGCGCGGGAACCCAGCACCAGCAGTTCCGCGTCGCGCGTGGCGTCGAGCAGAACCTCGGCCGGAACTCCTGTCCGCTGCTCGGTGGCCACCTCCACGCCGGGGTGACGCAGCATCAGTCCCTGCGCGGCTTCCCGGGGAATCTGCTCGGTCCAGTGCTGATGTGTCTCGGCGCCGAGAGGCGGAGCCTCAGCCATGGCCTCCGGCACCGGCTGCCACACGTGCAGCAGCCGTACCTGCTGCTCCCGCAGCGCCGCTTCGCGGGCCGCCCACTCAGCTGCTGCCCGGCTCTCGGGCGAGCCGTCGAGTCCTACGGTGATCGAGCGAGCCATGCTGCCCACCTCCTGTGTCGTTCGGTCTGTTCTCAGCGTGTCCTGCGGCGGCCGCACGGGGCAGGGGCCGCTGGTCCCGGAAGAGAGCCGACGGTCCCTGTCGACGGGCTGGTGGGACGGGCCCGTCGGCGGACCCGCCCCACCAGCGATGTTCAGCGCAACCATCCGTGGTCACGGACGACCGGGAGCCGGGCCCACAGCCGACCCAGACCGAACACGTCACCGGCCGAGACAGCGGCCAGAGCGATCAGCAACACCGCATAGACCAGGTGATAGTCGGCGAACGGGTTCGTCGACATGCTCGCCGACCCGTTTGACAGGTGCTGCGCGGGCGGCCACTCCGCCACCCACATCAACGCCATCATCACCGTTCCCGCGAGCGCCGCCAGACGCAGCGCCACCCCCGCCGTCAGAGCCAGCCCGACCCCGAGCAGGCCCAGCATGAACAGCCAGTCCGCCCAGGCCGCACCGGCCCACGCGTGGAACGTCGACTCCATCGGACCGACAGCGACATGCCCGAGGAATCCCTCGGTGGGCGAAACACCGTCGGTCCAGCCCTTGCCGGAGGCGGTCGCGTAACCGAAGCCGAACGTTTTGTCGAGGAAGGCCCACAGGAAGACGAAACCCATCAACACACGTGCAGAGGCCAGAACATGAGCCGAGGCGGTACGCGTGCCGGCACCCGCCGACACGTCCGCCTCCGGTCCGGAAGCCGCCTGGGTCCTGCGTAACGACGGCAGGTGGAAACCCGAGCGGCGGTGAGTGGGCTGGTGCACGGCCATGACGATGGTCCCTTCAACACTGTCCGAGTGGTTCCCGACATCGCTCACTCTTCCGGCCCGCGCCACCGTGCACCCGACGCCGAAGGTCCGCAGCGAAGGGCTGAACGACCCCTAGAAGAAGGGGCGTTCGGCGTATTCGAGCGAGCAGTCCGGACCGGTGCCGGACGAGTTCCCCAAGGTTCTCGCGCATCCGCACGCGCGGACACGGACCGGGGCCGGGCAGGGTCATCCACCAGCCCGCCGACTCGGACATGGACCGGGAGGAGTTCCGATGAACCGCACCACGCTCGACACCCCGCCCCGGGAACGGCCGGTCGGGGCCGCCGTGGCCGGGCCACCCCTGCACCGCACCCTGCCCTGGCGCTGAGGCCGCTCTCGCGGAGGGTCGGGCCCGCCCCTACCAGGACCGCCGGGAACCGACCGGGTGCCGCGTGCCTGGGGAAGGGGCGGGCAGCAACGCGACGGACGCCGACAAGGCCGCCGAGAACCGCCGGCGGCTCAGCGGGCCCACCCCTCGTCGCTGGGGCTTCCACGCTGTGGGCCGATGGCCAGGCGAGCTGCCGCCCCGCTCGACAGCGGCCTCCGGAAAAGGGGCCGAAGAGCCGCTCAGCAGCTGAGCCGCGCTTCACGAGGCGGGACGGGCACCCTCCGCAGTGCCCCCCTGTCTGACGATTCCCGTCTGCCTCACGACGCCATGCGGGCACTCTCGCCGTGCCGGCCCCAGACCCACGTACGCCCAGTACGAGGGCCTGGGGCCGGCCCGCCGAGAGCACGCACCTGACGCCGCGCGGCCGCCCCGCGGGCGACGACGGGAATCGTCAGACAGGCCCTAGAACTGTCCCAGGGGAGCGTGCCACACGAGCCGCGCCCCCTTTCCCTCCGGGCTCTCCAGCTCCATGTCGCCGCCGAGCGTCCGCGCGCGTTCCGCCATGTTGGCCAGGCCGCTGCGGCGGCCTCCGGCCGGGATGCCGACGCCGTTGTCCGTGACCGTCAGGCGGACCTGCTTGCCGTCGGTGTCCAGCACCACGTCGGCGCGGTCGGCGCGGGCGTGCCGGGCGATGTTGGTCAGGGACTCGGTGAGGACGGCCATGACATGGTCGGCGGTCTGACCGGGCACGTGCGTGTCGAGCAGGCCCTCCATGCGGACACTGGGGGCGAAGCCCAGAAGAGGAGCCGCCTCACCGATCGCGCGTACCGCGCGGGAGCGCAAGCCGGGCGCCGCGTCGTCGTCGCGGGAGCGGAGGCCGAAGATCGTCGATCTGATGATCTTGATGGTTTCGTCGAGGTCGTCCACCGCCCGCAGGATCCGCTCGGAAGCCACGTCGTCCTGGACGCGCCGCCCAGCACTCTGCAGCGTCATGCCGGTGGCGAAGAGCCGTTGGATGGCCAGGTCGTGCAGGTCGCGTGCGATCCGGTCGCGGTCCTCCAGCAGCGTGATCTGCTCGGCGTCCTGGCGGCGTTCCGCCAGCTCCATCGCGACGGCAGCCTGCGCGGCGAAGACCTGGAGCGACTCGGTCTCCTTCTCGGTGAACTCCCGGCCGCCCGACTGCCGGACCAGCAGGACCACCCCCTGGGCCTCGTCGCGCGAGCCGATCGGCACGGCGACGGCCGGTCCCAGCCCTTCGAAGCGCGGCGGGCCGACCGAGAGCGGGAAGTCACGTGAAACGTCCGCGGTGGTGACAGGAGCCCGGCGAACGAACGCCTGCCCGACGAGAGTGCCTTCCACCGGCAGGACGACCCCCCGCCACACGTCGGCCTCCTGGCCTATCGCGAGTTCCACGGCGAGTGTGTCCGTCCCCCTCACGGGCATGGCCACCACGCTCAGGGCCGAAGCGGTGATCTCCCTGGCCCGCTCCGCGATCAGCGGCAGCACCCCGCCCTGATCGGCGCCGGACATCAACGTGTGGGTGATCTCCGCGTTCGCCTGCAGCCAGCGCTCCCGTAGCCGGGACTCCTCGTAGAGGCGGGCGTTGTCGATCGCCACGCCGGCCGCCACGGCCAGCGTGGCGAGCACCGACTCGTCGTCCTCGTCGAACTGCTGCCCGCCGCGCTTCTCCGTCAGGTACAGGTTGCCGAAGACGTGGTCACGCACCCGGATGGGGACGCCGAGGAAGGTGTTCATCGGCGGGTGGTGGGCCGGGAAGCCGTAGGAGGCCGGGTGCTCGGAGAGCTTGGGCAGTCGCAACGGCTCCGGGTGGCGGATCAACTCGCCCAGGATGCCGTGGCCTTCCGGGTAGGGTCCGATCCTCGCGATCTGTTCCTCGTCCACACCCACCGTGTGGAAAGCCGACAGCCGTAGGCCGTCCGGGCCGATCACCCCGAGCGCGGCGTACTCGGCGTCGACCAGTGCCGCCGCGGCCTCCACGATGCTGCGCAGCGCCTGCTCCAGGTCCAGCTCACGACCGACCGACAGCACGGCCTCCAGCAGGCTGTGAACCCGGTCCCGGGTCCCTCGCGCCGCGTCCAGCCGGGCCTGCAGCTCCTCCAGCAACTCGTCCAGTCGCAGTTGCGGCAGTCGTACCCGTGCCTCGCCGGCTTCCTCGGCGTTCTCCACCCGCTGCTCCTCCAACGCCACACCGCCTGTCGGCAACCGCCCCGTTCAACCACCACAGTAACGGCTCGAACAGGACGAAGACGAGGGACCACCGCAGCGTGCGGGTCAGCCGGCCGCCCGTTCGCCTGCCTCCCGGTCAGACGGCGTGGATCTTCTCCGCGCTCACCCGCCCGGTCGAGAACCACGGTCAGGCCGGCCGGCGCGCCGTCCTCGCCCGGCCCCCCGCCTTCAGCGCCCTTCGGGTCGCATACGGTCGCGGGCCTGGGTGGCGATGACCGCGGCCTGGATGCGGCGCTCCACGCCGAGCTTGGCGAGCAGGCGGGAGATGTGGTTCTTCACCGTCTTCTCCGCGAGGTACAGCCGCTGCCCGATCTGCCGGTTGGTCAGCCCTTCACCGATCAGGTCGAGGATCTCGCGCTCGCGGTCGGTCAGGCCCGGCAGCATCTCCGGCTCCTCGGGCGGGCCTCCGCCCCGCAGCCGCGCCATGAGCTTGGTCGTGGCGCTCGCGTCCAGCAGCGACTGGCCACGGGCCACCGTCCGCACGGCCGTGACCAGGTCCGATCCCTGGATCTGCTTCAGTACGTAGCCAGCGGCTCCCGCCATGATCGAGTCCAGCAGCGCTTCCTCGTCGTCGAAGGAGGTCAGCATCAGACAGGCCAGGTCCGGCATCGTCGAGCGCAGTTCACGGCAGACGGTCACCCCGTCGCCGTCGGGCAGGCGCACGTCGAGGACGGCCACGTCGGGCCGCAGGGCGGGAACCCTCACCAATGCCTGCTCCGCCGTCGCCGCTTCTCCGATGACCGTGATGTCCGGTTCATCCTCCAGCAGGTCGTGCACCCCTCGCCGTACCACCTCGTGGTCGTCCAGGAGAAACACCCTGATCGGGCTGCCCGTGCTGCCGTCCTGCTCGCCGTGCGTCATCGACCGCTCCTCTTGTGCCTCGTCCTGTGCTGGCATCCTCATCCTCTCGGACGGTCCAGGACCAGGGCCGGTCGACCCCCACTTTCGCCCGCGTCAATGGGCCGCGAGCCCATGCCCGCGGAACTGGCCCCGTACCCGGTCCACCAGCGCCGGGTCGGGAATCGGCGTGTCACGCAGAGGAAAGGGGATGCCCAGTGCGTCGTACTTGGCGGCGCCGAGCTTGTGGAACGGAAGGACGTCGACCCGCTCCACGCAGCCCAGGCCGGAGAGGAACGCGGCAAGTCCGTCGACGGCGGACTCGTCGTCGGTCCAGCCGGGCACCAGGACGTACCTGATCCACACCCGCTTGCCCAGCCGGTCGAGACGGGTCGCGAAGCTGAGGGTGGGAGCGAGTGCGCCGCCGGTCAGCTTCTTGTAGGTGGTGATGTCGAACGACTTGATGTCGAGGAGCACCAGGTCGGTGTCGGCGAGGAGCTCGTCCGAGGCCCGGGCCCCCAGGAGTCCGGAGGTGTCGAGGGCTGTGTGCAGGCCGGCCTCCTTGCAGCGGCGCAGGAGCGCTCCGGTGAAGGCCGACTGGAGCAGGGGTTCACCACCCGTGACGGTGATCCCGCCCCCGGCCGTGGTGATGAAGCCCCGGTACTTGCCGATCTCCGCCATCAGCTCGTCGACGGTGGCCTCCCGCCCGTCGCGCATGTGCCAGGTGTCGGGATTGGCGCAGTACAGGCAGCGCAGCGGGCAACCGCTCACGAAGAGCACGAACCGGGTCCCGGGACCGTCCACGCCGGTGGACAGGTCCCAGGAGTGGATCCGGCCTGTCATCAGGGTGCTCACAGCGCTCCGTGGAAGGTGCGGCTGATCACGTCGAGCTGCTGCTCGCGGGTCAGACGGACGAAGTTCACCGCATAGCCGGAGACTCTGATGGTCAGCTCGGGGTACTTCTCCGGGTGCTCCATGGCGTCCTCCAGCACGGCCCGGTTCAGCACGTTGACGTTCATGTGGAAGCCGCCCGCGGAGACGTAGGCGTCGAGGATGCCGACCAGGTGACCGGCGCGTTCCCCGGGGACGTGCCCCAGCCCCTCCGGGGTGATCGTGGTGGTCAGGGAGATGCCGTCCCGTGCGGCGTCGTAGGGCAGTTTGGCCACCGAGAGGGCGGAGGCGGCCACTCCGTGCTTGTCACGGCCGTTCATCGGGTTGGCGCCGGGAGCGAAGGGCTGTCCGGCGCGCCGGCCGTCAGGGGTGTTACCGGTGTGCTTGCCGTACACGACGTTGGAGGTGATGGTCAGCACGGACTGGGTGTGCTCCGCGTCGCGGTAGGCGGGGTGCTCGCGCACCTTCGCCATGAACGACTCCACCAGGTCGACGGCGATGCTGTCGGCACGGTCGTCGTTGTTGCCGTACGCAGGGAACTCCCCTTCGGTACGGAAGTCGACGGCCAGCCCCGTCCGGTCGCGGAAGACCTTGACACGAGCGTGCTTGACGGCGGACAGGCTGTCCACGGCGACCGACAGGCCGGCGATGCCGCAGGCCATGAAGCGGTGGACGGGGTAGTCGTGCAGCGCCATCTCGATGCGCTCGTAGGCGTATTTGTCGTGCATGTAGTGGATGACGTTGAGCGCGTCCACGTACGTCTGCGCGAGCCAGTCCAGGACGCGGTCGTACGCGGCCGACAGCTCGTCGTAGTCGAGGTACTCACCGGTCAGCGGCGGCATCTCGGGGGTGATCTGGTCGCCGGTCATCTCGTCCTGGCCGCCGTTGACGGCGTACAGCAGTGCCTTGGCGAGGTTGACGCGGGCTCCGAAGAACTGCATCTGCCTGCCCACCGCCATGGCGGAGACGCAGCAGGCGATCGCGGTGTCGTCGCCGGTGCGTCTCCGCATCAGGTCGTCCGACTCGTACTGGACGGCGCTGGTGTCGATGGACGCCTGTGCGCAGAACTTCTTGAAGCCGTCCGGAAGTCGCGGCGACCAGAGCACGGTCAGGTTCGGTTCCGGGGCGGGGCCGAGGTTGTAGAGGGTCTGCAGGAAACGGAAGGAGGTTCGAGTGACCAGCGGGCGGCCGTCGGCACCGATGCCGCCGATGGACTCCGTCACCCAGGTCGGGTCGCCGGAGAACAGCGCGTCGTACTCGGGGGTGCGCAGGAAACGGACGATGCGCAGCTTGATGACGAAGTCGTCGATCAGTTCCTGGGCGCGCGTCTCGTCGAGGAGTCCGCCGTCCAGGTCGCGCTGGAGGTAGACGTCCAGGAAGGTGGAGGTCCGGCCGAGCGACATCGCCGCGCCGTTCTGCTCCTTCACAGCGGCCAGGTAGCCGAGGTAGAGCCACTGCACGGCCTCGTGCGCGGTAGCCGCAGGACGGCTGACGTCACAGCCGTACGTCGCCGCCATCGCCGTCAGCTCGCCCAGCGCCCGGACCTGTTCGGCGAGTTCCTCCCGGTCGCGGATGACGTCCGCGGTGGACGGCCTGCCGTCGAGGCCGGCGCGTTCGGCACGCTTGGCCTCGATGAGCCGGTCGGTACCGTAGAGGGCGACGCGCCGGTAGTCGCCGATGATCCGGCCGCGGCCGTAGGCGTCCGGCAGTCCGGTGATGATGCCGACCTTGCGGGCGGCGCGCATCGCCGGGGTGTAGGCGTCGAAGACGCCGGCGTTGTGGGTCTTGCGGTAGGTGTCGAACACCCTCGTCACGAAGGGGTCCGGCTCGTAGCCGTACGCCTTCAGCCCGTTCTCCACCATGCGCAGGCCGCCGTTGGGCATGATCGCCCGCTTCAGCGGGGCGTCGGTCTGCAGGCCGACGATCAGCTCCCGGTCGCGGTCGATCCAGCCGGGGGCGTGCGAGGTGATGGTGGAGGGGGTGGTGGTGTCCACATCGAGGACGCCCCTGCGCCGTTCCTCGGGGAACAGCGCGCTGACCTTCCCCCATACCGCCCGTGTGCGGTCCGTGGCACCGGTCAGGAAGGCAGCGTCGCCCTCGTAGGGCGTGTAGTTGGCCTGGATGAAGTCGCGCACGTCGATGCGCTCACGCCACCCGCTCCCCGTGAACTGTCGCCAGGCGTCGGCGGTCCGGGGGGCGGCTGTCACCGTCGCGGTCATCGCAGGTCCTCTCGTCGGACTGTCTCGTCACTGCCGATGCTCGTCGTGCGGGCCGGTGGCGGGCAGTGCCGGTCAGGGCACCGGGCGGGTCCCGTGCGGCCCCGGCCGGCGGGACGTTCGGCCTCCCACGGACGGACACCGGGCGCGGTGCGGCGAGTCGGCCGGCGGCAGTGTTCGCTCCGGAGCCGCATGGCCCCCCCGGCGCCCGGTGGCAGGGGCCGGACGGGCGTGCCAGGTCTGTGCTCCACGGATCGACGGGGCCGCTGCGGCGGCTGGCGGAGCGACTCCCTCGTGGCCGCCTCCAGCAGGGCTTGGGCGCGCCCGCTGCCCACTCCTCCCTTCTCCGTCGCGGCCGCCGGTCAGGTGGTGGGCAGGGCGGTGGCGAGGAGGACCACGCCGAGTGAGCCGACGAGGGAGACGGTCGCCAGGGCGCGGGCCAGGTCGGCGCGGCCCCTGGCATGCGCGATGCCGTGGCAGGCCGCGGCGAGCATCACCACCGCGAAGAGGGCGAGTTTGGTCGCCAGGGTCCGGCCGTAGCCGGGCTCGGCGAGGGAGGCCCAGGTGACTCCCTTGTGCCAGGCCATGGCCCAGCCGGTGGCCAGCTGGACGGGCAGGAACACCGCCCCGGTCAGCATGCCGAACCTGCGGCCGGCCGCGGCGGTGAAGCTGTCCTTGGCCTCCGGGGCGAGCAGACGGCGGGCGAGCGGCAGGACGACGAGGGAGAGGGCGAGTTGGCCGCCGACCCACAGAGCGGCACCGGCCACATGCGCGAACCGTACGAAGGACCACCAGCCGACGGTGTCCACTACTCGCTCACCTCCACCATGCCGTGCGCGCCTGCTTCGGCGCGCCGCATGTCGTGGTCGACGAAGGCGTAGTGGCCGGCCTCGGGGAACGTCGTCTCGACGAAGCCCCCCTGCGCCGGAGCCAGGTCCAGGACCTGCGCGCCACCCGGCTGACCGGGTTTCAGGAGATGGGCCCCTTCCTTGTACACGGTGTCGAACACGGTGCCGACGATATGGAAGGCGACGCCGTCGCTGGGTCCCGCGGCGACCACCCAGAACCGGGCCCGCTCACCGGCCTTCACCTTCAGGGGCTGCTGGGCGTACTGGTTGGCGATGCCGTTGAACGCCCATGCGTCCGGGGTGTTCCGCCGCATCTTCGTCACCTGGGCGGTGCTGCCGGGCGTGCCGAGGTAGAGCGCGGAGGAGACCAGCAGGTACTCGTGGTCCACCTTCGCCAGGCCGGGCGGGTCGATGACGACGGCGCCGTACATGCCGTTGCCGATGTGCTGGAGCATCGGTGTGGTGCTGCAGTGGTACAACCACGCTCCGGCCTTCTCGGCCCGGAAGCGGTAGACGAGCCGTTCGCCCGGGTCGAGGGTGCGCATGGGCTTGTCGGGGGCGAGGGCGCCGGCGTGGAAGTCGATGCCGTGGCCCATGCCGGTGTCGTCGTTAACGAGAGTGATCTCGAAGACGTCGCCGACCTTGCCGCGCAGCGTGGGGCCGGGTGCGGTGCCTCCGAAGGTCCACATCTGCTGCCTCGTGCCCGGAGCCACTTCGACCGTGGTGTGCGCGGCGCGCAGTTCGACCTTGTGGACCGTCCCGCCGGGCGCGGGTGCCAGGTCGGCGTCGCGGGCGTGCCAGCCGGTGGAGAAGTCCGCGGAGAGGTCCGGGCCGGCGTTGTCCGCGGCCGATGCGTGTCCCTCGTGTCCGCCGCTGTCCTTGGCCGTGTCGTGCCCCTTGACGACGATGTCCATCGTCATCCCGGCCGCCTTGTGACCAGGCAGGGTGCACCACGCCTCGCGGTTCCCGGTGACCGGGCCGATGTCCAGCACGCGGGTGTCGCCCTTGGCGAGCATCGGGGTGGCAGGGCCGTCCTGCACCTTGAGGTCGTGACGCTGGGCGTCGTCGTTGGTGATCCTCAGCCGCAGGACGGTGCCTGCCGCGATCTCGATCCGGGCGGGGTGGATACGCATGGCGGCGAGGGTGACGTCGACCGTGCGGGTCGCGGTGGTGGCGCCTCCTCCCGTCGCGGAGGCGACCGCAGGGTTGTCGGTGTCCCCGCCGCTGTTGGCCACGAGCACGGCCAGGACGATCAGGACGGCGCCCGCGGCCGTGCCCCACACGGCGGGACGCTGTGACGCGCTGTCCGTGCCCGCGTTCCGCGACCGTGCCAGGCCGCTGCGGACGAGGACGGCCACCGCCGGGACCAGGAACGCGGCGCCGGCCAGTACGGCCAGCAGCATGCCGGCTGTCACGGCCGGACCGGGCAGCGGTAGCGCCGCCAGCGCGACACCGGCGTTGAGCGCCACCAGCCGGGTCGGCCAGCCTCGCTCCAGCACCGCCCGTTCGGCCGCCCGGTCCCTGGGGCCGCTGCTGAGGACGACCGGCAGCAGATAGGTCAGCGCGCCGATCAGGATCTGCGCGACGAAACCGATCAGCAACACCGGGAGCAGGCGGTCGATACCGGTCTGTGCGGCCGCGAGCGGCCGGACGACCAGCCAGGCCAGATCCGTCACCACCACGATGAGCAGCCAGCAGGTGGCCGCGGCGAGCGTCCAGGCCGCCGCTGCGGAGACGGCCCGGTTGCCGCGTACGGTGCGGGCCAGGAGGTTGACGGTGAGCGCAGCTCCCTCGACGTAGAGAGCGAGGCCGGCAGCGGCGGGCCAGCGCCATCCGAGTGCCAGAGCTACGACCGCCACCAGCAGTCCGCCGCCGGTGAGCCACAGCACCCACCGCGACACCTTCGTGGTGCGGTCCTTCATCCGTACGCCCAGCACGGTCGGCCACAGCATGAACAGCGTGCCCAGGACGGGCAGACCGATCCAGCCGAGCAGGGTGACGTGGATGTGGGCCAGGCGCAGCCCGGCGTACCGGTCGGGCCCGCCTGCACCGCCGGCGGCCAGCAACCCGCCGAGGACGACACCCGCGATCAGGGCCGCCGTGGCCACCCGGTAGTAGGCGACGATCGGCTTGAGCCGCCCTCCGAGCGCACCTCGCCCGAGGCGGATCAGCATCACCAGATGTGCGACGGCGGCGGCGGCCAGCAGCGTGGCGAAGACCGCGGTCAGCGCCGGCGACGCGGTCCACATCCCGACGATCAGCCCGGCCACGGCGAGGTTGGCGGTCCCGAGCCGGGCGGCACTCCATCGTGCGTCGGGGACCTTGGCGTGCAGCAGGGCGACGGCGAAGTGCTCGCTCCAGATCAGGATGGCCGTGGTGACGGCGCCGAGCAGGAACATGTGCACGGCCAGCCACTGGGCCACCGGCAGCGTCCCCTGCGCCGCGACCGCGAGCAGGGCGGCTGCCAGCCATGCCACGACCAGGACGTGGGCGCGCAGATGCCGGGCCTTCACACCGGAGGCCCTGAACCTGTTCGGGTACGTACCGGGCTCACCCCCGTTCCCGTTCCCGGTCCCGGTGGGCGGCCGGGCCTCGATGCCGGTCATGCCGCTCCTTGACGTCGGGGCGAACCCTCGTCGGTGTTCGTGTTCGATGTGCTGCCGGCCGCGTGTCCACGGACCGGCCGGCCCTCGGTGCCGCTACCGCCGGACAGCAGCGCGGCCAGTTCCCGCTGGTGCGGGAAGGAGCCGGGGACGTATCCGCACCACGGCTCCTCGGCATACGGGTCACCGGTGAGGCCGTACGCCCTGGACCGCGAGCCGCCGCAGACCCGGCGGAACTCGCACGCTCCGCAGCGGCCACCCAGCCGGTCGGGGTTCCGCAGCCCGGTGAACAGCTCCGAGGTGCGGTAGATCTCCGTCAACGGCGTCTCGCGCACGCTTCCGGCGCCCAGCGGCAGGAACCCGCTCGGGTGCACGGTGCCGGTGTGCGAGACGAAGACGAAGCCCCGGCCCGCGTTGACGTCCAGGGGCGGTCGCCGCACCCGGCGTGCTCCGGCGTCCAGGCCCAGTTCGGCGGCCCGCTCGCGCAACTCCCGGTACAGCGGGCCCAGTCCGAGCACCGCCACGTGGTCCTCGCCGGCGGCGGCGAGGACGCGCCGTTGCAGGGAGACCCGGCGGAAGTGGTGGGCCTCCGTGGTCTTGGCGGGCACGGCCAGGCCGACGTCGTGGACGAAGTTCAGGACGTCCTCCACCTCGGCGGAGGTCAGCGCCCCGAGGCCGCGTCCGCGGCCCGTGGGAACCAGGAAGAAGGCGCTCCACAGCGTCGCGCCGTGTTCCGTGACGATACGGACGACGTCCGGGAGGTCATGCAGGTTGTGCGGGGCGACCGTGGTGTTGATCTGCACCTTCATGCCCAGGGCGCGCGCCGCGTCCCAGGCGTCCAGGGTCCAGCGGAACACCCCGGGCACCCCGCGGAAGCCGTCGTGCAGCGCGGCGGTGGAGCCGTCCAGGCTGAGCGAGAGGCCGACCGCACCGGCCGCGTGCAGGTCACGCAGCCGTTCGGCGGTGAGTGTCGGGGTGCCGGACGGAGACACCGCCATGCGGACGCCGACCTCCCGGCCGTACGCGACGAGCTCGTTCAGGTCGGGTCGCTGGAACGGGTCGCCGCCGGTGATGACGAACAGCGGAGCCGGCTGCCCGAAGGCGGCCACCTGGTCCAGCAGGTCCTTCGCGGCGGCGGTGTCCAGCTCGCGCGGATCGCGGTCGGGCACGGCCTCGGCGCGGCAGTGCAGGCAGGCAAGCGGGCAGGCCCGGGTCGATTCCCAGATGACGATGAAGGGCCGTTCGCCCGCGTCGTGGCGCTGGTGGCGGATGGCCTGGGCGGCGCTCATCGTCCGGCCCTTCCCCGCGGCACGGGGCTGTGTCCGGCCGCCCTGGAGTCGGGGCGGCCGAGCCGGGCGGCCGGACGGTGACCGGGCCTGACCGTGCGCGGCGGCCGTCGCCGGCGGCGGTGGAATCGGCCTCCAGGGCGGTCTGCGTCGTCGTGCACGGTTCCTTCTTTCCTCTGTGCTGCGGGGAAGACGGTGCGGGCACGCTGGTCGGGCAACGTCGGCGCGCCGTCAGGAGACGGGAACGGCTTCCGGTCAGCGGTGGCTGAGCCTCAGCCGCCAGACGTCGGGGCCGCGTTCCAGGTACTCCACCGAGAACGTGCCAGGGCTGCGCTGCTCGATCTGTGCGAGCAGTGGCAGGGGGTCGTGCGGGGCGGCCAGCACCATGGCGGTGCCCGTCGGGACGGCGTCGAGCGCACCGAAGACCGTCGCGTGGCGCAGGGCGTGCGGCACCTCCCGCACGTCCAGTTCGGGTTCGGCCGCCTCCTCCGCGTCACCGCAGCCGCAGACTCCCCCGCAACCGCCGGCCTCCGGTCCTTCCTCGGTGTTCTGAGCCCCTTCGGTGCCCGTGGCGGGCACCTCCCTCGCGAGCCGGCGGTGCGTGTCCGCGAGCAGCTCGGCCAGGGAGACCTCGGGCGTGATGGCGAGCAGGGGCAGAACCAGGCCGTTCTCCTTGGCCACGTGCTCCTCGAAGAGCACCTGCAGGGCCCTGGCGTCGGCCGCCGCGCCCGCCGGGCCGGATGCGTTGCGCAGGGCGTCGACGAGTGCGGTGAGGCAACGGTGTTCGCTGATCAGGCCCTCGATGAGCAGGCGGGCCTCGGGCATGCCGTGGGCCACGGGGTAGAGCACGGCCTCCTCGGCCGCGGCGTGCGTCAGCAGCGAGCGGTCGCAGAAGGTGACGAGACCGGCGTGGATCTTCTCGGCGGCGCTCGGGTCGCGGTCCACTGCGGTGAGCAGCATCTTGACGCGTCCGGCCAGTTCTCCGGCCAGCCGGGCGTGGTGTGCCTCGGCAGCTTCGAGAGCCGTGGCGTCCTCGGGGTCCGAGGCGAGGGTGAGCACGCTCATGGTCGTGTCTCCAGCAGGTCGGGCCGGCACGGCCGGCCGATGCGGGTGGGCTGGCATTCCGGTACCGACTCGCGGCGCGGATGCCGCGTCCGGCCGCAGAGAGCGGCCGGACGCCCGACCGGACCGGTGCCCACCGGCCGTACGCGCCGCACCCGCGGCAGCCGGGGACGAAGAATCCGGCCGCCCGACAAGCACGGAAGGCGGTGGCGCAGACGGGCATCTGCGGTTCGGTTCGGTCATTGGCCAGCATGCACGCCGGGCACCGTGGGCTCCCTCGCCGACCGGACCCCGCACGGCGCCATTGGTCCCTGTTACGGCCGGCCGGATGGGGCCGGAAGGCCATCCGGCAGGGACCGCCAGCCCAGGCGCACCCATGCCCGCGGCCCATAGCGTTCCCTGTCATGGAGAACGATCAGAACGCACGGCGCAAGGCGTCGCCCACCGGAGAGGGCTGGCCGCTGGCGGCCCGCAGACTGCTGACACGCCGCGAGGTGTCGGCCGACGGCCGGGCAGTGTTCGGCGAAGGCGACCCGAAGTGGGAGAGTTTCTACCGGGACCGGTGGGCCCACGACAAGGTGGTGCGTTCCACGCACGGGGTCAACTGCACCGGGTCCTGTTCATGGATGGTGTACGTCAAGGACGGCATCATCACGTGGGAGCACCAGGCCACCGACTACCCGTCCATCGGCACGGACTGCCCCGAGTACGAGCCCCGCGGCTGCCCGCGCGGGGCGTCGTTCTCCTGGTACACCTACTCGCCCAGCAGGGTCCGCTACCCGTACGTGCGCGGCGCGCTGCTGAAGCTGTGGCGTGAGGCCCGCAAGCGCCTCGGTGACCCGGTGGCGGCCTGGGCCGAGATCACCGGCGACCCGGCCAAGGCCCGTGCGTACAAGCGGGCCCGCGGCAAGGGCGGCCTGGTGCGCGCCGACTGGGAGGAGGTCAGCGAGCTGATCGCCGCCGCCCAGGTGCACACCGTCAAGGAGTACGGCCCCGACCGCGTCGCCGGCTTCTCGCCGATCCCCGCGATGTCCATGGCGTCGTTCGCGGCCGGGGCGCGGTTCCACTCGCTGATCGGCGGCACCCTGCTGTCCTTCTACGACTGGTACGCCGACCTGCCGATCGCCTCGCCGCAGGTCTTCGGCGACCAGACCGACGTGCCGGAGGCCGCGGACTGGTGGAACGCCGGCTATCTGATCATGTGGGGCTCCAACATCCCCGTGACCCGCACGCCGGACGCGCACTTCCTCACCGAGACCCGCTACAACGGCACCAAGGTCGTCGCGGTCAGCCCCGACTACGCCGACAACGTCAAGCACGCCGACGAGTGGGTGGCCCCGCACCCCGGCACCGACGGGGCGCTGGCGATGGCCATGGGCCACGTGATCCTGCGCGAGTTCCTCGTCGACCGCGAGGTCCCCTACTTCCAGGACTACATGCGGAAGTTCACCGACGCTCCGTTCCTGGTGACCCTGCGCGAGCACGAGCACGGTCTCGTCCCCGACGGGTTCCTGACGGCGGCCGACCTGGGACACGAGGGGGAGAACGCCCACTCCAAGACCGTTCTCCTCGACTCGGCCACCGGCGAACCGGTCGTGCCGAACGGCTCGCTCGGCTTCCGCTGGGGGGAGGCGGGCGAGGGCCGCTGGAACCTCGACCTCGGCGAGGTGATACCCGAACTGACGCTGCTGGAACGGGCGGAGGAGACGGCCGAGGTGGCACTGCCCCGTTTCGACGAGGGCGCCACCGAGGGTGGCTCCACCATGCTGCGCGGGGTGCCGGTGCGCCGGGTCGCGGGGCGAACGGTCACCACGGTCTTCGACCTGATGCTGGCCCAGTACGGCGTCGCACGCCCCGGACTTCCGGGCAGCTGGCCCACCGGGTACGACGACGCGAGCCAGCCGTACACACCTGCCTGGCAGGAGACGATCACCTCGGTCCCGGCGGTGCAGGCGGCCCGGATCGGCCGGGAGTTCGCCCGCAACGCGGAGCGCACCCAAGGCCGTTCGATGATCGCGATGGGTGCGGGCACCAACCACTGGTTCCACTCCGACACCATCTACCGGGCGTTCCTGGCACTGACGACGATGACGGGCTGTCAGGGCGTCAACGGTGGGGGCTGGGCGCACTACGTCGGGCAGGAGAAGGTGCGCCCGGTCACCGGGCAGCAGCACCTGTCGTTCGCCTTCGACTGGCAGCGGCCCACTCGGCACATGGCGGGCACGTCGTACTGGTACCTCAACTCCGACCAGTGGCGCTACGAGGCGTTCGGGCCCGATGAGCTGGCCTCGCCGCTCGGCAGCGGCCGCTTCAAGGGCAAGGCGTTCGCGGACACTCTCGCGCAGGCCGTGCGGCTGGGCTGGACGCCCGGCCACCCCGGTTTCAACCGCAACCCCCTCGATGTGACGGACGAGGCAGCCGCCGCGGGCCGGCCGGTCGCCGAGCACGTCGTCGACGAACTCAAGTCCGGCAGGCTGCGGTTCGCTGTCGAGGACCCGGACGACCCGGCGAACTTCCCCCGCGTGCTGACCGTGTGGCGGGCCAACCTGCTGGGCTCCTCCGGCAAGGGCAACGAGTACTTCCTGCGGCACCTGCTGGGCACCGACGCAGCCGTACGCTCCGAGGAGACCCCGCCCGAGGGGCGCCCGAAGGACGTGGTGTGGCGGGAGGAGGCCCCCGAGGGCAAGCTCGACCTGCTGGTCACGATGGACTTCCGGATGACCTCCACCGGTCTGCTCTCCGACGTCGTCCTGCCGGCCGCGACCTGGTACGAGAAGGACGACCTGTCCAGCACGGACATGCACCCCTTCGTGCACGCCTTCACCCCGGCCATCGCCCCGCCCTGGCAGGCCCGCACCGACTACGACACCTTCCTGACCATGGCCGACAAGTTCAGCGAGCTGGCCGCCGAGCACCTGGGCACCCGTACCGACGTCATCGCCGTGCCGCTGCTGCACGACACCCCCGACGAACTCGCGCAGCCCGGCGGGACCGTACGGGACTGGAAGAGCGGCGAGTGCGAGCCGGTCCCCGGGCGCACCATGCCGAAGCTCGTCGTCATCGAACGGGACTACGCGGCCGTGGCGCAGAAGATGCGCGCCATCGGCCCGCTGCTGGACACCCTGGGCACCACCACCAAGGGCGTCACCGTCCACCCGGACCAGGAGATCGACGAGCTGCGGCGTCACAACGGCGCCGTCAGGGACGGGATCGCCGCCGGACGGCCCTCCCTCGCCACCGCCTCCGACATGTGCGAGGCGATCCTCGCCCTGTCCGGCACCACCAACGGGCGCCTGGCCACCGAGGGCTTCCGGGAGCTGGAGCGGCAGACCGGAAGCGAGGGCCTGGTGGAACTGGCCTCCGAACGCGAGGCCGAGCGCATCACGTTCGCCGACACCCGCACCCAACCGCGCGGGGTCATCACCTCGTACGAATGGTCGGGCTCGGAGACGGGCGGGCGCCGCTACTCGCCGTTCGTCATCAACACCGAGCACAAGAAGCCCTGGCACACGCTCACCGGACGCCAGCACTTCTTCGTCCAGCACGACTGGATAGCCGAACTGGGCGAGCAACTTCCCGTCTACCGGCCTCCCTTGAACTCGCCACGGCACTACGGCGACGAGCACCTGCACGACGACGGGCGCGCCGAGGTCACCGTCCGCTACCTGACCCCGCACTCCAAGTGGTCCATCCACTCGAACTACCAGGACAACAAGTACATGCTCGACCTGTCCCGCGGTGGCCCGACGATCTGGATGTCCACCGCCGACGCCGAGAAGACCGGCGTCAAGGACAACGAGTGGATCGAGGCGTACAACCGCAACGGCGTCGTCGCCGCCCGCGCCGTGGTCACCCACCGCATGCCCGAGGGCACCGTCTACATGCACCACGCCCAGGACCGCAATGTGAACGTTCCGAAGACCGAGGTCAGCGGCAAGCGGGGCGGCATCCACAACTCGCTCACCCGCCTCCTGCTCAAGCCCACGCATCTCGCGGGCGGCTACGCCCAGTTCACCTACGCCTTCAACTACTACGGCCCTACCGGCAACCAGCGCGACGAGGTCACCGTCATCCGCCGCCGCAGCCAGCAAGTGGAGTACTGACATGCGCGTCATGGCACAGATCGCAATGGTGATGAACCTCGACAAGTGCATCGGCTGCCACACCTGCTCGGTCACCTGCAAGCAGACGTGGACCAACCGCACGGGTGTCGAGTACGCCTGGTTCAACAACGTCGAGACCAAGCCCGGTGTCGGCTACCCGCGCCGCTACGAGGACCAGGAGCACTGGAAGGGCGGCTGGATGCTCGACAGGCGCGGGCGTCTCGTCCTGCGCTCCGGGGGGAGGGTCAAGCGGCTCCTCTCGCTGTTCTCCAACCCCGACCTGCCGTCCATCGAGGACTACTACGAGCCGGTCACCTACGACTACGACAACCTCGTCAACGCCCCGGCGGGCAAGGACATGCCCGTGGCCCGCCCCCGTTCCGTCCTCACCGGCGAGCCCACCGCCATCACCTGGGGCGCGAACTGGGAGGACGGCCTCGGCGGGGCTCCCGAGAACGCCGGCGGCGACCCGAACCTGACCGGCGAGTGGGCGGAGAAGGTGAAGTTCGAGTTCGAGCAGACCTTCCTCTTCCACCTGCCGCGTCTGTGCGAACACTGCCTCAACCCGGCCTGTGTGTCGGCCTGTCCGTCCGGGGCCATGTACAAGCGGGTCGAGGACGGCATCGTCCTGGTCGACCAGGACAAGTGCCGCGGGTGGCGGATGTGCGTGACGGCGTGCCCGTACAAGAAGGTGTACGTCAACCACGTCACCGGCAAGGCCGAGAAGTGCACCTTCTGCTTCCCGCGCATCGAGGCCGGCCAGCCCACCGTCTGCTCCGAGACCTGCGTCGGACGGCTGCGCTACCTCGGCCTGCTGCTCTACGACGCCGACCGGGTCGGCGAGGCCGCCTCCACTCCCGACGAGAAGGACCTCCTCGACGCCCAGCGCGGGGTCTTCCTCGACCCGCGCGACCCCGACGTGATCGCGGCGGCACGGGAAGCCGGGATCCCCGAGGACTGGCTGGACGCGGCCCGCCGCTCCCCGGTGTACGACCTCGTCATGCGGTACAGGGTCGCGCTGCCGCTCCACCCGGAATACCGCACCCTGCCCATGGTCTGGTACGTACCGCCGCTCTCCCCCGTCCTGGACGCCGTCGACGCCGCGGGCGGAAACCAGGACGACCCCGACCACGTCTTCGCCGCCGTCACCCGGCTGCGCATCCCGCTGGAGTACCTGGCGGAGCTGTTCAGCGCCGGGGACGCCGACGTGGTCGCCGGAGTGCTGATGAAACTCACCGCCCTGCGCTCCTACATGCGCGAGCGCACCCTCGGCGAGGACGGCGACGAAGCCGTGCTCAAGGCGGTCGGCCTCACCGCCCAGGAGGCCACCGACCTGCACCGCCTGCTCGCCATCGCCAAGTACGAGGACCGCTACGTCGTCCCCGCCGCCCACAAGGAAGACGCCGCCGCGCTGACCGCCATGGAGGAACGCTGCCCCGTCGAATCCTCCGGCGAGCCCGCGGAGGCCGGTGGCCGACGGGTGATGCTCGGCATCCCCACCCTGCGCCGCAAGACCACCGGAGGACACGCGTGAGCCCGCTTCCCGCAAGCGTTCCCGCCCTCGTCCGCACCCGCATCCGGGCGGCCGTTCGCCGTCCGGCCCGGCTCACGCCCCAGGAGACGGAGGAGCGCGCCCTGCTGCTGCGGCTCTGCTCGCTGCTGCTGCAGTATCCGGACGAGGAACTCACCGCCTCCGCAGCGGGGTTGGCGGCCACCATCGAGGCGCTGCCGCCCTCGCCCGCCGCCGATCACCTGGCCGGCTTCACCACCTGGCTCACGGGCCAGGAGACGGACGCCCTCGAGCGGCACTACGTCGAGACGTTCGACCTGCGCCGCAGGAGCAGCCTCTACCTCACCTACTACCTGCACGGCGACACCCGCCGCCGCGGCATGGCCCTGCTCACCCTGAGCCAGCGCTACCGCGCCACCGGCTGGGAGATCGAAGGGGGTGAACTGCCCGACCACCTCCCGGTCGTGCTGGAGTTCGCCGCTCTGATGGGCCCGGGCGGCGGCGAAGCACCGCTGCGCCAGCACCGGCGGGGGCTGGAGCTGATCCACCGGGCGCTGGCCGACGCCGGATCGCCGTACCAACACGTCATGAGCGCGCTGCTCACCCTGCTGCCGCCGCCCACCGACGCGGACCGCGCGGCCGTGGCCCAGCTCGTCGCCGAGGGACCGCCGGACGAGGAAGTCGGCCTCGATCCCTACGGGAATTACGGGGAGGGGGAGTTCGCCCCTCCGGGCACCTTCGTGCCGCCGATGGCCGCTCCGCCGACCCGTGTGCCGCCCGCCGATCCGACCACCACCCGCATGGAAGGCACCCGATGAACGCCGTATCCCTCTCCCCGTCGGCCGCAGGTGCGGTGAGCGGCACCGACCTCCTGCTGTGGGTCGCCGTCCCCTACGTCTGCCTCGCGGTGTTCGTCGTCGGGCACG
The DNA here is from genome assembly GCF_000721175.1 of Streptomyces anulatus. GTDB lineage: Bacteria > Actinomycetota > Actinomycetes > Streptomycetales > Streptomycetaceae > Streptomyces > Streptomyces anulatus_C. Next base: position 57,434 of record NZ_JOEZ01000030.1, read on the forward strand.
TCTGGCGCTACCGCCAGGACCAGTTCGGGTGGACCACCCACACCAGCCAGCTCCTCGAACACCGCTGGCTGCGCTGGGGCAGCCCGCTGTTCCACCTCGGTGCCTTCATGGTGATCGCCGGCCATGTCGTGGGACTCGCCATTCCCGACTCGTGGACCGAGGCCGTCGGCATCTCCGAGCACGCCTACCACACCACCGCCGTCTGGGCGGGCTCGGTGGCGGGCGTCGCCATGGTCGCCGGGCTCGGCATGCTGTGCGCCCGCCGGCTGCTCAACCGCACGGTCCGCCTCGGCACCGACCGCAGCGACAAGCTCCTCTTCCCCCTGCTGTCGGCGACCGTCGTGCTCGGCATCACCGCGACCGCCGCCCACAACGTCTTCGGCGCCGGCTACGACTACCGCTCCACCGTCTCCGTCTGGTTCCGCGGCCTGTTCGTCCTCCAGCCGCAGCCCGAGGCGATCGTCGGGGCGCCGCTGCTGTTCCAACTGCACGCCCTGACCGCCTTCCTCCTCTTCGCCGCCTGGCCGTTCACCCGGCTGGTGCACGTGTGGAGCGCCCCGATCGGGTACCTCGCCCGGCCCTATCTCGTCTACCGCAGGCGGGCCGCACCGGCAGCGGCCCCGGGCCGGCGGCGGTCGGCCTCCGGCTCCCGGTGAGCGGCGTGGAGCACGGGCCCGCGCTCGCCCCGGACGCCGCGACCGGCCGGCGCACAGGCTCGATCGGAGCGAGCCGCCGAACGGGCCTGATCATGCTCCTGACCGGGATCGTCGGCTGGCTCGCTTCCTTCCAGCTCACCGTGGACGACTGGCACCTCCTCAAGGACCCGTCCTACCGGCCGCCCTGCAACATCAGCCCGGTCGTGAGCTGCGGCAGTGTCATGTCCAGCCCGCAGGGCAGCCTGTTCGGCTTCCCCAACATGCTGCTCGGACTGGGTGCCTTCGCCGCCGTGGCCGCCCTCGGCGTGGCCGTGCTCTCCGGGGCGCGCCTGCACCGGCGGCTCTGGCTCTCACTGAACGCCGGGGCGCTGGTGGCGGTGGTGTTCGTCCACTGGCTGATCTGGCAGTCGCTCTACGAGCTGAACAAGCTGTGCCCGTACTGCGCCGCGGTCTGGGTCGTGAGCATCGCCCTGTTCTGGTACCTGACCCTGCACTGCGTGGAGTGGGGCATCGTCCCCGTGCCCCGTGGTGTGTCGGCGGTCGTGCGGGACACGCACTGGATGCTCCTCGGCGCCTGGTACGCGGCCATCGCGCTGCTGGTCCTCACGCGTTTCTGGCCCTACTGGCGTGGCCTGTTGTGACCGGCCGCGCAGCCACGGACCGCGCCATCCGGAGCTCCACTCGGACCAGGACCCCGCGTCGTCCGCAGTCGGCGTGTTCTGCCGGGGGGCGTGGATGCCTCGCGTCGGCAGCAGCCGCTGTTCCGGTTCCTGAGGGCCACGGATTCTCGTGAGGTGGGCCCGCGGGGTGCGGAGCGACCATCGCGGTGATGTGCTGTGTGCACCGATCCGCTCACCGGGTACCTGGCGGGTGGAGGCCGCGTTTCGGTCTGAGTGAGGAGGAGGCGTGGCATTGCGACATGTCGATGAGGAGATGGTGGTCACCTTGGTGGCCGGGGCCACGGCGGCGCCCTCCATGCACAACGCGCAGCCGTGGCGCTTCCGCTTCCTGACCGGCGAGCGTCTCCTGCTGCTGTACGCCGATGACGAGCGGGCCATGCCGCGCTCCGATCCCGGCAACCGGGCGCTGCACATCGGCTGTGGGGCTGCGCTGTTCAATCTGCGTGTCGCCGCCGCGCACGCGGGCCTCGCCCCGGACGTCCGGTTGCTGCCCGAGCCGCAGGACCCGCTGCTGCTCGCCGCCGTCCATCTGGCCGAGCAGGCCGGGCGCGAGCGGGACGATGCCCTGGCGCGGCTGCACGCGGGGATCCGGCAGAGGCACACCAGCCGGCACCCCTTCGCGGAGACGGACATTCCCGAAGATGTGCGGACCATGCTGCGGGACGCCGCCGCGCGCGAGTCCGCCGCCCTGCACTTCCCCGGCCCCTGGCATGCCGAGACGGTGCTCGACCTGGTCAGCGACGCGGAGAGCCGGGACGCCATGGACCCCGGCGCCCGCGAGGACCTCATCCGCTGGACCCGGCTCGGGCCGGAAGCGGACACGGCCGTCGACGGAGTCCCCGAGTACGCCTTCGGGCCACGCAAACGGGACGGCAGAGCCCCCGTACGGGACTTCGCCGGACGTCGGCCGGTGGCCGACCGTGGCAGCACCACCTTCGAGTTCACCCCGCACCTGGCCTTGCTGAGCACCTCCGGGGACGGCCCTGAGGACTGGCTGCACGCAGGGCAGGCACTGGAACGGGTGCTGCTGGAGGCCACCCTGGCCGAGCTGGTGACCTCTCCGACCTCCCACGCGCTGGAGACCGCAGAGCTGCGGCTGCTGGTCCGCGACCCGGGATCGGGCGTGGGGCAGGTGCAGATGGTGCTGCGTATCGGCTACGGCCCGAGAGGCCCGGCCACCCCCCGCCGCCCGGTGAAGGACGTTCTGCACATCATGTGACCGGGCCGCGCCGACGTGTGAAGTCTCTCGCGCGTCAGGCGCCGGCGGCGGCCGCCACGGCGAACCGGGCGCGCCCGCACGGCCCGTTCCGGCCGAGGAGCGGGTAGCGCCTCAGCGGTCGCGCGGCCCCGGCCGGCGGGTCCGTTCTCGGGCGCCCGGATGCACCCGAGCCGGTCGGCCCCGCGGAGAAGGCCGATCGGCCCATCTGGTCCGGTACCCGGACCGCCAGGATGGTGAGCACAGTTCCCCTGCACACCACCTTGTCGAGGAGACCCATGCTTTCGCCCGATTCGGCCGCCGTCGTCCGCGCAACCCTGCCCGCCGTCGGCGGAGCCCTGGACGAGATCACGACCCGGTTCTACGGCACCATGTTCGCCGAGCAGCCCGAACTGCTGGACGGGCTGTTCAACCGTGGCAACCAGGCCAGCGGTGGTCAGCGCCGTGCTCTCGCCGGTTCCATCGCCGCCTTCGCTCAGGCGCTGCTCGCCGATCCCGAGGCGAGGCCGGATGCGCTGCTGTCCCGGATAGCCCACAAGCATGCCGCGCTCGGTGTGACCGAGGACCAGTACACGATCGTCCACAAGTACCTCTTCCGTGCCATCGCGGAGGTGCTCGGCGAAGCGGTCACGCCGCAGGTGGCCGCCGCCTGGGACGAGGTGTACTGGCTCATGGCCGGCGCCCTGATCGCCCAGGAGGCCCGTCTCTATCAGGAGGCGCAGGTCGACCCCCGTCACCCGTGGCGGCAGTGGACGGTGGTGGAACGGCGCGAGGAGACCCCCGACGTGGTGTCCTTCCTGCTGCGCCCGGCCGACGAGGATCCCGTGCCGCCCGCCCGCGCCGGCCAGTACGTCAGCGTCAGGGTGCAGATGCCCGACGGCATACACCAGGTGCGCCAGTACAGCCTGTCGGGCGCCCCCGGCGACCAGCTGCGCCGTGTCACCGTGAAACGGGTGGCGAGCCTGTCCGACGCACCCGAGGGCGAGGTGTCCAACCAGTTGCACCGCACCGTCGGGGCCGGTGACGAACTCACCCTGTCCGCTCCGTTCGGCGATGTGGTCCTCGACGAGGCCGACAGCTCTCTGCTGCTGATCTCGGCCGGCATCGGCTGCACCCCGATGGTCGGCATGCTCGAACACCTCGTGGCGACCGGAGCCACCCGCCCGGTCACGGTGCTGCACGCCGACCGTTCTCCGGCAGACCATGCCCTGCTCTCCGACACCCACCGCCTGGTCGGCCGCCTGCCCGCCGCCCGGGCAGAGTTCTGGTACGAGCAGAACGCTGCCGCCGAGCCCGGCGCCCACTCCGGTCTGATGGACCTCAAGGGGCTCGACCTGTCCGCCGACGCAGATGTCTACCTCTGCGGCACACTGCCCTTCATGCGGGCCGTCAGGGCACAGCTGCTCCAGTCGGGTGTCCCGGCGCGCCACATCCGCTACGAGGTCTTCGGCCCCGACCTGTGGCTGGCCCACACGGAAGGCTGAGCTCAGGCGGTGCGGCGGACGTAGGGCCGGCGACCTGGTCTGCGGCGGAGGCTGGGCGGGCCGCCCTGACGGCGGTGAGGAGCGAGCCCGTCGCCGCCGACCACCGGTAGCTGCCTGACGAGCGGCCTGCGGAGGTCCACGCGGCCCGGAAGATCGTCCCGTCGGCGCGCGAGCGGTGTATGTACGAGGCTTCTCATGGGCGCGCCTTCGGTCCGCACTCGGCCTTGCTCCGGGTTGTGCTCGTCGGTCCCGCCCTGCCCCTGGTCAGGCGGACCACGGTTTGGGGCCGTCCGGCGGGTGGGGAGGGGCCGCCCAACCCTCCCGTGAGCGGGCGTGGTGCCGCAGGGTGGGTGACACGCGAGAGCTTGTGAAGGAGAGTCGCCATGAGGACCCGGGAAGTCGATGCCACAGCCGTCCAGACCCTGCTGGCCGCGGCGGTCGCCGCGCCGTCGATCCACAACACGCAGCCCTGGCGGTTCGGCCTGGACGCGGACAACGGGTCGGTCGAGGTCCGTGCCGCCGCCGGGCGGCGGCTACCGATGACCGATCCCGACCTGCGTGCCCGCCACCTCTCCGTGGGCGCGGCCGTCTTCAATCTCCGGGTGGCCGCGGCGCACCTGGGCTGGGAGCCCGTCGTCCGGCTGCTGCCCGACGCAGACGATCCCGAGCTGCTGGCCATCGTGCACCTGGCCGGGGCCGGCGAGGACGGGCCCCCGTCCTTGCGGCCGCTGTACGAGGCCGTCGAACGGCGTCACAGCAGCCGGATGCCCTTCACCGGCCGCCCCGTGCCCGAGGCGATCGTGACGGAGATGATCGCCGCGGCGCGCACGCAGGGCGCGCGCCTTGAGGTCCCCGACATCGTAGGGACCAGGCGTCTGCTGCGGTTGACCCGGACGGGCGAGGTCCGCAACGCTTCCCACCCCGGCCGCACGGCGGAGGCGCACGGCTGCCTCACCGCCCCGGGACTCGACTCCGGGTACGGCGTCCCCGTCACCGCGGTGGGAGCCCTGGACGCGTCCGGCCGGATACCGATGCGGGACTTCACCGGTCGGCTGCCCGTGCCGCGTCTTCCCGCCCTGCACTTCGAACGCCACGCGCAGGTGGCACTGTTGTGGACGGCGCGGGACCGGCGTGAGGACTGGCTGCGGGCGGGCCAGGCGCTGCAACACGTGCTGCTCACGGCGACCTCGTACGGGGTACGCACCTCGATACTGCACCAGGCGATGGAATGGACGGATCTGCGGGCGGCGGTGAGCGGTTCGCAGCAGCGGTGCCCGCAGCTGCTGATCCGGTTCGGATACGGCCCCGAGGGCGGCCGCACCCCGCGCGCGGCCGCGTACGCCGCGTCGTCCCCAACGCCCGGGCCGGCGGTTTCCGGTGGGAGGACCGCCCTACCCGGTTGACCGTGTCCGGTCGGCACTGCCGACCGGAGAGGCATTCGGAAACGCCCGCGGCGTCCGCCTCATCCGGTGGTGCGGGTGCCCGTGATCCTGCGACCCGTGACCAACTCGGACTCGATGCGCACAAAGACCCCGTCACGTACGGGCATCCAGGAATGCGGGCCGGACTGCGAGAGCCGTTCGTGCTCGGCGGGCTCGGTCACCACGCCGGCCCGGCCGGTGACGACCACGCTCCAGCCCGACCGGGTCGCCGCGCTGAACTCGTCCGCCTCGAAAGCGACCACGGCACCATCAATGGCGTGCACGAGGTCGGAGACCGCAGAGGTGTACAGCAGAACGGAGTCGTCCTCGTCCAGGAAGAAGTTGACCGGGAGGACCGCGGGCAGTGCCTGCCGGGTGTACACGACCCGGCCGAGCGGCACTTTGGCCAGCAGACGAATGCATTCCAGCCGGTCGAGAATGCGAATGGCGTCGTTCTCGAGCATCCCACCATCCTCCGTGTCGCGGCGTTACGCCGGGTAGGGCCGGTCGGCCCTATCTGCGGATCCCGGCAGCAGACGGGCCGCAGCCGCCGCTCGGACCGATTCGTGTGAGCGATCCGGGGCACGGATTCGAAAGGGCCGGCCGGATTCGATGGAGGACCGTCAGCCTCGCGGCAGGGCCCCTTGGCCCATGCCGCCCCGGCGTCCCGAGGGCGACAGTGGCTGAGCAGTCGCCGATCCGCGGGCAGAAGGCCTGCGGATCATCTGCTACTCCATGTAGCGGAACCAGATAAAAGGGAAGAGGCGGACAGCATGGTCCAGGCTTCGATGACCGACAGCAACAGGACGGCTTCGGGTGCGCCGATGCCCGGCCGAGCCTGGCTGATGCTGGCCCTGGCCACCGTCGGTTTCGCCGTCAACTTCTGGGCCTGGGCGCTGCTCAGCCCGCTCGGCCCCCGGTTCAAGGACGGTCTCGACCTGTCATCGTTCGAGCAGTCGCTGCTGGTGGCGGTGCCGGTCGTCGTCGGTTCTCTGGGCCGGATCCCGGTCGGCGCACTGACCGACCGGTTCGGCGGACGGGTCATGTTCCCGATCGTGTCGGCGGCCACCATCGTGCCGGTGCTCTACCTCGGCCTGGCCGGACACTCCTCCCTCGCCGCCCTGCTCATCGGCGGGTTCTTCCTCGGTATCGGCGGCACCGCCTTCGCTGTCGGCGTTCCGCTCGTCAACGCCTGGTTCCCGCCCGAGCGGCGCGGTCTTGCCATCGGAGTTTTCGGCGCGGGTATGGGCGGCACCGCCATCAGCGCCCTGACCACGGTGAAGCTGGTCGACGCCAACAGCATGTCCACGCCGTTCCTGATCACCGCGGCGGTTCTCGCGGTGTACGCCGCGGCCGCCGCTCTCCTGCTCCGTGACGCGCCCGGCCGGACCGTGCCGACCGAGTCGCCGGCACGCCGCCTGGCCGCCACCGTCCGGCTGCCCATCACCTGGCAGGCGTCCGCACTGTATGCGGTTGCGTTCGGCGGCTACGTAGCCTTCTCCGTCTACCTGCCGACCTACCTCAAGACCGGCTACGGCCTCGCCCAGGCCGACGCGGCGAACCGCATGGCCGGGTTCGTTCTCCTCGCGGTGGCGATGCGCCCGTTCGGTGGCTGGCTGTCCGACCGCGTCGGCCCGGTCCGAGTGCTGGCCGGCTCGCTGGCCACGGTCGTGGCCGGTGCCGTCGCGCAGGCGTTCACCCCCGCCCTGGCGCCCGTGGGCACCATCGCCTTCCTGGCCATGGCCGCCGCACTCGGCGCGGGCAGCGGGGCGACCTTCGCCCTGGTGGCCCTGCGCACCCCGGCCGACCAGGTCGGCTCGGTGACCGGAGTGGTGGGCGCCGCGGGCGGACTGGGCGGGTTCCTGCCGCCGCTGGTGATGGGGTCGCTGTACGGGGCGTTCGAGTCGTACGCGATAGGCCTTGTCCTGCTCGCGATCGTGTCCGCCGGGGCTCTGGCCTTCACCCTTACCGCCGTCCGCGCCTCGTCCGCTGGCGGTGAGGGGAAGTCACGCGCCGGCCGGCGGCGCGAGCCCCGCGCGGCCGGCCGGACCGCCTGAGGACAGGCGGCCCAGACCGGCAGAAGCGAACGACAGCGAGCGGAGAAGAGCGGGCCGTCGCTCGTCGTCCGGCTACTTCGCCGTTGTGGACGCCGAAGGCGCGCCCGGAGGCCGGCCGGGCCGCTTCGGAGGCGAGCGGGCAGCAGGCGACACACGGGCTCCTCGGCCCAGTTGCCAGGGCCGAGGAGCCCCTCCCCACCAGGACCGGCCGCCCCTGGTACGTGGCTGGGGAGCGCGGCAACCTTGGGACGTGGCAGAACGGTCACAGGCAGTGGAGCACCGGACCGCCAGGCACTTCGGTGCCCGTGAGACCTCCGCCACCATGCGGGCACTCCACGACCGGTACCGAACGTGCTCACCACGGCGGCGCCCGTCGGACGACCGCACAGTCCCCATGGCGGGACGGCTCGCAGAAGTAGGCGTCACGCGGCGCCTGCCAGGTGTGGCGGGGCGCCGGAGTCGGCCATCGGCTCCGGCTCTCTTCGCCCTTGCTCGTGAAGGAGGACCCATCGTGACCCCTCGCACTGTCGGTGAGGTAATGACACGGGACGTCGTGCAGGCCGGCCCGACGACACCGTTCAAGGAGGTCGTACGGTTGCTCGACCACCACCGGATCAGCGGACTGCCGGTGGTCGACGCCGACGACAAGGTCCTCGGTGTCCTGTCCGGAAGCGACCTGGTACGCGCCCAGGCGTACCAGGAAGGCTCCGCTCCGCCACCGGCCGTGACCGCGCAGGACATGATGTCCAGCCCGGCCGTCACCGTGCACCCGGAGCAGACCGTGCCGGACGCCGCCCGGCTCATGGAGCGCCGCGGTGTCGAGCGGCTGCCCGTGGTGGACGAGGCCGACCGTCTGATCGGCATCGCCACTCGCCGCGACCTTCTCCGGGTCTTCCTGCGTGCGGACGACGACATCCGCCGCGAGGTGACCGAGGAGATCGTCGTCGGCGCAGAGGAGCTGTCGTCCGACGCGGTCCTCGTCTCCGTCCGCGACGGCGTCATCACTCTCGCGGGCCAGGTGGAACTGCGTTCCCGGATACCGGAGATCGTCCACGCCGTCTGGCGCCTCGAAGGCGTGGTCGGCGTGGTGAACGGCCTGGGCTTCCGCATCGACGACTGTGCGGCAACGGTTGGGCCCGCTCGCATCGGGAGTTCATGAGAACGCGGCCGGCAGCCTCGAACGGCCTGGGCCGACGGTCCCTGTCGAGCCGGGCCGGACGGCCCCGGAAGAGGCCCTCCGGCGCCTCCTGCGGCAGACGGCGCCGGAGGACAGTGAAGGCGGAGAGCGGCGCGGTTCACCGCCGCACCGCTCCTGGCCGGACCGCCGTACACCACGGCGGCCCCTGACAACGGAGGCACATCGCCATGACCCGACAGGACGTGCGGACCGAGGACCGCGTCAGGACCGACGCCCCGTCCGACACCGCGGTCGCCGTGGACCGTCTGGTGGCGGACGGTCTCAAGGCATTAGCCGATTACGAGAGCCTGACCCAGGAACAGGTCGACCACATCGTCAAGAAGGCGTCGGTCGCCGCCCTGGACCAGCACACCGCGCTGGCCCGTCTGGCGGTCGAGGAGACGGGACGCGGGGTCTTCGAGGACAAGGCGGCCAAGAACATGTTCGCCTGCGAGCACGTCACGCACAGCATGGGCCGCATGAAGACCGTCGGGGTCATCGGCCGGGACGACATCGAGGACATGGTCGAGATCGCGGAACCGGTGGGAGTGGTGGCCGCGGTCACCCCCGTCACCAACCCGACCTCGACCACGATTTTCAAGGCGCTGATGGCGCTGAAGACCCGTAATCCGGTGGTCTTCGCGTTCCACCCCTCCGCCCAGCGGTGCAGCGCCGAAGCGGCCCGCGTCGTACGGGACGCGGCCATCGCCGCCGGTGCACCGGAGCACTGCGTGCAGTGGATCGAGGCCCCGTCCGTCGAGGCGACCAGCACGCTGATGCGGCACCCCGGTGTCTCCCTGATCCTCGCCACCGGCGGCAACGCCATGGTCAAGGCCGCCTACTCGGCCGGCAAGCCCGCACTCGGCGTCGGCGCCGGCAACGTCCCCGCCTACGTCCACCGCAGCGCCAAGCTGCGCAGGGCCGTCAACGACCTGGTGCTGTCCAAGTCGTTCGACAACGGCATGATCTGCGCCTCCGAACAGGCCGTCATCCTGGACACGGCGATCCATGACGCGGCACTCGCCGAGTTCCGCACCCTGCACGCCCATCTGGCCACCCCGCAGGAGAAGGCGAAGCTGGAGACCTTCCTGTTCCCCGCCACCGGCGGTTCAGGTGCCGGCTGCGAGCCCAAGGTCAACGCCGCCGCAGTCGGACAGAGCCCCGCGTGGATCGCCGCGCGGGCCGGGTTCTCGGTGCCGGAGAACACCTCGGTCATCCTGGTCGAGGCCGAACGCGTCGGCCCCGACGAGCCGTTGACCCGCGAGAAGCTCTGCCCGGTCCTCGCCGTGCTGCGCGCCGAGGACGAACGTCACGGCTTCGGCCTGGCCGCCGACATGGTCGCCTTCCACGGCCAGGGCCACAGCGCCGTCATCCACACGGAAGACGCGGCCGTGGCGGAGGCGTACGGCATGCGGATGAAGACCGCACGGATCATCGTCAACTCCCCCTCCTCCCAGGGTGCGATCGGCGGCATCTACAACGGCTTGCTGCCCTCACTCACCTTGGGCTGCGGCTCCTGGGGCAGCACCTCGGTGTCCGACAACGTCTCCGCCGCGCAACTGCTGAACGTCAAGCGGGTCTCCGCCCGCCGCAACAACCTCCAGTGGTTCAAGGTCCCCCCGAAGATCTACTTCGAGCCGCAGGCCATCCGCTACCTGACCTCCATGCCCGACGTCCACCGCGTCACCATCGTCACCGACGCCACCATGACCCGCCTCGGGTTCGTCGACCGGATCAGCCGCGTACTGCAGCAGCGCCGGGAACCGGTCACCCTCCAGATCATCGACAACGTCCAGCCCGAACCCAGCATCGACTCCGTCCAGCACGGCGCCGACCTCATGCGGGACTTCCGCCCCGACACGATCATCGCGCTCGGCGGCGGCTCCCCCATGGACGCCGCCAAGGTCATGTGGCTGCTGTACGAACAGCCCGGCATCGACTTCGCCGACATGCGGCAGAAGTTCTCCGACATCCGCAAGCGCGCCTTCCGCTTCCCCACCCTGGGCAAGCTCGCCCGCCTGGTCTGCGTGCCCACCACCTCCGGCACCGGAGCCGAGGTCACCCCCTTCGCCGTCATCTCCGACCCCGCCACCGGCAAGAAGTACCCCCTGGCCGACTACGCGCTCACGCCCAGCGTGGCCATCATCGACCCTCTCCTCACCACGGTCCTGCCCCCGGCCCTCGCTGCCGACAGCGGCTTCGACGCCCTCACGCACGCCGTCGAGGCGTACGTGTCGGTCTACGCCAACGACTTCACCGACGGCCTCGCGCTGCACGCCATCCGCCTGGTCTTCGACCACCTGGAGGCAGCGGTCACCGACCGCGAGGGCGCACCGGAAGCCCGGGAGAAGATGCACAACGCCGGCACCATCGCCGGCATGGCCTTCGGCAACGCCTTTCTCGGCATCGTCCACGCCATGTCCCACACTCTCGGCGCGACCTTCCACATCGCGCACGGGCGCACCAACGCCGTGCTGCTCCCCCACGTCATCCGCTACAACGGCACCATCCCGACGAAGCTGACCGGCTGGCCCAAGTACGAGGACTACCGCGCTCCCGAGCGGTTCCAGGACATCGCCCGCGCCCTGGGGCTGCCCGCCACGACCCCGCCCGAGGGCGTGGAGTCCCTCGCCGCGGCCGTCGAGCGCCTGCGTGACGCCGTCGGCATCGAGCCGACATTCAAGGCGCTGGGAGTCGACGAACGGACCTTCCTGGACGCGCTGCCGCAACAGGCCCTCCAGGCCTACGAGGACCAGTGCGCACCGGCCAACCCCCGCATGCCGATGCTGGACGACATGCGGGAGCTGATGCGCACGGCCTACTACGGCTGAACACGGGGCGGTCATCTCCGCGCGGAAGGCGCCAAGGTCCCCCCTGACAGCCCTGGCAAGGGACCGCCCGCAGATACGGTCACCGTCCAGTGCGCTTCGCGATCCGGGCCGGGAGCGGGCGGACAGACTGCTCCCGCCCCACCGTCGGATCCGGTGCGGCGCGTTCGGGTCGAAGCGGCGTGAGGCTCGGGCGCCGAAGCGTCTCAGCCTGTGGTGGGGCCGGTCCAGTCCGTGGGGACGTGACCGAGGCGTACCCGCTGCGGGTGGTCGCCGACGGGGATCGAGGTGACCTTCTCACCGGTGGCGAAGTCGATGGCCGTCACCTGGTCGGTGCCGCTCTCGGACACCACGCAGTGCTTGCCGTCTCCGCTGACGGTGGCCCAGTACGGCTTGGAGGCGGTGACGAGCGGGCCTTCCTGAAGCGTCTCGCGGTTCACGACGGTGACGTAGTCGTCCATGGTCCCGGCGATGCAGAGCTTGTCGCCCCGGGGGCTCATGGACATGCCGTGGTGGCGGGAGTCGTTGACGTAGGTGGTGCGTTCGTCGCTGGTGTCCGGGTTCTTCGGCAGGGTCTTCACTCGGGTGATCTTGTCGTTGTGCACGTCGTACTCGACGAAGCCGTTGAAGAAGGAAACCTGGAAGTACATCTTCGACTCGTCGGGCGTGAAGGCGACGGGGCGCAGCGCGTCAGACAGGTCCTTGCGGCCGAAGGCGTCGAGCCGTTCGCGCATGTCGATGATCTTCTTGACCTGGAAGGTCTTCGCGTCGGCGATGGTGATGCGGCGGTCGCCCTTGGTGAAGTCCTGCCAGGGCGCGTCCATGTCGGTGTTGACCTCGCCGATGGACATGTTCCAGAGGTACTTGCCGTCGTCGGTGTAGACGTTCTCGTGCGGTTTGTCGCCCGTCTTGAAGCTGCCTGCCTCCTCGCCCGTCGCCATGTCGAGGACGTGCACGGTGTTGGAGATGGAGGCGGAGACGGCGACCTGGGTGCCGTCGGGGGAGACCGCCATGTGGTCGGAGCGGAAACCGGAGACCGGGAAGCGCCAGTTGATCTTGCCGCTCTCCACGTCGATGGAGACCACGTCGGCGAAACTCGGCCGGGAGGCGACGACGGACCTGCCGTCCTTCGTGGTGTACATGTCGTCGACGTACTGGTCGTGCCCCTCACCCGGGCCGAGTCGGATACCGAGGAAGAAGGCGAGCTTGACGGGGTTGAGGTAGATCTCCCGCAGGCGCTCCTTCTTGTCGGGGATCATGTTGATCCGGCCGATTCCGGCGTAGTCGCCACGGGAGTTGATGACGTCGGCGGTGCCCTCCCAGTTGTTGCCGACGAAGAACACCTCCTTGAGCTCCTCGAAGGAGGTTGCCCGTGCCTGCTTCGGGATCTCGCTCGCGCCGGCCGAGCCGGGGATCGTGGACAACGATCCTGCGGTCAGCCCCACGGCGACAAGGGCGGCCATGCCGAAGGGGTGCCGACGGCGAGGACGACGAGCAGGGGAACGCTTCATGGTGAACTCCAGAGGCAGGGGTGGGCGGCGCGCCGTCAGACACAGGCCCGCATCTGTTACTGGAGGTAACGTAGCCAGGAGAGGGAAAGTTGAACAGAGTCCCATCGAGATTCCTCGCCGGGCGCGATCGAGCCTTCCCGACGGTTGGCCACGGGCAGAATCATCCGAGCCGCCCTGTTCGCGACGGACGAACTCCGGTAACCCAAGCGTCATTTGGGCGTCGGGAATCCCGAGGGCCATCGGGCCCGCGGGGGCCCGCTCGGCCCTGCCTCGGGTCGCGCGGCGTCACGACAATGGCCTCAACCCGTACGGATCCGTCCGGGCGCACAGGGGGTCGCCGACGCTCCAGCTCCCGCCGCCACCTGCCAACTACCTCGACACGAAAGGCGGATGAGTGCAGGGCGCCCTCAGGACCGGGATCCGACGGTCCGTCCGTCCACTCCGTCACCAGCGATGCCTGGAGCTCACGTACCGTCAACAAATCATGACCGCTCAGCGGCCCCTCGTACGACAGCGACCGGGCAGTGCGCATGATGCAGGACCGCCTGGCTGACCGCCCCCAGCATCAGCCCGGCGAACCCACCACGGCCCCGAGCGCCGACCACCAGCAGCTGCGCCGAGCGACTGGCCTCGATCAGCGCCTCACGGGTCTGGCTGCGCAGAGCCCGAGGCTCCACGATCACTCCCGGGTACCGCTCCCGGCGCCCAGCCAGCACCTCGGCCACCAGCCGCTCCTCCGCCTCGGCGAGTTCTGTCGACGGGTCCACATAGGTGTCTGCGCCCTCGTGCATTTCGGAAGGGGGCGCACTCCACAGGGTCCAGGCATGAATCGCCCTCAGCGGCGCTCCACGCAGCGCGGCCTCCGCGAAGGCGAACTCGATCGCCTGCTCGCCCGCGGCGGAGCCGTCCACGCCCACCACGACCGGCCCCTTCTCGTCGCCCCCCTCACGCACGACCAGAACCGGACACTGGCCGTGCGCGGCAAGATGCACCGCCGTCGAGCCGATCAGCAGCCCGACGAACCCGCCCATGCCCCGCGACCCGACGACCACGAGATCCGCAGCCCGCGACTGCGCCTCCAGCACCGTCAACGGCTCACCGGTCACCACCGCGTGCGAGACATCCACCCCCGGCGCCGCACTCCTGGCCCGCGCCACCGCCTCAGCCACCAGGCGCTCGACCATGTCGCGCAGCCCGCCCTCCGGCGGGCCCAGCGGCGACGGAGTCAGCGGCACATGCATCGCGGGCCACAAGAACGCGTGCACCACGCGCAGCCCGGCACCGCGCCACCGTGCCTCGCGCGCCGCAGCCTCCACCGCCGCGAGGCTCGACGCGGACCCGTCCACGCCCACGACCACCAGACCGCTCATCCCGACTCCTCGACACCGACGCACCTTCGTCTCCCAGCGTCCCCCAGAAGCCTCACTGCTGCCAGGGGACCGTCCCTGCCGCTCCGTCGCCTCGCACCGAGGCCGGAGCCGGGTGGCGTTCCCCTACAGAGGACCCGACCGGTTCGTGGGCACCACCCGACCATTCGGGATAAATGTGGTAGATAGACGAAATGGTCATGATGACTGTTGTTCGTGCGGGGCAACGAGGACGTGGCCGATTCACCGGTCTGCGTCTGCTTCCTCGGATCGGTCGGTCAGGATCTCGTCCACCACGCGAACCGCCCGGTCGTCGTATGTGGATCCGATGCCTCAGGGTGAGGATTCCGGAGCGCCCGGACGAGAAGGCGGTTCCACCCGCGACGCGCATCACGGGCTGAGCGCCCATGAGGTCGTGCTGCCCTGCCACCCTCCAGCCGCCCGAACCCTCAACACCTGGAAGCCGCCATGAGCAATCTCGCACTCGCCCTCATCGCCCTGGGAACCTGGATCGCCATCGGCCTCGCCACCGCCTGGTGGATGGCCCGCAAGGGCTTCCGCCACTGGGGATGGCCGCTCATGGGGATCGTCTTCGGGCCGATCCTGACCCTCGCCGCCGGCGAGCGTACCCGACTGCACCGCCTCGGACCGCTCGCCCGGACAGAAGTCGGTCCGCCCGGCCCGGGCGGCCTGCGAGTACTGGTGGGCGTGGACGGCTCCCCGCAATCCCTGGCCGCGCTGGACCAGGCCGCTGACCTCCTGGGGCCGTACGCGCAGGCCCTCGTCGCCGTCGAGGTGGTCGGCTACGACGCGGCCGACAGCGAAACGGACCCGAGCATCACCACGGCGAAAAACCACCTGCGGGCCGTCACCGAGCGCACCGCCGGGCGGGTGACGCACTGCGACATCATCTCCGGGCCACCCGCGCAGGCGCTGATGGCCTACGCCAAGGAACAGGACATCGACCTCATCGTCGTCGGCACACACGGACGCGGCCTGTCACGCCGCCTACTCGGCAACGTCGCCCAGCAACTGGTGCGTCAACAGAGCGTGCCGGTTCTCGTCATCGGCGAGCAGCGTACATCCCCCGATGAAGCCGTGTAGAAAGCGCACTCCCTGGAAGGTTCTCGGCGTACGAGCGACCCAGGCGTGACAGGCCGGGCCAGGCCACCGCGGCATTCGCGTCACACCGTGGCCAGCGGCGACCGTGCCAGCAAGATGATGCCCGTCACGGCCGCCGCCGCTCCCAGCATCTGCACGGTCAGTGCCCCGCCGGTGAGTGCGAGCTGCTCGCCGAAGACGACGATGCCGATCGCGACGGCGCCGATCGGCTCCAGGGTGTCGATGATCGGCAGACTGACAGCCAGAGAGCCGGCCTGGAAGGCGCTCTGGGACAGAACCAGGCTCGTCACCCCGACGGTGATCAGCGCGTATGGTTCCCAGTGCAGGAGTACTTCGAGGCCGTCGGCCCGGAACCGGCCGGCCGTGCTCTTGGCCAAGCCGTCGAGAAGCGCCAGCATCAGTGCCGCGCAGACCGCGTATGCGGCTGTCCGTACCCATCCAGGGCGCCTGGCTCCCATCGGCGCCAGCAGGGCCACGGCACCGACGATCACCGCGAACGCGGGGACCCAGTCGTGGAGCGCAGGGAGCGTAACGCCGGCAGAGAGCGGCAGCACCGCCAGGAACACCGCCACGCCTCCCGCCGTGCAGGCCATTCCCGTCTTCTCCCAACGGGTCAGTCGCTCCGCGCGCCGCAGAGCCAGGAACGGCAGCGCGAACAGGAGATCGGTTGCCGCGAGCGGAAGGACCAGGGCCAGCGGGCCGTACGCGAGCGCGAGTCCGAGGAAGGCGAAGGAGGAGACGGAGAGCCCCAGCCCCGCCAGCCATCTGGGCCGACGGGCCAGGTCGAGCAGGAGCCGCAGCCTCATCGACTCCTGTACGGACGCCTGCCGCGCCGCTTCGTGCTGCAGCACCGACCCGATACCGAAACATACGGCGGCCATCAGGGCACTCGGCACCGCGATCACGATGTTCACTGGTCAAGGAGCCTTGCCGCCACGGGACGGACCACGTCTGAGGCACGAGAGAACGGTCTGGGCAGGCCCGTCAGGCACGCGAGCACGCCGGATGTCGCCAGGGTCCGCGCGACGGACTCTGACGCGGGCATGGTCCGGGCTGCGAAGGTGTCATTCATGCGCGATGACGGCGACGGGCGCCGGACAGTGGTGGATCAGGGCATGGGTGACGGATCCGATGTGTGCGCCCAGAGGTCCTTTGCGTACCCGTCGGCCGACCACCACGAGGTCCGCGGCCGCCGCGGCCTGCAGGAGTAGTCGAGCCGGCCCGCCGATGGGCGACTGTTCGGCGACCTCCACGGAAGGGAACCTCTGCCGCCATGGTTTCAGGGCTTCCGTAAGGCGCCGCGCGAGGCTGGGGCCCATTTCCCGCTCGGCCGCGATGAGCGCCGAGGCGTCGCGGACCACGGGCATGATCGACCACCCGTACAGGACCAGGACACGGTCGCCACGGAGTGAGGCTTCCTGGAAGGCGAAGTCGAGGAGCGGGGCGAAGAACTGGTCGAGGTCCACGCCGACGACCACGTCGCGCGCCGGGCCGGCCGGGACAGCGCCGTCCGCTGCGTCCGGCCGCTCCCGTGCCCGTACGAGCACGACCGGGTGCTCGGTGACGCTGATCGTCGCCATGCCGACCGACCCGAGGAGGAACCCCCTCAACACGCCCAGACCGCGAGAGCCGAGTACCAGGAGACCGGCCTCGGCCGCCTCGTCGGCCAGGACCTCGGAGGGCTGCCCGGATCGCCGACGACTCTCGGTCTCCAGAGAAGGGTGCTCGCGCCGCACCGCTTCCGCGGCCTCGGCCAGCAGATCGTCGGCCCAGTGGCTCCGCGCTTCGAGGCTGCCGGACCGCGCGGTCGCCGGGCCCTGCGACTGATCCGCGTAGACGATCCGCAGGTTCACTTCGCGCAGTACCGCCTCC
Organism: Streptomyces anulatus; assembly: GCF_000721175.1. Classification (GTDB taxonomy): domain Bacteria; phylum Actinomycetota; class Actinomycetes; order Streptomycetales; family Streptomycetaceae; genus Streptomyces; species Streptomyces anulatus_C. The sequence continues at coordinate 74,825 of NZ_JOEZ01000030.1, forward strand.
CCGGCGGCCCATACGGCCGCCGCGACGGCCGCCGGCGACCCGTCCACACCGGCAGTCACAGGACGGGACATGCTCACGTTCCCTTCTGGCGACGGAGGGCTCCTCGCCGGACTGCGGGCCTGAGGTCACGCGGAGTGGCTCCGTACTGCGACGGGTGAGGCGACTTTCCTCAGCCACTTTCCGCACATCGAGGTGATCTTGAGCACCCGTTCGGGCTCGGGACGATCGACACGCACCTCCCCGCCCCGCAGCCCCGGCACACGAGGTGGGGCAGAACCCCGTACGACCACGATGAAGGATCGTGGCGCGCTGCGCGCGCTGGGCGTGCCGAGAAGGACCCCCTGCGGGGCGGATGGGGTTGCGGGTGGGACGGAAGGCTACGTGCTCCTGTCTCATCCCAGGGTGTCCGGTCCTCGCGGTCGTGGGCTTCCGTCGTCATCGCCGTGCGCCTGGGCGCATTCGATCCGGCGCGGTACGCAGCTTCAGGCGTTGGTCGACGCCGTGTAAGGAGCGTGGCTCAGCGGGCTGACGAGTTCGGCGAGGGCACGTTCCAGGTCGTGGAGGTGTGCAAGGGCAGGGTCTGCCGCAGTGGAGTGATTCGCATGGACGGGCGCTGTGGGGATCGCGCCGGGGCGGGGCGCGGTGAGGATCTCGACTGCGGACTCGACCCGCCAGCAGGCAGCCGCGAGGCGGGCGTCGTGCGAGGCGTCGGGGTCGGCGGCGACAACGGCCAGGCTGCGGACCTCGCGGGCGCAGTCGTCGAGCAGGGCCAAGACCTTGCGGGCGCGCGCTTTGCGGGCCCGAAGTGGGTTGAGTGGGTGGACCAGGGGCGCGAGGGAGAGCCGTACCCGCCCCAGCAGAAGTTCGAGCTCGGCGATGTGGGGCTCGGGGTCGGCGTCCGGGGCGCCGGCAAGACGCGCAGCGGCCTGGGCGGTGCACGCGTGGACACAACTCAGTGCGCGCTGGATCCAGGAATGGGTCGTCGCGTGCGTGGTGACGGGAAGTACCACCAGCACCGCGAGGGCGGCTCCGAGCGCCCCGACTCCGGTTTCCGTCAGCCGCAGCACGAGCAGTCCGGGGTTCAGGACTCCGAGCAGTCCGTAGAGGAGGGAGACCATCAACGTGACGGCGAAGATCATCCAGGAGTACGACACCGCGGCCGTGTAGAAGATCCCGAAGACGCACACCGCCACCAGGATCATCGTGCCCGTGAGGTTGCCCTGGATGGGAATCGCGATGAGCAGTCCGGCGGGAATTCCCAGGACGGTGCCCAGAACGCGGCGGAAGCCGCGCACGAGGGTCTCACCGCGCGACGTGGTGTTCACGAAGATCCACCAGGCCGTGCCCACCGCCCAGTACCAGCGGTCCTGCGACAGCACCTGCCCCACCCCCAGAGCGAACGCGCACGCCACAGTCGCCTGTATCGCTTGGCGGGTCGTCACACGCTCCAGACCCCGCCCTCCCGCCGGAGGAGGCACAACCGCGGGCGGATAGTGGCGCTCGAAATGCCACAGCCCGAAACGGACCGCCGAGGAGACCAGGAGGGCAAGGACGACAGCAGTGAGGAGCTCGGGCAGTTGGGTGAGAGTGGCGTGCAGGAACTGGGCGGTGAAGAACATCATGAAGGCGAAGATCCCCAGCGCGTTCCCGCGCGGCCCCCATCGCCGCGCGAAGACTCCCGCACCGATCACTGCCAGGAAAGCGAGGTCCCGGACCAGGGGAACATCGTGCAGTCCGCTCGCGAGCGCAAGTACCGGGAATCCGACCGCCGGCAACAGGGCGGTGGTCAGGACCTGAGCGCGGATGTCCGCGTCCGTGACCGTGAACAGGGCCAGAAGAGCGGCCAGGCCGCCCGTGATGGCAGCGACCAGCGAGTGCCCGGTCACCGCACACGCGGCCACCGCCCCGCCGACCCCCACGACGGAGCGCGCGGCACTACGCAATCGCAGTCGACCCGGATCCGGTGCTACGAGCAACCTCTTCAACACGACTTCCCTCCGAAGACCGAAACGACCAACTCGCAAAGCTGACGCATAGTCAGGAAAGTCGGCAACGGGTCAGCGCCGGTCCGAGGGCGAGCAGTGCCGCGAGACCGCCCGTGATGGCCGCCACCAGCCAGAGGCCGGCGAGGCCGCACAGCGCGACCGCGAGGCCGATACCGGGAACGGCACGGACGGCGAAGCGCAGCCGTACCCGCCCCGGGTCCGGCGCCACGAACAGCCTCTTCAGCACACTTCCACCCCTTCCGCGTCACCGCGGGACTCGCATGAAAAAGGCGCCGCGGAAGTCCGCAGCGCCATCGACGGATCCATTGCAGCACCTGCCGGGCCCATGGATCAAACCGGGAGGATTACTCTGTACCAATGGACCAGTCAAGGGGCCGAGAGGTCGGCCATCAGCACGCCAACGGACCATCCACGAGATGAGTACGTGTACTCATCTCCCCACGGTGCGGGCGGCGCACGATGCCGACATGGACATGGACATGCGCACGACCGCGCTCCGGGAGGAGCGCGAGTCGCGGAGCGGAGAACCTCCTGGTGTTCCTGGCCCTCGCTCCGTTCGACGCTCTCGTGGGCGGCTACGCCTGGCTCGCGGTGGGCATGGAGGCCTGGGCCGCCGCGCACAGCGGCGCGCAACCCACGCTTCCGGTGGCGGAGCCGGCGGGTAGCGGGGGTGTGCTGGCGGCTGTGGGACCGGCCCTGTGCTGGGGCCGGTTCCGGGGCGCCGCCGTGACCCGGTTCGTCCTGACGGCCGTGCTGATGGCCTGGCTGCTGTCGCTCTACGGGTGACACGCCGGCGCACGGGGTGCGCCCCCGCTGGGTACAGTCGGAGCCGCACCGGACGGCTCGGAAGGAGATCTGCGGATCATGGCGGTGGACGCTCTCGACACCCGGATCCTGCGCCTGCTGATCGAGCAGCCGCGCACCAGCGTCCGGGAGTACGCGCGCATCCTCGGCGTGGCCCGCGGCACCTTGCAGGCCCGGCTCGACCGGCTGGAGCGCGACGGCGTGATCACCGGCACCGGACCGACCCTCTCCCCCGCCGCGCTCGGCCATCCCGTGCTCGCCTTCGTCCACCTGGAGGTCACGCAGGGGCATCTGGTCGAGGTGGGCGACGCCCTGGCGGCTGTGCCCGAGATCATCGAGGCGTTCTCGACGACGGGCGGAGGCGATCTGCTGACCCGCGTGGTCGCCCGGGACAACGGGCACCTGGAGGACGTGATCCAGCGGCTGATCCAGCTGCCGGGTGTCGTCAGGACACGGACGGACGTGGCGCTGCGCGAGCGGGTGGCGCACCGGGTGCTGCCGTTGGTCGAGTCCGTGGGGCGGGCGACCGGGGCCGGCCGGGCCCCGGGACCGGTCAGGGCTGACCGTCAGGGGTGACCGGACCCGTCGGTCCGCGGCTGCGGCATGCTGGGGCCATGACATCCCATGCCGTAACCACTCCCGGCCCCCACGTCATCTTCGATCTCGACGGGACGCTGGTGGACAGCGAGCCGAACTACTACGAGGCGGGGCGCCGGTTGCTCGCCCGGTACGGGGTGCGGGACTTCGACTGGGAGGTCAACTCCCGGTTCATCGGCATCAGCACGCTGGAGACGCTGACCGTCCTGCGCGGGGAGTACGGGATCGTCGCCCCGGTCGAGGAACTGCTCGCCGGGAAGAACGCCCTGTATCTGGAGCTCGCCAGGGCGTCGACGGAGGTCTTCCCGCAGATGCGGGTGCTGGTGGAGCGGCTGCACGCGGCCGGGGTGCCGATGTCGGTGGCCTCCGGTTCGTCCCGGGCCGCGATCGGGGCGGTGCTCGCGGTCACGGGTCTTGACGCGTACTTCCCGCTGTACGTCTCCGCCGAGGAGGTCGCGCACGGCAAGCCGGAGCCGGACGTGTTCCTGGAGGCGGCCCGGCGGATGGGGGCGGAGCCGGCGGACTGCGTGGTGCTGGAGGACGCCCCGGCCGGGGCGGCGGCCGCGCACGCGGCGGGCATGCGGTGCATCGCCGTTCCCCATGTGCCGGAGACCGTGTCCGACCCGGCGTTCAAGGCGGCCGACCTGTTGTTCCCGGGCGGGCAGACGGCGTTCACGGCCGAGGCCGCGTACCGCCTGCTGCTCGGCTGACAGTGAGGATGCGACGTGGTGACGCCGTCGGCGTCGGGGCCGGCGGGGAAGGGTGTCGGGCCGTCAGCCGAGCCCGGTGAAAAGGCCGTCGGGGCATCCGGGCCCCGCCGGACAGATATCCTGATCATGTCGTTCGCCGCACCGCCCAGGACTCCGCCGGAGGCCGGGGCCCCGGGGGCCGACAGCCGGAGCGGGCCATAATTCGAGATAGGTGTACAGGTGCTGGTAGCTGGTCGGTACCGATTGGTATCCCCCATCGGTCGTGGCGGCATGGGCGAGGTGTGGCGCGCCACGGACGAGGTGCTGGGACGCGCCGTGGCCGTCAAGCTGCTGCTGGGTGACCAGGCGGATGCCTCGTCGACCGCCCGCTTCCGGCTGGAGGCCCAGACCGCCGCCCGGTTGAGCCACCCGCACCTGGTGGCCGTGTTCGACTTCGGGGCCTGGGAGGACCGTTTTTTCCTGGTGATGGAGCTGGTCGAGGGGCAAAGCCTCGGAGACCTGCTGGCCGCCCAGGAGCGGGTCCATCCCGAACAGGTCGCTCTGATCGCTGGCCAGGCGGCCGCCGGGCTGGCCGCCGCGCACCGCCAGGGCATCGTCCACCGCGACATCAAGCCGGGCAACCTGATGCTGGACGCGGACGGTTCGGTGAAGATCGGCGACTTCGGTATCGCCCAGTTCGTCGACGACCCCTCGACCGCGTTGACGACGGCCGGTCACATCGTGGGCACGAGCCTCTATCTGGCCCCCGAGCGCGCACTGGGGCGCACCGCCGACTCCGCGTCCGACATGTACTCCCTGGGCTGCGTCGTCTACCAACTGCTGCTCGGTCAGCCGCCGTTCAAGTCCGACACCGCGACCGCCACGCTCTACCAGCACGTCGACACCCCGCCGGTCCCGCTGCGGCAGCGCGGCGTGGAGATCTCCGCCGCCTTCGACTCGTACCTGCTCGGACTGCTGGCGAAGCAGCCCGAGGAGCGGCCCACCGCTCAGCAGGTCTCCGACTGGTTCCGCACCGACGCCTGGCGCGGCCGGCCGGAGCCCCTCCCGATGCAGACGCCCACGTCCCACCGGGCGTCCGCCCCCGTGGCCCCGAAGGCCTCCCTCGCGGCGCCGCCCGCACCGGTCGGCCCGACGACCTACCGGCTCCCGGGGCCCACGGGGCGAAGACGGCAGGCGCCGGCCCGGTCGGCTCCGGCCCGCCGCCGCAGTACCCGCGAGGCGATTCGGCGGCGGCCCAGGGTGGCCAGCGCCATCGCGGGCGCGGCGACGTTCCTGGCCGCCGTGTATCTGGGGATGATCCTGTTCTCCCCGGACTCCAGTTCCGCCGGCACTCCGGATCGGAGTCCGTCCTCGGGCACCTCGCAGGACGTCCGCGACGGCGGCGGCGAACAGCAGCCTGAGCAGCAGGGTGAGCAAGGTCAGCAGGACGGGGACCAGGGCCGGGAAGACGGGGACGGGGACGGCGAACAGGACGACTGAGTCCTGCCCACCGCTCCTCCGCCCGCCTTCACCAGCGGTCGTGGACCTCCGCGCGGATCGACCGGTCGTACAGGTCCCGTACCGCGTCCAGCGTGGACTGCGGCAGCGGCGGAAGGGCGGCCGCCGCCGCATTGGCCCGGGTCTGTTCCACCGAGCGTGCGCCGGGGATCACGCTGGTCACGCCCGGCTGCTGGATGATCCAGCGCAGCGCGGTCTGTGCGGGGGTCGCGCCCTCGGGGGCCAGTTCGGCGAACTCGGCGGCCGCGGCGACGCCGGTCGCGTAGTCGATGCCGGAGAACGTCTCGCCCTGGTCGAACGCCTCACCGTGCCGGTTGTACGTCCGGTGGTCGTCGGGGCCGAAGACCGTGTCCCTGGTGTACTTGCCGGAGAGCAGGCCGGAGGCGAGCGGGACCCGGGCGATGATGCCGACGCCCGCGGCGACGGCCGCCGGGAGGACCTCGTCCAGCGGCTTGAGGCGGAACGGGTTGAGGATGATCTGCACGCTCGCGACGCCGGGACGCGCGATGGCGGTGAGGGCCTCGGCGCAGGTCTCGACGCTCACCGCGTAGGCGGCGATCCGCTGCTCGGCGACGAGGGTGTCCAGGGCGTCGTAGACGGCGTCCGAGGAGTAGACGGCGCTGGGCGGGCAGTGCAGTTGGACCAGGTCGAGCGTGTCGGTTCCGAGGTTGGTCCGGGAACGGTCGTTCCAGGTACGGAAGTTGTCCAGGACGTAGTTCTCCGGCACCTGGTCGGCGCGGCGGCCCATCTTGGTGGCGACGAAGACGTCCGCGTCGGGGCGGTCCTTGAGGTAGCGGCCGATGAGCTGTTCACTGCGGCCGTCGCCGTACACGTCCGCGGTGTCGAAGAAGGTGACGCCGGATTCGACGGCCGCGTCGAGAACCCCGAAGGCGTCGCCCTCCGCGACCTCGCCCCAGTCGCCCCCGAGCTGCCAGGTGCCCTGTCCGACGACCGAGACGTCACGGCCGGTCCTGCCGAGTGTGCGCTGTTCCATGAGGATCATGCTATTCCGCTTCTCGCGTGGAAAGGGGTGGACGGCGGCAGGAGCACTACTGCCACCGTCCACGTCCGAGGGCCGCCCGGCGAGCCGGCGGGCCGGGAATCAGCCCCGGTACTGCACGAGGACCCGGGTGAAGTCCCACGGCTGCTGTCCGACACCGGAGCAGGTGGAGCTGGAGGCGGGCGCTGTCGGCGGGGCTGTCGCCCGTGGTCAGTCGCCGGTCGTCACGCGGACGTGGTCGATGACCATCTGCTGCGGGAACTGGGTGCTGCCGTCGGGGTCGCCCGGCCAGTAGCCGCCGACCGCGAGGTTCAGGATGAGGAAGAAGGGCTTGTTGAACACCCACTGGTTGCCGCCCAGGTCGGCCGGGGTGCGACGCTGGAAGACGTTGCCGTCGACGGACCAGGTGATGGAGTCGGGCGCCCAGTCGACGGCGAAGGTGTGGAAGTCGTCGGCGAACGCCTGTCCGTCGGGCAGCGTGTACGCGGCGCCGATGCCGCCGGAGCCGGAGTATCCCGGGCCGTGCAGGGTGCCGTGGACGGTGCCGGGTTCGAAGCCGACGTTCTCCATCACGTCGATCTCGCCGCTGTCCGGCCAGCCGACGTTGCCGAAGTCGTCGCCCAGCATCCAGAACGCGGGCCAGATGCCCTGGCCGCGCGGGATCTTGATCCGCGCCTCGACGTGGCCGTAGGCGGCGGCGAACCTGCCCGAGGTGTTGAGCCGGGACGAGGTGTACGCACAGGCCCCGTACCAGCACTGGTAGTTGCCCGGGTTCTCCTTCCGGGCGGTGATCACGAGGTTGCCCTGGCCGTCGAGCGCGGCGTTGTCGTTGCCCGGGGTGTAGAACTGCCGCTCGTGGTTGTTGACGTTGTCACCGGTCTCGATCTGCCACTTGCCGCCGTCCACGGCGGCGCCCGCCGGTCCGTCGAACTGGTCCTCGAAGGCGACCGTCTGGGCCCCGGGGCCGGGGGCCGGGGAGCCGGCGGCGGGTGCGGCGGACGCCCCGCCGGGGAGGGCGGTCAGGATGGCGGAACAGCAGAGCAGCGAGGCCGCGTAGAGAGCGACGCGGCGGCGCCGGGAGACGCTGCGCGCCGTGGAGTGCGTGGAGTGCACGGTCATCACATCACTTCGCGTGGGGGGCATGCGCATGACAGGTTGACACCGAGAGGTGAACGGTTGGGGCGATCACCTCAGGCGCACATTTCAATTCTTGATTTAAGGGAGTGCCGCAGAAGCCGTCAATAACCTGGTCCGGACCGAAAAAGGAACGGCATACCCCGAAGACATATGCACCTGAAGCAACGGGCCCGCCGTGCGGTTCACCCCGGGCGGCAGCAGAGTGGAGACAGCGGGGGGCGTGGAGATGTGGAACCACGGACCGACGGGACGGGCCGGCGGCGACGGGCCGCCGTGACGAAGGGAGCATCACGTGGAGAACGACGGCACACCGCGGCCCCACTTCGTCGTACAGATCCATGACGCGCGTCGGCTGCACTTCGACTTCCGGCTGGAGGTCGACGGCGTACTGAAGTCCTGGGCGGTGCCCCGCGGTCCCTCGGAGAACCCCAGCGACCGTCGGCTCGCCGTGCCCACGGAGGATCACGCCCTGGAGTACCGCGAGTTCGAAGGGGTCATCCCCAGGGGCGAGTCGGGCAGCGGCACGGTCATCGTCTGGGACCAGGGCACCTACCGGCCGCTCGGGCACGACGCGCAGGGCGACCGCGTCACCTTCGCCGAGTCCCTGGACCTCGGCCATGCGACGTTCTGGCTGTACGGGGCGAAACTGCACGGCGAGTTCGCGCTGACCCGCATCCAGAGAGGCGACGAACCGGACAGCGGGGGCCATGAGGCGTGGCTGCTGATCAAGGCCGACGATCGCCTCGCCGTACGCGGCAGGCCCGGTTCCCCCGACCCGTACCACGCCCGCTCTGCCCGTACGGGACGGACGCTGCACCAGGTCGCCGCGGCGGCTGTCCGGGAGCCCGGGGATCTCTAGGGCGTGTTTCGAAAGTAGCGCCGTCCGCCCGGAGGGCGGGCTCGGCGGCGTCTGGTGCGTGCGATCGCAAGGCGGAGGGTCGCCCCGATACTGGGCCCCGCCGAAGCCGACGAGCGCGTCCCGGGCGGCCCTGCGGACCACCGGCTTCGCGTGGTCGAGGAGGCGGACGAGATCGGGCAGCGCGGGCTCCCAGGAGGCGCGGCCGAGTGTACGGACCGCCATCCGCACCACGTCCGGCAGCGGATCGGACAGCAGGAGCGCGGTGAGCCGGGCGTGGGTGTCCCGGTCGAACAGGGCGCGCGAGGTCCGGTGGGCGTGCAGGCGCACCCCGGTACGCGGGTGGCGCAGCAACTCCTCGACCATTGCCCGCACCCCGGGGTCCGGAACGGCTCCGGGCGCGGGCGCGTGCTCCTCGACGAGCCGGGTGAGCACCCGGCGGGTCTGCTCGGGCGTTCCGGCGCGGGCGAGGCCCAGCAGTTCCGGCAGCGACGGGGGGTCCGCCGGAGCCGCCGGTGTCCGGAACGGGGTGCGCAGGGCGTCGAGCGCGGCGGCGTCCTCGTGTTCGGCCCCGGGCGCGCGCAAGGGGCCGCCGACGAGGACGAGCGCATCGGCCAGGGCATCGCGGCCCCCGGTGCGCAGGAGGCGCTCGGCCCTGGTCAGCGTGGGGGTCCGGAGCAGGCGCAGGCCGGTCAGCAGGTCGAGCAGCCCGAGGTCGCCCGCTTCGATACGCGGCGCCAGGAGGTGGGCGAGGACATCCGCCCGAACGTTGCGCAGCGTGGTGCGGGCCGCCTGGTGCACGGCGGGGGGACCGTGTTCCCACCACCGGACGAGCAGCGGGACGAGCGGGGGCAGGTCGTCCTCGGGCAGCCGGGCCGCCCAGCGCAGCACCCGCTCGGGCCGCACGCCGTGGGCGGTCAGTTCCGCGACGGCGGGCTGGCGACCGCAACCCCCTCCGAGGTGGGCTTCGGTGCGGTCCCCGGGGTGGGCGAGGAGGTCCAGGGAGGTGGCGTCGGGGAGTACGTCGACCCGGCCGCGCAGATAGGCCCGCAGCACGGCGAGCGACGTCTCCGGCTCGGGCCAGTCGGCCAGGGCCCGCGCGGCGGTGGTGCGGCGCTCCGGACTCCGGGCGTCCAGCATGGCCAGCAACCGGGCTCGCTGGGCGGCCGACCGGGGCTGGTCGAGATCGTCCGCCCGCACCGGAAGCGATGAGGCTCCGGCGGCCGCGCTCGCCGCCCTGGTCTCGGCGATGGTCCACTCGGGCGCGTCGAGCGGCTGGAGCTCGGTCATCCAGTCGACGAGCCGCCCCCGCACGCCGGGCGCGGCCCCCGGATACGCCTCGACGAGCGCAGAGAGCAGCTCCCGGGACCCGGGCGCGGCGGGGACACGGCCGGCCCCTTCCGTACCGGAGGCACCGGGGGCACATCGGGCTCCGGCCCCGGCGGTGGCGCCGCGCCCCCGAAACTCCGCCAGCGCTTCGGGCGTCCGCACCGCTTCGGTCAACTGCGCGCGCCACACGGCTGGTTCCCCGGCGGCCGCCTGCTCCTCCGGTACGCCGAACGCCTCACGGAGCACCGCGGGCGCGGCTCGCCAGGGGTCGGCGCCGAGGTGGGCGGCGGCCAGGGCCCGGTCGAGGTCGTCGCGGACGAGCACCGCGCCCAGCCGCCGGAGCAACGTGAGCGTGGAGGTGGCCGTCCGGGGCCGGGGCCCGGCGTCCGGGTCGGCGGCCGGCAGGGCGCGGAGCCCTTCGACGGCGCCGAGACGCTGGACGACGGACAGGCGCGGTGCGACGGCATGCAGGACGTCGATCAGCTCCCCGGCCGACCCGGCCGCCTCTCCCCCGGCCGCGGCGGCGTCGAACGCGTCCGTCACCGAACCGGCGTGCCGGGCGAGTACCGCCACCTCGTCGGCGGACCACGGCCCCGGGCACAGGCGCAGAGCGCACAGCAGGAGGCGGCTTCGGAGTCCGGCCTCGCCGACGCCGCCGGCCATGCCGAGCCAGTAGCCCAACAGGCCGCGCGCTGCGGGCAGTTCGCCGGACACGCCAACATCCGGGAGTGCGGGACGCCGGGCGATGCGCAGGGCGAGCGCCGGGTCCCATCCGGCCCGCAGCAGAGCCGCCACATCGGGGTCGGACCCGCCCGGCGCCCCGCCCCGGCCGGCGGGCGGCGTCGCCACACCGTGCCGGGCCAAGGGCTCCGCCAGCTCCTCCACGGAGCCGGCGGCGAGCCGGACGCCGCCGTCGGCGACGAGCGCCAGCAGGGCGGGGACGACCGGCGAGGCCCCCGCGTCGAGGGCGAGCACGGCGCGGGCGGTCACCTCGCGGTCCAGGGCGCTCAGCAGGAGACGGCGGGCGTGCTCGTCGCGCGCCTCCTCGGCGGCGGCGAGGAGCGTGGCGGCGCAGGCGCGGCCCAGGACGGCCCGCAGCGCCCGTGTCAGTGCGGACCGCAGCCCTGGGTTGTCGTCGCGGGCGATGGCCCGCAGGAGATGCGGGACGGAGGCGGGCGCGCCCGCGTGGAGGAGGGTGGCCGCCGCGGTCTTCCTGATGTTCATGTTCGGGTGATGGAGGCAGGCGGCGACGGCCTCGCCCGCCCAGCGGGCCCGTGCCGTGCCCAGGGCCTGCAGGGCCGCCCGTACGGTCCGGACGTCCGGGTCAAAGGTCAGCGGGACGAGCGTCGCGGACAGGGCGCGGGCATCCTCGCCCGAGGCGTCGTGGGCCAGCAGGGCGATGACGTGCTTGCGCACGTGCGGGTCGCGGCTGCGCAGCAGGCGGTGCACCCGGGCGCGAGTGGAGGGGGTCGCGGGGCACTGGAGCAACGCCTTGAGCAGCACCGCCTGTTCGGCGCCGGTGAGCCCGGGGCGCTCCAGCAGACCGAGGACCGTCGCGGTGAGGAACGCGTGGCCCGCGCCGGTGTCGTCCTGCGCGTCGAGCAGACAGACGGGCCTGATCCGCCGCCGCCCCCGCAGTCGGCGCCCGAGGGCGCGCACCGCTTCCAACGCCTCGTGCGGCAACTCCGGTTCGCCGTCCGGCCGGGGCGGGCCGGGAGCGTCTTCCTGGGATGCCGCGAGATCACGCACGACGCGCAGGAGCAGGCCGGCCACGAGGGACTGGCTCACCGTACCGGCGTACTCCGCGATCCGGCACAGCGACGCCACGGGGTCGTCCACGTCCACGCGGGCGCGCAGGACGGCCAGTTCCCGCTCATCCGGTGCGCCGAGGTCGGCCTCGATGTCGCGCGGGAGGGCCTGGGGGTCGAGCCGGTCGAGCAGGTCCCGCCGCTGCCCGGGGTCGGGAGTGAGGTGCCACAGGATCGCCTGTGCCCGGTCCCGTACGGGGCGCAGTTCGGGTGCGACCGGGAGGCGGCGGGATCCGTCCGGGGCCGTGGGCGGGCCGTCCGCCGGGGCGCCGACGCCGAAGCCCCGGGCCAGCACCGATCGCGTACGGTCACCGCCGATGGCCTCCAGGGCGTCCAGTGCGGCGGCCGGGGCCGTGGGCAGCAGGGCGAGTACGGCCTCCTCGGCGCCCGGGGGGCGCAGGACGCGGATCGCGTCGAGGAACGGGCGCGGGTCGCGGGCGGCGGGGAGAAGCCCTGCGACGGCCTCGCCGATGGGGATGTCGGCGGCACCCTGCCGCGACAGGGCGACGAGCAGCTCCAGGCGGCGCGGCCAGTCCGGGGCGGTGGGCGGGGCGTCGGCGAGGGCGTCGAACAGTGGGCGACGGCAGGTGTAGAGGACCGTGGCGAGGTCCTCCGCCGGGAGGGTGTGGTCGGTCAGGGCCAGGGCGAGGAGCGGCCCAGCGTCCGGATCGCCCGGGAAGTGGCCACGCCGGTGCAGTCCGCGCAGACAGGTCAGCACGGGCCCGGCGAGCAGGAGGGGGTCCGTGGCGGCCAGGGCCACCAGGCGGGCGATGTCGGTGCGTTCCGCCTGTTCGCCCAGGAGTTCCACGGCCTGCCGGCGCAGGGCCGGAGGCCCGGCCGGATCCTCGGCCGTGGTCCACAGCACCCTGTGGTGACCGTGCCGGGCCGCGGCGACGAGAGCGGCGGCCGCGAGCGCCGCCGTCGGACGCCCGCCATGGCCGGCGCACCCACTGGCGTCCCGGGCCCCCGGACCATCGGCGGACCGCCCGTCCCGGGCCCCTGACGGCCGGGTCAGCAGCGAGGGGTCCAAAGGGGTCACCGCCGCCCAGGGCTCGGCGAGTTCGCGCAGCGCACCGGTCACGACGTCGGGGTCGGACGCGTCGAGGAGCCGGACGAGCCGGCCTCGTACGAACGCCGGTGCGAGCAGTCCGGCATGCAGCCCGTCACGGGCCAGCCGCAGCGCCTCGGCCTGGAGGACCGGGTCGCCGGTGTCGACGAGTTCGGCCACGAGCAGGTCGGGGCGGCGCGCTTCGGCGGCGTCGCTCTCGCGGACGGCCCGGTAGAGGAGTTCGCCCGCCGGTTCCGTACGGAGGACCGCCGGGTCGCCGAGGAGTTCGGCGCGCAGCCAGGCGATCCGTACCCGGGCGGGCAGCTCGGCAGCGCGCCAGTCGGGCAGCCGGTGCCGCGGCTTCCGCTTCGCGAGCCGGGCGTGGAGCTCCGCGAGCAGGAGGGACTCCTCGGGCGACGCCCCCGCGAAATCGGGCAACAGGCGGGCCATCAGGGTCAGATACTCTCCCCCGCCTCGCACCCCGTCTCCGGCATCCGTGGCATCCGCGCTGTCCGTGCTGTCCGTGCGTTCGACCAGGAGGGCGAGGCCGAGGTGCCGTATCCGGGGCACGGCGTGCCGGACCATCCGGCCGAGCAGCTCCGGCGGGCAGGTACGGGCGTCGAGGAGCCGGGCGAGCAGACCGGCGTCGGCGCGGTCGAGGGCCGCGTGGATCGGTTCGTCCGGCAGGGTGGTCACCGGCGGATCGTAGACGGCCGGTTCACTCTGCCGCCTCGGGATATTCCGACGCCTGGTACCGCACCGGCCCGCCCTGATCGATGATGTGGCCGCGGGCCGCCGCCGTGGCAGGGGCAAAATCCGGTGGACGAAGGGATTGTGCGAAGCGGGAACCGGCTGGGGGCCGCGCGAGGAGAACGCGGAGGGCCCGGGCCGCGGCGCCGCCCTGCCCATCGGCTTCAACCGCCATCCGCTCTACGCACGCGGGCTTCTGCTGGTGGGCGACTCCGGCGGGATGGTCAGCCCGGGGACGGCGAGGGCATCGGCCAGGCGATGAGGCGGGCGAGGTCGCCGCCGAGACCGCGGCCCACCCCCGGGGGCCCCGCCGAGACCGCGGCCCACCCCCGGGGGCCCCGTCGCGAACAGGTGCTGCGCGGCTGCCCGGTGGAGATGAACCGCCGCCGGGGCCGCTACTACCGCGCCTGGGCGACACCGCCGCGACCTGATCTTCAGCCGCTCGGGCTTCCAGCCGGTGCTCAACCGGTACGTCGTGGGCTCGCCGTTCCTCCTCGACACGCCGGCCCGCCTGCTCACCGACCTGACGGACAAGCCTGCGCGCGATGTGATCGACCACGTCCTCAGCACGGCGTTCCGCCTCGTCCCGGCCCCGAGGCCGGGCCTGCGCGGCGGCCGGCCCCGGAAGGGCTGACGCGGAAGGCATGTCCCCGTACAGCGCACGAGGACGGCCGTCGCCCGGGCCCCGAGAACCACGCCCCCGACGGAGGCGGGTGTCCGGGCGGCGAGCCGGGCGGCGTACGGTTTCGACGACAGGTGACCGGTGGACCGGAGGAACGGACCGATGACGGTATGAGGATCACCGCGCAGGGGCTCAACCGCTCCACGCTCGCGCGCCAGTTGCTCCTGCGGCGCGAGCCGCTGGACGCCGCCGAGGGGGTGCGGCGCGTGGTCGCACTCCAGGCCCAGCAGCCGGCCTCGCCCTACCTCGCCCTCTGGAACCGGCTCACGGAGTTCGACCCGGCCGGTCTCGACGCGGCGTTCGCGGAGCACGCCGTCGTCAAGGCGACGCTGATGCGGCTGACGCTCCATGCCGTGCACGCCGAGGACCACCCCGCGTTCCGGGAGGCCATGCATCCGGTGGTGCGCGCGTCCCGGCTGAGTACCCGCTTCACCGCGTCCGGGCTGACGGCCGAGGACGCCGACGCGCTGGTCCCCCGGCTGCTGGAGTTCGCGGACCGGCCCCGGACCACCGCCGAGTGCGAGGCCTGGCTGGGCGAACGGCTGGGCGAGCCGCCGAGGCCCGGCGCGTGGTGGGGGCTGCGGCAGTACACACCACTGCTCCACGCGCCCACCGCACCGCCGTGGTCGTTCGGTCACCGCCCCTCGTACATAGCGCCCCGGACCGGTCCCCTGCGGACGGATCCTGGTCCGGAGGCGTCGGCCGCCGCCCTGCGGACGCTGGTCCTGCGCTACCTCTCGGGGTTCGGGCCCGCCTCGGTCGCGGACGTGGCGCAGTTCGCGATGGTCACACGGACCAGGGCGCGGGCGGCGCTGGCGGACCTCGCCGGGCGCCTGGAGCGGCTGACGGGTCCGGAGGGCGAGGAGTTGTTCGACCTGCCGGGCGCCCCGCGTCCGGACGGGACGGAGCCGGCACCGCCACGGCTGATGGCGATGTGGGACAGCGTCCTGCTGGCGTACGCGGATCGCGGCCGGGTCCTCCCGGAGGCGTACCGCAGGATCGTGATCCGGGCGAACGGTGACGTCCTGCCGACGCTGCTGGTCGACGGGTACGTCGCCGGAGTGTGGCGGCCGGTCACCGGGGGCGTGGAGACGACCGCGTTCCACCCCCTGCCCGACGAGGTCTGGGAGGGGCTCGCCGTCGAGGCCCGGTCGCTGGTGGGGTTCCTCGCCGACCGTGAACCGGAGGTCTACCGGCGCTACGGCCACTGGTGGGGCCGCCTCCCGGATGCCACCGTGCGGCTGCTGCCCGCGGGCTGAGAGCCTGTCGGGTGGCCTTCGACCGGAAAGCGGACGCGGTCCGGTGCGTTCGATTCCCCGGCGCCGAGAGGTCCTCGTAGCGGAGCTACCAGGACCTCTCGGCAACGCCGGAAGCGTGCGTGCCAGGGCGTGGCCCCCGGCCAGAGGTCACCCGACAGACTCTGAGCCGGGAAGCCTGATGCCGGAACCTGCGGACGGATGCTCTACAGCCCTGTAGATTCACTTCTGCCGGGCCGTCAGGGATCCGGATGCCCCGTCGTCCAGTCCGCTCCAGAGAAAGCAGCAACCATGTTCGGGATCGGCGAGCTCACTCTCCTTCTCCTGGTGATCGTGGCGGTGCTGGCCGTGAAGAGGCTGCCCGAGCTCATGCGGTCGGCCGGAAAGGCGGCGCGCATCCTCAAGAGCGAGAAGCAGGCTCTCAAGGACGACGACGGGCCCCGGTCGCCTCGCCGCGTGATCCGCGGCGAGGCGACCGAACGAGAGACGCCGTAGCCCTGGCGCCGGCCGTCGTCCACCACACTGTGGGCGGGGCGCGGCGGGGCGGGTTCGGACCGGCACGGAACTCTCGATGCCGGCCGGGCGCGGAACCTCAGGTGGACCCAGGCGGTCGCCGCGCTGGACGCCAGTGGGTCCTGGCCCGGCGGCGTCGGCCCGCCGGAGCGGTCCGGCGGGCCTGACATCCCGCGCTACAGCGGCGTCGCCGCCTCCAGGACGAGGAACAGCGCGACGGCCGCGTTCAGCGCGGACAGCGCGGAGACGGTCGTCCCGGCCGCGGCGACGAACGCGGCCGCGCCGGCCGGGGTGAGGGCGGGGGGCCAGCCGCGGTCCGGCGGCACCGGGCCCAGGAGCGCCGCCACTCGGCGCGGCACCGGTCCCGCGGCGGCGAAGGCGGCGAAGGCCGTGCCGCCGGGGGCCGGACGGGAGACGAGCGCCGCCTTGCCGACCGCGCGTGCGGTCAGCCGGCGGTCGCCGGTGACCCGGGCCGCCTCCTCGTCCGCCCAGCGCTCCGTGCTGTAGACCAGGGCCCCGAGCAGCGGCCACAGCAGGGGGTTGACGCAGCCGGCCAGCCGCGTCGCGAGCAGCAACCGGTGGTGGCGGCCCGCCAGATGGGCCCGTTCGTGTGCGAACAGCGCCCGGCGCTCGGCCGGTTCGAGGGAGGCGAGCAGGGCGGTGGAGACCATCACCCGCCCCGGGGAGCCGGGGAGCGCGTAGGCGTACGGGACGTCGTCGGGCAGCACGGCGACGCCGTCGCCGCCCGGCAGTGCCGCGAGCGCCCGGTGGGCCCGCGCCCGGAAGCGGTAATGGCGGTGGACGGTGAACCCGCAGGCCGCCGTGACGGCGACGAGCGCCAGGATGGACGCCTTGCCCGCGAACGCGTCGTGCGGCACGGCCTCGCGGACCTCGTCGTCGGACCAGCCGTCGGGCAGCGGGTTGCCGGGCAGCTGGGCCGTGCCCACGACCACCAGCAGTCCGAGGCACACGAGGCTGCAGGAGGCGAGGATCACGGCGACGGTGGTCAGCAGCCGGGCGGCCCTGCGGGGGTGCAGGTGCTGCTCGGCCAGGCGCGCGATCGGCAACGCGGTCACTGGCAGGACGAGGGGCAGGTAGACGAAGACGCCCATCGTCAGCGCTCCGGCCGGTCCGAGGGCGCCCCGGGGCCGTCGGGACCGCTCTCGGCGAGCAGGGCCCGCAGGAGCTCCTCGTCGTGCGGGGAGAGGACGGAGACGAAGCTGGAGAGCACCGCGTCGCGGTCGCTCTGCTTGTCGAGGAGCCGGCGCATCCGCAGGGCGGCGAGCCCCGCCTCGTTCGCCACGGGCTCCCACAGGACGGGGCGCCCCCGTCCGGTGCGTGTGACCGCCTGCTTGGCGTGCAGTCTCGTCAGGATCGTGATGACGGTGCTGTACGACAGGCCCGCGCCGAGCCGATCCAGCACCCAAGCGGCGGTCACCGGCTCGCTCGCCCCGCCCAGCACCGACAGCACCTGGGCCTCCAGCTCGCCCTGGCCACGCCTGCGGACAGGCGCTTCCCGCTCGCCACCGGCTCCTTCGGCGTCCACGGCCCGACCCCTTTTCTCCGTTCGGCCGCCCGGGCGTGGCGCTTCGCCTGCCGGGCATCAAGAAATCGTATCCAGCCTGCGGCGGGACCGGCCACCGACCGGGGTCGGGCCGCTCGCCTCCTGGCCCCGAAAATCTACAGTGCTGTAGATTTCATCCCGGACCGCAGCGTGTCCGCGCCGTCACCCGTGGCGTGGCCGCCACCACGTGAACACCCGTCACCGCACAAGGGAGAACATCATGGGCGTCAGCCTCGCCAAGGGCGGAAACGTCTCGCTGAGCAAGGAGGCTCCCGGGCTGACCGCGATCCTCGTGGGTCTCGGCTGGGACGTCCGCACCACCACAGGCACCGACTACGACCTGGACGCGAGCGCGCTGCTCTGCGACGAGGCGGGCAAGGTGCAGTCCAACGAGCACTTCATCTTCTACAACAACCTGAAGAGCCCCGACGGTTCGGTCGAGCACACCGGCGACAACCTCACCGGTGAGGGCGAGGGCGACGACGAGATCGTCAAGGTCGACCTCGCCTCGGTGCCCGCGACCGTCGCGAAGATCGTGTTCCCGGTGTCGATCCACGAGGCGGAAGGCCGGGGCCAGAGCTTCGGCCAGGTGCGCAACGCGTACATCCGTGTGGTGAACCAGGCGGGCGGCGCGGAGATCGCCCGCTACGACCTGAGCGAGGACGCCTCCACCGAGACGGCGATGGTCTTCGGTGAGCTGTACCGGCACGGCGCCGAGTGGAAGTTCCGCGCGGTCGGGCAGGGTTACGCATCCGGCCTGAGCGGCATCGTCGCCGATTTCGGCGTCACTCTCTGAGCCGCCGGGCTCCGGACAGCACCGCACGACCACCGAAGCCATCACAGGCACCCAGTCACCGAAGGCGGAACGATGACGATCAACCTCACCAAGGGCCAGCAGGTCAGCCTCACCAAGTCCGGCGGCGGCGAACTCGGCGTCGTACGGATGGGTCTGGGCTGGAAGTCCGCTCCCCGTAAGGGATTTCTGGCGCGGCTGACCGCCCGCGAGATCGACCTGGACGCCTCGGCGGTGCTCTTCGCGGGCCCGGACCCGCAGGACGTGGTCTTCTTCCAGCACCTGACCAGTGACGACGGTTCGGTCCAGCACACCGGGGACAACCGGGTCGGCGGGGCGGGCCAGGGTGGCGACGACGAGTCCATCGTCGTCGACCTGCGGCGCGTGCCGGTCCATGTGGACCAGATCGTCTTCACGGTGAACTCGTTCACCGGCCAGACCTTCGAGGAGGTCGAGGCGGCCTTCTGCCGTCTGGTCGACGAGAGCAACGGCCAGGAGCTGGCCCGGTACACGCTGACCGGCGGCGGGCGGCACACCGCCCAGATCATGGCCAAGGTCCAGCGGACCGGCTCGGGCTGGCAGATGACCGCGATCGGCGCGGCGGCGGACGGGCGGACCTTCCAGGACCTCATGCCCGCGGTCGTGCAGCACCTCTAGGACGCCTCACCGGACAGCGGCGGGGGTGTCGTACGGGTCACGTGCGCACCCCCGCGGGCAGCCGTACGGACCACCCACAGGTATGGACCGAGGAACAGCATGGGCAGACCTTCCCGGCTCGGGGACGAGGACAGATCCGACTACGTGAGCGCACTCGACGAGGTGATCGGCTCCCCGGAGATCCGACAGCTGCTCGAACGCTCGGGAGTCCCCGGCGACCGGCTGCGCGTCCGGGGCCTGGCGGCCGTCGCGTACACCACCGCGGCCTCCGACGCCGAGTACCGGCGGTACGCGGCCCTGCGGCGGCAGGCGCGCGGCGCGCGACGGGACGCCGGGATGTCGCCGCTCTCCGGGCCGGGCGATCAGGAGCGGCCGGGTGCGGGGGTGCTGGCGGTCCTCGGGGTGCTGACGCCGGTGCTCGCCGCCGTGGCCGCGGCGACGTTCCTGCTCCTCGGGTACGGGCTGCGACTCGCCGAGGCACTGCCCGACCTGGCGGGCACCCTGGTCGGCGTCGGCTGGCTCAGTCTGGTGGTCGCGGGAGCCACGGGCCTGGTCAGCGTCGTCGCCCTCTACCGCAAGGCGGCGAAGCAGCCGGCGGGCGGCACGGCATCCGGGCCCGACCGGTCCCCGGCTCTCGAAGACTCCCGTGAGGCCTGGCTCGCGGCGCTGCGCGACCGGGGGATCCGGCCGTTCCTCCTCCAGGAGCTCGCCGAGGCGGCGGTGCCCGCGCGGGGGCCGGGCGCGGGCCACGGCTCCCGTTTCAGCTCACCGGCGTTCGCAGGACCTGACTACTCCGGTCCCGGCTTCGACGGCTCCGGCGGGCCCGTCCCGCGGCGGCCCGGACCAGCGCGGCCATGACCCGGGTGTCCTCGCCCATCTCCGGGTGCCACTGCACCCCGAGCACCAGGCTCCCGTGCCCGGGGAGCTCCAGGGCCTCCACCGTCCCGTCGGGTGCGTGCGCCGAGGCCACCAGACCGGCGCCGAGGCGGTCGACCGCCTGGTGGTGGTAGGCGGGGACCACGGCGGTCTCCGGCACGGCGTCCGCGTACGCGGTACCGGGCACGGGGGTCACCGGGTGGCTGCCGAAGACGCCGGGGCCGCCGGTGTGGTCGTCCAGATGCTGGTGCAGGGTGCCGCCGAGGGCGACGTTCAACAGCTGCATGCCCCGGCAGATGCCGAGCAGGGGGACCTGCCGCGCGATCGCCGCGCGGATCAACGCCAGTTCCCAGGCGTCGCGTTCGCGGGCCGGGGGGCCGGTACGGGGGTCGGCGACCGCTCCGTACCGCGCCGGCTCCACGTCCGCTCCCCCGGCGATCACCAGCCCGTCCAGGGCGGCGACGGTGTCCCGGGCCGCGTCCGGCGCGTCGTCGGGCGGCAGCAGCACCGCGAGTCCGCCCGCCGCCCGGACGAGTCGGGGATAGCCGGCGGGCAGCAGCACCGCCGGCATCTCCCACACACCCCAGCGGGCCGGGTCCTGATAGGTGCTGATGCCGATGACGGGCCGGGGCATGGAACGTACTCCTTCGGGTCGGGGTGATCACGTGGTCGCTTTCAGGGGGCGGGCCCCCGCCTCCGGAGGCGGGGGCCCGTCGCCCGGGCGGGCTCAGTCGCGGGCGAGTTCGGCCTCGGCCTCCGCCAGCGCGGCGAACTCCTCCTCCGGGGCTCCCGCGACCAGCCGGTGGCGGCTGTAGAAGGCGAAGTAGGCCAGCGCGACCGCGTACACGCCGAGCGCGATGAACGCCGCGTCGCGGTCCACCAGGAAGGTCGCCACCAGAGCCGAGCATGCCAGAACGAACGCCACGGACGAGGTGAGCGCGCCGCCGGGGGTGCGGTAGGCGCGCGGCAGCTCCGGTTCGCGGCGGCGCAGCACCATGTGGGAGAGCGCCATGAGGGCGTAGCTGATCGTGGCGCCGAAGACGGCGACGTTCAGCATCCGGCCGCCGTTGCCGCTCCAGGCGGCGAGCGTGAACCCGATGACGCCGGGGATCAGCAGGCCCAGGTAGGGGGACTTGCGGCGGTTGGTCAGCGACAGGAAGCGTGGCAGGTAGCCGGCCCTGGAGAGGGCGAACAGCTGACGGGATCCGGCGAAGATCAGGGAGAAGAAGGACGCCACCAGTCCGGCGAGGCCCGCGTAGTTGACGAAGCGGCTCAGGGCGGTCGGCTCGCCGGTGCCCTGCAGGGCCACCACGAGCGGGTTCCCGGCCTCCTTGATGGCGTTGGCGCCCTGGGCGCCGGTGGCGGAGACGAAGGTGATGAGGGCCAGGAAGACCAGTACGGCGAGCGAGATGGCCAGGGCCTTCGGCATCGAGCGGATGGGGTCCTTGGCCTCTTCGGCGGCGAGCGGCACTCCCTCCACCCCGAGGAAGAACCACATGCCGAACGGGAAGGCGGCCCAGATGCCCAGAAGTCCGTACGGCAGCCAGGAGTTGGAGCCGAAGGCGGTGGTGTCCACCGGGATGTCGTCGAGGTGGCCCGCGTCGAACTCGGTGAACGCGCCGACGGCGAAGATCAGCAGCGCGGCCACCGCGATGGCGGTCACCACCAGGCTGAAGCGGAGTGCCTCGCCGACTCCCCAGAGGTGGATGCCGATGAAGATCGCGAAGCAGGCGAGGTAGACGGGCCAGTCGGAGGTGAGGCCGAACAGGCCGAGCGATTCCACGTAGTCGCCGATGAACAGGGAGATGGCGGCGGGGGCGAGGATGTACTCGATGAGGATGGCCGTACCGGTCAGGAAGCCGCCCCAGGTGCCGAGCGCCCGCCGGGCGAAGCCGTAACCGCCGCCCGCCGTGGGCAGGATGGCGGAGAGTTCGGCCAGCGCGAAGACGAGACACGCGTACATGACGCCCATCAGGACCATGGCCGCGGCGAGTCCGCCGAATCCGCCCTTGGACAGGCCGATGTTCCAGCCGGAGAAGTCGCCGGAGACGACGTAGGCGACGCCGAGCCCGGTCAGCAGGAGCCAGCCGGCGCTGCCCCGGCGCAGGGTCCGGCGGTGAAGGTACGCGTCCGTGCCGGACGTCCCCGGGCCTGCGCCCCCGGGCGGTCCGGCGGGTGTTTCGGTTCCCTGAGCCATGAGCGCTCCCGATGTCTGTCGACTCCGCCGACGGGAGTCGATGGCACTGCGTCGGTCAAAGGTTCGTCGGCACACCTTTGTGGAACGTGGGGGCGAATGGCAAGGGCCGTGCGTTGAAGAGTGGTTACGGATTCGACTCCGCGCCGCTCGCCGCTCAAGCGCGCCGGGGCTCAGGCGAGGAAGCCGCGCAGCAGCGCCGCCGTGCCGCCGCAGTGCTCGCGCATCATCTCGCGCGCCGCGTCCGCGTCCCGGTCGAGCACCGCCTCGACGACGGCCGCGTGCTGCCGCTGGGAGTGCTCCAGGTTGCGCACCAGCAGCGGGATGCAGTCCAGCAGTTCGTTGAGGGTGGCCCGGACCGCGGCGTACTGGGCGGCGAGCGTACGAGAGCCGGAGAGTTCGGCGAGCGTGAGGTGGAGCAGGGTGTCCTGGCGGCGGTAGTCCTCCAGCCGGGCGCCCTGCGTCGCGTCGAGCGCGACCCGCAGCCGGGTCTCGCCGTCCGCCGGGAGCCGCTCGGCGCACAGGCCCGCCGCCCCGGCCTCCAGCACCTCGCGGAAGCGCAGGGTGTCCTCCACGTCGACGGCGGCGATGCGGCGGCGCAGTTCGTCGCCGCCGCCGGGGGCGGCGGTGCGCGGCAGGACGAACGTTCCTCCGTAGCGGCCGCGGCGGCTCTCGACCATGCCCTGGTCCTGGAGGACCTTGAGGACCTCGCGCAGGGTCACCCGGCTGATCCTCAGGTGCTGGGACAACTCGCGCTCGGACGGGAGGCGTTCACCCGGCGGGACCAGGCCGAGGCGCAGGAGCTGGAGGATCTGCTCCAGCGCCTCCTCGAAGCCGTTGCCCGCGCGGACCGGTCGCAGCACGGAGGCCGGCCGGGCGGCCGGCACGTCGCACCCCTCCCCCGCCGCCCCTACCGCCGGACGGGTGTCGTCCGCTCTTCTCCTCGTGACCACTGGCGGATCCCCTTCCCAAGCAATGGTTCTCTGTCATACCTTATGCCTCCCGGTTCACCCAAGGAGGCATCCCGTGGCAGACCGCACACCCCCGCTCGGCGTCGACGAGCTCCGCTCACGTGTCGCGGACGGGTCGATAGACACCGTGGTGCTGGCCTTCCCGGACATGCAGGGCCGGCTTCAGGGGAAGCGGTTCGCGGCCGGGTTCTTCCTCGACGAGGTGCTGGAGCACGGTACCGAGGGCTGCAACTACCTCCTGGCCGTGGACACCGAGATGCGGACCGTCGACGGCTACGCGATGTCCTCGTGGGAGAACGGCTACGGCGACTTCGGCATGGTCCCGGATGCCGCGACCCTGCGCCCCGTCCCCTGGCACGAGGGGACGGCTCTGCTGATCGCGGATCTCGCCTGGCACGACGGCAGTCCGGTGGTGGCCGCGCCGCGTCAGATCCTGCGCCGCCAGCTCGACCGGCTGGCGGAGCTCGGCTGCACCGCGCAGGTCGGCACGGAACTGGAGTTCATCGTCTTCCGGGACAGTTACGAGGAGGCCTGGGACCGCGACTACCGCGGGCTGACCCCGGCCAACCAGTACAACATCGACTACTCGATCCTCGGCACGGGGCGCATCGAGCCGCTGCTGCGCCGGATCCGCAACGAGATGCAGGAGGCCGGGCTGACCGTCGAGTCCGCCAAGGGCGAGTGCAACCCCGGTCAGCACGAGATCGTCTTCCGCTACGACGAGGCGCTCACCACCTGCGACCAGCACGCCGTCTACAAGACGGGCGCCAAGGAGATCGCGGCCCAGGAGGGCGTCTCGCTGACCTTCATGGCCAAGTACGACGAGCGCGAGGGCAACTCCTGCCACATCCACCTCTCGTTGACCGACGAGGGGGGCGAGAACCTGATGGCGGGCGAGGGCCCGGACGGCATGTCCGAGCTGATGCGGCACTTCCTGGCCGGTCAGCTCGCCGCGCTGCGGGACTTCTCCCTCCTCTACGCGCCCACCATCAACTCCTACAAACGCTTCCAGCCAGGCTCCTTCGCTCCCACCGCCGTCGCCTGGGGCGTCGACAACCGCACCTGCGCCCTGCGGGTCGTCGGCCACGGGCGCTCGATGCGCTTCGAGAACCGGTTGCCCGGCGGGGACGTCAACCCGCACCTGGCCGTCGCCGGTCTGGTCGCCGCCGGACTGTACGGGGTCGAGCACCGGCTGCCGCTGCCCGAGGCCTGTACGGGCAACGCGTACACCGGGGACTACGACCAGGTGCCGACGACGCTGCGCGAGGCGGCCGAGCTGTGGGAGGCCAGCCCCATCGCCAAGGAGGCCTTCGGCGAGGAGGTCGTCGCGCACTACCTGAACATGGCCCGAGTCGAACTGACCGCGTACGACTCCGCGGTGACCGACTGGGAGCTGCGCCGCTCCTTCGAACGCCTCTGACAGCCAGAACACCTCCGCACCACCACCACCTTCCGTGATCGGGGTCCGTACGTGTCACAACCCGCCCTGGACGTCCTGAACCCGGCGACCGCCGAGGTCGTCGCCACCGTGCCCGCCGCCTCCGCCGCCGATGTGGACGCCGCCGTCACCCGCGCCGCCGCGGCCCAGCGGCCCTGGGCGGCCGCCGCGCCCGCCGACCGGGCCCGTCTGCTGCGCCGCTTCGCCGTCGTCGTCGACGAACACATCGAGGAACTGGCCCGGTTGGAGGTCCGCGAGGCCGGCCACACCATCGGCAACGCCCGGTGGGAGGCGGGCAACGTACGCGATCTCCTCGACTACAGCGCGGGCGGGGCCGAACGGCTCCTGGGCCGGCAGATCCCGGTGGCGGGCGGCATCGACTTCACCATCCTGGAGCCGCTGGGCGTCGTCGGCGTCATCGCCCCGTGGAACTTCCCGATGCCGATCGCCGCCTGGGGTCTCGCCCCGGCCCTCGCGGCGGGCAACGCCGTCCTCCTCAAGCCCGCCGAGACGACCCCGCTGACCGCCCTCCGACTGGCCGAACTCGCCCTGCGGGCAGGCCTTCCCGACGGGCTGTTCCAGGTGCTGCCCGGCGAGGGGCCGGTGGCCGGAAGCGCCCTGGTCGAGCATCCGGGCGTCGCGAAGATCGTGTTCACCGGCTCCACCCGGACCGGCAAGCACATCATGACCCGCTGCGCCGAGCGCGTGAAGCGGCTCACCCTGGAGCTGGGTGGCAAGAGCCCCAACGTCGTCTTCGCCGACGCCGATGTGGAGGCCGCGGCGGCGGCCGCCCCGATGTCCTTCCTGGACAACGCCGGCCAGGACTGCTGTGCCCGCACCCGCATCCTGGTCGAGCGGTCCGTGTACGACCGCTTCCTCGACCTGCTCGTCCCGGCCGTGTCCGCCGTCGTGGTGGGCGACCCGAACGACGAGAAGACGCAGATGGGGCCGCTGATCTCGGCCGTCCAGCGGGACCGGGTCCGAGGGCTCGTCGACGGCGGCCGGGGAGCCGACGGTGTACGGACCATCCTCGGAACGGCCCCCGAGGGCCCCGGGTTCTGGTATCCGCCGACCGTCCTCACCGGGGTCTCGCCCGATGCGCCGGTGGCCGTGGAGGAGGTCTTCGGGCCGGTCGCGGTGGTCGTGCCGTTCGAGGACGAGGAGGACGCGCTGCGCCTCGCGAACGCCACCGACTACGGGCTCGCCGGCTCGGTCTGGACCCGGGACGTCGGCCGCGCGCTGCGCCTCGGGCAGGGGCTGCGGGCGGGCAACCTCTCCGTCAACTCGCATTCCAGCGTGCGCTATTCGACCCCCTTCGGCGGCTACAAGCAGTCGGGCCTGGGCCGCGAGCTCGGCCCGGACGCCCTGGCCGCCTTCACCGAGACCAAGAACGTCTTCATCAGCACGGAGGCCTGAGCACCATGACCGACACTTCTTCCGTCTGCCGCCGCCTGGTCGGCCGCACCGCCGTCGTCACCGGAGCCGGCAGCGGCATCGGCCTGGCCACCGTGCGGCGGCTGACCGCCGAGGGCGCGCACGTCGTCTGCGCCGATGTGGACGAGGATCGCGGCAAGGCCGCCGCCGAGGAGGCCGCCGGGCTCTTCGTCCGTACCGACGTCACCGACGCCGAGCAGGTCGACGCCCTCTTCAAGGCCGCGTTCGACACCTACGGCTCGGTCGACATCGCGTTCAACAACGCGGGGATCTCGCCGCCCGACGACGACTCCATCCTGGACACCGGCCTGGAGGCGTGGCGGCGGGTGCAGGAGGTCAACCTGACCTCCGTGTTCCTCTGCTGCAAGGCGGCCATCCCCTATATGCGCGCGCAGGGCAAGGGCTCCATCATCAACACGGCCTCGTTCGTGGCCCGGATGGGCGCCGCCACCTCGCAGATCTCGTACACCGCGTCCAAGGGCGGAGTGCTGGCGATGTCGCGCGAGCTGGGGGTGCAGTTCGCGCGCGACGGCATCCGGGTCAACGCCCTGTGCCCCGGTCCGGTCAACACACCGCTGCTCCAGGAGCTGTTCGCCAAGGACCCGGAGCGGGCCGCCCGGCGTCTTGTGCACATCCCGGTCGGACGGTTCGCCGAGCCGACCGAGATCGCCGCCGCCGTCGCGTTCCTGGCTAGCGACGACTCCTCGTTCGTGAACGCCACGGACTTCCTGGTCGACGGCGGGATCGCGGGGGCGTACGTCACCCCGGTCTGATCCCGGCCCCGGCCCCGGCCCGATCCCGGCGGTCTCCTGCGGTCCCGGCGGCCGGACGTCATCGGACGTCCGGCCGCTCCGCCGTCGTTCAGCCCGGGGCCGCGGCCGGATCGCCCCGCAGACGTCGGGCCCGGAGCACCAGGAGCATCTCGAAGCGCTGGTCCGGTTCGTCGATGGCGTCGCCCCACAGCTCGCGGATCTGCCGCAGCCGGTAGCGGGCCGTCTGGGGGTGGATACCGAGGCGGGCGGCGACATCGGAGGCGCCGCCGGGGGTCTCGATCCAGGCGAGCAGCGTCTCCGCCATGCGCCGCGTCTGGGTCGGGCTGAGGCCGTCCAGCGGGGCGAGGCAACGGCGGGCTGCGGCGTCGATCAGCTCATGGGCGGGGAGCAGCAGCAGTTCCTCCGTCCGTTCTGTGCAGTACAGCACCTCGCCCTGCGGCAGCAGGCCCTTCTTGATCAACTGGACGGCGGTCTCCGCCCAGCGCAGCGAGGTCGCCGCCGCCGCCAGCGGGACCGCCGGGCCGATCGCCCCGGACCAGCCGGCCGTGGCTCGCCGCAGGATCTCCGCACGGCCCGCCGTGTCCGGATCCGGGATGACGATGCGCGGCTGCTCGCTCTCCATCTCCAGCAGGATGCCCTGCCCCACCGCGGGGGCCACGGCCTCGCGGGCCGGGCGCATGAGCACGCCCACGGCGATCGTCTCCGGGAGCTCCCAGCCGATGCGGGCGGCCCGCTCGGCCAGGGTCATGGACACATCCCCGCGGTGTTCCACGAGGAGGAGATCGATGAGCTGCCGCTGGAGGCGGAGCCGTTCACTGGCACGCCGGGCCGCCGCCTCGGCGTAGCCCCGTACCGACTGTTCCACGAGCCCGTCCAGATACTCGAATCCCGATTCGGCCAGCTCGTACATGGCGGGCGCGGGGATGTCGACCTGCTGGCCGATCTCGGCGAGCCTGCGCCAGGTGAGCCGGACCCCGAGGCGATAGATGGCCTGGAGCGCGTCGAGGCTGCGGCCCTCGAGCCCCTCGCCCCGCCCGAACTCCTGGAACATCTCAGGCGGCACCCGTGGGTGGGCGCCGGCGGTGAGGTTGTGGACGAAGCCCTCGATGGCGCGGCGGATCCCGACGAGGGCCAGCGGCTCCCCGGACTCGTCCTCGACCAGGTGCAGATAGGGATATTCCTGGCGGATCTGGCAGAGGATCGTCTGGGCGAGCTCCGGGGCCTCGGACCGGGCGATGGCCTCGAAGCGATCGAGCTTCGACCGGGGGACGTCCTGCCAGGCGGGGCGCGTCACGGAGCCGCCGGTCCGGTGTCATAGCTGATCAAGGGCGTATTGGGCTGGTCGGGGGTGGCGTCGAGCAGTGCCACGACACCGACCGCCGCGCCAACGGCGAGCGTCGCGGCCACCAGGACGGTGACAGCGGCGGCGATGAGTCTGCGCATAGTCGGGTCAGCTCCTTGCTGGAGACGATCCCCACCCCTTCAGCCGGGCCCCTCCGGCTGGGACACAGTGTCGACAGCACATTGACATCCGTCAAGAGCGTGCTTACTGTTCACGCCAATCAAGGGCTTGACCGGCCCGGGGCCCGTGCACCTCCGCGAAGAGATTTCGACCCAGGAGTGCCCGGATGCGCCACAACGCTTCACCCCTGTCGCTTGTCCTGCTGGGGGCGGGAGTCTTCCTGCTCGTCCTCGCGCCGCTGCTCGTCTGGTACGTCCAGCCGCATGCCAAGCGCACCCCCATCGACACCGACACCACCACCGTCTTCACCGGGACGGGCAGCTACTTCGACACGTCCGAGGTGGAGACGGTCGAGGGCAGAACGATCACGATCACCCGGCAGGTGCGCGGGGACGTGGCCGACAGCGAGAAGAGCGGCAACGCCGTGTGGGACGTGTCCACGTCGGTCGACCACCAGGACACCCTGCCCGCCTCGGACCCGCGTGACGCCCTCCAGTGGACACTGGAGCGCTGGGTGACCGACCGGGCCACCAACGAGCCGGTCCACTGCTGCGAGGAGACCCCGGCGTTCGACGGGGAGGCGTACCTGAAGTTCCCCTTCGACGTCGAGAAGCGTTCCTACCGCTGGTGGGACAGCACGCTCGGCGGTGTCGTGCGGCTCTCGTACGCCGGTGAGCAGGAGATTCAGGGCTACTCCGGCCTTCTCTTCAAGGGCGAGGTGGAGCCCACCAAAACCGGGGTGCGCCAGGTGCCGGGGCTGCTCGTGGGGAAGAAGAAGACCCCCCAGGTGCTGGCCGAGGAGTGGTATTCCAACAGCGGCATCGAGCTGGTCGTGGACCGGCGGACCGGCCGCATCATCAACGCGGCGATCGGCCCGAGGAAGACGCTGCGCGCCCCGGGCTCCGAGAAGGACGCCGTCGTGCTGCTGGAGAGCAAGCGGGTGGAGTTCACCGAGGAGACCCAGCTCAAGCAGGTCGAGCTCGCTTCGGCGGACAGCGACCGGCTGGCGATGCTCGGCACGACCGCGCCGGCCGGGGCGGCCGGGCTGGGCGGCGTGCTCGCTCTCGTGGGTGTCGTCCTCGTCGTGCGGGGGCGCCGGACGGAGCCGGAAGCTCCGAATACTCACATGAGGACGATTCCGCACACCTGAGTTACCGACAAGTTGTTGCGCTGGTGAGTAGCCGGGCGCGTACCCGTGCCGAAAACTGTCTATCCCCACCAGAGCACGGCCCCCCGGTCTCGTCCCCGTCCATCCCTCTCAACTCTCCTCTTCCTCCCGCCTCACCCTCGCGATCCCTCGCCCCCTGTCACGTCCCCGTACCGCACGGCCCTCGCCCCTCCTGGGCCGCTTCCCCGATTCCCCGCACCCCGAGCCGAGTTGGAGCACCCATGCCCCAGCACGTCCCTCCCCCACTGCTCGACGCCGCCGCACGCCCGGGTCAGGGCCCGGCGTCCGCCCCGGTCCCCGCCACCCCGAGACGCATCGTCTTCCTCGCCCACCGCGACCTGGGCAATCCGGCCGCCGGCGGCTCCGAGCTGCTGGTCGACCAGCTCGCTCTGGGCCTCACCGAGCAGGGCCACGACGTCACGCTGCTGTGTGGCGGGCAGGCCGCCCGCCGGCCCTACCGGGTCGTCTCGGCGGGCAGCACGCTGGGGCACTACGTCGGCGCGCGGTCCGCGTTCGCCCGGCACATCGGGGCGTGCGACCTGCTCGTCGAGGTCTGCAACGGCATGCCGTACCTGGCGCCCCTGTGGCACCGCGGGCCAACGGTGTGCCTGGTCAACCACGTGCACACCGACCTGTGGGACATGCGCTTCCCGGCGCCGGTGGCCCGTGCCGGGCGCAAACTCGAACACTGGGCCCTGTCCCGGGCCTACCGCGACCACCTGATGATCGCGGTGTCCCCGTCCACGGCGGGCGCCCTGCGCGACCTCGGCGTGCCCGACCGGCGGATCCGGGTGGTGCACAACGGCGTCCAGGAGCCGAGCCCGCAGAGCGAGAGGTCCCAGGAGCCGCTGTTCGTGGCGCTGGGCCGGCTCGTCGACTACAAGCGCATCGACCTGCTGCTCCAGCTCTGGGAGCGGGTCCGGCCGGTCACCGGCGGGCGCCTCGTCATCGTCGGTGACGGCCCCGAGCGGGCCCGGCTGGAACAACTCGCCGGTCCCGGTGTGGAGTTCGCCGGCCATGTGACCGAGGCGGAGAAGCACCGGCTGCTCTGTGCCGCCTGGATGCTGCTGCACCCGGCGGCCGTCGAGGGGTGGGGGCTCGTGGTCACGGAGGCCGCGGCCCGTTCCACCCCGACCCTGGGCTTCGACGTGCCGGGGCTGCGCGACTCCGTCGAGGACGGCGTCACCGGGATCCTCGCCCCGGGCGCGTCCTCCTTCGCCGCCGCCTGGTGCGCACTGGCGCTGGACGACGAGCGGCGCGAGGCGATGGGCAAGGCGGCCCGCGAGCGCGCCGCGGACTACCGGTGGACCGCCAGTGTGCGCCGGTTCGCGGCGGTGGCCGCCGAGGCGGCGGCCGGTTCCACGGCTCCGACGGCGGACGGCCCGGACGCCCCGACGATCGGCGCGAGCGCGTGAAGGACCCTTCGTTCCGGCGGTCGGCCGCCCTCTTCCGCGCCTTCCTGCGCGAACAGGGCGACCCCGCCACGGCATACACCCTGCTGGCCCGTGACGCGGCCGACCAGGTCGAACGGCACGGTCCGCTCCGGGACAAGGTCGTCGTCGACATCGGCGGCGGCGACGGCTACTTCACCCGGGAGTTCCGGCGGCGCGGTGCGCAGAGCTACCTCTTCGAACCGGATCCGGCGGAGATCGGCCCCGGGCAGCGCGCGGACACCGTCGTCGCCGACGGCTATCTGCTGCCGCTCGCCGACGGCGCGGCCGACGTCTGCTTCTCCTCCAACGTGCTGGAGCACGTCGCCGATCCGCACACCTTCCTCAGCGAGATGGCACGGGTGACCCGCCCCGGCGGTCTCATCTACGTCTCGTTCACCAACTGGCTCTCTCCGTGGGGCGGCCACGAGTGGGCGCCCTGGCACTACCTCGGCGCCGAACGCGCCCGGGGCCGCTACGAGCGGCGCACCGGCGGCCCGGCCAAGCACCGGCTCGGCGAGAACCTCTTCAAGATCGGCGTCGGCGAGACCCTGGACCACGTCCGGAGCCGCTCCGACGTAACCATCGTCTCAGCACGCTCGCGCTACTGGCCCGTCCTTCCCCAGCTTGTGCCGCGGATCCCCGTACTCCGGGAGTTCGCCACCTGGAACCTCCTCCTCATCCTCCGGCGGTGTTCATGACCAGCGCTGTCCACCCAACCCGGTCCACGGCCCCGGACGGCGCGGGTCCCGTGCCGCCCGGCTCTGCCGAGGGCCCGCCCCCGCCCCGGTCGCGGCGTTGGCTGCTGGGCTTCTGGGCCGCCGTGTTCGCGGCGTTCCTCGCGGTGTCGCCCGGGCGGATGACGTTCGACACGAAGCTCGGCGTCGTCGTGGATCCCTGGCGTTTCCTGGGTGATCTGGGCGAGCTGTGGCACAGCCGGGCCGGGTTCGGCGGGATCGCCGACCAGTACGTGGGCTACGCCATCCCGATGCTGCCGTACTACGGCGCCGCCGACCTGCTGCATGTGCCGGTCTGGCTCGCGGAGCGGCTGTGGCTGTCGCTGATCGTGGCGACCGCCTTCTGGGGTGCGCTGCGGCTGGCGGAGCGGCTGCGCGTGGGTTCCCCGGCCACCCGGCTGCTGGGCGCGGTGGTGTACGCGCTGTGGCCGACGTACACGATCGTCGTGGGCTCGACCTCGGCGGCGGCCCTGCCGGGCGCCCTGCTGCCGTGGGTGCTGCTGCCCCTGACGGACCCGCGGCTCACACCGCGGATCGCCGCGGCCCGGTCCGCGCTGCTGATCCCTCTGATGGGCGGCGTCAACGCCGCCTCCACGCTGGCCTCGCTGCTGCCGGTGGGGCTGTATCTGCTGTCCCGGCCCGGCGGCCCGCGCAAGCGCGCGCTGCTGGCCTGGTGGATCCCGGGCGTGATCCTGGCGACCGCCTGGTGGATCGTGCCACTGCTGCTCCTCGGCACCTTCGGCGAGAACTTCATGCCGTACGTGGAGTCCTCGTACACCACCACCACGACCATGTCGGCGACCGAGGTGCTGCGCGGCGGTGGGAACTGGGTCGGCTATCTGAACTTCGGCGAGGCCTGGCTGCCCGCCGGCTGGACCGTCGCCACCGCGACCGTCACCATCCTGGGCTCGGCGCTCGCCGCCGCCCTGGGTCTGGCAGGGCTGGCACGGCGTGATCTGCCCGAGCGCCGCTGGCTGGTGCTGACCGTCCTGAGCGTCGCGCTCATCACGCTCGCCGGCTACGGCGGCGCGCTGGGCGGGCTGTTCCACGGGACGGTGCAGGACTGGCTGGACGGCTGGCTGGTGCCGTTCCGGAACATCTACAAGTTCCAGACGGGTCTGGCGCTGGCGCTGGCCCTGGGGCTCGCGCACCTCACCTCGGTGGCGTCCCTGGCCGCCGCCGCGCGGAGCGGCGGCAACCCGGTGCGCGCCCGCCGGCTCGCCCCGGTGGTCGCTGCCGCGATCGTGCTGCCGGGTCTCGCCTGGCCGTACCTCAACGGGTCGATCCTGCAGACGGGTTCGTTCCAGCAGCTGCCCAAGTACTGGGACGCGACCGGGAGCTGGCTCAAGGACAACTCGGCGAACGACCGTGCCCTGGTGGTCCCCGCGACCGCGCACGGCATCTACACCTGGGGCTCCCCCATCGACCAGCCGCTGGACGTCCTGGCGAACTCGCCCTGGGCTCAAAGGGATTACGTGCCGTTCGGCACGCCGGGCAACCGGCGGGCGATGGACGCCGTCGAGCAGGCGCTGACCTCCGGCGGCCAGGTTCCGGGGCTGAGCGAGTACCTGAACCGGGCCGGGCTCCACTATGTGGTGGTCCGCAACGACCTGGATCCCGACCAGTTGGGGTACGTCCCGACGACCACGGTGAAGCGCACGCTGGAGGCCTCCGGCTACCGGCGCGTGACCGGGTTCGGTCCGGTGATGACCGGCGGCCGGATCGCGGCGGACACCCCCGTACAGGTCGAGGGCCTCTATCCGCGGCAGCGGGCCGTGGAGATCTACGAGCCGCCCGCCGGGACGGAGCGTCCGGGCCGGGCGGGTACGGCCCCGGTGGCCTCGACGGCCGTCGTGAGCGGCGGGCCCGAGTCGCTGCTGCCGCTGTCGGCGAGCGGCGCACTGGACGGCCGGCCGGCCGTGCTGGCCGGTGACGCGCACCCGGGTCTGGGACGGCCGTCGCTGTACGCGGCGGGCGACGGGCTGCGGCGCGCCGACACCCGGTTCGGGCTGGTGAACTCCAACACCTCGTACACGTACACCGCGGACGAACGCAACGCCGCGGAGGCGGCGCAGGATCCGGGCAGGAGCCCCCGGCAGATCCTGCCGACGTCCGGTGCGAAGCACCAGACGACCGCCGTGCTGCGGGGCGCGAAGAAGGTCAGTGCCTCGTCCGTGGGGAACTGGCTGTTCCATCTGCCGCAGTACGACCCGGTCAACGCGTTCGACGGCAATCCGGACACCGGCTGGGCGGAAGGGTCCCCGGGATCGCCCGAGAACGAGTGGGTGCGGATCGACTTCACCTCCCCGACCGACCTGCCGGGCTCGCTCCAGGTGACGCCGCTGCCCAGCGCGAACGTGCGCGCCGCACCGACGGTCGTCCGGGTCGAGACCGACCGGGGCTTCAAGGACAGCCCGCTGAAGCCGGACGGATCGGCGCAGACGGTGGCCGCGCCCGCCGGGCAGGCGGCCTGGCTGAAGGTGACGATCCTGGAGTCCCAGCAGGGGCGTCCCGGGCTCACCGGCGCCGGGTTCACCGACATCGCGATCCCCGGGGTGCAGGTGACCCGGATGCTGGAGCTGCCCTCCGACGCGCCGCGTGAGGGCGCGGACTCCACCATCTACTCGCTGCGGCGGGGCAGTGACCCGGGCGGTCTGTCGTCGGTGGCGGCCGAGGTCGGCCTGCACCGGCAGTTCACCGCCCAGGAGGCGGGCACGTACAAGGTGTCCGCGAGTGCTGTGCCGGTGCCCGGGGACGACCTGGACAAGCTGCTGTTCGAGCTGACGGGCGAGCGGGACAAGATCGAGGTGCGTGCCGACTCCACGGCACGTCTGGGCACCAATCTGAGTCCGCGCAATCTGACCGACGGTGATCTGACCACGGCGTGGATCGCGGGCGAACGCCCCGTACTGCATCTGTCGTGGCCGGAGAAGAGGGAGGTCGGCGAGATCGTCTTCGCGGCGGCCGGTGGTCTCTCCACCCGCCCCGAGCAGGTGCAGATCAGCTCGCCCGACGGTACGGCGGTGGCCGCCGTGGACGAGAACGGCATGGCCCGCTTCTCGCCGATCAGGACCGACCGGATGGACATCACCATCTCGCGGCAGGCGCCGCTGACCGTCCACAACCCGGTCGCCGACGACCAGTTGCAGCTGCCGGTCGGCCTGAGCGAGGTCTACATCCCGGCCCTGGAGGAGTACCGCTCGCCGCAGCCGAAGCCGGACAAGACCTTCAGCCTGGCCTGCGGCAAGGGCCCGGTCCTGTCCGTCGGCGGTACGTTCCTGGAGACCCGGGCCGAGGGCCGGGTGCGGGACCTGACCCAGCGCCGGCCCATCGAGGTGACGCCGTGCACGAAGGACGGCTCGGTGGAGCTGGCCGCCTCGTCCACCACCGTCGAGGCGGGGGACGCGGGACCGCTCGCCATCACCGACGTCACGCTGAGCAACGGCACCTCCGAGGCCGGGGCGAGCACGCCGCGCTCGGTGGACGTCGAGCAGGGCGACGGCGACCGGCGCACGATCGCCGTCGGCGCGGGCGAGGCCTCCTACCTCCAGATCCACGAGAACCACAACGCGGGCTGGAAGGCCACCCTGGACGGCGAGGAGCTGACGCCGCTGCGGATCGACGGCTGGCAGCAGGCCTGGCTGGTCCCGGAGGGCGAAGGCGGCAAGGTCGCCCTGGAGTACGAGCCGGCCCGGATCTACCAGGTGGGTCTGATCGGGGCGGGCGCCCTGCTCCTGGTGCTCGCCGGCCTCGCCTTCGGGCGCCGCCGGAAAGCCGAGCCGTACGCGGCCGAGGAGCAGCCCGTTCCGCCGGGACCGGGCCTGATCCTGGGCACGGTCGCCCTCACCCTGGTGGGTGTGGTGATCGCGGGGCCGCTCGCCCTGGCGGTTCCCCTCCTCGCCGTACTCGCCCACTTCCGGCCGCGGTTGCTCTCGCCGGTGGCGTTCGCGGCGATGGCCGCCGCGGGTGTCGTCGCGGCGGTGGGCACCGGGGACACCACGGCGGCGGACGAGGGCGCGTTCGGCGCGACGGCCCAGTTCCTGGCCCTGGTCGGCCTGTTCGCGGCCCTGGTCACGGTCGGGCGCGGGCCGCTCGGCAGGCGGGCCGCCGGTGGCCCGGTCGCGGCGGGCGACGGGGCGCCCACGGTCCCGGCGCAGGCCGTCTCCCCCTCCGGCCGGACACTGTCCACCGACCCGAAGCGGCCGCAGGGAACTCCACCGCCCGCTCCCGGAGCCGGACACGGATCCGACGCGGGCGACGACCCCGGCCACGGTGGTGACGGTCCGACGCGGCAACTGGGCGTTCAGCGCCCGCCGTCCCGGCCCGGAGGGAGCACCTGATGGTGACCACGCAGCAATCGCGGGCGCGGGGCGACGGGCCCCGGCCCGGGACCCCGGACCGGGTGCCGTTCCCGGTGGTCGACGAGGTGGCCCGGCACTGCGAGCAGGGCGCCGAGCCGAACACGGTGCACATCGAGATCCATCTGCCCGGCCGGGTGGACGAGGGGCGGCTGCGCTCCGCGTTCACCGAGGCGCTGGCCCGGCACCCCCGGGCGCTGATGCGGGAGCGCCCCCGGGGCCCGTTCGCCCGGCGCTACGAGTGGGAGCTGACCGCCGGCGCCGACGCGGATCCGGTCTCCTTCCCGCCGTCCGGGCCCGGGGCGCTCGACCGGGCCCGGGCGCGGGCGCTGGACCAGGCCCCGCCGCTGACGGCATCGCCGCCGCTGCGGCTGGAGGTGGTCGAGGAGCCGGGGCGCGAGGGGTGTGTGCTGGTGTTCGCCGTGCACCACACCGCCCTCGACGGACCGGCGTGCCTGCGGCTGGCGGCGACGGCCGCCGAGATCTACGGCGCGCACCGCACCCCGCCACCGCCCGCCCCGGCGCGCCCGGCGTCCGAGCCGCTCGTCGGGGAGTCCCCGGCGTCGCCCCTGGCCCGGCCCGCCCGGATCGCGGCGGGCGCGCCGGGACCGTCCCCCGTACCGGGCAACGCGATGCTGCTGGTCGAACTGCCGGTCCCCCGGCGGGAGTCCGGCGCCCCGTACACGGTGAACGACCAGCTGATGGTGGCCACCGCGCTCACGGTGGCCGACTGGAACCGGGCGCAGGGCGGGCCGGGGGCCGACCGCCGGCCGCTGCGGATCACCATGCCGGTCGACGACCGCAGCCGGGGGCCCGAGATGCCGATCGGGAACGGCACCCGGCTGGTGGAGGTCGGTTTCGCCGCCCCGGAGCTGGCGCCCGGGGCGGATGTCGCCGCCCTGCTCCGGGCGACCGCCGAGCGGACCCGGGCGCTCAAGGCGCGCCCCCGGCCCCCGCTGGGCCGCTCGGCTTCCCTGCTGACCGCGCCGCTGCTGCCGGTGGCCGCCCGCGCCGCGTTCACCCGGGGGCTGAGGGTGCTGGCGGGTCCGTGGACCTCGACGACGCTGCTGAGCAACATCGGCCGGGTGCCGTACCCGTTGGACTTCGGGGAGGCGGGCCGGGCGAAGGCCGTGTGGTTCTCCGCGCCCGCCCGGATGCCCCGGGGGCTGACTTTCACCACGGCGTCCACGGGCGGTCGGCTGCATCTGGCGCTGCGCTGGTCGCGCACCCTGCTCGGGGACGAGGACGGCGTACGCCTGCGCGAGATGTTCACCAGCCACCTGGCCTCTACGTCCTCGGAGACCGTATGACCAGCACCGCCTCTCCTCCGCCCGGGCTGCGGGACTTCTACGAGAACCCGGCCGTCCCCGTGGCGTCGGGCGACGGGCGCAGCAGACGGCAGGCGCGGCTCCTCGCCGACGCGCTGGACGCGCCGGGTCAGGTGATCCTCGACATCGGGTGCGGCGACGGCACGGCTGCGGCCACGGCGGCCCCGATCCTCGCCGGGCACCGGCTGATCGGTGTCGACTGGTCGCAGGACGCGCTGCGCAGGGCCCGGCCCCGGATGGGCCTCGTGGTGCGCGGCGAGTTGGAGCACGGCGGGCTGCCGCTGGCCGACGGGTGCGCGGACGCGGTGCTGTTCAGCGAGATCCTGGAGCATCTGGTCGACCCGGACCAGGCGCTGGACGAGCTGCGGCGCGTCCTGCGGCCCGGCGGCCACCTGATGCTGTCCACCCCGAACCTGGCGGCCTGGTACAACCGGGCGCTCCTGCTCGCCGGGGTGCAGCCGGTGTTCTCGGAGGTCAGCCTGCGCGGGATCCACGGCCGCCCCGGCTCGGAGGTGGTCGGGCATCTGCGGCTGTACACGGCCCGTGCGCTGCGCTCGTTCCTGACGGCGTCCGGCTTCACCGATGTGACGATCAAGGGCGCCCCCTTCCACGGGGTGCCGCGTCCGCTGCGGCTGCTGGACCGGGCGGCGTGCGCGGTGCCCGGGGCGTCCTCCATCCTGCTGGCCCACGCGCGGCGGAGGTAGCGCGATGTGGTGGGGTGTCGGCGCGGCGCTGGTCGCCAACGCGCTGTACAGCGTGGGGTTCGTGGTGGAGAAGCGGGCCCTGGGCTCGCTGCCCGCGCTCTCCGCCGGCCGGCCGCTGCACGTCATCCGGGTGCTGCTGACGAGCCCGCTGTGGATCGTCGGCGCGCTGGCGCTGGCGGCCGGGTTCGGGGCCCAGCTGGTCGTCTACCGGGCTCTGCCGATCGCGGCGGCGCAGGGCATCTTCGTCTCCGGTCTGGTGCTGCTCCTGCTGCTGTCCTCGGCCGTGCTCGGCGAGGAGTCGACGGGCCGCGAACGCTATGCGCTGGGCGGGGTGTTGGTCGCCCTGCTGATGGTCGTCGCCTCCGTGCGCGAGGGCGAGGACGTGGTGAGCGGCGGCGCCCCGTGGATGCTGGTGCTCCTGGTCTGTCTGCCGGCGCTGGCGGCGGGCGTCTGGCTGTACGTACGGGTCGAGAGCCGGGCGGCCAAACGGCACCGGGTCCCGACCAGCGGCATCGGGTACGGGGTGGCGGTGGGCCTGCTCTACGGGGTCAGCTCGCTGGCCATCAAGGGCACGTCCAGCCGTCTGAACAGCACGGATCCGAGCGAGGCCGCGCTGTCGCTGCTGGGGTCCCCGTATCCGTATCTGCTGCTGTTCACCGCGGCGGCCGGTCTGGTGATGTCGCAGGCGGCGCTGCAGCGCTGCCGGGCGTCCCTCATCGTGCCGGTGTGCACCACGGTGACCTGTCTGTTCACCGCGGTCCTCGGGACGCTCGCGTTCGGCGAGACGCTGCCCGAGGATCCGCTGCTGCTGGCCCTGCGGGTGGGCGGCACGGCGCTCGCCCTGTCCGTCCTGCTGGCCATGCCGCGTCACGATCCGCCGCCCGCCGCGCCGTCCTGACCGCCGCATCCGATCCGCCGTCCGGTCCACCTGAGTTGAGGGAGCTTTACCGATGAACCCCGACGACCCGCTGCTCGCCATCCTGGCCTGCCCGCTCGACAAGGGACCGCTGTCCCTGCTGCCCGAGGAGGAGGCGCTGTACAACCCCCGGCTGCGCCTGAGTTACCCGATCGTGGACGGCATCCCGCAGCTGCTGCCCTCGTCGGGCCGGAAGGTCTCGGCTGACGACCACGAGCGCCTGCTCACCCGGCTCAAGGCTTCGGCCACGTGACCACGTTCGCCGCGGCGGTGGCGTCCCGGCTGCCCAGCAGCCTCGTCGGCTCCGTGGCCGTCGCCCTCTATCCGCGCTTCGAGCCCGAGCTCCGGCGGCTCGCCGACTTCTGCCCGCCGGACGGCGTCGCCCTCGACATCGGGGGCTGGTACGGCCCCTGGTCGCGGCGGCTGGCCGCCCGCTGCGCCGAGGTGGTCACCATCGAGCCGGTGCCGCATCTGGCGGAGCATCTGCGCCGGACGCTGCCGTCGAACGCCCGGGTGGTCCAGGGCGCGGCGACCGACCGGGAGGGCACGGCGCAGCTGTGGTTCCCGGAGGGCGACCGGGGCGACCGGGGGGTGTCGTCGCTGGCCCGCCGCGAGATCCACGCGCACTGCCTGGAGGTGCCGTCGATCACCGTCGACAGTCTGGGGCTGCGCGGGGTCGGCTTCGTGAAGATGGATGTCGACGGCGGCGAGCGGGCGGCGCTGCTCGGCGCGGCGGAGCTGCTGAGCAAGGACCGGCCGGCCCTGCTCATCGAGCTGGAGAGCCGGCTCGGCCCGATCGCACCGGCGATCGACGTGCTGACCGGACAGGGCTACGCGGGCTGGCTCCTGGCGGGCCGGCGCTGGATCGCGCTCGACGGGTTCGACCTGGTGGCCCACCAGGCGCGGACCGAGCACCTGGTGCACCAGGGTCTGCTGCGCCGGGCCCTCGTGCCGCACCGCGACCGGTACATCAACTCGGTGCTCTTCC
Source organism: Streptomyces anulatus (assembly GCF_000721175.1). GTDB lineage: Bacteria > Actinomycetota > Actinomycetes > Streptomycetales > Streptomycetaceae > Streptomyces > Streptomyces anulatus_C. The sequence goes on from NZ_JOEZ01000030.1 coordinate 114,609, forward strand.
TGCCGGACGGGCGGACGCCGGGCACGGTCTGACCGGCCCCGCATCAAGCTGCCCGCCCCGTCGGCCCACCTGGCCGACGCCGGGAACGGGCGCTTCGCCCTTTCCTCGACGGCGGCGTTCGCACACCGCGGTGCGGAGTGGGCCGACCGCACCTTCCGGTCCCCGCACCGGCCCCGGCCCCGTCCGTCGGCCCACCGCTGGACGAGCGGGGCTACCGCGCCATCTCGTACGCCCCCGACAGCGCCTCGACGCGCTCCCAGATCCGGGCCGAGCGGGCCGCGTCGACGACCGGGCGGCGTACCGCGCCCAGCGCCCACTCCTGCTGGTCCCCGGTGGCGGAGTCCTTGCCGTGCAGTTCGACGGCGTGCGCGGAGAAGTCGCGTACGAGCACGGCGAACAGTTCGTCGAGCAGGTCCTGGTCCAGGCCGGTCAGCCGGGCCTGCTCCAGGATCAGCTGGCCGTGGACGACGAGGGCGAACAACTGGCCGACGGCGAGGAGGAGGTCGAGGTCGCGGCTCTGCTCCTCGTCGGGGGCGGCCGTCTCGACGAACGTGCACAGGGCGTCCGCCTGTTCGCGGAAGCGGGCGACGTTCGGCACCTCGGCGTACGCGTCGAACGCGGTGCGCCAGTCGTGAAAGCGTACGGAGCCGAGGCCGCGCGCCGGGCCCTGCCGGAACAGGAAGGCGTCGTCGGCGGCGTCGAGGCGGGTCGGGACGACCGGGTGGTCGACCGGGTTCAGCAGGTGGTTCCGCATGAACTTGAGGATCAGCGCGAGGTTCACGTGGACCGTGCCCTCCAGCTTCGGCAGGCCCCGGATCTCGATGGCGGCCTGGGCGAAGTAGTTGTCCTTCTCGAAGCCCTTGGCGGCGATGACGTCCCACATGAGGTCGATGACCTTCTCACCCTCCGTGGTCACCTTCATCTTCGTCATCGGGTTGAAGAGGAGGTAGCGGCGGTCGTCGGGTCCGGCGGAGCGGAAGTAGTCGACGGCGCGGTCGCTGAACAGCTTCATCCCGACGAGCCGGACGTACGCGTCGGTCAGCTCGCGGCGCACGTGCGGGAACGCGGTGACCGGGCGGCCGTAGAGGATGCGGTTGCTCGCGTGGGTGACGGCCTCGTACATCGCGTGCTCGCAGATGCCGATGGAGGCGGTGCAGAGGTTGAACTTGCCGACGTTGACGGTGTTGAGTGCGGCGTCGAAGGCGGCCCGGCCGGTGTGCAGGATGTCGGCGGGGGCGACCGGGTAGTTCTCCAGGCGGAACTCGCTGACGTACTTCGAGGAGTCGACGACGTTCTTCACGAGGTGGTACGCCTCGTGGCGGCTGTCGGCCGCGAAGAAGACGTAGCCGTCGGGGCCCTCGACGTCGGTGCGCCGGCCGAAGACGGAGACGAGACCGGCGGCGTTGCCGTTGCCGATGTAGTACTTGGAGCCGGACGCCCGGAAGCCGCCGGCACCGTCGCTGTCCGGCTCCAGCAGCATGTCCGTGGAGTAGATGTCGGCGCCGTGGGTCTTCTCGGAGAGGCCGAAGGCGAACACCTCACCCTGGGAGAGGAGTTCGGCCGCCCGGTCGCGGGCGGCGGCGTTGTCGCTCTGCCAGACCGGGCCGAGGCCGAGGATGGTCACCTGCCAGGCGTACCAGTAGTCGAGGCCGTAGAACCCCAAGATCTCGTTGAGCGCGGCGATCCTCGCCGTGTCCCAGCGCTGCTCCTTGCCCCCCGCGGCGGAGGCAGGGGTGAGGAACGTGGCGAACAGGCCCTCCTTCGCGGAGAAGGCGAGGAAGTCGCCCAGCCAGGCGCGCGAGCGGTAGTCCTCGATCAGCCGGCGCTTGCCCCGCTCCTCGAACCAGTCGACGGTGGCACGCAGCAGCCTGCGGGTCTCGGGGTCGAAGTGCTGCGGGTCGTAGGTGCGCGGGTTGAACAGCAAGGACGCGGACTCAGCCATGGCGGTTGCCTTCCGGGAAAGGTGAGGGTGAGGGTGGTAGTGGTTACGGAGGTGGCGGCCGGGTGCCGTTCAGGCGTCCGGACCCGACGCCTGCGCTGCGAGCCGTTGGAGCGTGTCGAGTACGTCGTCGAGCCAGGCGATCGTCATGCGCTCGTACGCGATGCCGCCGCGCAGCACGACGTGCTGGAGCTCCTGGCCCGCGTCCGGCGACGCCGGGGCTTCGGGCCCGGTGAAGTCGCGCAGTTCCCCGGCGAGGTAGTGCGCGAGCCGGTCCCGGTGCACCTGGTGGTGCCGTTCTACCTCGCGGATCAGGGCGGCCGGGTCGTCGAAGGCCGCGCCGCGGATCTTCACGGCGAGGTCGTGCCGGAGGCTCTCGGGCTCGATCGGCTTGCGCAGCCACGCGGCGAGGGCCGAGCGGCCGGGCCCGGTGACGGAGTACTCCTTCTTGTCCGGCCGGCCCTGCTGCGGCACCTCGCGGACGAGGAGCAGACCGTCGGACACCATGCGCCCGAGCACGCGGTAGATCTGCTGGTGGGTGGCGGTCCAGAAGTACCCGATGGACCGCTCGAACCGCCGGGCCAGCTCGTAGCCGGAGCCGGGCCGCTCCAGCAGGGAGACGAGGATCGCGTGGTCGAGGGCCATGCCGCGATCCTTCTATGCAACTCGTTGCATAGACAAGTCGTGGAGCCCGGGTGAGACACGGCTCACCCGGGTCCTGGCGGCCCCACCAGCAAAAGGGGCGTTTCGACCAGGCCCGGCAGGGCACCCAGAGCTCTGGGCACCGCCGAGCAGGAAGGGCAGGACCATGACGAGGAACGAACCGCCTCAGGACCCGAACCGGCTGCACCCCCGTCCCGACTTCCCTCAGCAGGACCAGGAGCATCCCGGCTGGACCGGCCCCATGGATCCGCCGCCCGATCACGGCGAGGAGTCCTACCGGGGATCGGGACTGCTCGACGACCGGAAGGCCGTGATCACCGGAGGCGATTCCGGCATCGGCCGTGCGGTCGCGCTGGCCTTCGCGCGGGAGGGCGCGGACGTGGTGCTGACCCACCTTCCCGAGGAGGAGAAGGAGGCCCAGGAGACCGTCCGCCTGGTGGAGCAGGCAGGCCGCCGGGCCGTGCCCGCCGTCTGTGACGTCCGGGACGAGAAGCAGTGCCGTTCGCTCGTGGAGCGGGCCGTGTCGGAGTGCGGCCGGATCGACGTCCTCGTGAACAACGCGGCGTACCAGATGTCCCAGCCCGACGGGATCTCCGCGATCTCGACCGAGCAGTTCGACCGTGTGATGCGCACCAACCTGTACGGGATGTTCTGGCTGTGCAAGACCGCGCTGCCGCACATTCCGGCGGGCGGCTCGATCATCAACACCACCTCGGTGCAGGCGTACAAGCCGAGTCCGCATCTGCTCGACTACGCGATGACGAAGGGCGCGATCGTCACGTTCACGCAGGGCATGGCCCAGATGCTGGCCTCCGACGGCATCCGCGTCAACGCGGTGGCCCCGGGCCCCGTCTGGACGCCCCTCATTCCGGCGACCCTGCCGGACACCGCCGAGTTCGGGAAGCAGAGCCCGCTGGGCCGCCCCGCGCAGCCCTCCGAGATGGCGCCCGCCTACGTCTTCCTGGCCTCCGCGAACGCCTCGTTCATCACCGGCGAGATCATGAACGCCACCGGCGGCACGCCGCTTCCCTGAGCCGACCGGCGTGATTCGGAGCGCGCCGGTGCCGGGAAGGCGCGATGATTGCCCGTGAATCCACGGGCAGCACCGATTCTCGACGCTCTCGCCGCCGACCCCGAGCGGGGCTTCTCCCGCCCGGGCACAAGCACGCCCGGGGCGCATCCCCCGCCGTACGCGCCGTGCTGGGCGACACGGTGTTCCACTGCGACGTGCCCGCCACGGGCGGGCGGACGAGCGGCGGGGGGAAGTCCGCCGAGCCGCGGCGGGCCGAGGACCTGATGGGCGACGCCGTCCACGCCGAGCACGTTCATCTCCACCTGCGGCAGTTCCTTCTCGGTGAAGGCCGCCATGCTCAGCGTGGCCGCACCGCACCAGAAGCTGCTGGTCGCCCGGGACGCTCACAAGTCCGTCATCGCCGGCCGAAACCGAGAAGGACAGCTCCGCTTCCGTTCGGGGCATTCTGCGGCACCGACGCGTATCCATGAGCTTGACGGGGCACCCGTGTCGCCGTGCCCCCGACCGGCACCCCTCCCCCCCCAGCACGAAGGAGACACTCCGTCATGCGTGCCATCGCCCTGGTCTGTACGTTGAACGCCTCGCCCGCCCCCTCCAGCAGCCACCATCTCGCCGAGCAGGTCATGGCCGCGTTCTCACGCCATGACGTGCCGGGCGAGATCGTCCGGATCGCCGACCACGACGTCCGGCCGGGAATCGGAGTGGACCTCGGCGACGGTGACGCCTGGCCCGTGATCCGGGAGAAGGTCCTGGCCGCCGACATCCTCCTGATCGCCACGCCATCTGGCTCGGCCACCCGTCCAGCGTCTGCCAGCGGGTCCTGGAACGGCTGAACGCCGAGTCCTCCGAGACGGACGACCAGGGCCGCCCGCACACCTACGGCAAGGTCGCCGCCGTAGCGGTCGTCGGCAACGAGGACGGCGCGCACAAAGTGAGCGCCGACGTGTTCCAGGGGCTGAACGACGTCGGCTTCTCGCTGGCCCCCGGAGCCGTCACGTACTGGGTGGGCGAGGCCATGCACGGCACCGACTACCAGGACCTGGACACCACGCCCGACGCCGTCGCCTCGACCACCGAAGCCCTCGCGGCGAACGCCGTCCACCTGGCCCGCCTGCTCGCCGACCACCCCTACCCGGCCTCCTGACGGCCCGTGGGCCGCGCACGGTGTCGGCCCCTCCCGCCGCGAGAGGCCGACGTGTCCGGCGGGCACCACGGCTGCGCAGTTCGGCCCCCGGGATCGTGGAGGCGACCCGCAGCACGCGGTGAAGCGTGCGGTGGTCACGAGGCCGGGTGTGCACCAGGCGCGGGAAACTCGTCCTTGTCCGTGGGGCAGAACATGTTTCGCAACCTGTACAGGGGTACTCCGGCTGATAGGTATCCGGCGTACGCGGAGCTCAGGCGCCGACGGGTTGGGAAAGCAGCCATCGGCGCCGCCCCTGAGGCGGTGTCGCTCCCGCTCGGTGCCGGCGGGCGCGCCGTTCCGGTCGTCGTCGTTCAGGGGGATCTACGGAAAACGCGGTGGGCGCCCCTCGGAAGAGGGGCGTCACCGCATCGGTGCAGGCCTTGTCGCCCGACGGCGGCGAGGCGGAGAAGGGAGCTCGTCATGCCGGCCGGATCCAACAGGAAGCGTGAGCGCCAGTACGAGCACATCAAGGAGAGCCAGGAAGAACGGGGCACGTCCACGGGGCGCGCGAAGGAGATCGCCGCCCGGACCGTGAACAAGCAGCGTGCCCGGTCGGGTGAGTCCAGGACGGCGAGCAGAACCTCCACCCACGACAAGAAGTCCGCCTATCAGCGCGGCGGCGAATGCTCCCACAAGGGCGCACAGGGGCCCACGAAGGACCAGCTCTACGAGGAGGCCAAGAAGAAGAACATCGGCGGGCGTTCCTCCATGAGCAAGGAGGAGCTCCGGAAGGCTCTCGGACGCTGACGCGCGGGAGCACTCCCCGGCCACACCACGGAGGAGCAGAGGATGTCCGAAGAGGCGCGCGGCGACGATGTGTATCAGCCGCAGGACGATGACGGCCAGGATCCGCCGAACGACGAACTCGACATGGAGAACGCGCTCGGCGAACGGGACTTGGACGACACGATGGAAGAGGGCTACTCCCCGCCCGAACGCCCTCTGGCCGTCGACGAGTACGGCACGACGGGGGCGGAGGAGCGCCAGGGCGAGTCCCTCGACCGTCGGCTGGCGCGGGAGGTCGACGACGTGGAGCCGCCGGACGGCGACGGCATCGGCGATCTCGCCGGGGGCGAGGGCGAGCCGCTGGAGCGGACCGGCCGTGAGGAGCGTGCCGGACGGCTCGGTGCGGCGGAGGACCCGACCGCGCGTCGGTCCGGTGTCTTCGCCGAGGACGTGGGCATCGACGGTGGCGCCGCGTCCGCAGAGGAAGCGGCCGTGCACGTCACGGACGAGGCGGACGGCCGGGGACGCCGGGACTGACGGCGCTCCACGCCCCCGTACGCGTACGTCGACCGCGCCTCAGGGAAGCGCCACGGCGGGCCCGCTACGCGGCGGGCCCGTACGCACGGCGATCATCGCGATGTCGTCGTTGCGGTCGTCGACCAGGCCGCTGAGCAGTTCGTCGCAGAAGGTCTCCAGCGGTTCCCGGGCCAGGGCCGCCGCGTGCTGCCGCAGGCGGGCGAGGCCGCGGTCCAGGTCTTCGGACCGGCGCTCGACGAGGCCGTCGGTGTACAGCAGCAGGGTGGATTCGTACGGCAGCCGTTCCACGGCCGCCGGACGGTGGCTCTCGGGATCCATGCCCAGCAGCATGCCCCGTCCTTCCGTCAGGAACCGGGTCTCTCCGCCGTGGGTCACCAGCAGGGGCTCGGGATGGCCGGCCACCGCGTAGCGGAACTGCCAGGGCTCATCGGCCGCCGTCCGCTCGACCAGACCGTAGACGCAGGTGAGCGTCTGATGCGGAGAGAGGATGTGGTGAGCGGCGTCCAGCCGCGCCAGGATCTTGCCCGGTGGCTCCTTCCGGTCGCAGGCGATGCCCCGGAGCATGTTGCGGGTCTGGCTCATCATGATCGCCGCCCGGAGGTCGTGCCCGGCGATGTCGCCGATGATCAGGGTCAGGGCCCCGTCGGGCAGCACGAAGGCGTCGTACCAGTCGCCGCCGACCCGCGCGGTGGCCGTCGCCGACTGGTACCGGGCGGCCAGTTCGAGCGGCGCGTCCGCGGGCAGGCCGGGCAGCAGTGACCGCTGCAGGCGCTCCGCGGTGTGCTGCACCTGCGAGTGCAGGCGGGCGTTGTCGATGGCCAGGGCCACCCGGTGGGCCAGGTCCTCGACCAGGACGAGGCTCTCTTCCGTGAGCGCCGCCTCGGGGCGGGTGCGCGCCAGGGTCAGTACGCCGAACACCTGGCGCCGCGCTCTCAGCGGAGCGACCACCGCCGTGTCGGTCGCCAGCCTCTCGAAGAGTTCCCGCTCGCTGGCGTGGAGCGGGTCCGTGCCCTCCCGCGAGGCCGGGAAGCCGGTGAGGAGCACGGGGCCGACCCCCTGCAGGGCCCGGGCCGCGTGCGCCCGGGACCCCTCCGCCGCCGGCAGCAGTCCTTCGTACAGGCCGGGACACGCGGCGTCGGCGTAGCGGTGCTCGACGACGACGCGGCGCAGTCGTCCCTCCTCCAGCAGGTCGACGGCGCACCAGTCGGCGAGGCTCGGGACCAGGGTCCGGCACAGCCGGCGGATGCCGGTGTCCATGTCGAGTGTGCTGGCCAGGGCCTCGGCGGCGTTGGTGAGGAGGGTGAGCCGGTCGAGCGCCTGCTGTACCCGGGCGTCGACCTCGTGGACATCCGCTCCGTGGGCCGCAGGCCCCGTGCTCCGTGGCGAACTCATGCCCGCTCCTCGTCTGGATCAGGGCTGTTCCGTGTCGGACCGGGCTCGTCCCGCGGCCCGCCCGGCGTCGCGGTCAGGTGCCTGGTTCCGCCGGCTGCTGCTTCCCGTCGGTCGACCAGCGCAGCAGAGCCCCGTGGCCGCCGACCGGCTCGGCCGTTCCGGTGGCCGCGTCTCCCCGATCGTCCGCCGCGAGGTCTTCGGCGGGCTCCGGAGACGGGCTTGCGTGCCGACGACGACCGCCTCCGCGCCGGTCGGCACCGCCGAACTCAGCAGCGCGTCGCCGGCGCGGACGGCGAAGGGTTCCCGTTCGCCGAACGCGCGGGCATCGGTCCGGCGCGGCGCGGACTGCTCGGGTCCCGGTCCGGCGATCGCCCTGCGCACCGCCGGACAGGTCTCCTGGTCCGCGCCCCGCCCGGCCAGGTCCTCACTGATCTGCCGTGCCTTGAGCTCTCGGCGGCTGAGCGTGGCTTCGTCGGCGAACGAGGTGTCGAGATACACCGTCGCCCGGGGGCCCTGGTGTGCGTAGAGGGGCTTCGGGGGCGCGCGATCCATCATGTTCCTCCCGATCGGTCAGGGGACGAGCAGGGTCTTGATCATGCCGTCGTCCTTCTTCTGGAACGTCTCGTAGGCCTTGGGCCCCTCTTCCAGGGGCAGGTGGTGCGTGGCGAAGGAATCCACGCCCAGCGAGTCCCGGTCCACCAGCAGCGGCAGCAGGTCGTCGACCCACCGCTTGACGTTGGCCTGACCCATGCGCAGCTGGATCTGCTTGTCGAACAGGGTGAGCAGCGGCATCGGGTCGGCGGAGCCGCCGTAGACGCCGGAGACGGAGATCGTGCCGCCCCTGCGCACCAGATCGATGGCCGTGTGCAGCGCGGTGAGGCGGTCGATTCCCACCGTCTCCATCAGACGCTGACCGACCGCGTCGGGCAGCAGCCCGACCGCCGCGTGCGCGGCCTTGGCCACCGGAGCGCCGTGGGCCTCCATGCCGACCGCGTCGATCACCGCGTCCGTACCGCGTCCGTCCGTGAGGTCGCGGACGGCGTCGCCGAGGTCCTTGCCGTGACGGCGCAGGTCGAGGCAGGTGGCGCCGTACCCGCTCACCCGGTCGAGGCGTTCGGGGACCCGGTCCACGCCGATGACGAGTCCGGCGCCCCGGTGAAGGGCGATCCTGGCGGCCATGGCGCCGATCGGGCCGAGGCCGAGGACGGTGACGCTGCCGCCGGGCGGGATGTCCGCGTACTCCACCGCCTGCCAGGCGGTCGGCAGGACGTCCGACAGGTAGACGAACCGGTCGTCCGGCGGGCCGTGCGGGACCTTGATCGGCAAGGCGTTCCCGAAGGGGACCCGCAGGTACTCGGCCTGGCCGCCGGGCACCTGCCCGTAGAGCTTGGTGTACCCGAACAGCGAGGCGCCCGTGCCGCGCTCGCGCACCTGGGTGGTCTCGCACTGGGAGTGCAGCCCCTGCCCGCACATGTGGCAGTGGCCGCAGGACACGTTGAAGGGGATCACGACCCGGTCCCCCGGGGCGACGGCGGTCACCTCGGGACCGACTTCCTCCACCACGCCCATCGGTTCGTGGCCCAGGATGTCGCCCGCGTCGAGGTAGGGCCCGAGTATCTCGTAGAGGTGGAGATCGGAGCCGCAGATGCCGGTGGACGTGATCTTGACGATGATGTCCGTCGGATCCTGGATCCGTGGGTCCGGGACAGTCTCCACGCGGACGTCCCGCTTTCCCTGGTAGGTCAGCGCGCGCACGGTCACACTTCCTTTCCGCCGTGTCAACGGCCCTTTTCCCCGTGTGGGCGACTGCCGGGTTCCCTTACCGTTCCGCGTGAAACATTCGGGCACGGCCGGACATTTGAGAACATGGGGCCATGGGAAAAAGCGCTCTCATCGTCATCGACATGATCAATACCTACGAACATCCCGATGCCGAGCTGCTCATTCCCTCGGTCGGCGCGGCGCTTCCCCATCTCGCGCGCCTGATCGCGCGTGCCCGCGCGGAAGGCGTTCCCGTCATCTACGCGAATGACAATTTCGGTGAATGGCGCTCCCATCACGGAGAGATCATCCAGGCCGCTCTGGCGGGGAAGAACGCGGAACTGGTCGAGCCCCTGCTGCCGGACGACGACGCGCTGTTCGTCGTGAAGGCGCGGCACTCCATCTTCTACGAGACGCCGCTCAGCTACCTGCTCTCCGAACTGCACGTGGACCATGTCGTGCTCTGCGGCCAGGTGACGGAACAGTGCGTGCTGTATTCGGCCCTCGACGCGCATATCCGGCATCTGGGCGTGACGGTGCCGAAGGACGCCGTGGCACATATCCACCGTGACCTCGCCGAGGCCGCGCTGCGGATGATGCAGCGCAACATGGGGGCTGCCGTCCGCTACGTGGACGAGGTCGACTTCTGATACGGACCGGATGCTGACACGGACCGGACGGCGCGGGCCGGACCGGACGGAGCGGGAAGCGTTCCCGGGCCCGGTGCGCGGCGCGGCGAGCAGCCCGGCGACGCGGTCGCGGAGGCGGAGGCGCCTCAGGTTGTCGGCGGTGTGCGGAGCGCGGTGCGGCCCTCGCGCCAGGCCGCCAGCAGGTGGTCCGCGAGGAGGTCCTCCAGATGTCCGGTCGCCTCGATGCCCAGGACGATGTCGGCCGCCAGCTCGGGCTCGTCCGCCAGCAGTCCGCCGATCACCTCGTGGCGCACGACCTGTTCGTGGACCGCGTCGGCCTCCACGTGCTCGTCGTAGAAGCGCTGGGCCGCAGGGCCGGCGCCCACGTTGCGGAGAGCTGCCGCGAGCCGCCTGGAGCCCGGGGACGAGGTGATCTCCACCGCGGCGAAGTGCCCGACCAGCGCGCCGCGCAGCCGCCGGTGGAGCCCGAACAGGGACATCATGTTGACCGTGGCCAGGGCCTGGGCCGGCGCCACGTCGAGATAGCGGCCGTACTGCGGGTCGAGCCCCAGGTCGGCCATGAGATCGGCGAAGAGCTGGGCATGGATGTCCTCGGCGCGGCCTGCTCCGAACTCGTCGAACTCCACGGCGACCATCGCCGCCTTCGCCCGCCCGCGGAGTCTGGGCACCACCCACAGATGCGGGTCGGCTTCCTTGAGGTGGTAGAGGGACCGCACGGTGGCGTACTCCCTCAACTGCCACAGCTCGCCGCCCCGCTGGAGGTGGTGGCTGACGCTGTGGCCGTCATCGCCCACGGGTTCGAGCAGGAGCGCATCGACCGCCTGCGCCACGTCCGTCCTGCCCGATCCGCCGTCGTGGCGCAGCGCGTCCAGGAAGACGTCCTCGGCGGCGGCGCGCACGCCGAGCAGGGCGGGGTTCCACTCCAGGCGCTCGTCCGCGCCCGCGAATCCCCGGTAGTGGAGCTCGTACAGGACGTACAGGAGCAGGTGCAGGTCGTCGCCGTAAGGGTCGGCGTGGTGGATCGCCCCGACGTCGGGCAGGGTCGTCCCGCGGCCTGCCAGCACGTCGAGGACGCTCTCGCTCAGGGGCCCGCGCGCCAGGGGGAGCGCCGGAGATGCCTCGGGGCTGTTACGGGGGGTGGCAGCCGAGATCGTCACGGTCGGGGCTCCTTCTCGCCATCCTGGCCGTCCTGGCCGTCCTGGCCGTCCTGGCCGTCCTGGCCGTCCTGCGGCTTTCGGTCGCGCGGGCGGGCCCTGGAAGCCTTGCGACGACGGTGGCTGGTGTCGCACCAGGGGTAGGCGCGACTGCGGTGGCAGGTACAGATCGCCACGACGAAGCGGTCGGACCGGACCGTCGTCCCGTCGGCCTGCACGACGTCGACCGGGCCTTCCACCAGGATGGGGCCTTCCCGGTTCACCACCACGCGTCGCGGCGTCTCATTCCTTCCGGGCACGGATCACCACCAGCTCTTCCCTGTCCGGGTGGTCCCGCAGCAGGCCCTGCGCCCGCAGCCAGGCCACCCGGCCCAGCGTGACGGGGCCGAACGGAATCGTCACCCGGTCGGTCACGGAGACGTCCAGACCGGCGGCGGAGAGCCGGCCCACCGTCTCCTCGGGTCGGCTCAGCCCCGACTGCACCAACAGCAGCAGGCCGCCGGGGCGCAGGGCGGCGAAGGCGTCGTCGCAGATGCGGTCGAGGATCACCCGGCCGTCGGGGCCCGCGTCCCACGACCGGCCGGCCCGGTACCGGGGCGCGGAGAGGCCGGGGGCCGGGACGTAGGGCGGGTTGCTGACGACCGCGTCGAACGTACGGCCCGGCAGGGCCCGGAGCAGGTCCCCCCGCCGTACGGTGACGGGCAGGCGGGCGAGCGCGGTGTTCAGCCGTGCCGACGCCACGGCCCGGCGGCTGATGTCCACGGCCGTGACGCGGGCGCCGAGGCGCGCGGCGTGAAGGGCCAGCGTGCCGGTGCCGGTGCAGAGGTCCAGTACGTCCATGCCCCGGCGGATCCCCTCACGGCGCATGGCGGTGGCCAGCAGCAGCGTGTCGGTCTGCGGCCGGTACACGCCGGGCAGACGTACGACCGGGCCCGGCCTCGGCCGTCCCCCTTCCGGCCACGGAGCCACGCCGGACGGGTCCGGGAGGGCTCGCTGCGTCGTCGAGCCGTCCTCGTCGGGTACCCGCACTCCTCGCACCCTGCTCAACGGCCGGGAGATTCGTCGGGCCGGTCCTGCTGCTCCTGCCGCTCCTGCTGGCGCGCCGCCGTCCGCCGACGCCGGCCCTCGTCCTTGCGGGCGGGGTCGTCGAGTGCCTTGCCGTCCGATTCCTCGACCAGACCGCGGACCTTCCGAACTTTGGCCTGCAAGAGCCTGCGCATGTCACGCATCGTGTCCTCCTGTGCGGTCAGCAGCTGTTCCACGCTCGAACGGTTCATGCTTCCTCGTCCACGGGCCCGGGGCCTGCCATCGGGCTGTCCGGCTTCGGTCGGTCGCGTCGCTGTAAGGGAGTGACCCCGAACACCCCAGCTAAACGTGCGCCGCCGTTCACCGCACGCCGAGCCGCTGGTTCAGCGGGTGCCTGTGCGCCTGATGGCGGTCCGCAGGGCGCGGCGGGTGGCGGGCGGCAGAGGGGTGCCGTGAAAGCTCTCGACCAGTTGGTGGGCGATGTCGCGCAGCTTGATGTTGCTGTCCTGCGAGGCGCCGACCAGGATCTGCCAGGCCTGCCCGCTGGTGCAGGGCGTCGACGCGATGAGGATGCCGCGGGCGATGTCGATGACCGGTCTGCTCCGCAGCGCGGTGCGCAGTCCTTCGAGTTCGCTCCGCAGGGCGGCGAGGTCACAGTCCGGGAGGGAAGCGGTCCCCGGCGGACTGCCCTGGCCGGACGGTGCTGCGCCCGTGCCGTGGTCCTGGTCGGGTTGTTCCACGCCTGGCCTCCTTCCCGAGCCCCGCTCGGAGAACCCCCGGCACGGCAAGCAGGACCGCGGGGCCCTTCCACCGCCCGGAGCATAGGCACGACGCGGCGGGCAGGTCGAACCCGACACGCAGCCCCTCCAGATGTCAGCGCGCGGGCAGCGGGGAGCAGGCGGCCCCGGCCGACGGCCGGGGCGCGGAGCGGAGGGGACGGGCCGGGTCAGTCGGTGGAGAGGCCTCGACGAGGTCTCCCACCCGGGGGCCCGGGAGGGAAGGGGCCACGTCCGCGGTGGCGAGGGTCCGCCGGGTCCTTGCCGCCCGAGCACCTTCCTTCTGCATCGTGCGGATCGGTCCGTGGCACGGCGGGTTCCCCCGTCGGGGCGGTTCCTGACATCGCCTTCCGCCCCTCAGGGGCCGCATCTGCGGGCGTCGGGAGGCCACGTACCTCGGTCGGCGTTTGCTCTCCGGCAGCAGTGGTACCCGGTAGCGGCAGAAGATCCGGCCCAGGACGGGCGCCGCCCGACGCACCGAGGAGAACCATGGCCGCCCGGCATCACCTCATCGACCGATCGCCGTCCGCCGTGTGGGCGGTACTCGACAACGAACGCCTGTACGGCAGGTGGGTGGTGGGCACCTCGGAGTCCCACCGGGAGGAGGGCGACTGGCCCGATACCGGCTCGTCCATCACGTACAGCGTGCGCCTGGGGCCCAGACGGTTCACGGGCCGCACCATCGTCCGGCTCATCGAGAGGCCACGGACACTGGAGCTGGAAGCCGAGGCCGGTCCGCTGGGGTCGGCCCGCATCGCCCTGGACATCCGGCCATGGGGCGACAGAACCCTCGTGACCGTCGACGAGCACCCTCTGCGGGGGCTGGGCGGCACACTCCACAACGCGCTGCTGGAATCGGTGATCCAGATCCGCCACCGCACCATGCTGGCCCGCCTCGCCCGGCTGGTCGAGCAGGTGACGCCGGCAGTGCCGGACGGTGACGAGAACGCCGCCGCCGCGGCCGCAACAGCCGAATGACCACGGATTCCAACCGGTAGGGCGGGTTCCCGCCGCGGAGGGTGACGTCATGGTCGACGCAGTAGTGATCGGAAGCGGGCCGAACGGCCTGGTCGCGGCCAATCTGCTCGCCGGCGCCGGCTGGTCGGTGGAGGTCCTGGAGGCACAGGACGAACCGGGCGGCGCGGTCCGCAGCGACCGCGGGGTCCACCCCGAGTACGTCAATGACCTGTTCAGCTCGTTCTATCCGCTGGCGGCGGTCTCCCCCGTGCTGGGCCGGCTGGAGCTGCACCGCGAAGGGCTCCGCTGGAGTCACGCTCCCCGGGTGCTCGCGCACCCGTTGCTCGACGGCAGCTGCGCCGTGCTGGACCGCGACCGATCCGCGACGGCCGAGGCGCTCGACCGCTTCGCGCCCGGCGACGGTGAAAGCTGGCAGGCTCTGTGCCGCATCTGGGACCGGCTGGGCGGCGACATCGTCGATGCCCTCTTCTCGCCCTTCCCGCCCGTCCGCGCCGGGGCCGCGCTGGCGGTGCGGCTGCGGGCGGCGGGCGGGCTGCGCCTGGCCCGCAGCCTCGTCCTCCCGGTCCGCAGGCTCGGCGAGGAGGAGTTCGCCGGTCAGGGCGGGCGGCTGCTGCTGGCCGGCAACGCCCTGCACGCGGACCTGGCCCCGGAGGCGGCGGGCAGCGGTGGCTTCGGCTGGCTGATGTCCATGCTGGGGCAGTTCCACGGCTTTCCCGTCCCCGTCGGCGGCGCCGGGGCGCTCACCGCGGCCCTGGTGCGGCGATTGGAGAGCCGTGGGGGAAGCGTGCGGTGCGGGCAGCGGGTCACCGAGGTCGTCGTACGGCAGGGCCGCGCCGTGGGCGTCCGTACGGAGTCCGGGGAGGCGGTCCAGGCCCGCCGGGCTGTCCTGGCCGATGTCTCCGCCCCGTGTCTTTACGGGTCGCTGCTCTCCCCCGAACACCTGCCGCCCCGGCTCCTGAAGGACATGCGACGGTTCCAGTGGGACTTCGCCACGTTCAAGGTCGACTGGGCGCTGCACGGTCCCGTCCCGTGGAGCAGCGCGGCCGCCGCCACGGCCGGGACCGTCCATCTGGCGGAGGGCGTCGACGAGCTCACCCGGTGGGCGTCCCAGATCGCCCGCTCTCGTATCCCCGACCGCCCGTTCCTGCTGGTGGGGCAGATGACCACGGCCGACGCGACCCGGTCCCCGCTGGACACCGAGTCTGCGTGGGCCTACACCCATGTGCCCCACGAGGTGAAGGCGGACGCGGGCGCGGACGGGCTGACGGGCACATGGGACGCGGGTGAGCAGGAGAGGATGGCCGACCGGGTGGAGCGGCAGGTGGAGCGGTACGCACCCGGCTTCCGCAGCCGGATCCGCGCCCGGCGGGTCCTGGCCCCGCCCTCGCTCCAGGCCGCGGACGGCAATCTCCACAACGGGGCCGTCAACGGCGGCACGGCCTCGATGCACCAGCAACTGGTGTTCCGGCCGACGCCGGGAACGGGCCGCTCCGAGACACCGGTGAAGGGGCTCTACCTGGCGTCGGCCTCAGCGCATCCGGGCGGCGGGGTGCATGGCGCCCCGGGTGCCAACGCCGCCCGTGCCGCCATCCGTTCCACGCGGGCCACCGCGCAGCCGCTGGCCGCCGCCCAGCGGCTGCTGGCCCGCCGGGACCGGACCGGCGAGACCGCCGGCGGTACGTCGTGAGGTGTGCCGGACGCGGTCGGTAGCGAGACGAGGAGGCGGCTGACGAGAGACGGAGGCGGCTGAGGAGCGGCTCGGGAGAGGCCCGCGCGCACGGTGCGGGGCCCGGCAGAAGGAGGGAACGAGCATGCGGTTTCGCGACCGCCGTGAGGCGGGTGGGCAGCTCGCCGACCGGCTGCTGGAGTGGGCGGCCGGACAGGAGATGATCGACCCCCTCGTCATCGCGCTCCCCCGCGGCGGAGTCCCCGTCGCGGCGGAGATCGCCCCGGTGCTCGATGCCGAGCTCGACGTCCTGGTCGTCCGCAAGATAGGGCTGCCCGGCCGGCCGGAGACCGGCATCGGCGCGATCATCGGTGATGAGCCGCCGCTGTTCGACGAAGGCGTCCTGGACGCGCTGGGCCTGGATGAGGAGCGGCTCGGTCCCGAGGTGGCGCGGGAACGCGCGGAGCTGCACCGACGCGAGGGGCTCTACCGAGGTGGGCGGCCAGGGCCCCGGATCGACGGCAGGACCGTGATCCTGGTCGACGACGGGCTCGCCACCGGCCTCACGGCCCGGGTCGCCCTGCGGCATCTGCGGCACCGGGCTCCCGGCCGTCTGGCCCTCGCCGTGCCGGTCGGCGCTCCCGGCAGCGCGGACCGCCTGCGGTCGGAAGCCGACGACGTCCTCTGCCTCCACGAGCCGCCGGGCTTCCGGGCCGTGGGCGAGTGGTACGACGACTTCGGCCAGGTGGGGGACGAGGAGGTCCTCTCCGTTCTGCGCGGCTTCGGGCCGTCACCGTCGTCAGCACCCGGCCCGGCCCCATGACACGGGGAACTCACGGCGGCGGGTTTGCTCGCCCAGGACTGACTCCCTCACTGCTCCGGAGACGATTCGTATGAGGCGTGGCACGGAACCGGTGAACGCACGCAGCGCACTGCAGCTCAGGAGAGTCCTCGCGTGGTCGGCCCTGGTCGTGTTCCTCGCGGCTGCGGCGCTGCTCGGGCTGGCGGCAGCCGCCGCCGGAGACGGCGACGCCCCGAGCAGAACGGCGCGGGCGCTTCTCGCGGCGGTGTGCGCCCTCGTCGCCGCGACTGCGGCCGTCGACCTGCTGGTCATCCGGAAAAGGCGTGCCCAGGAGCGGGAACGCCACTGATATCCAACACCGTCAGGGATGCGCGCAGTGTGCAGGACATGGGTCCAGGACCCATGTCCTGCACAGGAACGGTCAGTGGCTGGTGAGTTCACCGGTGAGCTTGCCATGGAGGTCGGCGCTCGGGTCGTTCAGGCCGATGATCTCCACCGTCTTGCCGCGCTGTTCGTATTTCGTCTCGATGGCGTCGAGGGCGGCGACGGAGGAGGCGTCCCAGATGTGGGCGGCGGAGAGGTCGATGATGATCCGGTCGGGGTCGTCGTTGTAGTTGAACTGGCCGACGAGGTCGTTGGATGAGGCGAAGAACAGCTCGCCGGTCACGGAGTACACGACGGTGGTGTTGTCAGGGTCGGTGATGGCGCTGACGCGGGCGAGGTGGGCGACGCGCTTGGCGAAGATGACCATGGCGGTGACGGAGCCGACGACGACGCCGATGGCGAGGTTGTCGGTGGCGACCACCACGGTCACGGTGATGGCCATGACAGCGATCTCGCCGGCGGGCATGCGCTTCAGGGTCTTCGGGGCGATGGAGTGCCAGTCGAAGGTCGCGAAGGCCACCATGACCATGACGGCTACCAGCGCGGCCATGGGGATGTCGGAGACGATCGGGCCGAAGACGATGCACAGCACCATCAGGAACGCGCCCGCCAGGAACGTGGAGAGGCGGGTGCGGGCGCCGGAGACCTTCACGTTGATCATCGTCTGGCCGATCATCGCGCAGCCGCCCATGCCGCCGAAGAAGCCGGTGACGATGTTGGCGATGCCCTGGCCGATGGACTCGCGGGTCTTGGAGGAGTGGGTGTCGGTGATGTCGTCGACCAGCTTCGCGGTCATCAGCGACTCCATGAGCCCGACCAGGGCCATAGCGAACGCGTAGGGGGCGATCGTGGTCAGGGTGTCCATGGTGAAGGGCACGTCGGGCAGGCCCGGCACCGGCAGCGACGAGGGGAGCTCGCCCTTGTCGCCGACGGTCGGCACCGCGATCCCTGCCGCGACGGTGATGACGGTGAGGATGACGATGGACACCAGGGGGGCCGGGATGACCTTGGTGATCCTCGGGAAGAACACCATGAGCGCCAGGCCGCCGATGATCAGCGGATAGACGGCCCAGGGGACGTCCCGCATTTCGGGGACCTGGGCCATGAAGATCAGGATGGCGAGGGCGTTGACGAAGCCGACCATCACCGAGCGCGGGACGAACCGCATCAGCTTCGCCACGCCGAGGGCGCCCAGGACGATCTGGATGACTCCGGCGAGGATGACGGCGGCGATCAGGTAGCCCAGGCCGTGCTCGCGGTTCAGGGGGGCGATGACGAGGGCGATGGCGCCGGTGGCGGCGGAGATCATCGCGCGGCGGCCGCCGACGATCGAGATCACCACGGCCATGGTGAACGAGGCGAACAGACCGACCGCCGGGTCGACTCCGGCGATGATCGAGAACGAGATCGCCTCGGGAATCAGCGCCAGCGCGACGACCAGGCCTGCGAGGATCTCGGTGCGCCAGACCTTCGGGTTGTTCAGCCAGTCGGGGCGCAGGCCGCGCAACCGTCCGGTGGGAGTCAGTACGGAAGTGGACAAGGAAGCAGGCACCTGTCGTGCTCGGGCACAGCCCCCCGGCAGGCCGGGGCGTGCGGGAAGGACACGCAGGGGCCGGAGCGGAACCCTGCGGACGGCCCGCAGGGCGGGCCGGAAGCCGAGAGGGGATGGAACCGGCCTGGCGCGGGTACGCCCCGGCGGCTCACATCGGAGTGCGAAAGGTCACGGCGGGCAGGCGGCGGCGATCGGCGTCATGGGCTCGCGCACGCTCTCTCCTGCAAGAATCGGGAATCTACGCCGGGGGCGCCTTCGACCCCGGGAACGGCAGCAGCGGACGTCCGGCCGCTCCCGCACCAGCAACTCTACCCTAACGTTAGAGTGGAGATCGGCGGGTCGTACGGGATGCGGCCGCTATGACGAGAAGGGCCAGGGTCACAGGCATGGATGACGAGCACATGCAGATCGGCGAAGTCGCCGCACGGACCGAACTGTCCCTGCGCACCATCCGCCACTACGAGGAAGTCGGACTCGTCATCCCCTCCGCCCGATCCCAGGGCGGCTTCCGCCTCTACACCGAGACCGACGTCGCCCGGCTCATGGTCATCCGCCGGATGAAGCCCCTCGGCTTCACCCTGGACGAGATGCGCGACCTCCTCGACATCACCGACCGCCTCGACACCGCCCCGTCGGCCGTCAGCACCGAACGCGAAGCGCTCCTGGAGCGCATGGGGGTCTACGAGCAGGCCGCCGCCCGGAAGATCGAGGACCTGCGCATCCAGCTGACCCGTGCGGAAGACTTCGCGACCACTCTCCGCACCCGCCTCCGGAACGCTCCCGGCGAGGACACCGCTGCCCGGCCGGCGGCCCACGCTCGACCTGAAGCCCTCCTGGCCCGCCGGCTGTCGGCGCACGCCGACCTGGACATCCCGACCCTCCGGGAGGCGCCGCGCCGCCCCTGCCCACCGCGGGCGAGCAGTTCGACGAGGTCGTCGCCGCCGTCGTCGCCCGGATCCGCGACGGACTCAGCGCGGGCTGACGGCCAGCGGCTCCCGGTGAGGCTCCCGGTGGATGGGCTCCGCGCCACCGGTCAGCGGCAGCCCCGTGCCGCCGCGCCGCGCCGCGACGACCTCCGCCGCGATGGACAGGGCCGTCTCCTCGGGCGTACGGGCTCCGAGGTCCAGACCGATGGGTGACCGCAGGCGGTCCAGCTCCCCCTCGCTCAGGCCCGCCTCCCGCAGCCGCCGCATCCGGTCCTCGTGGGTCCGGCGCGACCCCATCGCACCGACGAACGCGGACGGCATCCGCAACGCCTCCACGAGCAGCGGCACATCGAACCGGGCCTCGTGCGTGAGCACGCACAGCACCGTGCGTCCGTCGGTCGGGGTGCGCCGCAGATAGCGGTGCGGCCAGTCGACGACGACCTCGTCCGCCTCGGGGAACCGGGCCCGGGTGGCGAAGACGGGCCGGGCGTCGCACACCGTCACGTGATGGCCCAGGAACTTCCCGGCCCGCACCAGGGCCGCCGCGAAGTCGACCGCACCGAAGACGATCATGCGGGGCGGCGGGACGCTGCTCTCGACGAGCAGGGTGAGTCCGCCGGGGCAGTGCGATCCGTCCTCGGAGAGGTCGACGGAGCCGGTCCGGCCGGCGTCCAGCAGGGCCGAAGCCTCGGCCGCCGCCGTACGGTCCAGCTCCGGGTGGCCCCCGAGCCCGCCCTCGTACGCACCGTCGGCGCGGACCAGCAGGGACCGCCCCAGGTGGCCGTCCGGGCCGCGCACCACCCGGGCGAGGGCCGCGGCCTCGCCCGAGACCGCGGCACGGAGCGCGACCCGCAGCACCTCCCGTCCGGGTGAGTGGGCGCGGACCGGCGTGATCATGATGTCGATGACGCCGCCGCAGGTCAGCCCGACGGCGAAGGCGTCCTCGTCGCTGTAGCCGAACTGTTCGCGCACGGTCTCGCCGTCCCGGAGGGCCTGCGCGCACAGTTCGTAGACCGCGCCCTCCACACAGCCGCCGGAGACCGAGCCGATCGCCGTGCCCTCGCTGTCGACGGCGAGGGCGGCGCCGGGCCCCCGCGGCGCGCTGCCACCGACGGAGACGACGGTGCCGACGGCGAACTCCCGGCCCTCCGCCATCCATCGGTGCAGCTCGCCGGCGATGTCAAGCATCCGCCGCTCCCCCGCCGGCCGATGCCGGCGCTGCGAGGACCCGGTCGGGGCGGATCGGCAGGTCCCGGTGGCGTACGCCGGTGGCGTGCCAGACCGCGTTGGCCACGGCCGCCGCCGCGCCGACGATGCCGATCTCCCCGACGCCCTTGATGCCGACCGGGTCGTCCGGGTCGTGGTCGTCCACCCAGTCCACCTCGATGTCCGGGACGTCGGCGTGCGTGGCCACGTGGTAGCCGGCGAGATCGGGGGCGTAGTGGCCGCCGGTGTTCCGGTCGCGTACCGCCTCCTCGTGCAGGGCCATGGAGATGCCCCAGGTCATTCCGCCGACAAGCTGGTTGCGGGCGGTGAGCGGGTTGACGATCCGGCCCGCCGCGAAGACGCCCAGCATGCGCCGGACCCGGACCTCGCCGGTGGCGGTGTCCACGGCGACCTCGGCGAACTGGGCTCCGAAGGAGTGCCGTTCCTTCTGCGCGAGGGCTCCGACGGCCGCGGTGGTGTCGGACCGCACGGTGATGCCCTCCGGCGGAACGGACGTGGTCACCGTGAGCCGCTCCCGCAGTTCGGCGGCGGCGGCCGTGACCGCCCAGGCCCAGGAGCGGGTGCCCATGGATCCGCCGGCGATCATCGCGGGGCCGAAGTCGCTGTCGCCGATGCGGACGTGGACCTGTTCGGGTGTGGTCCCCAGCGCGTCGGCGGCGATCAGGGTGAGCGCGGTGCGGGCTCCGGTACCGATGTCGGCGGCGGCGATCCGTACGGTGAAGGAGCGGTCCGCCTCGGCCGTGACCAGGGCCGTGGACGGGGCGGCACCTGCGCCGAAGGAGGCGGCCGCCGTGCCGGTGCCCAGCAGCAGGCGTCCGTCGCGGCGTACACCGGGGCGCGGGTCGCGGTCCGCCCAGCCGAATCTGCGGGCTCCTTCGCGGAAGCAGGCCGCGAGGTTGTGGCTGCTGAACGGCAGCCCCGATACGGGGCCGACGTGCGGTTCGTTGCGCAGGCGCAGCTCGATCGGGTCGACACCGGTGCGTTCGGCGAGTTCGTCCAGGGCCGCCTCGATCGCGAACGACCCCGGGGCCTCCCCCGGTGCGCGCATCCAGGTCGGGGACGGCACGTCCAGCCGGACGACGTGGTTGGCGGTGCGATGGGCGTCGGCGTCGTACAGCACCCGGGCGACGCCCGCGCTGGGCTCGACGAACTCGTACACCGTGGAGGTCTGGTTCAGCGAGCGGTGCTCCAGGGCCAGCAGCCTGCCGTCGGGGGCCGCGCCGAGCCTGATCCGCTGGGTGGTGGGGCTGCGGTAGCCGGCCAGTGAAAACGTCTGACGTCTGGTCAGAACGACGCGTACCGGGCGCTGCAGGGCGGTGGCGGCCATCACGGCGGATACCTGGTGGGCGCGCAGGCCCTTGCTGCCGAAGCCGCCGCCGATGTGCTCGGAGCGTACTCGCACCGAGGACGCGTCGAGCGAGAACATCGTGGCCAGTTCGCTCTGGACCCAGCCGGCGCCCTGGTTGGAGTCGACGACCTCCAGCCGGCCGCCCTCCCACCGGGCGGTCGCGGCGTGCGGCTCCATCATGCTGTGCTGTTCCTCGGGGGTGGTGTACCGCGCGTCCACCACGTGCGCGGAGGCCGCCAGTTGTGCCTCCAGGTCGCCCTTCTCCGTCTCGGCGGGCATATGGCCGGCGGCGGGGTAGGCGCCGGGGTGCCCGTCGACGAGCACGGTCTCGTGCGGCTCCTGGTCGTACGTCACCACGAGCGCCTCGGCGGCCTCCCTGGCCTCCTCGGGGGTCTCGGCGACGACCAGCGCGACCGGCCAGCCGGCGAACGGCACCCTGTCGTTCTGGAAGACGGCGGAGGTCGGGTCCGGCGGGGTGCCGAGCATGCCGATGTAATCAGTGTTCAGGCGGGGGGCGTTGCCGTGGTGCAGCACGGTGAGCACGCCCGGCATGTCGAGGACCGGGGCGGTCTGGACCGTACGGATCCGGCCACGGGTGACCGTGGACAGCACGAGCCAGCCGTGGGCCAGGTCCGCGAAGGGGATCTCGCCGGCGTAGCGGGCCGCGCCGGTGACCTTGTCGCGGCCCTCGACGCGGGTGTGGGCGACGCCGACGGCTCCGCGTACGGCCTGGGGTCCCGGCGTGGTGGTCGTCATCGGGCGTCCCTCCCGGCGAGTTCGGTGAGTACGGCGACCACGAGGTTGCGCATGAGGGGCACCTTGTATCCGTTGTCGGGCAGCGGCTCGGCGGCGGCCAGTTCGGCGTCCGCGGCTGCGGCGAAGGTCGCGCCGTCGGCCGGTGCGCCGGTCAGGACGGCCTCGGCGGCACGGGCGCGCCAGGGCCGGGAGGCGACGGCTCCGAGGGCGAGGCGCGCTTCGCGTATGCGGCCGTCCTCGATGTCGAGCGCCGCGGCGACGGAGCCGATGGCGAAGGCGAACGAGGCGCGTTCGCGTACCTTGCGGTAGCGGGAGCGGGCGGCCACGGGAGCGGCGGGCAGGCTGACGTGGGTGATCAGCGCGCCGGGCGGCAGGGCGGTCTCGCGGTGCGGGGTGTCGCCGACGGGGAGGTACAAGTCGGTGATCGGCCTCTCGCCGGGCCCGTCGGCGCTCTCGTAGGAGACCACGGCGTCGAACGCCGTCAGGGCAACGCCCATGTCGGAGGGATGCACGGCCACGCAGTGGCCGGAGGCGCCGAGGACGGCGTGGTTGTGGTGCTCGCCGGCGACGGCGGGGCAGCCGCTGCCCGGGTTCCGCTTGTTGCAGGGGCCCGCCGCGTCGGTGAAGTAGCCGCAGCGGGTGCGCTGGAGGAGGTTGCCACCGACGGTGGCCATGTTACGCAGCTGCCCGGAGGCCCCGGCCAGCACGGCCTGGGTCAACGCCGGGTAGCGGCGGCGGACTTCGGGGTGGGCGGCGAGGTCGCTGTTGGTGACGGTCGCCCCTATGCGCAGGCCGCCGTCCGCCGTGGGTTCGATGCGGTCCAGGGGGAGTTCACGGACGTCGACGAGCCGGGCGGGGCGCTCCACGCCGGTCTTCATCAGGTCGACGAGGTTGGTGCCGCCGCCGAGGTACCGTGCGTCCGGGTCGGCGGCGAGGAGGGCGACCGCGCCGGTGACGTCGCGGGCACGCTGATAGCCGAACTCCTTCATGCGGCGGCCTCCTTCGTGGCGGCCGTCCGGTCCTCGGCGTGGGCCTCGGCGGCGTGGGCGACGGCCCGGACGATCGAGACGTAGGCGCCGCAGCGGCACAGGTTGCCGCTCATCCGCTCGCGGATCTCGTCGGGTGTCAGCGGTGGCGGCCCCGCCTCGGGGCCGACGTCGTCGGTGACGGCGCTCGGCCAGCCGGCCGCGTGTTCCTCGATGACGGCGATGGCCGAGCAGATCTGGCCGGGGGTGCAGTAGCCGCACTGGTAGCCGTCGAGGTCGAGGAAGGCCTGTTGGACGGGGTGCAGGTGCTCACCATCGGCCACGCCTTCGATGGTGGTGATCTCGCGCCCCTCGGCCGCGACCGCGAGACTGAGACAGGAGACGACGCGCCGCTGGTCGACCAGGACGGTACAGGCGCCACACTGTCCCTGGTCGCAGCCCTTCTTGGTGCCGGTGAGATCGAGGCGCTCGCGCAGGGCGTCGAGCAGGGTGGTGCGGTGGTCGATGGACAGGTGATGCTTCTCGCCGTTGATGTTCAGGGTGATGGCACTGGACGTCGACGAGGGCGCTGGGGCCATGATCAGCCTTTTCTGGTGTCAGGTGACGAGGAACCGGGGCCGTCGGCCGGTGACCGGCGGGCTCGGCCGGCAGTAAGGTAGCCCTAACCGGACTGTTGTCCGCTTGCCTGAAAAACGTAACGGACAACTGTCCGGTTAACAAGAACGGGTTTCGGCCACGAACCCGCGAGGAGGATCCGTGTCCCGGTCGAAGAAGGACGCCCCCCTGCGTCTCGACGCGCAGCGCAACCGCGAACGCATCCTGCACGTGGCCATGGTCGAGCTGACGCTGCGCGCGGACGCCCCGCTGAGCGCGATCGCCAAGAAGGCGGGCGTCGGGCAGGCCACGTTCTACCGCAACTTCCCGCACCGGGAGGCGCTCGTCCTGGAGATCTACCGCTACGAGATGCAGCAGGTCGCCGACGCGGCGTGCGAGTTGCTGGAGACCCGCCCGCCCGAGCGGGCCCTGCGCGAGTGGATGGACCGCCTCGCCCGTTTCGCCATGACCAAGGCCGGTCTGGCGGACGCGATCCGGCTGGTCACCAGCGCCCCGGGCGGACCCGCCAAGCCCGGTCCCACACCGATCATGGAGGCGGCCGGAACCCTGCTCCGCGTCTGCGAGGAGGCCGGGGCCGTCCGCCCCGGGGTGACCCCGGACGACTTCTTCCTCGCCATCGCCGGTCTCTGGCAGATCGATCCGCACGAGGACTGGGAGCCGAGGGCCGGCCGGCTCCTGGACCTCGTCATGGACGGGCTGCGCGCGGGGGCGCCCGGCCGGTGACCGGACCGCCCGCCATCGGTGTCGGTGGGCCGTGTGATACCTGGGACAGGACGGCCGCACCGTGCCGACCCGGCTGGCCTTCGACGTGGCGACCCCGGCCCTGCTCTTCACGATGCTCGCGGGCGCGGACCTGTCCGTCGTCCTGTCGACACGTCTGCCGGTCACCGCGACGGCCGCGGCCGGAGTCTTCGTCGTGGTGGCCGGGCTGTTCCTGCGCTGCGCCGGGCGGGTCACCATCGGCGCCCTCTGCTCCGCATGTCTTCCTTGCGGGTGGAACAGGTGCGGTGGGCGGCCGGACGGGTGGAACACCTGGTCAGGTGCCGGACAGCGTCTCAGACCGGTCGTCGCGCCCCCGCGGCGGGGTGGGGCGCGACCCGGTGGGCCGCCGCCCGCCGGTTCAGTCCCGCGCGGATGCGCCCGTGCCGTCACCCGGCCGGCGCGCCAGCGCGCCGGCGAAGCGCGAAGTCAGGGCGGTGGGTGCGGTGATGGCCGTGCCGACCACGACGCAGTGGGCGCCGCGGGCGAGCGCCGCGGCAGCCTCCTCGGGGGTGTTGACGCGGCCTTCGGCGACGACGGGTAGGGAGATCTCGGCCGACAGGGACGCCACGAGGTCCAGATCCGGTCCGGCCTGCTTCGGGCGCCGACGGCTGCGTACCCGGCCTGGGCAACGTGGACCCGCACGGCTACGTACGGCTCCACGAGGCGGCCGTCAAGGGCGACTGGGCCACCGCCAGGGCCGAACAGGACCGGCTCGTCGGCCTGTTCGACATCATCCGCGCTGCCCGCCCCGGCACGGCCTCGGCGACGGCCGCCGGCCTGGGCGCGTTCAAGACGGCCCTGATGCTGCGCGGCATCATCGACACCAATGTGATGAGCCCGCCGATGCGGCGCCTGGACGCGGCGGAGACGGCGGCGGTCGCGGCCTGCCTGGAATCGGCGGGGCTTTCCCTGGCCCGGTAGTGCCCGGGCAGACAGCGCGGGCGGGTGTCGCCCCCGGTCGACCCGGGGTGTGCCCGCCCGCAGCTGCCTGCCGACGTGCGCCGACGTGCGCCGACAAGGCGTACGTCCCGGTCGTGCTGCTCTGCCACTTTCCCACCCGATCGGGTGAGCGTCATCGCCGTCCGCCCCCGGCGGACTCACTCCGTCCGGGCGGTCCGCCGGCCATCCGACGCCCTGCGCCCCGCGTCCTCGGCCCCCGGTCGCCGGAGCGAGCCTCGCAAGCCCCGCCCCTGCGGTTTAATCATCCCGATATGCCCGATCTTGTGAAACGTCTTAGCCTGCTGACACTGCTCGGATAGTCGACAGCCGGCGCCGTCGGCGGAGGGCGAGCTTCCATGGCTGAGCTACGTAAGAAGTCCGGACTGGTCGGCGAGTTGTCCGCCGAATTCGCGGGCACGATGATCCTCATCCTCTTCGGATGCGGTGTCGTGGCCCAGGTGGCGGCGGGCGGAGCCCTGACCGATCCCCCCGGCGGGCTCGGGGACCACGACAGCATCGCCTGGGCGTGGGGGCTGGGCGTCACGCTCGGCGTCTATGTGGCGGCGCGGCTGAGCGGGGCGCATATCAATCCCGCGGTAACGCTCGCGCTGGCGGCGTTCAAGGGGTTCCCGTGGAGCAAGGTGGCTCCCTACGCGCTGGCGCAGACGGCCGGTGCGTTCGTGGCCGCGCTCCTCGTCCGCTGGAACTACAGCGAGGCACTGGCGAAGGCGGACCCCGGGCACACCATCAAGACGCAAGGGGTGTTCTCCACGCTGCCGGCCAACGGCAACCCGGGCCTGCCCGTCCATGAGTGGGGCGCGTTCCGCGACCAGGTCATCGGCACCGCCATCCTGATGCTGCTGATCATGGCCGTCACGGACATGCTGAACACCCCGCCCGGCTCGAACATGGGCCCGTTCATCATCGGCCTGATCGTGGTCGCGATCGGCATGGCCTGGGGCACCAACGCGGGTTACGCGATCAACCCGGCCCGCGACTTCGGCCCCCGGCTCGCGAGCTTCCTCACCGGCTACGGCGGTGCGTGGCGGGACCAGTACGGGAATCTCTACTTCTGGGTGCCCATCCTGGGCCCGCTGGTCGGCGCCCTGCTGGGCGCGGGCTCCTACAAGGCCTTCGTCGGACGCTTCCTGCCGTCCGCCACACCCGAACCGCCGGGACGCGTCCCGGCATCCAAGGACTGACGACACCGGCCGGAGAGGCGGCACATCATGGCGGACTTCATCGGCGCGGTGGACCAGGGGACCACCAGCACCCGGTTCATGATCTTCGATCACGGCGGCAACGAGGTCGCCAAGCACCAGCTGGAGCACGAGCAGATCCTCCCCCGCTCCGGCTGGGTGGAGCACGATCCCGTGGAGATCTGGGAGCGCACCAACTCGGTGATGCAGAACGCCCTGCGGCACGGCGGGCTTTCGCCGACCGACCTGGTGGCGATCGGGATCACCAACCAGCGCGAGACCACGGTGGTCTGGGACCCGCGCAACGGGCGGCCCTACTACAACGCGATCGTGTGGCAGGACACGCGTACCGACTCGATCGCGGCGAAGCTCGAACGCTCGGGGCAGGGCGAGGTCATCCGCCGCAAGGCCGGGCTTCCGCCGGCGACCTACTTCTCCGGCGGCAAGATCCAGTGGATCCTGGAGAACGTCGACGGCGTACGGGAAGCGGCGCAGGCCGGTCACGCGATCTTCGGCAACACGGACGCCTGGGTCCTGTGGAACCTGACCGGCGGCCCGAACGGCGGTATCCACGCCACCGACGTCACCAACGCGAGCCGCACCATGCTGATGAACCTGGAGACCCTCGACTGGGACGAGGAACTCCTGGGCTTCTTCGACATCCCACGGGCGATGCTGCCGAAGATCAACCCCTCTTCGCACCCGGAGGCCTACGGGTCCACCCGCACCTCCCGGCCGCTGAGCGCCGCCATTCCCGTCGGCGGTGTCCTCGGCGACCAGCAGGCGGCCACCGTCGGCCAGGTCTGCTTCGCCCCCGGCGAGGCCAAGAACACCTACGGGACCGGCAACTTCCTGGTGCTCACCACCGGCACCGAGCTGGTCCGCTCCGAGCACGGCCTCCTCACCACGGTGGCCTACCAGTTCGGCGACAGCCCGGTGGTCTACGCGCTGGAGGGATCCATCGCCGTCACCGGATCCGCGGTGCAGTGGCTGCGCGACCAGATGAAGATCATCAAGTCGGCGCCGGAGAGCGAGGAGCTGGCCCGGCGCGTCGAGGACAACGGCGGCATGTACTTCGTCCCCGCGTTCTCCGGCCTGTTCGCGCCGTACTGGCGTTCCGACGCCCGCGGCGCGATCGTCGGCCTGGCCAGGTACAACGACAACGCCCATCTGGCACGGGCCACTCTGGAAGCCATCTGCTACCAGAGCCGCGATGTGGTCGAGGCCATGGAGCAGGATTCCGGAGTCCATCTCGACGTGCTCAAGGTCGACGGCGGAGTCACCGCCAACGACCTCTGCATGCAGATCCAGTCCGATGTCCTGGGCGTCGAGGTCAGCCGTCCCGTCGTCGCCGAGACGACCGCTCTCGGCGCCGCCTACGCGGCGGGGCTCGCCACCGGTTTCTGGCAGAACACCGACGAGTTGCGCACCCAGTGGCACGAGTCGAAGCGCTGGTCGCCGCAGTGGTCCGAGGAGCAGCGCGCGCAGGGCTACGCGGGCTGGAAGAGGGCGGTGGAGCGCACCCTCGACTGGGTGAAGGTTCCCTGACCGCTGCCTGCCCTCCTCCGGGCGGCGGCTCGGGGGCCTCGCATAGGTTGGCCGTCCCATCCGACGTACCACGACGAGGACCGGCCCATGCCCAGCACCAGGATCCGCCTGATAGAGCCCGCCGACGCCGCCCCGATCGCAGCGCACCGGGTGCGGGACGCCGAGGCCTTCCGGCCGTGGGAACCGGCCCAGCCGGCAGACTACTTCACCCCGGAGGGCCAGGCGGAACGGATCGAGGCGATGCTGGCCGGCCACCGGGCCGGCACGGTCTGGCCGGGTGTGGTGCTCGCCGACGGCCAGGTGATCGGGCAGGTCACCATCGGGGGAATCCTGCCGCAGCCGCATCTGCGCCGAGGCTCCGTCGGCTACTGGATCGCCTCCGTCGCCCAGAACCGAGGGCACGCCGGGAACGCGGTCGGGCTGGCCCTGCGGGTGATGACGGACGAACTCGGCCTGCACCGCGCCGAGGCGTCCACCAACCTGGAGAACCTGCCCTCCCAACGGGTGCTGCGCCGCAACGGGTTCACCCCGTTCGGCGTCGCGCACTCCGCGATCCTTCTCGACGGGAGCTGGCGGGACGGACTCCTGTGGGAGCGGATCCTCGGCGACTGACCCGGTCGGGATCCGCCGGGCGCACCCTGGAAGCCCCGGCGGGACTCCCGGACCAGCGGCACCATCAGGTACGCCCGCCGAAGCACGCCGTGACCGCGCCGGTCGGCAGCACCACGTCCTCGATCGCGTGCTGGGCCGCGATGATGAGCCGGAAGCCCCGCACACCCCGCCGGAACGCCGGCAGATACACCGCGCGCGGTGACGAGCCGGCCGGCGAGCGCGCCCGCCGCGAGCGCCGGGTACCTGCGCGCGCCCGCGAGCAGGGTGCGGACGGCTCCGGGGCAGGAGCCGGTGGTGAAGCCGATGACGTCGGCTCTGCCGAGCGGGTTGCGGGTCAGGGACTGGAAGACCGCGCCACTCACGGCGAGGGCGGCGACGAACGGTACGGCGGCGACGACGCGCGGTGCCCGCCGTTCCAGGACGACGGTGTGGACGCAGTTCCTCGTTGTGCCGGACAGGGCCGCGGTCAGGTCGCCGAGGCTCAGCGGGTGGCTTCCGAGTGTGAACGCCCGCAGGGCCAGGCGACCGGATGCCGGAGCGCCGGGGTCGGTCAGCCCGGCTTCGGCGGCCGCTGCGCGTCGAAGGCGAAGAGGGTGTTCGTGGCGGCGGCCACGAACACCGCCCGCCCCGCGACGGTCACGCGGGGGCTCGCGTCCTGTTCACCCGTCAGACCGTCGGTCCGGGGATCCGTCGTCCACAGCGGTGTGCCGTCGCGCGGCGACAGCGCGACCACCCGGCCGGTGGCCGAGCTGAAGTACAACGCGTCGGGTCCCGCCGTCGGTCCCGACGCGCCCTCCACGCCCGTCTGCCGCGACCATTTCCTACCTCCGGTCGCGGAGTCGAGCGCCGTCACGAGGCCGGCCTGCCCGCTCACGTAGACGGTGTCGCCCGCCATGCCGGACGTGCCCTCGTACACCTGGCCGAACCGGGAGTACGTGACCTTCCGCGAGGCCGGGTCGACCCGCGCCACCCCGTCGTAGCCGGCCGGCGACACTCCCTCGTAGTGCTTCGAGAGGAGTACGAGCCTGCCGTCGGCGACGCCCATCGGCACGACGGGGCCGTTGACCGCGATGGGCTCGCCCGGTGTCCCGGAGGCGAGGTCGAGCGTGGCCAGGGTGGGACGGCGTACCTGCACGTCGTCCATCTCCGCGTCCGTCGCGCACATGGCGAGGAGCCGCGGGCCGGCCGGGACGGGGGCGCACTGCGTGCCCGCGGGGAACGGCGTCGTCCAGGTGACCTCGCCGCTGTGCGCGTCCCGGGCCTCGAAGCGGGAGTTGGAGGCGTCGACCGTCACCACGGCGGAGCCGACCACGACGGCGTCCCGGGACCGGCCCGTGACGGCCGTCGACTGGGCGCCGGACGGCGCGGACCACAGCTCCCGGCCGCTGTCCGCGTCGAGGGCCACCACCTCGCTGCTCGGGTCCTGCGGGGCGTGCTGGGCGGCGAAGCGGTAGCCGAGCACGGTGTCGTCGGTGGCGCCCACCAGGTGCATGCCCTGGACGGGGACGCCCGGACTCTTCGCCGTCCACACCCGCGATCCGTCCCGGGCGCTGATACGGGCCGCGACAACGCCGCCGCCCCCGCAGAACAGCGCGTCGCCCCGCGCCAGACAGCGCAGCTCGTCGGGGATGTCCTCGCGGCCGCCCAGCACGGTTCTGCTCCACGGCTCGAAGCCCTTCGGCAGTGCGCCGCCCGGCGACGCCGCAGCGCTGGGGCCGGTGTCTCCGCCACCGTGGTCCGGGCCGCCGTCCGCCCCGAAGCCGCCCGTCGTCAGCGCGGCCACTCCCCCGCCGATCGCCGCCACCGCGACCGCCGCGGCGAGCACGGGCCGCCACCGGCGACGCAGACGGCCGCCGATCGCGGTACCGGTGCTCCCTGTGCCGGAACCGGCCGGGGCGGCCCGGTCCCGGGAAGTCCGCTCCGGGGTGTCGCCCGTCGCGAGGTGATGCTGGGTGATCATGTCGCGGGTGTGGCCCGCACCCGGCCCACCGGTTCCGGTGCCGCCCAGTTCGGCCGGCAGGTCCCGCAGCAGCACGAGGAGCTCGTCCGCGGAGGGGCGCCCCTCGGGCTCCTTGTCCAGGCACGGCTCGACGACCGCTCGCAGAGCCGCCGGCACCGCGCCCAGCGACGGCTCCTCGTGCACCACCTGGTAGGCCGTCATGTAGGGGCTGTCCGCGTCGAAGGGCCCGTGACCCGTCGCCGCGTACACCAGGAGCGTTCCCAGCGAGAAGACGTCGGACCGCGGCCCCACACCGCGTGGCGCCTGCAACTGTTCGGGCGACATGAAGGGCGGTGTGCCGATGACCCGCCCGGTCATCGTCAGTGTCTGCTGGTCCACGGCGCGCGAGATGCCGAAATCGATGACGCGGGGGCCCTCGGGCGAGAGCATGACGTTCGAGGGCTTCAGATCGCGGTGGACGACGCCCACCCGGTGGATGTCGCGCAGGGCCTCCGCCAGCCCGATGGCGAGCCTCCTCAGCTCCGCCCCGTCCAGCGGGCCCTGTTCGGCGATGCGCTGGGCGAGCGTGGGCCCTTCGACGTAGGTCGTCGCCATCCACGGCTGCTCGGCCTCGGGAGCGGCGTCGACCACGGCGGCGGTGAACGCGCCGCTCACCCGCCGCGCGGCAGCCACCTCCTGCCGGAAGCGGATGCGGAACTCGTCGTCCCCCGCGTACTGCTGATGGATCAGCTTGATCGCGACAGGCCGACCCGAACTCGTACGGGCCAGAAAGACCGTGCCCATGCCACCCGAACCGAGCCGTTTTTCCAGCGGATAACCGCCGATCTCGGCTGGATCACCTCCGCGCAGCGACACTCTTCCCGACCTCCCGTCACCCGTGTGTCCGTGCCACCACGGGCCTGCTCATCCGTCCTGCGCACAAACTAGCCGCAGGGCGGTACGGCGGAGCGAAGCGGGTGACGCACAGGGACGTTCTCACCCTCGGCGGTCGGCTTTCGGAACGTAGTGCTGGGGCAGCCCGCGCCGCTCCGCGGGCGGGAGGTTCCGGGCAGGTGTCTCCACCGGGCCCGGTGCCGACCGGCCCCGTTCGCGGTCCCAGCCCGCGCGGGCGCGCGGGTGGAAGCGGTGTCGCTCGGGAACGCGTTGCCAGGCGTGGTGCACCAACAGGCCCAGCTTGCGCAGCAGCCACTCGTCGTGGGGCGTCCAGCGAAGGCCGAGGCGTTCGCGTACGGCCTGCGGATACACGCCGACCGTGATCCACAGCGTCAGCCGGACGATCGGGATGCGGACGAGGGCCCACAGCGGCGACGGCAGCAGCCGCAGGAGGGGCGGTCTGGCGATACGGCGCATGTTCAGGACGTCCCGTGTCGGACGGTTGTCCTCCAGGACGTCGGCGCACATGTGGTCCCAGTACCGCTGGAACTCCTCCCAGGTGCGGGGAACGGGTTTCATCGAGAGGCCGTACAGCGCGTACCAGCGGACGTGCTCGTCGAAGAGCGTGTGCCGCTGCGCTTCGGTGAGGCCGCCGCCGAAACGCTCGGCCACCTGGACGGTCAGCATGAAGAACGTGGCGTGCGCCCAGTAGAACGTGCCCGGGTTGAGCGCGTGGTACGGGCGCCCGTGCTCGTCGACCCCGCTGATCGAGGCGTGGTAGCCGCGCACCTCGCGGGCGGTCCGGGCGGCGAGCGGGCCGTCGTAGACCACTCCCCCGATGGGGTACAGCGAGCGGAAGAGGCGCTCCCAGCGCTCCTCGAAGAAGCGCGAGTGCTCGGCGACGCCCGCGCCCAGCTCGGGGTGCATGTTCTGCATCGATCCTGCCCAGGGCGCGAGGAGGAGACCTCGCCAGTCGCCGAACCACCGCCAGGTGAGGGAGTCGGGGCCGAGGGGCTCGGCGGTTCTCGGGCCGGTCGGGTCCGGTCCTGTGTGGTCCGGTCCGTTCGGGTCCGGTCCATGAGCTGACGCTGTCACGTGTACCTCCGCTGGGGGATCTCCGTTGCGAGGCCGTCGAGAGCAATCTGATGACACCTGTCCTCAGGTTAGAATGTGGGGACACCTGTCGTCAATTGGGTCGACAGGAGAAGTGGCGTCAACGGAGAACGGGAGAATTGGAGTTGGCGGAACGGAGCTGGGGCGGGACCAAGCTCGCCGATCGTCGCGCCGCCCGTCGGCAGACCCTCCTGGACGTCGCCGAGCGCCTGGCCGGCGAGGAGGGGTGCGCGGCCGTCACGGTCCGGTCCGTCTGCAGAGAGGCGCGCCTGACCGACCGCTACTTCTACGAGAGCTTCACCGGCCGCGACGACCTGCTCCTCGCCGCCTTCGAACGCGTCGCCGACGAGGCCAGGAAGGCTCTGGAGGAAGCCGTGGCGCTCAGCGTCCCGCAGCGCGAGGTCCGGGCCCGGGCCGCCGTCTCCGCCTTCGTCGCCCTGGTCCTGGACGCGCCGCACAAGGGCCGCCTGCTGCTCCTGGAGCCCTTCGCCGACCCGGCTCTGGGGGCCCACAGCCACCGGCTCATGCCGGTGTTCACCGACCTCGTCGGCGGCCAGCTCTCCGGGACGGGGGACGACATCGACCGCCGCATGGCCGCGCACGCCCTGGTCGGCGGCCTGGCGAACCTCTTCGCGGGGTGGCTGCACGGCACGCTCGATGTGCCGCGCGAGCGACTGGAGTCGCACTGCGTGGAACTGGTGCTCGCGGCGACCCGGGAGTAGTGGGCGACGAGGAGTGAGCCGTACGGCGGCCGGGGCGCCGGGTCAGCCCACCAGGTCCGGGGCGCGCAGCATTTCGGACGGGATGCCCCAGGCGTCGACGAGGTCGCCCGCGAGGGGCCGGACCTTGCGGCAGAGCCCGTTCACCTCACGGCTGATCGCCTTGGAGCGCTGTACGGTCAGCCGGCCGTGCTCCATGAACCACGCCCGGTCCGCCTCGATCGTCGACAGGGCGAACAGGTCGCACAGCAGGCCCAGCGCGACCTTGTTGCCGCCGTCGGGCAGCGCACGCACCCGCTCGACGAACGCTTCCAGCACCAGCCGCTCCACATGTGCGTGGGCGACGGCGATGACGTGGTCCTGCACCTGGGAAAAGACGACGCCGGGATCGCGCTTCTGGTCGATCCCGCGCTTGAGTCTGCGGGCCAGCCCGGCGAGCATGTGCTCCTCGCGGTAGCGGACCATGGCGAGCTGGTACTCCGAGTCGAGCAGACCGGCTTCCTGGTCCCACTCGTCACCGCCCGGCAGCAGATCACGTACCCGTTCGAGCAGTTTGTGGGCCGACGTCTTCTCGATGACCGTCTCGACGGCGAGGTTGGTGACGTACCGGACCATGCCCAGCTGGTCCAGGTCCTCGAACTCGCTCGCGTAGTGGGTGAGCAGGCCCTTGGCGACGAGCTGCAACAGGACGTGGTTGTCGCCCTCGAAGGTGGTGAAGATGTCGCTGTCGGCCTTGAGAGCGGCGAACCGGTTCACCGCGAGATAGCCGGCGCCACCGCACGCCTCGCGGCACTCCTGGACCACCCGGGTGGCGTGCCACGTACCGAGCGCCTTGGTCCCGGCGGCCCGCGACTCCAGCAGTCGCCGTGCCTGTGGGTCGTCCCCGGTGCCGGAGAATACGTCGTGCAGTTGTGTACGCACGACGTCCTGCGCGAAGTGCAGCGCGTACGTACGGGCGATGAGCGGCAGCAGGCGGCGCTGATGCAGTCCGTAGTCGAGGAGCAGTTGCTCGTCGCCCTGGGAGCTCGCCGGGAACTGCCGGCGCCGCAGCGCGTACTTCGTGGCGACCGCGAGAGCGACCTTGGCGCTGCTCACTCCGGCGCCACCGACGCTGACCCGGCCCTGCACCAGGGTGCCGAGCATGGTGAAGAAGCGGCGGTCCGGGTTGTCGATCGGGCTCGTGTACACGCCTTCCGGGGTGACGTCGGCGAAGCGGTTCAGCAGCGCTTCGCGAGGCACCCGCACCCCGTCGAACCGGATACGCCCGTTGTCCACACCGTTGAGACCCATCTTGCGGCCGTCGTCCTCGATGTCGACGCCGGGCGCCACCTCGCCGCCGACCCGGATCGGCACGACGAACGCGTGTACGCCCTCGGGCTTCCCGCCCACCTCCAGCTGGGCGAAGACGACCGCCACTTCGCCGTGGCGGGCCGCGTTGCCGATGTAGTCCTTGCGCGCCTGCTCGCCCTCGGTGGTGATGACGAACTCCTGTGCGGCGGCGTCGTACCGCGCGACGGTGCCGAGCGCCTGCACGTTCGACCCGTGCCCGGTCTCGGTCATCGCGAAGCATCCCATCAGCTTCCCGGTGACCAGGTCCGGCAGATAGGCGTCGTGGTGGCGTACGGTGCCCAGATGCAGGATCGCGCCGCCGAAGAGCCCGAACTGCACACCGACCTTCACCAGCACCGACAGGTCACCGAAGGCGAGCGTCTCGAACGCGGCGATCGAGGCCCCGATGTCATCGCCTCCGCCGTACCGCCTCGGGAAACCCATGCCGGTCTGACCCGTCGCCGCCATCTCGACCACGCGTTCGCGCACCCGCTCACGGAACGTGTCGATGTCGAGCTCGTCGGCCTCCTCGAGAACCGAGGCGTGCGTCACCAGGTTGGCCCGGACCAGGTCGCGGACCTCGGCGTACTCGCCGTCGAGCAGCTCGGTCAGCGCCCGGACGTCGACCTCCGGCTGTACGTATCCGGCGTGAGCGGCAGTCGTTTCGTCAGTGGTCATACCACTTGGCTACCCCGCCCGGGAACGATCACCTCACGCCTCGGCGCGGATTTCGCCGAGTCGGGGTAAGGACCGGCGCGGAACGGCCCGCGGGCTGCCCGCACCGGCCCGGCCCAGCCCCGTTGCGCTTCCGCGGCGAGGGAAAGGGCGGTGATCGGCTGTGCGCCGCCTTCGAGGTCGGGCTCGACAAGGACCTGTCCCGGTACCGCGACAGCCCGCTCCACACGTCCACTGAGCAGATCGGCATCGGCCTGCTTGACCTGTTCGACCAAAGGGCCACGGCCCGACTCCGCGGGGCACCTGACGGACAAGCGCCGGTCCACCTCGGTCGCACCCTCTTCGACTTCACCCGGCCGCACGGGCGCGGCCCGCGGCCCGAGCCGAACGACGCGCCGGCGGGCAACCGCTGGGTCTTCGCGGACAGGCCCCGGCGGCAGCCGCCGGGGCGTACGCGGCGGACCACATCGCCGGTCAGCGCTCCCCGGCACCTTCGGCCCCGGCCCCGGCGGCAGCAGCGGCGTCCGCTCTTTCCGGGGCGGGTGCGAGAATCCGCTTCGCCTTCTCGGCGGCCGCTTCGAGGTCGGCGCGCCGGGCCCTCAGGAGCGTCCTGGTGGCACGGGCGTGCTCGGCCACCGCCGGATCGGGGCCGTCCGCGGCCTTCTCCAGGGCGGACTCCACCACGTCACCGAGGTCGACCAGGGCGCGGCTCAAACTCAGCCGCAGACCGCGGTTGCCACGTCCGAGTTCCCTGACCAGTTCGTCGGTCAGGTCCTTCTCCTCGCCTTCGGGTACGAGGGAGACCGCGACGCGCCACGCGGTCCGAGCGGTCTCGTCGTCGGCGTCGTGCAGCATGTCGCGCGTGATCCAGTCCCACGCGCCCCTGTCGCCGATCTTGGACAGCGTGTGCAACGCCTGGCTGCGGGCCTGGGCGTGCGCGGAGTCGAGTTCCTGACGGATCCGGGGCAGGGTGACCTCCGGCGAGTAGCGCATCAGCGCCCAGGACAGCGTGTCCCGCACGAAGAGGTCCGGCTCGACCCCGCACCGCTCGACAAGCGTCTCCAGGAGTACGGGGTCGGGGGTCGAGCCGGCCGCCATGGCGGCCTGGAGCCGGACCGACGGGTCCTGGGCGTTCAGGGCGTTGACCAGGCGGGTCTGCTGCGGGGCTCCGTGCGTGTCGATCGGGACCATCTCCTGCGTGTGGTGAGAGAACCTTGTCGTTGTGGCAGGGCTGCTACGGCCTCGTCCGGCCCGGTCAGAGACGAGGCAGCAGCCCGAACCGGCCGCGCACGTCTGCCAGTTCCGGGGCTCGTGGATCACGGCGAGGCAGACGCCGACGCACCGTTCGCCGGCGTGCGTGGGCTGCTCCGGTGTGGGACGGGACGCCCCGTTCGTGCGGAGCGTCAGGATGAGGCGGGCGCCCGCAGCATCGACGACAGCGTGCTGTCGAGGATGTCGGGGACGTCCTCGATCTTGAGGTGTCGTGCGTCGGCCTCGGCCGCGGCGGCGTGCAGCAGGCTGTAGAAGGTGGTCACCAGCCAGGACAGCGGGAGGTCCGTGCGGAACACGCCCTCCTCCTGCCCGCGGACCAGGACCCGCTCCACCCGTGCGAGGACCTTCTCGTGGTGCCTGCGGTGCCGGGCCGGGGCGATGACGCCCTCCGACGCGGCGAGCAGGAACGCATGGCGCTCCAGGATCCGCCAGCCGGACCGGACGAGCAGGGAGAAGGCCTCGTCGGCCGGACCCTCGTCGAGCACCTGGCTCTGCAGCGCCGCGTCCGCCTGCTCGACGGAGTGCTCGAGCACCGCGTCGAGCAGGTCCTCGCGGGACGGGAAGTGCGCGTACAGCGTGACCCGGCTCACCCTGGCCGCGCCGGCGACCGCGGAGAGGCTGACGTTGGGGTCCTTGCGGAAGCAGTCGAAGGCGGCGGCGACGATGGAGGCGATGCTCCGCTCCGCGTCCGCGCGTCGGCGCGGTTCTCCTCCTGGCGTACGGCCGCCGGGGCGGCGTACCTTCTCGTGCGGCGTGGACATGATGTGAGCGTAGGCCCCTCTTTGGTGACGGACGGTGCGTCGGGCTGCTCCGGCGGCTTCGCGGAGCTCGGTGGTGCTGCCGGCGGAGAGCATCGGGCCCGCGCCGTGAAGCTGTAGATGCCGACCAACCACGGCAACTCACCGGTGCGGTCACGGCACACTCCTTAACTTGAACACGACTGTTCAGGTTGAGGGTAGCGCGGAGCTCGACTCAAGTCGAACAGTCACGTAAAGGCTGAGTGGTCGGCGAACCCTACGGCGCCTGAATCACAGCCTCGCTCCGACCGATCCGCCGGGTTCGCCCTACGCGAGCACGGCGCCGGAACCCCTCCGCCCGACGAGGCGCGCACCCTCCAGCGCCATCGCGAAGACGAAACCCGCCGCGAGTGTCCCGGCGTGCGTCCGGTGCGCACGCCGTCCCGCTTCCCCTCCGTTTGGTACCTTTCACTGGACACGAAAATCGATCGGATGTTCGTTTTTTGATCTCCGACACGTCCGTTGTCGGCAGTAGACGCCCACGTTCTCCGACGTGCGGCGTGCCACTCAATCGGACCGGGTGAGAGCTCATGGCAGGAACCGACCACGAGAAGGCGCTGGACACCGCACTCGCACAGATCGAGCGGAAGTTCGGCAAGGGTGCGGTGATGCGCCTCGGTGAGCGGCCGAACGAGCCCATCGAGGTCATCCCCACGGGTTCGACCGCCCTCGACGTCGCCCTCGGCG
>NZ_JOEZ01000031.1 GCF_000721175.1 Streptomyces anulatus
CCTGGCTCAGGTCCCGGGCTTGCGCCCGTACACGTACACGTCGTCGCCGTTCTTCAGCAGTTTCCAG
This sequence comes from Streptomyces anulatus, assembly GCF_000721175.1. Lineage (GTDB taxonomy): Bacteria > Actinomycetota > Actinomycetes > Streptomycetales > Streptomycetaceae > Streptomyces > Streptomyces anulatus_C. The sequence goes on from NZ_JOEZ01000031.1 coordinate 68, forward strand.
TATGCCTTCGCGTCGGCGGGCCGCATGTTGACGCAGCCGCCGGAGCCCGGCGGGTTGTACATGGACTTGGTGACCGAGTGGAACGCCTGGCCGCCGTCGAAGAACTGGGAGTGCGGCATCCAGACCTTGTAGATGGTCGACCAGTGCTTGATGTTGCGCCAGTAGATCTTCTTGGCCCCGGTCCGGGTCTCCGCGCCGTCCCGGCCGGTCCGCACCGGCACGGGTCCGTACGTCAGCTTCTTGCCGTCCTGGATCCAGCTCAGCTGCCGCGTCAGGTCGACACAGGCGATGCGCCCCTTGTTGGTGGGGCACTTCTTCGCCTTGTTGGGGTTCTTCCCGGCCGCCTTCTGGGCGAGCATCGTGTTCATCGTGCGCCAGGTCAGCGGACCGGCGTAGCCGATGGTGGGGGTGATCCCGTGTTTCTTCTGGAACTTCTGGGTCGCCTTGCAGTCGGCCGTCGACTGCTTGCCGTCCACGGGCCGCTTCAGGAACTTCTCGACCTGCTTCTGGTACGGTCCCACCGACTTCGTGCAGGACGCCGCGTGGGCGGCGGTGCCGGTGCCCAGGACCAGGGCCGGGGCGGCCACCAGCCCGGCGACGGACAGTGCCACCCCACGCCGCAACCGTCTTCCGGGTTTTTTCGCCGTGACTCCCATGCGCGCAACTTCCCTTCGCCCACAGTGCGTTGTTGGTTACGTCTGGTAGACGTGCGAAGGGGGGCGGTGGTTGCGCGCCGGTATGTCTCGGTTGTGTCCCGGTCCGGCGCGACCCGGCGGACCGGTCGGCGCGGGGCCGGGCAGCACACGCTGCCCGGCCCTCGCGCACGTCGCCCGGGCGGTTCAGCGGGTGGCCGGGACGAGCGCCCGCCGCTCCGCACGCGCCACCCGGGTCCCGTACAGGGTGATCGAGACGACTCCGAGGACCGCGAGCAGGCCCAGGGCCACCGTCGCCGTCCAGCCCCCGGCGTGGAAGGCGACCGCGCCCAGCGTGCCGCCCGCGCTGGAGCCCAGGTAGTACGCCGACTGGTAGAGCGCCGAGGCCTGCGCCCGGCCCGTCGTCGCGGTCCGGCTCACCGAGGACGACGCGACCGCGTGCCCGGCGAAGAAGCCGGCGGTGATCAGCACCAGGCCCAGCAGCACGGCGGCCAGCTGGTCGCCCAGCGAGAGCAGCAGCCCGGCGGTCGTGGTGGACACCGCCAGATAGAGCGCGCCCCGGCGGCCCAGCCGGGCCACCAGGCGTCCGGCGGCGGCCGAGGAGACCGTACCGACCAGGTAGACGAGGAAGATCGACCCGATGACGCCCTGCGGCAGGCTGAACGGCTCCTCGACCAGCCGGTAGCCGATCACCGTGTAGACCGCGCCGAACACCGTCATGAACAGCGCGCCGATCGCGTACAGCCGCACCAGCAGCGGGTTGCCCAGGTGGGTGGCGACGGCCTTCGCCAGCGCCTTCGGGTTCGGCGAACCCGGGTGGAAGTTCTTCGCCTTCGGGATGAGGAAGTGGAACGCGACGGCGCACACCAGCGCGAGCAGCCCGACCGCCGCGAGCGCGGCGCGCCAGCCCCAGGCCTGGGCGACCCAGCCGGTGAGGATGCGCCCGCTCATGCCGCCGATGCTGTTGCCCGCGACGAACAGCCCGATCGCGGCGATCAGCGCCTTGGGCCGCACCTCCTCCGCCAGATACGCCATCGCGGAGGCCGGAAGTCCGGCGAGCGCCGCGCCCTGGACGGCGCGCAGCGCGATCAGCGCGCCCATCGACGGGGCGAGGGGCACCAGCAGCCCGACCAGTACCGCGATCGCCAGCGACGCCGTCATCATCTGCCGCCGCCCGAACCGCTCCGAGAGCGCGCTCAGCGGCAGCACGAACAGGGCCAGCGCCCCGGTCGCCGCCGAGACCGTCCAGCTCGCCTGCCCGGCGGTCGCGTCGAACGACGCGGAGACGGCGGGCAGCAGCGCCTGGGTGGAGTAGAGGAGGGCGAAGGCCGCGACACCGGCGGCGAAGAGGGCGAAGCTCATCCGGCGGTAGCCGGGGCGGCCGGGCTCCAGACGCTCATGGGTGGCGGCGGCGGGCGCGGCGGTGGTGGTGACGGGGGACTGCGGGGCAGAGGCATCCACGACGATGGTGGATGCCCCGGTACTGGCGGGAGGCATACGTCGAAAGTAGAGCGAGACGTTTCATGCGTCCAATGCATGAAACTGCCATAATCGATCCCATGGTGCATGAACGCAGCTCAGGGCCTCGGCTGTCACCGAGTAGTTACGAAGAAGACATCCGGGCCGTGCTCGCGCCCCGCCTCGCGTACTTCGAGGCGGTCGCCCGCCACGAGCACGTGACCCGTGCCGCGCACGAACTCGGCGTCCCGCAGTCCACGCTCTCGCGGGCCATGGTCCGGCTCGAAGCGGACCTGGGCGTCGCCCTGTTCGCCCGCAAGGGCCGCACCGTCTCGCTCACCCCGGCGGGCCGCACCTTCCTCGGCTCGGCGGAACGGGCCCTGGCCGAGGTGGAGAAGGCCGCCGACTCGGTCCGGGCGGACGCCGACCCGACGGCGGGCCGGGTCTCCTTCGGCTTCCTGCACACCATGGGCTCGGAGACCGTGCCCGCCCTGATCCGCGCCTTCCGGGTCGACCACCCCAAGGTCCGCTTCCAGCTCGTGCAGAACTACGGCGAGGCGATGATCGAACGGCTGCGCGCGGGCGGCCTCGACCTCTGCCTCACCTCACCCGTGCCCGACGCCCCCGACCTGGTCGCCCGGCGCCTCGACGAACAGCGGCTGCGCCTGGTGGTCCCCGACGACCACCGTCTCGCGTCCCGCCGCCGCATCCGGCTCGCGGAGGCCGCCGACGAGACGTTCGTCACCCTGGAACCCGGTTACGGGCTGCGCCGGATCACCGACGACCTCTGCGCGGAGGCGGGCTTCACCCCAAGGGTCGCCTTCGAGGGCGAGGAGGCGGAGACCCTGCGCGGACTGGTCGCCGCCGGGCTCGGGGTGGCCCTGCTGCCGCCGCCCGCCGTCGCCCGCCCCGGGGTCGTCGAACTGACGGTCACCGCACCGCGCGCGGCCCGTGAGATCGGCGTCGCCTGGCTGGACGGACACCCCGACACCCCGCCGGTCGCCGCCTTCAAACGCTTCCTGCTCTCGCGCCGGGGGAACCTGCTGCCGGACTGAGCCGGACCGGGCCGGACCGAGCCGGAGCGATCGTCCGGCCGGCCGTGGGGTTCGCGCTGCTGATCGGGGGAGGCGTCCTCCTGCGGTCGGCGCTCTGGTGGAACCGCCGCCGCGCCCCGGGCACCCCGGCCGTCCGCGCCGCGCAGATCACCGTGCCGACGGCGGCGACGGCGCTCGCGGTGGGCACCGCGGTCACCGGCGGGCACCTCCCCCTCGCCCTCCCCACCGCCGCCGCGGGCTGCGCGGCCACGTGGACGTCCTCGGTGTGGCCGCTCCGGCGGCCGGCCCGAGAACGTACGACCTGAGGCAAGGGCTTTGCCCCGTAGGCGTTCAGTGCCGCAGCGACCGCCCGAACCCGGCGGCCAGCGGCATCCGCAGCCCCAGCGGCGGCGGTGCGGCGAGCGCGTCCGCGACCGGGCGGGCGTAGGACCGGGCGAGGAGGGAGCCGGTCACGAAGTCGGCGGCCAGCGCCACCACTTCGGAGCGGTGCTGGCGCAACGCGTTCCCGTCCGAATGGACTTCGAAGCGGCAGGTGTCCCGGTTGGACTTCTTCGCCCGCTCGGCCAGCCGGTAGGACAGCTCCGGGTCGGTGCGCTCGTCGTCGGTGCCGTGCACGATCAGCACCCGGCGCCCCATCAGCTGCTTCACCGGCTCCGGCCCGTCCGCCGCCTGCTCCGGCAGCCACGGGGCCATCGCCAGCACCGACGTCACCGCACCGTGCCCGGCGGCCCGCAGCGCCGCCCGCCCGCCCATCCCGTGGCCGGCCAGGCAGACCGGCACGTCGCCGTACCGCCGCTGGACCTCGTCGGCCGCCCACGCGGCGTCCTCGACGGGATGCGCGTCGTCCGCGTTCCAGCCGCGGCAGCGATAGCGCAGCACGTGCACCGCGAGCCCGTCGCCCGCCCCGGCACGGGCCAGGGAACGGGCGAACGGCAGCTGCGCCGCGTACGACAGGGTGGAGGGGCGACGGCGTGAGTCGGCCCGGCCGTCCGGGAGCAGCAGAACCACGCCGCTGACCTCGTCCATTGCTCCGGCCGTCCGAACGGCCCGTCCCAGCCTGGCTTCAGGCAGGGGGAGTGCGCGCTGTCCCATGACAGAACAGTGTCAGAAGGAGAGGTGTACTCCGCCCGACTTCGCGGTCACTGTTACGCATCGACACGAGGCGCTCTACGCGCGTAGGCGCTAGAGTGCCAAGATGACGAGCCAGACCCCGAATGTCCCTGATTCCGACCAGATCCGGCGCGCCCCCAAGGTGCTGCTCCACGACCACCTCGACGGCGGCCTGCGGCCGGGCACCATCGTCGAGCTGGCCCGCGCGCAGGGTTACGACTCCCTCCCCGAGACCGAGGCCGACAAGCTCGGCATCTGGTTCCGCGAGGCCGCGGACTCCGGTTCGCTGGAGCGCTACCTGGAGACGTTCGCCCACACCTGCGCCGTCATGCAGACCCGTGACGCGCTGTTCCGGGTGGCCGCCGAGTGCGCCGAGGACCTCGCCGAGGACGGCGTCGTCTACGCCGAGATCCGCTACGCCCCCGAGCAGCACCTGGAAGGCGGCCTGACCCTCGAAGAGGTCGTCGAGGCCGTCAACGAGGGCTTCCGCGAGGGTGAGCGCATCGCCCGCGCCAACGGCCGCCGCATCCGCGTGGGCGCCCTCCTCACCGCGATGCGGCACGCCGCCCGCGCACTGGAGATCGCCGAACTCGCCAACAGCTACCGCGACCAGGGCGTCGTCGGCTTCGACATCGCCGGCGCCGAGGCCGGGTTCCCGCCCACCCGCCACCTCGACGCGTTCGAGTACCTCAAGCGGGAGAACAACCACTTCACGATCCACGCGGGCGAGGCCTTCGGCCTGCCGTCGATCTGGCAGGCCCTCCAGTGGTGCGGCGCCGACCGGCTCGGCCACGGGGTGCGGATCATCGACGACATCGAGGTCGCCGAGAACGGCTCGGTCTCCCTCGGCCGCCTCGCCTCCTATGTGCGCGACAAGCGCATCCCGCTGGAGATGTGCCCGACCTCCAACCTCCAGACCGGCGCGGCCACCTCGTACGCCGAGCACCCGATCGGGCTGCTGCGCAAGCTGCACTTCCGGGTCACCGTGAACACGGACAACCGGCTGATGAGCGGGACGAGCATGAGCGGGGAATTCGAGCGGCTGACCGAGGCCTTCGGATACACGCTCGACGACATGCAGTGGTTCACAGTCAATGCGATGAAATCAGCATTCATTCCTTTCGACGAACGTCTCGCGATGATCAATGACGTCGTCAAGCCCGGATACGCGGAGCTGAAGTCGGAGTGGCTTTTCCGTCAGACCGCTGTGACCAGTGGCTCTACGGTCTCCGGAGGCTGAGGGGCGGGACAGGAGAAAGGGCCGGGAGGTGAAATCCCGGCCCTTTCTCGCGTGTCGGTATGTTTGCGGAGCGAGCTGAGGGGCGGCTAGCTTGCAGAGCCGCTCGCATCCCCTTCCCCAAGGATGAATTCTCCATGAAGAACTCCGCTGCCAAGACTCTCGGTGTCGCCGCTCTCGGCGCCGCTTTCGCCGCTGCCGCCGCCGGCAGCGCCTCCGCCGCCCCCTCGCTGCCGCTGGACAGCGCGGCCGGGGCGCTCCCCGTCTCGACGATGGCGCTCGACACCGTCGCGCAGTCGGTCCAGAACGCGCCGGTCCAGGAGACCGTCGGCAAGGTCCTCGGCGGCGACGCCACCGACGCGGCCGCCCCGGTCACCGGCCTGCTCGGCGGACTGCCCACCCAGGGCCTCTCCGCCAACGGGATCCCGCTCGGCGGCTGACCCGGCCCGCGCGCCGGGCCTCCGGCGGCACCCGCACGTGCCGGTGGGGCGCACACCCTGATCCAGGGTGTGCGCCCTACCGTGCGTTCTCGCTCCCCGTGTCGCGTCGCGTCACCAGGCCGTCGCGGAGGAGGCGGACTTCTCCGAGGGCAGCAGTGCCCACAGCGCCAGGTAGAGCAGGAACTGCGGGCCGGGCAGCAGGCAGGAGACGACGAAGATGACGCGCATCGTGCTTGCGGAGATACCGAAGCGCCGGGCGAGGCCCGCGCACACTCCGCCGATCATGCGGCCTTCGCGGGGGCGGACAAGTGCGGCCATGGTGGGCTCCTTCGCGAACCGTTGCGGGAGGAGCAGCCTGTCGTGCTCCCCGATGTATCCATGGTGCCGCCGCGAGGGGGTACAAAACATCGCTCTACGGTGCGAGACCGACCCCGGTAATCGTCGGGGTCGACCCCGCAGGGGCCTCGTCCCTGAGACGGGTCTCCTGGCGGAAGTACGGCAGGTCCCGTACCCCGGGCAGTCCCCGGCGACGCAGCCGCGCCCGGCAGACCGGGACGACCAGCAGATGGGCCAGCACCACCCCGGTGGTGTTCAGCAGCAGCGAATCGATGTCGACGACCTGACCGGGCACCCCGGTCTGGCCCAGCTCGATGGCCAGCGAGATCAGCGCCCCGGCGGCGACCGTACGCAGCAGCGAGACCCAGGGGGAGACGAAGATCCGGCCCCCGGCCATCGGCAGCAGCACCCCGAGCGGGGCCAGCAGGACCAGCGCCCCGCCGATCCGGCGGGCCGCCTCGGCCGGTCCCAGTGCGAGGTCCGCCCTGATCCCGGCGAGCGGCTCGAAATTCGCCGCCGTGATCCAGGGAACGTCCAGCGGGCGCAGCGTCAGCCACCCGACGAACAGCAGATGCGCGACAAGGAGAGTGAGGCCCGCCGCGCGGAAGTGGATGACGGTCTGGCCGTCCGAACTGTGACGCACGTCGACCAAGACGCCACGACCGGCAGGATCGGTTCCGTGCCGTCGCCCTCCACCGCCCGGACAGCCCTCCCCGGGCGCCCTCGAATAGCGCGCGGGCCATGCGAGCCCGCTCGGGCCCCGCGTCAGCCCGGTGCACGGCGTGGCTTGACCCGCGTCAGTCCAGCCGCCCGGCGTACGGCGTACGGCGTGGCCTGACCCGCGTCAGCCCGGCCGCCCGGCGCACGGCGTGGCCTGACCCGCGTCAGTCCAGCCGGACCGCGTCCGGCGTGGCCAGATCTCCCGGCCGGGACTTCGTCTGCGAGGTGCACAGATAGCCGCGCGGCGGGTAGTCCCCGGGCCCGCCCAGGAACACCGAACCGTCCCGGACCAGCGTCTCGCTCTCCGCGTACGTGCACACCAGCTGGGCCAGCGCCTCCGCCGACAGGTCCTCCGGCTGAATGCTCAGGCGCAGGGTGCCCGCCGGGTCGCCGCCCCGGGCCGGATCCACCCGCAGCCCCGCCGGAACCGCGGTGGTGAACCCGGCCCGCCGCTCGCCCGCGGGCGGCGCCTGCTGGACCTCCTCCAGCAGCGCGCGGGCGACCGCCACCCGGTCGGTGCCGACCGCCTCCGCCGTCACCGGACGGTCCACGGTGACCAGCTGCGAGGCGCACACCAGATACACCTCGGCGCTCACACTGTCCGGCGACCGGGTGGTGACGTCCGACGAGGACAGCCGGCACGGCACCCGGGAGGGCGCGGCCCCCGCGTCGACCGGCACCGATGTCGTACGGATCCCGCACCCGGAGACCAGCGCCGCAGCCGCCAGCAGGACGGCCAGCGAGACGGCCGTGCGCCGCCGCAGCGGGCTCCGCCTCCGGAACGTGGCATCACCCCGCTTCACGTCGCCCCGTCCTCGTCCGGCGCCTGCGCGCCCGCCTCGTCGTGGTGCGCGAGCTTCTCGGCGTCGCGCGGCAGCCGCAGTTCGAAGACGGCACCGCCGTCCGGGGAGTTCGCCGCCGTGATGTCACCGCCGTGGATGTGCGCGTTCTCCATGGCGATGGAGAGGCCGAGCCCGCTGCCCTCCGACCGAGGTCTGGAGGCGCTCGCCTTGTAGAACCGGTCGAAGACGTGCGGCAGCACGTCCTCGGGGATGCCCGGACCGTGGTCCCGTACCTCGATGACCAGCTCCTCGCCCTCGGTCCGCACCCGGACGCCCACCGGCGAACCCCCGTGCTTGAGGGCGTTGCCGATGAGATTGGCCAGGATCACGTCCAGCCGGCGCGGATCGAGCCGGACCATCATGCCGCGCTCCGCGTCCAGGTCCACCGCGTCCAGCCAGGCCCGCGCGTCGATGCACGCGGTCACCTGGTCGGCGACGTCGACCGTGTCCAGCACCAGTCGGGCCGTGCCCGCGTCGAAGCGGGTCACCTCCATCAGGTTCTCCACCAGGTCGTTCAGCCGCCGGGTCTCGCTGACCACCAGATGCACGGCGGGCGCGATCATCGGGTCGAGGGTGTCCGCCTCGTCCTCCAGCACCTCCGCCACCGCGGTGATCGCGGTCAGCGGGGTGCGCAGCTCGTGCGACATGTCGGCGACGAACCGGCGGCTCGCCTCCTCCCGCGCGCTCATGTCCGCGACCTTCTTCTCCAGCGAGCTCGCCGTCCTGTTGAACGTACGGGAGAGATCGGCGAGTTCGTCCGTGCCGGAGACCACGAGCCGGGTGTCGAGCTTGCCCTCGCCGAGCTTGCGGGCCGCGTCGCCGAGCCGCTGCACCGGGCGCAGCACCGTCGTCGCGGCGGCCTGCGCGAGCAGCGCCGAGCCGACCAGCGCGAGGGCGGTGGCGATCCCCAGCGACCAGGCGAGCGAGTTGAGGTCCTGCCGCTCCTGGTCGAGGGACTTGAGCATGTACCCGGTCGGCCCGCCGCCGATGATCCGCGTGCCAGCGACCAGATACGGCGTGCCCGCGATGCTCGTCCGCTGCCAGAACAGGTGGTACTCGTGCTCGTTGCTCGACGTCAGCGGCTGCTTGCGGGCCACCTGCTCCTGCAGCGAGTCCGGCACATCGGCCCGGGTGAAGGTGTCCAGGTCGGAGTAGCCCACGATCGGCTTGCCGCGCTCCCGTTCGGCCTCCAGGAGCACGCTGTACCCCGGGCCGCTGGACGCCATCTCCCCGGCGGCCCGCTGGAGGTCGTCCTTGGTGGGACGCGCCGCAAGACCCGCAGCGGTGTCCTGCATCTGCCGCCGGAAGTCGTCGAGCGCGGTGTCCTGGGTACGGGTCAGCACGGCCTCGCGGTTGAGCCAGTACGCGATCCCCGACGCGGACACCGCTGCCGTCAGCGCCACCAGCGCGAACACCACGACGAGCCGCAGCCGCAGACTGGTCCAGCGCAGACCGGCGCGCAGGGACCGCTTGGCGGTTTCGGTCACTGAGGTGAGTCCAGCCGGTATCCCACGCCCCGCACCGTACGGATCAGGGTCGGCGAGGACGGCACGTCCTCCACCTTCGCCCGCAGCCGCTGCACACAGGCGTCCACCAGACGGGAGTCGCCCAGGTAGTCGTGCTCCCACACCAGGCGCAGCAACTGCTGCCGGGACAGGGCCTGGCCGGGCCGGCGGCTCAGCTCCAGCAGGAGCCGCAGCTCGGTCGGCGTGAGCTGCAGATCCTCACCGCCCTTGGTGACGGTCATGGCGGAGCGGTCGATCACCACGTTGCCGAAGGTCGCCGAGTCGGTCGACTCGCGCTCCCCGCGGCGCAGCACCGCCCGGATCCGGGCGTCCAGCACCCGGCCCTGGACAGGCTTCACCACATAGTCGTCCGCGCCGGACTCCAGTCCCACCACGACGTCGATGTCGTCGCTGCGCGCGGTCAGCAGAATGATCGGCAGCTGGTCGGTGCGGCGGATCCGCCGGCACACCTCGAAACCGTCGATCCCCGGCAGCATCACATCCAGCACGACCAGGTCGGGCCGCTGCTCGCGCAGCAGCTCCAGGCCGTCCTCTCCCGTCGCCGCGGTGGCCACACGGTGGCCCTGGCGTGACAACGAGAGTTCGAGGGCCGTGCGGATGGCGTCGTCGTCCTCGATCAGCAACAGGAAAGGCACGAACGTCATTCTGGCCCATGGTGGCGCTTCAGTTCGACCTGTGGCCCGTTCCGATTGTCGGGACACGGCCGCAACTGCCCTTGTGACAGGCCTGTGACAGTCGGGGGACAGCGCCATGAAACTGCCCCGGCAAGCTCTTCGACAGCAGGGAACGAACGGACTTCACCGATAGGGGGCGCGAGATGAACGCACTGCACAGCACCAGCTCAAGCGCAGTTGTCACGCGTCTCCACGACGTCGGCCGGAGCACGGAGAAGTCCGGTGCCACGGGGGGCACCTCCCTGCTCGAGCGCGGCCGAGAGCTCGGGGGAGTACGGGGGCGTGTTCGAGGCGCCGGGCGTCAGCACCAGACGGCCGCGGAGCAGGTGCGCATGCCGTACATGGCGGTGGTCGACGCACCCAAGGGGGCGGCGAGCGCGTACGGGGAGGCCACGGGGGATCGCGGAGCCCGGACGGAGAACGCGGACGCCGAAGCGGCGTTCACGGCCTACGTCCAGGAGCGACGGGCCTCCCTGTACGCGACCGCCTACCACCTGACCGGCGACCGGTTCGAGGCCGAGGACCTGCTGCAGAGCGCCCTCTTCTCGACCTACCGGGCGTGGGACCGGATCAGCGACAAGGCGGCGGTCGGCGGCTATCTGCGCCGCACCATGACCAACCTGCACATCAGCGCCTGGCGCAGGCGCAAGCTCAACGAATACCCGACCGAGGAGCTGCCGGAGACGGTGGGCGACACGGACGCGATGCGCGGCACGGAGCTGCGGGCGGTGCTGTGGCAGGCACTCGCCCGGCTGCCCGAACTGCAGCGCACGATGCTGGTCCTGCGGTACTACGAGGGCCGCACCGACCCGGAGATCGCGTCGATCCTCGACATCAGTGTCGGCACGGTGAAGTCCAGCATCTGGCGCTCCCTGCGCCGGCTGCGCGAGGACGAGGTCCTCAGCTTCGGACGTGACGAGCAGGAGTCCTTCGGCGAGCTGGTGGCCTGAGGCTGGGCCCTTCGCTTCGGGGGAGGCGGGGGCCACGGGGGAAAGTGCGGGGGAGCAACGGGGGAGCAGTGAGAACGGGGACCGAGGGGACCCGGGGGAATCACGGGGGAACACGGGGAACGGCCCACCGCTTCGGGGGAGGCGCGGGCCACGGGGGAAACACAGCGGGGCCGTACGGGCCGGGGGTCCTGTACGGCCCCGCTGGGCGTTTCGAGAAAGCCGGCCGCCCGGCTACACCGTCCGCCCCGCCGGCGCTCCACGCCGGCACCGCCCCGCCGCCGCGGCGGCGAACCGGCCCAGTGCCTCCTCCTTGCCGCAGGGATACGCCCCCAGGGCCGTCTGACGGGCCACGATGCGCCGCTCGGCCCGCATCAGCCGCCAGCCGCGCCGCAGCAGGAACGGGACCGACTTGCGGCCCTCGCGCAGATCCCGCACCAGTCGGCGCCGGAACGTCGTGGACGGGCGGCCGCGCAGGCACAGCGCGTCCGCCAGCAGCCCCAGCTCCTGGCAGCGCTCCACGATGTCCGCCGCGAAGATGCCCTCCGCCACGAACAGCGGTGACCGCTCGATGTGGAAGGTCTCGTGGCCCGTGCGGGAGCTGGTGGCGATGTCGTACACCGGAACGTCCGTACGGCCGCACCGGCACAGCTCCGCGATGGCGGCCACCGCCGCGTCCGCGTCCCAGGACCCGGCGGAGTCCCAGTCGATGTCCGTGGAGCCGGGGACGCGCGGCAGCGTCGGGTCCCCCGCCTCCTTGTAGAAGTCGTCCAGACGCAGCACCGGAAGACCGGTGCGGGCGGCCAGGACGGACTTGCCGGAGCCGGAGGGGCCCGCGAGGAGGACGACGCGGGTCGGGATCGGTTGGGAACTCACAGAACAGAAGTGTGAGGCATTGACCCGCGCAGGCGACCCCCCGGGCCTCCTGTTGGTATCCAGCATCACACCTCAACTACTCTGCGCGCACAGACGATTACCCGACCAGGCTTGATCAGGTGGAAAACATGGCACTTCATGCACGTAAGCCCGAACGTCGCGTCCTGCTGCGCGCCGGTCTGACCGTCACCGCGCTGGGGGCCGCCCTGGGAGCCGGTGCGGGCTCCGCGGGGGCAGTGCAGCTGCCCCCGGTCGCGGAGATCCCGGACCAGGGCACCTCGGCCCTCCAGGCGGTCACCGAGACGGCCGGTCCCGCGGTGACCAGCGCGCTCGGGACCTCGCTGGCCGGCAGCATCGCCCCGGTCACCGACCTTCAGCTGGACCCGCTGGCCAACACCGGGGTGGATCCGCTGGACAACGCCGTGGGAACCCAGATCGCCGACTTCAAGCCGCTGACCACGGCCGTCGTCACCGATCCGATCACCAGCGGCGGCGCGCTGAGCGATCTGCCCGTGGTGGGTTCGGTGACCAAGCTCGTCACCGGCTGACGCGCGCGGGACGCGGACACGGCGAACGGGGCCGCCCCGGGGTGGGAGGGCGGCCCCGTTCGGGTACCTGCGGTGCGGTCCGTCCTCAGTACGAGGAGCCCGCAGCTCCCAGCGCGCCCGTCGGGTGCCACACCGTCTTGGTCTCCAGGAACGCCGTCAGGCGGTGCGTGCCGGGGGAGGCCGGCCAGTCCTCGGAGTCCGACGTGCCGTCCGCGTCCACAGGCTGTGGGCGGAGCACGCGCTTCAGATTGTCCGCCGCCGCGATCTCCAGCTCCTTCGCCAGCGCGGTGTCCGCGCCGGTGAGGTCGATCGCGTTGACGTCCTGGTGGGCGGCGAGCGGGGCCGCCAGCTCCGCCGTGGCGCCGGACAGGATGTTGACCACACCGCCGGGGACGTCCGAGGTGGCCAGCACCTCGCCCAGCGACAGCGCGGGCAGCGGGGCGTCCGCCGAGGCGATGACGACCGCCGTGTTGCCCGTCGCGATCACCGGGGCGATCACCGAGACCAGGCCGAGGAACGACGACTTCTGCGGCGCGAGAACCGCGACGACGCCGGTCGGCTCGGGGGTGGAGAGGTTGAGATACGGTCCCGCGACCGGGTTGGCCCCGCCCGCGATCTGCCCGATCTTGTCGGTCCAGCCCGCGTACCAGACCCAGCGGTCGATCGCCGCGTCCACCACGGCCGCCGCCTTGGACTTCGACAGCCCCTCGGAGGCGGCCACCTCGCGGACGAACTGGTCCTTGCGGCCCTCCAGCATCTCCGCGACGCGGTAGAGGACCTGGCCGCGGTTGTACGCGGTCGCGCCCGACCAGCCGCCGAACGCCTTGCGCGCGGCCACGACCGCGTCGCGCGCGTCCTTGCGCGAAGACTTCGGGGCGTTGGCGAGCCACTGGCCCTTGGAGTCCGTCACCTCGTACACCCGGCCGCTCTCGGAGCGGGGGAACTTGCCCCCGACGTACAGCTTGTAGGTCTTGTAGACGCTCAGACGGTTCTGCTCAGACATCGAGGTACGCCTCCAGGCCGTGGCGGCCGCCCTCGCGGCCGAAGCCCGACTCCTTGTAGCCGCCGAACGGCGACGTCGGGTCGAACTTGTTGAACGTGTTGGCCCAGACGACGCCCGCGCGGAGCTTGTTCGCCACCGCGAGGATGCGGGAGCCCTTCTCCGTCCAGATGCCGGCCGAGAGGCCGTACTGACTGTTGTTGGCCTTGGCGACCGCCTCGTCCGGGGTGCGGAACGAGAGAACGGAGAGCACCGGGCCGAAGATCTCGTCACGGGCCACCGTGTGCGCCTGGGTGACGTTGGTGAAGAGCGTCGGGGCGAACCAGTAACCGGAAGACGGCAGTTCGCAGGGGGCGCTCCAGCGCTCCGCGCCCTCCGCCTCGCCGGTCTCCACCAGGGCGGTGATCCGGGCGAGCTGCTCGGCGGAGTTGATCGCGCCGATGTCGGTGTTCTTGTCCAGCGGGTCGCCGAGGCGCAGCGTGGACAGCCGGCGCTTCAGCGCGTCCAGAACCTCGTCCTGGACCGACTCCTGGACGAGCAGCCGGGAGCCCGCGCAGCAGACCTGGCCCTGGTTGAAGAAGATGCCGGTGACGATGCCCTCGACGGCCTGGTCGATCGGGGCGTCGTCGAACACGATGTTCGCGCCCTTGCCGCCCAGCTCCAGGGTGACCTTCTTGTCCGTGCCCGCGACGGAGCGCGCGATCGCCTTGCCGACGGCGGTCGAACCGGTGAAGGCGACCTTGTTCACGTCGGGGTGCGTGACGAGGGCCTCGCCCGCGTCGCCGTACCCGGTCAGGATGTTGACGACACCCTTGGGGAGCCCCGCCCGGCGGCAGATGTCCGCGAAGAACAGCGCGCTCAGCGGGGTCGTCTCGGCGGGCTTCAGGACCACCGTGTTGCCCGTGGCGAGCGCCGGGGCGATCTTCCACGCGAGCATCAGCAGCGGGAAGTTCCACGGGATGACCTGGCCGGCCACGCCCAGCGGACGGGGGTTCGCCCCGTAGCCCGCGTGGTCGAGCTTGTCGGCCCAGCCCGCGTAGTAGAAGAAGTGCGCCGCGACCAGCGGGAGGTCCGCGTCGCGGGTCTCCTTGATCGGCTTGCCGTTGTCGAGCGTCTCCAGGACGGCCAGCTCACGGCTGCGCTCCTGGATGATCCGCGCGATCCGGAACAGGTACTTGGCGCGCTCGGAGCCGGGCAGCGCCGACCACTTCTCGAACGCCTTCCGTGCCGCCTTCACGGCCCGGTCCACGTCCGCCGCGCCTGCCCGCGCGACCTCGGAGAGGACCTCTTCGCTGCTCGGCGAGACGGTTTTGAAGACCTTGCCGTCGGCGGCCTCGGTGAACTCGCCGTCGATGAACAGCCCGTAGGAGGGGGCGATGTCGACGACGGCGCGGGACTCCGGCGCCGGTGCGTACTCGAATGCGGATGCCATGGTCATCAGTCCACCGTCACGTAATCGGGGCCGGAGTAACGGCCGGTGCTGAGCTTCTGGCGCTGCATCAGCAGGTCGTTGAGCAGGCTGGAGGCGCCGAACCTGAACCAGTGCGGGTCCAGCCAGTCCTCGCCCGTCGTCTCGTTCACCAGCACCAGGAACTTGACCGCGTCCTTGGTGGTGCGGATGCCGCCGGCCGGTTTCACACCGATCTGTACGCCGGTCTGCGCCCGGAAGTCGCGGACGGCCTCCAGCATGAGGAGCGTGTTGGCCGGGGTGGCGTTGGTGGCCACCTTGCCGGTCGAGGTCTTGATGAAGTCCGCGCCCGCCAGCATCCCGATCCAGGAGGCCCGGCGGATGTTGTCGTACGTGGACAGCTCGCCGGTCTCGAAGATCACCTTGAGGCGGGCGGTGCCGCACTCCGCCTTCACGGCGAGGATCTCCTCGTACACCTTCAGGAAACGGCCGGAGAGGAACGCCCCCCGGTCGATCACCATGTCGATCTCGTCGGCCCCGGCCGCCACTGCGTCGCGGACGTCCGCGAGCTTGACGTCCAGCGAGGCGCGGCCCGCCGGGAAGGCGGTCGCCACGGACGCCACCTTCACACCGGAGCCGGCCAGCGCGGCGGCGGCGGTGGCCGCCATGTCGGGATAGACGCAGACCGCGGCGGTGTGCGGGGTCATGCGGTCGGGCTCGGCATCCAAGGGGTCGGAGGAGAGCCGAGGCGGAGCGTAGCGAAGCGGGTCGGGGTTGACGGCCTTGGCGGCGAGAGCCCGGACCTTGCCCGGGGTGTCCGCGCCTTCCAGCGTCGTCAGGTCGATCATCGAGATGGCGAGATCGATGGCGTACGCCTTGGCCGTCGTCTTGATCGAACGGGTTCCGAGGGAGGCGGCGCGCGCTTCGAGGCCGACGGCGTCGACGCCGGGGAGCCCGAACAGGAAGCGGCGCAGCGCACTGTCGGACGCCGTCGCGTCGGAGAATGCGGGAGCAGTGGTGGGCATGGTCACCAGAGGAGCATATCTACGCGCGTAGCGACCTGTACAGGGGGCCGGGCCGTCCGTGCGTCCCGCACCCCGGCCCTCCGGTACCGGATTCCCGGGGCACGGCGGTACGGCAGCCGCTCCGCCGTCCTCCGCGCCCGTCAGGCAGAATCGGCCCCATGACGAGCCCCACACCTCCCGCGGAGCCGCCCCCCGCGACACGGACCTACCGTTCCGTCGCCGCACTGGTCTGCGGGTCGCTGCTGCTTCTGCTGATCGCCTGGATGGGCGGGGACGCCATGATCCGGGGCGAGGGACGGGTGCCGTGGCTCGCGGCGGCCGCGCTGCTCCTCGTGGTGCCGCTGGTCGTGGCCTTCACCCTGCGGCCCGCCGTCTTCGCGGACGACGAGCGCATCCGGATCCGCAACCCGTTCCGGACGATCCAGCTCCCCTGGACCGAGGTCGCCGACGTCCGGGCCTCGTACTCCTCCGAGCTGCTCGCCCAGGACGGCACGAAGTACCAGCTGTGGGCGATCCCCGTCTCCCTGCGCGCCCGCAAGCGCGCGGCCCGCACCGCCGCCCGCGCGGCGCACGACGACCCCTACGGCCGTACGTCGGTCAGCGCCGACGTCCGCGACTCGGCCGCGCGCACCGCCTCCGCCGACCAGACCGTCCGCGACCTGCGGGACCTGGCCGAGCGGGCCGGCGACACGACCGCCGAGGGCGTGGACCGGGGCTCCGTGCGCTGGGCGTACGAGGTGATCGCCCCGGCCGTCGCCGGCGCCGTCCTGCTCGCGGTGGTGGGGGCGACCGGCTGAGAGCCTGTCGGGTGACCTCCGACCGGGCGGCCACGCCCTGGCACGCACGCTTCCGGCGTTGCCGAGATGCCCTGGCAGCTCCGCTACGAGGAACCCCTTCGGCGCCTTGGAACCGCAGGCACCGGACCGCGTCCGCTTTCCGGTCGAAGGCCACCCGACAGGCTCTGAGGCCGACGCCACGGAACGCCGAAGGGCCGGCGCCCCCGGGAGGGGCGCCGGCCCTTTCGTGTGAAGCGGCGCGCTCGTGTGATGCGGCGCGTCGGATGCCCGCTCGAGGTGTGCGTCAGATGCCCGCCGCCGCCGCGAGGTCCCGCTTGATCCCGGCGAGCAGCTCGGCGCCCCGGGCCCGCGCGGCGGGCAGTCCGGCCGCGTCCGCCACCGGGACGACGACCTCCAGGTAGCACTTCAGCTTCGGCTCGGTACCGCTCGGGCGGACGATCACCCGGGCGCCTTCCAGGTGGTAGCGAAGCCCGTCGGTGGGCGGCAGCCTGTCCGTGCCCTGCGACAGGTCCTCGGCCGAGGTGACGACGAGGCCGGCCAGCGCGGTCGGCGGCTGCTCACGGAGCCGGGTCATGGCGTCGGCGATGACCGTCAGGTCCTCCACCCGCACCGAGAGCTGGTCGGTGGCGTGCAGGCCGTGGGCCAGGGCCAGGTCGTCCAGCAGGTCCAGCAGCGTACGGCCCTGCTCCTTGAGTACGGAGGCGAGCTCGGCGACGAGCAGGGCGGCGGTGATGCCGTCCTTGTCGCGGACGCCCTCGGGGTCGACGCAGTAGCCGAGCGCCTCCTCGTACCCGTACCGCAGGCCGTCCACCCGGGCGATCCACTTGAAGCCGGTAAGGGTCTCCTCGTAACCGAGGCCCGCCTTCCCGGCGATCCGGCCGAGCAGCGAGGACGACACGATCGACTCGGCGAACACGCCGCTGACGCCCCGCTCCACCAGGTGCGCGGCGAGCAGCGCGCCCACCTCGTCGCCGCGCAGCATCCGCCAGCCGCCCTCCGTGGCGGTGTCGGGCACGGCGACGGCACAGCGGTCGGCGTCGGGGTCGTTGGCGATGATCAGGTCCGGCGCGGCCCGGCGCGCGGTGGCGAAGGCGAGATCCATCGCGCCGGGCTCCTCCGGGTTCGGGAAGGCCACGGTGGGGAACGCGGGGTCCGGCTCGGCCTGCTCGGCGACGAGCACCGGCGCGGGGAACCCGGCCCGGGCGAACGCGGCGGTCAGCACCGAGGTGCCGACGCCGTGCATCGCGGTGTAGACCGTGCGCGCCGTACGGGGGCTGCCGTCGGCCAGGACCGCGTCCGTACGGGCGAGGTAGGCGTCCAGCACCTCCTCGCCGAGGGTCTCCCAGCCGTCCTCGGGACGGACGGTGCCCGCCAGCGGGCCGACCGCGGCGATGGCGGCGGCGATCTCGCCGTCGGCCGGGGGCACGATCTGCGAGCCGTCGCCGAGGTAGACCTTGTAGCCGTTGTCGCGCGGCGGGTTGTGGCTGGCGGTGACCTCGACGCCCGCGACGGCTCCCAGATGCCGTATGGCGTACGCCAGTACGGGGGTGGGCAGCGGGCGGGGCAGTACGGCGGCGCGCAGGCCGGCGCCGGTCATCACGGCGGCCGTGTCGCGCGCGAAGTCCGCGGACTTGTAACGGGCGTCGTACCCGATGACGACGAGCCCGCCCTCCTCGCCCTGGGCCTTCAGATAGGCGGCGAGGCCCGCCGCCGCCCGGATCACCACGGACCGGTTCATCCGCATCGGCCCGGCCCCGAGCTCCCCGCGCAGCCCGGCCGTGCCGAACTGGAGCGTGCCCGCGAAGCGGGCGGCGAGCTCGGCGGTGTCGCCCGCCTCGATGAGCGCTGCCAGCTCCGCGCGCGTCTCGGGGTCGGGGTCCTCGGCCAGCCAGGTCCTGGCCTGCGCGATGAGGTCGTGCTGCACGGGGGCCGCCTTTCGGGGGGTGTGCGGAAGTGGGTTACGGGGGTGGGGTGCGGGCGGCCGGGGCGAGGCCGGGGCGGAGTGAAAAGGGCAGCCGCACGGGCTGAAGGCGGTGGCTCAGAGCCTGTCGGGTGGCCTTCGACCGGAAAGCGGACGCGGTCCGGTGCCTGCGGTTCCAAGGCGCCGAAAGGTCCTCGTAGCGGAGCTGCCAGGGCATCTCGGCAACGCCGGAAGCGTGCGTGCCAGGGCGTGGCCGCCCGGTCAGAGGTCACCCGACAGGCTCTCAGACGCGGTCGAGCACCCTCGCCAGCAGCGCGCCCATCCGGGTCGCCGAGTCGCGGCCGGCCTGGAGGACCTCCTCGTGGTTGAGGGGTTCTCCGGACAGGCCGGCCGCCAGGTTGGTGACGAGGGAGAGGCCGAGTACCTCGGCGCCCGCCTCGCGGGCCGCGATGGCCTCCAGGACCGTGGACATGCCCACCAGGTCTCCGCCCATGACCCGGACCATGTTGATCTCGGCCGGGGTCTCGTAGTGCGGGCCGGGGAACTGGACGTACACGCCCTCTTCGAGGGAGTCGTCGATCTCCTTGCACAGCGCGCGCAGCCGCGGGGAGTACAGGTCGGTCAGGTCGACGAAGTTGGCGCCGACGATCGGGGAGGCGGCCGTCAGGTTGATGTGGTCGCTGATCAGAACCGGCTGGCCCGGGCGCATGCCCTCGCGCAGACCGCCGCAGCCGTTCGTCAGGATCACGGTCCCGCAGCCCGCGGCCACCGCCGTACGGACCCCGTGGGCGACGGCGGCGACGCCGCGGCCCTCGTAGAAGTGCGTGCGGCCGAGGAAGACCAGCGCGCGCTTCTCGCCGATCTTGTACGAGCGGACCGTGCCGCCGTGGCCCTCGACGGCGGGCGCCGGGAAGCCGGGCAGCTCGGTCACGGGGAACTCGGCCTCCGGGACGCCGAGTGCTTCGCCCGCGGGCGCCCAGCCTGAGCCCATGACCAGGGCGACGTCATGGGTCTCGGCGCCGGTCAGCTCGCGCAGGCGGGCGGCGGCCCCGGCAGCGGCTGCCTGCGGGTCGCCCTGGATGTTGTCCGGAATAACAGATGCGTTCACGCGGACGAGCGTAACCGCTGAATCCCTACGCGCGTAGATGCACTGGCGCAAAGACGCGCCGGAGGTCTTTTGTGTTTTCGCACGAAGCGGGCGTGGCCGGGCCCCGCCCGCCCCGGTCAGCAGGGGCGCTTGCGCAGTTCCATCACGTAGTCGTGAGGTGCGCCGGCGGATTCCGCGGCGTCCGCGATCTCACCCAGGTAGCGCGCCGAGGGCAGCCCGCCCTCGTATCCGTTCAGCACGTACATCCAGGCCGGCTCCTCGCCGTCCAGGGTGTGCACCCGCACCCGCATCCGCCGGTATATGTCGAGCCCGACGCCCTCCCAGCGGTCCATGGAGTCCTCGTCCATCGGCGCCAGGTCGTACAGCGCGACGAAGACCTGGGAGCGCGGCGCCTCCACCACGGTGGCCAGCGCCCCCTCCCAGCCCATCTGCTCCCCGCCGAAGGTCAGCCGCCAGCCGTTGAGCCAGCCGGTGCTGCGCATCGGGGAATGCGGGGCGCGGCGGGTCATGAGCCGCGCGTCGAGGTTGCCGGCGTACGCGGCGTAGAGCGACATGGGACCGAGGGTACGGGAGGTGGGCGCGGGAGCGGCGGTTCCTGTGACGAAGGCCCCGGTCGGGGGAGTGCGGGGCGGCGCGGACCTCGGTGCGCGGGCCGCTCGTCCCCGTACGGCGGACGCCCTCCTTCCCGTATGGAGGGCCCCGGGGCGAAGCACATTGGCGCGTGCGGGACAATGGAGTACGTACTGCATTCCCCCGGGGCGATCCCCCGGACCCCCGGCCGGGGCGGCAGACGGCCGCGGGTTACACAACGCGAGGCGGACTTTTCGTGACCCGGATCGTGATCATCGGCGGCGGCCCCGGCGGCTACGAGGCAGCCCTGGTGGGCGCCCAGCTCGGCGCGGAGGTGACCGTCGTCGACTGCGACGGTCTGGGCGGGGCCTCGGTCCTCACCGACTGCGTGCCCTCGAAGACCCTGATCGCGACGGCCGAGGTGATGACCACCTTCGACTCCTCGTACGAAGAGCTGGGCATCATCGTCGCCGACGACACGCCGCACATGGAGCAGGCCGCGAGGGTCGTCGGTGTGGACCTCGGCAAGGTCAACCGCCGGGTCAAGCGCCTCGCGCTCGCCCAGTCACACGACATCACCGCGTCCGTCACCCGGGCCGGCGCCCGCGTGATGCGCGGCCGGGGCCGGCTCGACGGGCTCCAGGCGGCCGACGGGTCCCGTCAGGTCGTCGTCACCGCGGCCGACGGCACCGAGGAGCGGCTCACCGCCGACGCCGTGCTGATAGCGACCGGAGGTCACCCGCGCGAGATCCCGGACGCTCAGCCGGACGGCGAGCGCATCCTGAACTGGACCCAGGTCTACGACCTCGACGAGCTGCCCGAGGAGCTCATCGTCGTCGGATCCGGTGTCACCGGAGCCGAGTTCGCCGGGGCCTACCAGGCGCTCGGCTCGCGCGTCACCCTCGTCTCCTCCCGCGACCGGGTGCTGCCCGGCGAGGACCCGGACGCCGCCGCCGTCCTGGAGGACGTCTTCCGCCGCCGCGGGATGAACGTCATGGCCCGCTCCCGCGCCCAGTCCGCCAAGCGCGTCGGCGACCGGGTCGAGGTGACGCTGGCCGACGGCCGGGTCATCACCGGCTCGCACTGCCTGATGGCGGTCGGCGCGATCCCGAACACCGCGGGCATGGGCCTGGAGGAGGCCGGCGTACGGCTCAAGGACTCCGGGCACGTCCTCACCGACCGGGTCTCGCGCACCAGCGCCCCCGGCGTCTACGCGGCCGGTGACGTCACCGGGATCTTCGCGCTGGCCTCGGTCGCGGCGATGCAGGGCCGGATCGCGATGTACCACTTCCTGGGCGACGCGGTCGCCCCGCTGAACCTCAAGGCCGTCTCCGCCAACGTCTTCACCGACCCGGAGATCGCCACCGTCGGCTACAGCCAGGCCGAGGTCGACGCGGGCAAGATCGAGGCCCGGGTGGTGAAGCTGCCGCTGCTGCGCAACCCGCGCGCCAAGATGCAGGGCATCCGCGACGGCTTCGTCAAGATCTTCTGCCGTCCCGGTACGGGGATCGTGGTCGGCGGCTGCGTGGTCGCGCCGCGCGCCAGCGAGCTGATCCACCCCATCTCGCTCGCGGTCGACAACAACCTGACGGTGGAGCAGATCGCCAACGCGTTCACCGTGTACCCGTCCCTGTCGGGATCGATCGCGGAGGTGGCCCGGCAGTTGCACACCCGCAAGCTCACGGGCGAGGGCTGAGCACCCGGGAAACCCGGCAGCCCCCGGCGGTCCGGGCGGCGCTGTGACCACTTGACGATCACCGCTCAACAACAAAGGGGCCTCCCATACCACTTGGGGGCCCCTTTGAAGTACAACTTCTGTTATTCGGCGCAAACTGCTGAAAACTCACCGACGGTCAGGTTACTGTCAGTTCCGTGTTCGCTGCAGAACGTCGTCAATTGATCCTCGAAATGGTGCGTGCCAACGGAGCGGTATCGCTCCGTGAGCTCGCCCGCGTCGTCCAGACCTCCGAAGTGACCGTACGGCGGGACGTGCGGGCACTGGAGGCAGAAGGACTCCTCGACCGCCGGCACGGCGGTGCGGTCTTACCGGGCGGTTTTACGCGGGAGTCCGGCTTTCCGCAGAAATCCCATCTCTCCACCGCGGAGAAGACAGCTATCGCCGACCTGGCCGCAGGTCTCGTCGGTGAGGGCGAGGCCATCGTGGTCGGCGCCGGCACGACCACGCAGGAGCTGGCCCGCCGGCTCGCGAGGGTCCCCGGTCTGACCGTCGTCACCAACTCCCTCTTGGTGGCCCAGGCGTTGGCCCACGCCAACCGGGTCGAAGTCGTCATGACCGGCGGCACCCTGCGCGGGAGCAACTACGCGCTGGTGGGCAGCGGGGCCGAGCAGTCCCTCCAGGGGCTGCGGGTCTCCCGGGCCTTCCTCTCCGGGAGCGGCCTCACGGCGGAGCGTGGCCTGTCCACCTCCAACATGCTCTCGGCCAGCGTCGACCGGGCTCTCGTGCAGGCCGCCGCGGAGGTGGTCGTCCTGGCGGACCACACCAAGCTCGGCTCGGACACCATGTTCCAGACGGTGCCCACCGAGCTGATCACCCGCCTGGTCACGGACGAGCCCCCGCTCCACGACGAGCGGGCCGCCGCCGAGCTCCAGTCCCTGGCGGACCAGGGCGTGGAGATCACGGTGGCCGGTCCGGAGGCGGACGCGTCGGGCGGGGCCGGCCCCCCACCGGGGCGCCGGCCCCGCCGCGACATGCCGCTCCCCGGTCAGCGGCGCACGCAGAACGGTGGCCTCGGTCCGCAGCTCCGCAGCGCCTCGGCGCTGGCGGACGTCCCGGGCGAGCGGGCGCGCGTGGCGGATCTGCGGCGGCGGTAGACCCGGGTCGGGGCGCCGTCTCCGAGCCCCCGCTCCGGCGCTCCCCCTTCAGTGCCTTCTGCGCTCGCCTCTCAGCCCTCCGGCGTTCGAGGAGCGGGGTCCCGGGCGGAGCCCCGGGTTCGGGAAGGGGCGGGGCGGGGGAGAAGCCCGGCGCAGGGGCCAAGCCCCGGACGAAGCCCGTTGCTCCAGGCCTCGCTACTTCAGGCCCCGCAGCGTCAGCCGCAGCAGCCGCTCCGCCAACTCCGGGTCGTCCGGCGACTGCTCGGCCGCCAGCGCGATCGCGTTGGTGAGCTGGAGCAGATCGTCGATCGACACGTCGCCCCGGACCGCCCCGCTCTCCTGGGCCCGGCGCAGCAGCCCCGCGCCTGCCTCCCGGAGTGGCAGATGGCACTGCACGAGCGCCGAGGTCTCGTCGCGCGAGGCGGACATCAGGGCGTGGGCCAGGCCGCGGTATTCACCCGCATGAGTGACGATCGCGCCCAGCCAGTCCACCAGCGCCCGGCACGGCGCTTCCGCCGCCGCCAGCTCACGGGAGCGGTCCAGGAGCGAGCACAGGGCGTCCTGGAAGACCGCGTTCATCAGGGCGTCCCGGTTCGGGAAGTGCCGGTAGAGGGTGCCGATGCCCACGCCCGCCCGCCGGGCGATGTCCTCCAGCGAGGCGTCCGTGCCGTGCTCGGCGAAGGACCTGCGCGCCTCGCCCACCAGCCGGTCGTGGTTCCGGCGCGCGTCCGCGCGCATCGGCCGGGCCGGCGGCTGCACCGTGCTCGTGTCCATCGGGATCGCCCCTGCCATGGTTTCCGCCCCTCCCTCGGTCCTCGGGACCTTCGTGGGTTCCAGGATGCCACTGTGACGAAGGGGCCCGGCCCGCGTCTCACGACGCGGGCCGGGCCCCTTCGGGGTGCGCGGTGCGGTCAGTCCTTGATCTCGCAGATCAGGGCGCCGGAGGAGACGGAGGCGCCGACCTCGGCGGTGAGGCCCTTGACGGTGCCGGAGCGGTGCGCGTTGAGCGGCTGCTCCATCTTCATGGCCTCCAGGACGACGACGAGGTCGCCCTCCTTGACCTCCTGGCCCTCCTCCACCGCGATCTTGACGATGGTGCCCTGCATGGGCGAGGCGAGGGTGTCGCCGGAGGCGGCCGAGCCGGCCTTCTTCGCGGCGCGGCGCTTGGGCTTCGCGCCGGCGGCGAGGCCGGTGCGGGCCAGCGACATGCCCAGCGAGGACGGCAGCGACACCTCCAGGCGCTTGCCGCCGACCTCGACGACGACGGTCTCGCGCCCGGCCTCGTCCTCCGCGTCCGCGTCGGCGGGCGCGGCGAAGGGCTTGATCTCGTTGACGAACTCGGTCTCGATCCACCGGGTGTGGACGGTGAACGGGTCCGCGGTGAAGGCGGGGTCGGCGACGACGGCCCGGTGGAACGGGATCGCGGTGGCCATGCCCTCGACCTGGAACTCCGCCAGTGCACGGGCGGCGCGCTGCAGCGCCTGCTCACGGGTCGCGCCGGTCACGATGAGCTTGGCGAGCAGCGAGTCCCACGCCGGGCCGATGACCGAGCCCGACTCGACGCCGGCGTCCAGGCGGACACCCGGACCGGTCGGCGGGGCGAACGTCGTCACGGTGCCGGGGGCGGGGAGGAAGCCACGCCCCGGGTCCTCGCCGTTGATGCGGAACTCGAAGGAGTGGCCGCGCACGGCGGGGTCGTCGTAGCCGAGTGCTTCGCCGTCGGCGATGCGGAACATCTCGCGGACGAGGTCGATGCCGGTGACCTCTTCGGTGACGGGGTGCTCGACCTGGAGGCGGGTGTTGACCTCCAGGAACGAGATCGTGCCGTCGACGCCGACGAGGAACTCGACCGTGCCGGCGCCGACGTAGCCGGCTTCCTTCAGGATCGCCTTCGAGGCGGCGTACAGCTCGTCGTTCTGCGCCTGGGTCAGGAAGGGGGCCGGGGCCTCCTCCACGAGCTTCTGGTGGCGGCGCTGGAGCGAGCAGTCACGGGTGGAGACGACGACCACGTTGCCGTGGCTGTCGGCCAGGCACTGGGTCTCCACGTGCCGCGGCTTGTCCAGATACCGCTCGACGAAGCACTCGCCGCGGCCGAACGCCGCGACGGCCTCGCGGACAGCGGAGTCGTACAGCTCCGGGATCTCCTCCAGCGTACGGGCCACCTTCAGACCGCGACCGCCGCCGCCGAAGGCCGCCTTGATCGCGATCGGCAGGCCGTTCTGCTCGGCGAAGGCGACGACCTCGGCGGACCCGGAGACCGGGTCCGGGGTGCCGGCCACCAGCGGGGCGCCCGCGCGCTGGGCGATGTGCCGGGCGGCGACCTTGTCGCCGAGGTCGCGGATGGCCTGCGGCGGGGGGCCGATCCAGGTCAGCCCGGCGTCCAGGACGGCCTGGGCGAACTCCGCGTTCTCCGACAGGAATCCGTAACCGGGGTGGATCGCGTCCGCCCCCGAGTCAGCGGCGGCCTGCAGCACCTTGGCCATGTCCAGATAGCTGGCGGCCGGGGTGTCACCGCCCAGAGCGAACGCCTCGTCGGCGGCCCGGACATGCAACGCGTCCCGGTCCGGCTCGGCGTAGACCGCGACACTCGCGATCCCCGCGTCCCGGCACGCCCGAGCAACGCGGACTGCGATTTCGCCACGGTTGGCGATGAGCACCTTGCGCACGATGACTCCCTCCTCGAAACAAGCTGAGTTTAGGGACTACCGACACGGCCGTACGACCCGTCCCCAATGGTGAGCTTGCCCACACGGAGTGTGATCCGAGGCTTGCCCCAGTAGTGAAATCCCTTGTGGCACCACGGTACGCCGCGATCCTCAACCGCACAGTAACCACCCGGTGTGGTCCAGGTCTCTGTCTTTAAGGTCAACGCCTCATGGCGTTTCTTTGTGGAGTCCCTACGAACGGCCGGAGGATTCTTTGCCCGGCGCCCCGGACCCGTCCAGCCCCTTGTCCGAAGGAATACCCGTGAGTAGGGTCCGCGCTACGCACGTACCAGAGGTAACAGGGGTGGGACGCTGATGCGCAGACCGGTTGCGATCGTGACCGCGCTCGTGCTGTTCGGGGAGGCGGTGGGCATCGTGCTCGTCAACGCCGTCCTGGCCACGGTCGCCGAGAACCAGAACATGTCGCTCGCCGGCCTGGACCCGGACGCCATGTCCACCGGGACCTGGGTGATGGGCGGTGTCTCCGGGCTGGCGCTGGTCCTGTGCGGGCTGACAGCGCTGATCGCCGGGATACGCGACCGCGCTCCGGGACGCGCCGGACGGATCGTCCTGATCGGTTGCGCGGTCGTGCACGGCGTCCTCGGCGCGGTCACCGTCGGCCTGGTGGGGTGGTCGGCCTTCGCGTTCATGATGGTCGTGCTGGCCCTGCTGGTGCTCACCCTGCTGTCGTACGGGACCGAGACCCGGGCCGACGACGGGGTGGGCGACAAGGCGGCCCCGGCGGCGGCTGAGCCGCCCCGGGCCGGACTCAGACCCACAGCTCCGTGACGGAGACGTCCAGCTCGCCCAGCAGCCGGCGCAGCAGCGGCAGCGAGAGCCCGATGACATTGCCGTGGTCGCCCTCGATGGAGTCGACGAACGGCGCCGAGCGGCCGTCCAGGGTGAACGCCCCCGCGACGTGGAGCGGTTCTCCCGAGGCCACATAGGCGGCGACCTCGGCGTCGCTCGGCTCGCCGAACCGTACGACCGTGGACGCCGTCGCCGACGCCGTACGGCCGGAGGCGGTGTCGATCACGCTGTGCCCGGTCCGCAGGATCCCCGACCGGCCGCGCATCGCCTTCCAGCGGGCGGTGGCCTCCTCGGCGTCGGCGGGCTTGCCGAGCGCCTCGCCGTCCAGCTCCAGCACCGAGTCGCAGCCGATGACCAGGGCGCCCGCCGCCTCGGGGCGCTCCGCCACCGCCGCGGCCTTGGCCCGGGCCAGGACGAGCGCCAGCTCGGCGGGGGTCGGCGCGCTCAGGGCGTCCTCGTCGACACCGCTGACGATCACCTCGGGGGCGAACCCGGCCTGGCGCAGCAGACCGAGACGGGCGGGGGAGGCGGAGGCGAGCACGAGACGGCGCTGATCAGTCATGCGGGCCATCGTAGAAGGGCCCGGGGGCCGTGGTCCCCCCGGTGCCCGAGGGGGCATGGGCCCGTGGCTCAGCGGATGCCGAGCACGAACATCGCCACCAGCATCGCCAGCGCCAGCAGGACGCCGGCCCTGCGCATCATGGCCTGGGCGTCGCGCAGTTCCTTCGGCGGCTTGTTCTCGGGGTCGGACCACAGCATGCTTCCGATCCTGCTGCGCCGTCCGCCCCCACGCCTGAGTACGGGTACTCAAAGCCGCCCCCGTGCGGGACGGGGGCGGCTCGGGGACGGCTCGCGGACGGGCCGGCGGCTCAGGCCGGCCAGTACGTCCGGGCCCAGGCCCGGGGGCCCGGCCGCGGGCGGCCGGTGCGCGCGATGCGCCCCGGGTCCGACCACTGCTCGGGCGGCAGCGGCGCGCCGGACGACATGGCGGACGCCGCCGCGGCGCGCGCCCGGACCACCGCCAGTGCGGCGGCCAGTTCCTCCGGGGTGGGGTTGCCCCGTACGACCTTGATCATGGGCAGACCTTTCTGCGAGCAGGCGGGACTTTCGAAACACGCCCTAGAGCGGGATGTTGCCGTGCTTCTTCGGAGGCAGTGATTCCCGCTTCGTACGCAGCTGACGCAGCCCCTTGACGATATGGGCCCGCGTCTCGGACGGCATGATCACCGCGTCGACGTAGCCGCGCTCGGCCGCCACGTACGGGTTGAGCAGCGCGTCCTCGTACGCCGCCATCAGCTCGGCGCGCGTGGCGTCCGGGTCCTCGGCGGCGGCGATGGTGCGGCGGTGCAGGATGTTCACCGCGCCCTGCGCGCCCATGACGGCGATCTGCGCGGTCGGCCAGGCGACGTTCAGGTCGGCGCCCAGGTGCTTGGAGCCCATCACGTCGTACGCGCCGCCGAACGCCTTGCGGGTGATGACGGTGATCAGCGGGACCGTCGCCTCCGCGTAGGCGTAGATCAGCTTCGCGCCGCGCCGGATGATGCCGCCGTACTCCTGGTCCACGCCCGGCAGGAAGCCCGGCACGTCCACGAAGGTGATGACGGGCACGTTGAACGCGTCGCAGGTGCGGACGAAGCGGGCCGCCTTCTCGCTGGCGTTGATGTCCAGGCAGCCGGCGAACTGCATCGGCTGGTTGGCGACGATGCCGACCGGGTGGCCCTCGACCCGGCCGAAGCCGGTGACGATGTTCGGCGCGAACAGGGCCTGGGTCTCCAGGAACTCGCCGTCGTCCAGCACGTGCTCGATCGCGGTGTGCATGTCGTACGGCTGGTTCGCCGAGTCCGGGATGAGCGTGTCCAGCTCGCGGTCCTCGTCGGTGGTGGCGAGGTCCGCCTCCTCCGGGAAGGCCGGGGCCTCGGAGAGGTTGTTCGAAGGCAGGTACGACAGCAGCGACTTGACGTACTCGATGGCGTCCTTCTCGTCGCCCGCCATGTGGTGCGCCACCCCGGAGGTGGTGTTGTGCGTACGGGCGCCGCCCAGCTCCTCGAAGCCGACGTCCTCGCCGGTGACCGTCTTGATGACGTCGGGGCCGGTGATGAACATGTGCGAGGTCTGGTCGACCATCACCGTGAAGTCGGTGATCGCGGGGGAGTAGACCGCACCGCCCGCGCACGGGCCGACGATCAGCGAGATCTGCGGGATCACCCCGGAGGCGTGCACGTTGCGGCGGAAGATCTCGGCGAACAGGCCGAGGGCCGCGACGCCTTCCTGGATCCGCGCGCCGCCGCCGTCGTTGATGCCGATGACCGGGCAGCCGGTCTTCAGCGCGAAGTCCATGACCTTGACGATCTTCTCGCCGTAGACCTCGCCGAGCGAACCGCCGAAGATCGTGAAGTCCTGCGAGTACACGCAGACCGGGCGGCCGTCGACCGTGCCGTAACCGGTGACGACACCGTCCCCGTACGGGCGGTTCTTCTCGATGCCGAAGTTGGTGGAGCGGTGCCGGGCGAACTCGTCGAGCTCCACGAAGGAGCCCTCGTCCAGGAGCAGCTCGACCCGCTCACGGGCGGTCAGCTTGCCCTTGGCGTGCTGCTTCTCGACCGCGCGGGCCGACCCGGCGTGCGTCGCCTCGTCGATGCGGCGCGTCAGGTCCGCGAGCTTGCCCGCGGTGGTGTGGATGTCGCTTAGCGGCTCGGACATCGGGGGGCGGCTCCCTGCCTGGTCACGGGGACGACGTCTGGCACCGGTCACGGGGGGACGGCCAGCCGTCAGTCCGGCTCTGGCTACTGACTCGTAGGGTATCGGCGCGCCTCCGGAAAGGCAGTGCGTCCTTTGCCACACCTAGGCTGGGTTGCATGACACCACCGGATGCGCCACACAACCGCTGGTCGGACCTCGGCCGGCCCCCCCTCAACGTGACCGCGCTGCGCCGCGGGCTGCTGCGGCCGGACGCGCTGTGGACGTCGCTGGAGGTCGTGGAGTCCACCGGATCCACCAACACCGACCTCGCCGAGCAGGCCCGTACCGGGGTGGCGGGCGAGGGCACGGTGCTGGTCGCCGAGGAGCAGACGGCCGGGCGCGGGCGGCTGGAGCGGACCTGGACCGCACCGCCCCGCTCCGGGCTCTTCTTC
Source organism: Streptomyces anulatus (assembly GCF_000721175.1). Taxonomy (GTDB): domain Bacteria; phylum Actinomycetota; class Actinomycetes; order Streptomycetales; family Streptomycetaceae; genus Streptomyces; species Streptomyces anulatus_C. Next base: position 29,797 of record NZ_JOEZ01000031.1, read on the forward strand.
TCGGTGTACCTGGAGCCCGGCGACATCCCCGTGGAGAGGTGGGGGTGGGTACCGCTGCTGGCCGGGGTCGCCGCCGCGACCGGGCTCGCGAAGTCGGCGGGTGTCGACATGTCGCTGAAGTGGCCCAATGACCTGCTTGTTTCGGTGGAGGGGGAGGAGCGCAAGACGGGCGGCATCCTCGGCGAGTTCGCCGGGGACGGCATCGTCGTCGGTCTGGGCGTCAACGTCTCCCTGCGCGCCGACGAGCTGCCCGCCCCCACCGCCGGATCGCTGGCGCTCGCCGGAGCGGTCTCCACCGACCGGGAGACCCTGCTGCGCGCCGTCCTGCGCTCGCTGGAGGACTGGTACGGCCGGTGGAGGGCGGCGGGTGGCGACGCGGCCGCGAGCGGGCTCCAGGCCGCCTACGCGGCGGGCTGCGCGACGCTGGACCGGACCGTGCGGGCCGAGTTGCCGGGGGGTGCGTCCCTGGTCGGCGAGGCGGTCGCGATCGACGGGGACGGGCGGCTCGTCCTCTCCACCGAGGACGGGCTCCAGCAGCCGGTCTCGGCCGGGGACATCGTCCACCTGCGCGGCGCGGCGGGCGGCCTGACCTGAGAGGCCTGACCTGAGAGGGGGGTACCCCGATGGGCGTACGGGCCAATACCGCGTATGCCTGCGATGTCACGCGCGACCCACCGATGACGGGCGGCCAAGGACGTGAGCTGGGGCACACCTGCCGTATCGTTGAGGCGATCCAGCGACAGATCGGCAGGGCAGTGCGCAGGGAACGGGCAGGAGGCGGCTGGTGACCGTCGGCGACACGACGTCCGGCGCGGGTGAGGAGCCCGGGTCGGACTCCTCGGTCCACGCCACACCCCACCACGAGGTCGACCACACGGTGGAACCCACCGACGACCCCCTCGCCATCCGCCTCGAAGCGCTGATCCTGGGGGCCGACCGGCGTTACACACCCTTCCAGGCGGCCCGCACCGCCGGGGTCTCCATGGACCTGGCCTCCCGGTTCTGGCGGGCCATGGGCTTCGCCGACATCGGCCAGGCCAAGGCGCTCACCGAGGCCGACGTGCTCGCCCTGCGGCGGCTCGCCGGTCTCGTCGAGGCGGGGCTGCTCAGCGAACCGATGGCGATCCAGGTCGCCCGCTCAACCGGGCAGACCACCGCCCGGCTGGCCGAGTGGCAGATCGACTCGTTCCTGGAGGGCCTGACCGAGCCCCCCGAGCCCGGCATGACCCGCACCGAGGTCACGTACCCGCTGGTCGAGCTGCTGCTCCCGGAGCTCCAGGAGTTCCTCGTCTACGTGTGGCGGCGCCAGCTGGCCGCCGCCACCGGACGGGTCGTGCAGGCCGCGGACGACGAGGAGATGGTCGACCGTCGGCTCGCCGTCGGCTTCGCGGACCTGGTCGGCTTCACCCGGCTGACCCGGCGCCTGGAGGAGGAGGAGCTCGGCGAGCTGGTCGAGTCCTTCGAGACGACCGCCGCCGACCTGGTCGCCGCGCACGGCGGCCGGCTGATCAAGACCCTCGGCGACGAGGTCCTCTTCGCCGCCGACGACGCGGGCACGGCCGCCGAGATAGCGCTCCGGCTCATCGAGGCCATGGCCCAGGACGAGAAGATGCCGGCTCTGCGCGTCGGCATCGCCTTCGGCACGGTCACCACCCGGATGGGCGATGTGTTCGGCACCACGGTGAACCTCGCCAGCCGGCTCACCTCGATAGCTCCGAAGGACGCCGTCCTGGTCGACGGGGCGTTCGCCAAGGAGCTGGTCCGCCACGGCGATGCCCCGGAGTCCGAGGCGCAGGCCGCCGAGGCCGTCGCGGCCGCCGCCGAACGGGCCCGGGTCGCCGAGAAGGAGGGCCGCGAGCCGGACGAGGAGCCGCCGCTGCCCACGTACCGCTTCGGGCTCCAGCCGATGTGGCAGCGCCCCGTGCGCGGGCTCGGCGTGGTGGAGCCGTGGCTGCTGGCCCGGCGCGGGAAGACCGGCTCCTGAGGGCGGCTCGACCTTTCGTCGCGCCTCCGTCTTCACGCCTCCGTCCCGGTCGTCACGTCCCCGTCCCCGTCCCGCCCTGTCGGGGGCGGTGCCGTCCTGTCTAGGATCCGTGGCGGTAACGCTCGTTAACAGGCCGTCCATGACAGGGGTACAGCCATGACCGTCACGTCCGAGCAGCGGTACGGGGATTTCGTCGTCGTACGGCGGCACGAGGGGCAGGACCACGTCGCCGAGCTGGTCCTCGACCGGCCCAAGGCCATGAACGCCGTCTCCACCGGTATGGCCCGCTCCCTCGCCGCCGCCTGCGAGGCGCTCGGCGCCGACCGGGGCGTCCGGGCCACCGTCCTGACCTCCAGCCACGACCGGGCCTTCTGCGTGGGCGCGGACCTCAAGGAGCGCAACTCCTTCACCGATGCCGACCTCGTACGCCAGCGGCCCACCGCCCGCGCCGCCTACACCGGGGTCCTGGAGCTGCCGATGCCGGTAATCGCCGCCGTGCACGGCTTCGCCCTCGGCGGCGGCTTCGAACTCGCCCTCGCCTGCGATGTGATCGTCGCCGACACCACTGCCGTGGTCGGGCTGCCCGAGGTGTCCGTGGGTGTCATCCCGGGCGGCGGCGGTACGCAGCTGCTGCCGCGCCGGGTGGGTGCGGCGCGCGCCGCCGAGCTGGTGTTCAGCGCCCGCCGGGTCGAGGCCGCCGAGGCGCGCGAGCTGGGCCTGGTGGACGAGCTGGTCGAGGCGGGCCGGGACCGCGAGGAGGCCCTCGCACTGGGCGGCCGGATCGCCGCCAACTCGCCGGTCGGGCTGCGCGCCGCCAAGAAGGCGCTCCGCCTCGGCCACGGGCTCGACCTGCGGGCGGGCCTGGAGGTGGAGGACGCGGCCTGGCGGTCGGTGGCCTTCTCCGGGGACCGGGCGGAGGGGGTGGCCGCGTTCAACGAGAAGCGGCGCCCCGACTGGCCCGGCGAGTGACGATGCGCGCGCGTCACGCAGCGTGAGCGTGGCGCCGAGGAATAGTTGAAATTAGTTACGCATCAAGCTGATCGAGCTGATCAAAAGGGAACAAATCTACATAAACTGGAGAAATGGGTGGTGACGACGAACGGCTGCGGGCCGTGGTTTCGCTGGCGCAGACCATGGCCGCGGCCTACACGCCGCGTGAATCGTGGCGGGCGGCGGCGCTGGGCGCCTGTGAGGCGCTGAGCGGCAGTTTCGCCGCGCTCTCGGTGTGGGAGCGGGACCGGGGCAGGCTGCGGGTCCTGGTGAACGCGGGGCAACGGGCCGAGGGGGAGGAGGAGTTCCCCGAGGAGGAGGCCTACCCGGTCCACGAGTTCCCGGAGATCACCGAGTTCCTGCACGAGCGGTGGGCCGGCGGCGGCGAACCCGACGCCTGGGTGGAGACCGCCGACGGGCTGCCCGGCGCGGGCGGCCCGGCCCGCGGCGCCCGCCCGTACTGCCACCAGCGGGTCGCCGCGCTCCGGCGGCGCGGCCGGGGCTGCTGCGTGGTCGCGCCGATCGTGCTGCACGGCCGGGCGTGGGGCGAGCTGTACGTGGCGCGGCCGGCCGGGCGGCCCGTCTTCGACCGCGCCGACGCGGACTTCGCGACCGTGCTCGCCGCCGTCGTGGCCTCCGGCATCGCCCAGACCGAACGCCTCGAAGAGGTCCGCAAGCTGGCCTTCACCGACCCGCTGACGGGTCTGGCCAACCGCCGCGCGGTCGACATCCGGCTCGACGAGGCCATCGAGCGGCACCGTGCCGACGAGACGGTCGTCAGCCTCGTCGTCTGCGACCTGAACGGCCTCAAGGCGGTGAACGACACCCATGGCCACGCCGTCGGCGACCGTCTGCTGGAACGTTTCGGCTCGGTGCTGTCGCTGTGCGGGGCGATGCTGCCGGAGGCGCTGGCGGCCCGGCTGGGCGGCGACGAGTTCTGCCTGCTCGCGGCGGGCCCCCCGGCGGACGCGGTGGTCGGCGTGGCCACCGAGCTCTGCGACCGGGCGGCGGTGATCGACCTGGGCGAAGGGGTCGCCTGCGGGGTCGCCTCCACCGGAGACCCGATCGGCCCGGTGCGCTCGGCCCGCCGGCTGTTCCGGCTCGCGGACGCGGCCCAGTACCGGGCCAAGGCGGCCCGCTCGCCGGGGCCCGTGGTGGCCGGGCGGGACGGCGAGGTCATCCGGCTCGCGGACTCCCCGCCGAAGTCCGTGCACGACCGTCGCCGGCTGCGCGGCAACCGCCCGTGAGCGCCGGGGGCGCGGTTCGAGCTGAGCGTGGGCACGTGGTTCACGCCGGCGCGGGGGCGCGGTTCGCGCCGAGCGGGCACGCGGTTCGCGCCGGCGCGGGGGCGCGGTTCGCGCCGAGCGGGCACGCGGTTCGCGCCGAGCGGGGGTAGGCCGTCCGGCGCGGTGAAGGCGTCGGCCCTGCCCGTGGCGGCGTCCGGTCTCAGTGCGGTGGCGGCACCCGGTTCGGGGCGTTCTCGATGGTGCAGCCGCCCTCTCCGCGCGCATCCGCTGTATCCGGGACGGCCGCCGGAGACGGCGAACAGCGGCAGGGGGGGCGAGCGGCGGGAGTCGACGCATGGGCGCAGCCTTCCGGCAGGGTGCGCGCCGGGCGAGCCGCTCACGTACCCGGTCCCGTGAAGGGCTCTGTCGTCCCGTAAGGGGCTCTGTCCCGAACCACTAGTGACATGGAGGCTTTCAATCCGTACGCTGCTGAATATGGATATGCACACTGTTGTGGTGGGGACGTCCGGAACCACCGCCGAGGACGTCGTCGCCGTGGCCCGCCACGGCGCCCGGGTCGAGCTCTCCGCCGCCGCCGTGGAAGCCCTGACCGCTGCCCGTCTCATCGTGGACGCGCTCGCCGCCAAGCCCGAGCCGGTCTACGGCGTCTCCACCGGCTTCGGCGCCCTCGCCAGCCGCCACATCAGCCCGGAACTGCGGGCACAGCTCCAGCGCAACATCGTCCGCTCGCACGCGGCGGGCATGGGCCCCCGCGTCGAGCGCGAGGTCGTCCGCGCGCTGATGTTCCTCCGGCTCAAGACGGTCGCCTCCGGCCACACCGGCGTACGCCCCGAGGTCGCCCAGACCATGGCGGACGTGCTGAACGCGGGCATCACGCCCGTCGTCCACGAGTACGGATCGCTCGGCTGCTCCGGCGACCTCGCCCCGCTCTCGCACTGCGCGCTCACCCTGATGGGCGAGGGCGACGCGGAGGGCCCCGCCGGCACGGTCCGCCCGGCGGGCGAGCTGCTCGCCGCGCACGGCATCGCCCCGGTCGAGCTCCGCGAGAAGGAGGGCCTGGCCCTCCTCAACGGCACCGACGGCATGCTCGGCATGCTGGTCATGGCCCTCGCCGACCTGAAGAACCTCTACACCTCGGCCGACATCACCGCCGCCCTCTCCCTGGAGGCGCTGCTCGGCACGGACAAGGTCCTCGCCCCCGAGCTGCACGCCATCCGCCCGCACCCCGGCCAGGGCGTCAGCGCGGACAACATGCTGCGGGTGCTCGCCGGTTCGGGCCTGACGGGCCATCACCAGGACGACGCGCCCCGGGTCCAGGACGCCTACTCCGTACGCTGTGCGCCCCAGGTCAACGGCGCGGGCCGCGACACCCTCGACCACGCCGCCGTCGTCGCCGGGCGCGAACTGGCCTCCTCGGTCGACAACCCGGTGGTCCTTCCCGACGGCCGGGTGGAGTCCAACGGCAACTTCCACGGTGCGCCCGTCGCGTACGTCCTGGACTTCCTCGCGATCGTCGCCGCCGACCTCGGCTCGATCTGCGAACGCCGCACCGACCGGCTGCTCGACAAGAACCGCTCGCACGGCCTGCCGCCGTTCCTCGCGGACGACGCCGGGGTCGACTCGGGCCTGATGATCGCCCAGTACACCCAGGCCGCCCTGGTCAGCGAGATGAAGCGGCTCGCGGTCCCCGCCTCCGCCGACTCCATCCCGTCCTCCGCGATGCAGGAGGACCACGTCTCCATGGGCTGGTCCGCCGCGCGGAAGCTCCGTACCGCCGTGGACAACCTGGCCCGGATCGTCGCCGTCGAGCTGTACGCGGCGACCCGCGCCGTCGAGATCCGCGCCGCCCAGGGCCTCACCCCCGCCCCCGCGTCGCAGGCCGCCGTGGACGCGCTGCGGGCCGCCGGAGCGCAGGGCCCGGGCCCGGACCGCTTCCTCGCGCCGGACCTGGCCGCCGCCGACACGTTCGTACGGGAAGGGCGCCTGGTCGCGGCCGTGGAACCGGTCACGGGACCGCTGGCCTGAGCCGGTCCTGTACGTACGGAAGAGGGCTGCCGCACCGGGGGCGCGGTAGCCCTCGCGTGCGTACGTGGGCGGTAGCCCTCCCGTGCGTGCGGGAGCGGCAGCCTGCTCGTGCGTGCGGGATCAGAGCGCCGGACGCGTACCGGTCCCGGAGCGGTGGACGGAGTAGGTGACGAAGGCGGTGCCGAGGCCAAACAGGGCGGTTCCGCCGACGAGATACGGAGTGGTGTCCGGGCCTGAACCGGTGTCGGCGAGGCGCGCGCCGGAGGCGTCGTCAGGGGTGCCGGCGGCCTGCCCGGCGGTCGGCCGTTCGGCAGGGGCGGCCGGTGTGGACTGCGGGCGTCTCTCCCCGGTCTCCCCGGTCGCGTTGGCCGACGGGACGAACCAGAGAGCGGCCAGCAGCGTGCCTGCGGCGGTGGCGGTCAGCAGTGTGCGACGAGCGACGGACACAGATTCGATCCCCTTGCGACAACCATGAGTTAGCCCCGTGGGCCGATGCTAAGCAAAGCAGCGGGTCGGTGGAAAGTCGTGGCCCCGCCGGACCTTACGCTCCGGCCTATGAGCACAGAAGAGACATCCAGGTTTGTTCGACTTCGCGTGGAGATGGTGCTGGAGGTCACCGACCTCGACGCCCTGACCGGCACCGCCCTCGAATCCATCGCCGCCGAGTACGGGGAGCCCGTCGCGGCGGTCGCCGGAACCGACACGGCCGAGGAGCGGATGCATGCCGAGGCCACGGTCCGGGCAGACGGTGCGGAGGCCCTCGCCTCGCTGGTCGACCCCTTCGACCTGGTCAGCGAGGTGCCCGGAGTCGAACTCGCCCAGGCCTCGTGGAGCAGCGAGAGCATCGAGTACGACCCCGACGCGGACGGCTGGGACGACGCGGACGACGGCGACGAGGGCCTGTTCCTGCCACGGGACGACGCCGACGAGGAGGGGTATGGCGACGCGGTCGCGCACAATGGGAAGAACGACGGCGAGGACGGTGACCCCGCGCAGCGGGTGTGACGTGTGAGGACACCGGCCCCGGCCCCGCTCGACTGCGGACCGGGGCCGCGCTGTGCGGCGGCGAAAACCGGGGCCCGGCCGCGGGAACCACCGCTGCCGAGGACGCGTCGATGAGTGGTGTTCCCCACATCTGTCATGGATGTGGAACGGAGCACCCTTCCCGGGTGTTCTTGGAACATGGACGGGGAATAGCCGCCTGGCGGCCCCCGTCCGGGGATTTTGGGGAGTCGGCAACGATGGAGAAGCGTGTGATGACGGACAGCAAGCGGCGCAGGGGTCTCATGGCCATGTCCGCACTGCTCGGCGGCGTGCTGGTGCTTTCGGCCTGTAGCGACGACGGCGACAAGGGCGGAAAGACGAGCGCCGGGAGTTCGGAGTCGTCGCAGCAGGAGGTCGACAAGGCGGCAGCCGAGGACGCCTCCGAGGCGCAGATAGCGATCAAGCCGAAGAACGGCGCGACCAACGCCAGCATCAACAACGCGGCCCAGGTCACCGTCGCCAAGGGCAAGCTGACCGAGGTCGTCATGACCACGGCGGACGGCACCCCGGTCGAGGGCACCCTGGCGGCCGACGGGTCCAGCTGGAAGCCCGCGGGTCAGCTGGAGCGGTCCACCACGTACAAGATCGACGCCACGGCGGAGGACTCGAAGGGCCGTAAGGCCCACGAGAACAGCTCCTTCACCACCGTCTCGCCCGACAACAGCTTCATCGGGAATTTCACCCCGGAGGACGGCTCCACGGTCGGCGTCGGGATGCCCGTCTCGATCAACTTCAACAAGGCGATCACGGACAAGAAGGCCGTCCAGAACGGCATCACCGTGACCTCCAGCAGCGGCCAGGAGGTCGTCGGCCACTGGTTCAACTCCCAGCGCCTGGACCTGCGCCCGCAGGACTACTGGCAGGGCGGCTCCACCGTCACCCTGAAGCTGGCGCTCGACGGCGTCGAGGGCGCGGACGGCGTCTTCGGCGTCCAGCAGAAGACCGTGACCTTCAAGGTCGGCCGTAACCAGGTCTCCACCGTCGACGCGAAGACCAAGCAGATGACGGTCACCCGCGACGGCAAGACGATCAAGACGATCCCGATCTCCGCGGGCTCCCCCGACAACCCCACGTACAACGGTCAGATGGTGATCTCCGAGAAGCACAAGGAGACCCGGATGAACGGCGCCACCGTCGGCTTCACCGATGACGACGGCAAGGGCGAGTACGACATCAAGGACGTGCCGCACGCCATGCGCCTGTCCACGTCGGGCACCTTCATCCACGGCAACTACTGGGGCAAGGGCATCTTCGGCAACGCCAACACCAGCCACGGCTGCGTGGGCCTCGCCGACGTGAAGGGCGCGAACGACCCCAACGCGCCGGGCGCCTGGTTCTACGAAAACTCGCTCGTCGGCGACGTCGTCATCGTCAAGAACTCCCCGGACAAGACGATCACCCCGGACAACGGCCTCAACGGCTGGAACATGAGCTGGTCCGAGTGGACGGCCGGCTCCCAGGCCTGATCCACCCGTCCGATTCCCCCTCGCACCACGCACCACCCCGTCCCCGCCCGAAGGCGGCGGCCCCGGAACACTCCGGGGCCGCCGCCTTCGGCGTGTCCGGTGCCCCCTATAACGCTGTGTCCAGCCCCATCAGGACGCGCCGGAGAAACGCCACGTCGGGCCCCGGAGGGCTGGCCGGCCTGTCCCCGGGACGCTCGTGCGCCAGGCGCCGCGGCAACGACGGACGGACCGCGAGCTGGGCCCACACCGCTTTGCCGCCCGTGGTGGCTGACCAGGGTGACCAGCCCACCCACCTTGGAGTTGGCGCTTGGCGAAGCGGTGCTCCGCCAACCGGTCGGCGGAGGCGAAGTAATGGCTCGCCAGTTGCACTCGTCTTCACCTCCGGCGAGTGGGCCGCTTTCGAGGACGGCGTCGTGGGCGGCGAGTTCAAGCGGTCGTAGTACGAGCCCCGCACGCAGCCGCAAGAGCGCCCGGCCAGTCGTCCCGGCCGGGCGTTTCGCTGTGCGGGCCACGGTCATGACCTCCCAGGTAATCGACGCCCTCCACCCCACCCGGCAGCATCGGAGGCGTCACGGGGAGCCACCCCGACACCACCACGGAGGACCGGGCCATGACCGCGTACGCCATCGCTCACCTGTGCCCCGCCGACGGCCCCGTCCAGGACGAAGTGCTGAGCTACATCGAGCGGATCCAGGCCACCATGAAGCCCTACGGAGGCCGCTTCCTGGTGCACGGGGCCGAGGCGGAGGTGGTGGAGGGGGCCTGGCCGGGCGCGTTGGTCATCATCGGCTTTCCCGGGATCGAGGAAGCTCGCGCCTGGTACGCGTCCCCCGCGTACCAGGAGGTCCTGCCGCTGCGCACCCGGCACATGGCCGGTGACGTGATCATCGTCCCCGGCGTCGGTCCCGAGTACGACGCGTCAGCCACGGCGGCGGCGATGCGGGCGGCCCGGGACCGTACGGCACAGGAGGCCGAAGAGCAGGCTCAGCCCGTAAGCCCCTCCACCGCCGCCCGGTAGTGCCGCAGGTCACTGCGCCGGACCTGGCGCACCCCCGCGAGGTCCTCGTGCGGCTCGGTGGGGCAGCCCGCGGGACGCTCCGGGCCACTGGGCTCCGCTGCCGGGCCCCGGAGCCGGTGCCAGGGCTGGAGCGGCAGCCAGAGGAGCCCGTACAGCCAGCGCAGCACCAGCCTGCGAAATCCCGGCCGGCCCGCGTCGGGCAGCCGGATCACCCGGACGCCCATGATCAGCTTTCCGGCGCTCGCCCGGACGGCCATCGTCAGCAGTACCTGGTTGGCGAACGACAGCACGACCAGCTGGACGACCAGCAGAGCGACCGCGTGCCCCGTCCCGCCGGCGTTCAGGCAGGATCGCACCAGCAGCCCGACGGTCAGCAGGCACAGATAGGCGTCGAGCCCGACTGCCAGATAGCGCCGCATGTCACCCGTGCCCTTGGGGATGCGCGGCTGTGCCCGGGGGCCCGGGGCGGAATACGCCGAGGGGCGGGCGTACGCCGGATACGCCGCCCGTGGGAGCGCGTGCCCGTGCGGCGGCGGGGGCGGTGCCGAGGGCGCGTCGGGACGGGACCGAGCGGTGCCGCTCCAGGCCCGGCGCACTCCGTACAGCGCCCGTAATTCGTCAGGAGGCTGCCCTCTCCGACGCCCCCGTGGCTTCGTCATGGGGGCATCATGACTGATCGTCAGGCGGGGTGTCCCTGTTCCTGACGGGTAACTACCGCGCCCCGGCGTTGTTTCCACGGGACCCTTACGGTTGCCTTCCCCACGGCTCCACGGCCGCTTCGTTCCCGCCTGGTCGCCGGGGACGGGGTGTAGTCCGCTGCACCTCGAAACGGGGGCCCTCTCCCTCCTCGCGGCGCGCCCCGGCCGACAGAATCGAGGCATCACCGATCACGGAGGCATCGCCGTCATGAAGTCTCTGCTCTGGCTCGTCCTGTGCGCCGCGCTCGCCGTCAACGTCTTTCTCAGCCTCGCCGTCGAGGAGAGCGGTCTCCAGATCACCCTGAGCGTCGCGGCGGGCGTCACCGCGCTCGCCTGCGGGGTCGGGCTCTGGGCGCTGCGTGACCCGCACGAGAGCTGACCCGGCATGTGACCTTCGCCACTCCGAGGTTCGTCCCGAGAGGACGGGCCGGGCCGCACGGGCCGCTCGTAACAGCGGTTCGGAGGCCGGCGGAGATCCCTCCCCGCCGGTCCGGACACTGATCAAAACGCCTGATCATGGTCAATATGTGGATGGTCCTCGAAGATCATCGGGCCGCACTGGAGAATCGGACGGTACGACGGTCCTGCGCATCGCCCACCCGGGCGACGGCCGCACGGCCCTCCCGAGCGGGAGTCCGCGGGGCTCCGGCGGGGGAGGCGGACCGGTGGCGCTCTCCGGGACGGGGGCGCCGACGCGCACGAGCCCGACCACGGAAGGTCTTGATCAGATGCCGGTCATCCCCGACTCGCCCGACTCCGCACGCACGACCGATGCCGCGGCCCGCGTCATCGAGCCGCTCTACGCCGAGATCCTGCGCCGCAACCAGGGTGAGCAGGAGTTCCACCAGGCGGTCCGCGAGGTCCTGGAGACACTCGGACCGGTGCTGACCCAGCGACCCGAGTTCGTCGACGCCCGCATCATCGAGCGGCTGTGCGAGCCCGAGCGCCAGCTGATCTTCCGGGTGCCGTGGTCGGACGACTCCGGCGACATCCACGTCAACCGCGGCTTCCGGGTGGAGTTCTCCAGCTCGCTCGGCCCCTACAAGGGCGGGCTGCGCTTCCACCCCTCGGTCAACCTCGGCATCGTGAAGTTCCTCGGCTTCGAGCAGATCTTCAAGAACGCCCTCACCGGCATGCCCATCGGCGGCGGCAAGGGCGGCGCGGACTTCGACCCCAAGGGCCGCTCCGACGCCGAGATCATGCGGTTCTGCCAGTCCTTCATGACCGAACTCCACCGCCACCTGGGGGAGTACACCGACGTCCCGGCCGGTGACATCGGCGTCGGCGGCCGCGAGATCGGCTACCTCTTCGGCCAGTACAAGCGGATCACCAACCGTTACGAGTCCGGCGTCCTCACCGGCAAGGGCCTCGGCTGGGGCGGCGCACAGGCCCGTACGGAGGCCACCGGCTACGGCACGGTCCTGTTCACCGCCGAGATGCTGCGCAGCCGGGGCGAGTCGCTGGAGGGTCAGACCGTCGCGGTCTCCGGCTCGGGCAACGTCGCCATCTACGCCATCGAGAAGGCCCAGCAGCTCGGCGCGACCGTCATCACCTGCTCGGACTCCGGCGGCTATGTCGTCGACGAGAAGGGCATCGACCTCGTCCTCCTCAAGGAGATCAAGGAGGCCGGCCGGGGCCGGGTCTCGGAGTACGCCGAACGGCGCGGCGCACACGCGCAGTTCGTACCCGGTACGGGGGTGTGGTCGGTCCCCGCGGACGTGGCCCTGCCCTGCGCCACGCAGAACGAACTCCACGAGGCCGACGCGCTGGACCTCGTACGCAACGGGGTCAAGGCGGTCGCGGAGGGCGCCAACATGCCCACCACCCCGGAGGCGGTGCGGGTGTTCCAGGAGGCGGGCGTCGCCTTCGCCCCCGGCAAGGCGGCCAACGCGGGCGGGGTCGCCACGAGCGCGCTGGAGATGCAGCAGAACGCGTCCCGGGACTCGTGGACCTTCGCCCACACCGAGGAGCGCCTCGCCGAGATCATGCGGCACATCCACGACTCCTGCTACACGACCGCGGAACGGTACGGCAGCCCCGGCAACTACGTGGTGGGCGCGAACATCGCGGGCTTCGAGCTGGTCGCGGACGCGATGCTGGCGCAGGGCCTGATCTGACCGTACGCGGCGAGGCGCCGGCGCCGGTGTGGTCGCCGGCGGAACCGCTACCCCGCGCGGGCGAGGCTGCCAGGTGTGGTCTCCCCCGGGCGGGGGAGCGGGTTGGCTCGCGCGGGTGATTCCTCGTCGCGCCCGCCCCGCGAAGGTGGAGTCATGACGCTGAAGATCCTTCACCGGCCCCCGTCCGTGGGTGACACCGAGCGGCCCGTTCCGCGCTGGGCGATGCGCCTGGCCTACGCGCTTCCGCTGCTTCTGCTGCCTGCGTGCCTGTGGCGGCTGCCCTTCGCGCTGCACTTCGAGATGGGGCAGGTCCAGGACGGCGGTTTACCCGCCTACTGGCTGAGCATCCCGTACGTTCTCGGGCTCAGCGTGTTGACGGAGGTGGTCGCGATCCTGACCATCGGGCTGGTCCGGGGCTGGGGCGAGGTGGCGCCCGCCTGGATACCTGTCATCGGCGGCAGACGCGTCCGGCCGATGGCGGCCGTCGTCCCCGCCGTGCTCGGCGGCCTGATCCTCACCTTCCTGTTCACCGCCGTCCCGCTGGGCGACGATCGCGACCTCACCCTGTACGGCGTCATCGACACTGTCGAGTACACCAACGGCGCCTGGGACGCGTTGGCGATGGTGGTTGGCACCCCTCTCGCCGCTTGGGGGCCCATCACCATCGCTCTCGCGATCGCCTACTACCGGCGTCGAGCCTCCGCCGTGGCCGTCACCGGGTGAGGACTCGTTCAGGTGGGCGGGCGACGGCGGTAGTACTCCGCGCAGCCGGTGTTCAGGGCCAGAACGACGGCGAACACCCCGGCCACGACCGGGTGCCCCGTTCCGTACACCGCCGCAGCACTGCCGCCGAGGACCAGGGCCTTCACCGCCAGCACCCCCGCGAGCGGCGGCCTGAACCGGGCGCGGGGCGCGGCGAACAGCCCCCACAGGGTCACGGCCGCCGCGGGTACCCCGAGGCCGAGCAGGACCGGTACGAGGACTCCGTCCACGGCGGTGAAGCCCCACCAGACGAGGCAGCCGATCGCCACGAGCTCCAACAGGAAGGCGAGGACTTCGTTGACGGCGAACCAGGGACGCTGCCGGAGCGCCTGTGGATCATGGTGCCCCGTGTGCCCTGCTGCCTGCTCTCGTGTCATCCCTGACCCCCTACGGAGAAGTCGCTGTCGGGCGTGACGATAGCGGCCGTGCCCTGGACCGGGCCGTTTCCCTGGAACCGGCCGTCTCTCCGGACCTGGCCGTCTCCCGGAATCGGCCGATCCCGGACCTGGCCGACTCCCGAAACCGGCCGTCTCCCGGGGCCGGCGGGCTGTCACGCGACTTCGCCATCAGCAGATCTGCCCGGAGCGCAACGCCGGACCGGTGCGGGGGAGGCGCAGCGCTCCTAGGCTGGGGACGGTGAGTATCCGAGTGACGAACCAGGCCGACGTGATCCCTCTGCGCCCGCTCCCGGCGGTGGCCCCGGCTCTGCCCCGGGAGCCGCTCTGGCGTGACCTCGTCGGGGAGGTGCTGCGCCGCGAACGCCAGGCCCAGGGGCGGACCTTGAAGGACGTCGCCGAGGCGGCCCGGATCTCCATGCCGTATCTCTCCGAGGTGGAGCGGGGCCTCAAGGAGGCCTCCTCCGAGGTGCTGGCCGCCGCGGCCCAGGCGCTCGGCCTGAACCTTGCCGACGTTCTGGCGCTGGCGGGGGAGCGGCTGGTCAGCCTCGCCGCGGCCCGCTCCCGGCCGCGCTCGCTCGGGTCGAGTGCGGTCGGTGGCCACCGGTCCGTGCGGTCTACAGGTCCGGCGGGTTCGGTCGGCGCGATGCGCCCGTCGGGCCCGATGGGTGGCGTGCTGCTGGCTGCCTGACCCGAGGGGGAGGGGAGTTGCGGGCGGACGCCCTGCCCGAGGGCCCGGGGGGTGTTGCGTACAGCTGTCTGACCCGAGGCCCGGGGGTGTTGCGTACGGCCGTCCGACCCGAGGGGTGTTGCGCGAAGCCGCCTGACCAGGGAGATGGCTGTTACGTGTGGCCGTCGACCCGGGCGGCCCGGTCCGCGAGCGCCCGTACCTCGGCGGCGACGGCGGTGTGCCGCTCGCGCGGGATGTCGTGGCCGACGCCGGGCTGGAGGACGAGCCGGGCGTCGGGGATCGCCGCGGCGGTGGCCCGGCCCGCGGAGGGCTTGAGCAGCGGGTCGTCCGTGCCGTGCAGCACCAGCGCGGGGACGCGCAGTTCGGCCAGGGACGGGCCGTGCCAGGGCGCCCCGATCTGGCGGGACTGGGCGTCCGGGTCGGCGATGCCGGTGTCCACGTCGGCGGTGATCCGCTCCAGGGCCTCCGCCTCGTCGAACGGGTAGCCGGGCGACGCGCAGAGCCGCGCCACCGCGAGCCCGGTCGCGATCCGCTCCTCCCGGTCCTGGGCGGGCTTGATGCGGGCGAACTTCGCGAGCGTGCCGAGCCGCAGATGGCGGAAGGCTCCCAGCCCGCCGACATCGCTGGGGAGCGCGGCGGACGAGGTGAGCGTGCGCACCCGGCCCGGGTGGCGCAGGGCGACGCGCTGGGCGACGACGCCGCCCAGCGAGTGTCCGAAGAGGTGGGCCGACTCCCAGCCGAGCGCGTCCATGACGGCGACGGCGTCGTCGGCCATGTCCTCGGCGGTGTAGGCCGCACCGCGGCCGGCGGCCAGGGCGGCGAAGGGGTTGCCCCGGGCGGTGCGTTTGGGCAGCCGGGTGGACTCGCCCGCGTCCCGCTGGTCGTAGCGGGCGACGGCGAACCCGGCGTCGGCGAAGGCCGCGCACAGCTCCCCGGGCCACCAGTGCCGGGAGACCGCCAGCCCCATCACCAGGAGCAGCGGTTCGCCGTCCGCGCCCTCCTGGAGCCGGTCGTGGGCGAGCTCGACCGCACCGTTGCGGGCGAAGCGTCGTTCGGTCCAGGTCATGGCGGGCTCCTCCGATGGACGAGAATACTGCGAACGGTGTTCGCAGTATTAGACTACAGGCAGTTCCGGACCCCGGACGGGGACCTGAAGGGAAGGTGGCGGACCGTGGCCGATCGCGAGACCCGGCCGACGACCGTCTGGTCACGCCCCGAGCGGGGCGCGCGCGGACCCGCACCCGAACGGAGCCGCACCCAGATCACGACGGCCGCCCTCGCCCTCGCCGACGCGGAGGGCCTGGGGGCCGTGTCGATGCGCGCGCTCGCGCAGAGGCTGGGCACGGGGCCGGCCTCGCTCTACCGCTACGTGGGGAGCCGGGACGAGCTGCTGGACCTCATGGCGGACGCGGTCGCCGGCGAACTGGACCTCTCCGGGGCCACCGGCGGCGACTGGCTGGACGATCTCGTCGGACTGGCCCTCCAGTCCAGGGACGCGCACGTCCGGCACCCGTGGCTCGCCGATCTGAACGACCGGCGCGGCGAGGTGCTGGGCCCGCACGCGATCGACTACCTCGACCACGCGCTCGGGATCCTGGCCCCCGCGCCGGGCACCGCCGGGCAGAAGCTGGGGGCCGTCGGCCTCCTCGGCGGCCTGGCGGTTCTCTTCGCCCGCCGCGAGGCCGCCGCGACGTCCACCGGCGACCCGGCCACCGGCGACCCGACCGCCCGGGCGGCCCACCTGGCCGCGGTCGCCGCAGAGGGCCGCCACCCGCACCTGCTCGCCGCCCTCACCGCGGCGGGCGCACCGCCCCCGGCCGACCGGGACGCCCTGTTCGTACGGCTGCTGCGGCGACTGCTTCCGGCGATGCTCGGCCAGGGGGAGCCGTAGGTCGTGTCCGCAAAGTCTCGTCTGGCCCGGAGGGCGGACGACGATACTTTGCGGACACTCCCCGGGGCCCGGGATCAGCCCTCGACCGGGACCACGCCGATCGGGCAGGAGACGCCCGTGCCGCAGTAGCCGCCCGGGTTCTTGTCCAGATACTGCTGGGACGTTGCTTCCCTTTGCGTATAATTTGTGACTCTTCGTAATAAGGGGTGGGAAGTGAACGAAGCGGCACAGGTGATCCCGGTTGTCTCGTACGCGCGTATCTCCGCCGACACGGCCAGGGACGGTCACGGCGTCGAGGACCAGCACAAGGTGAACGGCGAGACGGCGGCCCGTCTCGGCTGGACAATCGTGCACCGCTACACCGACAACGACCTGTCGGCGGCCAAGGCGGCGGTGGTGCGACCGGACTTCGAGGCCATGGTGAAGGCGCTCAAGTCGGGCCACATGCCGGACGGGCAGCCCGTGCGCGGCGTCATCGTGGTCGCGGACGACCGGCTAACGCGCCGTGCGGGCGACTATGAGCGGTTCGTGGACGCGCTCACGTACGAGGAAGGACGGCTCTACGCTGACGCCAAAGGGGCGAAGAACCTCTACAGCGAGGACGTGGAGTCCATGGGGCTCTTCGGCGTCGTCATCTCCAAGATGGAAGTCCGCAAGATGCAGCGGCGGGCGCGCCGCTCACACCGCGCTCGCGCGGAGCTGGGCATCCCGGTAGGCGGGAGGCGCCCCTTCGGCTGGCAGGACGACAAGCTCAGGCTGGAGCCCGAGGAAGCGGCGTGGCTGGCGAAGGGCGCCCGCGAGGTGATCGCGGGCAAGTCCCTGCACTCGATCCTCCGCGAGTGGCGGGAGGCCGGCGTCCGCACAATCAACGACAAGGAATGGGCGAGCCGCTCGCTCAAGCTCGCACTGTGGAACCCGCGACTGTGTGGCTGGCGGAAGCACAATGGTGAGCTGGTGCGTGACGCCAACGGCGTGCCCGTAGTGGGTCTCTGGGAGCCCGCCATCACTCCCAAGGAATGGATGGCCATCGACGCCATCTTCTCTGCCCGCGTCGGCCCCAACATGAAGGCTGACGGATCGGTCACGGACTACCGGACCCCCTCGTACCTGCTGACGGGAATCCTCCGATGCGGAAAGCCTCGCGAGGATGAGCAGATCTGCAATTCGCCCCTTCGGGCAGCCGCGCGAGCGGACCTCTCCGGGGGATATCTCTATCAGTGCCCCAGTAAAGAAATGGGCGGGTGTGGGGGCACCGGACGGAACGGTGCCAAGATTGATGAATTCATCACGGAGGCCGTACTCGCGAAGTTGGAAGAGAGGGCGGCCAGGTCGACGCACGTCGACGAGCTGTGGGGAGGGGAGGAAGAGCTGGGCCGTCTGATGGCCAAGCAGCGCAAGTTGCTCCAGGCATGGCAGGAAGACCAGGTCTCGGATGAGCTGTTCTTCCCCGAGAGTCAGAAGATGGAAGCGCGTGTCAAGGAACTCCGCGCGGACAGGTCACGTCACGCCTTGAGACGGCAGAGGGCCGCCGAAGTCACTGGCGACGTACGCGAGCGTTGGACCACCTGCAGGCTGGACCTGGCGCAGAAGCGTGCCCTGATCAGAGAAGCGCTGCACGCGGTGATCGTGCTGCCGGTGGGAGGCGGAGGTCGGCGCCCGTTCAACCCTGACCTGCTGGTCCCGAAGTGGCGGGACTGACGGGGTGGTGGAAACAGAATGGGGCGCCGCCGTCCGGCTGGTGTATGCCTCTCGTGTTCGATGCTTCCGAGCCGGTCACGGCGGGGTCAAGAGCTGATCCTTTCCACAACAGGAAAATTCGCCCCCGACTTCGGTGCTTCGTAGCGACGGGCTGTCACTCTGGGGCTTCAGGGTGCCCAGGTGGGTAGTAGTACCTGTTGCGATCGCGTGGCGGCTGGTCAGGCTGCCACTGCCAGATGGACCGGCGATGGCGACGGTGAAGGTCACGGTGAAGACGTAGTCGTGTGAGCCATCGCATTGGCTTCTTCGAGGTGTCCTGGACGTACAGCGGGGTTGCCACGATGAGCCGTGGGAGGAATTGCGACTCCGGGACGTGGAGGTCTACCCGGGCCAACCCCTGTACTCGCGCACGATGCTGCGGTGCATGGTGGCCTTCAATCACGTTGAACACCCACCGCGCCACCTGTTCAGGACGATTGACGCGTGACACGGCCAGGGCTTCCGCGGTCAGGGCTTCGGGGATGTCTGTCCGCCCACGTTCATCTGCATCGTTGATCTTGAGGATCAGCTCATGCAACCACGTGGTACCGGATCCCATTCTTCCTGCCGTTGCGGTCTTCTTGAGCAGGTGTTCCGTGGAACCGCACAACATCAGGTCAACCGGGGTTCCAACCGCACTTCGTTCACTTCGCAAGGATCCGAAGAAGAGCACAACATCGTCGAGGTCGGGGAGATCGCTGTCCCCGTGGGATGTGCTCCATCCCATCTCAACGTCGAAAACGATCCACTCGCCAGTCGCGAGCTCCGGAGCGTAGAAGTGCGCTGCCTCACGCTCAAGCTGCCGCCGCACCTGGCGAAGCCTGTGGAGCTCAGTGTCGGTCGGATTCCGCGGTGGCGCGGGTGAGACTGCCACCGTTGCAACCTGTAGATCTACTTCTGCGTTCATCGTCGGCAGGCGGCGTGGTGGGCGTTCAGGGAAGAACGCTTCCAGCCTGCGCCGGGAGAAGTAGATCATGTTGTTCAACCGCATATATGCCCCACTGGCTTAGCGGGCTCCCCGTGAGCCACACAGCTCAAATACCCACCGACCGGTCACGGCGAATCGTCGGGGAGCCCGCCTGCATCATGGGGCTGTCAGCCTTCGGCCGCGGCCACGCCGATCGGGCAGGAAACGCCCGTCCCGCCGGTGCCGCAGTAGCCATTGACGTTGCGGTCGAGGTACTGCTGGTGGTACGCCTCCGCCGGCCAGAACGGGCGGCCCTCGGCCGGGAGGATCTCCGTGGTGATCTCCTTGTGGCCCGAGGCCGTCAGGACCTTCTGGTAGGCCTCACGGGACGCGTCGGCGGCCGCTGCCTGCGCGGGGGAGTGGGTGTAGACCGCGGAGCGGTACTGGGTGCCCACGTCGTTGCCCTGGCGGAAGCCCTGGGTCGGGTTGTGCGACTCCCAGAAGAGCTTCATCAGCTCCTCGTACGTGACGACGGCCGGGTCGAAGACGACGCGTACCGCCTCCGTGTGCCCGGTCAGGCCCGAGCAGGCCTCCTCGTACGTGGGGTTCTCCGTGTAGCCGCCCTGGTAGCCGACGAGCGTCGTCCAGACGCCCTCGGTCTGCCAGAACTTCCGCTCCGCGCCCCAGAAACAGCCCAGCGCGAAGTCCGCCACCTCCAGGCCCTCCGGATACGGGCCCACCAGGGGGTTGCCGAGGACCGTGTGGCGGGAGGGGACGGAGAACTCGGGGACGGGGCGGCCGCGCAGGGCCTGCTCCGGGGTGGGGAGCTCGGGGGTGCGGTGGTTCAGGAACATGCGGGGGCTCCTCCGGGGGTCGGTGTCCGGTACGTACAACAAGGGAGCGGCCGCCGGGATTCCGGGGCGCGGGGGCTCGGGGAAGGCGGCTCTCCCCGCGCCTCCGACGCCCCTTCGCTCACCCCTTCGTGGCCGTACCCGGACCCGGACCCGTACCCGCCGTCACCGCCGCCAGTGCCCGTGCGAAGCCCCGCGTCCGGGCCGTCTCGTGGTTCCGGTGCCACACCAGCGCGAGCGAGGAGTCCGGGAGGCCGGTCACCGGGACGAACGCCACCGCGTGGCTGCCGTAGTAGTCGGCCGTCGGGTCGCACAGCAGCATCGCGCCCCGGTCCGCCCGCACCAGGGCGAGGCCCTCCTGGAGACTGCTCACCGCGGGCCCGGCCGGGATCGCACGGCCGCCGGGTGTGGCGGCGGGGGCCTGGGCCAGGCGCCAGTACTCCGGGGCCGCCCCCTGGACGCCGATGAGCGGGCAGCCCGCCAGGTCCTCGGCGCCGATGCCGGGGCGGCGCGCGTACGGGTGCCGGTCGGAGACGGCGAGGGTCAGCGGCCGGGCGGAGAAGACCGGGCCGAGCACCAACTCCTCGTCCCGGACCGGCATCAGCACCACCGCCGCGTCCACCTCCCCACGGTGCACCGCGCCGAACGGGTCGGAGAGCGGGATCTCCACGATCTCGGCGGCACAGTCGGGGTGCCCGTCCCGGAAGGCCGTGACCGCCCGCATGAACGGGTCGTTCGCCGTCCCCTGGAAGCCGACGCGGAACAGCCCGCCGACGCCCCTCGCCGCGTCCCGTACCTCGTCGATCGTCGCGACGATCGCGTCGAAGGCCGGCCGCAGCCCGGCATGGAACTGTTCGCCGAGCGGGGTGAGCCGGACCCGGCGGCTCGTCCGTTCGACCAGCCGCCCGCCGATCCTGCTCTCCAGGGCCCGCAGCAGCTGGCTGATCCGGCTCTGCGAGAGGTAGAGGCGCTCCCCGGCCCGGCCGAAGTGGAGCTCCTCGGCCAGCGCGAGGAAGGCCTCCAGTTCCCGGATCCCCGGATTGCTCACCTGTTCCCCGCCTTCGCCGGTCCGGATCCATTAGCTCAGGTCATAGAAGGATGAGAGTCCGGCCGTTGTTCCCGGCCTCCGGCCTCGATTGGCTGGGGACATGACGCAGGTTCAGGAATCCTCAGGCGCCAGGCCCGCCCGCCCGACGCCCTCGCGCAGCGGCTGGTGGGGAGTGGCGGCCCTCGCGCTCGGCACCTTCACCGTGGTCACCTCCGAGATGCTGCCCGTCGGGCTGCTCACACCGATGGGCCGCTCACTCGGCGTCCCGGAGGGCGTGGCCGGTCTGACGCTGACCATCACCGGCCTCGTCGCGGCGCTCTCCGCCCCGGCCCTCGTCCCGCTCCTGGGCCGCGCCGACCGGCGTACGGCCCTGTGCGCGCTGGTCGCCGTGCTGGTCGTCGGCAACCTCGGGGCGGCCTGGGCGCCCGACTTCGGGACCATGGTCGTCGCCCGCGTCCTGGTCGGCGTCGGCATGGGCGGCGTCTGGGCCGTCGCGGCGGGGCTGGCGGTGCGCCTGGTCCCCGCGAAGTCCGTCGGCGCCGCCACCTCCCTGGTCTTCGGGGCATCGCCGTGGCATCCGTCCTGGGCGTCCCCGCCGGTACGTACCTGGGCGCCCTCGCGGGCTGGCGCGCCGCGTTCCTGGCGGCCGCCGGGCTCGGAGCCGTGGTGCTGGTCGCGGTGGCGCTCCTGCTGCCCCGGCTGCCCGCGGAGCGCACGGTTCCGCTCGGCGGTGTGCTGCGGCTGACCCGCGACCCCCGGCTGCGTACGGGACTCCTCGTCGTCGGCTTCCTCGTCACCGGGCACTTCGCCGCGTACACGTACATCAGACCGGTCCTGGAGGACGTCTCCGGCGTCGGCGCGGGCACGATCGGCACCCTGCTCCTGGTGTACGGCATCGCCGGCGTGGCCGGGAACTTCCTCGCCGGGGCCGGGGCGGCCCGCTCGCCGCGCGCGACGCTGCTGGCGATCGGCACGGTCCTGGCGCTCACCGTGGCCGCTCTGCCCTGGCTGGGCGGTTCCCCCGCCCTCGCGGCCGTCCTGATGGCCGTCTGGGGCCTCGGCTACGGCGGCGTGTCGGTGAGCACGCAGACCTGGGTGCTGCTCGCCGCCCCCGACGCCCGCGAGGCCGCCTCCTCGCTGTTCGTCGGGGTGTTCAACGGGGCCATCGCGCTCGGGGCGCTGGCCGGCGGTCTGGTGGCGGACGGCATCGGGGTCACGGCCGTCATGGGGACGGGCGCGGCGCTCGTGGCGGGTGCGCTGGTGACCACCGCGGCCGGCCGGGCCCCCGCACCCGCCAGGGCCTGACCCCCGTACGGGGACCCCTGTGCGGAGACCCCCGTACGGAGACCCCCGTACGGAGACCCCCGTACGGAGATCAGTGCGGCAGCGTCGCCGGGCTGCCGCCGTTCGCCTCGTACCCCGCGACCGCCAGCGCCCGGTAGACCGTGTACTGCGCGGCCGGGTCCGGGTCCGTCGTCCACGGCAGCGCGCCCACATGACCGTCCACCCGGACCAGCTGGTGCATCGCCTCCGACCAGCGCTCCATGTGGACCAGGAACAGCACCAGCAGATGGCGGACATGGGCCAGCATCGGGTCGTCCGCACGTGCCGCGTGCACCGCGAACATCGCGCCCTCGACCGCCTTGGTGACCACCTGGCCGCGGTAGAAGCCCTGCACCAGGTTGACCTCCGGCAGGTGCTCGTACACCGCGAACAGCGGTAGCGCCGCCAGCAGCGAACCCCGCGGGGCGCGAGCGGCGGCGGCCGTGGCGAAACGGTCGGCGTCGGCGCGCGAGCCGTGCCACTTCTCGCAGTGGAAGTGCAGCGCGGCGATGTGCGCGCCCATGTGGGCCGGGGCCCGGTCGATGATCTTCGCCCAGAGCTGGTCGAACTGCTCCGGGGTGTAGTTCAGACCCCGGGCCACCGCCAGCTCCACGATGTACGGCACGGGGTCGCCCGGCGCGAGCAGGGCCGCCTCGCCGCAGACCGTACGGGCCTCCTCCAGGATGATCCGGAAGTCGTCGCTGCCCGCCGCCGAGGAGCGCCACGCCTGCTGCACCAGGAACTCCGCGTGCACCGCCGCACCGCCCGCGTCCTTCGGGGACTCCGCGCGCCAGGTCCGCAGCCACGCGCCGCCCACCCCGGGCCGCTGCGCCAGCTCCAGCGAGGCCGCACCGGCGAAGGCCTGGATCCGCTGCCAGCGCACCTCGCCCTCCTTCGGCGTCCCGGCCAGCAGCTGGGCGGCCGCCCGCCAGTCCTGGGTGCCCTGGACGACGTCGAGGACGTCCAGGAGGTCCTGGTCCGGGCCCGGCATCCGGACGTCCAGCTCCTCCTGGCGGGCGAAGCCGTACGTGTCGGGGTCGGCCGCGTCGGGCGAACCCGGGGCGACCTGGCGGATACCGCCGCGGCGGCGCATCACGAACGGGCCGACGACCGCCGCGAGCATGCACATCGCGAGCAGGAACAACAGAATCTCCATGGACCCATTGTCCCCGGAGCGGCGAGTGGCCGGTAAGGGCCCTCTTCACGAACTACGCTCGGCCCCATGAGCGACCAGCACAGCTTCGAAACCCTCGCCATCCACGCGGGGAACACCGCCGACCCCCTCACCGGCGCGGTGGTTCCGCCGATCTACCAGGTGTCCACGTACAAGCAGGACGGCGTGGGCGGACTGCGCGGCGGCTACGAGTACAGCCGCAGCGCCAACCCGACCCGCACCGCCCTCGAGGAGAACCTCGCGGCCCTCGAAGGCGGCCGCCGCGGTCTCGCCTTCGCCTCCGGCCTCGCCGCCGAGGACTGCCTCCTGCGTACGCTGCTGACCCCAGGCGACCACGTGGTCATCCCGAACGACGCCTACGGCGGCACGTTCCGGCTGTTCGCGAAGGTGGCCTCGCGGTGGGGCGTGGAGTTCTCCGTGGCCGACACCTCGGACGTGGCGTCCGTACGGGCCGCGATCACCCCGCGCACCAAGGCGGTCTGGGTGGAGACCCCGTCCAACCCGCTGCTCGGCATCACCGACATCGCCGCAGTGGCCCAGGTCGCCCGGCAGGCCGGGGCCCGCCTCGTCGTCGACAACACCTTCGCCTCGCCCTACCTCCAGCAGCCCCTCGCGCTCGGCGCGGACGTCGTCGTGCACTCCACGACCAAGTACATGGGCGGCCACTCCGACGTCGTCGGCGGCGCGCTCGTCGTCAGCGACCCGGAGCTGGCCGAGGAGCTGGCGTTCCACCAGAACGCCATGGGCGCGGTCGCCGGGCCCTTCGACGCCTGGCTCGTGCTGCGCGGCATCAAGACCCTCGCCGTCCGCATGGACCGGCACACCGAGAACGCCACCAAGGCCGCCGACCTGCTGACCCGGCACCCCAAGGTCTCCCAGGTCCTCTACCCGGGCCTGCCCGGGCACCCGGGCCACGAGGTCGCCGCCAAGCAGATGAGGGCCTTCGGCGGCATGGTGTCCTTCCGCGTCGCGGGCGGCGAGGAAGCGGCGGTCGAGGTCTGCAACCGGGCGAAGCTCTTCACGCTGGGCGAGTCCCTCGGCGGCGTGGAGTCGCTGATCGAGCACCCGGGGCGGATGACGCACGCCTCCGTCGCGGGCTCCCTGCTGGAGGTCCCCGGCGACCTGGTCCGGCTCTCCGTCGGCATCGAGAACGGCGACGACCTGCTCGCCGACCTCACCCAGGCGCTGGGCTGATCCCAGGGGCCGGACACGTGAACGCGAGGGGCGCCCGCCGGAACCGGCGGGCGCCCCTCGGCGCGTTCAGACGCTCACCCTCTCGTCCTCCAGCATGCCTCTGACCTGCTCGCGCAGTTCGGGCCCGTCCTCGTGCCCGTGGACCGAAGCGGCGTGTTCGCTCGCGGCCCGGACGACCTCGTCCTCCTCACCGGTGATGGTGAGGGAGCAGTTCATCTCGCTCGGATACTTGCGGCAGTCCGCGACCTTCCTGGTCATCACGGCCTCCTCGGCTCCTTGGGACGACCGACTCCTCCAGCGTAGGCCTCCCGCGCCGGGACCCCAACGGCTCACCGGTCCTCCAACGGCGGAGTGACCTGGGCGGGCTCGGTCGCCCACGGCTGCTCGATCCCCGCCCAGAGAAGGAACGCCACCAGCGCCAGGGCCAGCAGCCAGCCCGCCGTCCGGTGCGCCGCCCGGCGCAGCCGCATACGGCGCCCGCCGTGCCGGACCGCCCGCGCGGCCAGGTCGGGCGGCAGGGCCGGGTGCGGGCCGTCGAGCATCCGGCGGACCTGCTCCTCGCGCGGGTCCCGGCGGCCGGCGCTCACGGTGCCGCCCGGGAGTCCGGGGCCGGCCGCGGCCCGGCCGTACCGTGCGAGGGCCCCCGCCCAGGACCGGCGGTCCCGCGCCCCGCCCCGGCCGTACGCAGCGTCGCCACCGCGCGGGCGCACACCGCGCGGATCCGGTCGGCCGGCAGCCCGAGCAGCGCCGCCGTCTGCTCCTCGCCGGCCTCCTCGTACATCCGCAGGACGAGGACGAGCCGCTCGATGGGCGTCAGCCGGTCCAGCAGACCGCCACGCGGCCGCTGGTGGCGCCGGGCCTCCCGGGCGAACCGGAGGGCCAGCTCCCGGCGGGCCCGGTCGTAGGGGTCGCCGCCGCGCAGCCGGTCCCAGTCGGCGTACGTACGGGAGAGCGCCGCGTGCAGCAGCCGCTCGGCCCGCGCGTACGCGCCCGGCGGCTGCGACGGTTCGCCGGTGAGCAGCGTCGCCGTGTGCAGCAGGCGTCCGCCCGCGCCCGCCACGAAGTCCTCGAACTCCAGGGCGCGGAGCCGGTCCCGACGGGTCGCCCGCTCAGCCATGGACCACATACGAGCCCCGGCGCACCGCCCCGGTCAAGAGTCCGGACGCGCCCGGTGAAGGGGAGGGGCCGCCGTCAGTCGGACTGCGGCGGCTGGTGCGCGGCCTGGCGGGCGGCCAGCGATCCGTTGAAACGGGTGAGCAGGGTGCAGAAGACGTCCCGCTCCTCCTCCGACCAACCGTCCGTCACCTGGGACATCAGCTCGCGCCGCGAGGCGCGGACCTCGTCCAGCCGGGCCTGCCCGCGCGGCGAGAGCTGGAGCACCACGGCCCGGCCGTCCTCCGGATGCGAGGTGCGCTTGACCAGACCGGTGTCGACGAGCGGCGCGACCTGCCGCGTCACCGTCGAGGAGTCGATGCCCATCCCGGCCGCCAGCGCCTTGACGCCCATCGGACCTTCCCGGTCCAGCCGGTTCAGCAGCAGGTACGCCGCCCGGTCCATCGAGTTGCGGACCTGGCCGACACCGCCGAGGCGGGTCTGCTCGGCACGGCGGGCGAAGACCGCCACCTGGTGCTGGAGCGAGTCCAGCAGGCGGTCGGGGCCCGGGTGTTCGGGGGCGGCGCCCCCGGAAGGAGACGCAGCAGTCGTCATGTCCTGAGGGGGCATGGCCGGGGGCTCTCTTCAGTGCGGTGTCGGATGGGTGGGGGACAGAGTACGCGGCCCCGGGGCAACGCGTACCAGTGCCGCACAAACCTGCGGACACCACCGCAGGCCGCCATGAGACAAGTCTGCCGCCCGCTGTCCGAGCTGCAAGACTTGCGGACATGAGCTTCCGCGCGACCGCCTCCCACCCGGCCCTGATCCTCGACGACGTCCGGGGCGCGCAGAAAATGCTGTCCGGGGTGGCGAGGGTGACCGCTTTGGAGGGCAGCCGGCACCTCACGGAGCTGGTCGGCGCCCCGGTCCACCTCAAGTGCGAGAACCTCCAGCGCACCGGCTCCTTCAAACTGCGCGGCGCCTACGTCCGGATCTCCGGCCTCACCCCGGTGGAGCGGGCGGCCGGGGTCGTCGCCGCCAGCGCCGGGAACCACGCCCAGGGCGTCGCGCTCGCCTCCTCGCTCCTCGGCGTACGCTCCACGGTCTTCATGCCCGTCGGGGCGCCCCTGCCCAAGGTCGCCGCGACCCGGGAGTACGGGGCAGAGGTGCGGCTGCACGGCCAGGTCGTCGACGAGACCCTCGCCGCCGCGCAGGAGCACGCGCAGGAGACCGGCGCGGTGTTCATCCACCCCTTCGATCACCCCGACATCATCGCGGGCCAGGGCACCGTCGGGCTGGAGATCCTGGAGCAGTGCCCGGAGGTCCGCACGATCGTCCTCGGCCTCGGCGGCGGCGGGTTCGCCGCGGGCGTCGCCGTCGCGGTGAAGGCCCTGCGCCCCGACGTCCGGATCGTCGGCGTCCAGGCCGAGGGCGCCGCCTGCTACCCGCCCTCCCTGGCCGCCGGGCACCCCGTCTCGCTCGACTCCCCGGCCACGATGGCCGACGGCATCAAGGTGGGCCGCCCCGGCGACGTACCGTATCGGCTGGTCGAGGAGCTGGTCGACGAGGTCCGTACGGTCACCGAGGACGAGCTGTCCAGTGCGCTGCTGCTCTGCCTGGAGCGGGCCAAGCTGGTCGTCGAGCCGGCCGGGGCCAGCCCGGTGGCCGCGCTGCTCAGCGACCCGAAGGCGTTCCGGGGGCCGGTGGTGGCCGTGCTGTCCGGCGGCAACGTCGACCCGCTGCTGATGCAGCGCATCCTGCGGCACGGGATGTCCGCGGCGGGCCGCTACCTGAGCCTGCGGCTGCGGCTCACCGACCGCCCGGGGGCGCTGGCCACCCTGTTGGCCGCACTGACCGTGGCCGACGCCAACGTCCTCGACATCAGCCATGTGCGCACCGACCCGCGCCTCGGGCTGACCGAGGCGGAGGTCGACCTGCATCTGGAGACGAAGGGTCCGCAGCACTGCGCGGAGGTCGAGGCGGCGCTGCGCGCGGCGGGCTACCGGGTGCTGGGCTGAGAGGGCGTTTAGCGTGGACGGATTGCCGCTTATGGCCTAGTAGGTTCCTCGCCAGGTTGGTGTGGTCTCGTCCGTTATGCGCTTGGCGAGGTTGTCGATCGAGGCGAGGTGGATCATGGCTTCGGAGCTG
This sequence comes from Streptomyces anulatus, assembly GCF_000721175.1. Taxonomy (GTDB): domain Bacteria; phylum Actinomycetota; class Actinomycetes; order Streptomycetales; family Streptomycetaceae; genus Streptomyces; species Streptomyces anulatus_C. The sequence continues at coordinate 57,599 of NZ_JOEZ01000031.1, forward strand.
GCGGCGAGAGTCTCGTAGTCGCGGGCGAGCCGGCGGTGCATCATTATCCAGCCGATACTCCGCTCCACCACCCAGCGTCTTTTCACGACGTGAAAACCGCGAACTCCGGGGTTTCTGTTGACGACTTCAACGTCGATTCCGAGCTGTGCTCCGTGCTCGACCACGGCGTTCTTGAAGCCGGTGTCGACCCAGCTTTTCGTGATGGTCGGATACGTTTCCTTGGCCTGGTCAAGGAGTTGTTTTCCCACGGCGTTTTCGGAGAGGCTCGCTGCGGTGACGATCGCGACGAGGAGGAGCCCGAGCGTGTCGGTGAGGATGCCTCGTTTCCGGCCGACGATCTTCTTGGCGGCGTCCGTTCCCTGGCTGGTCAGGGGCACGTTGGTGGAGGTCTTCACGCTCTGGGTGTCGATCACGGAGGCGGTCGCCTCGGGCTTGCGCCCCTCCTTCACCCGGGCCAGGCCGGTGAGGTCGTAATTGATCTGGGCGAAGATTCCCTCGTCACGCCACGCGGCGTAGTAGGCGTAGACGGTGCCGTGGTTCGGGAAGTCGTGCGGGAGGTATTTCCAGGGGATTCCCGTGCGGTTGACGTAGAGGAGCGCGTTGAACACGTCGCGTAAATCGACCTTGGCCGGCTGGCCGGTCGGTCTGCGGTCGAGCCGGGCCTTTCTCCAGGCCGTCAGCGTCGGCTCGATCAAGGCCCATCGGGCGTCGGACAGGTCGCTGGGGTATGGCTTCCGCTCGCTCACCGCCCAACGCGAGCACGAGCGTGCCGGAGGATTCGGTTCCGCTGGCTACCGGGCGGTTCTGCATCATTTTCAAACCAGACGGACTTCCGAAGGTGAAAGCGGATGAGGCGGACACTCGGACTTGTGACCAGAGGGAGGGCATTCATCATCTAGCAGATGAAAGCTCTCAAAAGGGTGTAGAAACAGAAGACGTATTCGGGAATAAGTCTACGTAAACGCCCTCTGAGGGCCCGCTTCGCACCGATTGGCCGGATCTCGTCATTGGCCGCGCGGTGAAGCCCCGTGAATCCTAGGATCACTGAGTGAGCCCGTACGGGTGCGGTGATCCACGAGTGACGGGGGAGACTCTCCATGCCAGGTGCGATCCATGCCGAAGGTCTGGTGAAGACCTTCGGCGACGTACGAGCCCTGGACGGCGTCGATCTCGACGTCCCCGAGGGCACCGTCCTCGGACTGCTCGGGCCCAACGGTGCGGGCAAGACCACCGCCGTACGGGTGCTGACCACGCTGCTGCGCCCGGACAGCGGCACGGCGGTCGTGGCCGGGATCGACGTGCTGAGGAAGCCCAACGAGGTACGCCGCTCGATCGGGCTCTCCGGGCAGTTCGCCGCGGTCGACGAGTATCTGACCGGCCGGGAGAACCTCCAGATGGTCGGGCAGCTCTACCAACTGAGCGCCCGGGACGCGAAGGCCCGCGCGGGCGTCCTGCTGGACCGGTTCAACCTCGGCGACGCCGCCGACCGCACCGCCAAGACGTACTCCGGCGGTATGCGCCGGCGGCTCGACCTCGCCGCGGCGCTCGTCGTCTCCCCGCCCGTGATGTTCATGGACGAGCCGACGACCGGGCTCGACCCGCGCAACCGGCAGCAGCTCTGGGACGTGATCGAGGACCTGGTGGCGGGCGGCACGACCCTGCTGCTGACCACGCAGTACCTGGAGGAGGCCGACCGTCTCGCCCACGACATCTGCGTCATCGACCACGGCAAGGTCATCGCCCGCGGCACCTCCGACGAGCTCAAGGCCCGCACCGGCGGCGAGCGCGTCGAGGTCGTCGTGCACCGCCCGGACGAGATCGGGCGCGCCCGGACCGTGCTGACCGCCCTCGGCGAGGGCGAGGTCACCGTGACCCAGCTCTCCCGCAAGCTGACCGTCCCGGTGAGCGGCGGGGCCAAGCTGCTGGCCGAGATCATCCGGGACCTGGACGCCCAGGGTGTGGAGATCGACGACATCGCCCTGCGCAGGCCCACCCTGGACGACGTCTTCCTCTCGCTCACCGGCCATGCCGCCGAGGCCCCCGAGCAGGAGGACGAGGAGTCCGCCGGGGCCCGGGCGGAACGGTCCCGCGACTCCCGGAGCAAGGAGGACAACCAGTGAGCGCGATCGCCAAGGACACCCCCGCGCTGGTGCCCCGTCCCTCCGGGGGCGTCACCCAGTCCGTGAAGGACTCCCTCGTCGTCGCCAAGCGGAATCTGATCCGGATGACCCGGATCCCCGAGATGGTGATCTTCGGACTGATCCAGCCGATCATGTTCGTGGTGCTGTTCACCTACGTCTTCGGCGGCTCGATCAGCATCGGCGGCTCCACCGATCCGCAGCTGTACAAGGAGTTCCTGATGGCGGGCATCTTCGCCCAGACCGTCACCTTCGCCACCGCGGGCGCCGGCGCGGGCATCGCCGACGACATGCACAAGGGGCTCATCGACCGCTTCCGGTCGCTGCCGATGGCCCGGGGCGCGGTCCTCACCGGACGGACGCTCGCCGACCTCGTACAGACCACGCTCACGCTCGTCGTGCTCGCGGGAGTGGCGCTGATCGTCGGCTGGCGCACCCACGAGAACATCGGCAAGGTGCTCTGCGGCTTCCTGCTGCTGCTTCTGCTCGGCTACGCGTTCTCCTGGATCGGGGCCCTGATCGGTCTCTCCGTGCGCACCCCGGAGGCGGCGACCTCCGGCGGGCTGATCTGGCTGTTCCCGCTGACGTTCATCTCGAACGCCTTCGTGCCGGTCACCGGCATGCCGACGTTCCTCCAGTACGTCGCCGAGTGGAACCCGTTCAGTGCCACGGTGGCGGGGGCCCGTCAGCTCTTCGGGAACACGATGCCGGGCGTGCCGGAGTCCGTCACCGGGGCCTGGCCGATGGAGCACCCGATTATCGCCTCGATCATCTGGTCCGTGCTGATCATCGTGGTCTTCCGCACCCTCGCGGTCCGCAAGTACCGCTCGGCCGCCGTCTGACGCCTGCTCCCGTCCGCTCCGGGGAGAGCGAGCGGAGCGGTGAGCACCGGCCGCGTCGCGAGTCTCTTCAGGCGGACGCCGGGGTGTCGGTGGGCGCCGCACGACGCCCCCGCGCGCGGGCGCGGGAGACGACGCACGGGAGCCCCGGCCTTCCATGAGGCCGGGGCTCCCGTGTCGTTCCGTCGCGGTGGGCCGGGTCAGCCGGAGTAGGGCTTCGCCGCCAGGATCCTCACCGTCGCGGTCTTGCCGTTCGGCAGCTCGTACTCCGCGTCGTCACCGGTCCGCTTGCCGTTCACGCCGAGGCCGAGCGGGGACTGCGGGGAGTACGTCTCGATGTCCCCGCTGGCGTATTCGCGGGAGGCGAGCAGGAAGGTCAGCGTGTCGTCCTCGTCGCCGTCGAAGGCGATCGTGACGACCATGCCGGGCTCGACCACGCCGTCGTCGGCCGGCGCCTCGCCGACCTTCGCGTGCTCCAGGAGCTGCGTCAGCTGGCGCACCCGCAGCTCCATCTTGCCCTGCTCCTCCTTGGCCGCGTGGTACCCGCCGTTCTCCCGGAGGTCACCCTCCTCACGGGCCGCCGCGATCTTGACGGCGATCTCCGTGCGGGCGGGCCCAGACAGGTGCTCCAGCTCGGCCTTCAGCTGGTTGTAAGCCTCCTGCGTGAGCCAGGTGACGTTTTCGCTGGTCTGGGTCACAGGTGCTCCTCGTCGGTGCTGGGAATACAAAGCATCGCCCTACCCGGAAGCATGTGCTTCTCCGGGTGGGCGAAACCACGAGCCTAACAATTCCGCAGGAAAAGGGGGAGAAGGTAAAGCGTCACACGCCCGAACCGGCCGCTGTGACCCGTATCGTCGCAGGTCACAAGGGGTGCGGTTCCGATCAGCCGGTCGGCCCGTCGTCGGCGGTGCAGCCCATCGGCTCGACCGCGGTCGCCCTGGACCGGGTGACCACCTTCACGACCTCGTCGATCCGGTCCTCGGCCCGGTCGAACCGGACCTCCTTGCGGCCCACCTCGGAGCCGTCCTCGCTGAGTGCCCGCACCAGGCAGTAGCCGTGGCCGTCGCGGTCCTTGCGGACCTCCAGGTGGACGTCGGCCCGGGTGTCGGAGACGACCTTGAACTTGATCATCTCGGCGCTGATGCCCTGGCCGCCCACATAGTCGAAACCGATCCAGCCGATCACGCCGAGCAGGGCGACGCCCAGGACCGATCCGACGATCTTCAGCTTGCGGTCCGCACGCTGATCCTCGGTCCGGCCGTACCGCCCCTCGGGCGCAGCCTCACGAACCGCCGTCATGATCGTTCCCTCCGGGCCGGGCATCGAGGAATTTTCCAGCCCCTCGTTCAGTCACTATAGAAGCCGCCCGCCCGCCACCCGACCGCGCCCCACACCGGTGTCGCGCGGGCCGGCACCTCTGATGAGACAGAGACCGGATCGACCCATCGACCCATGATCGACCAGAGCGACCAATGACTGAGGATCGAGCTTTGACTGAGCAGCTGCGACTGATGGCCGTTCACGCCCACCCCGACGACGAGTCGAGCAAGGGCGCGGCCACCATGGCCAAGTACGTGTCCGAGGGGGTGGACGTGCTGGTCGTGACCTGCACGGGAGGCGAGCGCGGCTCCATCCTCAACCCGAAGCTCCAGGGCGACGCGTACATCGAGCGGAACATCCACGAGGTACGCAAGAAGGAGATGGACGAGGCCCGCGAGATCCTGGGCGTCCAGCAGGAGTGGCTCGGCTTCGTCGACTCGGGGCTGCCCGAGGGCGACCCGCTGCCGCCGCTGCCCGAGGGCTGCTTCGCCCTGGAGGACCCCGAGACCGCCGCGGGGCGCCTGGTGGCGAAGATCCGCGCGTTCCGGCCGCAAGTCATCACCACGTACGACGAGAACGGTGGCTACCCGCACCCCGACCACATCATGACGCACACGATCTCGATGATCGCGTTCGACGGTGCGGCCGACGCGGAGCGGTTCCCCGAGGACGAGTTCGGCCCGGTCTGGACGCCGCGGAAGCTCTACTACAACCAGGGCTTCAACCGGCCGCGCACCGTCGCCCTGCACGAGGCGCTGCTCGCCCGGGGCCTGGAGTCCCCGTACGGCGAGTGGCTGGAGCGCTGGGGGGAGTTCGAGCGCGTGGAGCGCACGCTGACCACGCACGTTCCCTGCGGCGAGTTCTACGAGATCCGCGACAAGGCGCTCATCGCGCACGCCACGCAGATCGACCCGGAGGGCGGCTGGTTCCGGGTTCCGATGGACATCCAGCGCGAGGTCTGGCCGACCGAGGAGTACGAGCTGGCGAAGTCCCTGGTCGATACCTCCCTCCCCGAGAGCGACCTCTTCGCGGGCATCCGCGACAATGCCTGATATGTACGCGACCCAGGCACTGACGCACCTCGTCCCGCTCGCCGCCGAAGAGCTCGACAAGAACAAGGTGACCCCCGGCGTCCTCGGCTTCCTCGTCTTCGCGGCGCTCGCCGTCGGCGTGTGGGCGCTGATGAAGTCGATGAACCGGCACATGGGCCGGGTGAACTTCGAGGAGGCCCCCGACCCGGCGGCGGCCGCCGAACCGGTCGGCGACGGGGCGTCCTCCCCCCGGAAGTAACCCCGCGCCGGGAACCGCGCGCGTCAAAGGAGGGCGTCCGGCCCGGTGCCGGACGCCCCTCACCCCGTACGGGTACGGGCCCCGTGCCGGCGCACTCCTCATCCCGTACGCGTACGGCGAGTACGGGTACGGCGCGTGCGGGTACGGCGCGTCCGGGTACGGGCGCCGGTCTCCGCCGCCCGCCCGGTCACGGCCGTCCCGTCATCGTCGTCACGGCCGGGCCGGCTCCGTCGGCACGCCCATGATCTGGCCGGCGGTGCGGGTCGGGGTCAGGCCGAGCCGCCACGCCTGCCAGCCGTCCTCCAGGTCCACGCCCCGCTCCAGGGCCACAGCGAACGCCGCCGCGGACTGCTCCAGCTTGCCGTCCCGCGCCGGGTGCCGGGCCTCCATCAGCTCGGCCAGCTCCTGCTGGGCGACCGCCGTGCCCACCTCGATGCCCCCGGGCGAGGCGTACGGCAGCAGCGTGCAGCGCAGGAACCTGGCCCAGTCGCCACCCCGCGCGTCCCCGTACGAGGCGAACAGCTCCGCCGCCTCACCGCACAGCTCCAGCGCCTGCGGCGCCCGCCCGTTGCCCGCGTCGATCAACGCCAGCTCCACGCACGCCCACGCCTGGCCGTACGGCACCTTGATCCGCCGGAAATCGGCCCGCGCGTCCATCAGCAGCTGCCGGGCGAACCCCGAATTGCGCAGGTTGCCCGTCTGCGCGGCCCGCTGGTCCCGGGTCACCCGGCCCGAATGGTGTCGGGCGCACGCCAGCCCGTACACGTCCCGCATCCGGGAGAACATCGTGCGGGACCGCTCCAGCTCGCGCACCGCCTGATCGGTGTCCCCGTCCTCCTCCAGCGCCTGACCCAGGTAGTACAGGGTCCACGCCTCACCGCGCGCGTCCTCGTTGTCCCGGTGCCGGGCCAGCGCATCGCGCAACTGCTCCAGCGCGGCCGCCGGATCGCCGTCCAGCAGCCGGGCCCGGGCCAGCTGGGTGATCGCCCACGCCTCACCGCGTCCGTCGCGGGTGCGTCCGTACAGCTCCAGGGCGGTGCTCAACGCCTCCTCGGCCGCCGCCACCTCGCCCGTCCGCAGCCGCACCTGCCCCAGCTGGAACTGCGTCCAGGCCTCGCCGTGCAGCGACTCGCCCTCCCGGTGCAGGCGCAGCGCGTCGTCCAGCAGCGTGAGCGCCTTCGCCAGATCGCCCCGGTCCCGCTCCACGGCGGCCAGGGCGTGCAGGGTCCAGGCCCGGTCCTCGGCCTGAGCCTCGGAGGACTGCAGGGCCAGCGCCTCGCCGAGCCGGGCCGCCGCCTCGGTCAGATTGCCCTGGTGGTGCAGGGTGATGCCGAGAGAGCAGAGGGCCAGTGCCTCGCCCGCGTCGTTCTGCGCCTCGTGGTAAAGGCCGACGACCGAGGACAGGGTGGTGCGCGCCTTGTCCAGCTCGCCGAGCTGCCGGGCCGCGATGCCCGTACGCCACTGCACCGACCGCTCCAGCAGACCGTGGTCCACGGCCTGAGTGAGCTCGCTGATCTCGCCCAGGCGGTACAGGTCGCCGCGCAGCAGGCAGTAGTCGCACAGCGCGCCCAGCAGATGCAGCACCGTGCCCTGGTCGACGCCCTCCGCGTGCCGCAGCGCCGCCGTGATGAAGCTCGACTCGTCGTCCAGCCAGCGCAGCGCCGAGTCCAGCGAACCGAAGCCGTGCGAGCCGAACTGCCCGGCGCGGGTCGACATCTTCCCGTCGACCATCCGGATCACCGCGTCGGCCAGCTCCGCGTAGTTCGTCAGCAGCCGCTCCTGCGCCGCCGTCCGCTCGGCCGGCTCCTCCTCGTCCAGCAGCCGGGCCAGCGCGAAGGCCCGCACCAGGTCGTGCAGCCGGTAGCGCGATCCCCGTACGCGGGTGAGCAGCCCGGCCCGCGCCAGCACGGTGAGCAGCCGCTCCGCCTCCTGCTCGTCCGCCGAGAGCAGCGAGGCCGCCGCTGCCGCCCCGAGGCTCGCCCGGCCCGCCAGCGCGAGCCGCCGCAGCAACCGCCGGGCCTGCTCGCTCTGGTCCGTGTAGCGCAGCCACAGGGCCCGCTCCACCGGGGCCACCGGCCCGTACGCGCCCAGATCCTCCGCCAGCGTGTGCCGGCTACGGGCCCCGAGCGCGGAACCGGCCACCCGCAGTGCCAGCGGGAGCCCGCCGCACAGCTCCACCACGGCGTCCGTGGACGGGTAGTCGTACGGTCCGGCCTCCTCTTCCTCGGCGACCTCGCGCAGCAGCTCCTCCGCGCCGGCCGCGTCCAGCGGGCCGACCGGCAGCTGGTGCACCCAGGCCGGCAGGTCCCCGGGCAGCTCCAGCGGCTCACGGGCGGTGACGATCACCAGGCTGTCCGAGCGCTCCGGCACCAGCGTCCGCACCTGACCGGCATCCGTCGCGTCATCGAGCACGATGGTGACCGGTGTCCCGTTGAGGTGCTGGTGGTACAGCTCGCCGAGCCGCCGCACCTGCTGCTCCGCCGAAGCGCCTTCACGGAACAGCAACTGCTCGCGCGGTGCGCCCAGCCGGTTCAGCAGATGCAGCAGGGCGTCCCGGGTCGGCAGCGGGCTCTCCCCGGCCACCTGGCCGCGCAGATCGACCACGCACGCGCCCCGGAACTGGTCCTTGAGCGCATGGGCGGCCCGCACCGCGAGCGCGGTCCGTCCCGACCCCGGCTCGCCGTGCAGCACCACGACGGTCGGCCGGGTCCGCGTGGAGGCGCGGGCCGCGTGCACCCACTGGGCGATCTGCGCCAGCTCGGCCCGCCGCCCGCTGAACGGCCCCTCGGCCTGCGGGAGATGGCCGAACGACTGCTCCAGCACCACCCGGGTGCGGGCCGCCGCGCTGCGGTCGCCGCCGCGCAACTGCCGTACCGCCGAAGTGGCCTGCTTCTTCGGAGTGCGGGGGGCCGGGGTCAGCATGCGCTGCTGGTCCAGGTACGGGCGGATGCCCCGTACCTCCAGGGCGGTCAGCCACTGGAGCCGCAACTGCTCGGCCCCGCCCGGCTGTCCGGCGGCTCCGGCGCGGCGGTGCGCGGCGGGCCAGTGCGAGGCGGTCGCCTTCGCCACGGTCGTCGCCGTGCCGGCCACCGCGACGGCCGCGCCCGCGCCGAGGGCCAGGCCGGTGTCCGCGCCGAGCGCCAGGTCCGCGCCGAACGCGGCGGCCGCGGCAACTCCCGTCACCAGCATGGGCGTTCCGAGCGTCGCTCTGCTGAACCGCTCCGAGAGCGGGCGCTGCGACACCGCCACCGAGTCCAGCGCCTGCGTGTACGCGGCGTACTCCTCGCCCGCGCTGGCGGCCATGGTGTCGAGCGCGGCCCGCGCCCGCGACATCAGCGCACCGGCATCGGTCCGTCCGCCGGTGCGCCGCGTCTCCTCCTCCACGGCGCGCACCAACAGCCTCTCGGCTTCCGCCCGATGGCTGTCCCGCATATGTGTCCCCCTCCGAGTGCCGCGCTCCGGACCTCGGGTTCCGGAGCGTCGGATACCAAGCGTCGGATATCCAGCGTCGGGGTCAAGTGTCCTGCGTGGCGCGCTCCGGCGCGAGGGGCGCAGGGCAAGGGGAGGGTCAAGCCGTAGGCGGACGGCTCACTGCTGCTCCCCGCCGTCCTCCTCCTCGTCCTCCACCGGCAGCCCCAGAACGAGCCGGGCCTCCCACTCCTCCGCGGACTCGTCCTCGTCGCCGTTGTAGTCCCAGCGCTTGCCGAACTCCGCCAGGGTGGGGGCCCTCGATGCGGACCGGTGGATGCCGGAGAGGGCGTCGAGCCGGTTCGCGAGCGCGGTGACCGGGCCGCGTGCCCGCGCCGGGAGGCCGTCGACCGCGCGCAGCAGCTTCGCCGACTCGGCCCCGCCTTCCGCCATCCGGTCGGCCCACGCCGTGGCCGCGGCGAGGTCGGTGTCCACCTGCTCGGGGACGCTGAACCAGGCCTCGGCCGAGGGCCGCATCGCCTTCAGGTACGCCAGTTGACCGGCGTCCCATGTGCCGGGGTCCTGCCGCAAGGAAGCCTCCGGCAGACCGGCCTCCGCGCCCAGCCAGCACCGCACGGTCCGGTCCCCGCCGGTCGCGCTGACCGACTCCGGGTAGTAGAAGGAGAATTCGACGGCCGGCAGGGTCCAGGTGTCCGGCGCGAAGCCGTGGAGCAGTGGCACGCAGCCCTCGAAGGCCTGCGCGGCGATGGCAGCGGGGTCGGAGATGGCATGGTCGCCCTTCAGCCGGAACGTTCCGTACACCTCGGCCGGATGCGGTCCGTCGCACGGCACGATCTCGACGGACGGGTCCGTCATCCGCTCGTCCTCGCTCTCCTGGGCGGAGAACAGCCCGCCCGCCGGTGCGAAGCAGTCCCCGGCCTTCAGGTCGAACAGCGTTCCCGCCTTCGGCTCCTGGGGGCCGAAGAGGCTCTCGCCCTCCTCCGTCCACGCGGTGAACCGCGCCCCGCCGATCACCAGCAGCAGGGCGGTCAGGATGACCACCGCCCCACCGACGGCCGTTCCGGCAATCGCGAGCCCCTTGCCGCGGCGGCCGGTGCGGGGGATCCGCACCAGCGCGACGATGCCGAGGACCAGTCCCAGTGGCGCGAGGCAGACGAGCAACGACAGCACGAGCGAGGCGACGGCGAGGCCGCTGAGCGGAGGCGGGGACACCGGCGGGCAGGGCGGCGGCCCGTGCGGGCCGGGCGCGGACGGCACGGAGGGTCCGGAAGGTCCGGAGGGCAAGGAGGAAGGCGGCGGCACGGTCATGGTCCTGTGCCCTTTCGTCCGGTAGGCAGCGCAGGGATCCGTGTGGGGCCGGGGTGCCGGAACGGTAGCACCGGGCACCTGCGCGCCCGTGTCCGCCCACCCTCGCCACCTGCCCGTTCACGCCCTGCCCCGTGGCGCGCGGGTGTCGTGGGGGAGGGTGCGCGAGGATTGGGCCCATGGCCAACCGACTTGCGCAGACCACCTCCCCGTACCTCCTCCAGCACG
>NZ_JOEZ01000032.1 GCF_000721175.1 Streptomyces anulatus
TGTGGTGGAGGTGTACGGACCGGAGTCCTCCGGCAAGACGACGCTGACGCTGCACGCCGTGGCGAACGCGCAGAAGCTCGGTGGCTCGGTGGCGTTCATTGACGCCGAGCACGCGCTGGACCCGGAGTACGCGAAGAAGCTCGGCGTCGACACCGACAACCTCATCCTGTCCCAGCCGGACAACGGTGAGCAGGCGCTGGAGATCGTCGACATCCTGATCCGCTCCGGCGCGATCGACCTGATCGTCATCGACTCCGTGGCGGCCCTGGTGCCCCGTGCGGAGATCGAGGGCGAGATGGGCGACTCACACATGGGGCTCCAGGCCCGTCTGATGAGCCAGGCCCTCCGCAAGATCACCAGCGCCCTCAGCCGGACGAGGACGACGGCGATCTTCATCAACCAGCTCCGCGAGAAGATCGGCGTGATGTTCGGCTCCCCGGAGACCACCACCGGTGGCCGGGCGCTGAAGTTCTACGCCTCGGTGGTTCAAGCAGGCGGAGTTCGACATCCTCTACGGCCAGGGCATCAGCCGCGAGGGCGGACTGATCGACATGGGCGTGGAGCACGGCTTCGTCCGCAAGGCCGGCGCCTGGTACACGTACGAGGGCGACCAGCTCGGCCAGGGCAAGGAGAACGCCCGCAACTTCCTCAAGGACAACCCCGCTGACAGGCCGCCCGTGCGCGGGGCGGCCACCTGCCGCCGTGACCGACCGCGGAACGGCACCCGATACGTTCTACGGTCTCCGTTCCGGTCCCTGGTGCGTGCTTGAGAGGTGAACGCGGAGGAGCTCCGCCACTTCGGGAGCGGCCTGCTCCGGAATCCAGTGCCCGATTCCGGTCAGGGTGTGGAGGGTGTACGGGCCGGTCACGAACCGGCGTGTGTGCTCGCCGCCTGTCCGGCCCAGGGCCGGGTCGCTGTCGCTGTTGATGAACAGGGTCGGGACCGTGACCTTGGTCAGCTGGCTCGCTGTGCTGAAGGGCATCGCCCGGTACCAGTTGAGGGCGGGAGTGAGAGCGCCCGAGGCCACCAGGAACCCCATGTCCCGGGCGAGATTGGCCGCGGACTGCCCGGCGGCCATCCGCTCGATGACGCGTGGCGCCACGGCCGGATCGAGGCGGCGTATCAACAGCTCCGGTATCCAAGGCAGTTGGAAGGCGTACATGTACCAGGACATCAGGAACTGGCGGCTGGTGAAGAGGGCCCGCATGAAGGCGGCGGGGTGCGGGACGGAGAGGGCGGTCAGGGTGGCCACCACGTCCGGCCGGGAGGCGGCCAGCGTCCAGGCGACCGCGGCGCCCCAGTCGTGCCCGACGACGTGCACCTTGCGGCCGGGGGGTCCGGCCGCCTCGATGAGGGCGACGACGTCCTCGGTGAGCTGGGACATGCGGTAGGAGAACCTGCCGCGCGGCCGGGCCCGAGGTGAGTATCCTCGCTGGTCGGGCGCCAGCGTGCGGTATCCCGACGCGTGCAGCCGCGGTGCGAGCAGGTCCCAGGAGCGCGCCGTCTGGGGAAACCCGTGCAGGAGCACGACGACCTCACCGTCGAGCGGCCCCTGGTCCACGACGTCGAAGACCAGACCGTCGCGTCCGAACGATGTGAGCCGCCCGTCGGCGCCGCGCCGGGCGGTCACCGGTGGACCCGCTGGCCGTGGAAGGTGAAGCCGGGCTTTCGGGGACGGACCAGGCGTTGGTGACGACGACGTTCGTGGCCCCGGCCGCCGCGACGCAGGTCCATGAACACTCCAATGTAATCAGCGAATACATTTGTGTAATCGCCGATTACATGTGGCTCCGGACCGCGTGTCAAGGTGTGGTACGACTGGCTCCATGAGCACCCGGGCGGCGGCCCTATCACCACGGATCCTTGCCGGTGACGCTGGTCGCGCATGCCGTCCACCTGCTGGACGAGGCGGGCGCCGAGGCGGTGACCGTCCGCGAGGTGGCCCGCAGGGCGGGCGTCTCCCCCGGGGCCCCGTTCCGGCACTTCCCCGACCGGGCCGCCTTGCTGACCGCGGTCGCCGAGGCAGTCGCCGTGGACTTCGGCGCGACCCAGACGGAAGCGGTCGCCTCGGCCACCTCCGTCCCGTTCCGGGCTCCGGGTACCGCGTTCGTGCGGTACGCGCTGACCCACCCGCATCGGCTCGCGCTCCTGCGCGGCGCTCGCTTCGGCGCTGATCGAACGCCCGCCCTGGAAGAGTGGTATCGCGCCTTCACCCAGGGCGTCACCGATCTGATCATCGCCGGGCAGCAGCGCGGTGAGCGACGACAAGCCGATCCCGAGCTGATCGGAATCGCCGCCCAGGCGCTGGCGTACGGCCTCTCCCAGATGTTCGTCGACAACTACCTCGACGCCTCACGGGCCGACGCGCTGATCAACCAGGTCGTCGACCTGTTCGGCCTGGGCGTCCTCGCACCCGGGAGCGAACTGCGCCTCCAGCGGCCCGACGGTGACGGAGTCTCTTCCCCCGAACGGCGTTCCCCGGCCGCCTCCCGCCCCACGAGCGGCAGCGCATAACTCCCGGCACCGTCCCCGGACCAGCGCACGCTCCGATCCCGCCGCGGTCAGGTGCAGGCGGGGCACAAGCCGCGGTAGGTGATCTCCACCGAGCCGACGGCGAACCCGAACCGCTCGGTCTCGGGCAGGTCGCCGAGGGCGTTGCCGACCGGGTGGACATCACGGACCGTGCCGCAGCCGGAGCACACCAGGTGCTGATGGGGGCGGCGCGCGTTCGGGTCGTAGCGCTTGGCCCGGCCCACGGTGGAGACCTCCAGCACCTCGCCGAGCGCGACGAGCTCCCCCAGCGTGTTGTAGACGGTCGCGCGGGAGATCTCGGGCAGTCGTGCGGCGGCCCGCAGATGCACCTCGTCCGCCGTCAGGTGCACGTGGTCGCCGTCGAGGACCTCCGCGACGACACGCCGCTGCGAGGTCAACCGCCAGCCACGGCGCCGCAGCCGTTGAAGGAGGTCGCTCATCCCGTCTCACCCGCTCCGCTTCGCCGGGGACTCGCGGCCCCCGGAAGAATCCGACGCCGCCGCACCTAGGTCACTATCGTTTTAGCGCACTTCTTGACTTGGACGAAGTCCATCGTAGGATCGGTCCCGGCGACATCCAAGAGACAGGAAGGCTCCGGTACGGCAGCAGAGACACGTGACGGGACACCGCCGGTCGACCGCGCAGCGCCGGCCGAGCACCGTCCTCGTCGCACCGCCCGGGACCGTCCGGTCCGGTGGCCCATGAGGCGTTCGGGCGGCCCGCGGCGAGACCCTGGCACACGACGTGCCCCTTCTGCACGGCCTGAATCCTCCTCCCCGTTCAGCGCCCCCACGACCCGCCGGGTCCGGAAGGATTGCCATGACCGAGAACCACGAGTCGCATGTCTTTGATCCCGTCACCCCGGATTCGCCCGAGACGGCCATCCCCGAGGTGCCCGGGGCTCAGGCGAGCGGCTGCCCCGTGGCCCACGGGCGCGCGGCCCACCCCACGCAGGGCGGCGGGAACCGCCAGTGGTGGCCGGACCGCCTCAACCTGAAGATCCTCGCCAAGAACCCCGCCGTGGCGAACCCGCTCGGAGCGGACTTCGACTACGCGGCCGCGTTCCAGGCGCTCGACCTGCCCGCGGTGAAGCGGGACATCGCCGAGGTGCTCACCACGTCGCAGGACTGGTGGCCGGCCGACTTCGGCAACTACGGACCGCTGATGGTCCGGATGGCCTGGCACAGCGCCGGCACGTACCGCATCAGCGACGGACGCGGTGGCGCGGGCGCCGGACAGCAGCGCTTCGCCCCGCTGAACAGCTGGCCGGACAACGGCAACCTGGACAAGGCCCGCCGTCTGCTGTGGCCGGTCAAGAAGAAGTACGGCCAGGCGCTGTCCTGGGCCGACCTGCTGATCCTCACCGGCAACGTCGCCCTGGAGACCATGGGCCTGAAGACCTTCGGCTTCGCCGGCGGCCGCGAGGACGTCTGGGAGTCGGAGGAGGACGTCTACTGGGGCCCGGAGACCACCTGGCTCGACGACGAGCGCTACACCGGCGACCGTGAGCTGGAGAACCCGCTCGGCGCGGTCCAGATGGGCCTGATCTACGTCAACCCAGAAGGCCCCAACGGCAACCCGGACCCGATCGCGGCCGCCCGCGACATCCGCGAGACCTTCCGCCGGATGGCGATGAACGACGAGGAGACCGTCGCCCTCATCGCCGGTGGCCACACCTTCGGCAAGACGCACGGCGCCGGCCCGGCCGAGAGCGTCGGCGCGGACCCCGAGGGCGCCCCGCTGGAGGAGCAGGGCCTGGGCTGGCGCAGCTCGTACAAGTCGGGCAAAGGCGGGGACGCCATCACCAGCGGGCTGGAGGTGACCTGGACCAGCACCCCGACGAAGTGGGGCAACGAGTTCTTCCACAACCTCTTCGCCTACGAGTACGAACTGACCACGTCCCCGGCCGGTGCGCAGCAGTGGGTCGCCAAGGACGCGGAGGCGACCATCCCGGACGCGCACGACGCGTCGAGGAAGCACAGGCCGCAGATGCTCACCACCGACCTGTCGCTGCGCTTCGACCCGGCGTACGAGCGGATCTCGCGTCGCTTCCACGAGAACCCGGAGGAGTTCGCGGACGCCTTCGCCCGTGCCTGGTACAAGCTGACGCACCGCGACATGGGCCCGATCCAGCGCTACCTGGGCCCCGAGGTCCCCTCCGAGGTGCTGCTGTGGCAGGACCCGCTGCCCGCGCGCACAGCTGAGCTGCTGGACGCCGCGGACATCGCCGCGCTCAAGGAACAGGTGCTCGCCACGGACCTGACGGTGGCACAGCTGGTCTCCGCCGCCTGGGCATCGGCCGCGTCCTTCCGCGGCAGCGACAAGCGCGGCGGCGCCAACGGCGCCCGGATCCGTCTGGAGCCGCAGCGCGGCTGGGAGGCGAACGACCCGGACGAGCTGGCCCAGGTCCTGCGGGCCCTGGAAGGTGTCCAGGAATCCTTCAACGCCAAGGGCGGCAAGCAGGTCTCGCTGGCCGACCTGATCGTTCTCGCGGGCAACGCGGCCGTGGAACAGGCGGCCGAGGACGCCGGCGTCGAGGTACAGGTGCCGTTCACCGCGGGCCGGGTCGACGCCACGCAGGACCAGACGGACATCGAGTCCTTCGCCGCCCTGGAACCGGCGTACGACGGCTTCCGCAACTACGCCGCCAAGAGCAGCCGCCTGCCCGCCGAGTACCTGCTCCTCGACCGGGCCAACCTGCTGACGCTGAGCGCACCGGAGACCACCGTGCTGGTCGGCGGTCTGCGCGTGCTGGGCGCCAACACCGGCGGCTCGAAGCACGGCGTCCTCACCGACCGGCCGGGCACGCTGACCAACGACTTCTTCGTGAACCTGCTCGACCTGGGCATCACCTGGAAGTCGACGTCGTCGGCGCAGGACGAGTTCGAGGCCCGCGACGCGAGCGGCCGGGTCAAGTGGACCGGCACCCGCGCCGACCTGGTCTTCGGCTCCAACTCCGAACTCCGCGCCCTCGCCGAGGTCTACGCGAGCGACGACGCACAGCAGAAGTTCGTGACGGACTTCGTCGCCGCCTGGTCCAAGGTCATGGACCTCGACCGCTTCGACCTGAGCTGACGGCGCCCGGCCACATCCGCTCCACCCGGTAACCGGCACACTCCGGCCGTGGGGCCGGTGCGCACCCGCACCGGCCTCACGGACCACGGCCCGGACCACCAGCATGCCGCGCGAACCGCTCATCCTCGTGGCCGTGCCCGCCGGGGGTCGGTCACGTCCCTCGAAGCCGAGCGCCACCTCGCCCGTCTCCGCCCCCGACTCCACGCCACTCCCGCCGCGTTGGACTCGGTGCCGTTCCTCCGCCGGTTCGCACGCCCACGACGGGAGCGGCTGGTCGTCAGACTGCTCACGAACGCGTCGGTCGGACTCCTCCCCGACCGGGCCCGCACCGAACTGGGCATCCACCGTCCGGCCCCCGTCCGCAACGGTTGGGACCGCCCCCTGGCGACAGTCGTCGGACGCACTCTCCCGTGGGGGCTCGGGCCCTCGCAGGTCCAGGCCGCCGCACGGGGGAGGCAGGCGGGCGCGGCAGGGATGACATCGGGATGTTCGGAGCGTCCGGCAGCAGCACGGTGCGACGGACGGGGGAAACCGGCTGTGAACCGGCCCCTGCCGGACGCGCGGGTCAGCGGAGTCCGGCGAAGAGATCGTTCTCGGGTACGGCCGCACCGGTGGCGTCCTTGACCCGTACGAAGGTCTCCGTGCCCATCAGCTCGCCGAACCTCTCCTTGCCCATCCCGAGGAAGAAGATGTTCTCGCCCTGACTGGCATGCGCGGCCAGCGCATCGAACTTCTGACCGCTGAACGCGGTGGTGTCCACCCACGTGGTGATCTCATCGTCGGGGAGGCCGATCTCGGCCATCGCGGCGGCCTCGGCAGGATCCGGCTCCGGCATGTCCTCCTGGAACTCGCGCATGGTCTCCCCGAACCGCCGCATCATCGAGCGGGGCATCGTCGTCCAGTACACCTTCGGCGTCAGCGTGGTCATCTCCAGCGCCGCCATCGTGATGCGGTGGGCCTGGATGTGGTCGGGGTGACCGTAGAAGCCGTTCTCGTCGTAGGTGACGACCACGTCGGGCAGGTAGTGCCGCATGAGTTCCGCCAGCCGGGCGGCACCCTTCTCCACCGGGGTCTGCCAGAAGGATTCGGGAGCGTCGTTGCTCGGCCAGCCGATCATCCCGGAGTCGGCGTAGTCCAGCATCTCCAGATCGCTGACCTTCAGGACCTCACAGCTCGCCTCGAGTTCTCGACGGCGCATCGAGGCGACGGCCGCCGGATCGTGTCCGGGTTCGCCGGGCTTGACACCCCCCGGCCCATCACCGCAGCCGCCGTCGGTACACGTCACGAGAACCGTACGGATGCCTTCCGCCGCGTACCGCGCGAGGATCCCTCCGGTTCCCGTGGCCTCGTCGTCGGGGTGGGCGTGTACTGCCATGAGCGTCAAAGGCCGGTCGGTCATGAAAGGGTCCTCCTGCGGGGATACGTCTTGGTCCGGGGTGCGCGGCGGGCCTACCGCGATCAGGGGAGCCGGCCCCTGACGGGGCGGACGACCCTGTGGTCTCCGTGTCCCCGCCCGTGCGGCGCCGGTCCCTCGACGATGCAACCGTTCCGACCCGGCCGGCTGTTCCCGACGCAGCCGCGGTCCCCGCGTCTACCTTGCGGCCTCCGGCGGGCTGCCCACGACCGTGAGCAGGTCCACGACGAAGATCAGCGTCGAGCCCGCCGGGATCAACGGAGAGGGCGACTGCTTGCCGTACCCGAGACGCGGGGGAACGATGATCTCGCGCCGGCCACCGGCCTTCATCCCCCTCACCCCCCGGTCCCAGCCCTTGATGACCCTGCCACCGCCCACGGCGAACTTGAACGGCCGGTTCTGCTCCCAGGAGGAGTCGAACTCCCTTCCGGACGCGAACGTGACCCCTACATAGTGAACCTGGACGACCCTGCCCGGCTGCGCCTCGGGTCCGTCCCCGACCACGATGTCCCGGATCGTCAGCTCGGTGGCCGCGACACCCTCCGGAACCTCGATGTGGGGCTTCGTCAGTTCGCTCATCACGGTCCCATCGCTCGCCACCGGGAACCCTCGCACGGGCCGGCCGGACACATGGACCTTCCATGCGGCAGGCGATCACCGTACCGGCAACGTCCGGGCCCCGAAGTGCACCCAGGAGCTCCGCGACGACCTCGTGGCGAAGCCGGCCGGAGTGTCTCCCTCCGGCCTCGATGATCCGTCGCGCTGTCAGGTGGGCCGCCCGGGTGCCGGCTCCCCGGGTGCCGGGCCGGTGACGGGCGCTGCGGAGTTGACCGCCGGCGGCCGGGGGCGGGCCGGGGCGGGGGTGTCGAGCAGGGCCCGGGCGTGCTCGTCGGGGAAGAGCCCGTCCCGGGCGACGTGGTCGCGCAGTTCCTGCTCGGTGAGCGGATGGACGTTCCAGTACCGGCCCCAGTTGTCCTGGTAGTCCAGTGCCGGGTCATGACCGGGAATGCCGTCGAGCGCCAACTGGGCGCCGCGCATCACCTCGTGGAACGAGTGGTGGCCCGCCGACAGCGAGGTGGCGATCATGCCGGCCCGGATCAGGCCGAGGTCCTGCGGTGGTGGCGGCGTGGCCCAGCCCGGCCCGGTGTCTCCCGGGCTCCGGCGCACCGCCAGCCGGCGGTCTCCGGTGGTGGGATGGGTGGCCACCTCGGCCGGGCCCAGCGGGTACCAGACGGGGCGGGCCGTCGTGCCGGAGACCAGGTTGGCGACCTGTGCGGCGAACGCCGCGGGGAGCGCCAGTACGATGTCCGCGCCGCGCGGCCGCCGGGAGTCGTAGGAGATGATCCGGGCCATCTCCACGGCGTCGCGGACCACGAAGGTCCGCCACGGCGTGACGATCTCGACACCCCCGCCGTCGGCCTCCTCGGCCACGACCACGTACGGGCTGCGCCACGGCGCGGGCTGCCGGGCGAGGCCGCCGGAGCGCTCGGCGAGGTAGGGGGCCGGCTCCGGAAGGCGTTGGCCCGTCCCGGTGAAGTCACGGCCGGCCGGGCTCCGGTCCTCGGTGCGCAGCAGGGTCTTCTCGGCCAGGGCGTCCCGCCGGGTCTCGATCTGGCGGTCGATGAAGTACGCGGCGAGGTCCTCGGCGCTCTCCAGGTCGTCCGAGGACGCCTCCAGTGCCAACGCCCCTAGATCCAGCACGTCCTGGGAGCTCACCCGGGCCCGGCGCGGCAGGTGCAGGACCTCGCGGGTGAGGCCGGCCAGCCCGGCCCGCGGCGGCCGGCCGGCCGCCGCCTGCTCGACCAGGGCGTACAGCGCCTCGGAGGTCTCCTGGAGCCGGGGGCGCGGAGCCCTGCTCCACTGCGGGCCGAACACCGTGCTCAGCCACCGCGGGTCCGCCCAGGCGGAGGGCCGTCCTCGTTTTCGGAGTCCGTGCCCTCGTCCTCGGGGTCCGTCCCTCCCTCCGGCTGGGGCTCCGCGCCGGAGAGCGTGCTCAGTTCGTACGCCTCTTCCTCGCCCGGCAGCCCAGGGTGGTCGCTGCCGGTGGGGGACAGAGGCAGCGGGACCGCGACCGGGTCGAGCTGCTGGGCGGGCGGGGCCGGTACGGAGGTGCCGGTGGTGACCGGCGGGTCGTCGACCTCGGGGTCGGTGACCGGCGGGACCGGGGCGACGGGACCGGTGACCGGCGAGGCCGGGGTGTCGGGACCGGTGACCTGCGGGTCGCCGACCTTGGGGTCGGTGACCGGCGGGTCGTCGACCGCGGGGTCGGTAACCGGGGGGACGGCTGGGGTGACGGGACCGGCAACCGGCGGGTCGTCGACCTCGGGGTCAGTGACCGGCGGCACCGGGGTGACGGGACCAGCAACCTGCGGGTCGCCGACCTCGGGGTCGGTGACCGGCGAGGCCGGAGTCTCGGGACCAGCAACCTGCGGGTCGCCGACCTCGAGGTCGGTAACCGGCGGAACCGGGAGGACAGGACCGGCAACCGGCGAGGCCGGAGTGTCATCGCCCTCGAGGCCGGTGACCGGCGAGGCCGGGGTGACAGGACCGGCAACCGGCGGGTCGCCGACCTCAGGGTCGGGACCAGGGTGACGGGACCGGTGGGCGTCTTCTGCACCGGGTTCCCGGTCCTGGGCGCGGGAGCCGGGGTGCGCGGGAGCAGTGGGACGAAGTCACCACCACGGCGGCGGAGCCGGAGGGTGGGGGCGTCGGCGGACGGGCCGGCGTAGGTGTGGGCGGTGCCGTTCTCCTCGATCAGCGTGACGGTGGCGCCGGTCGCGGCGGCGGCCCACTCGGCCACCGCGCGGTCGGCGTCCGGGCCCCACGGGGCCTCGGCCAGGTGGCGGCGCAGGTGGGCCTCGCGGGCGCCCTGGCTCGGCGCGGGTGCGCCCGGGCGGGATCGGAAGGGCGGGGCCGTGAAGAGCGCGTCGCGCTCCGCCGGGTTGCCGGGCAGGCCGTTCAGACGCATCAGCTGGGCGGGGGACGCCCCGGCGCGGGCGCGCAGCCGCCCGGCCTCCTGGCTGTCCGGGCCGGGCTGCCCCGCGGCTTGGCGCAGGGCCGTGGAGAGCGCGCCGAAGAAGCCGTTGCCCCGGCCGGTGGGGGCGCCTTGGGTGTAGGTCGCGCCGTCGGGGGCGGTGAGTACGCCGTCCCGGTCCAGGCGGTAGCGCGGGCCGGTGGCGTCGGCGGGCGGCAGCCAGGGGGCGGTGGCGTGGCTGCGGTGCGCGGGGGGCTTCGCGGGCGTCGGCGCCGTGGACGTGGGCGTCGTCGTGGGCGTCGGCAGGGGCGTCGTGACCGGGGGCGCGGTACCGGCCGGGAGCGTGGCGTGGAAGAAGCCCTCCTCGGCGAAGAGCACCGGATCGGTGGCCGCGTCGACCGCCGCCGGATCGGCGCCGTGCGGGAGGAAGAGCTGCTGCCGGCCCTCGCCCGTCACCACCGTCAGCGGCGCGCCCAGGACCCGGGCGGCGAGCGCGGGCAGCAGGTCAGCGCCGCCGTGGTCGCCCGCGCGGCGCTCGGGCGGGGCCGGTTCCGCGGCGTCCCGGTCCGTCGTGTCCGCTGCCGACGGCTCGGCCGCGAACGGGCGGGACAGGGCCGCGGTGGCCAGCGCGACCCGCTGTTCGGGCGTCGGCCAGAACGTCTGCGGAAGACGGCCGAGCGCGTCGAACTCCGCCTGCTGCGCGGCGGTCAACTCCAGACCGGCTGCGTCGAGTTCGTCCTGCGTGAACGTGTCCGCCGCGTCCATCGCCAGGGCGTCGAGCAGATCCTCGTTGCCGTGGTCGGCCAACGCCCAGGCGAGGCGGTCGCGCGCGGCGGCGACGGCCTCGGCCGTGACCGCAGGGTCCCCGGGGCCGGCCGTGAACCGGTCGGCGAGGTCGGTGCCGAGGAGGTAGGGAAGGCGTCCGCGGTCCCGGGCCACGGCGAGCAACGCGTGGAAGAACGAGGCGCCGTCGTGCGGCACGGCGTGCACCTCGCGCACCATGGTGCCGTCCGGCGACGTGAGGGTGCGGGGAGCGGAGTCGGTGGCGTCGGTGATCGTGTACGGCTCCGGCGCCTCGGAGCGCCAGTCGGGGGTGGTGTACTCCTGCGGCAGGTCCTTCACCGCGGCCGAGGCCGAGCCCTGGTGGTGGGCGGTGAGGCGGGTCGCCGCGAGGTGCAGGCGGTGGTGGTCCGCGGCGGCGGCGTCGGTGTGCCGCTCCCACCGGCGTACCTCTTCGCGGGCCGTCTGCCAGGCGGCGACGGCCGGGGACTGGGCCACGGACCGGGGCAGGACGGTCGCCCGGCCGGGGTGGCCGTCGCCGAGCGCGGCCCGCTCGTCCGCGCTCAGGTCGAGCCAGGCTTCCCTGGCCTTCGCGCGGGCGTCGTAGTAGTTCTTCTCGGCGGCGGCGAGGTCGGCCGCCGCCTTGGCCTGGTCGTCCCAGGCCGTGCGGGCCTCGTCGGGGAACGTGGTGTCGTCCAGGAGTCCGTAGTCGCGGGCGATGTCCTCGCGCAGCCAGACCAGGGCCGTGGTCTCGGCCTCGGCGGCGCGCGGCCCACGCCTCGGGTGGCCGAGCGCCTGCATCGGGCGGCTGTCGGTGAACCGGTGGTCGGCCTCGGTCACCGACAGCCAGGTCACCGGTACCGCGAAGAGCATGCTGCGGTCGGTGACGACCTTGAGGTGGGTGCCGAGGGTGGTGTCCGCGGCACCCTTGAGCGTGGTGCCGTCGTTCGCCCCGCCGATCGGGAGCGTGGCACCGGGGTTGATCACACCCGCGTCGCTGGTGCCGGCCATTGGCGACGAACCCACCGCGCCCTCGACGTTGTCGGCGATGCCCGCCTCCAGCGCGTCGGAGGTCTTGCGCCGCTGCATCGCCTCCATCCGCGGCTTGTTCTCCACGGCGAGCAGGCGGGCGCCTCGGCGGTGCATCTTCGCGTAGAGGCGGGAGTCGGCGGTGTGGGACTGGCCGATGAGGTGGGCGGAGGCCTGGGTGGGCAGCGGCGTACCGTTCACGCCGAGCGCCTCGCGGAATCCGGCGGTCAGGCCGACCTGGGTGGTGGCCTCCTGCTGGGCCTGGGCGGGGGCGGTGCCGAGGCCGGTGAGCGGGGTGTGGCGGGCCATCCGTACGCGCTCGGCGAGCACCGTTCCCGTGTGCCGTCGGCCGAGGTCGCTGTCGCCGGGTGAGCCGTCTGCGCGCGCGGTGGCGAGGGTCAGGGCGTCCTGCACGTTCGCAGCGCCGACCATGTCCACGGCGAGGATGCCGGAGCCGATCCGGTCGTCGAAGGGCAGGATGTCCGGGTCGGGCGCCCCGGTGTCGCCGACCGGGGGGCGACGCCACTTCGCGATGGCCTCCGGCTGCGCCTGATCTGCCGTCAACAGCCTGACCGCGCGCTCCGGTTCCGGGATTTCCTGCTCGGTGAGCGTGCCGTCGGCGCCGTCGCCTTCGGGGGTGAGCAGGCTGGTCGGGAGGATCTCGTTGAGGCTGCCGACCGGGGCGGTGGCGGTGGGGCCGAGCAGCTCGCCGGACGCGTCCGTCATGGTGACGGTAAGGGTGTACGAGGTGACGATCTCGGCGTGCGTCTGGGTGGTGGCGATGTTCGGCATCGCGGTGCTGCCGGTGGTCCCGGTCCGGGCGCTGGACCGCTGCTTGGCCGCGGTGCCCTGGAGCGACGGGTTGGCGACGAGCACGCCGCTTTCCGTCGCGCGTCGGCTCGCACTGAGCGTCACGTCGGCCCCGCGGTCCTGCGACGTGCCCCTGGCGTCGTCCCGGGCCGTGGTGCGGTAGTCCTCCAGTTCGTAGCCGGTGCGCAGCCGTTCCACCCTGGTCGTGACCGGCGTCAGCGTGAACCGGAGCTGCCCGGGGCTGCCGCCGACCGGCAGGTGGTGCGGGCGGGACCAGGCGCGGTAGCGGACCGGCAGGGTCATCCCGTCGGTCGTCAGCTCGTGCAGGTGCGAGCGGAGGAAGTCCGGCGAGAGGCGCTGGAGGACCTGTTCGCGGTCGTGCGAGGGAACTCCGATCTTCTCCAACTCCCCCAGCAGCCGCAGTGCCGCCCGGCTCGCGTCGAGCTGGCCGCTGGGGTGGGTGGGGAAGCGGCGGCTGCGCAGGAAGGGCGGCAGCCGGTAGCCGCCGCCGAGGTTGCCCGGTGTGGTGGTGCCGAGGCCGTCCGGTGCGAGCCCGGCCTCGATGGCGTCCTGCAACGGCAGGTGGAACATCACCGCGTCGCGGATGCGCTGGAGCGCGGCGGCGGCCCGGCGCGGCGCGAGCCCTCGCCCGAGCCGTTCGGAGATCCGTCCGGCGGCCGCGCTGAGCCCGGCCCCGGCGCGGGTGCCGACCGCCCCCATCGCGGCCGTCCAGCGGTCCCGTACCGCGACCGTCTCGACGGCGTCGGCGACCACCAGGTACATCCGCCCGGTGTAGGAGAGGGTGGTGTTGCGGCCCCGGGTGAGGGTCTGCGAGGTGTTGCGGCCCTTGCCCCAGGCGTACTGGAGGGCCGTCGCGTACGAGCCGACCACGGCCTGCTCGCCGGACACCCGATGCAACGGCATGATGGCGCCCTGGAGGCCGAGGGTGGCGCGGGACACGGCGCTGGAGCTGCCGGCGACGCGGTGCTCGTTGCCGATCGTGGCTTCGAGACTGCCGGGCTTCGGGTCGCTCGTGACCCGTACGTTGCTGAGTTCGCCGCGGATCGCTGCCTTCAGGTAGTGCGTGGAGAGCGGGCCCGCACCGTTGAGTCCGGTGATGCGTGAGCCGAACGGACCGAGGTACTGGCCGAGTTGTCCGGCGACGCTGAGATTCGCCATCGCCCGGCGCAGGGCGGTGCGTATCGGGGCACCGGGGGCGCTGACGTGCCAGGAGGTGCCGGAGGCGCGGTCGGCGGTGTCCTGGACGAGCCGCTGGCGCTGCCGGCCTCCCTCGGTGCTGAGGACCACGTGCGGGGCGCTCAGGAGCCTGCGGACGAGCTGCCGGTCGGACGACTCGTCGTGGGGCAACGGACTCGTGCCGTCCAGCAGTTGGTCGGCCTCGGTGGAGGAGAGGGGGCGCGGTGCGGGGGTGGGTGCGGGCGCCGCTGACGTCGCCGTCGCCGCCGTTCCTGGTGCGGGGCCTGTGGCCGGAGGGTCGGTGGGGGCGTAGCGGTCGGAGCCGTGTGCCGCCGGCACGGCCAGCTCCACCCGGCCCACGGTCTCCGTCCCCCGGCTGAACAGCGGACGCTCCTCGACCTTGCTGACGAAGACGCCCGCGCCCAGCAGACCGACCGAGGCGAGCCGGGCCCAGCCGCGCGGGCGGCGGTGGCCCTCGAAGGTGGCGCCCAGCTCAACCCGGTAGCTGTAGAGGTCGGCTCCGTTCTGGAACGTCAGCTGGTCGTGCGCGACCGCGACGGTGTTCCGTGTGGCCTTGGCGTCGGTCCTCGCGTAACGGCCGCCGAGGGAGGCGTTGCCCATCCGGCGCGGTAGCCCGGCCTCGGGCACCTTGTCGTGGTCGCGCGGCGAGATGCCCAGTTCGACACCGGCGGAGAGTGTGGTGGACGTCTGCTGCCCCTGGCCGGAGACCTCGGTGCCGATCACCGCGTTGCGCAGCGAGCGTTCACTCATGGTGGTCTCGAACCGCCGGTCGGTGAGGCGCGCCCGCAGGATCAGGGTGTGGTGACCGCGCCGCACCTTGCCGTCCTCGGTGAGGGTGACCGGCACCCCGGTGGTCGTGAGGTCGTCCAGACTCTGGGCCAGGCTGGGCCGGTTGAGCGCCTCGCGCACCTGGCGGTCGTTGTACAGCGCGGTCCGGATGCGCCCGTCGCCGTACCAGAGCTTGGCCAGGCGCGGGTGCCGCAGCATCAGCGGCGGGACGAAGAGGGACGGGTAGGAGCGGTGGAGCGTGTCCAGCACCGTGTCGGCGAAGGCCCGCAGGGGGTCCTGAGGAGCGGGGGCAGGCGCGGGAGCCGGGAGCGGCTGCCCGTTCCGGTCCGGCTGGCTCTGGTCCGGCTGGGTCTGGTCCGGCCGGCTCTGGTCCGGCCGGCTCTGGTCCGGCCGGCTCTGGTCCGGCCGGCTCTGGTCCGGCCGGCTCTGGTCCGGCCGGCTCTGGACCGGCCGGCTCTGGTCCGGCCGGCTCTGGTCCGGCCGGCTCTGGTCCGGCTGGCTCTGGACCGGCCGGGCGGGAGGTCGCTGGTCCGGCCGGAAGCCCTCGGCGCGGACCTGGCCCCCCAGGTGCACCGGGTCCTCGCGGGTGAGGTACCACGGCACCGGCGGCACGGCGTCCGGGTTCGGGCCCGTCGCGCCGGGCGTACGGCTGTCCCAGCCGGCGAGCCGGCGCGCGTCCTGGGTGGAGATCCAGTCCAGGCTGACCACCCGGACCGGGCGGGCGGCGGACGCCGGTTCACCGGCTCCCCGCACCATCAGGGTGCGCTCCACCCGGTAGAGCGCGAGCGGGTGGTTGCGGACGCGGCCGGTGACCTTGCGGGCCGCGTCGTTGCCGAGGTAGTGGCCCCGGCCGGTGCTGAGGTCCGCGCGGACCAGCGGGCCGCCCTGGAGGCGTACGTCGGTCTCCTGGCCTATGAGGGTGTAGCTGGGGCCGGCGGTGACCTGGACACCGAACCGGGTGTCACGGACGTGGGCGCGCTGGTTCTGGTACGTGGTCTGGGCGAGGTCGCGCACCTCCGCCTTGACCGACTCCGTGACCAGGGTGGCCCGGTGCGGGATCGACCGCTCGACGACCAGGTGCCCGAGCGGGTGCTGACCGCTGCCACGGGTCAGCTCGGGCCCGCTGACCGGCCCGGAGAACCGCCCGAACAGACCGTGCAGCCGCCCCGGCCGGACGTAGGAGACCAGCGCGCGGTGCGCCGAACTTCCGGGCCGCACACCGGAGATGGTGAGCGCCACGTCCTCCGGCGGGTCCGTCAGGTGCAGCGCGGCGGTGTCGCTGATCCGTGGCTCGACGCCGTCCGGGAAGGTGAGGGTCCCGGGCGCCCGCTTCGGCCCCGTGAACGGCACGGTGAGATCGTCCGGCAGCCGCCAGCTCAGCCCGTCCCGCACGGCGAACGTCGCGGTGTGCACGGGGGCGCGCTGCCAACGGGGGGCAGGGGCGGGCGGGGTGGCAGCCGGCCCGGTGTCCTTCGGCGCCTCGGTGACGCGCTCCACCCGCACCCGGTAGTGGACGTCGTCCAGGTGCAGATGCGAGCCGTCCACGGCCCGGTACTCGGACTGGTTGTACGCCTGCGTGCCCAGGGTGTAGTCGGTCCGGCGGCTCCAGCCCAGCGAAATACCGATCTTCAGCATCCAGTTGAGCGGCGGCCCCATGCCCACCGCGGCGGCCGCCCGACGCCCGACGCCGACGCTGCGCCCGCCGCCCGTACCGGCCTGGCCGCGCCGCATGGTGTCCACCCGGACCGTGGAGCCGTCGACGTCGGAGAAGCGTTCCCAGCGGTGGTACGGGATGGCCTCGACGGTCATCTCGTGACCCACGCCGGCCTTCTCCCGGCCCACGAAGCGGGCGCCGCGCGGGGCGGTGAAGGCGCCGGGCTGATCGGTCAGCAGGCGAAGCAGCTCCGCCTCGTCGAACTGGGCGCGCAGCTTCTCGGGCAGCTTGCCGAGGATCTCCTGGGCGACCTGTTCGGGCGAGCGGAGAGTGAGTACGCCGACGCCGTTCAGCAGTCCCGTGCGGGGGGCGACGGCCGTGCGGGAGCCCGGCCTCCCGTCGCCCGGATCGGCGTCCGGGCTGATCAGGACGGTGGGCAGCCTGCCGCCGTCCTGGAAGGTGACGGTACGCGGCGCGGGCTCCGGCGGCCGGGCGTCCTCGCCCGTCAACAGCCGGGCGGGGCGGTGCCGTTCGAGCTGCGTCTCCAGCGGTACGGGATCGCCCTTGTCCGGGGTCAGCGGACCGGGGGCGTCCAGCTCGGTGATCCCGCCCATGCTCCGCAGCCACTCCCCGAAGACGTCGGAGCCTGCCGGGTCCTGGGTGGCCGGAGCGGGAGTGGGTGCGGGCGCCGGGGTGGTGGTGGAGGGCACCGGGTCGGGGATGAGGGCGTCGAAGTGGTCGGTGCCGTTGTAGGACAGGTGCAGGGACTCGCCCTGACCGCCCGGGTTGAGGGGCGTGACGAAGGTGCTCCCCGGCGCCCGCGGGTCCGGCTGGACGAGCCGCAGGTCGAGGCCGAGGGTGTGCGCCAGCGCCTGCGGGAGTACGTCGGCGAAGGGCGACGCCCACAGCGTGGGGAGGTCCGCCGCGGCGAGGATCAGCCCGTCGGTGCCGAGCCGCCGAGCGTCGGCGGGGGTCGGCGCCACCTCGGCAAGGTGCGGGTAGCCGCTGTCCCGGAGCATCCGCCGCCACCGCCGGCCGTCGCCGTCGGTGACGACCGCCTGCGCGATCCGGTCCCAGCGCTGGGTGATCCGGCTCTGCGCGCCCGGGTCCTGCACCCCGGCGAGGGCGCGCATCCGGAGGTCGTCGACGACGGCGAGCACCGGATCGGGGTTCGCCTCGGCCGCCGCGGCGAGCAGTTCGGACCCGGTGAGCCGGTCGCGCAGCAGCTCGCGCAGCCGGGTGACGTCCCGCGCGGCCCATGCCGGGGGTACGGGACGGCTGCGCGCGCTGTCGAGCAGCGCCCGGAAGAGGCAGTCTCCGCCCCCCGGGGTGTGCAGCCGGCGGAAGGCCCGCCCGTCCGCGCGCACGGCGTCCGCGGGGCCGGGTGTCACCGGGTCCTTGCTGAACAGGACCAGGCTTTCGGTGAGGCTCTCCGGGCGGCTCTGCGCCGGTGCCAGATCGGGTCGGCGACGGGCGAGTTCGGCGGTGTCCTCAGGGCTCAGCGCCAGGTCGGAGAGGGGCAGCGGGGCGGTGGAGAGCGACCAGGTGATCCGGGCGGCGGGTGCGTAGGTGAGCCCGGCCACGTCGTCCGGCGAGACCAGTGCGGTCGGCGGGAGCTCGGGGGGCGGCGGGGGCAGCAGGGCGTCGAGCGTGGTGTCGGGCCCCGCGGTGGCCCGCAACCCGGCTGCGGCGCGCAGGAACTCCCGGTACTCCTCGGGTGTGGGGTCGGCCGAGGGGTCCGCGGCGGTGGTCGCGGTGCCGGCCGGGCCCGTCTCCGTACCGGCGGTCGTCGCAACCGTCGCGCCGCGCCGGTCGATGACCATCCGGCGCAGGAGGTCCGAGGTCATCCGGCCGTCGCCGTAGCGGGCAGCCGTGTCCTGACCGAGCCAGCGCAGGCCGTCGACGTACCCGAGTCCGGCCAGCAACTCGCGGCCGTCGGACTGCTGTTCGGCGTCCGTGCCGAGGGCGTCGCGCAACGTACGGATCTGCTGGAGGGTCCGGGCCCGGGCGAAGGCGTCGGCCGGGTCCGGGCCCGCGTGCAGGCCCGCGTCGCGTGCCAGGGCGTCCAGTTCGGCGCCGCCGGGCTCCGGGGTGAAGAGCCGCCATCGGCCCGGCCCGTCCGGGCCCTCGGTGAGCACCGCGCGGACGTTGCCGTCCTGGTCCCTGGCCGTGCCCGCCTCGGTGGTCGGCGCGTATACCGTGCGCCCGGTCCGGTTCGCCACGTGCTGGGCCACCGGCAGTCCCGCGATCTGCGGCTGCCGCCCGGTCTCGCAGGAGAAGAGCACCAGCGGCCGGTCCTGATCGCCGTCCTCGGCCCAGGACTTGAGCACCTCGCCGAGCTGCACCCCGCTGACCTTCACGCTGGGATGCGCGGCGTCATCGGTGCCGAGCGTGACGGTACGGGGAGTGCCATGGCCCGCGAAGTAGTCGGCGCCCCGCTCGGTTCCGGCGCCGGGGAGCGCGGTCGGCGGTCCGGTGAACACCGTACGAGGGGAGGGCGCGGCCGGGGTGGCTCCCGGGGCCGGGGCCTCGGAAGAGGTGGTGCGCACGCTGCGGAAGGTGTCCTGGCCGAGCAGCGCCCGGCGCCCGGCGCTCTGCCCCGTACCGTCCTCGGCGGGGCTCTGCGAGATGGTCAACGTCTGTACCGCGCGGCCTGGTCGGGGCTGGTGTGCTCCTTCCGGCACCCAGCGTCGCAGCTGTGCGAAGGGCACCGCGTGGCCGCTCAGGGTGGTGACGGCCGGCTGCCCCTCGGGGGGCGTGGGGCCGTCCCCCCCGGTGGTCTCGGTGTCGCCGCGGCCCGATTCCAGGTGCGGGTCCGCGGCGGCCTGTTCCGGGGCCGGGCGTGGCCGCCCTGTGTCCAGGGCGCCGTTGCGGACCAGGGTCTCGACCATCTGCGGTACGGAATGGCCACCCTGGAACAGGCTGTACATGGTGTCGGGCACGACGGGCCGGAAGCCCTGTTCCAGGAGGAGCCTGGGCAGCAGGATCTGGACGTTGGAGCGGAGGTTGCCGTCCTGGAAGGGGTGGACCACGTGCAGCGCCCGGACCGTGCGGACGATGGAGGCGAGTTTGGCCGCGTCGTCGGCGTCGGGCCGGCCGACCCGCGCGTAGTGCTGCTGGAACAGCGTGTCGACGAGGCCGGGGGCGGCCCCCTTCGTGTAATTGGTCGCCAGCGCCGGGTTGCTGTGCAGAAAGCGGGTGAGGATGGTGACCGGTCGGGGTGAGGGCAGGGGGTTGGCCCAGTTGTGCGTGGTCATGTCGTAGACCAGGGCCCGGCCCCCGATGCGCTCGTCGAAGACGTCGGGAGCGAGCGCGTCACCGCGCAGCGGGAACTGGGTGGGCCCGTTGCCGGACCAGCCGATCGTACGACCGAGATGGCCGGTCGCCAGACCGTGCATGGCCTGGTACGCGGAGGAGTCCATGGGGGCCGCGACGGTGCCGGGGTCTGCGAGGAACCGGGTGTACGCCGCGACCATGCCCGCCTGGAAGCCCGGGGACCGGTCGTGGTCGTAGTAGGAGCCGGGGTCGTCGGGGAAGGCGGCCAGCGCGGCTTCGTGGTCCTTGGGGTCGATGTAGTACTGCCACCACTCGCCCTCCGGCAGGAAGTCCCGCAGCGTCTCGGGCCCGCCGGAGCCGGTGCCGGTGCCGGTCGCGGGGGTGGTTCCGTCACCGCGCCCCGACTCCAGGAGCAGATCGGTGGCCGTCTCGGTCCAGGGGCTGGACAGGGTGGCCGGCTTGAACGCGGCGGGGGCGTCGGTCGCGGTGAGGGGGCTGTCGGTGGCCGTGGACAGCGTCGGCTTGACGTCCGGGGCGGGCGCCGTGCCGGTCGTGGTGACGATCGGCTGCTTGACGTCCGTGGCCTCGGCCGAGAGCACCTGCACGGGGAGCGGGTGCGGGTCGCTCGGTGCGGCCTCGCCACCGACCGGCTTGCCGGCGGGCTTCTCCGCGGGCGGCGAAGTGGCCGACGCCGCGGGCGCGGGAGCGGGAGCGGTCGGTGTGACAGGCGTGGCGGACGCCGGCCCGGCAGACGTGACCGGCGACGGGGCTGTCGAGCCGACCGGCGGCAAAGCGGCCGATGCGATGGGTGGCGGGCCGAAGGCGGCCGCGAGCGGCAGCAGCACGTCGGCGCCGGGGAACGCGGTCTGCGCGGTGCCGTCCGGCAGGACCGTGAGTTCCGGACCGGTGAGCGGACGGACCTGGACCGGATCGCCGGGTCCGTCGCGGGTCAGCTCGACGGCGCTGCGTACCGGCTCCCCGGTCTCCCCGGTCCCGTCGGACGTGACCGGGGAGACCGGCGGACCGAGCACCACGGCCCGGTCGGCCAGGGCGCCGTCCAGCAACGCGGCGGCCTCCGGCGATCCCGCGCCCGGTGGCGGCGCCTCCGAGACGACGATCGTCAGCCGCCAAGGCGCCTCGGTGCCGGCCGGGGGGCCCGCCGCGACGAGCGGGGACTCGGACCGCACCTCGCGCGGCTCCGGGCCGCCGCCGATCCGATCCGGATCGCGCGCGTCCGAGCCGCCGCCCATCACGCCCAGGTCACGCACTTCCGAGTCACCATCCGACGGCGCCGGGACTCCCCCCGATGTGGGGGCGCCCACGCCGATCGGCGGGTCCACCGTCACCGGCGTACCGAAGCCCCCGAGGGCCCTGCGGATCTCCTCGGCGTCCACCTGGGCCGCGGGGCCGTTCCCGGCGGGTACCACCCGAACCTCGGGCAGCTGCGACAGGCCGGCGTTCAGGCTGTCGCGTACACCGGTCTCGGCGCTGCCGGGCGGCTGCCCACCTCGTACGGCGGCAAGGTCGCGCAGCGCCTGCTCGCGCAGCTCGGCCGGGCCCTGGTGGACCTGTCGCCACAGCGTGTTCTCGGCGGCGGTCACGGGCATCGGGCCCGGGGAGTACGGGGGCGGGTCCACCGGGACGTAGGGCGGCGGGTCCTGTGCGACGTAGGGCGGCGGTGACTGGCTGCCGGTGACGTCACCCTGGCCGGTGGTCGGCTGGACGACCGGCGGAAGCCCGCCGGGTGCGGGCCCGTCGCCGCCCGTGGTGTCCGTCCGCGAGGGGCCGTCGGAGCGGTCAGGGCCGTCGACGGTGCGTGGGGAGTCCTCGGAGCCGCGCGTACCGAAGCCGCTGCCGTCGGAGGCGGTGGGCGGCGGCTGGTTGCGCAACTTGTCGATGGTGTGGCGCAGTTCGGCGCCGCTGTTCAGGGCCGTGCTGGTGAGCGACGACTCGGCCTGGCTGCTGATGCCCGCGCCGACGAAGGTGGACCAGTTGGTGGACCAGTCGCCGTCGAAGGCCCCCTTGATCAGGATCTCCGCGAACGCCTCGCCGGACCCGGCGGCGAGGAAGTCGGCCGTTCCCTTGAGCCCGTAGTGGCCGGCCAGCGCGCCCGGACGGTCGGAGTTGTAGCGCAGGATCTGGCTGTTCCGCCACAGATCGGGGTTGTTCCGGAAGGCGAGCGGGCCGTCCCGGAAGGTGACCGGAGGTCTGGGCGGAGGGATGGGCCCGTTCCCGGACGGGCTGGGGCCGGGGCGGTCGTTCGGCAGGTCGCGGCCGGGGTTCGGTTTGGGGTCGGGGTTGGGGGTCGGACCGTTGTTCTTCAGGTCGATGTTCGGGGTGTCCCGCAGGTTGGGGTTGTTCTTGAAGTCGGTTCCGTTCTTCAGGAAGTTGCCGTCGAAGCTCCTGACGATGTCCTTCGCGAACTTGTCGAGGATGCTCGTGAAGAAGCCCGCCGCCGCACCGAACGCGGCGGCCTTGCCGATGTCGCTCCAGTCGATGCCGTCGGGGCGGCGGCCGTTCGGGGCGAAGTTCATCATCGCCAGCCGCACGGCGAAGGTGGTGAACGCCTCGGCGAACGCCTCGGTGAGGGAGGGTGCCAGGTGCAGCCGCTGGAGCAGGTGGCTGAGCGTGGTGAGGATGAAGAAGCGGCTGCGGAGCTTGGCCATCATGATCTGGCTGGCCGAGGCGCCGCCGGTGAAGAAGGACATCGCCAGGTAGATGGCGATCTCGATGAGCAGCCGGATGATCTCGGCGATGACCTGCCACTTGGACTCCATGATGTCCATGGAGGTCTTGCGTCGGCCTTCGGCGATCTTGTCGAGCTGCTCGGCGAAGTCGCGCAGGTAGTTCTTGCCGCCGTCGTCGACGAGCATGCCCATCGCCTTGCCGTACGACCTGGCGAGGTCGTCCGGCATGGACTCGCCGATGTCGTGGACCGACTTGTCGATCAGCGAGGAAAGCCGCTCCAGTTTGCGCCCGAGGCCGGAGTAGGGCCGACGGCTCTCGAAGGCGAGATCCTCGTCGGCGTCCATGAGCTTCTCCCCGGTGAGGATGAAGATCATGGCTTTGACCTCGGGCGATACCTGGATGCTCACCGGCGGCCGCCTCGCGGGGCGGCCGGGCAGGACGGAGTGGCCGCTCCCGGTCGCGTACGGGAGCGGCCTGCGCTGCGCGGGTCAGCGGCGGCCATGCCCGCCCGGGCCGTCGAATCCATCGGTGTCGAGGCGGCTGTTGCCGTGCTCGATCTCGTCGATGTTGCGGTCGCGGGTGTCCTTCATCATCCGGACGTTGCTGACCGTGGCGTCGGTGATGCCCACCAGCGCGTCGCGGATGGACAGCATGGTGTCCTTGGTGGTCTGCCGCTCCTTCTGCTCCTGCGGTCTGGCCTTCTGCGAGAACTCGCTGTTGGTGCCGGGCCACGAGACCGTGGGGGCCAGCTCGTCGAGGAACTCCTCGGTCATGCTCCTGGTGAGCGTGCCGATCTCCTCCAACTGCCGTGCCAGGGCCTCGATGCGGTGCGGGTCGACGTAGTACCGCT
This sequence comes from Streptomyces anulatus, assembly GCF_000721175.1. GTDB lineage: Bacteria > Actinomycetota > Actinomycetes > Streptomycetales > Streptomycetaceae > Streptomyces > Streptomyces anulatus_C. The sequence goes on from NZ_JOEZ01000032.1 coordinate 23,091, forward strand.
GTCCCATCGTCAGTCCTCTCCCTCGTCGCCGAGCGCGTCCCGCCAGGCGGGGGTGGCCGGGCCGCCCCGTGCCGGATCCTCGTCGTCCTCGCGCAGCACCTCGGGACCGAAGATGCGCTCCCAGTCCAGCTCGAAGCCCTTCAGCTCCGGCACGTTGCTGCTCGGCTCGGCGAAGGGGGCCATCGCCCGCATCACATGCCGGTTCATCTTCAGGCGTGCCGCGCTCGCCGCCTCCAGGACGCTGGCGGCCAGCTCCTGCGGGGACATGTCGCGGTACTTGTTCTCCAGGAACTCGATCCCGGTCAGCTCGCCCTGCGGGCCCGAGGTGGCCCGGACCGCGCGATCGGAGGAGAGAGCGGAGAACGACGCCGTCCGCAGCTCGCGCTCGGTGCGCGCCACCGCCTCCTGGGCCGCCTGCAGCTCGGCCATGGCCTTCTCCAGGCGCTTCTCCAGCGGTTCCGTCACGCCCGCTCCCCTCCTTCTGCTTCGGTCTTCTCCTCCGCACGGACGACCGTACGGCCTCCGCGTCCTGCCGGTGCGTCCGGGCCCGGAACAGGGCCCTGACCGCCCGTCACCTGCCGATGACGGCCGGGGTGCCGCCCTCCTCCGTGCCCCACACGTCCGCGTCCTCCTCCAGGTAGTCGGCGGAGGTGGCGGGCCTGCGCTCCTGCTCCGCCTCCTCCTCGGGGGAGTTGCCGCCGGTGGTCGTCACCCGGGAGGCGGGGGCCAGGAAGGTGTCGTTGTCCTCCTGACGGTTCCAGGGGCTGCGCCTGCGGCGGTTGCGGCGCTCGCTCTCCTCCGCCGCGTCGACCAGGACGGCGCGCACGCGCTCGCCGTTGCCCTTCTCACCGCCCGCGCCCATGCCTCCCATGCCTCCGCCCATCGGCATACCAGGGCTCCCCGGCGTACCCGGGGCGCCGGGAGCTCCCGGGCCGCTGCCCCCGGCCCCGGGGGTCGCCGCGCCGGCCGAGACGCTGTCGGAGAGCGGGGCGACCTGGCCGGGGGTCTCCGAGGACGAGAGGCCCGCCCCGGGGAGGCCGCCGCCGGAGGGCCCCGCGCCGGCCTGGGCAGCGCCGAGCCCCAGCTCGGAGAACGAGACGTCCCGGGTGGTGGTCCCGCCCCCGCCCCCGCCTGCGCCGGCACTGCCGCTGCCGCCGAGTCCTTCGAGGGCGTCGAGATCGAGGCCCCGGTTCCCGTTGACACCGCCGAGGTCCCGGTTCCCGTCGAGGTCACCGAGGTTGCCGAGATCACGGCTCTGGCCGAGGTCCCGCAGGTCGTCGAGGAAGTCCGGACTCCCATCGTTCCCGCGCGAGTTGAGCTCGTCGAGGGTGGCCGTGTCGGTCCTGCCCTGCGGGTCGGTGACGGTGGTGATGCCGGTGTCGGGGTCGATGGAGTGACTGGAGCCGTCGGGGAAGGAATTGACGAACCGGCCGTTGTCCAGCGAGGAGACGGAACCGTCCGGGTTGGTCACGTCGGCCCCGTGGGTGAGGTCTGTGGTGACCCTGGAACCGTCCGGAGCGATGCTGGTGAGCAGCCCCGTGTCCGGGTCGAATACCGCTTTGCCGCCGTCCGGGAAAGCCGTGGCGAAGTCGCCGTTCTCCAGTCCGGTCGCGCTGCCCGTGGAGGACGTGAGGCCCGCGCCATCGGAGTTGAGGTTCCCGAGGTCGCCCAGGTCGTTGACGGTCCCCAGGTCGCCAAGGTCGCCCAGGTCGTTGACGGTCCCCAGGTCGCCGAGGTCACCGGGGGACTCCGTGGGCAGGTCGGCGTTGATGTTGCCGAGGCCCCCCAGGTCCCGAAGGCTGCCCAGGTCCCCCGGACCCCCCGTCCCGTTCCGCTCGTTGAGGCCCCCGAGGCTGCCGAGGTTCTCGGTGGTGACCGTGCCGTCGGGCGCGGTGGAGGTGGCCTGACCGGACCTCGGATCGACGACCTGCGTCGTACCGTCGGGGAACGTCGTGGTCAGCTTGCCGTCGTCGCCGAGAGAGGTGACCGAGCCGTCCGGGTTGGCCACCCGGACGCCGTCGCCCAGGTCCTGCGTGGTGACGCTCCCGTCGGGGTGCGTGGTGGTGAGCAGCCCGCTGTCCGGGTCGAAGGAGGTGCTGCTGCCGTCCGGGAAGTCGGTGGTGAGGCCGGAGCCGTCGAGCTGGGTCGAGCCGCCGGTCGGAGTGTCGAGGGAGCCGCCCGCGCCGTCGTTCAGGTTCCCGAGGTCGCCCAGGTTCTGGGTGATCGCGTCGTTGGCCGCGTCCGCGGGGTTCTTCGTGTTGCCCGGGCCGTTGAGGCTGCCGAGGTTGCCGAAGTTCTGGCTGCCCGGCAAGGGCCCGCCCAGCGGCGCCTGCTGGTTCTCGCCGTCCGGGTTGTTCACCTCTCCGGGGCTGCCGAGGCTCTCGGATATCGCGTTGCTCACGTCGTCGGGGTTCGGGCTGTTCCCGTCGCCGGAACCGGGGGCGTTGAGACCACCGAGGTCACCGAGGCTCTCGGTCACCGGGACGTCCTGCTTGAGGTTCAGCAGGTCGTCGAGGTCGCCGAGGTTCTCGCCCCCGCCGCCGGGCCCGTTGATGTTGCCGAGGCTCTCCTCCATCTGCTTGGCCTGCTCCTCGGCCTCCCGCTCGGCCTCCTCCTGCTCGCGCCGCTGCTCCTCCCGCAGCTCGTCCGCGTACCGGCGGTCCTCGTCACGCTGGTTGTTCTGTTCCTCGCGCAACTCGTCCTGGAGCTTCTTGTCCTCTTCACGCTGGAGCCGCTGTTCCTCACGCAACTCGTCCTGGAGCTTCTTGTCCTCCTCACGCTGGAGCCGCTGTTCCTCACGCAACTCGTCCTGGTACCGGCGGTTCTCCTCGTTCTCCTCTTCGAGCTTCTCCTTCTCCTCGTCCAGTTTCTTCTTCTCGTACTCCTCGCCGGCCGTGCTGGTCGACTTGGGCTCGGGCACGTTCTCGGTGAAGTCGTCGGACAGCGAGAGGAACTGGTTGTTGAGCTTCGACTGCACCTCGCGTGCGGGGGCGACGAGAAACTCGTCGACGGCGCGGCTCCAGATGTCGACCGCCTTGTCACCGACCTTCGCCCAGTTCGCGATGTCGTTGAGGTCTCCGTAGTCCGGGTGCACCTGGGTGAAGCCGGCCTGCGGACGGTGGGTGATCGACGTGTGGTACCGGGTCGAGTACGACGTGATGTCCGTCTTCGCCACGTTGTTGCTGTCGACCCACTGGGCCAGGTCGTCGAGGACGTAGCGCAGCACCCGGTGAGGGTCGTAGTAGTCGGACCGGGCCCAGATCAGCCACTTGTCCAGCAGGGTCCTGGCCGCATCCTCCAGGTGAGTGCGGCCCAGGGAGAGCGCGCGGGAGTAGACGGTACTGCCGGTGCCGTTCTGGTCTCCGGTGCCCGCCGTGTTGTTGAAGGTCTCCACGTAGTTGTCGTAGTTCTCGCGGACCTTCCTGATGAGGCTGATGAAGACGTCTGCCGCCTCGCCCTTCCAGCTGGCGTCGTCCCGGCCGAAGCGGTCCTCCCACTCCTTGAGCAGCGGTGCCTGGTCCTTGAAGAACTTGGCCGCGTAGTCGAAGGACTCACCGGTGCTGTTGAAGGTGTCCAGCTCGACGGTGCCCTTCTCATCGGCCCCCTCCCCGCTGAAGCGGCCGTCCCCGCTGTTCCCCCGCAGCAGGGCGAGGAGCGCCGCCCGCGGCCCGTTCATGTACCGGGCCAGCGGGATGGTGCTCATCTTGTCCTTGTTGTAGTCCGTGAACTCGTTGCCCTCACGGACGACCACGTTCTCGACGTCGGTGGAGTCGGTACCGGCGAAGACGGTCTCGTCGCCCGACTTCACGCGCCCCTCGAAGACGATCCGGGCCTGCTTGATGGAGCTCTTCTTGCCGCTGTCGAAGAACCAGATGTCGTAGTCCTGGCCCTTGTTCTGCAGAAAGCCGGAGTCCTTGACGAGCAGGCCGAGGCTGCGCTCCTTGATGTCCATCCGGAAGAGCTTTCCGCCGTGGTCGGAGCGGAGCTCGTCGAAGATGGTGGAGCGGTCGGGCACCGGGTAGCCGGTGATGTGCGTGACGAGTTCGGCCCAGTTGTCGGAGGACGCCCCGTCCGTCTCCCTGTACTTGTCGACGTTGCCCTTGGATTCATCGTCGTACTGGTCGGCCACCGGGCGCCCTTCTGGTCATGTGTCGTCCTCGCCGCCGCTGCGCGCGGGTCGTGCTACTTCGCTTCCGTGCCCGTGGACCCGCTGGTGAGCGTGTCGACCTCTTCGAAGGTCTGGAGCAGCGTCTGGGCGTCGATCGCGTCCAGGTTCTTGTTCTTGGTCTTCTCGGCCTCCTCGATGGTGTCGGTGAGGGCCTCCTTCAGCTCCTTGAAGAGGTCCATCTGGTCGCCGAGCAGCTTGTCGAGGGCCGTCGCGGCCGTGGTGACGCTCTCGATCAGCGTCGGTCCCGAGATCAGCTTCTCGGTGTTCATCAGCCCGAGCCGCAGGATCTGCTGGTCCTGGCCGAGGTTGTCCGGTGTCGTGTAGCCCTTGATGAGCTGGCCGAGGGGCCGGATGTGGGCCTCGCCCTCCTCACCGCTGCCGTCCTCCCGGTGCTGCTTCGCCTTGGTGTACACCGGGTGCACCTCGTTGTCCCGGAAGTTCTCCATCTGCTTGAGGTCAAAGTGCTTGACGTCGGCCTTCTCACCGGCCATGAGGCGTCCTCCTGCGGTCGGAGCGGAACAGGGTAGAGGGAAACGGGGGCGGGGCTGGGTGCCGCTTCGGCGGCCTCCCGGGTGGGGCGCACGCGCGAAGGCCGGGGCCCGCCCTCCGTACCGTACGGACGGAGGTGAACCCCGGCGGGGACTATCGGGCGCGCACGCCGCCCCAGTTGTCGGCGCTCCTGCGCTCGTCGCGGGAGTGGTTGTCGTGGATGCTCTGGACCAGCTCACCGCTGTCGCCGAGGAGCAGGGCCATGTTCTTGGTCGCCTGGTCCCACTCGGCCTGGACGTTGCGGTACATCTGCTGGTCGTCACCCTCCCATGAGGTCACGAGCGGCTTGAGCTCGTCCTCCAGGTTGTTGAGGGTGGTGATGATCTGCTGGGTCTGCTGCTTCAGTTCCTCGATCGCGTTGCGGACCGTGGAGTACTGCACATCGATGATGCCGTCGGCCATGACATCTCCTCTCAGGTGGCCGGGCCCCTGGGCCCGGGGGTGCTCACAGTTTCCGGCCTCCGCGAACGGGGCCGGTGCCGCCGGGGACGGGTCAGCGCAGCGCCTCGAAGACGCCCTGGCTGGTCTTGCTGTTGAGCACCTCGGTGAGGTCCTGGTTCTCCTTCGCCAGCCGGTCGGCGGACGTCACGTTCTCCTGGAGCGCGTCGACCATCTTGCTGATCTGCACCACGACCTTCTGCGCCTCGCCGTTCCAGCTGCGGAACAGCTTCAGCAGGGCCTGGCCCTCGTCACCGCCGACGCCCGAACGCGCGGCGATCTCGGCGACGTTGTTCTGGACCTTCTCGACCGCGGCCCGGGCCGACTCCAGAGAGGAGACACCTCCCAAGCCCTTGGCATAGTCCGCCCGCCTCTGGCCACTGTCCGCCATGTCGCGCTCCCTTCGTTGAGTGACTTCTCATCGCACCGTTGCCCGCTGAGGCTAAAGAGAACTCACCGTCCGCCGCAACGTATGCAGGGAAGATTTGAGCATAGTTCCGCGCGTCAGAATCGTTACATGCCAACGGAGTTGTCCGAAGGTTTCCACGAAATGAACGCGACCCACCCGCCGGCCGCCCGTACCGGTCGATGCGGACGGAAAACGGGCAGCCGGAGAATCCGAACGGTCATCGAGGCGGCCCGTTTCCGCTACCGTGCGCCCCTTTCGCAGGATTCCCCGGAGGGACGGCCGGTCAAATATCTGAGCTTTTTCTGAGGTTTCCCTCCGCGTGCGGACCACGCCGAATTCTCCCCCGCCGGCGCCGCGTCACGTGCGAAGTTCCACTCCCCCGCCCTTTTCTCTTTCTTCGCCACCGTATGGGGGTTTTGCCTGGATCATGGCCGGGAGTCGACTGTCCCGGCCGCGCCGGGAGCATCGCACTTCGGGGCGGTGACCCTGGGCTCCGCGGCGCCGGAGGCGGCTGCCGGATCGAGGTCCGCGCCGGTCGGCAGAGCGGCGAGCAGCGGTGCGGGTACCGAGCCGATGTCCCCCTCCGCGTACCCGAGTGCCGCCAGGGAGTCCTTGGCGGAGACCCGGTACTTCACGCCGTTGTCCGCGACCAGGTAGGTGGTTCCGGCGTGTGCGGCGCCGCTCGCGTGCAGGGCCCGGACCAGGGCGCCGTGCCCGGGGCGTACCACCGTGGCGTCCGTCCGGGCACAGGCCGCGACCAGCGGCTGGGCAGTCCCCTGCGACACCGCGACGGGGGCGAGCCCGGTCAGCGGGACCAGCACCGGCCTGATCCGGGCGCCGCCGTCGCCGCCGTCCACCTGTGCGCAGAGCGCGGTGCCGCGCGGTGCGGACTGCGGGACGGGCGGCGTACGGGGCAGGTCCCCGGCGGCGGGGCCGGCGGGGGCCGTCTTCTTGGCCCCGTGCGCACGCAGCGCGTCCGCGCCGACCGCCCGGGCCTCGGGTGAGCGCCCCTGGTAGGCGTCCTTCTGGGTGGCCGGGTCGCCCAGAAGGAGGGCGGCCTCGAGCCGGGACAGCGGCACCAGCCCGTCCTTCCGCAGCAGGTGGTACGTGCTGCCGCCGCCGACCACGCTGACCTCGAAGAGCTGGCCGATCCTGCTCGGTTCGCCGCCGAGGACCGGCCCCTCGCCTCCGCGCCCCGGCACCTCGGGCGGCTTCAGGGCGGGGCCGGGGGCCAGGGCGTCGAGGAAGGCCGCCGATACCGGCATCGCCCGCTCGGAGCCGTAGCCGAGGGCGTTACGGGCGTCGGAGTCGGGGTCCAGCGCGAGCCGGCTGCCCCGCCACACCAGGTACTCGGTGCGGTCCGGGCCCTGTACGAGCACCCCGCGGTCGGCTCCGACGCCCTGGGAGTCCATCGGCGCCCCGGCGACCAGGGTGGTGGCCCCCGGCCGGTCCACGCCCGCGGCCGCCACGGCGCCGGAGGTGCTGGGCAGTGCGCCGTCCGGTCCGGTGACGCACATGTGCCAGGCTCCGGCGTCGAGTTGCCCGGGCCCGGGCAGGGTGTCCGGGGCGCCGGGGATGCCGGCCGGGGACCCCACGGGGACGTCCCGCAGCGAGGCGGTGGAGACGTCCACGGCCTTGAGGTCGGACCCGCCGATCAGCCGCGCCGAGGCGAAGTTGCGTACCGGGTGCAGGACCCCGTCGGCGCCGGTCCACAAGTAGCGGGCGCCGGTTTCGCGGTTGACCACCAGGTGCTCACCCTTGCGCCAGGTGTCGTTCCCGCCGGGGCGCAGCAGCCCGTAGACGGTGGTGCCCGCGCCGATCAGGACGGTCACCAGCAGGCCGAAGACGACGCCCCGGGTGGTGCGGCCCAGTGGGCTCTCCGGGGCGTCCGGGTCGGCCGTCAGCAGGCCCGAACTGAGCCTGCCCATCATGAAACCGTGGGCCTGGACCTGGTCTCGCTTGGACTGCACAGCCTCTCCTCAACTCGTTTCTGGTGGACCGGCGTACGGGGGTGCTCAGCCGAACAGGCCGCGCAGCCAGCCGAAGAGGCCCGCCACCCACAGGGTGAGCGGGAGCAGCGCGACGGCCAGGCCGGTGTGCGCCAGCTCCGCCGCCCGGCCCCAGTACGGCAGCACCCGGCGGCCGGGCACGATCCAGGAGGCGGTCACGAGGACGGCCGCCGCGGCGAGCAGGACCCCGAAGACCACCACGCGTCCGTCCGCGTCGCTGTCCACCGCCCAGGCCCGGGCGAGCAGCAGCAGCCCCCAGATGCCGGGCACCGCCAGGGTGAGGCGCTGGCCGATGTGGACCAGGCCGCGGGAGTGCAGGAGCAGCAGCAGGGTCAGCGCGAGCGCGGTGAGCGTCTCGGGGAGGTCCGGGTGCTGGGCGAGGACGGTCAGGGCGGCGGCGGCGATGGTGCCGGTGGCGGCGAAGAGCGCGGTGACCCAGCGCCCGGCGAGTTCGGTGCGCTCGGCGACCTCGTCGCCCGCGTACGGGTCGATGCCTTCCTGGAGCTGTCCGGCGGAGGACGGCAGTGCGGGCATCCGCATGCCGGCCAGTTTGAAGGCGAAGGGTGCCACGGCCCCGGCGGCGAGCGCGACGACCGTCGCCACCAGCGCCACCGCGGCCGCCGCGTCCAGGCCCGTGTAGCCCATCAGGGCCCCGGAGACCGCGGTGGCCACGGCGACCACGGCGGTGGCCAGCAGGGCGGGGGCGCCGACCGCGGTGGCGGCGAGCGCGAGGACAGCGCCGCCCGCCGCCGCGGCGCCGGCCGCGAGCAGCCGCGCCCCCGCGACCTTTGCCGCGTCGGGGCCGGAGAGGTCGCCGCCGGGCAGCACCCAGCCGACCAGCGCGAAGCACGGGGCGACCAGCAGGGCGAGCGCGGTGGCGGAGAGCCGGTCGCCGACCGCCCGGCTCGCGGAGCCGGCGCCGGCGAGGAGCAGCAGTCCGGCCACGGCCGCGAGGGCCGCCCGGGTGGTGGCGGAACCGGTCACTCCCGGCCGGAACACCAGCAGGAGGGCGGCCACCACGGTCGCCACGGCGGTGCCCACCAGCAGGCCGCGGGCCGCGCCGGCGTGCCAGGTGTGCAGTCGGCGGCCCACCGTCTCGGCTATCCCGTCGACCAGGTCGTCGAGCCGCGCCTCGGGGAGCGCCTCGGTGTGCGGGCGCAGATGGAGCACGGCTCCGTCGGCGAGCCCGGCGCGGGCCAGGGTGGTCTCCTCGTCGAGCGGGGCGTCGCCGAGCCGCTGGAGCACCCAGCCGGCGTGGTCGAGCCCGGCCTCCTCGGCCTCCTCCCCGACGTACCGCAGGAGGGTGGGAAGCAGATCGGCGACCGGTACGTCGGCGGGCACGGCCAGATCGATGGTGACGCTCGGCGCACGTACGGTCAGGCGGCACGATTCGGCCACCGCACTGTCGGTCATCAGCAGAACTCTCGTCTTCCGTGCAGGCTTTGACAGAGGACTTCCCCGCGAGAGGGAATGTGCGAACAGTACGGAAAGTCCGCGCGGCCGTGAACCGGGGGGCCGGGCAGGGCAAATGTGCCTGCACACCCGGCGACCGCCCCTCCCGCGTGGACAGGTCGCGTTCCGTGAATGCAGACTACTGCCTGCGGCCACCGGTCGTGCTGCGGGCCGGGCCACGAATCCGGTAGGTGGTTGGCCATCACGGAAGTTGACCGCCCCGCGCTATCCGCTCGAGACATTCACCCGGCGTTCATCGGGGCGTGCACCGCCCCGGGAATCAGCCTGGTGCGGTCTTTCCCCCTGCCGGGTACGCCGGTATTCGGCGGGCCGGAAAGTCAGTGAACCGGAGGTTCTGTTCCTTGAGTGTCGTGCTGTTTCGCCGCCCGGCCCGCAGGCGCGGGCCGGAGATGCCCGAGGGGCAATTGACCCTCCAGGAGCCGCCCGTCCTCGCCGAGACGGTGCCCGACACCTCGGCGGTGTGGACCTACCTGCCGATGGCGCTGATGTCAGTGTCGATGATGCTGATGTTCCTGCGCCCCGGCGGCGGGAACGGCGTCTTCATGTATCTGGCGATGGGCGTCATGGCGCTCTCCGCCGGTGCCATGCTGCTGGGGCAGCTGATGCGCCGCTCCAGCGAGCGCAAGCAGCGCCTGAAGGGCGAACGCCGCGACTACCTGCGCTACCTGGCCCAGACCCGCAAGCGGGTGCGGACCACCATCGCGGAGCAGCAGCGGGCGCTCGCCTGGCGTCACCCGGAGCCCGCCTCGCTCCGCTCGCTGGCCCGCACCTCCCGGCTGTGGGAGCGCCGCCCGGCCGACGAGGACTTCGGCGAGGTCCGGCTCGCGGTCGGTGAACAGCAGCTGGCCCTCACCCTGAACCCCGTCTCCACCCGCCCGGTGGAGGACCTCGAACCCCTCTGCGCGCACGCCCTGCGCCGCTTCATCCGCGCCTACTCCACCATCCCGGAGCAGCCGCTGGGGCTCTACCTGCGCTCCTCGGCCCGGATCCTGCTGCGCCCGGAGGAGGCGCCGGACGAAGGGGCCGCGGAGGCTCCCGGGGCGAGCGGCGAGGAGCCGGAGGGCCTCGACGCCGTACGCGCCCTGGTACGGGCCGTGCTCGGGCAGCTCGCGGTGTTCCACGCGCCCGAGGAGCTGTGGATCGCCCTCTGCGTCAGCGACGAGCGGCGGCCCGACTGGGAGTGGGTCAAGTGGCTGCCGCACGTGCTGGATCCGCACGAGGAGGACGGCGCGGGGCAGGCGCGCCGGATCACCGCCGACCTCACCGAGCTGGACGACCTGCTCGGCGCCGAGTTCGCCGAGCGCCCCGGCTTCGACCCGGACGCCCGCCCCGGCCGTGACGAGCCGTACACGGTCGTCGTGCTGGACGGCGTCACCGTCCCGGAGGGCCACCGCTGGGAGGGGCACGGCTACCGCAACGCCCTGATCCTCGACGCGTCCGGGGCGCTGCGCTGGCGGCCCGGCCGCAACACGCTGCGGCTGACCGTCGGGCCGGACCGGGTGAGCCTGGTGCGTACCGACCGCAGCCGCAAGGAGCGGTCGGTGCCGCTGGGCGTTCCCGACCGGCTCGGCCCGCTCGGCGCGGAGTCGCTGGCCAGGCTCCTCACTCCGCGCCGGATGAGCCTCGGCGCCGACATCGCGCAGCCGTTGGACACCGACGTCGAGCTGACCACCCTGCTCGGCATTCCCGACCTGCACCGGCACGAGCCGCAGACCCTGTTCGACCGGCACTCCGGCTCCGGCCGGCTGCGGGTGCCGATCGCGGTCGGCGTGGACGGCCGCCCGGTCGAGCTCGACATCAAGGAGTCCGCGCAGGGCGGCATGGGCCCGCACGGCATGCTCATCGGCGCCACCGGCTCCGGCAAGAGCGAGCTCCTGCGTACCCTCGTCCTCGGCCTCGCCCTGACCAACTCCTCCGAGACGCTCAACTTCGTGCTGGTCGACTTCAAGGGCGGTGCCACCTTCCTCGGCCTGGAGGAACTCCCGCACACCTCCGCCGTCATCACCAACCTCGCCGACGAGGTCGCCCTGGTGGAACGCATGCAGGACGCGCTGCACGGCGAACTGATCCGCCGCCAGGAGCTCCTGCGCTCGGCGGGCAACTACACCTCGGCCCTGGAGTACGAGCGGGCCCGCGCCGCCGGGGCGGACCTGGCCCCGCTGCCCAGCCTGTTCGTGGTGGTCGACGAGTTCAGCGAACTGCTCTCCACCCACAGGGAGTTCATGGAGCTGTTCGTGATGATCGGCCGCCTCGGCCGCTCGCTGGGCGTGCACCTGCTGCTCGCCTCGCAGCGCCTGGACGAGGGGCGCATGCACCAACTGGAGAGCCACCTCTCGTACCGCATCGGGCTGCGCACCTTCTCCGCGATGGAGAGCCGCGGTGTCCTCGGTGTGCCCGATGCCTACGAGCTTCCGGCCGCGCCCGGCAGCGGCTATCTGAAGTCCGGGGTGGAGGCCCTGACCCGGTTCCGTGCCGCGTACTCCTCGGGGACGTACCGGCGTCGGACCGGTGCGGTGGTGCAGGCCAGGGTGGCCAGCCAGGTGGTGCCGTGGACCAGTGGCTGGGTGGTGCCCCGCACGCTGGAGACCCCGCCCGACCCGGAGCCGGAGACGGAGGAGGCCGAGGACGAGGAGGCCCTGCTCGACGTGGCGCTCGACCGGCTGCGCGGCTCCGGGCCGGCCGCCCACCAGGTGTGGCTGCCGCCGCTGGACGAGCCGTCTCCGCTGGACGCCCTGCTGCCCGGCATCGCGCCGGACGAGGCGCGCGGACTGATCGCCGCCGGCTGGCCCGGCGCCGGCCGGCTGCGGGTCCCGGTCGGCCTCGTGGACAAGCCCTTCGAGCAGCGTCGCGACCCGCTGATCGTGGACCTCTCCGGAGCGGGCGGCCACGTCGCCGTGGCGGGTGGTTCGCAGAGCGGCAAGTCCACGCTCGCCCGCACGCTCATCGCCGCCCTCGCGCTCACCCACACCCCGGCGGAAGTCCAGTTCTACTGCCTGGACTTCGGTGGCGGCGGGCTCTCCCAGCTCGCCGCGCTCCCGCACGTCGGCGGGGTCGCGGCGCGGCTCAACCCGGAGCGGGTGCACCGGGCGGTGGCCGAGGTGATGACGCTGCTGGCCCGTCGCGAGCAGTTCTTCGTGGATCACACTCTCGACTCCATGCAGTCCTACCGGCGTCGCCGGGCCGCCGGGGAGTTTCCCGACGAGCCGTTCGGCGATGTGTTCATGGTGGTCGACGGCTGGTCCACGGTCCGCCAGGACTACGACGACCTGATCCCGAAGTTCAACGAACTCGCCGCCCGCGGCCTCAACTACGGCATCCACCTGATCATCACCACCACCCGCTGGGTGGAGCTGTCCGCCCAGGTCCGCGACCAGGCCGGCACCCGTCTGGAGCTGCGGATGGGTGACCCGATGGACTCCGAGATCGACACCCGCAAGGCCCGTTCGGTGCCGCGCTCCGGCGGCCGGGGCATCACCGCCGACAGCAAGATGCATTTCCTCGCGGGCCTTCCCCGCCTGGACGGCAGCGGCTCCCTGGAGGACCTCGGCGACGGCGTCGCCCACCTGGTCGCGGAGATCTCGCGGCACTGGCAGGGCCGTCCCGCCCCCCAGGTCCGGATGCTGCCGCACCGCCTCCCGCTCGCCGAACTGCCCGCGCCCGAGGCAACGAAGGGCGGCGGCATGCGCCTCGCGCTCGGCCTCGACCAGGACGCCCTGGAACCGGTCTGGCACGACTTCAGCCGCACCCCGCACCTGATCGCGGTGGGCGACACCGAGAGCGGCAAGACCAATCTGCTGCGTCTGATCACCCGGGGCATCACCGCCCGTTACTCCCCCACGGAGGCGAAGATCATCGCGGTGGACTACCGCCGCACCCTGGTGGACGCCGTCCCCGAGGAGTACCGCATCGGGCACGTGATCTCCCTCGACAACCTCAACGAGACCATCGAGGGCGCGGCCCGCGCGATGAAGACCCGCGTCCCGGGCGCGGACATCGCCCCGGCCCGGATGCGCCGGTGCGACTGGTGGACCGGTCCGCGTCTGTTCATCCTCGTCGACGACTACGACATGGTCTCCGGGAACTCCTTCCAGAGCCCCTTCGAGCCGCTCTTCGAGAGTCTGACGCTCGGCTACGAGATGGGTCTGCACCTGGTCGTCGCCCGCAGCGCCATGGGCGCGGGCCGCGGTCTCAGCGACGGCCTCATCCGCCGCCTCGACGAGGCCAACAACCCGGCCGTCCTGCTCTCCTGCCCGCCCACGGAGGGCCGTCTCTTCGGCAACGCGAAGCCGCTCAACCTGCCGCCCGGCCGGGCCCTGCACATCGCCCGCCGCAAGCCGCGGCTGATCCAGACGGCGCTGGTGGAGGAGGTCTGAGCGTACGGACGTGCGGCGCCCTCCCGCAGGAGGGCGCCGCACGCGTTCATCCCTTGCCCGGTGGGCCCGCTTCCGCCGGGCGCCAGCCCCGGGCACGGGCCCGGGAGAGGGCGAAACCGGCCCAGAGGACGGCGAGGACACCGGCCGAGCCGAGGAGGACGAAGAGGGTGGCACGGCCGGTGGCGCGGTCGGTGCCGGAGGTGTCGCGTACGGCCACGGTCTCGGCGGCGGGCTCCGCACCGGCGGCGGGCGCGGCGGAGTCGCCGAGGACCGTGGTGACCGCGGCGTAGGCGTCCAGCTGGGGAATGTCGGCCGGGTAAGCGGTCGCCGTCAGCCGGCGGGTCACCGCGCCGGCCGAGTCCTCGGGATGGGTGGCGCGGACGACCGCCGCGGCCCCGGCGGCGTACGCGGTGGCCACCGCGACGCCTCCCCCGAGGTAGTGCCCGGTCCCGCGCGGCCCACCGGAGACCACCCCGGCGCCGGGAGCGGCCAGGTCGACGGTGCCGGTGGGAAGGGCGCTGTCCGGGCGGGTGCCGGCGGGCAGCATGTCGGCGACCGAGAGGACGCCGGGTTCGCCGGCGGGCCAGTAGGTACGGGAGGGGATCTCGTCGGCGGAGCCCCGGGCCGGCGGGTCCGGGGTGGCCGCGGCGACGACCACCGCGCCTGCCCGGTGGGCCTCGGCGACCGCCCTGGTCAGCGCCTTGTCCCGGCGCGGCAGGGCGACCGCGACCGCGATCACGCCGGCCCGGGCCTCGGCCGCCTCGCGCACCGCCGCCGCGACGAGGCCGGCGCTGGGCTGCCCCCGCCGGTCGGTGCCGCGCAGGGCCAGGATCTTCGCGTCCGGGGCGACTCCGGCCAGCCTCGGGATGTTCCCGCCGGTCCCGGCGATCAGCCCGGCCAGGAACGTACCGTGTCCGACGCAGTCGTCGGCGGCGGTGCCCTCGGCGGTGACCCGGCCGTCGAGCCCGGCGGCGTCCGGGTCGACCCCGGTGCCGATCAGTGCGACGGTGACGCCCGCCCCGGTGGAGTGCTGGTGCAGCCGGTCCAGGTCGAGGCGCTGACGCGACCAGTCCTGCTTCTTCGCCTTCTCCTCGGAGGCGGGGGTGCAGACCACCTCGTCGGCCCGCGGGTCGAGCGCTGAGGGCATGCCGGGCAGTTCCTGGCCCTTCTTCCCGTCGGCCGCGGGAAGGGCCGTCGGTGTACGGGCCAGGGACGTGGCCTGGGCGGGTACGGCCACGGGCAGCATCAGGGCGGCCGCGAGCCCGGCACCGTACAGCAGGCGGGCGGGCGGCCTCATCGGGGGGCCACCTTGGGTGCTGCGGCCGTGACGTCCGCCGGGAGGAGGACGCGCAGGTCGTCCAGGGTGGGTGCGGCCAGCGAACTGAGCCGGCCCGCCTGGCGGGTGACCATCGACTCGACGACCTGGCGGGCCAGACGGGCGTTGCCGAAGGAGCGGTCGCGGGGCAGCGCGTCGAAGTACTCCTTGAGCAGCGGCCCCGTGCCGGGCCCGCACTCGTACCCCATGTTCGCCGCCTGGGCGCGCACGATGGTGACCAGTTCCTCGGAGGAGTAGTCGGCGAAGGCGATCCGGCGCGGGAAGCGGGAGGAGAGGCCCGGATTGGAGGCGAGGAAACGCTCCATCTCGTCGGTGTAGCCGGCGACGATGACGACGACCTCGTCGCGGTGGTCCTCCATCAGCTTCAGCAGGGTGTCCACCGCCTCCTGGCCGAAGTCGGCGCCACCGCCGCGCGGGGTGAGGGTGTACGCCTCGTCGATGAACAGCACCCCGCCGCGAGCCCGTTCGAAGACCTCGCGGGTCAACTGCGCGGTGTGGCCTATGTAGCGGCCGACGAGGTCGGCGCGAGCCGCCTCGATCAGCTGGCCGCGCTCCAGGACGCCGAGCTGGGTCAGCACCTCGCCGTAGAGGCGGGCGACGGTGGTCTTGCCGGTGCCGGGCGGGCCGGTGAACACCAGGTGGTTGCTGAGCGATGGGACGGGCAGCCCTGCGGCGGCGCGGTGCCGGGCGGTGGTGATGAGGTTGACCAGGTCGGCAACCTCGCGCTTCACCTCGGCCAGGCCGATCATGTCGCCGAGGCGGGTGAGCGGGTCGTCGGCAGGCGCTGCGGTCTCGGCGGCCGACGCCGCGGCGGTGGCGGAGACGTCGTCGGGCAGCAGCAGCCGCAGATCGCGCTCGCTGACCTGTGGTTGTGCGGAGAGCCGGACCGCCTGCCGGTCCACCATCTCCTCGAACACCCCGCGCGCGGCACGGCCGTTGCCGAATCCGGCGTCCCGGTCCATCGCACCGAAGTGCGTGGCCAGCGCCTCGGCGGTGCCCTCACCCAGCTCGTACTGATGCTGGGCGCACATGCTCTCCATGATCGCGACCAGGTCGGCCACCGAGTAGTTCTCGAACTCGACGGTCCGCGAGAACCTGGACGCCAGGCCCGGGTTGGAGCCGAGGAAGGAGTCCATCTCACGGGAGTAGCCGGCCGCGACCACCACCACGTCGTCGCGGTGGTCCTCCATGAGCTTCAGCAGGGTGTCCACGGCCTCGCGGCCGAAGTCGGCGCCGCCGTTGCCACTGTCCGAGGTGAGCGTGTACGCCTCGTCGATGAACAGCACCCCGCCCAGGGCCCGTTGGAAGGTCTCGGAGGTCTTGATCGCGGTGCCGCCGACGACCTGGGCGACCAGGTCGGCGCGGGAGACCTCCACCAGGTGGCCGCTGCGCAGCGAACCCAGCTCGGCCAGGATCGACCCGTAGAGGCGGGCGACGGTGGTCTTGCCGGTGCCGGGCGGGCCGGCGAAGACCAGGTGTCTGCTCATCGGCGGTGCGGGCATGCCGAGTTGCTCACGGCGCTGGGCGAGCTGGGTGAGGTTGACCAGGGTGCCCACCTGCTGCTTGACGTTCTCCAGGCCGATCAGCGCGTTGAGGGCGCCGAGCGGGCCGTCCGCACGGTCCGGCGGGGGCGCGTCGGCCGCGCCGGAGCCTGCCGGGTCGGTGTTCTCGGCGCTGCCACTGCCCCAGGCGTCCCGCTTGCCGTTGCCGACGCTGTTCAGGCCCTCCACGGCGAGCCGTTCGCCGGGTGCGGTCTGCACCAGGCCGCCGCCCTCGTTCTCCCGGGCGGTGCAGTTGACGAGCGAGACGGGGGCGGTGGACTCCACCCGGAAGCCGTCCTGGGCACCGCCGCCCGCCTCGCAGCCGCTGAGTGAGGCGAGCGCGCCCTCGCGGAGGAGGAAGCCGTGGCCCTTGGGGGCGTGCACCGAGGTGCGGTTGGCGGTCAGCTCGCCCCCGGCGGCTACGACCACGCCCTCCTCACCGGATATCTCGACGCGGAAGTCGCGGACGGTGACGTTGCCGCCGTCCTCGACGACCAGGCCGCTGATGGCCGGGTCGGAGACCCCGCCACCGGCCAGGTAGAGGGTGGAGCCGGAGGCCACCCGTACCCCGGCGCCCTTCGGCCGGACGATCTCGCAGTCCTCGACGCGGCCCCGGGCGTCCCGGGTGGCCACGATGCCGTCACCGGCGGGCTCGACCAGCCGGGCCCGGCGCAGCAACGGGCTGGCGCCGCCGAGCACGGCGACGGCGGGCGAGGAGCCGATCACCTCCAAGCGGTCCAGCTCGGGCGCCGAGTCCTCCTCCAGGAGCAGCCCGGCCCCCTCGCAGTCGCGGACGGTCAGCCCGGTCAGCGCCGGGGAGGACGCCCCGGCGACGCGCAGCGCCGCGCCCTGCGCCCCATCGACCCAGCAGTCCTCGAAGGTGCCGCGCGCCCGGTCGGTGACGACCACGCCGTGGCCGCGCACGCGCGAGACGCGGCAGCGGCGCAGTACGGGGTCGGTGCCCCCGGCCAGGGCGATCCCGTTGCCGGAGGCGCCGGTGACGCGGACGTCCTCCAGGGTGGTGCGGCCCGCGCTGCTCAGGTGCACGCCGGTGCTGGTGTCGTGCACCACGGTCCGGACGACCGAGACGGCGGAGTTCCCCTCCAGGGCGATGGAGGGCTTGTCGGTGGAGGAGACGTCGCAGTCCTCGACGGTGCCACGGGTATCGCCGTTGGCGAGCAGGCCGTTGCCGCGGGCGCCCCGTACCGTGCAGTCGCGGATGCGTGCCTCGCCCTGTTCGGCGAGGACGATGCCGCTGGTTCCGAGGTGTTCGAGCGTGCAGGACTCGATGGTGGTGGGTGTGGTGGAGGTGACCACGATGCCCGCGCCCTGCGGGTTGCTCACCCGGCAGTCCCGCAGCGCGAGGGAGCCGGTCCCGCCGGCCAGCATCGCGGTCCAGGCGGCGCCGACGACCTCGCAGCCGTCGAACGCGGCCTGCCCGCGCCGCACGTCCACGGCGGGCAGCTCGGCGTCGCCGCCGCGCAGGGTGAGTTCGCAGAGCATGACGGCGTCGGCGCGCAGCGCGACGACGCTGCCCGAACGCGGCCGGATCTCCACCGTGCCCCGCCCCTCGGCGGCGGTGAGGGTGACCCGGGTGTGGATCACCAGGTTCTCCGCGTACGTTCCGGGCCGGACGCTGATGAGCGCACCGGTACGGGCGGCGGCGAGCGCCTCACCGATCGTGGAAAAGCGGTCCTCGGGGCCGACCGTCAGTACCTGGCGCGACACGCACCAACCTCCTTGCTACGGCGGCGTCCTCGACGGACGCCCCTCTTCGCCGGGGACGCGGGCCGGCGGCCCGGCGGTGCCATCATGCCTCGCCCGGGCACCCGGGCGACAAGGTCAGACGCTCCACTTCTGGTTGTCGAGGCCCGTGCAGGTCCACAGGATCAGATAGGTCTCCGGTCCCCTGCTCCGGCTGTGGTCCGGGATGTCGACGCATTTGCCGACGGCGGTGTTGACCAGGTCGTGGGCATCGTTCAGGGCGAACTTCTGGGCGTCGGCCCCGTTGCACCAGGCGATCTGGATAGGCGTGCCGTCGTTGAAGTTCGCGTTGGCGACGTCCAGGCACTTGTCCTTGACCCGGATCGTGCCGTCGGAGGCGAAGCGCCACTTCTGGGCGTCGGCGCCGTTGCAGTCCCACATGAACAAGGGCTGGCCGTCGTTGAAGTTGTGGCCGGGGACGTCGATGCAGCGGCCGGAGAGGTGGCTGCGGAAGGAGACGGGCCCGCTGAGGGTCACGGCGGGCGCAGCCTTGGCGGGCCGGCTCTTCGCGCCGCCGTCCTTCTCCGGCTGCGCCTCGGGGCTGTCGGCCTTCTTGGGCGGGTTCCCCGGGGTGTCGTCCGTCTTCGACGCGTCCTTGTCCGTGCCCGACGCGGGGGCGGCCAGGGGAGTCTGCCGCACGGGCTCGGCGGGCTTCCGCGGCTTCCCCTCGTCGCCCTTGCCGTCGCCCGGAGGGCTGGTCTCGGGCGCGGTGACGGCGAACTCGCCCGGCGCCTCCTGCCCACTCCCGTCCAGCACGGTCCCGGCAGCCGCCGTCGACGGTTGTTCGGGCCCCTTGTCGTCGTTCCCGGCCAGGACGAGGAAGGGCACGGACACGAGCAGTGCGCCCGCGACCGCGGCCCCGGCGAGCACGGCCTTGCCCGGCCTCCCGACGGGCCCGGCCTGCGGCTGCGGCCGGTCGATCGCGGTGGCGGTCATGGTCCGTACGAGGGCGGGGAGCCGGCTCTGCGCGGCGGCGGAGGCACCGTGGTCGGGAGCGGGGTCGGCGTCGGGGGCTCCGGGCCCGGCCTCGGGGGTATCGGGCCGGGCCTCGGAGGCCGCGGACTCCGGCGGGGCGGCTTCGGGGCCGGCGGTTCCGGGCGCGGCCTCGGGGTCCTTCCGCTCTGCGGACCTCTCGCTCTCGGGAGCGTCCGGGGCAGGCACGGCGGCCGTATCGGGCACAGCAGATGGTGCGGAACCGACGGAGGCGGCGGGGGCGGCGCTCTCGGCCGTCCCTTCGCTCTCGGCGCCGGACTCCGCGCGAGCCGCCGGGGAGGCGGGGGTCTGCTGGGACGAACGCGTCACGGGGTCCTCCCTGTGGTGTTGTGAGGCCAGGGTTCGGCCGAGCTGTGGTCGCCCGTCCCGCTCACGGGTCCGAGAAGGCTCTCGGCCGGGACGAGCAGCGGAGCCGCGGCCCCGGCGTTGACCATCAACTGGGCGTCGGAGGCCGTCAACGACCTGGCCAACTCCCTGGCGGGAAAGCTGTCATGGTGGAGTGCCGAGGACATGAACGCATGGGTGGGCGAGGTGAACAACAGCATCACCGGCGCCCCGTCCCGCCCGGCGGCCGTGAGCGGCCCGCCGTCCGGCCCGCGCACGACGGTGACCTCCGCGTCCGCGAGAGCCTCCAGCGCCGCTTCCACCGATCCGTACCCGGTGGCGGCCCGCTGCGCCGCCGCGTCCACCGGATCGGTGGGCTCCGGCCACCCGAGAACCCGCGCCGAGGGCCGGTACGCCGGGTTGGCGCGGTACTCCCCGACGCCCCCGTCTTCGTCCGACCGCCACTCCCCCAGCACAGCCCACTGCGGCGGCGTCCGCTCCTCGGCCCACTCCGGGTCGACGATCCCGACCCAGTGCCCCGGAGCCCGCCGGGCGGCGTCCTTCACGGCATCGGGCACCAGGGAGGCATCGACCACCTCGGTGCTCCCGGAGCCGGGCGCCCCAGATCCTTCGGACGCTCCGGAGGCACCGGAAACGCCGAACGGAACACCCTGTCCGCCCACTTGCCGCTCTCCGGGCCGTATCTCCACCTGAACTCTTGGCTCCGTACGCATTCTTGAGCGCCGAACGGCACACGCTCGCCGCCGACAGCGATCAGATCGGGGAGCCACCAGGATGTCACACGAGCACCGCCCACGGGGCTCGGCCCCGGGTCCGTATCGGCCTCCCACGTGCCCGTTTGCTGCCCGAACAGAGAACTTTCCGGGACCAGTGAGGCGTGGGAGGACAAAGCGCCGGGGGGAGTTCGGGGCGGGACACCGCCGCCGCCACCACGACCGGCTACGTTGGGCGCGCCACCCAGGAGGAGTCACCGCATGTCCCCCGAGCACCCCACCCCCGGCACCGACACCGCGGCAGCCACCGCCCGCGCGGAGGAGTCCGGCGCCCCGCCCCCACCGGCCACCACCCCGGCGGCACCGACGCGGACCCCTGCCCCGACGACGAAGGCTGAGTCCGCCCCGACCCCGGCCGGAGAGACGGCCGCCGCCCCGACCGCGCCCTCGGCCACGACGGAGCCGGCCGAGACGCACCAGGCGCCCGAGGCCCGCGCAGAGGGCCACGGAGTGGCAGCGGCCATCGCCACGACGCCGGAGACCCGGACCGTCACCGCTGTCGACAAGGGACGCCCCCGCACACCGATCCTGGCGGGGGCCGCGTTCGTCGGCGCCGCCCTGGTCGCGATACCCGTGCTGCTGATGGGCAGCGCGAACGACGAGGAGCCGCGGAACCCCGCCACCACCCCGGTCGCGGGGAGCGCCGACACGGTCCTCAACCCCGAACCGGCTCCGGCGGCCCTGGACGACTACGTGGCGGTGAAGCCCACGCCGTCCCCGTCCCCGACGGAACAGAAGAACAAGATCGCCCCGCCGAAGGCCGCACCCGCACCCGCATCCGTGGCCCCCTCGCCCGCGCCCCGGACGAGCGCCCCCGCCGAGAAGCCCAAGGCCTCACCGAAGCCGAAGCCGAAGCCCAAGGCGGCCTCGAAGCCGAACTGGGGCAGCCAGACGGTCTCCGCGACCAGCTCCATCGGGGTCGGCCAGTCCTGGGCCACCAACCGCATCCGCATGACGATGCAGCAGGATGGCAACCTGGTCGTCTACAACGAGCAGAACAAGCCGATCTGGGCCGCCATGACCTTCGGCGAGAACCACCGGGCGATCTTCCAGCCCGACGGCAACCTGGTGATCCACAACGGCGACGACCGAGCCATCTGGGCCTCCAAGACCCATGACTTCGGCGGCGCCCGGATGGTCCTGAGGCCCGACGCCAAGGTGGTCATCGTGCACAACGGCAGGGTGGTCTGGTCGACCTGACCGGTGTGGCGTACTCCTCGTGGCTGAAGGGTGGGCTGCCGACGCGCTGCTCACCGCGGTGCACAGCCGACCGCCGAAGTGGTTCACCGGTGCCGCCGCTCGCGAGAAGGCGGCCGGCGCGCCGGAGGCGTGCGCGGGCACCGTCGCCTGGGCTCAGAACCAGGCGCAGTCGACGTTCGACGTGTGGAAGGAAGGTGTCAAGGACTCCCAGCAGGGGGCCGACGGCCACCGCAACGGATCGACGACTGCAACAAGGCTGTCCAAGGCCTCCCCCGAGACCTACGCCGGCGGACAGCTGAAGGCGTATCACGTGCCCGGCAACGGCATGAGTGGAATGAGTTCATGGCTGCAGTGATCACCATGCTGGAAGAGCTCAGGGGCCCCGCCCCACTGACCGCCGAAGCTGCGGCGGCGCGGTTCTCGGCTCAGGGGTGGACACCCGGGAGCAAGATCCGTGACGGCGTGGAGAGGTCGTGGGACAAGGGCAGCGTCGGGGGCTGGATCCAGACGTTCGGCGGTGGGGCGGTCAGCGTCTCGTTCTTCGTCTGGATCCGCGACGTCGACGAGTCGGGCTACTTCGACGACGTGGAAGCCGTCTACGCGCAGGGGGAGCAGGCGCTGGCCGACTTCCTCCCCGAGATCGAGGAATCCCCTCTCGCCGGCCACCTCGTCGAGGCCGAGCAGACGGACGCCGACAGGGACGAGTTCATCAAGCTGAAGAAGTGGACTCTCGACGCCCGGATCCTGACCGCAGGTGTGATCCAGCATGACACCGATCTTCCGGTGATGGTCATGGTGGTGCTGGAGGAGCCCGGCATCACCTGACCCACCGCCGCGTGTCGCGGTGGTCCCGCCGTTGGGCGCCGTCGAGCCGTTTTCACCTTCGACGGGACGGTCATCGAGACCGGCACCGACTCCTGCCGACTCGCCAGCACCCGCGCGCGAGGGGAAGCGCCGGCCACGGCCGGCTGGAGCCGCCCGACTCGGCTGGGCGACCGCCGCCCGCGCGGGCGGCGATCCCACCCACTCAACCGGTCGGAGTGGCCTGGTGGAAGTACATCCGCCAGCCCGTCTCCGTCAGGCGCCACACAGAACTCCGCCAGGCCCGACGGCCCTGGTTGTCGGCGAAGTACGTCAGATGAACGATGCCGGGAGCGAGGACGGCTCCGGCCATCTCACTCACCTCGACCGGAGACTCCGGGGCCACCGAGCCGCCGCTCGTCACCGTGAGGATCGACGCCACGTCCCACCGGCGCCCGGAAGCCCCGATCTCGGTGAACTCCGGATCCAGAAGCTCCAGGACACGGGCCGGGGAAGCACGCACCTCGGGATCGAGAAGCCGCATCTCCCCATCGATGGCTGCCTGCACGGCCCGCTCACTCTCATCCGTCATGCGCAAACCCTACGGACGCTGCTTGCCAAGGCACAGCGAAATGATCACTCGATGGCGGCGACGGCACGGCGCCGCCGTGAAAACCCGCGCACATCTCTCGGCGGAGGTATCACCAACTGCCACCGGAACTCATGCTGTCAAGGAACGCGACCACCCCTCTCCACCGGCCATGCTGTCAAGAGGTCGCCGCGGGCAGCGGGAGCGAACACCGTTGCAGGTCAGCGCGCGTACGCATCCGCTCCGAGCCCGGCGCGTACGCCGCCCAGGGCAAGCGGTGAAGAGCGGATCCGGGTCGGCGCACGGACACCGAGGCGCACCCCGGTGCCTCGTACGAGGCACCGGAAGGCCGGAGCGCGGCGTCGACGAGTCTCCGTGACGCGTGGGGAGGCCGGGCATGGGCGGATGCCGGTCCGCTCCGACGCGCGAGCCGCTGCTAGCGTGGCGAAGCGTGGATGACGGCGTGTACGTGGGCAACGCGGGCAAGGACGCGGCTCTGGACCGGGGGTGGCTCCTCGGGCACTTCAAGGACGTGGACGATCCGCGCCACAGCCGAGCTGTGGAGATCAAGTGGGGTGTCCACCCCCGCGGCGACGAGCGAGCACAGTGGGTCGAGGACGAGCGACGGACAGCCCTCCTGGTCCTCATCAGCGGGCGCTTCCGGGTCGACTTCCCCGGCCACAGCGTTCTTCTGCAAGAGCAAGGTGACTACGTCGTGTGGGGACGGGATATCGGTCACTCGTGGTTCGCCGAGGAGGAGTCGGTGCTGCTCACCGTTCGCTGGCCGTCGGTGCCCGGCTACGCGGTGCCGGAAATGAAGCGTGGCCGGCTGCCGGGCTAGGGTTGCCGACCCGCGCCGTTCGGGTCGAACCCGGCTGCCGCCGTCCGGTGCGATCACCTTCGAAAAGCGGGCGCTCCTCTCGCGCCCGCGGACCGGGCACCACCGTGCACGACGTCAAGCCGGTGGACGCCCCCGGCTCCGCCCTGCCCGATACCGCGACCGGGCGGAGCCGGGGCGTTCCTCCCCGAGTGGCCCTTGCGGGCGACGCACGCCTCAAGCACTGCCCATGAGCACCGAGCAGGGACATGCCGAAGTGGCTGTGCCCGCGGGTGGTCGACCGGCGGGCACAGCCACCAAGATGGAGTCAGACGCCAGCTCTGCGCCTGTTCCACACGTCGAATCCGACCGCCGCGAGCAGCACGAGGCCCTTGATGACCTGCTGCCAGTCGGTGCCCACCCCGACCAGGTTCATACCGTTGTTGAGCACTCCGAGGACCAGGCCGCCGATGATGGCGCCGGCCACGGTTCCCACACCGCCGCTCATCGAGGCACCGCCGATGAACGCGGCGGCGATGGCCTCCAGTTCGAAGTTCACTCCCGCCTTGGGTGAGGCCGCGTTGAAGCGGGCCGCGAACACGAGCCCGGCGAGCGCCGCGAGCATCCCCATGTTGAGGAACACCGCGAAGGTCACCTTCTTGTCCTTGACCCCGGACAGCTTCGCAGCGGGCAGGTTGCCGCCCACCGCGTACACGTGGCGGCCGATCACCGCGTTGCGCATCACGTAGCCGAAGCCGACCAGCAGCACGGCCAGGATCAGAAGTACGACAGGAGCGCCCTTGTAGCTGGCGAGCAGCAGGGTCGTGACCAGCACGGCGGCGACCAATGCCGTCACCTTCAGCGCGAAGAGGCTTGTCGGAAGCGACTCCAGTGCGAACTCCCGCTGGCGCCTGCGGTCTCGCACTTCCTGGAACACGACGAAGACGATCAGCCCCAGGCCGAGGAGGAGGGTCAGGTTGTGGTAGTTGGTCTGCGGCCCTGCTTCCGGCAGGAAACCGTTGGCGACCTTCTGCAGTCCCTCCGGGAACGGGCCGAGTGTCTGGCCCTGGAGGAAGATCTCCGTGAGCCCCCGGAACAGCAGCATGCCGGCGAGAGTCACGATGAACGACGGTATGCCCACGTAGGCGATGAAGAACCCTTGGAGCGCGCCCGCGACGGCCCCCAGCAGGAGAGCGAGGATGACCGCGACGGGCCAGGAGATGCGGTGCTCGACCATGAGCACGGCCCCCACGCCACCGACCAGGGCCATCAGCGAGCCCACCGACAGGTCGATGTGCCCGGAGATGATGACCATCATCATGCCGATGGCCAGGATGAGGATGTAGCTGTTCTGCAGCACCAGGTTGGACACGTTGCGCGGTAGCAGGAGGTCTCCTCCCGTCCAGACCTGGAACAGAAGCACGATCAGGCCGAGCGCGAGGAGCATTCCGTACTGGCGCATGTTCCGCCGGACGCCGTCCACCAGCGCACGAGCCATGTGCACCCCGGCAGGCCCGGCAGCGCCGTCCCCGGGGGGCGCCGGAGCGGTTGATCTCGTGGTGGCGGGGGTGCTCATTCCTGATGTCCTTCGTTGGGGGTGGGGGTGCCTGCGCCGACTGCCGACGGTGCGGGGACGTCCTGCGTCATGTGCCGCATCAGCACTTCCTGAGTGGCCTCCTCGCGCGTGACTTCGCCGGTCAACCGACCGGCGGCCATGGTGTAGAACCGGTCGCACATGCCGAGCAGTTCGGGCAGCTCGGAGGAGATGAGGAGGATCGCCTTGCCCTCGGCGGCGAGTCGGTCGATCACGGTGTAGATCTCGAACTTGGCCCCGACGTCGACGCCGCGGGTGGGCTCGTCGAGGATGAGCACGTCGGGTCCGGCAAGGATCCACTTGCTGAGAACGACCTTCTGCTGGTTGCCGCCGGAGAGTCGTCCCACCGCTTCGAGGACGTTGGGAGCCTTGATGCCCATGGTCCGCCTGTACCGTTCGGCGACTCTGCGCTCCTCGTGCTCGTCGACGACGCCCCGCCGGGCGAGCGTGCGGAGGGATGCGAGCGAGATGTTCCTGCTCACGGAATCCTCCAGGTTGAGGCCGTAGCGCTTGCGGTCCTCGGTGACGTACGCGATGCCGTTGGCAACCGCTTCGGGAACCGTGCGGGTGCCTACCGCTCTGCCGTCCCTGAGTACGCTCCCCTGCTCGTAGCGGCCGTAGGAGCGGCCGAAGACGCTCATCGCGAGTTCCGTCCTGCCCGCTCCCATGAGCCCGGCGACGCCGACGATCTCGCCGCGGCGGACCTGGAGCGAGACCCGGTCGACGACCTTGCGGCTGTGGTCCAGGGGGTGGCGTACGGTCCAGTCCCGGATCTCCAGGACCGGGTCGACGTCGGCCGGGCCCTTGTACGGGGTGCGGTCGGGGAAACGGCTGTCCAAGCTCCGCCCCACCATGCCTCGGATGATGCGATCCTCGGTGGTGGCCGGGTCCCTGACGTCCAAGGTCTCGATGGAGCGTCCGTCGCGCAGGATGGTGACGGAGTCGGCGATCTGCGCGATCTCGTTCAGCTTGTGCGAAATGATGATGGAAGTGATGCCCTGGTCTTTCAGCTCCCGCATCAGCCGCAACAGTTTCGCGCTGTCCTCGTCGTTGAGGGCGGCGGTGGGTTCGTCGAGGATCAGCAGCCGCACGTCCTTCGCCAGCGCCTTCGCGATCTCCACGAGTTGCTGCTTGCCGACGCCGATGTCGGCCACCCGGGTCTCGGGGTGCTCGTCGAGACCGACGCGCCGCAGCAGCTCGGCGGCACGCCTCAGCGCTTCGCGCCAGTCGATGACGCCTCGTCGCGACGGCTCGTTGCCGAGGAAGATGTTCTCGGCGATGGACAGGTAGGGGACGAGTGCGAGCTCCTGATGGATGATGACGATGCCCTGCCGCTCACTGGCCCTGATGTCCTTGAAGCGGCACGGTTCACCTTCGAAGAGGACCTCGCCCTCGTAGGTCCCGTGCGGATGCACGCCGGAGAGGACCTTCATCAGCGTCGACTTGCCGGCGCCGTTCTCTCCGCACAGGGCGTGAACCTCACCGCGCTTCACGGACAGGGTCACTTCCGACAGAGCCCTGACGCCGGGGAAGGTCTTGACGATCGCCCGCATCTCCAGCACGGGGCCGGCCGGAGGCCTGTGCGAGGGCGAGGCGAATGCGGCGGAGCTCAACGGAGCTCCTCGGCCTTGATGTAGCCGGAGTCGACCAGAACGTTGCGGTAGTTGGCCTTGTCGACGCTGATCGGGTCGAGCAGGTAGGCCGGCACCACCTTCTTGCCGTTGTGGTAGGTGCTGTCGTCATTGATCTCGGGCTTCTTGCCGTCGAGGACGGCGGTCACCATGTTCGCGGCGACCTTCGCCAGTGCGCGGGTGTCCTTGTAGACGGTCTGGGTCTGCTGATTCGCGATGATCGACTTCACCGAGGCGACCTCGGCGTCCTGGCCGGTGACGATCGGCAACGGCTTGGCCGCACTTCCGTAGTCATCAGATTTCAGGGCGGACAGAATGCCGATCGAGATGCCGTCATAAGGGGACAGCACAGCGTCGATCCGCGCCGTGGAATAGGAAGAGGTCAGCAGGTCGTCCATGCGCTTCTGCGCCGTTCCCCCGTCCCAGCGCAACGTGGTGACCTGGGAGAGCTGGGTCTGCTGGGAGCGTACGACAAGCTGCTTCTTGTCGAGATAGGGCTTCAGCACCTCCATGGCGCCGTCGAAGAAGTACTTGGTGTTGTTGTCGTCGTTCGAGCCGGCGAACAGCTCGATGTTGAAGGGGCCCTTCTTCGAACCGTCCTTGAGGCCCAGCTTCTCCACGATGTAGGTGGCTTGGAGCTTGCCGACCTTCTCGTTGTCGAAGGAGGCGTAGTAGGCGACGTGCGGGGATCCCAGGATGAGCCGGTCGTAGGAGATCACCGGAATACGGGCGTCCGCCGCCTGCTGCAGGACATTGGACAGCGCCTCACCGTTGATGGCCGCCACGACCAACGCGTCGACACCTTGAGTGATCATGTTCTCGATCTGGGCCACCTGCTGGTCCGGGTCGTCCTCCCCGTACTGCAGATTGGTGCGAAAGCCGCTCTTCTTCAGGCCCGCGGTCATATTGGCGCCGTCCGCGATCCACCTTTCGGAGGACTTGGTGGGCATGGAGATTCCAATGGTGAGGTCCTTCTGGTCCTTCGACTCCTGACTTCCTCCCTCGCTGTTCTGCCCGCAGGCCGTGAGGAACAGGGCGCAGCTGGTGGTCGCGGCGAGAAGGAGGGATGCGGCTCGGAAGTTCGTCATGGGTGTACCTGGCAATCTCGTCGTTGAGGGTGCTTCTGTCCCGAAGGCCTTCGGCGGCGGTACGTGTCCTCGCACCACCGGCGCCTCGTCGCGGAGGCGGTCGGGGTTCGACAGCCTCGGTCGAGCTTGATTGTTAGCGCTCGCATCGCTGCAGTACAAGAGGAACCGGGCTTTTTTCTCGCGGCGGTGCACGTCCGTCGACGCGAAGAACGGGGCAAAAGCGGGGCATCCCGCAGAGGTTGCCCACCGACGCCGCAGGCGGCCTGCCACCGGAGGGCGCCTCCAGCGCGGCACACGCAACCCGACGCGCCCGCCCGCCGTGCGCACGTCGGTGACGTGCCGCCCGAGACGTCGGGGGAGGCCTCGCCGTACCGCCAAGCCGCCAGGGTCAATCAGCAGCGGGACGACCGGCCGGCGTCCGCGAGGCCCCATGCAGAGGGCTGCGACCTTCGGCGCCGGCCCGCACCAACGGCGCGAACCCACCGAGCGGGTGACGTTCCCGGTACCCGGATGCCAGGCGCTCGACTGCCCCGCAGCAGCCTCCCCCGCGGTCATCGCCCAGCCGCCGCAGGCCGGTCCGGCCCGCCCATCTTCCGCCTGCGATCGGCAGCGCAGAGATTCCGCGCCCGGCGAGGCGGCCCCGGAGCCTGCCTCGACGAGTGACATCCGCCGGCGAAGAGCGGCCTTCGCCCGCACGGACCCGGAAGGCGTTTCCAGCCCCGCCACGGAGGCCGACCGCCCCCGCCGCACGCCCTGCGGGGCTCGCGACGCGGGGTGAGGTGCGCCGACCCGCGGGCTCGGCACACCTCTCCACGCCGCCGATCACAGACGGAGGACGGCCGCCTCGCCGGGCACCGAAACACCGACCGACCGACCGCGAAGTCGGCGCACGAACGCATGCCGCAAGACCGCCCTGATGCCGACAGGCCGGATCGGCACCATGGACGAGACGAGCACGGAGCGACCCGCAGGGCGCTCCACGTCGGCACCGACGGTACGGGCCTACCCGACCTCTGCCCCGGCATCGCGAGCGCCACGCGACCACCTCGCCCGCCCGGCCGGACAGACTTCCGCAAACGCCCGCAGAGCAAGACCGCGAAGAGCCGTTCGCGATGACCGGCAGCCCCGAAGACCGGCCAAAGTACGTGAGACCCTTGCCCAACACTGTTGTGAACGTTAACAATGGCGGCGCCAGGGGTAACGATCGACGTGATTCACCCTGCGGCGTCACCACCGACCACATCCCCAGCCGGCCGTCCCGGAGAACACGTTTCCACACGGCGATCCGCTCGCGGGCTCCGGGAAGGCCTCACACGCCGGCCACACCGTATCCGGCAACCCGGCATCTGACCTGGTGGGAGGAGCCCTGACTCAGGATGGGCATCAAGCCGACCACCACAGACCTCCGGTGGACCGATGTGGACCGATGTGGACCGGCGGGCCGTGGACACCGCCCGCGTCCTCACCTCGGACGCCGCACCGAGAGTCGGAAACGGCCACCCAGGGACGGCAACGAGCCTGGCTCCGCCCGCCGCGTACACCCTGTTCCAGAAAGTCATGCGGCACTACCCCGTGGCCGCCGCGCCCGCGCTTCTCTCGCCCACGGCGAACGCTGGGCACCGATCCGCTGTCGTCCTCGCATCATCGAGGAAGGAGAAGCCCGTGAGGCTCAGAAGTCGCGGCCTGCTCACCGCGTCGGCCGCCCTGGCCGTGCTGTCGATCGGTGTTCCCGTTCCCGCTGCGGCGGCTGCTCCCACCCGCGGCAACGTTCGTGAATCCGATCGCCCAGCAGCGCGCCGATCCGCACATCCACAAGCACACGGACGGCTTCTACTACTACACCGCGACCGTCCCCGCCTACGACCGCATCGTCCTGCGCCCCGCCACCACGCTGCAGGGGCTGTCGGCCGCCCCCGAGACGACGATCTGGACCAAGCACGCCAGCGGGGACATGGGGGGCACATCTGGGCTCCGGAGATCCACTTCATCGACGGCAAGTGGTACGTCTACTTCGCCGCGGCCCCCGCCGAAGACCCCTGGGCGATCCGTCCGTACGTACTCGAGTCGGGGTCCGCCGATCCGCTCACCGGCGCCTGGACCGAGAAGGGCCGGATCAGCCTGCCGCTGAACACGTTCTCCCCGGAAGCCACCACCTTCATGCACAACGGCATCCGCTGCCTGAGCTGGGCACAGGCCGATCCCGCTGTCGGCGACGGCACGGGCATCCACATCGCCCGGATGTCCAACCCCTGGACCATCAGCGGCCGCCCCTCCCGTATGGCGTCCCCCACCCATGCGTGGGAGACCAAAGGCCACCGGGTCAATGAAGGGCCGGCCTTCATCAGCCAGGGCGACAAGGTCTTCATGACCTTCTCCGCCAGTGCGACCGACAGCAATTACTGTCTGGGACTCCTGACGGCCGACCGGACGTCCGATCTGCTGAACCCCGCCTCCTGGTCCAAGAAACCCACCCCCGTCTTCACCAGCAACGCGGCGACGAGCCAGTACGTGCAGCCGGTGAACTCGGCGCTGGACCGGGCCGACGCCACCTATGCCACCGCGTAGGTGCCCGCTGCGGAATCCGGCACCCGCCCCCCCTCCCTTGTGACGGTCGGGCGGGGCTCCTTCACAAGGGAGGGGGGCGGGTCACGCTTCGGTTCGGGTCACATCCGCTGGGCCAGCCGGTGGTACGCCTGGTTCCAGCGCAGACGGTCCGCGAAGTCATGGGCCGTCGTGGTGCCGTCGATCATCACCAGTTCGGTGCCGGCCATCTGCGCGAAGTCACGTAGTACGTCCGAACCCACCGTGGTGAGGACCGTGTGGTGCGGGCCGCCGGCCATCAGCCAGCACTCGGCCGATGTGGACAGCGAAGGGCGCGGCTCCCACACCGCCCGCGCCACCGGCAGGCACGGAAGCGGCTCTTCCGGCAACACGACATCGATGTCGTTGGCCACCAGCCGGAATCGGTCGCCCATGTCGGCGAGGCCGATCACCGTGGCGGGGCCCGCGGCGGCGTCGAACACCAGGCGCACGGGGTCCTCACGCCCCCCGATCGACAAGGGGTGGACCTCACAGGACGGCTGGGCGTCGGCGATCGAGGGGCACACCTCCAGCATGTGCGCGCCGAGGGTCCTGGGCGTACCGGGCCCGAAGTGGTAGGTGTAGTCCTCCATGAACGAAGCACGCGGGCCCATGGCCTTCGCGGCGGCGAGCAGTGCGGAGGTCTTCCAGTCGCCCTCGCCGCCGAAGCCGTAACCGTCGGCCATGAGGCGCTGGACCGCCAGGCCGGGCAGTTGGCGCAGGCCGCCGAGGTCCTCGAAGTTGGTGGTGAAGGCGCCGAACCCGCCCTGGACGAGGAACCTACGCAGGCCGGCCTCGATGGCGGCCGCGTAGCGCAGCGAGGAGTGGCGATCGCCACCTGGCATCAACTCCCTTGCCAGGCTGTAGAGTTCGGAGTACTCGCCGACGAGGTCGTCGATCTCCCCGGCGGTGACGGCGTCGACGAGTTCGACGAGGTCGTTGACACCGTAGGTGTTGACGCTGACGCCGAACCGGAGTTCCGCCTCCACCTTGTCGCCTTCGGTCACGGCAACGTCGCGCATGTTGTCGCCGAAGCGCGCCAGGCGGAGATCGCGCATGCGGTGGAAGCCGATGGCCGCCCGGACCCAGTCGTCGACCCGCCTGACGACCTCCGGATCGGACACATGACCCACCACGGTCTTGCGGGCCACCCCGATACGGGTCTGTATGTAGCCGAACTCGCGGTCGCCGTGGGCGGCCTGGTTGAGGTTCATGAAGTCCATGTCGATGGACGACCACGGCAGTTCCCGGTTGAGCTGGGTGTGCAGGTGCAGCAGTGGCTTACGCAACGCGTCGAGCCCGGAGATCCACATCTTCGCCGGAGAGAAGGTGTGCATCCACGCGATCACCCCGACACAGGCCGGGTCGGTGTTGGCCGCCTCCAGGGTCTGCCTGATGGCGGAGGCCTCGGTCAGGACCGGCTTCTTCACGATACCGGCGCCGAACCGTCCGGAAGCGGCCAGCATCTCCTGGATCCTGGCCGACTGCTCCGCCACCTGGTTCAGGGTCTCGGCACCGTAGAGGCGCTGGCTTCCCGTCAGGAACCAGATCTGCGGCTGGGTTGTGCTGTTCATCGGTCTTCCCCTCGTGGGCTCACTGGCCGTAGACGTTCTGGTATCGCTCGTAGAGCCGGTCCACGGCGGCCGGGTCGATGGCGTCCGGGGTACCCAGCTGGTGGGCGAAGTGGACGGTGCGGGCCACGTCCTCGACCATGACGGCCGCCTTCACGGCCGAACGCGCGTCCCGGCCGACGGTGAAGGGGCCGTGGCTGCGCATCAGGACAGCGGGCGAGCGGCTGTCACGGAGGGTGTCCACGATGCCGCGTCCGATGGAGTCGTCGCCGATGAGCGCGAAGGGGCCCACCGGAACCTCGCCGCCGAACTCGTCGGCGATCATGGTCAGGACACACGGGATGGGTTCGCCTCGCGCGGCCCAAGCGGTGGCGTAGGGCGAGTGCGTGTGAACCACGCCGCCGACCTCGGGCATGTGCCGGTAGACGTAGGCGTGGGCAGCGGTGTCCGAGGACGGCGCCAGGTCGCCTTCCACAAGTTTGCCGTGCAGGTCGGTCACGACCATGGAGTCCGGACTCAGGTCGTCGTAGGACACACCGGAGGGCTTGATGACCATGAGGTCCTCCCCCGGAACGCGGGCCGAGACGTTTCCGGCGGTCCAGATCACCAGCCCGTACCGCGTCAGTTCGCGGTGCAGGTCAGCGACGGTCTGCCGGAGGTTCTTCACGCTGTCGACGGCGCCCATCACTTCTCCTTCGATTCGATGGCGGAGCGGCGTATGGCCCGCAGTCTGCGCATGACGTCGTTGCCGCCCCGGCCGAAGTGGTCGTGCAGGGCGACGTACTCGGCGAAGAGGCGGTCGTAGGCGGCGGCTTCCGCGGGGCGGGGATGGTAGACGGCTCGGTCGACCGAGCCCATGGCGGTAGCGGCGGCTCGGACATCGCGGTGCGCACCCGCGGCCACCGCCGCGTGGAGCGCCGACCCGAGGGCCGGCCCCTGGGCGGACCGGATGATCGACAGCGGCAGGCCGAGGACGTCGGAATAGAGCTGCATCAGGAACGTGTTGCGCACCAGGCCGCCGGCGACGATGAGTTCGTGGACGGGCACGCCCGCGGTGGTCAAGGTCTCCACGATCGTGCGCGTGCCGAACGCGGTGGCTTCGAGCAGAGCCCGGTAGATGTCCTCGGGCCGGGTGGAGAGGGTCTGCCCCAGAACCATTCCGGACAGCTCGTGGTCGACCAGCACCGAACGGTTGCCGCTGTGCCAGTCGAGGGCGATCAGCCCGTGCTCACCGACTTTCTGGTTCGCGGCCAGTTCGGTGAGCAGTTCATGGACGGACAGGCCGCGTTCCCGAGCCTGTGCGTGGTAACCCTCGGGCACCTGGTGGTCGACGTACCAGGCGAAGATGTCGCCCACTCCGCTCTGTCCGGCCTCGTAACCCCACAGGCCGTCGACGATGCCCCCGTCGACCACGCCGCACATGCCGGGGACCTCGCGCAAGGTGTCACTGTTGAGGACGTGACAGGTGGACGTACCCATGATCGCGACCAGCTGACCGGGCTCCACGGCCCCGGCCGCCGGAGCGGTGACATGTGCGTCGACGTTTCCGACGGCGACCGCGATGCCCTGCGGCAGCCCGGTCCAGGCCGCGGCCTCGGCGCTCAGAGCGCCGGCCCGGTCGCCGAGCCGGCCGATCGGCTGATCCAGCTTCTCCGTCACGAAGTCGCCGAAGGCGGGGTTCAGTTCGGCGAGGAAGTCCGCGGCGGGGTACTCGCCGTCCTGGCGCATTCCTTTGTAACCGGCGCTGCAGGCGTTGCGTACGTACGCCCCGGTGAGCCGCCAGACGATCCAGTCGGCGGCCTCCACCCACCGGTCCATGGTGGCGTACACCTCGGGCGCCTCCTCCAGCATCTGCAGCGCCTTGGCGAACTCCCACTCCGAGGAGATCAGCCCTCCGTACCGCGACAGCCACTTCTCCCCGCGCGCCCGCGCCAGGGCGTTGATCCGGTCGGCCTGTGGCTGGGCGGCGTGGTGGCGCCAGAGCTTGACGTACGCGTGGGGATCCCCGGCGAGTTCAGGCAGGTCGCACAGCGGGGTTCCGTCCTCGGTGGTCGGCACCATCGTGCAGGCGGTGAAGTCGGTCCCGATCCCGATCACACGAGCTGGATCGACCCCGGCGTCCGCGATCGCGGCCGGGACGGCGATCCGCAGAACGTCGAGATAGTCCTCGGGAACCTGTAGCGCCCAGTCGGGCGGCAAGCTCTGGCCCGTCGCGGGCAGGGCCCGGTCGATGACGCCGTGACGGTAGGCATGGACACCCGCGCCCAGTTCGGCCCCGTCCCGGACCCGCACCACTACGGCGCGTCCGGACAGCGTGCCGTAGTCGACACCGACCACGAGGGAGTCAGGTTCGTCGGCCATGAAGCCACCTTTGATCGTTCGTCGAAGGACACCCGAAGTGTTATCGCTAACAATCTGCCCGTCAAGGCATCCGCTCACAGCAATGTCTAGGCATGTGAGCGTGCTCAGGTAGGGATTCGAGAGATCGACCGGGGCGTGGGTCAGCCGCGCGGAGCCGCGACGCTCTCCCGCGGGATGAGGGTGGGGTTGAGTGTGCGCAGCGAAGCCCCTGACTCGCCCTCGATCCGGGCCAGCAGAAGATTGAGGGTCTCGGTGGCCACCCCGTCGAAGTCCGGGCGCACCGTGGTCAACGGGGGCGAGAAGAACTCGGCCTCGGGCACGTCGTCGAAACCGACGATGCTCACGTCGCCAGGGACGCAACGGCCCCGCTCAGCCATGGCGCGGATGGCACCGAGGGCCAGATGGTCATTGGCCGCGAACACCGCGGTCACATCCGGCATGCGGGCCAGCATCTGGCCCGCGCGGTAGCCGGAGGACGCGCTCCAGTCCGCGGAACTGACCGGTGGAATCTCCGCACCGGCCTCCTGCAGAGCACGCTGCCACCCGCGCGCCCGGCCCGCGGCGTCGAACCAGTCCGGCGGACCTGAGATGTGCCACACGGTCTCGTGCCCCGCGTCGAGCAGGTGCCGGGTGGCGGCGAAGGCTCCCGCCTCCTGGTCGACCGTGACCAGCGCTCCGCCCCGGTCGGGGTCCCCGTCGACGGCAACGAGCGGAACATCGGCCGGGATCTCCGCCAGCGCCTCGTCGGCGGATGCCGTGGGTGCGATGACCACGATGCCGGCGACCCGCTGGTCGCGGTGGTGCTCCACCGCCGCGGCGATGGATGAGCGGTCAAGGACACGCACCCGTCGCACGCTCACCTCGAAGCCCTGGGCCGCTGCGGCCAGTTCGAAGGCTGCCAGCATCGAGGTGGGCCCGTACAGGGTCGAGTTCTGCGCCACCACGCCGATCTGCTGGGACCGGCCGGTCACCAGGGTGCGCGCGGCACGGTTGGGCCGGTACCCGAGCTCGGTGATCGCGGCACGCACCCTCAGCCGCGTCTGCTCCCGGACGTTGGGGTGCCCGTTGAGGACGCGGGAGACCGTCTGGTGGGAGACCCCGGCGAGCCGTGCCACATCCGTCATCGCCGGCTCGCGTACCCGGGTAGCCGCCGAGGGGTCCTCCACCTGCATCTCCTGACTCCGCCGTTCCTGCCGGCCCGACACCTGTGAGGGACCACGCAGGGACACGCCACCTTGAACCTTAACCAGGCCAGGGGGCAGACAACCAGCTCCCCCCTCCTCGCGTCCGTCGGAATCCGGATGCGAGGCGCTCCAAGCCTCTTGGTCCTCAGGAACGCTTGAACAATGAGCGTTAACATGTCGCGCCCAAACCCCTGCCCCAGGCAAGCATAACTGCGGCGTTCCAGGGGTTGACTGGGCAGATGTGAGCGCTCACTCTGATGCACCAGTGACTCCGGTCACGCAAAGCTCGCCACCCCGAGTGAGCACGGTTGAGCACGGAGGAAGCAGTGTTGAAGAAGATCGCCACGGGTGTCAGCGTTCTGCTGCTCGCCACACTGACGGCGTGTGGCTCGGGCAGCACCTCGAGCAAGGACGGCGACAGCGGCGAGGCCGGCGAGATCACCATGGGCTTCGCCCAGGTCGGCGCTGAGAGCGGCTGGCGCACGGCCAACACCAAGTCCGTCCAGCAGTCCGCGAAGACCGCGGGTGTCGAGCTGAAGTTCTCCGACGCTCAGCAGAAGCAGGAGAACCAGATCAAGGCCATCCGCTCCTACATCCAGCAGAAGGTCGATGTGATCGCTTTCAGCCCGGTGGTGGAGACCGGCTGGGACGCGGTGCTGCTGGAGGCCAAGCGGGCCCGCATCCCGGTGATCCTGACCGACCGCGCGGTCGACTCCGACGACGACACCCTGTACGAGACGTTCCTCGGCTCCGACTTCGTCGAGGAGGGCGAGAAGGCCGGCGAGTGGCTCGTCGAGAACACCAAGGGTCCTGTCAACGTGGTGGAACTGCAGGGCACCACCGGCGCCGCGCCCGCCATCGACCGCAAGAAGGGCTTCGAGGAGAAGATCGCCGCACGCCCGGACATCAGGATCAAGGCATCCCAGAGCGGTGACTTCACCCGCTCCGGCGGCAAGCAGGTCATGGAGGCCTTCCTCCGCTCCAACCCCGACGTCGACGTCGTCTACGCCCACAACGACGACATGGGCCTGGGCGCCATCGAAGCCATCAAGGCCGCCGGCAAGAAGCCCGGCAAGGACATCAAGATCATCACTGTTGACGCCGTCAAGGACGGGATGCAGGCCTTGGCCGACGGGGAGATCAACTACATCGTCGAATGCAATCCGCTCCTCGGCGACCAGCTCATGGACCTCGCCAGGAAGGTCGTGGACGGCGAGAAGGTACCCAAGCGGGTGGTCACCGAGGAGACCACCTTCACGCCCGAGCAGGCGAAGAAGGCGCTGCCCGACCGGCAGTACTGATCGCAGAACTCCGGTTCCTGCCGCCGCGCCCCTCGTGGCGGTGGCAGGGGCTGTACCCACGACGAAAGCACTGGTCATGACCGATTCCTCAGCGCTCACCGGCACCCCGGTGGTCGACATGCGCGACATCAGCGTCGAGTTTCCCGGCGTCAAAGCTCTCTCGGGCGTCGACTTCCGCCTGCTGCCCGGTGAAGTGCACGCCCTGATGGGCGAGAACGGGGCAGGCAAGTCCACCCTCATCAAGGCACTCACCGGCGTGCACCCTCCGACGACAGGCGTCATACACCTGCACGGCCAACCGGTCGCTTTCGACGCGCCCGGCCAAGCGCAGGATGCCGGGATCAGCACCGTTTACCAGGAGGTCAATCTCCTGCCGAACCTCTCGGTGGCGGAGAACATCCTGCTGGGCCGCGAGCCACGCCGGCTGGGACACATCGACGGACGGGCCATGCGCGCGCGGGCGAAGGAACTGCTCACCCGCGTCGGCCTGTCCATCGACACCGCCTCTCTTCTGGGCTCCCACCCCATCGCGGTGCAGCAACTCGTGGCGATCGCGAGGGCACTGGTCGTGGACGCACGCGTCCTGGTTCTGGACGAACCCACGTCCAGCCTTGACGGCGACGAGGTCGCCGAGCTCTTCCGCATCGTGCGCGTGCTGCGCGACGACGGAGTCGCCATCCTGTTCGTCTCCCACTTCCTCGACCAGGTCTACGAGATCGCCGACCGCATGACCGTCCTGCGAAACGGTTCACTCGTCGGCGAATACCTGCCTTCCGAGATGAACCACATCGAACTTGTCGCAGCGATGCTCGGCCGCGAACTGGGAGTGCTGGAGGAGGTGCAACGGCGCTCGGAGGCCCGGGCTCCCGGCGCTGCGCCGCTGCTCAGCGCCGTGGCCCTGGGCCGCACGGGAGCGATCGCCCCCGTCGACCTGGAGATCCACGCCGGGGAGGTCGTCGGTCTGGCCGGTCTGCTCGGTTCGGGCCGCACGGAACTGGCCCGCATGCTCTTCGGCGCGGACCGCGCGCATACCGGGACTCTCACGTTCAACGGCAGGGAGCACCGCCCCCGCGGCCCCCGGGCGATGATCGCCCAGGGCGTGGCCTTCTGCTCCGAGGACCGCAAGGCCGAAGGGGTCGTCGCCGACCTCAGCATCCGCGACAACCTCGTGCTCGCCCTGCAGGCCGCCCGGGGGTGGGCACGCCCCATCCCACGGCGCACCTCCGACGCTCTGGTGAAGGAGTACATAGCGAAGCTGGACATCCGCCCTGCCGACCCCGACGCCATCATGAGCACCCTTTCCGGCGGAAACCAGCAGAAGGTGCTACTCGCACGCTGGCTGGTCACCCGGCCCCGGCTGCTCATCCTCGACGAACCCACCCGGGGCATCGACGTCGGCGCCAAGGCGCACATTCAGAAGCTGGTGGCCGACCTCGCCGGTGAGGGAATGGCGGTGCTGTTCATCTCCGCCGAACTGGAAGAAGTGGTACGCGTGTCCGACCGGGTCGTCGTCCTGCGCGATCGGCACAAGGCAGCCGAACTGACCGGGCAGGACGTTACGGTGGACAAGATCATGTCTGTGATCGCCGCTCCGAGCGACAACCACACCGCGGCGGTGGCCTCATGACGCGCGGGCGGCTGCTGTGGCCGCTCGTCGCCCTCGCCACCCTGATCGTTCTCAACATCGCCGTCGAGCCGTCCTTCGTGGAACTCCGGATCCAGGACGGGCACCTCTTCGGCAGCATCGTCGACATCCTGCGCAACGGAGCGCCGACGCTCCTGATCGCCGTCGGCATGACCCTGGTCATCGCCACCCGCGGCATCGACCTGTCCGTGGGAGCCGTCGCCGCCATCGCCGGCGCGATCGCCTGCACCTACATATCCGGCGGTGGGGACACGGTCACCGCGGTCCTGCTGGCTCTGAGCGTGTGCGTCCTGCTCGGGCTGTGGAACGGCTTCCTGGTCTCCGTCCTCGGAATCCAGCCGATCATCGC
The DNA here is from genome assembly GCF_000721175.1 of Streptomyces anulatus. GTDB lineage: Bacteria > Actinomycetota > Actinomycetes > Streptomycetales > Streptomycetaceae > Streptomyces > Streptomyces anulatus_C. The sequence goes on from NZ_JOEZ01000032.1 coordinate 61,973, forward strand.
CACCCTGGTCCTGATGACGGCGGGCCGTGGCGGCGCCATGCTGCTCACCGAAGGCCAGATCATCACCGTCAAGGATCCGCTCTACCGGCAGATCGGCTCAGGTTTCCTCATCCTGCCGATCGCGATCCTGATCAGCCTCGCCGTCCTGACGGCAGTCGCCCTCATCACCCGCCGAACCGCTTTGGGCATGCTCATCGAAGCCGTGGGGATCAATCCCCGGGCAGGCGAGCTCGCGGGCGTACGCTCACGCACGATCATCTGGACGGTCTACGCCTTCGCCGGTCTGTGCGCGGGTGTCGCGGGCCTGATGATCAGTTCCAACGTCAACGCCGCCGACGCCAACAGCGCCGGTCTGTGGATCGAGATGGACGCCATCCTCGCCGTCGTCATCGGAGGCACCTCGCTCGCCGGGGGCCGGTACTCCCTCGCGGGGACCATGCTGGGCGCCCTCGTCATCCAGACGCTGACCACCACCGTCTACACCATCGGCGTCCCGACCAACGTCACTCTGGTCTTCAAGGCCGTCGTGGTGATCGCCGTCTGCCTGCTCCAGTCACCCCGCACGACGAAGATGCTCCGCGCACGCCGTGAGACCGCAGTTCCTACGTCCCGCTCCCAGGAGGTGGCCGCCGGATGAGCACCTTGGCTCTTTCCTCCGCGCGCTTTCCCCAGCGTTTCCTGCCCGTGGTCGCGACCTTCGCGGTGTTCGTGGTCACCTTCGGAGCCGGGTCGGTCCGCTACGAGAACTTCGCTTCGGGACAGGTGGTCGCGAACCTGTTCGTCGACAACTCCTTCCTCATCGTCCTCGCGGTGGGCATGACCTTCGTCATCCTGACCGGCGGCATCGACCTCTCCGTCGGCGCGGTTGCCGCCCTCTCGACCATGATCGCCGCGTCCACCCTCAACGCGGGCTGGCCTCCGCTGCTTTCGGTCATCACTGTCCTCGGATCAGGCGCCACCCTGGGTCTGCTCATGGGCCTGGTCATCCACCACTTCGAAGTCCAGCCCTTCATCGTCACGCTCGCAGGCATGTTCTTGGCCCGCGGGCTGTGCTTCCTCATCAGTGTCGAGTCGGTCTCCATCACCGAGCCCGCGTTCCGTGAGTTCGCGAGCGGGGCCATCACCCTGCCGGGCGACATCACACTGACCTACAGCGTCGTGATCGCGCTGGCCGTGGTCCTGGCCGCCCTGTACGTCCTGCACCTGACGCGCTTCGGCCGGACCGTCTACGCGGTGGGCGGCAGTGAGTCCTCGGCTCGCCTGATGGGCTTGGCCACCAGCCGGGCCAAGGTCGGCGTCTATGTGGTGAGCGGCTTCTGCTCCGCGCTGGGCGGCCTGCTCTTCAGCCTCTACATGCTCTCCGGCTATGGTCTGCACGCCGTCGGCATGGAACTTGACGTCATCGCAGCCGTCGTCATAGGAGGGACCCTCCTCGCAGGCGGGACCGGCTACCTGCTGGGCTCAGTGGTGGGGGTGCTGGTCCTCGGCACCGTGCAGTCGTTGATCTCCTTCGAAGGCACCCTCAGTTCCTGGTGGACGAAGATCGTCATCGGCGCGCTCCTGCTCGCCTTCATCGTGCTCCAGCGTCTGATCGTCCGCCGGCAGGCCTGAGCCAGAGGCTGGTCGACACGTCTGCGGCCCGTCAGGCCCCCGTGCACAACGCCATCAGCGGCGGAGTTCGGCACGGCCCGGTGATTCAGGCAGGTGATTCAGGCAGGCCAGATCACCGGGCTCGCATCCCATGTCCACAGCCCCGGCCTCCCACTCCAGGACTGAGATGGGTCAGCAATGAGATTCTTTCGGCCGGTTCGAGGATCGCCACGCATGGCACGGGGTGCGTCGGTGGCAGAAGGTGCGCCACGCCAATCGGAGTTCCTGTGACGGGCCGGCCGACGCGCAGGTCGGGTCGGCCGGTCGTGCAGGGCCTCAGTGGCGCTCGGGCAGGTCACGCTCGGCGGGCATCGGTGCGAGGTCAGGGACGCCGGAGGGCGCCGTGGAGCGCGCGGTCGAGGCGGGTGTCGGCTTCCTGCCGCAGAAGGCGGCCTCCAGGGTGTTGCCCAGCGCGGTGTTCGCGGCGCCGTGGTTGGAGGTGTTGGCCAACGCCGAAAGGCTGCGGCGGCCGTCGCGGGTGGAGAAGGCGTAGGTGTAGAAGCCCTGGACGGTGCCGGTGTGCCCGTACACCTGGGTGCCGCAGGACAGGTCGTAGCGACGCAGACCGAGGCCGTAGAAACGGGTGCTGGTGGTATCCGTCGGCGTGACCGTGGTCATTTCCGCCAGTGTCGCCGCGGACAGCAGCCGGCCGCGCATCAGGGCGCCGGTGAAGGTGTTGAGGTCGGCGGGGCTGGAGATGACAGCGCCCGCGGACTGCGCCCAGGACACGGTCTGCTCGGTGGAGTCGACGAGCGGCGCACCAGCCTCGTCGGGGTGCAGATAACCCCGCACATGTGTGCCCTTCATGCGCGTGTCGGGATGGACGTACGCGGTTTTGCGCAGCCCCAGCGGCTTGATGATGCGCCGCTGGTAGGCGTCGGCCACCGGGCGTCCCGTCAGCTTCTCGATCAGCATGCCGACGACGACGAAGTTGGCGTTCGAGTACTTGTACGCGGCACCGGGCTCGGTGGTCCGGGGTTCGGCGAGGGAGAGGTCGACCAGTTCCTGGTAGCTGAACACCCGGTTGCGTACCGCCTCGAAGCCCGGCACGGTCTGGTCGAACATGGCGTTGGTGTAGTCGGCCAGGCCGCTGCGATGGGCGAGGAGATGACGGACCGTGATCCGGTCGTCGGGCAACAGCCCTTCAAGATAGGTGTTGACGGGCGCGTCCAGCTTCAGCCGCCCCTCTTCCACCAGTTGGAGCAACACGACGCTGGAGAAGGTCTTGCTTACGCTGCCGATCCGGAACCGCGCCTGGATGTCCATGGCCGCGCCGGACTCCCGGTCACGGACGCCGACGGCCCTTCCTCTGGCCCCGTCCGGGCCGGAGTATCGGGCCATCGCCCCTGGCGCCCCGCTGGCCATCGCGGACTCGAGTGCGGCAACGATGCCGGCCATATCGGGCGCGGGCGTCCGGGCGGCGGCGGGGGCCGCGGACGCGCTGGTGGCGGGAGCGAGACCACCGGCGAGAGCGGCGATCAAAGCGGCACTCACGGTCAGACGGCGGTGTGACAACAGGGGCACGGTCATCCTCGGTTCTCTCTCTGTCCCATGGGTACGGCAGCACCGCGGCGATCGATCACGAGCGGCACAGCTTGCGCACCAGCGGTACCGGCGGGTCACCACCAGTCGACGCCGTTCTTGGTGGCGCAGCGGACGACGCCGTTGGTGGCGAGCGAACCGCAGACCCGGAACTGGTAGTTGGGGTCGGTGCTGGTGCGCTTGAAGGGAGTCGTCAGGCTCTGGCCGTGGCTCTGAACGGTGAAAGGTCCACACTGGAGCCAGGGGCGGATCGGCCATTCGGGCCTGCCTCCGTCGTCCCATCCGGCGGCCCGCCAGTCCATCCACACCTTGTCACCCGGTCGGGTGGGGCCGTTGATCTTCCCGAAACCGATCTGCTGGTCCCCGTACACCCCCTTCTCCAGGGTGATGACCACGCCACCGCCGAGATCCAGACTGCGAGGCTTGTCGGTGTCCCCGGAGGCGTTGTCCGGGTGGTCGCGGAAGCCCCGGGCTCCGCCCGTGCAGTCCGACGCGGCGGCCTGGGCCGGGGCGACGGGCCCCGCAACCGCCAGGCCGGCCGCGAGGGCGCAGACCGCGGTGAGAGAAGTGAGCACGGATCGCAGTGAACTCATGTTGCAGATGTCCTTTCGGTGGTTGACGGTCGCGGTGTCAGCCGCGCCAGACCTTCACGTACGTGACAGCATCGTTGAGGGCGTCGCCGACATACGGGACCTGCCCGGTGAACGAGCCGTTGCCGCGCGGGCCACTGAGGTACGACTTGGTGCAGCCGCCCATCACCTGGAAGGACGTCAGGTTGTTCGACCACCACGTGCTCGGCGTGAAGCTGTAACCGGTCGCGTCGCACGGGCCGTCGTAACCGTAGATGCGGTCGTACACACCGCCGTAGTCACTGTGCTCCGACCAGAGCATGAGCTGGGTTGCAGCGGCCGGTGCCGCCCGCTCGGCGCGTCCGTCCGCGTCGAAACCCGAGAAGCAGGTACGTGAGCGGACGGTCGATTCCCCCTCGCTGCGCTCGACCCCGTTCAGGACGGTGACGCAGTGTGTGGCTCCCGTCCTTTGCTCGGCGGCCGTCGCGGCGGGCGCCGCGCCCCCCAGACAGCTGGTGGCGCAGACCCCGGCGGCGAGCAGCGCCCGGTGGCGACGGTGGGCCGACGGCTGTGCGTCGACGGACGAGGCTCTTTCCGCTGGTGTCTTTCCGAACATGTGCGATCTCCCCGTGTGTCCGGCGGACCCCGTGGTCCACCCGGAGCCGATGGTGCCGGGAGCACTCCGTGCCGAGCTATGGGGAGAAGTGCGTATGGACAACGGCGGGTTACGGTGAAAGGGCACACTCACGGAGACGCCGGGGGAAGTCGTCATGCCGGATCGGTACGCACGCATGCTGGACTTGGCAGTCGAGGTGATGAGCACCGAGGCCCCTGAGTTCGTCTGGCCCTTGCTCACCGAGGAACTGCTCACGGCACTCGACGGGGAGCTGATCGTCGTCAAGGAGGTGCCCTGGACACGTGACCAGGGCAGCGTGGTGATCCGGTCCCCAGGACCTCTGCCGGAAGTCGGCTTCGGTGACGACTCGGTGCAGGCTCACATCCGTTCGGGGTACCCCTTCATCGACCGCTACGGGGCCAGCGCCGACTGGACGCCGCAGAGCGCCGCACGTGTGGTGGGGGCGCGGACCTGGCAGAACAGTCCGACCGCCGACGCTCTCCACCAAGCGTTCGGGACACGGCACGTGTTCGGCCTGCCGCTGCCGGGCAGGGGACCGCACGTCAGCGGATTCTTGGTGCACCGGTCCGGCGGCGACTTCTCCCGGCACGATGAGCGCTACGCCGCACGCGTCCAGCCACTGCTCAAGGCCGCGACGGCCCACCGGTCCCTCCTGATGGCGCTGCGCGAGTCCTCCGGCAGCAATCGCAGGCGGCAGGCCAACCACGCCTTGGCGACGCCACTGACCCCGCGCGAGACAAACGTGCTGCACCTGCTGGCCACGGGGCTCACCGCCGAGGTGATCGGACGCAGGCTGGGCATCTCGCCGCGCACCGTCCACAAGCACCTGAACGCGCTGTACCGGAAGCTCGGGGCCGCGGACCGGCTCAGCGCGGTGCTGCGTGCCCAGGACACGGGCCTGCTTCCCGGGACGTCCAGGCCGTCCGGCGCACACCCCGGCCCGGGCTCGGCCGGCTCGCGTTCCCGGTAGACGGGAAGCCCTCTGTCCACCTGCCTCGCGCTCGCCACCGGCAGGAACAGGGGCGTATGCGCAAGCCGTACCACCGCTGCTGGAAGCGGGCCGAGGCCATCGGCTTCATCCGTGACCCGTGACCGCTCCGTCGGCAGCTCCGCCCCGGCCAGGAACGATGCCCCTGACCGGTCACGTTGAGCGTCCCTCGATGCCAGGGTGGCCGACTACCGGGCTGTACTGCGGGCCCGTCCCCGACGGCCGAGTCGGCGCAGCGTTCGGCGAGTTCGAGGAGCACGGTCTGCGCCATGCGTCCCGCGGTCGTCGTCACCTTCACCGAGATCCAGCCGCTCCGCCCGACGAATATGGGAACGGCGCCTCCCCTCGGCCCGCAGGTGGGCCGACAGGAACCCACCCCTCGTACCCGGCGTCCTCGTCGGGCTCAGCCGAACATGTCGAGGTAGTGCTGTTCGTGGGCCGGGTGGTAGTCGCCGAAACCGACGGATGCCGGGTCACCGCCGGTCTCGGCGACGACGAGCCGGTCGAGGTAGTAGTCCCAGCCGGGGCCGACTCCGCCCGCCATCGCCGGGTCGTCGCCGACGGACTGGGTGAAGGTGAGCGTGGTGGTGCCCTCGTGCTCGACGAGCGTGAGAGTCATGTGCCAGCTGAGTTCCTGGCCGGGCACCTGCGACGTGAGGACCAGACGGTGGGGGGCCTGGCACTCCTGGATGGTGAGGAGCTCGGCCTGGTGCTCGTCGCCCTCGTAGAGCATCCGGAAGTCGACCGAGCCGGTCGACGGGTCGCCGGTCCATTCGCCGATCCATCGGGCCAGACGGTCCGACTCGGTGACCGCCGCCCACACGTCCTTGATGCAGGCCCGGAAGGTGCGGTCGAAGGCGATGCTGTCCAGGCCGTCGATGGTCACGCGACGCCCGGTGGGGGTGCTGGTCATGCGGATTCCTCCTGAGGTCTTCCGGTACCGGGAGCGGCGTCGGTGCCGGCCCGGCGGTCGTGGACGGTTCTGCGCACCTCCAGGTCAAGCGCGTCGAAGGCGCTCTCAGGGATCGGCAGGCGGCGCTCGGCGAGCTCGTCGAGCAGCGCGCGGACCGGGGCGAGGCCCGGGCGGGCGAGCACGTAGTGGCGCTCGCGACCACGGTCCTCGACCGTGACCAGCCCCGCCTCGGCAAGCAGTCGCAGATGCCTGCTCACCGCGGGCCGACTGATCGGATACCGCGCCGCGAGGTCGACCACTCTGGCCGGGCCGGAGGCGAGGACGCGCAGCAGGTCACGGCGTACGGGGTCAGCCAGGGCGACGAACGGATCCACTCCTTATTGGTAACTTATTGGTTACCAATGAGCAAGTCCTCGGCTCCACGGTCACAGGATTCCCAGAACGGAAAGCGGTAGGGCTGACGGCGACGCCCGGACGTCACGCGCCGGGCCTGCCGCGCGGCCCGCTGCCACAGGCCGTGGGGGCATGCTCGACTTCGGCCCCGAAGGTCGCGCTCGTACGGGAAGGTGAATCGCTTGGCGAGGAAACTCTCCAGCAGATGGCCCCCGGGCGCGGCCGGCTGAACGGTCCGCCCGGCGCCTTTCTGGCCGTCGAGCTGCACGACGGACTCCCGCACCACGCAGGCAGCGTCCGCACCGGTCGGCTATCGGCGGACAGCACTCCTCTCGTCGGCGTTCGGGGGTTGATCAGCCCAGGAAGCCCAACCGCACCGGGACCTTCAGCACGTGTTCGTGGATCGCTTCGGTGACCGCCATGCCGACCGAATAGGACAGCCATCGTCCTCGCCTGGTGAGCCAGGACACGAAGTCGTGGGTGCCGCCTGCGGAGTCCGTGCGGATCAGCGTCTGCCGTCCGCGCCGGTACTTCTTCGGCAGCTGAGCGAGGGCAAGGCGGGTGGTGGTGATGTGGTCGGCGGCCGTGTTCGAGCCCCCGTTCCCCGGCCTGAGGAGGGCCGCGACCGGCTCGCCGGTTCCGCCCGGGCCGTGGTCGACGAAGGCCGTCGACGGATGGTGGCCGTAGGTCTTCGCCCCCGCCCGCGTCACGGCGTCCGGGCACGGCCTCTGAGTCGTCCTTGCAGACCCACGTCCGCAGCGACTCCGCGGTGATGCCGAGATCCGCGGCCACCGCCGCGTACGTCCGCTTGCCGGCCGCAGCGCGGTAGAGCGCGACGGCATCCTTCCTGAACTCCTCCGGATACGGAGACTTGCGTCCGACCTGGACATCCCTCCCTGAACCATCAAGATCCATTGTCAGGGTGTCCAGACCAGAGGATCACCCTCAGCCCGCCCGCTCACCCCCGCCAGATCCGCTCGATCTCCGCGAACTCGGCGGCGTACGCGCCCTCTGGTAGGGCCTCACGTAGGTGGGGAAGGTCGGTCGGACGCAGCAGGCCGACGGCTCCCGGCAGAAGGGCTGCCAGAATGCGGGCGGCGTGCTCGGTCAGCCAGTCGGTGAGGCCCAGGTCGGCAGCCGTGCGGAGCACAGCTACGAGCGAGGCGGGGTGACGGGCTGCGGTCCAGTTCAGATTGAGGTCCTTGAAGATATCGTCGAAGAGTCCTGCGGCCGTCCTCGCGTAGGGCATGGCAAACCACTCCCAGGCACTGCTGGAGAGGCCCGCCTGAGTCAGGACCAGTAGAGGTCGTATCTCGCGTCTGGACCCGAGCAACTCGTGCAGCGCCGCAAGATTCTCCACCAGCTCGAAGCCCTGTCTCCCCACTGCCCGGTGCGTGCATTCGAAGAGTGCGATTTCGGTGGCGAAGGGAAGGGAGGGCAGAAGATGCAGGCAGTCCCGCAGCCGGTGGAACACGTCCGCGAGTACCGTATCGGGCAGCGCAGGCAGATCGTGGACCAGTTGGCGGAGCACGATGTCCACCGCGCGGGCGATCTCGTCCTTCGAGGTCAACTCGTGGATGCCGGTCAGACATCGCGAATAGAGCTCGGGCAGCTGTTGCGCGTTCCTCCCTCTGGCCACGAGGGCGATGAGCGTCTGCGCCACTGACCGGACGGTGCGCTGCTCGTCCGCGAAATACGTCTGCAGACTACCGGGAATCTCCTGCCACAGCGGGAAGGCGGCATGCAGGAGAAGATCGGCATCGGCGTCGCCGGCGAACCTGATTCGTGCGACGACATTCGCCGCACTCCTGCCCGTCCCCGCCCCTCCTCCGGACAGGTCGCGTAACGCTGCCGACGTGCCGAAGTGGTGGTCAACGGGCGGAGCCGGGCGAATGCCGATCCACACGTCCGGCCGCGCTTCGTCTGCTTCGATCGCGGGCCTCGAGCGACGCTCCACCCCGAGCGCTGAGGAGTAGCTCTTCCATGACTCCTCGGACAGTTGAGACCGCCACAGCATCGCGCACCGTCGCCATCCATCCATCAGGTCCACGGTCTGCAGGAAGTGCGAAGCGTATGTGCCGTCGTCATCTCCGGCCAAGGCACCGATCAGTACGAGGTTCGCCTGGCAGACCGCGCTGCGGTAGGTCCGGGTCGTGGCGATCGGTCGATACTCGCTTTGGTCCCGCTCGATATCGCGTTCAACCGTACGGAACAGACGACCGAGCAGGGTTGGCAGATGTTCCCGCAGGTCTGCGGGCCAGTCCGCGAGCATGTCCCGGAGGTTGTCCACGACTTGGGCGCGGTCGGTGAGCGGTACGAAGGACAACAGGTCATAGCACTCTGCGTCGTCGACCGGAGCCGACGTCGAGGCGTCGACCTGGGTGGAGGCCACGGCCAGCTGTCTCAGTGTCCGGTCGATCATGCGGGCCGTGAGGTGTTCGCCGAAGGTGGCATGCATGAACTCGTAACTGCTCAACCGCTCTCCGGCGACGACGGCCTGGGCTTCGTGCACGAAGAAGAACCGGCCGAAGAGCAGTGCCGGGTCCATGGCAGCCCGGCTATGAGCGGTGGCACCGAGAGCACGAAGATCCAGGCCGACGTCCACTCCGCTGATCGCCTGGCTGCCGCGGTGAAACATGCCGACGGCAATGATGGACAGTCGGTGGAGTTCGTCCTCAACCGCCGCAGCCACATCCCCCGGGGGCAGCGGACCGTCCTTGTCGACTTGGCGACGGGCGAAGTCCGTGAGGAGACGGTCGTACAGATCTGTCCGGCTGATGTCATCGTCACGCAACCGGTGAAGCGCGTTGTCCGTCGAGTCGTACAGCGCCAGCATGAGCAGCAGCAGGGGTTGCGCGGCGAGGTCCTGGTGGGGCCAGACCGCATCGAGCGTCAGCGGGCGCAGGCCGTGGCGGGCGAAGTAACCGGCGTTCGCGCGGTTCCAGGCGTCGAGCCAACGTTCCGTCTCCGCCAGGCCGAACGGCTCCAGACGAAGTACGTGGCTACCTCCGGGAATCTGGGCGCGGTCCGCAACCACGGTGCGGCTCGTCACGATCACCATGAGCGGGCGGCCGAGACCCGCCTCGCGCTTTTGCAATGCCTCGATCTCTTGCAGGTATCCCCACATCCGCGCGGAATCGAGCCGGTGGGCTCCCGCTTGGAGCAGCTCGTCGAAACCGTCCAGCAGAACGACCGGCAGGACGTCAGGTTCCCTTTCGTACCAGTCCGCCCAGGTCACCGACCGACCGGTCACCTTGCGCAACGCGCGTTCGAGCTGCTCCTGCAGGTCGGCCTGGGCCGACGCCCGCCGCAACTCGACGCGAACCGTGCGGAACTCCCGGGCCGGTAGCCGGGCGGCCAGAAGTCGGGTGAGCAGGGACTTGCCGGCTCCGGGGTCACCCAGTACGACAAGGGGCGCCAGAAGTGCCGAAAGGCTCAGGAGGAACGTTGCGAGGAAGTCCTCGATGCTCTCGTGCACGGGCTGCGACAACCACCAGCCCTCCGACGCGAGCTCGCCCTGTCTTCTCCGTTTCGGAACAGCCAGACGGAAACGTGGATTCACATAGCCCTCACTCAGGATGGGCAGTTGTGGGCCCGGCGATTCGAACGCGGTGATCGGGTCCAGTAGTTCCAGGGCTATCCCCGGCGAGACGCCACCGTCGTCCGCGTGCGTTTCGAAGGCCCGGCCCAGGCCGGCCAGCCCCATGCCATTCAGGCGGGCACCGTCCGCGCCCGGGGCGACACCTTGCAGGCCTGCCGCGAGGGAGAACTCGGGGCAGGCGGAGGCCAGTGGAGACGCGAGCCGCTGGTAGTGGCTGAATATCCCAGAGGCGTCTTCAGCGACGATCGCGTCCTTGAACTCGGCCAACGGGGAGCGGTAGGCGAGGTGACGGCCATCAGTCACCTCACCGACCAGGCGGCGGACCTCACCCGGGTGCGCGGCCCTGGCCACGGCCGCCGCCGCCAGCACTACGCGCGCGGCCTGGATCAAAGCCAGCCGCGCGACACCCAGCGCCGCCCGTACACGTGCGGGAAACTGCTCCAGGAGGTCGCTCAGGATGCGCGGATCGCCGCGCTCCTCGCTCTTGACAGCCGGCGGAACGAGCAGCGCCTCGACTGCGGCTGCCGGATCGACGCGGCCATCGGCCAGGAGGCGTACCGCATTCTCGACACTCATGCCCAGGCAATCGGCCGTGCTGAGCCAAGGCACAGGACGCGGCAGGTCCGGGGGGCCCGTGACGGAGACCTCTCCCACCGCGGCCGGTTTGCGGGGCATGCCCGACGTTCGTTCGAGCTCGGCGTGCCGGACCCGCCACCAGCGAGGGTCCAGGCTCGCACCGGAGGGCTGTGCACCACCTCGTCGGCTCCGATCGACGCACAGCTCGATAATCACGCGCACGGTATCCCAGTCCGGTGCCTTGCGACGCTGTCCGCCGAGCATCTCCGAGACCGAGCTGTTCCCGAGACCGAGCGCATCGGCGATCTCTGTCTGCGGCACACGGCATTGGCGCACCAAGCGGCGCAACTCGGCCCAGAAGTCCGCGACGGGGCCCGAAGGCGTTCCGGCCAACTCCACATCCTTTCGGCGCTGTTCGGTGTTCCCAACCGAAGCGTACGGCCTGACCTGCGGTCGGCGGCGGTACTTCGGTGCGCGTCCGGAACAGGCGACGACCGTGCGGAGCGGGAGGAGCCTTTGTCGAAACCAGCTGCACACCACTCGCTTCCGAAGGAACACTCATGACCTATTCGTCTATCCCCTTGCCCTTCCTGCTCGCGGTGGCGGCCGTCGCCGCGATCTATCTGAGTGTCGTGCTTCCCGCCGTATGGTCCCGCAAGCCTGCTCGCCGTGCGGCAGCGCTCAAGGTACTGACTCAGCTGCTTGAGGCCGTCCGTCACCGACGGGCGCGCTGATCGTCGTCATACGTGATCGTCGGCTTCGTTATCGTGGCCGTCGTCATAACCGCATCTGTGTCAGCCCACTCTGTCCCACTTGCGGGCGCTCACGAGCGCGGTGACGGATAGTGTCATGGGGCAGCGAACGGGTAGCGCTCAAAGACGGTCAGGGTGTGCTCCACGAACGGAGCACACCTTCGTCCGCGCGCGCCATCAACACGCCATGCTTCGGTCAGGCGACCACGCTCGACGTTACGCCGGACCTTGGGTTCCTCTCGCAGCTACCCAAGGTCAAGGGCGCAGAATGCCGCCGGGTGCCGGTACGCACCGGGCCGGTGACCAGCCCACCGGTTCCAGGGCCGAGAGTTCGACGTCGTCGTCTTCGACACGGTGGAAGGCAGTGGCTACAGCCGCGAGCTGTGGATGGCCCTCGCTCACCGACAGCCGGGGCCGACGCCTGGCACCGCAACGGCATCCGCCTGTTCAACGTAGCAGTGACCCGGACGAAGGCCCGGCTGTGCGTCGTTGCAGGCGGAGCCCGCGTCAGGAACGCCAAGCCCAATACGGCCCTGGCCCGGCTTGCCACACTGCTCGGGTCCCCGGGAGTTCGGGTCCTGAAGGCCAAGCACCTCATCGCTCCGCCGACGGCCCCGGTCCCGCTCCGCGGCGAGTTCGGCACGGCTCTGGCGGAGGTGCTGGGTCGGCATGTGGAGGTGACCGACGTTCGCGACGAGACGACCTTCTACGACACCTTCGCCGAGGAGATCAACCGAGCAGAGCGCTCTCTGTGGCTCTGGGCGCCGTGGGTCGCAAAGCGGCTCCGCTCCCTGTTGCCCGCCCTCGCGGCCGCCGACCGGGGCGTGCGGATCGTCGTCTTCATCCGTGACGACACCGATCAGTTGCAGCACAAGCCTGCAAACCAGGCGCTGATCACGGATTTTCGCACCGTGGCCCACACCGTGATTTCGATGAACGTCATGCACCAGAAGATCGCGGTCTTCGACGAGCAGACGGTGCTGCTCGGCAGCCTGAACGCTCTATCCCAGAGCTGGACCGAGAGGTAATGGTCTCGATGCGCGGCGCATATTTCGCCCGCAAGCTGCTCGCACACGAGCACGCGTAGACCTTCGCACGCCCGCCGAAGTGCGGCCGCTGCCATGGTACCGAGATCGAGATCCGGGCGGCGGAAGAACGGCAACTGGTTCTGGCGGTGCTACGCCATCAAATGCAAGGCCACCCCTTCCGGCCGTTCCAACGCCTGGACCCTGGACATACGTCTACGGGGCAGCCGCTGAAGCCCCTGCATTACCGTGACGGGGGGCGAAGTCGCCGACCGACCCGCATAGCCCGGTTCCCAAGCTGGTCTACGGCCTCGAAACGGTCTACAGCTCATTTGGTACGACCGTGTTCGCCCGCTACGGTGCAGCGCAAGCGACTCACCCACCGAAGAAGCTCAGCCGGACGTCACGGTCGGTATTGCTGGTGTTCGTGTCCACCAAACTCCGTTAAGACAACTGTCAGGGTAGCCGCCGAACACCTCGCGGGTTGACCCGATCTTCATTCAGAACGGAGAGGTCGTGGCCTCAATTCCCGCCATCCGGCAGACAAATCAGCAGGTCAAGTCGTCAGGGGGCGTTGGCCGGTTCATGTGACGGACTCGAACAGCCAGCGCACGGTCGAGCTGCTGGAGCGGCGGCGGCCCGGGCGCGGCCCGTGTCTCGGAGATCCTGGCGACAGGAAGCAAACCGGCCAGCGTCTAAAGCGTCTCACCGCGGAGCGGATGGTACGGATGCCCCACGAGACTGGCCGTCGCACCTGGGCGCCCGGTCGCGATGCCCTGCGAGGCAGCCGGCAGCGCCCAGCCGGTGGTCAGGTCTGAGTACCTCCTGGTCGCGCTCGACGAGTGCCGCCAGTTCCACACCGGCTTGCACTTCAGCCCGGATCCCGTCACCGCCGACCAGCTGCCGTCGGCATAGGGGCGGTGTACTTCGGTCGGATGTGGGGGCGCACGAGCAACATCCCGGTGGTCACCACGCCCCAAACAGCACCCGATTCAGGGAGTAGCGCCCCTCACCTGCGGAGAAGGAAACGGGAAACAGCATCGATCGCCTTGTCCGTCCGGCTGGCACTGCCGCACTCTTACCTGCGAACGCCTTCGCCTGGACGGTCGGTCAGGAGAGTCCCGTGCCACAGCCGTCCACCGGGTTCGGCGAGGAGTTGAGAAAGCGTCGTCTGGACGCAGGACTCACCCTCACCACACTGTCCGGCGCCGTGCACTACAGCAAGGCGCAGCTGAGCAAGGTCGAACGAGGCATCAAGGCTCCCAGCCGGGATCTCGTCCGTCTGTGCGACGCCGTCCTCCAGGCCGACGGAGCACTTGTCGCCCTGGCCACCAGACCTGTTGCCGACACACCGCTTGTGCAGACTCCCGACGCGATCGATGAGGAGGAGTGGACCATGCAACTGTCACCGGATGGCCCGAGCTGGTTTCAGCCCTTAGTACTCCAGTGTGACTTCGCGATCTTGGGTCGGACCCGCGTGAGAACTGGAACGGCCACCGCGTGATCATCAAGGGTTGTGTGGACTCATG
>NZ_JOEZ01000033.1 GCF_000721175.1 Streptomyces anulatus
GTAGATGTCGCAATCCACACCGAACCCGGAAGGCCCTCACTCGTTCAAGATCCCTAAGCCGTGGGATCCGTCACCAACCTCCATGGACAGAACACCTAGGGCCTGCCGGCTGCTTCCCGGAGCCCCAGCCGGGCCACCCGCCCCTTCTCGCCCGCCGCCCAGCAGCCCAGGTCGGGTGTGCAGTCGACGGTGTCGTACGAACCGGGGTCGACGGTCCGCCAGGTGCGCCCGCCGTCCAGCGTGAGGTCGGTGCCCGTCGGACCGACGGCCAGGGCGGCGGAGCGGCTGTGCGGCAGCCAGGTGACGCCGGAGCGGTAGGCGGGCGGCTGGGTGGCGGACCGCCGCCAGGTCCGGCCGCCGTCCCCGGTGACGGCGGCGGCCTTCGGGGAGGCCTCCTCGGGGCGGTAGTCGCCGCCGACGGCGATGCCGTGCCCCCGGTCGCGGAAGGCTACGGCGAAGACCCCGCGGGCCGGGTCGCCCGCCGGGAGGGTGGACGCGGCCGCCGTCCAGGTCAGGCCCCGGTCCCGGGAGTGCAGGACGCGGGCGGTAGCCGCTCCCCCGGTGGTCAGCCAGACGTCCTTGGGGCCGGAGCTGACCAGGCACTGACCGCTCGCGGCGAAGCCCGCCTCGCCGGGCAGCGCGGCGGGCATCCCGGCGTCGGGCAGGACCCGCCAGGAACGGCCGCCGTCCGCCGTGGACAGGACCCGGAACTTCCCGTCCACGGGGTCGCCCGCCGCGAGACCGTGCCGACTGTCGAAGAACGTCAGGCAGTTGAAGAAGGCACGGGGGTCGGTGTTGCGGAAGGACTCGATCCAGGTCGCTCCCCCGTCGTCGGTGCGCAGCACCCGGGAGGCCTCGCCCTCACCGATGGCCAGGGCGACGGCCCGGTGGCCGTCGAACGCCTCGATGTCCCGCAGTTCCAGTCCGGCGGCGCCCGGCGGTGACACGTCCCGCCAGGTGCGGCCGCCGTCGCCGGTACGCAGGACCGTGCCCTTCGACCCGGCGACCCAGGCGGTGGTGCGGCTGACCGCGGCGAGCCCCCGGAAGCGGGCGTCGGTGCCGGTGTCGGTGAGCTGCCAGCCCGGCAGGAACACGCGGGCGCTCACTTCCCTGGACCCGGCTCCCCCGGCCGGGATCTCTGCCGGCGCCGCGTGTGCGCCCGGTGCGACCAGTGCGGCGGCCAGGGCCGCCCCACCGGTCACCAGTGCCATCAGCCGTCTCGTGTTCCCCATGGCCTTCATGGCGCTGGAAGCTAGCCCACGGGTTCCGGCCCGTCCAGGGTGCGTCGCCGCCGACCGGGCAGGAGTGCAGGGGTGTGGGGAGATCCGTACGGGACCGGCCGGAACCGGTGACGCAGCTCACGCGGCGCGCCGGTGCACGAAACGAGGAGTTCCGTCGTCTACTCCAATGCCGGGAACCGTTCACCCAGCCGGGAGAGGGAGCAGGTCTTGTCCAGCGTTATCGAGCAGTCCGTGCAGGCCCGCATGGTCGCGTCCGCACCGCGGATGGAGACCCTGCCTGCGACTCTGAGTTACGACCGCCAGTACCCCTTCGCCATACGCATGGCGTTCCCGGCCCCGGCGACCCTGGAGGGCACCGAGGTGTCCTGGGAGTTCTCCCGCGAGCTGCTGTCCACCGGGGTGGACTCCCCCACCGGGCAGGGAGACGTGCGCGTACGGCCGTTCGGGTACGAGCGGACCGTGCTGGAGTTCCACGCCCCCGAGGGCATCGCCATGGTCCATGTGCGCACCGAGGAGCTGCGGCGATTCCTCCAGCGGGCGCAGGAGCTGGTCCCGGTGGGTGACGAGCACCGGTATCTGGACCTGGACCAGGGCCTGACCGACCTGCTCGGCGGTCCCCGCTGACCGCGAGGTAAATCCGGTTGCCGGGCCCGCACCCCGGCCCTACCTTCGTGATGGTTCCTGTCGTCGTCGATCGGAGTAGGACGTTGCTGATCTGAGGTCCCGTGCACACCGTGCAGCGCCCGCCGCGCCTTGCCGTGGCCGGAGCGCCCGTGTGCCATCTCAGTTCTCGCAGCCGTCCTTGTCGTTCCCCGACGTCCACGGGAGATCCGTATGCCTGCTTCCGACACTCACATCAGCTGTACCTCCCTCGCCTTCTCCTGGCCCGACGGCAGCGAGGTCCTCTCCGGCTTCGATCTCGCCGTGGGCCCCGGCCGTACCGGGCTCATCGGTCTCAACGGGTGCGGCAAGTCGACCCTGTTGCGCTTGATCGCCGGTGAACTCGCCCCGCAGGAAGGTGTGATCAAAGTCCGCGGCGAGCTGGGGTACCTGCCCCAGACCCTGGTCCTGGACACCGCGCTGCGGGTCGACGAGGTGCTCGGCGTCGCGGACCGGCGCGCGGCGCTCGACGCGGTCGAGTCGGGCGACGTGCGGGCGGAGCACTTCGCGGTGATCGGTGACGACTGGGACGTCGAGGAACGGTCCCTCGCCACGCTGGACGGGCTCGGCCTCGGGCACATCGGGCTCGACCGCACCATCGGGGAGATGTCCGGCGGCGAGTGCGTCCTGCTGCGGCTGGCCGCGCTGCTGCTGGACCGGCCCGGGGTGCTGCTGCTGGACGAACCGACGAACAACCTGGACGCGTACGCCCGTCGGCGGCTGTACGACGCGGTCGAAGCCTGGACGGGGGCGCTGCTCGTCGTCAGCCACGACCGGGAGCTGCTGGAGCGGGTGGACCGGATCGCGGATCTGCGCGAGGGCTCGGTCACCTGGTACGGCGGGAATCTGTCGGCGTACGAGGAGGCGCTCGCCGTCGAGCAGGAGGCGGCACAGCGCATGGTGCGGGCCGCCGAGTCGGACGTGCAGCGGCAGAAGCGCGAACTGTCCGAAGCCCAGGTCAAGTTGGCCCGTCGCAGGCGCTACGGGCAGAAGATGTGGGACACCAAGCGCGAGCCCAAGGTCGTGATGGGCCAGCGCAAACGCTCCGCCCAGGAGTCGGCCGGCAAGCACCGCATCCTGCACACCGAGCGGCTGGCGGCGGCCAGGGAACGCCTGGGCGAGGCGGAGCTGGCGGTGCGGGAGGACGAGGAGATCCGGGTCGAACTGCCGGGGACCCGGGTCCACCCGGGCAGCGAGGTGCTGCTGCTCCGCGAGCCGGTGCCGCCCTACGGTCCGCCGCTGCGGGGCGAGTTGATGGTGCGGGGTCCCGAGCGGATCGCGCTGACCGGGCGCAACGGGGCGGGCAAGACGGCGCTGCTCCGGACGATCGCGGGTGAGCTGACCCCTCTCTCGGGGGAGGCGAGCCCCTTGGTCGCGACGGGGTTCCTGCCGCAGCGGCTGGACGTGCTGGACGACGCGTCGTCGGTGGTGCGGAACGTGGCCCGGTCGGCCCCCGGCAGCACGGACAACGCCGTCCGGGCGCGGCTGGCCCGCTTCCTGTTCAAGGGGGCCGCGGCGGACCGCCCGGCGGGGACCCTGTCGGGCGGGGAGCGGTTCCGGGCGACGCTGGCGATGCTGCTGCTGGCCGATCCGGCGCCCCGGCTGCTGCTGCTCGACGAACCGACGAACAGCCTCGACCTGGCGAGCGTACGGCGGCTGACCGAGGCGCTGGCGGCGTACGAGGGAGCGCTGATCGTGGCGAGCCACGACGTGCCGTTCCTGGAGTCGATCGGGATCACCCGCTGGCTCCGGCTCGACGGCGAGCTCCGGGACACGACGGCGGAGGCGGTGCGCGCGGGTGGGTGGGACCCGGGGGCCGAGGGCCGCTGAGACCCCGGAGCCGGCGGCCTTCGGGCGTCGGGGAGAGCAACCGGGTCCGGTGGCCCTTCGGGTCGGGGCGCGTTTTCGGCGGCAGCGTTCACGGTGCCCGGGCCGACCTCACGGGCACGAGCGCGGGTGGGGCAAGCGCATGTCCGCACGGAGACAGGACCGCACGGAAAAGGCGACAGAAGCTGTCGGGTATCCCGCCTAGCGTCGCGCTCATGGATCGCTTCCCCGAGCGCGACGCGGAGCCGTACACCCCCGGCTCCGCGCACCGCGACATCGTCATCACCGGCGCGCGCGAGAACAATCTGCGCGACGTCTCCCTCCGGATTCCCAAGGGCCGGATCACCGTCTTCACCGGTGTGTCCGGTTCGGGCAAGTCGTCGGTCGTCTTCGACACGATCGCCGTGGAGTCGCAGCGGCAGCTGAACGAGACGTTCACCTCTTTCCTCCGCAACCGGCTGCCGAAGTACGAGCGGCCGCATGTCGAGTCCGTCGAGGACCTGTCGGTGGCCATCGTGATCGACCAGAAGCCGCTGGGCGGCAACGTCCGCTCCACGGTGGGCACGGCGACCGACATCTGGTCGGTGATCCGGGTGCTGTTCTCCCGGTGCGGGACCCCCAGCGCGGGCGGGGCGACCGCGTACTCGTTCAACGACCCCGCCGGAATGTGTCCGGAGTGCGACGGGGTGGGGCGCACGGTCCACCTGGATCTCGACCGGGCGATCGACTGGTCGAAGTCGCTGAACGAGGGGGCCCTGCTGCTGCCCGGTCTGTCGGTGGGCAGTTGGGAGTGGAACCTGTACGGGGGGTCGGGGCGCTTCGACAACGATCTGCCGCTGGCCGAGTTCGGCGAGGACGAGCGCCGGCTCCTGCTGCACGGTTCGGGGTTCACCGTCCGGATCGACATGCGGACCGCCTCGGCGGACATGAAGTTCGAGGGGATCGTGACCCGCTTCGACCGGCTGTACCTCAAGCGCGACACCGCCTCGCTGTCCGAGAAGCGTCGCGAGGCGGCCGCCCGGTTCACCGTGGAGCGGGTGTGCGGGGCCTGCGGCGGGGCGCGGCTGAACGCGGCGGCGCTCGCCACCCGGATCGACGGACTCTCGCCCGCCGACTACGGGCGGATGGAGGTCGCCGAACTCGTCCGCGTACTGGAGCGGATCGACGATCCGGTGGGCGGGCCGATCGCCGCCGCCGCCCGGGAACGGCTGGAGCGGCTGGCCGGCATCGGGCTCGGGTACCTGAGCCTGGACCGGGAGACCACGACCCTGTCGGGAGGCGAGGGCCAGCGGCTCAAGATGGTGCGGCACCTGGGCAGTTCGCTCACCGGACTGACGTTCGTCTTCGACGAGCCCAGCGTCGGCCTGCATCCGCGCGACGTCGGGCGGCTGGGCGATCTGCTGGTGCGGCTGCGCGACAAGGGCAACACGGTGCTGGTCGTCGAGCACGACCCGGACGTGATGGCCGTCGCCGACCATGTCGTCGACATGGGGCCGCGGGCCGGGGCGGACGGCGGTCATGTCGTCTTCGAGGGGTCCTTCGAGCGGCTGCGCGAGGCGGACACGCTCACCGGCCGGTCGTTGCGCCGCCGCGTCCCACTCAAGGAGACCGTCCGCTCCGCCACCGGCCGACTGCCCGTGTACGGGGCCGATCTGCACAACCTCAAGGGCCTGGACGTGTCGTTCCCCGCCGGGGTGCTGACCGCGGTGACGGGGGTGGCGGGTTCCGGGAAGTCGACCCTGGTGTCGCGGGTGTTCACGGCGGCGTACCCGGAGACGGTGGTGATCGACCAGAGCGCGATCACGGCCTCGTCGCGCTCCACCCCCGCCTCGTACATCGGCGCGCTGGACGCCATCCGCAAGGTGTTCGCCCGGGAGAACGGGGTGGACGCGGGGCTGTTCAGCTTCAACTCCGCCGGGGCCTGCGCGGGTTGCTCGGGGCGCGGGGAGATCTCGACGGATCTGGCGTTCATGGATCCGGTCACCACGACCTGCCCGGAGTGCGAGGGCCGCCGCTTCCACGACGACGTGCTGAAGCACCGGGTCGGGGGCCGGTCGATCGTGGACGTCCTGGACATGACGGCGGAGCGGGCGGCCGGGCTGTTCGAGGATCCGGTGCTGCTGCGGAAGCTGCGCACCCTCGACGCGGTCGGCCTCACCTACCTCACGCTGGGGCAGCCGCTCTCCTCGCTGTCGGGCGGTGAGCGTCAGCGGATCAAGCTCGCCACCCAGTTGCACCGCACCTCCAGCGTGTACGTGCTGGACGAGCCGACGACCGGACTGCACCTGGCGGACACGGGCACACTGGTGGATCTGCTGGACCGGCTGGTCGACGCGGGGAACACGGTGATCTGCGTGGAGCACAACCTGGATGTGGTCAAGCGGGCGGACTGGGTGATCGACCTGGGTCCGGACGGCGGCAAGGGCGGCGGTGAGCTGGTCTTCGAGGGGACGCCCGCCGGTCTGCTCGCACATCCGACGTCCGTCACCGGGCGGTATCTGCGCCGGGACCCGGGGGTGGAATCACTGATTCCAGCGTAGCGAAACGGCGCCCGGAAGGGCTCGGAGGGGCCTCTCACGCACCTCACCACCTGGACATATGGCCCTGCGTAGCCGACCGCTGCCGGGAGCGGGCTTGGCTTCGGCCTTAACGGCGCTTTAACCTACGGTCACGTAACCTACGAAGCCGTAGGTAATTCTCCCGTCCCCAGGAGCTCCCCGTGACGATCACCTCTCCCCACCTCGGCAGTTCGAAGGCGTGGACCGACGCCCAGCTGCTGTACGCGCTGGAAGAGGTGGTGGAGAAGGAACTCAACCGCCATCTCAAGGTCGCCAAGGACTGGATGCCCCACGAGTACGTGCCGTTCTCCGACGGGCGTAACTTCCCGGGCGTCTTCGAGGACGGCGACGCCTGGTCGCCGGACCAGTCCAAGGTCACCGACATCGGCAAGATCGCCCTCGTGGTGAACCTGCTGACCGAGGACAACCTCCCCAGCTACCACCACGAGATCGCCTCGCTGTTCGGCCGCGACGGCGCGTGGGGCACCTGGGTGCACCGCTGGACCGCCGAGGAGGGCCGTCACGGCATCGTGATGCGCGACTACCTGCTCACCTCGCGCGCCGTGGACCCCGACAAGCTGGAGCAGTTCCGCATGACGCACATGGCGGAGGGCTTCGAGTCGGACAACCGGCACTCGATGCTGCACTCCGTCGCGTACGTCGCCTTCCAGGAGCTGGCCACCCGCGTCTCGCACCGCAACACCGGCCACCAGTCCGGCGACCCGGTCTGCGACCGGATGCTGGCCCGGATCGCGACCGACGAGAACCTCCACATGGTCTTCTACCGCAATCTCCTGGGCGCCTCCTTCGAGCTGGCCCCGGACCTGACCATGCAGGCCGTGCGCGACGTCGTCGTCAACTTCCGGATGCCCGGACACGGCATGCCCGGCTTCGAGCGGGCCGCCGCGCAGATGGCGATCGGCGAGATCTACAACATGCGCATCCACCACGACGACGTGATCCAGCCCGTGCTGCGCTTCCTGAAGGTGATGGACATCGACGGGCTCGGCCCGGAGGGTGCGAAGGCCCAGGAGGAGCTCGGGCTGTACATGGGCGGACTGGACAGCGAGGCGTCGAAGTTCGACGAGAAGCTCGCCGCCCGCAAGGCCCGGATGGTGGCGCGCGGCCGCGCCTGATCCCAGCCCCCAGGCCGATGCCCTGATCCGGCCCGGGGTCTCACTCCTCGGCGGTGGCCTCGGCGTACGCCACGTCGCGTACATCGTCCGAGGAGTGCTGCCGCAGCATCCGCAGCTGGGTGCGCCACGGCCCGGTCCACCCGGTGCGCAGGCCGCACGCCACGGTCAGTTCGGCGGCGAGGAGACCCTCGGCCGGATCCCCCGTCCCCGCCAGCCGTGCGACGACGAGCAGCAGGGTGTCCGGGTCGCCGGCCTCCGCCCCCCGGAATCCGACGATCCGCCTGCCGACCGTCTGTGCGGTCCTGGCGGCGAGCGCCGGGCGACCGGTGTGCAGGGCGGCGAGCGCGACCAGTTCGGTGTGCAGCGGGTCCGGGTCCGCCGCCAGGTCCAGGGAGCGCGCGAGCAGGGCGACGGCGTCCGGCACGAGGTCGCGGTGGGCGGCCAGGGTCCGGCCCGCCTCGGTGAGCACCGCCGAGGCGGGCCGGTTGTCCGGCCCGGCCCGCAGCGACAGCGTCCTGGCCAGACGGCCGAGCCGCCGGCGGGCGGGCCGGTCCCGCTCCGCCCCGGCGTCGTCCGCCGTCTCGCCGGTGGCCAGCAGGGACAGGGCGCGGTTCAGGGCCCCGACCGCGGCCGGGGTGGTCAGGGCCGCGTCCACGAGGGCGTCGGCGGCCGAGCGCCACCTTCCCCGCCGGTCCAGATCGGTGACCGCGTCGACCAGGACCGCCGCCGCGTGCGGGGCCCAGGGCAGCCAGGGGACCAGCGCGGTGTGGGCGAGGGCGGCCAGCGTGTCGTCGTCGGTACGGCACACGTCCTGGATCAGCCGGGCGTAGCGCGGCCGCAGGGCCGGGTCCAGCTCCGTCGGGTGCGCCCGCAGCACCGCTCCGCGCAGCGCGCGTCCGCCGCCCGCCGCGTCCTCGGTCACCTCCCAGACGCGCTCGTCGCCGAGCAGCGCCGTACCGGCGGCCACGCAGGCGGCCCGCACGTCGAGATGCTGGCCGGGCTGCCCGTACGCGTCGGCGAGGAGAGCGGCCGCCTCCGCGCGCGGCAGCAGACCGGCGGCGAGCCGGACCATCTCCTTGCGGCTCGTCACCTTGCCGGTGCCGGGAGCCGTACGGGCGGCGAGCAGCGGGGCCAGCCGGGAGGGCCGGGTGCGGGCGGCGGCCCGGCCCGCCGCGTGGACGGCGACGCGCGCCCGGTCGTCACCGGCGTGCGCGAGCAGCTCGGGCAGCGTCTCGGCGGGCCGGTCGGTGTACGCGAGGGCGGCGAGCGCGGCCTCGGCGATCACCACCTCCGGGTCGTCCGTCCAGGCGCGTACGGCGTCGGCGCCCCGTCCGGGTATGCGGGCGAGCTGCCCCAGGGCGGCGGTGCGCAGGTACAGCGGCAGCTTCACGTCCGCCACCGTGCGCTGCACCGCGCGCAGCGCGGCACGCTGCTGACGGGGCGTCCAGCGCTCGGATCCGGCGACCTCGACCGTCCAGGACGTGCCGGGCCCGAGGAACCGGCCCCGGGGCGGCGTCCCGTCGAGGTACGGCGCCAGCAGGTCCGTACGCCTGCCGGTCACGACGCGCCGGACCTCCGGGAGTGCGACGGCGGACGGGTGCCGGGCGAGCAGCCGCTCGGTCCGCTCGTCCCGGCCGGCCGGGGCCCGGAGCCAGAGGGCGGCGGCGCTCCGGGCGGCGGAGGGCTCGCCGTAGTCCACGGCCTGCCACAGCAGGTCCTGGAGGCCGGGCATGGCGTCGGCGCGACGGCCCACGGCGCGGGCCAGGGCCAGGACGAGGCCGTAGTCGGAGCGTTCCGCGCCCGCTTCCAGCCAGGGCCGCAGCGCGTCGAAGACGGTGTGCTCCTGGCCCCTGCGGAGCATCCGGTCCAGGCGGCCCAGGTCGGCGCTGCCGCTGCTGCCGGTGATCCGGACCAGGGTGCGCAGCGCCCAGTTGAGCAGGTCGCGCTGCCCGGTCACCGCGTGCTCACGCAGCACACCGACGGCCAGGGAGCCGAGGGCGGAGCGGGTGGCGGCGGAGGAGTCGCGGGCCTCCACGGCGTCGGCGGCGATGCGGTCGAGCAACGGTTCCACCGCGTCGGTGAAGAGGGCGGGCTTCACCCCGTTCAGGGCGGTGAGGGCGGCGGAGCGGACGGGGTCCTGTTCGTTGCGCAGGCGCAGCAGGTCCTCCAGCACTGTGGCGGCGCGGGCCGGGTCGCCGGAGCGGCCCGCGCTGCCGACGAGCAGCGCCCAGGCCGTGGCGCGGTCGGCGGCGGCGGGGCCCCGGGTGGCGGCCAGGAGCGGTTCGCGTCCCTCGTCGAAGGGGAGGTAGGACGTGGCGTCGAGGACGGCGGCGGCGTCTTGGCGCGCCCGGGCCCGTTCCGCCGCCCGCCGGGCGACGGCCACGACCCCGTTGCGGGGCAGCGCGTCCAGCAGCCGGGTGTCGACGGTGTTCCCCGACGCGCCCTCGCCCCTGCCGTCGGTGACCGCTGCGTGAAGCGCGGTGCGACGGCCGGGCGGCAGGGCGCGGAGGAGCCGGGGCAGCGGGCCCGCCGGGTCCGGTGCGCTGCGGCCCAGTTCGACGAGGAGCGTGTCGGGGAGCGCCCGGACGAGGCGGCGCAGTTCGGTTCCGCTGAGTGCGCGGTGCAGGTGCGCGCAGACGTCGGGCCTGATGGCGAGCCGGGCGACGCGGGCGGGGTCGGCGGCGACGAGTCGTCCGAGGCGGCGGTGCAGGACGACCGGCAGCCGGGTGGGGCCGAAGTGTTCGAGGAGGTCGAGCACCCGGTGCGGGAGGGCCGCCGCCGCCACGGCGATGCCCCGGGGGTGGCCGTGCCCCTGCCACCAGGCGTCCCGCGCCGATGCGGGGAGGCCGGTCAGTTCCTCCTCGGCGGAGTCCAGGACCGGTCCGGGGTGGTGGTGGCCGAGCGAGGACCAGCAGTCCGTCGAGCGCCGCAGCTCCGGCAGCAGAGCCTCGACCGTCGCGGCCGAGCAGCCGGGCAGCAGGCGGGCCGCATCGCGGTCGCCCCAGGTGTCGCGCAGGACGGTGACCAGACGGTCGGCGAGCGCGGTGCGGCGGTCGGCGACGATCGCCCGCACGAGTTGTCGGCGTACGGCGGCGGGCGCGTCGGCGAGTGCGCTTTCGTACGCCGTGTCCGGCACGCCCAGCGCCCGTGCCGTGCGCAGGGCGTGTCCGCGCACGACGGCGTCCTCGTCGGCGAGGTGCGCGGCGATCCACGCGGCGTCCCGGCCGGCCGAGGCGGCGATGGCCGCGATCCGGCGCTCGTACGGGTCGCCGTCCTCCAGTTCGTCGAGGACGGCGCGCAGCGTTCCCTCGGCGGCCAGTCGGCGTGCCCGCACCGCCAGTTCACATCCGCGACCGGCATGGGGCAGCGGTTCGAGCGCGTCGAGGAGGGCGGCGGCGAGGACGAGCGGCGGGGCGTCGGTCATGGTCCGATTGTGCCGGGCGCCGCCCGATCACCCCAGGTGTTTACGGTGCGTGGGTGCTACCGGGGGCGTTCAGCCCCGGCCGCGTCCTTCTCTGCGCATCCGCTCGCGCTCCTTCTCGGACAGCCCGCCCCAGACGCCGAACCGCTCGTCGTTGGCGAGTGCGTACTCCAGGCAGGCCAGACGCCCTTCGCAGGCGTTGCACAGTTGCTTGGCCTCGCGGGTCGAACTGCCCGGGGCCGGGAAGAAGAACTCGGGCCCGGCCTGCGCGCACAACGCGGTCTCCTGCCAGGCGAGTGCGTCGTCGGTCACGGTGTTGATCAGCATGTGACCACGGTGCCCGGTGGCGATAAACAACTGATCAACGATTCATCAATCAGTGGCCGCAGGGGCGGCTACTGCCTCGGCTCGGGCCTCATGACCGCGAAGACCGCCCCGTACGGATCGGCGACGTTGGCCATCTTGCCGACGCCGGGCACCTCCATGGCGGCCAGGGTCTCCGTACCGCCGAGCCGCTTGGCCTCGGCCACCGTGGCGTCGACGTCGGCGACGTCGAAGTACGGCAGCCAGTGGGGGCCGCGGGCGGCCTCGGACGGGACGTCGCCCATCCGGACCAGGCCGCCGAACGACGCCTCCGGTCCGGCGCCGGCCGGGTGGACCGTGGTGTAGGTGTAGTCGGTGCCCTCCACCTCGAGTTCGTCGGTCCGCCAGCCGAGGACGCTTCCGTAGAACGCGGCCGCCGCTGGGACGTCGGGGGTGTACAGCTCGGCCCAGAGGAACGAGCCGGGCTCCTGGACGACGCCGAAGCCGGGGTGCTCCTTCGGCTGCCAGACACCGAAATACGCTCCGGCCGGGTCCGTGAAGCCGCCCATGCTGCCGAAGTCCAGGACGTTCATCGGCTCGAACGCGGCGCGGCCGCCCGCCTGCTCCACCGCCGCCGCGGTGGCGGCGACGTCGGGTGACTGGAAGGAGACCGACCAGGCGCTCGGCGACTCGTCCTCGGAGACCGTCATCACCCCGCCGACGTACCGCCCGTCCAGGGTGAGCATGCCGTAACCGCCGACCTCGGGGCCGCCGGGGATCAGGTCCCAGCCGAACAGGTCCCGGTAGAAGGCGGTGGCCCCGTCGAGGTCGGGGGTGCCGAGATCGACCCAACTGGGCGCTCCGTCGGAGAAGGTGGGGCTGGTCATGGCGTGCTCCTCAGTCGGTCCGGGGGTCCCGCTCGTCCGATCCGCGGCCCTGCTCGTCGGTACTGCCGGGGTGATTCCTCTCGTTGCGAGTCTTGCACCGGGCACTGGTGACCGCAGTCCGCGCGGGGCCGACCGGGGTGTGGTCCACCGGCGGTGATCGCCACCGCCGTGCGGCCCAGAGTAGGCATCGCGCGCCCGCCGGGGCGAAGCGTCGGACCGGCGCGTCGCACGTCCACCGTCCCGCGCACCGTCCACCGTCCCGCGCACCCGTCGCCGGTCGCCGGTCGCCCCGACGGGCCGGGAGTGTCCGCGGGGCGTGGCACGATGGCGAGGAGGCCACGAGAGCGGGGGCCCGGGGCTGCGAGACACCCTCGGGAACAGAAGGACGCACATGAAGCAGAGCGGGGCGGATGGCGGGACGCTCGCGCGCGGGGTCGCCGAGGGCCCGGTGTCCACCGGCGGCGCGGCCCGTGCGCTGCTCGCCCGCGCGGAGCGGCTCCTGGAGAGCGCCCGCGCCGTGCCGGCGGACCGGGCGAACGCCGTGGACGCCGTGCGCTCCGTCCTCGATCCGCTGCTCGACTCCCTGGTGGACCGGGAGCTGGCCCACATCCCCGTCGCCCGGCTCAAGGACGTCACGGAGGGGCGGCTGCGCCTCGTGGCCCTGGAGCAGGCCGGGTTCGGCACGGTCGGGCAGGTCCACGGCACGAACCGCTACGAGCTCCGGCAGCTCCCCGGGGTCGGGGCGCACACCGCCGACCAGGCGCTGGCCGCCGCCGGGCAGATCGCCCACGCCGTGCGCGACACCGTCTCGGTACGGCTCGACGTGGACGCCCCTGACGACACGAGCACCGCCCTGGTCATCGCCCTGCACCGGCTGGTCGGGGCCGGTGCGGAGGCGCGGCGGGCGGTGGACGCTGCCCGTCGGCTGACCGAACTGCTCGGTCCCGCGGTGGCGGCGGCCGCACCGGCCGGGAGCCGGCTGCGGATGCTGTTCACCGGGCGGGCGGTGCGGGCCCGGGTGCGGGAGGCGCTCGGTTCGGTGCGGGCGGCCGTGGCGGCCGCCGCGGAGCGGGACCTGCCGGTGCTCCTCGCGCAGGCGTCGGCCGACCTGCTGCGGTCACCGGCGTCGCCGGCTGAGGCATGGGTGGACTTCGAGCTGCGGTCCGCCGAGTACTACAGCCTGTTGGCCGAGTTGTCCGGCAGCGGTCCGGACCGGGACGCCGCCGAGGGGTTCCTGCCCGCCGGTATCGCGGACCGGGTGCGTGCGCTCCGGCTCGACGACACGCATCTGCGGGTGTCGCTGCGCGGCTACCAGGCGTTCGGGGCGCGCTTCGCGCTGGCGCAGAAGCGGGTCGTCATCGGGGACGAGATGGGGCTCGGCAAGACCGTCCAGGCCATCGCCGCCCTCGCCCATCTCGCCGCCCACGGCGAGAGACACTTCCTCGTGGTGTGCCCGGCGAGCGTGCTGATCAACTGGACCCGGGAGATCCGGGCCCGCTCCACGCTGCGCGCCGTTCCGGTGCACGGCGCGGAGCGGACCGAGGCGTTCGCGGACTGGCGCGGGAGCGGTGGGGTGGCGGTGACCACCTTCGACGCGCTGCATCTGCTGCCCGAGGGTGCGGCGGCCGATGTGCGGCCCGGGATGCTCGTGGTGGACGAGGCCCACTTCGTGAAGAACCCCGCGGCCCGCCGGTCCCGGGCGGTCGCCGGCTGGGCGGAGCGCGTGGAGCGGGTGCTGTTCCTGACCGGCACTCCGATGGAGAACCGGGTGGAGGAGTTCCGCAGCCTGGTGCGCCAACTGCGCCCCGAGCTCGCGCCGTCGGTCAGCGGCACGCACGGCGCGGCCGGTTCGCGGGCCTTCCGCCGGGCCGTCGCCCCCGCCTATCTGCGCCGCAACCAGGTGGACGTGCTGGCCGAACTCCCGGCGCTGGTCCACGTGGACGAGTGGGAGGAGTTCGGCCCCGAGGACCGGGGCGCCTACCGCGAGGCGGTCGCCTCCGGGCGGTTCATGCGGATGCGCCGGGCCGCGTACGCCGTGCCCGAGGCGTCCGCCAAACTGGAGCGGCTGCGCGAACTGGTCGGCGAGGCACGGGACAACGGCCTGAAGGTGGTCGTCTTCTCGTACTTCCGCGAGGTCCTCGCGACGGTCGGCGACGCCCTGGGGCCGGGGGCGTACGGTCCACTGTCCGGGGGTGTCCCGCCGGCCCGGCGGCAGGAGCTGGTCGACGCGTTCTCCGCCGTGGACGGGCACGCGGTGCTGCTGAGCCAGATCCAGGCGGGCGGTACCGGGCTGAACATGCAGGCCGCCTCCGTGGTCATCCTGTGCGAGCCGCAGATCAAGCCCACCCTTGAGCACCAGGCCGTCGCCCGCGCCCACCGGATGGGTCAGGTGCGCACGGTCCAGGTGCACCGGCTGCTGGCCACGGACAGCGTGGACCAGCGCATGGTGGAGCTGCTGGCCCGCAAGGACCGGCTCTTCGACGCGTACGCCCGGCGCAGCGACCTCGCGGAGACCACCCCGGACGCGGTGGACGTCTCCGACGCGGAGCTGGTCCGGCGCATCGTCGAGGCGGAGCAGCAGCGGCTGGCGGACGACACCCACCGTCCCTGACCGGGCCCGCCCCCTCCGCGGGCGCGTGACGGACTCGGTCAGTGCCGGTGCTCCGCCGCACCCTTGTCGGCGCTCTTCCTCTCGGCCTTCTCCTCCGTGCCGCCCGCCGCATGGTGGGGTTCGTAGCCCGGGATCGTACCGTCGGCCTTCTTGATCAGCAGGAGCCCCGCCATCCCCATGTCGGAGTGGCTCTGGACATGGCAGTGGTACATCCACGCGCCCGCGCCCACGCGTTCGCCCGCGATGAACTGGAGGCCGAAGGAGTCGGCGGGCCCGCAGATCTTGTTGTCGATGACCCTGCTGGGGTCGTCGGGACCGGTCAGCAGGCCCGTCCGGTTGTCGGCCCAGCGGTGACCGTGGATGTGGAACGTGTGGTAGTACTCGCCGTGCGTGATCATCACGACTTCGAGCCGATCGCCCACCGTGGCCTCGAAGTTGGTGCTGTTGTGCTCCGCCTTGTTGTTGATCGTCATGTCGTTGAAGACGATCGTGAACGTCTTGTCGGGCAGGATGTCGCCCTTGCGGCGCACGATGACCGGCCCGTAGAGCCCCTTGCGGATGCCTCCGGTGCCGTGGTCCGTGCCGACGACATGGTCGTGGTAGTGCCAGTAGCCCGCACTGCCCGGCTCCCAGGTGCCGTCCTCGCGGCGGCCCGGGGCGTGCGTGCGCCAGGTGTACGTCCGCGTGCCGCCGGGCTCGACATGGCTCTTGTTCATCCTGGTGCCGTCGTTGGCGATGTCGTAGTCGACGCCGTGGACATGGAGGCTGGCGTCGGCGTCGGTGAGGTTCTCGAACTCGATGTGCAGCGTGTCGCCCTCGTTGACCTCGATGAGGGGGCCGGGGATCGAGGCCCTGCCCTTCTCGAAGCCGTAGCCGAGCTGCCCGTCCGCCAGCTTCTCCGCGTACATCTTCAGTCGGCGCACCACCCCGCCGGCCGGGGCGGTACGCGGCGGGTTCTCGGCCGAGCTCGCCTCCACCACTCCGAGTGACAACGATGTCACACCGGTCGCGGCCGCCGCCGCGCCACCGACCAGCATCCGCCGGCTGAAGGTCCTTCGGTCCATGTCGAACTCCCCACTGCGATAAGGAACCTGGCGCGATCGCCGATCGGAACACCGCTCACGGGATCCCCGGAACGGGCCACACCGTAGCCGGGGCACTTCCGTTTATCCACACCCAGGACAAAGTTCGTGCGATTGCTGCCATAGCTATTGGCGGACCACGAAAAGAGGTCTAGCTTCGTGCGCTGTCGCAGTGAATCAAGAGGTACGGACGAAGAACTGACGAAGAGCAGAGCGAGCCACAGTCACCGAGAGGTGCAGTGACCACAGAGGGGTGGGTGACCACATGCAGCGCGCATCACATCACCGGTCCAGATCGCGACGCGGCCTCGCGGCGGCCGTGGCGGCCGGCGCACTGACCGTGTCCATGCTGGGCAGCGGCGGCCCGGCCAGCGCGGATCCGTCGCCGGACCGGGCCCTGGTCGAGAGAATGGCGACAACGTTGTCGCTGCCGTCTCCGCCCGGTTCCGCGAAGCGGGTCAAGGTGCTGGTCTTCCACGCGTCGGCGGGCGACGAGGCGCCGTACACGGACGCCGGCATCGCGGCGATCGAGAAGATCGGGCTGAGCGGCCCGGAGTCCGGGCGGTTCGCCACCGTGGCCACGGCCGACCCCGGGGTCTTCACCAACGGCAAGCGGCTCGGTTCCTTCCACGCCGTCGTCTTCCTGACCGGCGGGGGCGACGTCCTCGACCCGGAGCAGGAAGCGGGCCTGGAGGCCTACATGGAGGCCGGCGGCGGTTTCCTCGGCGTCCATGACGCGGCGCGCACCGAGCCGTACTCGGACTGGTTCACCGGTCTGGTCGGAGCCCGCCCGGCGGCGAACGGTCCGACGTCCGTGCAGCGGGCGACCGTCGAGATCGGCGACCGGGTCCACCCGGCCACCAGGAGCCTGCCGCTGGAGTGGAAGCGGCCCGACAAGTGGCTGAACTGGACGAAGAACCCGTCCGGTGACGTCCACACCGTGGCGCGCGTGAGGGAGTTGACGTACAAGCCGGGTGCGAGCGCCAACGGCTGGGACCACCCGGTCTCCTGGTGCCGTGACTACGACGGCGGACGGTCCTTCTACACGGCCATGGGCGGTACGGCGGACAGCTTCGCGGAGACCGACTTCCGCGAGCACCTGCGCGGCGCCCTCGCCTGGACGAACCGGACCTCGCAGGCCGACTGCAAGGCGACGATCACCTCGAACTACACCGCCGAGCGCGTCACCGAGCCCAACCAGCCGGGCCGGAACGACCAGATCGGCGAACCGCACGGTCTGGTGACCGCGCCGGACGGGCGGGTCTTCTACATCGGGCGCGGCGGCGCCGACAGCTCCGTCCCGGTCGTCATCGACTGGAGCGACCCGAACATCGGCAAGGGCAAGGGCGAGATCCACGTCTACGACCCGAAGACCGGCAAGGTCACCCTGGCCGGTGCGGTGGACGTCTTCGGCAACAAGGGCGGCGGCGACGAACTGGTCAAGGTCGAGGAGGGGTTGCTCGGCATCGAGCTGGACCCGGACTTCGCGTCGAACGGGTGGGTGTACCTGCACTACACACCGCACGCGAAGATCGACCGCGACAAGCGCATGGCGACCCGGCAGGTCTCGCGCTTCACCTTCGACTCCGCGTCCGACAAGCTGGACCTGGCCTCGGAGAAGGTGCTGCTCGGCTGGCCGGTGCAGATCAACAGCTGCTGCCACGCGGGTGGTGGCATGGCGTGGGACTCGAAGGACAACCTGTACATCGCGACCGGTGACAACAACTCCTCCGGTTTCAGCAACGGTTACTCCGGCAACAACCCGCAGCCGAACTACAAGGGCGTCTCCTTCGCCGACGCGCGGCGCACCGCGGGCAACACCAACAACCTCAACGGGAAGATCCTGCGGATCCACCCTGAGGACGACGGGACGTACACCCTGCCGTCCGGCAACCTCTTCACCGGTGACGAGCCGGACGAGGGCGGCGGCAAGACCCGCGGCGAGATCTATGTGATGGGTGTGCGCAACCCGGCCCGGATCTCGGTCGACACCTCGACGGACACGCTGTACGCGGGCTGGGTCGGCCCGGACGCGGGCTCGCCCTCCA
Source organism: Streptomyces anulatus (assembly GCF_000721175.1). Taxonomy (GTDB): domain Bacteria; phylum Actinomycetota; class Actinomycetes; order Streptomycetales; family Streptomycetaceae; genus Streptomyces; species Streptomyces anulatus_C. The sequence continues at coordinate 17,775 of NZ_JOEZ01000033.1, forward strand.
CCACCTGGGGTCCGGCGAAGTACGACACGTTCGCCGCGATCACCAAGGCCGGCAACCACGGCTGGCCGTACTGCATGGGCAACAACCAGCCCTACCGGGACCGCAACCTGCCGGACCCGGCCAAGCCGCTGGGCTGGTACGACTGCGACGCCCCGAAGAACGAGTCGCCGCACAACGACGGCCTGGTCAAGCTGCCGCCGGTGACCCCGAACACCATCTGGTACTCGCCGCAGGGCGGCGGGGTCGACTACCCGCGCGACGAGAACGGCGTACCGAGCTACGAGGCGGAGGAGGGCAAGGAGCTGCTGCCCTGGCTCAAGGGCGGCGGGCAGGCCACGATGAACGGCCCGGTCTACCGCTACGACGCGCAGAGCGAGTCCACCGCCAAGTGGCCCGCCTACTGGGACGGCAAGTGGTTCGTCGGCGACTTCTACGACGACACCCAGCCCCGGCACGCCGTGCTCACCGACCCGAAGACGGCCGGAAGGGGCGGACTGCCCACGCACGCCGAGTCGTTGAAGAAGATCATCCCGGTCGGGGCCGACGGCATCCGCAATCTGATGGACTGGAGGTTCGCGCCGGACGGTTCGCTGTACGTCCTGGACTACGGGCGCGGGTTCTTCACCTCCGACCCCAAGTCCGCGCTGTGGCGGGTTTCGTACAAGGGCGGCGGCGCTACCCCGGCCGCCAGGGATCTCGTCGGAAAGGCGGCGGCGAAGTGAGACACCACGCGCTCCTGGCACGCGGGCGGCATCGTCCGCCGGACTTCTGGGTGGCCCTGCTGGCCTCCCTCCTGATGGTCCTCGGGCTGACCTCGACGGCCGCGTACGGCAAGGGGGACGACGCTCCCCCGGCGGCCGCCGCCAACCAGGTGCTGACCTGGACCGCGGGCGATCCGATCGACCACTACCTGTCCGCGCCGAAGACGGCGGTGGCCGGCAAGGCGACCATCGTCTTCGAGAACAGCACGGCCACCGGGAACACGACGAGCATGCCGCACACGCTGACGTTCGGCGTGTCGGACCCGGAGTTCAACGACGACGTCCAGCTGAACATCCTGGCCAACCCGGGCGACGCGGAGGGCGGCAAGCACAGCGTGGAGGTCACGCTGTCGCCCGGCCGGTACTTCTACCACTGCACGATCCCCGGCCACGGCCAGATGCAGGGCATCCTGACCGTCACCGAGGGCAGCGGTGACGACACCGAGGCCCCCGCGACCTCGGCGAAGGTCGACGGCGACAGAGACGGCGACGGCGCGTACATCGGCCAGGCCACGGTCAGTGTCGAGGCCACCGACGAGGGCTCCGGCGTCGACACCGTCGAGATCGCCCTCGGGACGGACGGCGAGTGGCAGCCCTACACCACACCCGTCGTGGTGAACGAGGTCGGCGACCACACGGTCCGCTACCGGGCCACCGACAAGGCCGGCAACGCCGCGGCGGAGAAGTCCGTCGACTTCGCGGTCGCCGCGCCGCCGACCGACGACGAGACGCCGCCGGAGACCTCGGCGACCGTCTCGGGCGAGAAGGACGACGCGGGCGCGTACCTGGGGATGGCCACGGTCACCGTGACCGCGTCCGACACCGGGTCCGGCGTCAACACCATCGAGTACGCGCTCGGCGCGGCCGGCGCGTGGCAGCCGTACACCGCACCGGTGATGGTCCACGAGGTGGGCGAGCACCAGGTCCGCTACCGGGCCACCGACCGGTCGGGCAATGTCGCCGACGAGAAGTCCGTCGACTTCACCGTGGTCGAGCCGCCGTCGCAGGACCGGACGGCTCCGGAGACCTCGGTGAAGGTCGAGGGCGACAGGAACTCCGACGGAGCGTTCATCACCAGCGCCAGGGCCACCGTCTCCGCTACCGACGACGACTCGGGCGTGGACAAGGTGGAGTACTCCCTCGACGGCGGCCCCTACCTGGCGTACACCACTGCGGTGATCGTCGACCGGGTCGGTCACCACTCCATCGTCCACCGGGCGACGGACAAGGCCGGCAACACCTCCGAGGCGAAGAAGGTGTCGTTCACCATCGCCCAGGGCGGCGGGGTTCCCGCGCCGAACTGCGCGGAGTTCGACGAGCGGCACACCGTCTTCGTCGGCACGATCGACACGGGCGTGCCGAACAGGATCACCCGTAACCGCTGCACGATCAACGAGCTGATCGAGGACGAGAAGGACTGGTCCTCCCACGCGCTGTTCCTCAAGCACGTGACGTCGGTGCTCGACAAGCTGAAGACCGACGGTGTCATCGACCAGCGTGAGCGCAGGGCGATCAACCAGGCCGCCAAGCAGTCGGGCATCGGGAAGCCGGGCCAGGTCGAGGGCTACACCAAGCTCTTCGACGGCACGGCGGCCTCGCTCGCCAGGTGGAGCCACGTGGGCGGCGGCGCGTTCGGGCTGAACGAGGAGGAGGGCTCGATCACCAGCTCCACCGCGGTGGACGGCATGGGCATGCTGTGGTTCCCGACCCGTGCGTACGGTGACTTCTCGCTGAAGCTCCAGTGGCGGGACGACGCCCCGGGCTCGGGCAACGCCAACGGCGGGGTCTTCGTCCGCTTCCCGAAGGTCCACGACCACCCGGAGGAGTCGCGTCCGGAGTGGGTCGCCATCAAGTACGGCCATGAGATCCAGGTCAACGACCGGCCGGACGGAGACATGTACAAGACCGGTTCGGTGTACGGCTTCGACCGGGTGGGGCTCGGCGGCGCCGGCGTCACGCCCAAGGGCACCTGGAACGACTACGAGATCAAGGTGGTGGACCAGCACTACGAGATCTACCGCAACGGTGTCCTGATCAACGAGTTCGACAACACCGGCGGTCAGCTCTTCGAGCCGCCGCGCGGCGACGACCCGGGCACCGACGGCCGGCGGTTCGCCTCCGGTCACATCGGACTCCAGGTGCACGGCGTCACCGACGTCATCTCGTACCGCGACATCCGGATCAAGGAGCTGTAGAAGCTCCGGCACCGAGGAGATCCCTCAGGTGGCCGCGGCCGCATGCTCCGGCGTGCGGGCGCGGCCACCGGGGTGTCGGTGCCGCCACACCCAGAACACCGTGCAGGAGACCAGCGCCCAGCCGGCCAGGACCAGGTACGGGAAGACGAACTGGTGGCCCTGGTAGTACACGGCGGTGTGCTGGGCGTTGACGGCGGCGCCCGGTGGCAGCCAGCGGCCGATGTGCCCGAGCGCCGAGGGCAGCAGCGGCCAGGACACCGCCCCGCCGGAGGAGGGGTTGCCGAGCAGCACCATCACGCCCCAGGTCGGGATCATCGCCCAGCGGCCCATCAGGGTGTTGAACATGGTGAAGACCATGCCGGAGGTGAACATCGTGAACGCCAGGATCAGCCAGGACTGGACGAACGGCAGGTCCACCGCCCCGAGCCACCAGTCCACGGCCGCCGCGATGGCGAAGCCGCCGAGCAGGGCGTACGCCGCGGTGAAGGCGATCCGCTCGGCCGGGTTCAGGCCGTGGGCGTGCACGCTGAGCTGGATCGCGCCGAGGAAGCCCATGATCACGGCGGCCAGCGAGATGTAGAACAGGGCGAGCCCGCGCGGATCGCCGCGCTGGAGCGGCTTCACGTCCCGGACCGTGACCTCGGCCCCGGTGGCGTCACCCACCTCGAGGCCCGCCTCGGCGAGCAGTTCGGCCACGGACGCACCGGAGGCGCCGGCCACGTCGAGCGCCACTCCCCCGTCGGACGCGCGCACGATCGCGAAGACCTTCTGCTCGTCCAGGGCCCGGCGGGCGTCGGCGGCGTCCGGGTAGTCGCGCGGTTCGAGCGAGGCGTCGAGCGCCTTCTCCATGCCCGCGACGAACTCCTCGCCGCGCTCCACCTCCGGCCGGGTGACCAGCGCCGCCGGGATCCGGTGCGGAGTGGGGTCGGCCATCGCGTACGTGTAGGAGCCGGCGAAGAGCCCGGCCGCGGCGGCGACGATCAGGACGAGGACGGTCGCGGGGAGGAACGGGCTGTTCTTGTACGCCTCCCAGCGGTCGCGGAGGGTGAGCGGACGCCCGTGCGCACCGTGCCGGTCGTCGCTCCCGCTCACGCCGTCTCGCCGTCGTCAACATGGCGGGCGCGGCTGGGCTGGACCCGCTTGGGCTCGCCGGGCATCTTCGGATACTCCGGCGGATAGGGCATGTCGCCGAGCCCGCGCTCCTTCTCGTCCCGGTCGGCCAGCTCCAGCAGCCCGTCGAGCCGGAACGCCTCCTGGTCCATGTCGGCGTGGACGTCGCCGAGTTCGGCGTAGCGCACCGGGAGCGTGACGATGTCGAAGTCGCGCGGTTCGGCGTCGTCGATCTCCTCCCAGCGCAGCGGCGCGGAGACCGGGGCGTGCGGAAAGGGGCGCACGGAGTAGGCGGAGGCGATGGTGCGGTCGCGGGCGGTCTGGTTGAAGTCGACGAAGATCCGCTCGCCGCGCTCCTCCTTCCACCAGGCGGTCGTGATCCGCTCGGGCATCCGCCGCTCCAGCTCGCGCCCGGCGGCGATGGTGGCGCGCCGCACCTCGGTGAAGGTCCAGGCGGGCTCGATGGGCACGAAGACGTGGATGCCCCGGCCGCCGGAGGTCTTGGGCCAGCCGCGTACGCCGTGGTCCTCCAGGACGGAGCGCAGCTCGTGGGCGGCGGTGACGGCGTCGGCGTAGTCGGTGCCGGGCTGCGGGTCCAGGTCGATGCGCAGTTCGTCCGGGTGGTCGGTGTCCCCGGCGCGGACCGGCCACGGGTGGAAGGTGAGGGTGCCGAGGTTGGCGGCCCAGATCACGGCGGCGAGCTCGGTGGGGCAGATCTCGTCGGCGGGTCGGCCGCTGGGGAAGGCGATACGGGCCGTGGGGATCCACTCGGGGAGGTTCTTCGGGGCGCGCTTCTGGTAGAAGAAGTCGCCCTCGACCCCGTCCACGAAGCGCTGGAGCGTGGTCGGCCGGTGGCTCAGGGCACGCGTGATCCCGGGTCCTACCGCCAGGAAGTACTCGGCCACGTCCCTCTTGGTGTAGCCCTTCTCCGGGAAGTACACCTTGTCCGGGTTGGACAGCCTCACGGACCGTCCGCCCGCGTCCAGCTCCACCGCTGCTCCCATGTCGGCCACCGTAGGCCGGTCGCACATATGCTGCATATCGGGAGACATGGGTGGGTGCGCGGTCCAGAATCAGGTTATGGACCTGCCGGTGATGCCACCTGTGAAGCCGATGCTCGCCAAGTCGGTGTCCAAGATCCCGCCGGGCATGAGTTACGAGGCGAAGTGGGACGGCTTCCGGGCGATCGTGTACCGGGACGGCGACGAGGTGGAGATCGGCAGCCGCACCGGAAAGCCGCTGACCCGTTACTTCCCCGACCTGGTCGACGCCGTGCGGGACAACCTTCCGCCGCGCTGTGTGATCGACGGGGAGATCGTCATCGCCCACGAGGGCCGGCTCGACTTCGACCGGCTCAGCGAGCGCATCCATCCGGCGGACTCCCGGGTGCGGATGCTGGCGCAGCAGACCCCGGCGAGCCTGATCGCCTTCGACATCCTCGCGGTCGACGACGCCTCCCTCCTCTCCACTCCCCAGGCGGACCGGCGGGAGGTGCTGCGAGCGGCGCTCTCCGGCGCGGACGCGCCCGTCCTCCTCGCCCCGTCCACCACGGACATCGAGATCGCGCGCCGGTGGTTCGAGCGGTACGAGGGGGCCGGGCTCGACGGGGTCGTGGCCAAACCGCTCGACCTGCCCTACCGGCCCGACACCCGGGCGATGTACAAGATCAAGCACGAGCGGACCGCCGACGTCGTGGTGGCGGGCTACCGCGAGCACAAGAGCGGCCCGGTCGTCGGCTCGCTGCTGCTCGGCCTGTACGACGCCGAGGGCGTGCTCCAGCACGTCGGGGTCTGCGCGGCCTTCCCGATGAAGCGGCGTGCCGAGCTCGCCGAGGAACTCGCCTCGCTGCGCGCCGAGTTCGCCGAGCACCCGTGGGGCTCGTGGGCGGACGCGGCGGCGCACGAGCAGTCACGGCTGCCGGGGACGCAGAGCCGCTGGTCGGGCAAGAAGGACCAGTCCTGGATTCCGCTGCGTCCGGAACGGGTCTGCGAGGTGGCCTACGACCACATGGAGGGCGACCGGTTCCGGCACACCACGCAGTTCCGCCGGTGGCGTCCCGACCGGTCCCCCGCCGGCTGTACGTACGCGCAGTTGGAGGAGGTCGTCTCCTACGACCTGTCCGAGGTGCTGTCAGGCGGCTGAACGAGGTCTCCGGGCCTCGCCCGGACATGCCTGGCGGAAGTCGGGGAACATTCCCGTGCGGGAGAGGGCTCATCCGCGGCGGGTGGGCCCTCTCCCGCCTCACCGGACCACGCGACGAACGGGGACACCATGACCGGAGGTCCTGAGACCGACCCGGAGGAGCTGCTGAAGGGCCTGACCGTGGACGGTCGGCGTCCTGAGCAGCCCGTGCTGCTCGACGGCCGGGGCCGTCCGATCGAGACATGGCGGGAGAACTATCCGTACGAATGGCGGATGCGCCGCAGGGCGTACGAGCAGGAGAAGCGGGTCCTCCAGATCGAACTGCTGAAGCTCCAGCGGTGGGTCCGCGAGAGCGGACAGCGGTTGGTGGTTCTGTGCGAGGGCCGCGACGCAGCAGGCAAGGGCGGGACGATCCAGCGGTTCACCGAGCGGCTCAACCCGCGCGGGGCACGCGTGGTCGCCCTGGAGAAGCCCAGCGAGCGCGAGAGCGGGCAGTGGTACTTCCAGCGCTACGTGGCCCATCTCCCGACCGCCGGCGAGATCGTCTTCTTCGACCGCTCCTGGTACAACCGGGCGGGGGTGGAGCGGGTGATGGGCTTCTGCACGCCGGAGCAGTACGAGCACTTCCTGAAGCAGGCCCCGCAGTTCGAGCGGATGCTCGTCGAGGACGGCGTCCTGCTGGTGAAGTTCTGGTTCTCGGTGTCCCGCAGTGAGCAGCGGACACGGTTCGCGATCAGGCAGGTCGACCCGGTGCGCCAGTGGAAGCTGTCACCGACCGACGTGGCCTCGTTGGACCTCTGGGACGAGTACACCACCGCGAAGGTCGAGATGTTCCGGGCCACGGACACCGAGTGTGCGCCGTGGACCGTGGTCAAGAACAACGACAAGAAGCGGGGCAGGCTGGAGGCGATGCGCAGCCTTCTGTGGCGTTTCGCCTACGACAGCAAGGACGAGAAGGCCGTCGGAACGCCGGATCCGCTGATCCTGGGTCCCGCGGACACCTTGCTGGAGCCCGGGGAGGAGCGAGCGGATCTCTCGCCCACCCCCCTGTCCGGCCGGGCACAGGGGCCGGGCGACCACCCCGCTCAGCCGTGACCGTGAGCAGGTGTGCCATCCGGCGACTTCTGAGCTTCGGCTCAAGTGGCGGTCCGGACGCGGGTGCGGAACGCGCGGACCGGACCGGGCTCAGAGCCTGTCGGGTGGTCTTCGATCGAAAAGGCGGACGCGGCCTGGTGCGTGCGGTTCCCAGGCGCCGAGAGGTCCTCGTTGCGGAGCTGCCAGGGCATCTCGGCAACGCCGGAAGCGTGCGTGCCAGGGCGTGGCCGCCCGGTCAGAGGTCACCCGACAGGCTCTCAGGCGTCGGCCCCTTCGCCCGGTGCGCAGGGATCGCCGGGTTCTTCCCGGCCGCCCGGTGTCTCCTCGGTCGGGGGCGGCCCGGACGGGGACGGTGACGGGGTGTCGTCGGCGCAGCCCGGGCCGGTCTCGCCGGGATCGGGGTCGGGCGGTGTGGTGGGTCCGGTCGGGTCGGGGCTGGGGCCCGGGCCCGGATCGGTGGGACCCGGGTCGGTCGGATCGGGGCTGGGGCTCGGGCCGGGGTCGGTGGGGCCGGGATCGGTCGGGCCGGGGTCGGTGGGGCCGGGGTCGGTCGGGTCGGGGCTGGGGCTCGGCGATCCGGGGTCCGTGGGGCGAGGGGTGGGGGTCGGGCTCGGCGGCCGCGTGGGCTGCGGGCCGACGACGACGCCTCCGTCGCCCTTGCCGGGACGCTTCGGCGCACCGGGCCCGCCGACCGGGGCCTTGGGCGGGGTCTTCCCGCCGGGGCCGGGGCTGGCCGGGAGAACGCCCTGGCCGTCGGCGACCGGGTGGCTGCCCTTGCGGTAGAACTCCAGCCAGGACAGCACCGTCCGCAGATAGGTGTCGGAGCGGTTGTAGCTGAGGATCGCCCGGTCCAGGTCGGCTCGGCGGGTCAGGTCGCGGGGCCCGGCACAGAGGTAGTGCCCGGCGGCGAGCGCCGCGTCGTAGATGTTGTTCGGGTCCCGGCGGCCGTCGCCGTTGCCGTCCGCTCCCCAGGCCGCCCAGGTGGACGGGATGAACTGCATCGGTCCGACGGCCCGGTCGTAGCCGCGGTCGCCGTCGTACGCCCCGTCGTCGGTGTCCCGGATCAGCGCGAAGCCCCTCCCGTCGAGCGCGGGGCCGAGGATCGGGGTGAGCGTCGTCCCGCGCGCGTCGACCCGCCCGCCGGACGCCTGGCCGGACTCGACCTTGCCGATCGCCGCGAGCAGCTGCCACGGCAGCCCGCAGCCCGGGTCGCTGCGGCCCACCGCGCTCTCGGCCTTGCGGTAGGCGGCCAGCACGGTGGCCGGGATGCCCGCCTCGGACCAGGCACGGGCCACGAGGGGATCGGGTTCCGTCCCGGGCTTCTGGCGTGCGGGCGGCTTCGGGGACCGCAGCGGCGGTAACTCGGTGTGGTAGACGTCGTCGCCCGGTACCTCGGTCCACACGACATCGTCCGACGAGGCAGCCTTCTCCTGCCGGGGCTCGGGCGGCGTGAACCCGGGGGCCTGGGACGCGGTGAGCGCGGTCATCGCGACGACGGCGGTGGCCGTGGTGCTCAGCCGGCGGCGCACGGTGCGGTTGAAGCTCATGCGGGCTTCCCCTCTCCGGGGCTCAGCGAGTGAACGTGTCGATGGCGGCGATCAGCCAGGTGTCCCCGCGGCGAACGGCGTCCACGGCGAACATGGCCGCCGCGTACGTCGTCTCCTCGTCCTTGCCGGTACGGGTGTTGCTCTGGTCGGCGAAGACCAGCAGCCGGGCGCGGTCGCCGTCGAGGAACTCGACCCCGCTCTCGGTGACGGTGGTGGTCAGGACGAGCTTCTGCTTCGGGGCCTGCTCCCGTACGTCGGCGAGCATGTCCTTGTGCTGCTGCACGGCCCGGCCGGTCAGATAGGTGCTCGCCGCACGGTCGGACCGGGCGGGCGAGGCGTAGTCGTACGAGAACACCGCGCCGACCGCCTCACCGATCCGGCCCTTCACCTCACTGGTCCTGCCGATGTCGGTGAGCGCGGTGTTCTGCCGGGCCGGCTCGTCGCGGAGGCCGTCGGCCGAGGCGAACGCCCAGGCGGCGAAGGCCCCGAGGAGGACGGTGAGGGCGCACAGCACGACGGGCAGCGTGCCCCGGAGACGGGAGCCCCGCTCGCGTGGAGCGTTCGCCGGGGCATCAGGAGCGGCATCGGCTTCGGTGCTGGGCTCGGCCCGCGGATCGAGTTCGGTGGCGGAGGTGCCGGTGGCCGTGGCGGAGGCGGCGCGGGTGGTGGTGTCCGGCTCGGGTGCCGGATCCGTCTCCGCCTCCGGCGTACGCGGTGGTGCCGTGGCCAGCCGGCGGCGGCGGTTGACGAGGTGACGGGTCGTCGACATGGGCGGGGGTCCTCTCCGGGCGTGCGGGGCGGGCGAATGCGGGCGGATGCGGGGGCGGAGGTCAGCCGGCCGTGCTGCCGACGGGCGCCTGGCCGAGCGCGCTGAGCTTCCACCCCTCGGCGGTCCGGGTGAGGCTCCCGAGCAACCGGCTCTCCTTCACCGCAGGTTCACCCTTCGGCGCGGTCACGGTGACCCGGATCGCCACCATCACCCCTGCGCGGCCCGCCCGTTGGTCCAGCTCGGTCACCGCGCCGGAGAGGACCTTGGCCGTGCTCACCGTCTTCGCCTCGGCGATCTGCTGCGCGAACGCGTCACGTCCGTCGATGAGTTGGCGGTGCAGATCTCCGGTGGTGGACTGCTCCCAGCTGTCGAGCCCCTTCTCCAGTGAGCGGTGGTCCAGGGTGTTCATGTTCTGCACCGCCTGTTCGCCCGCCGCCAGCGCGTCGTCCCGCGCCTGCGCGAAGGACGCCGCGTCGTCGTGCGTGGCCTCGTAGCGGAGCCAGCCGCCCCAGCCCGCCGCTCCGGCCGCGCACACGGCCAGGGCCAGCGCGGCGATCACCAGCGGATTCCTGGTGCCCGCCCGTACCGCCGCCGCGGGTGCCGTGTCCTCTTCCGCCGTGTCCTGCTCCGCCGTGCCCTGCTCTGCCGTCCGCTGACGTGCCATGTGCTGCCTCTCCCCTGCCTGCCGAACCGGACCGGTGCGCCATCGCTTCCGGCCCGCCCTCATATGGAGCCGATCTCGACGATCCACCAGCGCCCGCCGCGGAGTTCCGCGGTCACCGTGAGCTGCGCGGAGGCGGTGGTGGGGGCGCGTCCCCGGCGCTCGTAGACCTGGTCGAGGAAGACCAGGAGGTGGGCGCTGCTGCCGGTCAGCCGGGTCACCCCGGCCTTGACGACCTCGGTGGTGAGCGTCAGCTCCTGGTCGGTGGACTGCCGCTCGACCTGGCCGAACAGCGCCGCGTACTGCTGGAGCGCCTGGTCGGCCAGGACCTCCTTCGCCGCCGCCCTGGTGACGCCGGTGGCCCCGGGACCGTACGAGAAGATCTTCGCGAGCGCGCTGCTGACGTCGCCGGTGACGCGAGCGGTCGCCTCCGTGTCGGTGAGCGCGAGGTTCGCGGTGGCCGGTGTGTCGCGCAGCTGGCGCCCCTCGGCGTACAGGGCGCCCCCCGTGGCGATCAGGGAGACCGTCAGCAGCACGCCGAGGACGCGCGGCCACCGGCGGGGGGACGCGTCCACGGCGTCCGTCGCGTCCACCGCGACCGCCTCTGCCACGGCGTCCGTCGGGCCCGACGCGTCCGTCGCGTCCGTCGTCGTGCTGGTCACCGTCGGCGTCCCTCCCCGTGCTCTCATCGGCCGCCGCCCGTTCCGATCGCGGTGAGCGCCTTGACCTTCCAGCCGTCGGCCGTACGGGCGAGGGTCGCCGCGAACCGCTTGCGCTGGGTGCCGGCCGCGCCGGTGCGCGGGGTGACCTCGACGTCCACGGTGGCGATCAGTTCCGCCGTGCCCGTGCGCTCGTCCAGTGCGGTCAGCGCCGCCGATGTGACCTTGCCCCGGGCCGTGTCGCCCGCTGTCGTCAGGGACTTCGCGTCGGCTTTCCGGGTCCGCTTCAGCTGGTCGTGCAACGGTCCCGTCGAGGAGTCCAGCCAGGCCCGCAGGCCGGCGTCCACCCGCTTGGCGTTCTCGCCGTCCAGGCTGTTCAGCGTGGCGAGGTGCCGCTCGCCCTCGGTCAGGGCCGTGTCGCGGGCCTTCGCGTAGGACAGGGTGCGGTCGCCGCGCGCCTGCCCGTACGACCAGGCCCCCAGGCCGCAGACCAGGGCGGCTGCGAGCAGCACGGCCCAGCCGGCCCGGCGTCGGCTGCGGGGGGTCATGAGCCGCCTCCCAGGCCCAGCAGCCCGGCCATGCCCTCGGCCGGCGGCCGCGCGGTCGCGGGTCCGCCGTCCACGGCTCCGGGCAGCTTCATCGAGCCCGGTACGGCCGGTTTCGGGACCGGGCCGCCCTTGGGGGCATTCGCGCTGCCCCGGACGTTGATGCCGGTGCCGGGCGAGGACGTGCAGCGGGCGGCGGTGTTCACGGCGGGCCCGGCCGAGGTGTCGAGGCCGTTGCGGTAGACCGTGCCGCCGTAGCCGGCGGTGCAGGGCAGCGGTTCGAAGAAGGTGACGGACATCCCGAACCGGGCGCCGTCGTCGTCGACCGCGCTCGCCCCGGCGGCGGCGACGGCGGGGAGCTTCACGAGGAGTTCCTCCAGGCCGCGTTGGCGGGTGACGGCGACCTCCGAGGTGGTGAGGAGGTTGGCGACGACGACGCCGAAGGCCGGGTCCACGTCGCGCAGCAGTCCGCTGATCTGGACGGCGGCGTCCGGGGTGGTCGCGATGAGGCGGCGCAGGTCGCCGTCGGAGCCCTTGAGTTCGGCGGCCAGCTCCTTGGCTCCCGAGGCGAAGCCCCTGAGGGCCTGCCCCTGTTCGGCCTGGGTCCGCAGGACGCGCTCACCGTCGGCCATCAGCCGGGTGGTGACCGGCAGCGCCTTGTCGGCTGCCTCGATGAAGTCGCCCCCGGTGTCCAGCAGGACCTGGAGGTCGTCACCGCGCCCTTCGAAGGCGGCCCCGAACTCCTCGACGACGGTCCGCAGGCTCTCCAGGTCCACGGAGCTCGCCAGGTCGTCGACGCTGGTGAGGACGTCGGTGGGAGGTGCGGGGATGGTGGTGTCGGCCTCGTCGATGACCGAGCCGTCGCCCAGGAAGGGCCCGTCCTTGCGGGTGGGCCGCAGATCGACGTACTGCTCGCCGACCGCCGAGAGGTTCGCGACGACCGCGGTGAGGCTGTCGGGGATCGGCGGGGCGTCCTTCTCGATCCGCAGCTCGGCCTCGACGCCCTCCTCGGTCAGCTCGATGGGGCCGACGCGGCCCACGGAGACGCCTCGGTAGGTGACGTTGGAGTGCGTGTACAGGCCTCCCGTCTGCGGGAGTTGGACCGTGACGGTGTAGTAGCTGCGCAGTCCGACGTAGTGGCCGAGATCGGCGTACCGCACGCCCAGATAGCCGAGGACCAGAACGGCGATGACGAGGAAGGCTAGGTTCTTCAGCCGGATGGCGGGAGTGATCACGGTGTCGCCTCCTGCTCGGTCTTCGGCGCCTCGGGCACGGCGGCCTGCGGCGTGCCCGGAACGGTGCTCCTCGGCGTGCCCGAAGCGGCTGTCCTCGGCGTGCCCGACACGGCGGGCAGCGGCAGCGGGAGTGCGCTGCGGGCCGCTGCCGCCGCCCCCTCGCCCTCGGCCGGGGGCAGCGGGATCCCGGGCTCGTCCGGGGTGAGCGGCGGGATGATCTGCGTACCGGGCAGGGCCGTCACGTCCAGGTAGACGTTGAGGTAGTCGCCCTTGACGCCGCGCAGCACCTCGTCCGTGAAGGGGTAGGTCAGCAGCACCTGGAGGGAGTCGGGGAGGTCCTGGCCGGAGTCGGCGAGCGCCTTGAGGGTCGGGGCGAGCGCCTTGAGGTCAGCGATCATGTCGGCTTTGCTCCGGTTGATCGTGTCGACGGCCACGATGGAGAGGGTGTCGAGGGAGCGCAGCATGGTCAGCAGGGAGCCGCGCTGCTTCTCCAGGACCTTGAGTCCGGGGCTGAGCCCGGTCAGGACCGTGCCGACGTCCTGCTTGCGGGTGGCGAGGGTGGCGGAGAGCCGGTTGACGCCGTCGAGGGCCTTGGTGATGTCGCTCTTGTTCTCGTCCAGGTCGGTGACGAGGGTGTCGACCCGCTTGAGCATGGAGCGGATCTGCGGTTCCTGTCCGGCGAGCGCCTTGTTCAGCTCGGTGGTGATGGTCTTGAGCTGGTTGACGCCGCCGCCGTTGAGGAGCAGGGACAGGGCTCCGAAGACCTCTTCGACCTCCGGGTTCCGGTTGGTGCGGGAGAGCGGGATGCGGCCGCCGGCGGCGAGCGAGCCGCGTGCGGTGCCCTCGGGGGGCGGGGCGAGCTGGATGAACTTCTCGCCGAGCAGGCTGGACTGTTCGAGGCGGGCGTAGGCGTTCGCGGGGAGCTTGATCTTCCCGTTGACCCGCATGGTGACCCGGGCCCGCCAGCCGTGCGGGGCGAGGCTGATCTTCGTGACGCGCCCGACGGACACGTCGTTGACCTTGACCGAGGACTGCGGGGCGAGGCTGAGGACGTCGCCGAACTCGGCGGTGACCTCGTAACTGCGGTCGCCGAGGTCCGCGCCCCCGGGCAGCGGGATCTGTTCGATGCCGGTGAAGGAGGGTCCGTCGGGGCGGACCACGACCAGGGCGATCAGGGCGCCGGTGGCGAGCAGGGCCATGGCTCCGACGGCGGCCCGCACGACGGGTCTGCGCCGGGCGTCGTCGTTCATCGTCGCGCCCCCTTCTGTTTGCCGGGCTGCTTCTCGGGGGTGCCGTAGACCGTGCCGACCTCCGGCAGCGGCAGGACGGGCAGGGCCTTGCGGCGGGTCGCGTCGACGGGGGCGAGGCCGGTGAGCCGGCCGGCCGCGTCTGCGGCCCCGGGGTCGACGAGCGGTCCGCCCATGGACAGTTCGTTGAGGTTGGTGCGCCCGTTGAGGGTGCGGTTGGCCGGGTCGTAGGCGCCCAGCACGTTGCCCGCGGCGAGCGGCAGGGTGTCCATCGCCTCGGCGAGCGAGGCGCGCTGGTCGACGAGCGCCTGGGTGACGGGCACCAGGGCCTCGACGTTCTTCTTGAGCGAGCCGCGGTTCTTCGCGATGAAGACCTTGACCTGTCCCAGGGCGGTGCCGAGTTCCTTGAGGGCCGCGCTGAGGTTCTTCTTGTCGTCGGCGAGGAAGGAGGTGACCGTGTTCAGCTGCTGCTCGGCGCTGCGGACGTTGCCGTCGTTCTCCTTGAGCATGGTGGTGAAGGTCTGGAGGTGGGTGAGGGTGTCGAAGAGGTCGCCGCTGCTTTTGTCGAGCGTCTTGGTGGCCTTGCCGAACTGCTCGATGGAGTTCCCGATGGCCTTGCCGTTGCCGTCGAGGTTCTTCGCCCCGGTGTCCAGGAGCCGGGCGAGCGCCCCGTCGGCGTTGGCGCCGTTCGGGCCGAGCGCGGTGGAGAGTTCGGTGATGGAGGCGTAAAGCTCGTCGACCTCGACGGGGGTGGCGTTGCGGGCTGCGGGCAGGACCGCGTCGTCGGCGAGGCGGGGGCCGCCGTCGTAGGCCGGGGCGAGCTGGATGTAGCGGTCGGCGACGAGGCTGGGGGCGACGACGACGGCGTGGGCGTCCTGGGGGACGTCGACGCCCCGGTCGAGGCGCAGGACGACCTTCACCTCCTCGCCGCGCGGCTCGACGGAGTCGACGGTGCCGACCTTGACGCCGAGGATGCGCAGGTCTGATCCGGCGTAGACGCCGGTCGCCTGATCGAAGTAGGCGGTGACCGTGGTCTTCCCGTCCTCCTCCAGGGCGCTCACGCCGGTGGCGGCCGCGACGGCGACGAGGACCAGTCCGGCGCCGATGCCGATGATGCGGGTGCGTCTCATGTCAGCGGCCCCCTTGCTGCCGGGGTGGCATGCATCCGGTCGCCGGGGGTGTGCCGGCGGGAAGGTAGTTCTTGGGCACGACACCGCAGACGTAGTTGTCGAACCAGCGTCCGCTGCCGAGGGTGTTGCCGACGAGCCGGCTGTACGAGCCGGTGGCGGCGAGGACCTTGTCCAGACTCTTGCGGTTCTTCACCAGGACGGCGGTGACCCGGCCGAGGGACTCCAGGGTCGGCCCGAGTTGCTTGTCGTTGTCCCGGACCAGTCCGGTGAGCTGGGTGCCGAGGTCGCGGGTGCCGGTGAGCAGCAGATGGATGGAGTCGCGGCGGGCCTGGATCTCGCCGAGGAGCAGGTTCCCGTCCTCCAGGAGCGTTTCGAAGCTGCTCTTCTTCCCGGCGAGGGTCTTGGTGAGCCGCTTGCTGCTGCGGAGCAGGGTGGCGAGCTGGGCGTCGCGTTCGGAGACCGTACGGGAGAGGGCGGAGAGCCCGTCGGCGGCGCTGCGGACGTGGGGCGGGGAGTCCTTGAAGGTGGCGGAGATCGCCTCGAAGCTCGTGGCGAGCTGCTCGGTGTCGATCTCCCCGATGGTCTCCCCCAGCCCGTTGAAGGCCTGGGTGACGTCGTACGGGGAGGTGGTGCGGCTCGCGGTGATGCGGGAGCCGGGGTCCTGGGGGGCGTCGCCGAGGGGGTCGACGGCGAGGTACTTCTCGCCGAGCAGGGTCTTGACGGCGATGCCCACGGTGGAGGAGTCGCCGATCCAGGCGTCCTTCACCCGGAAGTCGACCCGGACCTTCGCGCCGTCGAGGGAGACGCCGGTGACCTCGCCGACCTTCACTCCGGCGATCCGTACCTCGTCGCCGTCGGCGAGTCCGGCGGATTCGGTGAAGTCGGCGCTGTAGGAGGTGCCGCTCTCGACGAAGGGCAGGGCGTCGGCGCGCCAGGCGGCGAGGCCGAGCAGGGTCAGGACGAGGAGCCCGACGACGGCGACGGCGACCGGGTTGCGCTCCCGGATGGGGGTGATTCTCATGCCAGGCACCTCGGTTGGGTGATCGCGATGCCGCCTGGCGGCGTGCTGCCGTCGTCGTGGGTGACGCCGCTGACCTTCGCTTCGCAGAGGTAGAGGTTGAGCCACGATCCGTAGGACGTCAGTCGGCTGATGGCCGCCATCTTGGCCGGGGTCTTCTGGAGGAAGTTCTCGATCTGCGGGGTGCCCTTGTCCAACTGACGGCTGAGCCGACCGAGTTGGCGGATGTCGTCCTTGAGGGGCTTCCTGCCGTCCTGGAAGAGATCGGCGGTGACGGTGGTGAGCGCGCCCATCGCGGTGATGGCCTCGCCGAGCGGTTCGCGGTCGCCGGAGAAGCCGGTGACGAGCTTCTGGAGGGTGACGACGAGGTCGTCGAAGCCCGCCTCCCGGTCGTTGACCGTCTTGAGCACGGTGTTGAGGTTCTTGATCACCTCGCCGATCACCTTGTCCTTCGCGGCGACGGTGGTGGTGAGCGAGCCGACGTGCCGCAGGATGCTGTCGACGGTGCCGCCCTCGCCCTGGAGGACCTGGACGATGGAGCCGGCGAGCTGGTTGACGTCGGGCGGCGACAGCCCTTCGAACAGGGGCTGGAAGCCGTTGAAGAGCTGGGTGAGGTCGAGCGCCGGCGTGGTGCGGGAGAGCGGGATGGTGTCCCCGGGCGCGAAGGCCCGGCCGACGGGTCCGGCGCCCCGGTCGAGGTCGACGTACCGCTGGCCGACCATGTTGAGGTACTTGATGGACGCCGTCACCGAGGCGGGGAGGGCGCGCCCCTTGCGTACGGCGAAGGACACCTCGGCGACCCGGCGGTCGGCGACCTTCACGGATTCGACCTGGCCGACCTTCACCCCGGCGATCCGGACGCTGTCGCCGGGGATGAGCCCGGTGGCGTCGGTGAACCGGGCCTTGTACGTGGTGGTGTCCCCGACGCCCTTGTTGGCGATGGAGAGCCCGAGGACGGTGGTGGCCAGCACGGTGACCACGATGAAGACGAGGGACTTGGTGACCGGTCCCGCGAGCGAGCGGCGTTTCACCTGAGCTTCACCTCCGCACCGCGGAAGGCCGGACCGATGAGCACGCTGCTCCAGTCGGCCAGGTCGCCCGGCCGGACCTTCAGCGAGGGTGCGACCAGTTCGTTGACGAGCCGGGACTCCTGCGGCGAGTTGGGCAGGCCGAGCGCGGTGTCCGCGTCGCCGCCGCCGACGTCCGGGACCGGCGGCGGCGCGGTGACGTCGGCGGCCCGGCGGGTGTCGGCGGTCGGGGCGTGCTTGCCGACGTACGGCACCGAGTAGCAGTGCGGTCCGCCGGAGGCGTTGTAGACCGGGGTGTCCTTGCCGGGGACGTACTTGCCCTGGGAGGGGACGGACCTGACCGACACGTGCAGTCCCGGCTGATCGGTTCCCTTGCCGAGCGCCTTGTCCATGGCGGGCACGAAGCCGGCCATGGTGCGCAGGGTGCAGGGGAACGAATCGGCGTATTCGGCGAGGAGTTCGAGGGAGGGCCTGCCGGAGGCGGAGAGCCGGATGAGGTTGTCCTTGTTCTCCCGCAGGAAGGAGGTGACGTCCTGCGCGGCGGCCGTGGTGGTGCCGTGGAGGCCGGCGAGCCGCGCCTCCTGGTCGGCGAGTGTGGAGCTGGTGACCGTGGCGTCGGTCAGCGCGTCGAGGACGTCCGGCGCGGCCTCCGCGTACAGCGTGCTCACCTTGACGAGTTCCTTGATGTCGGCGTTGAGGGTGGGGAGTTGGGGGTTGAACTTCTTCAGGTGACCGTCCAGCGTGGTCAGCGTCTCGCCGAGGCGCTCACCGCGGCCCTCCAGTGCCTGGGAGACGGCGCCCAGGGTGGCGGAGAGCTTCTCGGGCTTCACGGCGGTCAGCAGCGGCAGGACGTTGTCCAGGACCTGTTCCAGTTCGATGGCGTTGCTGGAGCGGTCCTGCGGGATGACGGCCCCGGCCCGCAGGGCTCCGCCCGTGGGGATGCGGGGCGGGACGAGCGCGACGAACCGTGCGCCGAAGAGGGTCGTGGGCAGCATCTGGGCGGTGACGTCGGCGGGGACCTGTCCGAGCTTGTCCCGGTCGATGGCCAGGGTCAGGCGGGCGCCGTCGCCGTCGGTGGCGATGGAGCGGACCTGCCCGATGACGACGCCGCGCAGCTTCACGTCCGCGTTGTCGTGCATCTCGTTGCCGACCGAGCCGGTGCGGACCGTGACGGTCGCGTCGTCGGTGAAGTCCTTCTCGTACACGGAGACCGATACCCACACCAGGATGGCGGGCACCAGCAGGAAGGTGACTCCGGCCAGGCGCCGGCGGACCGTGCGTGTGCTGGATGTTCGCATCAGCCGGCCACCTTCACCGTCGTCGTGGCGCCCCAGATGGCGAGCGAGAGGAAGAAGTCGGTGACGCTGATGAGGACGATGGCGTTGCGCACCGACCGGCCGACCGCCACGCCCACACCGGCCGGTCCGCCGGTGGCGTGGAAGCCGTAGTAGCAGTGGGCGAGGATCACCAGCACGCTGAAGATCAGCACCTTGAGCACCGACAGCAGGACGTCCTGCGGGGAGAGGAAGAGATTGAAGTAGTGGTCGTAGGTGCCCGCCGACTGGCCGTTGAAGAAGATGGTGATGTAGCGGGAGGCGACGTACGAGGAGAGCAGCCCGATCGCGTACAGCGGGATGATCGCGACGACTCCCGCGATGATGCGGGTGGTGACGAGGTAGGGCATGGACCGCACGCCCATCGCCTCCAGGGCGTCGACCTCCTCGTTGATCCGCATCGCGCCGAGCTGGGCGGTGAAGCCGGCGCCGACGGTGGCGGAGAGGGCGAGTCCGGCGACCAGGGGGGCGATCTCCCGGGTGTTGAAGTAGGCGGAGATGAACCCGGTGAACGCCGAGGTGCCGATCTGGTTGAGGGCCGCGTAGCCCTGGAGTCCGACGACCGTGCCGGTGAACAGGGTCATGGCGACCATCACGCCGATGGTGCCGCCGATGACGCCGAGGCCGCCGCTGCCGAAGGCGACCTCGGCCAGCAGCCGCTGCACCTCCCGCAGGTAGCGGCGCAGGGTGCGCGGGATCCAGAGAAGTGCTGTGACGTAGAAGGTGAGCTGGTCGCCCGATCGGTCGAGCCGGCTGAGCATCGCCATCGGTCAGCTCCCCTTCGCGGGGACGATCTGGAGGTAGATCGCCGTGAGGACCATGTTCACGAAGAACAGCAGCATGAAGGTGATGACGACGGACTGATTGACCGCGTCGCCGACGCCCTTGGGGCCGCCGCGCGGGTTCAGGCCCCGGTATGCGGCCACGATGCCCGCGATGAAGCCGAAGATCAGGGCCTTGAGCTCGCTGATGTAGAGGTCGGGCAGCTGGGCGAGGGCGGAGAAGCTCGCGAGGTACGCGCCCGGGGTGCCGTCCTGCATGATCACGTTGAAGAAGTAGCCGCCGAGCGTGCCGACCACCGAGATCAGCCCGTTGAGCAGCACGGCGACGAGCATGGTGGCCAGCACCCGGGGGACGACGAGGCGCTGGATGGGTGATACGCCCATGACCTCCATCGCGTCGAGTTCCTCGCGGATCTTCCGCGAGCCGAGGTCGGCGCAGATCGCGGATCCGGCGGCGCCGGAGATCAGCAGCGCCACGATGATCGGGCTGGCCTGCTGGATCACGGCGAGGACGCTGGCGCCGCCGGTGAAGGACTGGGCGCCGAGCTGCTGGGTGAGGGAGCCGACCTGGAGGGCGATGACCGCGCCGAACGGGATGGAGACGAGGGCGGCGGGCAGGATCGTGACGCTGGCGACGAACCAGAACTGCTCGATGAACTCCCGCACCTGGAACGGTCTGCGGAAGATGGCCCGGGCCACCGCGACGGCGAGCGCGAACAGCTTCCCGGTCTCGTGGAGCGGGGCGAGCAGCCGGGACGGCCGCCGCTGCTCGGGCGCGGGCCCGGCGGCGGGGCCGGTGACCGGCGGGGGCTTCTCGGGCGGCTCGGGCGGCCGCACCGGCATCGGGGCGGTCACGCGCGCGCACCTCCCGCGGCCGGGGTGTAGCTGTCGAGGATCGCCGTACGGGCGGCCTCCGGCAGCTGGCCCATCATCGACATGACCCGCTCGCGGCGGCGCAGCGCTCCCTGGCGTACGGGCATGCCGGGCGAGGGCTCCAGCTGCGGGACGACGGTGCGGGGCCCGGTGTGCAGCGGGGCGGTGTCGACCAGCTGCTCGGCGGCGAGGGTGGCGGCGTCCTTCTCCTCGGACATGCCGATGGGTCCTTCGCGGCGTCCGGCGAGGAACTGGGAGACGACCGGGGTGTCACTGGTGAGCAGCACCTCGCGTGGGCCGAAGGTGACGAGGTTGCGGCAGAACAGCATGCCCATGTTGTCGGGGACGGTGGCCGCGATGTCGAGGTTGTGGGTGACGATGAGCATCGTCGCGTCGATCTGCGCGTTGAGGTCGATGAGGAGTTGCGACAGATAGGCGGTGCGGACCGGGTCGAGGCCGGAGTCCGGCTCGTCGCAGAGGATGATCTGCGGGTCCAGGACGAGGGCGCGGGCGAGGCCCGCCCGTTTGCGCATGCCGCCGGATATCTCGCCCGGCAGCTTTCCCTCGGCGCCGAGGAGCCCGACGACGTCGATGCGCTCCATGACGATGCGGCGGATCTCGGATTCCTTCTTGCGGGTGTGCTCGCGCAGCGGGAAGGCGATGTTGTCGAAGAGCGACATCGAGCCGAAAAGGGCCCCGTCCTGGAACATGAGGCCGAAGAGCTTGCGGGTCTCCATGATGTCGCGCTCGGAGCTGTTCACCATGTCGACGCCGTTGATGAGGACGCGTCCCTGTTCGGGCTTCAGGAGTCCGATGATGGATTTCAGGAAAACCGTCTTCCCGGTTCCGGAAGGACCGAGCATGACGCTCACTTCACCGGCGGGCAGGGTGAGGCTGACGTCCTGCCAGATGTTCTGCTTGCCGAAGGACTTCGTCAGGCCTTCGACGACTACTTCGATTCCCATCGGCCCTCCCTCGATGTGGCGGTGAACGTGTTCATCGTTTAGCGCTCCGGCTCTGAGAAAAGCGATGGCGGCTCGTCACACATGCACCAGGGGGCGCACGTTATGTCCGCCGAAACCGCCAGGGCAAGCCGTTGAACAGCGGAGATCGACGAACACGGTGCTGAGAATGGATCACTTGTCATTCGGTGACAAGGCCGGTTCCCGTCCTTGTCGAAATCTGCGCAAGTACCCGGACGTTCGACCCGGGGTGTTCCCGGACCGGAGCGGAGCAAACCGGGCCCGAGTGTGTGGGCCGAGCTGGTTGGCAGGGGTATTCGATCGGCACGCCTGGGACGCTACGGGCCGGTAACCTGACTTCGCAATACTGGGTACAGATTTTCCTCGGCAAGAATTCATGAGCCGCTGAGGATTGTTCACGGGTGAGCAATCCGGTTGCCAAACCTGTCGGATGATGAGGAATCACAGGGCCGGCGGGCCTGCCCTGCGGGCACGGAGGAGCCCCTCCGGTCCTGGGGCCGGAGGGGCTCGGAGGGTGTTCAGCTCACCGTTCGGGGTCGGGCACCCTCGGCGGGCAGTCGGGCCCTTCCGGGTTGGTGGCCACACACAGGGGGGCCTGGGTCATCTTGGTGTAGTTGTCGGCCTTCTTGCCCGGACTGGAGATGGCCGAGGTGAAGATCGGGTCGAGGTCCTCGCCCACCCCGCACCCCTCGAACGGTGGGATATGGGCGTAGCCGGTCAGGGTGCCGCCGAACGCCACGAGGTAGCCGGCCGGTGGATAGCTCTGGCCGTACCCCCTCAGCACCTGTTCGAAGGGCCGTTCCGTGCGGCAGTCGGGGCCCACGTCCAGGGGCACCCCGTTCACCTTCACGTCGGAGAGCCGCATGACGAGCTGGGCCGTGACCGTCGTCTCCTCCGGGTAGGTCGGCGTGTTGGTGACCGTGTGGGTGTGGATCGCGGCCGGGGGGCCGACCTGTTCCAGTGTCATGGTCGCGGTCGTCGGCATGAATCCGTAACTGAGGAACGTGGCCTTCGTCGGCGGGAGTTGACGGCGTCCCTCGTAGTCGAAGTTCACCTCCGACGTGACGTCGACGGTCGAGGCGCAGGAGTCGTTGATGTAGCGCTTGTTCAGCACCACCTTCATGAACGCCGGCCCCAGGGCCGCCGCGCCGTCCAGCTTGGCGGCGTTGGCGTAGCCGGCCGCGTAGGTCTCCGCGGTCGTCATCACCCACTCGGGCGGGATCTCGATCGGGCAGCTGCCCGGGTCCTCGTCGGCGAGCGCTTCGAGCCGTTCGTCGGTGAGGGCGTCGATCTTCTCCCGTGCGGTGGGCGGCAGGCCCTCGTCCGGGCGGCCGGGCGTGGGTTCCGGTGCGGGGTCGCTCTCCCCGGGCCGGGGGGCGGGGGCCGTGGGGTCGGTGTCGCCGCGGACCGTGATCGCGGTCAGTTCGGGCTCCTGACCCGGGACCGGCTCGCAGGCGACGTCGAGGCCCGGGGGTGCGGTCGGCTCGCCGGCCTCCGTGCGGGAGGCCAGCGAGAGGGCGAGCGCGGCGGGCGCCAGCGTCGCCCGCCCGGGGCTGCCGAAGGAGACCGTCGGCACGTCCCCGGTCGCGGTCAGGGCCAGTTCGCCCTCGTCCGGCAGGGCGACGGGCGGGGCGGTCAGGTCCTGCCAGGAGGCGTCGGCGGACCGGTCGCCGACGGTGTTGCGGACGGTGAGCCGCGCGACGGCCGACAGGGTTTCGGCGTCGAGGTCACGGAACCGGGCGAGCGCCGTGGGCGGCAGGTTCACGTCCACCGAGACCTGGCCGGGGCGGATCTCCTCG
Organism: Streptomyces anulatus; assembly: GCF_000721175.1. Taxonomy (GTDB): domain Bacteria; phylum Actinomycetota; class Actinomycetes; order Streptomycetales; family Streptomycetaceae; genus Streptomyces; species Streptomyces anulatus_C. Next base: position 40,688 of record NZ_JOEZ01000033.1, read on the forward strand.
CCCGTGCGGACCGAGGTGGGGAGGACCGCCGAGACGACGACGTCCACCTCCTCGGGCCCGGAGGGAAAGGGACAGGCGTAGCGGAGGGTGACCTCCGACTTCTGTTCCGCGGCGGCCGATTCGGCGCTGGGGACGAGCGCGGTGGCGACGACGAGCGCTCCGCCCACGGCCCAGTGGATCGGTGCTCTCGCTGCGGCGCGTGCATCGACGGTCATACGGATGTGTCCTTCCGGCGCGCGTGGGCCCAGAGGAGGGGGTGGCTGCGGACTGCGGGTCCGCTTCGCGGCGACGGCCCCTGCGGGCGGAGGCCGAGCGGACCGCGAACGGACGTCGAGCGGGGTTCGGCCGTACGTCGACCGGGCTCGGCCGGGCTTCGGATCGCCCTACCGACGGGTACGGTACGCACGCCGACGACGCCTGGGAAGGGCCGGGTTCCCGATCGGGTCTCCGGCCCGCGGACTTTGGCAGACGGTGACAATCCACCGTCGCGCCCTTGTCGGCGGGTGCGCGGAAAATGAGGACGTGCCCGGCCGTCGGGTGCGCTCGGCCGGGCACGACGCTCACGTACAGGACGTCATCGGCGGTGGGTCAGCCGCTGATGACCGGGGACTTGCCCGATGCCGTGTTCACGATGGTGTACAGACCCTGGAAACTGGCGGTGGTGCCGACGATGCCGCAGCCGCCGCCGACCTTGTTGGCGATGGCCAGGGTGAGCCCGCCGCCCGCGGTGCTCAGGGTGCCGTTGCTGCCGCCCGCGCTCGGGTTGTTGTACTTGGCCGCGACCTTGCCGGTCACGTCGAAGGTGCAGGGTCCGAGGATGCTGCTCCCGGACACCTTCGCCTTGATCGCTCTGATCTCACCGGTCGTCTGGCCCGTGGAGTTGGTGCCGGCGCCCGCCGTGTAGTCCAGGCCCCAGATCTCCCACGGCGGCGTGGTGGTCACCGTCCACGTGGAGCTGAACGGCCCGGTGCACGGCGAGTTGAACGAGATCGCCGAGATGGACGCGAGCTTGGCCGGGCTCCCGGCGACCGGGGAGGTCGGCGCCGAGCCCGAGGCTGCGGAGGAGGCACACTGGATCTTGTTGCCGTTGTTGTCGGTCAGGACGGTCACTCCGGCGCTGCCCTTGAAGGCACCGGTCGGGCTGATCGTCCAGCTGGTCGGCGCGGCGACGGCCGAGGGGGCGGCCAGGACGACGGATGCCGCGGCGGCACCGATCGCGGTCAGGACACCGGTTCGCTTGAACATGGGGGTACTCCCTTTTCTCGTCCCGTTGGGGATTCGGTCGAACGTGACTGGAGAGGTTCGTGCGCTGTTGTTCGCCGTGCCGGACGGTGCGGCACTCGGCGGTTCCATGAGGGTGGACGTGAGGGCGGCTTTCGCGTCACCTCCTCGTACCGGGGGGGAAGGCCTACCGCTTCGCGGAGTGCCAGAATTCCGACAGCTTCCTGCCCTCGTCGGGTGCGAGGCCGGCGGGGTCGTAGGGGCTGCCGAAGTACGTCGAGGTGGCGTCCAGCGTCACGCTGTTCTTCCCGGCGGCGGACGGGAGGCCGGTCTTGAGGTTCACCGCCCAGTCCAGGAGCCCGGCCCCGCAGCCGCTGGCCCCCGGAACGGCGAAGGCCGCATCGCCCTGGTCGGCGCCTTCGAAGGTGTAGCGCCCCATCTCACCCTCGTCGTCGTTCGGGGTGCCGTCGGCCGCGAACCGCTGGAGCGACAGGGTCGGCGCCGTCACGTTCTGCGGCTTCAGGAGCACCGGATTCGCGGTGGTCCCGATGTAGCACTTGTCACCCAGGAACGGATTCTTGAGGTGGATGCGGACCGGGATGGTGAGAATGGGCTCACCGGTGGAGAAAGCGGCGCTCATATTGAAGTCGCGCGGCGCTCCGGCCGGTTCGATGGTGGCGGTCACACGGTTGAGATTGTTGTCCGTCAGCTGGCGGCAGATTCCTGATACGAGCGGAATTCCGCTGGGGCACATCAGCCCGATCAGCCCGCCCGGGATCTCCGCCGGGTCCGCGGTCAGCGCCCCCTCGGGCGGAGCCACCAGCGAGGCGGTGCCGTCGGCGCGCTGGATGACGCCGAGCTGCAGATCGGTACGGCCCGTGGTGACCTGCGTCTTGCCCAGCGTGATGGACCCGGTGGCCGAGCTCGACGCTATGCAGGTCGCGATGGTGTTGATCCCGTCGGCGGCCAGCATGGCGGGCGCGTCGACCGGGCAGCGGTCGAAGGGCGCCCAGTCGCCGTTGAGCTGGGTGGCGGCGGTGGCCGATCCGGTGGAGAGCAGAGCGCTGAACGCCGTGAATGCCGCGAGCAGACCTACGCGGGTTCGATTGGAAACGGATCTCATGTCGTCCCCTCTGTCGGCCGCCGTGGTGCGGCCTCGTGCACGAAGTTGACCGGTTCTGCAATGCATGCCCGCACCGCGACGACCGTCGACGGTGATGGAGCCTCGGGTGGGCCCAAAGGCGGAGGATCGGAGCATCAAATTTCGGGCAGATTTCTTGACCGAATTGATCGAGGCGTGATGTTACTCGCGGGAAACCGGGCGACACAATCCGTCCGTCTAAGATTCTTTGCGCCGCACTATTTTTGATCCGGAAATGAGCATGGGAGCACGGTCTCCTTATCAAGGAATGCGCACCCGGCGGCATGGAATTACGCAGCGGCGGCCGGAACCCCGCGCGTCGTGCGCACGTGGCGCCGCCGGAGCGACGGGCCACGGAAGCCCTGCCTCCGCCCACTCGCCGACCGCACGCAGAATCGGCCACGCGGCCGGAAATGCCTGTCGAGGAAGGGGCTTTCACCCGCGTTCTCCGTGGTGAGCCGCCCGTGCGCCCGGCCGCCACAAAGGCCGGCCGACGCGGTGCGCACCATGCCGGGAACAACTCGGTCGCCGTGGAACGGCTTTGTTGTCATCGCCGGAGCAGGCGGCCGAAATTCATTGTCCGAAAGCGCGTAGTACCGCCCGACCTGCACGGAAGTCGCACAGTGCGGCCAGGATGCGTGCCCCCTGCACTTCGATCTTGTCCAAGTGGTGTGCAGTGCCTGTTCCTTGGTCTATCTTCGTCGCGGACTTGGTACGCACCTGTCGGTTCGTGGGAGCGCTTTCCCCCCACCGCCTCACCCCACCACCGGGCGCCGAGAGCAAGGGGACATGTCATGGCACATCTCATACAGCCGCTGGATACCGAAGACCCACTGGGGCCCCTCCCCCAGGAATTCGCGGCGATCATGCGGCCCGAACTGCCCAGCCTCATCAAGGAAATCGGCGTCGAGGTCACCCGGGCCTATCCGGAGTACGCCCGACTGCTCGACGGCCCGAACGGGCAGGCCATCCGGGTGGGCGTGGAGCTGAGCCTCGCCTCCTTCGTCGATCTGGTGGCCGAGCCCTCCTCCCCCACCACGCTCCGGGACGACATGTGCCGGCGGTTCGGGCGGTTCGAGGCGTACGAGGGCCGGAGCATGGACACCCTCCAGGGGGCCTACCGGCTCGGCGCACGGGTGGCGCTGCGGCGGGCGAAGAAGGTCGGGCAGAGCTATCACCTGTCCCCCACCTTGATGCTGAGCTTCGCCGACGCGCTCTTCGCGTACGTCGACGAACTGGAATCGCTTTCCCGGGAAGGGTTCCTGGAGGTGCAGTCCCAGTCGGGCGAGCACAGCGAGGCGCTGCGCCGCCGCCTGCTCCACCTCATCCTCGCCGGGCGCCCGGCCCCGGGCGGCGCCATCGCCGATCTGTGCGAGCAGGCCGGGTGGCCGCTGCCGCAGGAGGTCACCTTGATCGCCGTCCGGGCCCCGGCGGAGCTGGACCGGCTCAGCGCGGACCGTGACCTGCTCGTCGACCTCAGCGCCCCACAGCCCCACCTGCTGATCCCGGGAGCACTGGACGACGCACGGAGATCCATGCTCGAACAGGCCCTGCCGGCGGGCCGTGCGGCGATCGGACTGACCGTCCCCACGGCGCTGGCCTGCGAGTCGATCCGCTGGGCCCGCCGGGTGCTGGAGCTCGTCGACTCCGGCGTGATCGACGACGCTCCGCTGATCCGCTGCGAGGACCACCTCACCACCCTGTGGCTGCTGTCCGACCCCGCCCTGCTGGACCAGCTCGCCCAGCGGGAACTGGCCGCCGTCGCGGGGATCAGCGCCACCCGCCGCGAACGGCTGGTCGAGACGCTGCGGATCTGGCTCGACACCCGGGGCACCGCGGCGCAGATGGGGGCTCTGCTGGATGTCCACCCGCAGACCGTGCGCTACCGCATGCGGAGCCTGGAGACCATCTTCGGTGACCAACTCGTCGATCCCGAGCGCCGATTCGCCACCGAGGCCGTCCTGCGCGCGCTGCGCCTGCGCTCCCGTTCCACCGGCACATCCCCCTGATCCGGATCACGTTCGGCGCGGCGGGTCAACTTACCGGCGCGTAAGGCGAAATAGACGGTCAGTCCCAAACGGTTGCGACACGGAGACGTATCCGGCGAGAAACCCGGAACCGCGTCCCGTACACAGGGAGGAACCTGCCGCTCGTCAGGCGGCGGGCCCGTGCAGCGCCTCCTGGCCGACCATCCGAGAGGGAACGCCCCATGACCGCCTCGCACCTCCTCGTCCCCGTGCCGATTCCGGACCGGGTCGCCGCGCTGATCGGTTCGTGCGTTCCGCCGCACATCCTCCAGGCGGAGTTCGACGCCGACTGCGCGGCCCGGGAGGTCCGCAGGTTCCGTGGCCCCCGGCTCGGCGTCGAGGACCAGGCCGACCGCGAGCAGGCCCTGTCCGACCTGGCCCGCGCCAACAAGGTGCTGGCCGCGCACCATCCGCGGCTGGCGGTGCTGCCCGGCTCGCCCTTCTGAACCGCTCCCCTCTTCGAGGGGACGAGCGAGATCCAGCGGCTGGTGATCGCGCGGGCGATCTCGGGGCGGCACATCCGCTGAGAAGGACGGCGACGACGAGGCGAATCGGGCGCTTCCCTCCGGTCGGTGACGGTCGGCACATGTGATCCTCGTCGCGCCGAACGCGTACGAGAACGCGGAACGGAGCCGTGGTGTCCGTCGTCCGGGCGGGACGGCCGGGGGCCGTCACCGAGCGCGTCGGGGCGTGCGCCCAACAGCCGCTCGGCACCCCGGCAAACGCCGCCGACGTGCGGCAACCGGGACCGGATCGCCCGGTCGTGACGACCCGTGGGGACGGCGTGGAGGGGTTCGCGGCACCGGTGCCGGTGCCGCTTCGAGGCCGGGAACGAACGGCGCACGTGGTGGGCCCCACACGGATGACCGGCGCCCGGCCCGCTCCCGTACCACTAGCCTCTTCACATGACCTCCACTTCGACCGAGCCGACGCCTGCCCGCCCGATGGTTGAGCTGAACGCGGAGATCCGCGCTCTGGTCGCCGACGGTGGTGTGGTGTCGCCGGAGGGCCGCCGGGAGTACGAGCGGCTTCTCGTCGAGTGGGTCGCGGCCGTCCGGGGCGGATCCGCGGAAGCCGTCTGACCGTACGGCGGCGGGTGCCGGCCGGGAGCCGTGAAGGCTCCGGCGCAACGGGAGCCACCCCCTCCGCGAGGCCCGGCCGGGATGTCGGCGATAGTGATCGTCCGTCCGCGTCCTCACCTCGGGAGAACCCCATGACCGCCGCGTCATCCGCCGGCGCCCGCCGCCCGTCCCTCCTGTTCGTCACCGATCTCGCGTACGAGGCGCGCGGCCGCCGCTACTGCGACGAGGACATCTACCTCGGCTCCCGGCTGCGCGAGGAGTTCGACGTCGCGCTGTGCCATCCCCGGGACGCGGCCGCGCTGCTGGAGGGCTTCGACATCGTGCTGATCCGCAACAGCGGACCCGTGCTGCACTACCGGGAGGCGTACGACGCGTTCCGCGCGCGGGCGCGGGAGCTGCGGACGCCGGTCTACAACCCGCTGGGCGGGCGCGGCGACATGGCGGGCAAGGAGTATCTCGTCGAGATGAGCCGGGCCGGCCTCCCGGTCATCCCCACGGTGGACCGGGCGGCGGATCTGCCGGAGCTGCCCGACGTCCCGCAGTACGTGGTGAAGCCGAAGCTGGGGGCGGACTCGGTCGGGCTGCGGTTCGTCACGGCGGCGGAGGCCCGGGCCGAGCTGGAGCGGGCGGCCGAGGGCTCCCTGCTCGTACAGCCGCGGATCGGCTTCCGCCACGAGGTGTCCTTCTACTTCGTCGACCACGACTTCCAGTACGCGCTGTACGCCCCGGATCCGGAGCGGCGCTGGGTGCTGGAGCCGTACGCGGCGAGCGCGCAGGACCTGGAGTTCGCCCGGCGCTTCATCGCCTGGAACTCCCTCACGCACGGGATCCAGCGGGTCGACGCCTGCCGGGCGCCGGACGGCGCGCTGCTGCTCGTGGAGCTGGAGGACCTCAATCCGTATCTGTCGCTCGACCGGGTCGGCGAGGACGTCCGGGAGGCGTTCGTGACCAGGCTGAAGGCGTCGATCGCCGCGCTGCCCCGTCCGGCCCGCTCCCGCATGCGGGGGCGTGGGGCCGGTGTGAGGGTGCAGAGGTGACCACTGCCAGCGAGCATGCCCCCGCCGCGCAGCGTGCCGCCGGGCAGCCGCCCGTCCTCGACCGGCGGCGGCGCAACATCGTCTTCGCCACGATCGTGCTCGGCATGCTGCTCGCCGCGCTGGACCAGACGATCGTGGGCACGGCCCTGCCGACGATCGTCTCGGACCTGGGCGGCGCCGCGCACATGTCGTGGGTGGTCACCGCCTATCTGCTGGCCGAGACGGTGGCGACCGTCCTGGTCGGCAAGTTCGGCGACCTGTTCGGGCGAAAACTGGTCTTCCAGGTCTCGGCGGTCATCTTCATCACGGGGTCGTTCCTGTGCGGCCTCGCGTCGGACATGCTGCTGCTGATCATCTGGCGCGGTATGCAGGGCATCGGCGCCGGCGGCCTCATGGTGACGTCGATGGCGCTGATCGCGGATGTGATCCCGCTGCGCGAACGGGGCAAGTACCAGGGCGCGATCGGGGCGGTCTTCGGCATCTCGACCGTGATCGGGCCACTGCTCGGCGGGCTGTTCACCGACCACCTCACCTGGCGCTGGGCGTTCTACGTCAATGTGCCGATCGCCATCGTGGTGGTGATCGCCGCCGCCCGGAACATCCCGTCGGTGAAGGCGGCCGGCCGGCCGGTCATCGACTATGCCGGAATCGCACTGGTCACCGTCGGGGCGAGCGCGCTGATCCTGGCGACGAGCTGGGGCGGGAACGAGTACGCCTGGGGCTCGCCCGTGATCATCGGACTGTTCGTCGCCGGGCTGATCGCCCTGACGCTGTTCTGTCTGGTGGAGACGCGGGCGAAGGAGCCGATGCTGCCCATGCGGCTGTTCCGGAACCCGGTGTTCACCGTCTGCTCGATCCTCAGCTTCATCGTGGGATTCGCGATGCTGGGCTCGATCATCTTCGTGCCGACCTACCTCCAGTACGTGGACGGGGACTCGGCGACGCTCTCGGGGGTGCGGACGCTGCCCCTGGTCGCCGGTCTGCTGGCCGCCTCGATCTTCAGCGGCAACGTGGTGAGCAAGACGGGCCGCTACCGGGTGTTCCCGATCGTGGGGACGCTGGTCATGGCGGCGGGGCTGTTCCTGCTGTCCCGGATGGGGCCGGAGACCGGCGTCCGGCTGGAGTCCCTGTACATGGTGGTGCTGGGGCTCGGCATCGGCCTGGCCATGCAGGTGCTGACGATCGCCGTGCAGAACACCGTCGACTACGAGGACCTGGGCACGGCCACCTCGGGCGTGACGTTCTTCCGTACGCTGGGCAGCGCCTTCGGCACGGCGGTGTTCGGCACCATCTACGCCAACGCGCTCAAGCCGAACCTCACCGACGGCGTCGCGCGGGCGGTCGCCGCCGGCGGCGATCCCGCGGTCCTGTCCGGCGCCTCGCAGAGCCCGCAGGCCCTGCACGCGCTGCCCGCCGCCCAGTCGGAACCGCTGGCGCTGGCCTACGCGGACACGCTGCACACCGTGTTCCTGTGGACGGTGCCCATCGCGCTGATCGGCTTCGTCGTGGCGCTGTTCCTGAAGGAGGTGAAGCTGCGGGACTCGGCACGGCTCGGGTCGACGGACATGGGCGAGGGCTTCGCCCAGCCGGGCAGCGGGGACTCGGCGAAGCTCCTCGAGTACTCGGTGGCCACGATCCTGCACGGCGCGGGCCCGGACACCGCCCGGCGGATCACCGCCGGGTCGGACACCCGCCTGGACATGGCGGGCGCCTGGGCGGTGATGCAGGTGGACCTGTTCACCCGGATGGTCGGCCATGCGGGCCTCGGGCTGATCGCCGCCCGGCACCGTATCCCGCCGGAGGTGCTGGTGCCCGTCTTCGACCGGATGATCGAGGAGGGCTATCTGACGGGCGACGGCCGGCTCTTCTCGCACACGGCGGCGGGCCGGCGCGAGGCGGCGGTGATCTCCGACGCCTGGGGCCGCTGGCTCAACGACCGGCTGGCCGAGGACGGCGCCCGCCCGGACGACCGTCAGCTCCGGGCCACCGTGGACGTGATCGCCAAGCGGCTGCTGGCGGAGGACCTGGCCCAGGAGCTGTCCCCCGCGGCCGGCCCCGGCGGCTCGACGCGGGTGGGGGCCCCGGTCTGAGTCGGCTGCTCGGCCCGCTCCCGGTCGCCACTCCCGTGCGGGCGGGTCAGTGCTCCCAGGACCGGGGCGCTCCGGCGCCTCCCACTGCGCGCGGAGCAGGCCGAGGACCGCGTTCCCGCGCGGCGTACGGCGCCACTGCCCCGTCCTCGTCCATGCGCGGATCGTACGGTCGGCCGGGAAACGGATTTCGGGTGTCCGGGGCGCCGTTCAGTCGACGAAGACGGCGGTCGAGTAGACCCAGGCGCCCTCGTGCCGGACGAAGCGGCTCTTCTCGTGGAGGGAGTCGGGGCGGCCGTCGTCGGTGTAGTGGGCGCGGAAGGTGACCGTTCCGGTGGAGTGGAAGGCGCTGCCCTCGGTGGTGTCCAGGATCTCCAGGCGTACCCAGCGCATCGCCGGGTCGAAGTCGACGCCGGGCGGCCGGGTCCCGGGGTGCCAGGTGCGCAGCAGATAAGCGGCGTCCCGGACGACGAAGGCCGCGTAGCGCGAGCGCATCAGGGCCTCACAGGCCGGCGCGGCGGCGCCGCCGGAGTGGAAGCGGCCGCAGCAGTCCCCGTAGGCGGCGGGCAGGCCGCAGGGGCACGGGGAGGCGGAGGTGATCCGCGGGGCGGCGGGCCCCCGGGGCCGGGAGGTGCGTCGTGACATGGGTCCATTGTGACGCGGGGCGGCGGGCTCAGCGGGCCGGGGCGAAGCGGCGGCGGTATTCGGTGGGCGTCAGCCCGGTACGGCGGCGGAGCTGGGTGCGCAGGCTGGTCGCCGTGCCGAGTCCGCTGGCGCGGGCGATCACGTCGAGGCGTTCCTCGCCGCGCTCCATGAGGCGGCGGGCGAGGGTCACGCGCTGCTCGGTGAGCCAGGCCAGCGGGGTGGTGCCGAGCTGGGCGCGGAAGCGGCGGTGGAGGGTGGCGGGGCTGACGGCGGCGCGGGCGGCGAGCGCCGCCACGTCCAGGCCGTCGGCCAGGTGCTCGCCGGCCCACTCCAGGAGCGGCCCGAGCGAGGCGTCGGAGGTCCCGGGGACGGGATGCTCGACGAACTGGCGCTGACCGCCGTCCCGGTGGGCCGGGTGGACGAGCCGTCTGCTGACGGCCGCCGCGGTCTCGGCCCCGTGGTCGGCGCGGACGAGATGGAGGGCGGCGTCCAGGGCGGCGGCGCTGCCGGCCGCCGTGATCACCTGCCCGTCGTCGACGAAGAGGACGTCCGGGTCGAGATCGACCCGCGGGTAGCGAGCGCTGAAGGCGTCCGCCCATCGCCAGTGCGTGGTGGCCCGTCTGCCGTCCAGCACCCCGGCGGCGGCGAGGGTGAAGGTGCCGGTGCAGAAGCTGACGAGACGCGCGCCGCGGGCGTCGGCGCGCCGGATCGCCGCGAGGACGTCCGGGTCGGGCTCCTCCAGCGGGTCGGGCCGGTTGGGCACGATGACGGTGTCCGCCCGGTCGACGGCCGTCAGCCCGGGGACGCCGGAGAGCTGGAAGAAGCAGGCGTGCATACGGATCGTGGGAGTGGGCGAGCAGAGGGTGAAGTCGTACCAGTCGACGGGCAGCTCGGGCCGGCGCAGGCCGAAGAGCTCGGTCGCCACACCCATCTCGAACGGGTTGGAACCGGCCGAGACGATCATCACCACCCGGTGCGAGGTTTCTTTCGCCATATGCGATTCGTAGCACTCACGGGCGGCGGGGTCCAGCACCCAGGATGGAGCTCATGAGCAACGAGAACGCGGGGCGGCCCGCCACCGAGCCGATTGAGCTGAGCGCGGCCCTGGCCTCCTTCGAGGCGCTGTGGAGTCCGCGCATCGTGACCCGGGTCAACGACTACGACGTACGTGTGGCCAAGGTGTCCGGCGAGCACGTGTGGCATGTGCACGAGGACACTGACGAGTTCTTCCTCGTGCTGGACGGAACGCTGGACATCGCTCTCCGCGGTGACCAGGGGGGCGGTGAGCGGTCCGTGACCCTGGAGCAGGGCGCGGTCTTCGTCGTCCCGCGCGGTGTCTGGCACCTGCCCCGTTCCGGTCGCGGCGCCTCGATCCTCCTCTTCGAACCGTCGGGTACGTCGACGGTGGGCGATGCGCACGACGAGGTGCCCGGGCATGTGGACGCCACGACGGGACACGCGCTCGGCGCCTGAGAGCCTGTCGGGTGGCCTGCGTCCGCCCGGTCAGAGGTCACCCGACAGGCTCTGAGCACGTACGGGTCAGAGCTTGCGCGCGACGCCCGCGTATCCGGGGATCGGCTCGTCGCCCGGGACGTCGATGACCTCGCCGAGTTCCGGATGCCACGCGGCGGAGAGCGTGACGCCCGGCTCGACCAGTTCGAGGCCGTCGAAGAACGCCGTGAGTTCGGCATGGCTGCGGGGCCGCAGCGTCATGCCGCGCGCCTTGTACATCGCCCGTGCCTGTGCGGCGCCCTCCGGGTTGAAGTCGCCGGTGGTGTGCGAGAGCACCAGATAGCTGCCGGAGGGAAGCTGCTCGACCAGCTTGTCGACCAGTTCGCCCGCGCCGTCCTCGTCGTCGATGAAGTGCAGCAGCGCCAGCAGCGACAGGGCGATCGGCCGGTCGAAGTCCAGGACCTTGCCGGCCTGCTCCAGGATGGTCTCGGGCTTGCGGGCGTCGGCCTGGATGTACTCGGTGGCGCCCTCGGGTGTGGAGCGGAGCAGGGCCGCCGCGTGGGCGAGAACGATCGGGTCGTTGTCGCAGTAGACGACGCGCGCGTCGGGCGCGGCCCGCTGGGCGATCTGGTGGAGGTTCGGCTCGGTGGGTATGCCGGTGCCGATGTCCAGGAACTGGCGCACCCCGTTCTCGGCGAGCCAGCGGGTGGCCCGGTGCATGAACGCCCGGTTGACCCGCGCCATGTCACGGCCCCGCGCGTCCAGGGTGAGCAGCTGACGCGCCATCTGTTCGTCGACCGGGTAATTGTCCTTGCCGCCGAGGAACCAGTCGTACATCCGCGCCGGATGCGGCTTGCTGGTGTCGATCTCGATGGAGTGGGGTTCTTGCCCGGTCATGGCTCGCTCCGTGGTCAGTGGTCCGTACGTCGGCGACGGGAATCGGACGAGGGAAGGTGCGGGGTGGTGCCCAAGTGCTCTGCCGGGCCTGCCCCTTCGGCGGGCCCTCCGGTGCCCGGACAGAGTACGGCGGGCGGTCTCAGGTGAGAAGGAAGTCCGCCTGGCCGGCCTTGGCGCCCTGGATGAACGCGGCGATCTCGCCGTTGGAGTAGATGAGAGCGGGGCCGTCCGGGTCGGCCGACTGGCGTACGGCGACCCGCCCGTCGGCGAGTTTCATGGCCTCGATGCAGTTGCCGCCGTTCCCGCCGCTCCACGGCTTGTACCAGCCTTCGGAGCCGAGGTCAGCGGCGGGCATGCCGTTGTATATGTGGTTCATCACAGCTCCTCGCGGAAGTCCCGGAGGGCTTCCTTCGTGCGTTGTGCAGTCGCGGCCTGAGCCGCCATGCGGTCCATGACTTCGAGGTAGGAGGCCACCTCGGGTCGGGCGTCGAAGTAGACGGCTCCGGTCAGGTACTCGCTGTAGACCATGTCGGGGAGTTCGGGAACGGCGAAGCGGAAGAGGACGAACGGACCGTAGGTTCCCGGGTGGTGGCCGGTGGCGAACTCCGCGATCTGCAGCGTGACGTGGGGAAGTTCCGTGGCTTCGAGCAGCTTGTCGATCTGCCCGCGCATCACCTGCGGGCTGCCGACGGGCCGCCGCAGGACGGTCTCGTCCATGATCGCCCACAGTCTGGGGGCGTCGTCCTTGGCCAGCAGGGACTGACGCTCCATACGCAGCGCCACATGGCGCTCGATGTCCTCGGGGCGGGTCTGGCCGATCGCTCCGGTCCGCATCACGGAGCGGGCGTAGTCCTCGGTCTGGAGCAGTCCGGGCACGAAGTGCGGCTCGTACATGCGCAGCAGGCTCGCCGCACCCTCCAGGCTGACGTACATGCTGAACCAGTCGGGCAGGACGTCGTGGAAACGCTGCCACCAGCCCGGCTTGTTCGCCTCCTCCGCCAGCTCGACGAAGGCGTCGGCCTCCTGTTCGGCGACGCCGTACGCCTTCAGCAGCGACTGGACGTAGGGGATCTTCAGCCCGACCTCGGCCGTCTCCATTCTGCGTATCGTCGCCGGAGCGACCCTGAGCACTTTCGCCGCCTGGTCACGGGTCAGGCCGACACGCTCACGCAGATCCTGCAGGCGCTTGCCGAGAACGACCTGGCCCACGGTAGGGGCGGACCGCGGTTCGCTCACTTCAGACCTCCCCATGCGCTGTTTTGCGAGCAGTGTGCCATGCGTGCGCCCCCAACGACACAGTCACTCTGGAAATTTCAGAGTGCCCCTTGCCAAGTGTCATCGTCAGGGGGAGAGTTGACTCCCGAACCAGTTCGCTCAGTCACGTCCGTCCCCGATCACCCGGGGAGCGAAGCGTGACGCAGCCCCCACTGTGAGGAATCGGTCGTGGCACCTGGCAGTGCGCTCATCCCCCGGCTCATGGACCTCAGTCCCGGGACGGAGGCGCTCCGTTACTGCTTCGCGCTGCCGGCGCAACCCGAGTCGGTGGCCGGCGCGCGCGAGCTGACGCGGGCCCGGCTGGACGCCTGGAAGCTGGGCAGCGACGCCTGTGACGCGGCCGTCCTCATCGTCTCCGAGCTGGTGACCAACGCGGTCGTGCACACCGCGAGCACCCGGGTGGTGTGCGAGCTGAGCCACCTCGGCAGACGCCTGCGGATAGCCGTGCAGGACCAGGGGCACCAGCCCGGCGGCCCTCGGCTGCGCCGCTCGTCCGACGACGAGCACGGCCGTGGTCTGCTCCTCGTCGACGCGATGAGCAGCGCCTGGGGTTCGCACGACGCCGGTGACGCCTCGGGGCGCATCGTCTGGGCGGAACTGCCGCACGATGCCGGGCGACCGTCCGGCACGGAGCGGCCGTGCTGAGGAACGCGCTGTCCCGGCTGCGCGCGGCGCATCGGGGCCGGACACCCGAGCAGGCGACCGGCGGCCGGGTGCGGCTGGCCCTGCCGGCCTCGATGACCGCCAGCCTGGGCTGCGACGCGGTCGGAGTGCCCGCCCGGCACGGTTTCCGCCTGATGTCCCATCTGCCGCGCACCGGATGCGTGTTCGCCGACGCGGACCGCTGGTGGTGGATCGTCCCGGCCGGCTCCGACCTGGATCTCGACTGGCCCGAGCAGGTGACGTACGCGCGGGACGCGGACGTGCCCGGCGGGCGGCCCCGGTTGATCCACGCGCCGGAGGGCCTCACTCCGTACACCCCGCCCATTCCGCTCTTCCTGATGGTCTGCCAGGTGACGGGGGTGGCGCCGAGCTGGGCCGCCGCCGGTACGCCGAGCGTCGTGTCCGCGCCGTAGGAAGGCGGCGGCTCAGGGCCGGTCGAGGTAGGCGAGCCCCGGGTGGACCTCGGTGTACCGGTCGGCCAGCCGCCGGGCCACGGTCACGGAGTCGACCAGCGGGTGCAGCGAGAAGGCCCGGACGGCCGCCGCGCGGGACCCGCTCTCCGCCGCCTCCAGCACCGCCCGCTCGACGGCCTTCACGGCGGTGACGAGGCCGACCGCGTGGTACGGGAGGGGCGAGACGGCCACCGGGTGGGCTCCGTTGGCGTCGACGAGGCAGGGCACCTCGACGACGGCGTCCGCGTCCAGGGCCGCGAGGGCCGTGCGGTTGCGGACGTTGAGGATCAGGCAGGTGCGTTCGTTGCGGGCGACGGCCCGCATCAGGGCGAGCGCGACCTGTTCGTAGCCGCCGGACTCCAGGTCGCTCTCCTGGCGCTCCCCCGCCCCGGCGACCTCGCGGCTCTCCGCCATGTACGTCGCCTCGCGTTCGGCGCGGCTGCGGTTCCAGGTGTCCAGGGCGGGGGTGCCGGGCTCCCGCATGCGGGCGTAGAAGCCTTCCTGGTGGTCCCGGAGGAAGGCGCCCCGGGTCTGTTCGGCGTTCCGGTAGGCGCGGACGGTTTCCCGGTTGAAGTAGTAGTAGTGCAGGTATTCGTTGGGGATCGCACCCAGCGACCGGAGCAGCTCGGCGCCGAAGAGGCGGCCCTGCTCGAAGGATTCGAGCAGCTTCGGGTCGGCGAGCAGCCGGGGCAGTTCGTCCCGCCCGTCCACGTACAGCCCTCGCACCCACCCGAGGTGGTTGAGCCCGGCGTAGTCGATCCAGGCCCGGTCCGGGTCGGCTCCCAGGACGCGGGCGATGCGCCGCCCCAGCCCGACCGGCGAGTCGCAGATCCCGATGACCCGGTCGCCCAGGTGGCGCGACATGGCCTCGGTGACGAGGCCCGCAGGGTTGGTGAAGTTGATGACCCAGGCGTGCGGGGCGAGCCGGGCGATGCGCCGGGCGAGGTCGATGGCGACGGGGACGGTGCGCAGCCCGTACGCGATGCCTCCGGCGCCGACGGTCTCCTGGCCGAGCACGCCTTCGTCGAGGGCCACCCGTTCGTCGGCGGCGCGTCCGGCCAGACCGCCGACGCGGATGGCGGAGAAGACGAAGTCGGCGCCGCGCAGTGCCTCGTCGAGGTCGGTGGTGACGACGACGGCGGGGGCGTCCGCGATGCCCCGCCCCTGTTCCTCCAGGACGCGGGCGACGGCGGTGAGCCGGTCGGCGTCGGTGTCGTACAACGTGACCCGGGAGACGCGGCCCTCGGCGTGATCGCCGAGGAGGGCCCCGTACACGAGAGGCACCCGGAATCCGCCACCGCCAAGAATTGTCAGCTTCACGCTGCTCGATGGTACGGGCACGTCCGGGCTCCCCGGCTGCTGCCCACGCGGGCACGTCCGGGCTCCGGCGGGTGCCCGCACCGACAGGTCCGGGCTCCGGCTCCCTGTGGTGCCCGCGCCCGGTCCGGGCGCGGGGACGCGGCGGCCCCGGGCCCGTGGGCGTGATCCGGGGCCGCCGCGGCCGGACGGTCGACGACGTGTCAGTAGCCGCTCCACCAGCGGGCGACCGCCTGCCAGAGCCTTGCGGGGGCGGCCGGGCGGCGCGGCTGCGGGATCGTCGCCACCGGAGCGGGTTCGGAGGCGGGGGCCGGTTCGGAGGCGGGGGGTGCGGCCGGGGCGGGCCGGGGGGCCGCGCCCTGGGCGTGGACGGGCTGCGCCCCGGCCGCCTCGTGCCGGGGCTCGGGGACGGACCTGGCCGGGGAGGAGATCTCCCAGGCGTCGGCCGGGCGGGCGGTACGGGCCATCACCGAGAGCGGGTCGGCGTCCAGCTCCTGCTGCGGACTGGGGGCGAACTTCACCGGCAGCTCGACCAGGTGGCGGGAGATGATGTTGCCCACCCGGCGCAGCTCGCTCTCGCCGACGCCGAGTTCCATGCCGGGCAGGCGCATCAGCAGGGCGTCGACGCCGACGTCGGCGATGGCGCGGCCGATATCCTGTCCCGGGCACTCGTGGGGGCCGCCGCTGAAGGCGAGGTGGGCGCGGTTGCCGCCCATGTCGGCGCCCAGGTCCGGGCGGACGGTGGGGTCGGTGTTGGCCGGGGCGATCCCGACGAGCAGGGCGTCGCCCGCCTTGATCTGCTGGCCGCCCAGCTCGGTGTCGCCGACCGCCCAGCGGCCGAAGACCGCGGTGAACGGCGGCTCGTCCCAGAGGGTCTGCTCCACCGCCTCGGGCACGGTCATGTGCCCGCCGCTGAGCCGGGCGCGGAAGCGCGGGTCGGTCAGGACCATGCGCAGCACGTTGGCGATGAGGTTGGCCGTGGACTCGTAGGCGGCGATCATGATGAGGCGCAGATGCTCGACGACCTCGGTGTCGGTCATCGTCGCGGGGTGCTCGACGAGCCAGGAGGCCAGGTCCGGCGCGGATTCGGCGCGGCGCCGCTCGACCAGGCGCGTCAGCACGGACACGATGTGGGCGTTGCTGGCCACGGCGGTCTCGGTGCCGCGGGTCATGTCCCGGGCCGCCTGGACGAGGCGCTCGTCGTACTCCTCGGGCATGCCGAAGATCGCGCACACCACCATCATCGGCAGATGCTCCGCGAACTGGCTGACCAGGTCCGCCGTGCCCTTCTCGCAGAAATCGTTGACGAGGCGGTTACTGAAGCGGTTGATGTGGCGGCGGACGCCGCGGGTGTCGATGCGCTCCATGCTGTCGGTGACCGCGCCGCGCTGGCGTTCGTGCTTGGCGCCGTCGGCGAACACGCAGACGGGCTGCCAGGTGAAGATCGGGGCGAGCGGGTGGTCCGGGGCGACGCTGCCGTCCTGGAGGGCGCGCCAGCGCCGTGAGTCCCGGGAGAACTGGGACGGCGTACGGGTGACGTGGAGGTTCTCGCTGTGGCCGAGCACCAGCCAGGCGGGCACGTCGCCGTGGAGCAGGACCGGGGCGACCGTGCCGTGTTCGGCGCGGAGCTTGTCGTAGAGGCCTGCGGGGTTGTTCTCCGCCTCGGGGCCGTAGAGCCGGCGCAGTCCGCCGGGGCCGACGTCGAGGTTGTGGGCCGGACACTGGGGCGGCGGCACGGCGCCGGGTTCGTGGTGGAAGGGGGTTGTCACAGGGGCTCCAGGGATCAGGATTCCAGGGCTGGTGCACAAGCGGGCGGGACGGGCTGGACGGGCGGGCGGTTCGGGCGCGGAACGGGCCGGACCGGACCGGGGGCGTACGCCGGGGGATGGCGCGCGCCCCCGGTCAGGGATCCGGTCGTGGATCCGGGCCTCCGGGGACGTCCCGAAGCCGACCGGGACGTCCCGGAGGTGAGCCCTCGGCGTCAGGCGAGCGGGACGGCCAGGCTGTGCAGATAGCGCATCAGGGTCATCAGCACATCGCGGCTGGAGGCCCGCAGCCGGGCGTCGCAGTCGATCATCGGGACCTCGTCCGGCAGGTCGAGGGCCCTGCGCAGGGCCTCGACCGGGTGGTTCGGCGCGTCGGGGAAGGTGTTCACGGCCACCACGAACGGCACTCCGCGCTCCTCCAGCCGGCCGATGACGTCGAAGCTGACTTCGAGCCGTCTCGTGTCGATGAGGACGACCGCGCCGAGAGCACCCTCGAAGAGGCCGTTCCACAGGAACCAGAAGCGTTCCTGGCCGGGGGTGCCGAACAGATAGAGGATCAGTTCCTCGCTGAGGCTGATCCGGCCGAAGTCCATGGCGACGGTGGTGGCGGTCTTCGTCTCCACCCCGGCGTTGTCGTCCACGCCGACGCCGGCCTGGGTCATGGTCTCTTCGGTCGTCAGTGGCCGGATCTCGCTCACCGAGCCGACCATGGTCGTCTTGCCGACGCCGAACCCGCCGACGATCACGACCTTCACCGCGGCGGTGGCCGTGGTGGGAAGGACGTCCTCGCTGCGGGGGCCGGCGATCGTGTCAGAGCTTCTGAAGTCCATGCATCACCGCTTCGAGAAGGGACCTGTCGGGGAGGGTGGCGCGGACGACCGGCGCGCGCGACTCGATGAGTTCGGTCGCGAGGAGATCGCTCAGGAGCGAGGTGACCACGCTGAACGGCAGCCTGAGGTAGGCCGAGATCTCGGCGACGGACAGGGGGGCCTGGCAGAGCCGCAGGATGGCCGCCTGCTCGGGCTGGAACGTCGGCGAGGGCTCCGCCTGTGCGACGACCATCGTGACCAGGTCGAGCGCGGCCCGTTCGCTGTCGTCGAGATCACCGGTGATCACGTACAGCCGTTCCGGATCGAGGAGATCCGGATCGGCCTTGCGGCGTTCTCGTCGAGGTCCACTCATCCGGACTGCCCGCCGTGGCGGGGCGGACTGGTCAGGTGGGCTCCGATCCGCACGACCATGTCCCGCATCCGGGCGCCGACGAGTCCGGCGTCGACGGTCTCGCCGGCCAGGACCGCGAGATAGGCGCCGGTGCCGGCCGCCATCAGGTAGAAGAACCCGCCCGTCACCTCGATGACGACGAGCTTCATGAGGCCGTCGCTGTACGGGATCTCGGTGGCCACCGCGGCGGCCAGGCTCTGCAGTCCGGCGCAGGCCGCCGCGAGCCGGTCGGCGACGTCGGGATCGCCACCGTGCATCGCGATGCGCAGGCCGTCCGAGGAGAGCACCACGATCTGGTGGATGCTCGGAACGTCGTCGGCCAGTTCCTTGAGCATCCAGTCCATGTTTCCCCGCTGCTGGATCACTTCAGGTCTCCCTTGTCCCACGCGTCATCGGAGTCTTCGCCGTGCTTTCGTTCCTGCGGTACGCCGTTGACGGCCTTGGTGAAGGCCTCCAGCCACAGGCCGGGGGGCTTCTCCTCGCCGTGTCCGTCGTCCGCGCCCTCGTCCCGGCCGGGCTGGAACCCGTTCGTGGGGGCGGGGGGCGGCGGGGGCTGCTGCGGGAGGTTGTGCGAGCCGAGCGGGGCGCGGCCCCGGCTGCGGCGCTGCGGCAGCCCGTTCTCGGTCCACTCGGTGACCACGGGCAGGTCGTCCTCCATGGCCGCCGCGGGAACGGCCGGGCGCGGGGCGGCCGCGGGAGCGCCGGTGGAGACCGGTGCGGCGACGGACGGCACGGGGCCGGTGGCGGCGGGCTTGGGCTTGGGCTTGCGCTTGCCGGGGGGCGGCACCACGTGCTGGAGCTGCGACATGTCCAGGGAGCTGGTGGGCCGCGAGGTGGCGCCGATGCCGTGGGCGATGCCCGGGGCGGGCCCGGTGGTGATCATGTCGCGCGGCACGATGAGGACGGCGCGGACGCCGCCGTACGCCGACTGACGCAGCGACACCTGGAGCTGGTACATCCGGGAGAGCCGGCCGACGACGGCCATGCCGAGGCGGGGGGACTCCCCGAGGTCGTTCATGTTGATGCCGGCCTGAGCCTGGGCGAGCATGTTCTCGGCCCGGGCGCGGGCCTCCTCGCTGAGGCTGACGCCACCGTCCTCGATCTCGATGGCGATGCCGGTCTGCACCTCGACCGCGGTGACGTGCACCCGGGTCTGGGGAGGCGAGTAGCGGGTCGCGTTGTCGAGGAGTTCGGCGCAGGCGTGGATGAGCGGTTCGACCGAGGTGCCGACGATGGCGACCTTGGCGATCGAGTGCAGATCGACGCGCTGGTACTCCAGGATGCGGGACATCGCGCCGCGCAGCACGCTGAACAGCGGTACGGGCTTGGGCCACTGGCGGCTCGGGCGGGCGCCGCCGAGCACGGCGATGGAGTCGGCGAGGCGGCCGATCAGCGCGGTGCCGTGGTCGATGCGCAGCAGGTCGTCGAAGACCTCGGGGTTGCGCCCGTAGTGGTCCTCCATCTCCCGCAGTTCACTGGCCTGACGGTGCACGATCGCCTGGACGCGGCGGGCGACGCTGACGAAGGCGCGCTGAGCGGAGTCACGCCGCGCCTCCTCGTTGTCGATGACTTCGAGGACCTGGTGGATCTGCTCGCGCAGCGCCTTGGGCAGATGGCGGTTGGCCACGTCCGCGTCGACGATGTCGCGCATCACTTCCTCGGGCGAATTGCCCACGCGCAGCCGCCGGATGGCGGCGGGCATGACCTCCTTGGTGAGCCGCACCGTCTCGGAGTCGTGCGAGAGGATGCGGTGTTCCAGGTAGGCGATGCGCTGTTCGTACTGCGCGCGCTGGACGCGCATGGCATGCCGGCGGCGGTGCAGCGCCACGGTGAGTGCGGCGACCACGAGCGTGGTGATCGCGCCGCACACGGCGACTGGTATCCGCGCGGCCGGTGCGACCAGGGCCGATCCGGCGGCGGTGACGCCGAGGAGCAGGACCACGGGCGGCAGGACTACGCGGACGACAGGAATCTCTCTGTCGGTCGGCGGTGATTCAACACGGACCATCTAAAACCCTCTGGCGGTTGATTCCGGGATGTATGCGCACGTGAGCGGAGACTCAGGAACAAGTGCTCGAATTCATCTCAACTCGACTTCACTGCGCGTGAGCTTAGCCAGATCAGAACAGTGCTTCGGCATATTCACCCAACCCCCTGCGGATGCCCGCCGAGAGGAATACACTCACCAGTTTTTGCACTCAGCGCTGTGGAGCGTGCGCGAGGAGTGACAGTCTCCGGAAGTTGCTGTTCCGGAAAGCTCACCGTTCCCGAGAACGGTACGAACACCTCCACCCAAAAGCGCCGTACGGGACAACTCATCGCAAAGGTCCTGCTCTTCGCCCCGCAGAGCAGGACAGAAGCACAGGTGATCGAACCGGATCGAAAGGTGCAGATTCCTGACCGGCAGGCGGGTGGCGCGCGAAGTCGCCGTGCTGACGCGTATACGGACGCCCCCGCCGCGCACGGCGGACCCCATCCGCCACGTACGCTCCGATCGCCCGGCACGGGGGCGCCGGACCGGGAATCATGTCGGTCGGCGGCACACCGACGGTGACGAGAAGGAGCAGGCGGGAACATGAGCATGACGGCGGCCGGCGACTACACGATCACATCGCTGGACACGGGACTCCGGGCCCTGCGGCTCTTCCTCACCCATGACACCCTCACCGTCAGCGAGGCCGCCGAGCGGCTGTCCGTCGGGCGGTCCACCGCTCACCGGGTGCTGAGCACCCTGGAGAGCAGGGGGTTCGCCATCCGCGACACGTCGGGGCGGGGTTACGCGGCGGGGCCGGAGCTGGTGCGGCTCGGCCGCCCCGCCGGGTTCGGCCCGGCAGCCCGCGGCCGGCTGCGGCCGGTGCTGGACGACGCCGTCGCGCGGACGGGCGAAACGGTGCACAGCGTGGCGCTCATCGGCGATCAGGTCGTCGTCACCGACGGCCGTGAGTCGCCCCATCCGGTGCGGGTGGCCCTGGAGTTGGGCTGGACCGGGCCGGCCCACGCGGAGGCGGGCGGCAAGCTGCTCCTGTCCCGGATGACGGCTGACCAGGTGTGCGCGCTGTATCCGCGGGAGGAGCTGGAGCCGCTGACGCCGCACACCCTCACCTCGCGTACGGCCCTGCTGGACGAGCTGGCGCTGATCCGGCGCACAGGGCACGCGGTCAGCCGGGGCGAGTCGGTCCCCGGCATGACCGCGGTCGCCGTCTCCCTGGGCGGGTCCAGCTGGCGGGACCGGCTCGCTCTGGTGGCCGCCGCCCCCGCCGACCGGTCCGACGAGACCGCGACGGCCGAACGGGCGTCCCTGCTCGGGGAGTCGGCCGCGTCGGCGCCCCCCGCACACCCCGGCTGAGCCGGCCCGCCAAGTCAGCGTCGGGCGCCGCCGAGGCGCCCCTCCAGCTGGACGAGCAACTCGCTCAGCCGGGAGCCGAGTTCGTCGCGACCGTCCGCGTCGAGGCCGGCGAGCACCGCGCGTTCGTAGGCGAGCTGCTCGGGCAGCAGCCGGTCGACCAGGGCCCGGCCCTCGTCGGTGAGGCGGACATGGGCGACCCTGCGGTCGCGGTCGTCGCCCCGGCGGTCGACCAGAGCGCGGTCCTGGAGGGCACGCAGCCGCTTGGTGACGGCGGCTCCGGAGGAGAAGGTCTCGCGGGCCAGCTCGCCGGGGGTCAGCTCCCGGTCCGTGCGGCGTACGGCGCCGAGCAGGTCGAATTCGGCGCGGGTCAGTCCGGCGGAGCGCAGCGGGGCGTCCTCCGCCTGCTGGAGCAGGGCGGCGCAGCGGTTGATCCGGCCGATGATCTCCATCGGTCCGGTGTCGAGCTCGGGGTTGACGGCCTGCCACTGCCGGACCACCGAGGCAACGATGTCGTCGGTCACTCCGCTCCGATCGAAGGGGCGTGGACCGTGGGCCCGCGCCGTTGTGCTGTCGCGGCGAGCGTACGGTGTCCGGCCTGCTCGGCCGCGAGAAGGCGCTGCTCGGGCAGGGCGCGCTGCCACCATTCGCCCGCCGCGGTGTCACCCGCCTCGCGCAGTTCGACGAGGCTCGCCGTGAGCGGTCGGCGGGAGGGCGCGGACGGAGGGCCGCCGAGGCCGTACGGATGCATCACTCACCCATATGCGTTAACGGGTATTACACCTGTAAATAATCAACTTCGCCACCCCTCCCCGCAGGAGATCGCCGCGACAGGGCCGGACCCCTGTCGCAGCACCCGGTGACTCGGGCACACTGTCCCGCGGACAGCGGCCATATTGTTTGAATCTTCATGTACCCACTACGATGGCGGGCGATGACCAGGGTGAGCACGCGGACCGACCGGCAGCGGTACCGCTCCCATGCGCCCCTCGCCCTGGGCTGGGTGTTCTTCCTGCTGTCCATGCTCTTCTGCTGTTCGGTCACCACAGCGTCGGCCACCGTGCCGGTCGCGGCCGGCGCGAGTGCCGTCCACGCGTTCACCCCGGCGCCCTCTTCGGACTTCGAGCCGGTCTTCATGGCCACCGCGGCGGACCACGGGCTCGGGTCGTCGTGCCACGGCGGCTCGACGCACACGGCGGCCGTCGTGCTGCCGGCGTCGTCCGCCCCCGTGGCCGTCCCCTCCTCCGTGGCCTTCGTCCCCGCCGCCCCGCTCACCGGTGCGGCGGCCATCCGGGGTCCCGCGCACGACGGTGTGCGTTCCGTCGATCAACTGCGCCTTCAGGTCCAACGGGTCTAGAGGCCGGATCCGCTCTCCCGCCGCGCCCTGGCGCCGGTTCACCGGGAGCGGCTTTCCGCATGCCCCGCACCCCTCCCCCTTCATGCACCGTCCCGTATGCATCGGTTGAACGACGAGGACTTCCCATGGCTTCCCCCAAGAACCAGAACAACCCGGCCTCGGCGCGTCGCGCCAAGCTCGAAGAGGCGCGCCGCAAGGAGCGCGCCCGCGAGCGCCGTGGCCGCGTCATCACCATCGGCGCGTCGGTGGCCGTCGTCGCCGCCCTGGTCGCCGGAGGCGGCTATCTGATGGCGCAGGCGAACGAGAAGGACGAGAAGGAGGAGCAGGCCAGGACCTCGCCCGTCACCGGCGAGCGCAGCTGGGACAAGCTGACGCAGGAGCACGTGGCGACCAAGGTCGACTACCCGATGAACCCGCCCGTCGGCGGCGACCACAACCAGGTCTGGATGAACTGCAACGCGGACGTCTACACCGACGAGATACCGAAGGAGAACGCCGTGCACTCGCTGGAGCACGGCGCGGTCTGGGTCACGTACAACGACAAGGCCTCGGACGCGGACATCGAGGCGCTCACGAAGAAGGTCAAGTCCACCCCGTACTCCCTGATGAGCCCGGTCAAGGACCAGAAGGACCCGCTGATGCTCAGTGCGTGGGGCAAGCAGGTCACCATCAAGAGCGCCTCGGACGAGCGCGTCGCACAGTTCTTCACCAAGTACGTGCAGGGCCCGCAGACCCCTGAGCCGGGGGCCGCCTGCACCGGCGGGCTGGACAAGTGACCGTCCTGGCGCCTTCCGGCTCGACCCGTCGGATGGTCATCGCGGGGGCCTCCGTGCTGCTCGTGGCGCTGGGGCTGGTGGCGCTGATGGTCGTACGCCCCTCCGCGGCCTCCCCGTCCGGGGCGTCCTCGGCGGCGCGGTCCGCTCCGGCGGAGGACTCCGTGGACGCGGGCTTCGCCCGGGACATGGCGATCCACCACCAGCAGGCGGTCGAGATGTCGTTCATCGTGCGGGACCGCAGCGACGACGAGGACGTGCGGCGGCTCGCGTACGACATCATCAACACCCAGGCCAACCAGCGCGGCATGATGCTGGGCTGGCTGGAGATGTGGGGGTTGCCGAAGAGCGCGGCCGGGCCGCCGATGGAGTGGATGGGGCACGCCCTCACCCCGGCCGGCGACGGTTCGCTGATGCCGGGCATGGCCACCGACGCGGAGCTGGCGGCGCTCACGGCCGCGAAGGGCGAGAAGGCCGAGGTGCTGTTCCTGCGGCTGATGACCGTGCACCACCGTGCGGGTGCCGATATGGCGCGGGCCGCCGCGGGTGCGGCGAAGACGGACGCCATCCGGAACCTGGCGGCGGGCATGGTCCGCGGCCAGCAGTCGGAGATCGGCCTGATGGCGGACATGCTGACGGCCAGGGGCGCCAAGCCCTGAGCGGAGCCTGAAGAGGGGCGGGGGGGGGGGCGGGGGCCCGGGCGGGCCCCCCCCCCCCCCCCCCCCCCCCCCCCCCGCCGATGCCCCCCGCCGTTTCCGCGCCCCGCCCGGAACGCCCCACAACCCTGGCGCCGGACCCGCAGGACACACCGGCGGCCACCAAGGCAGCGGGTTCCTCACCGAGTCGGGCAAGACGTTCAGCGGGCACGCGGGCCGCCCCGGCACCGCGCTCAAGGTGGCCCGCACCGGTCCGGCCGGGCTCGGCGTGGAGATCAACATCGATTACGTGTCGGTGTGCGTGGTGGACCTGGCGGGCACCGGCCGGGTCCGGCAGACCGAACACCTCGACAACCGGGGCGCCTCCGCCGGGGAGGCCCTGGCGCGGGCGGCCCGGATCGCCGCGCGGACCCTGGAGTCGGCGTACGAACAGGAGCTGCGCCCGGTGGGCGCGGCGCTGGCGCTGCCGGGCCTCGTCTCCGGCGGCTCGGTGCGGCAGGCCCCCAACCTCGGCTGGAACGAGGTCCCGGCGCAGGAGCTGTTCGCCGACGCGCTGACCGCCCTGCGCCCCGGCCACCCGGCGCTGCCGGTCGCCTCGGAGAACGAGGCCAATCTCGCGGCGCTGGCCGAGCTGTGGTTCGGCGGGCTGGACGACGTGCGCAGCTTCCTCTATCTGACCGGGGAGATCGGGGTCGGCGGCGCGCTCGTCCTGAACGGGGAGCTGCTGCGCGGGGCGCACGGTTTCGCCGGGGAGATCGGCCATGTGGTGGTGGATCCGGCGGGTCCGGAGTGCCGGTGCGGGTCGCGGGGGTGCCTGGAGCAGTACGCCGGGCAGGCGGCGCTGTTGCGGGCGGCCGGGGTCGAGGACCTCGGCGGCGCGTCCGGGGTGCTGGAGCTGGAGCGGCGCGCGGAGGCCGGGGACCCGCGCGCGGTGGCCGCGGTCGCTGAGGCGGGGCAGATGCTGGGCCGGGTGCTGTCGGGGGCGGTGAACCTGATCGACCCGGACGCGGTGGTGCTCGGCGGGATCTACCGGGGCCTGATGCCGTGGCTGGCACCGCCCGCCGACGAGGAGCTGACCGGCCGCGTGGTGTCGGGGCTCTGGGCCCCGGGCAGCGGCCGGCTCCGGGCGTCGTCGGTGGCGGGCGACGCGGCGCGGGGCGCGGCGGCGCTCGTGGTGCAGGACGTGCTGGACGATCCGGTGGCGTACGCGGAGCCGTCCGGCGGGTGAGCCGGGCCCGGACGGACCCGGCTCAGCCGGTAGGCCAGCCCCCGGCTCACCCGGTACGCCGACGGCCATGGTCTTCCCGGTACGCCGATGGCCCCGGTTCGCCCGGTACGCCAACCGCCTCGGCACACCCGGTACGCAAACGACCATGGTTCCCGCGGCACGCCACCGCCTCGGCACACCCGTACGCCGACGGCCGTGGTTCCCCCGGCACGCCAACGGCCAGGGTTCGCCCGGTACGCCAACCGCCCCGGCACACCCGGTACGCAAACGACCATGGTTGCCCCGGTACGCCAACGGCAAGGGTTCCCCCTGTACGTCAACCGCCCCGGCTCACCCGGCGCGTCAGCGCACGGCGAGCAGGTGGTCCATGGCGAGCTGGTCCAGCGCCTCGAAGGCCATGCCGCGTTCGGCGGCGGCGTCCACGTCGAAGTCCTCGTAGGCGCTGCGGTCGGCGAGGAGGCTCGCCAGGCCCTCGCCGGCGGTGGGACGCGCCAGTTCGTCCAGGCGGGACGCGCGCAGGGCCGCCCGCACCTCGGGGTCGGCGCGGAAGGCGGCGGCCCGCTCCTTGAGGATGAGGTAGTTGCGCATGCAGCCCGCGGCCGAGGCCCAGACCCCGTCGTAGTCCTCGGTGCGCGGGGGCTTGAAGTCGAAGTGGCGGGGTCCTTCGTAGCCGCTCTCCAGCAGGTCGACGAGCCAGAACGCCTGGCGCAGGTCGCCCGCGCCGAAGCGCAGGTCCTGGTCGTACTTGATGCCGGACTGGCCGTTGAGGTCGATGTGGAAGAGCTTGTCCGCCCACATGGCCTGGGCGATGCCGTGCGGGAAGTTGAGCCCGGCCATCTGCTCGTGCCCGGTCTCCGGGTTGACGCCGACCAGCTCGGGGCGCTCCAGGCGCTCGATGAAGGCCAGGGCGTGGCCGATGGTGGGCAGCAGGATGTCGCCGCGCGGCTCGTTCGGCTTGGGTTCGATGGCGAAGCGGAGGTCGTAGCCCTGCTCGACGACGTACTCGCCCAGCAGGTCGAAGGCCTCCTTCATCCTGTGCAGCGCGAGGCGGACGTCCTTCGCCCCGCCGGACTCGGCGCCCTCGCGGCCGCCCCACGCCACGAACGTGGTCGCGCCCAGTTCGACGGCGAGGTCGATGTTGCGCAGGGTCTTGCGCAGTGCGTAGCGGCGTACGCCACGGTCGTTGGCGGTGAACCCGCCGTCCTTGAAGACCGGGTGGGTGAAGAGGTTCGTCGTCACCATGGGCACCACGAGCCCACTGCTGTCGACCGCCTGCCGGAAGCGCTTGACGATCGCCTCGCGCTCCGTCTCCGGCGCCCCGAAGGGGATCAGGTCGTCGTCGTGGAAGGTCACGCCCCAGGCGCCCAGCTCCGCGAGCCGCTGCACCGACTCGACGGGGTCGATGGCCGCGCGGGTCGCGTCGCCGAAGGGGTCCCGGCCCTGCCAGCCCACGGTCCACAGCCCGAAACTGAACTTGTCCTCAGGGGTGGGGGTGAAGCGTTCCGTCATCGTCGTCCGACCGCCTTCGTCTGCCGTCGGGACGCCTGGCGGAAGCCCGGCACCCCTATTTGTTCAGTGTCATGATTAATCAAGCACACCGTACCCCGGGCACGGAACCCCCTTGCCGCACGGAGCACCTCCGGCCCCCTGTGCAGGTGGCTGCGCATCCCGTAATTTGTTCGTGCCGCAGCCGAATGATCAGCACCCGTGCCACCCAGCACCCGCAGCGTGAAAGAGGCCCCCATGCCGTCACCCGCCGTCGTCATCGGCGTGGACAGCTCCACCCAGTCCACCAAGGCCGCCTTCATCGACGCCGTGACCGGCGAGCAGCTCGCCGTGGGGCGCGCCCCGCACGTGGTCACCGGCGAGGGCGGGGCCCGGATGAGCGATCCGGAGATCTGGTGGCGGGCCCTGTGCGAGGCGGTGGCCACCGGGCTGAAGGAGTCCGGCCTCCCCGCGCGCGCGGTCACCGGCATCGCGGTCGCCGGGCAGCAGCACGGGCTCGTCGTACTGGACGGGGCGGGCCGGCCGCTGCGCCCGGCGCTGCTGTGGAACGACACCCGCTCCGCTCCGCAGGCCGCCGCTCTCACCGAGGCGTTCGGCGGGCCCGAGGCCTGGACGGAGCGGACCGGATCGGTGCCGGTGGCGTCCATCACGGCCTCCAAATGGCAGTGGCTGCGCGAGAACGACCCCGCGAGCGCCGCGAACGCGGCTGCGGTCCGGCTCCCCCACGACTTCCTGACCGAGCGCCTCGCGGGCGTCGCCGCCACCGACCCGGGGGACGCATCGGGCAGCGGCTGGTACTCCACCGCGACCGGCGCCTACGACCCCGACCTGCTGGAGCTCCTCGGCCTCGACGCGGCCCTGCTCCCGGAGGTCGCGCCCACCGGGGCGGCCCGGATCGGCTCGCTCACCGAAGCGGCGGCCCGCGCGCTCGGGCTGCCCGCGGGCATCGCGGTGGCGGCCGGTACCGGCGACAACATGAGCGCCGCCGTGGGCCTCGGGCTGGGCGGCGACGGGCTGCTGGACCACCCGGCCCTCAGCCTCGGCACCTCCGGCACGGTGTTCGCCGCCTCCCGCACCCGGCCCACGTCCACCGCGCTGAACGGGTTCGCCGCCGCCGACGGCACGTACCTCCCACTGGCCTGCACCCTCAACTGCACGCTCGCCGTCGACAAGGTGGCCGCCCTGCTCGGCCTGGACCGCGAGGACGCGGCACCCGGCGGCGAGGCGGTCCTGCTCCCGTACCTCGACGGCGAACGGACCCCCGACCTGCCGACCGCCTCCGGGCTGCTGACCGGCCTGCGCCATGACACGACCCGGCGGCAACTGCTGGGCGCCGCCTACGAGGGCGCGGCCGTCACCGTGCTGCGGGCCATGGACGGACTGCTGTCGGCCTGCGGCCTCGACCCCGCCGCGCCCGAGGTCGCCGCCCGGCCGCTGCGCCTGATCGGCGGCGGGGCGCGGGGGCGGATGTGGGTGGAGACGGTGCGCCGGCTCTCGGGCCGCCCGCTCGTGATCCCCGGCAGCGGAGAGCTGGTGGCCTTCGGCGCTGCGGCGCTCGCCGCGTCGGCGGCGGGCGGCGGTGACCCGGTGGCGCTGGCGACGGCCTGGCAGAAGTCGGGGACGGACCGTCAGCTGCCCCCGGTGGAAAGGGACGTGGAGACCTGGGGGCGGGTCACATCGGTCCTTGAGCGTGCGTCCGGTCCCCTGCTCGGCGGTCCCTGACACCGCCGAGGGCCATCATGTCCTCGTTGAGGCCGACGGCGCGCGGAGTGCCGCCCTCGCTCCGGGCGGCGGCGCGCGACTGTGCGGACCGGCGGGCGGGCACCGGCGGCAGAACTCGGGCCGGTGCGTGTACGCCGAGCCGAGGGAAATCGACAGGGGGTTCTCCGCGTCGTCCGGCCGGGTCCACCGGCCGGTGCCGGCGTGGGCGTCGAAGCAGGGCCCGACGAAGGACACCGTCCCGCTGTCGGCCTTGTCGGCGCGGGGCCGCACGGCCCTGGTGAAGTTCCCCCCGGGCCCTGGACAGCGGGTGTTTACGCTGCGGGGGTGAGGTCTTGCCTGAGCAAGGTTCTCGTTTCGAGTGGGGTGACGTACCC
>NZ_JOEZ01000034.1 GCF_000721175.1 Streptomyces anulatus
GATGTCGCAATCCACACCGAACCCGGAAGGCCCTCACTCGTTCAAGATCCCTAAGCCGTGGGATCCGTCACCAACCTCCATGGACAGAACACCTAGCACTGGCCCGGGTGGGGTCCTCCGTCGAGTGGGTGCCGCCGCGGTCTGTCCTCGTACCGCGCCGCGGCCGGCCCTGACAGTGGAGCGAGCTGTTCCACCAGGGCCTCCAACTCCTCGACGGCGTTCTCCGTCTCACGGCGGATGTTCTTGTGCTCCGCGACGGTGGCCCCGAGCAGCAGTGCGGTGAGCGCGACGCATCCGTTGAGCAGCGAGAGATTGGCCATGATCTGCATCAGGCTGTGCCCCGCGAACGGCCCCAGGGCATCCGTGCCCGCGACAACGGCGAGCACGGAGACGACCAGGGCGCACGGCGCGCTGCCGGGCAGTTGGAACCGCAGGGCCGCCCAGATGATCACCGGGAACACCAGATAGATCACCGACAGCGAACTGCGCGTGGCGATCAACGAAGACACGACCACGACGACCGCGAGGACCGAGGCCTCCAGCCACCGGTCGGCCGGGCGGGGCCACCGCACGCCGCGCAGGACCAGAAGCACGGGGGTGACCACCAGGACCCCCATCGCGTCCCCCGCCCACCAGGACGACCAGACCAGCCAGAAGCGTCCCGGCGGGACCTTGCCGTCGAGGAGCAGTGTGAAGCTCCCGATGGTGGCGCTGATCAGCATCCCCGCGAACGCGCCGAGGAAGACCAGACCCACCCCGTCCCGCAGCCGGACCAGCTCACTGCGGAAGCCCACCTTCCGCAACAGGGCGTACGAGGCCAGCGGCGCGACCGTGTTGCCGAGCATGATGGCCAGCCGGCTCACCGTGAACGCGTCGCCGATCTCGGAGACCGTGGCCAGCGTGCCCAGCGCGATGCCCGGCCAGACCCGGACACCCAGGCACAGCAGTGCGGCCAGTGCGATGCCGGTGGGCGGCCACAGCGGGGTGACGACCGCGCCGTCCACGACGACCTGGCGCATCAGCCCGAGCCGCCCCGACAGGTAGTAGGCTCCGGCCACGCCCAGGACCTGCGCCACGTACACGGCCCGACGTCTGGCTTCCTTGCTGCGGATCACACCACTCATCAGACACCGACCGCGGCGTGAGTCGGCCGGTGACACGCGCGGTACGGTCCGGCGTCAGCGCGGCCCACGCCGCGCGGCGGCATGCCGCAGGACCAGTACGGCGGCGTCGTCCTCGTGACCGGTCAGCTCCGCCGCGCCCAGGACCTCGTCGGCCAGCTGCGGCGCGCTCACCACGACGTGCGCGGCGACCAGTTGCCGGACCCGCTCGAGACCGTCCTCGATCTGCAGCGACGGTCCCTCGACGACCCCGTCGGTGAGCAGCACGATCGCCCCGTCGGAGTCCAGGGTGCGCCGGGTGACGGGGTAGTCCTCGCCCGGCTCGATGCCCAGCGGCATGCCGCCCGGGTCCTCCGTGACGCCGGACCGGCCCTCCGTGGTGGCCCACACGAACGCCACGTGCCCGGCCCGCGCGCTGTGCATCTCCCAGGTCGTCGGGTCCAGCCGCAGGAACGTGCAGGTCGCGAAGAGTCCCGAGTCCACGGACAGCAGCAGATCGTTCGTCCGGCCCAGAACCTCGCCCGGATCGGAGGCCGTGCCCGCGATGGCCCGCATCGCGATACGGACCTGCCCCATGAAGGCGGCCGCCTCGACGTCATGACCCTGTACGTCGCCGATGGCGAAGCCGAGGGCCCCGTCCGCGAGCGTGAAACCGTCGTACCAGTCGCCGCCGATGTCCAGTCCGTGGCGGGCGGGTGCGTAGCGTGCCGCGGACTGGAGACCGGGGAGCGCGGGCAGGACCGCCGGAAGCATGTCGCGCTGGAGTGCCTGCGCGAGTTCCACCCTGGCCTGGTGGAACTCCACTTCGCGCCGAGCGCGGGCAGTGAGGTTGTGCAGGGTGTTGAGCAGGTCTTCGGCGCTAGCTGAGCGGGGAGTCCGACGCCGGTTCATGTGCCGCTCCGCGGTGCGTTACGTCCCTGAATCATACGGCGAGCGCCCCTGAGCGGCGACTGCGGCGACTGCGGCGACTGCGGCGACTGCGGCGGCCGCGGCGGCCGCGGCGAGGGCTTCCGCGTGCCCACCGGCGGCCGGGGCACCGCTCAGGACGGCCGGGCGCGGTACAGATCGCGGAGCAGGGCGATCTCGGCGCCGTGGTGCAGCACCTCCTGATTGACCCACCAGACGATGTCGACGAAGAGATCCTCCGCGTCGCTGCCGTTGGGATATGTGCTGTACCCGACGGTGTCGAGGGCCGCGTCGTCGGCGGTGAGCAGAGCTTCGCGCCAGGCGGCGGACGCGGTCTCGAAGGCGGCCACCGCCCCGGCGGCGTCCCCCGGGGTGCGGAAGCCGTCGCGCGTGAGCGACCTGCTGCCGTACGAGTAGTCGGCACGGAGGGCGAGCATCTCGGCGAGATGGCTCAGACGCCACGCGATGGTGGTGAACGGAGGAGGGAACGGATGCGGGGAGTCCGCCGCGTCCCGCCCCCAGTCCCCGGCCCCCGCCAGGACGGTCGCACGCGCCCCGGGGCCGTCGTCGCGACGGCGTACGGACCAGCAGTCGGGCACGGGTTCCCAGAGGTACTCGTCGTCGCAGAGTCGGGTGACGCTGATGTCGACGCCGTTGCCGCTGTCCATGACGGGACCGGCCAGACGGCCGAGGAGCCGCTCACAGGCGAAGTCGAACTGCTCAAGCAACGGGATCAGGCGTGGTGGAAGAGCCATCGGTGGAGCGTGCCACAGCGACGGGCGGGCGCGCGCCCAATTTCCGGCGGGCGGGCGACGGACGTCAGCGGACGGTGGCCGGATGGACCCTCGTACCGAGCCGTTGTCAGTGCCCGGTGGGATGCTGCCCGCATGGACGAGCTGATGAGGCAGCGACGGGTGTACGGCACCGACCACGACGACCCCCATCCAGGACCGAGGCCGGGTCACGACTATCGCGAGCTGGTCGGCGGCCCGCTCGACGGGCTGCTGCTCGACGTCACCGGCTGGGGCGACGCGGACCTGCGCGACGGCGTCGGGCTGGTCACGGAGATCGGCGCCTACGGTCCGGGCGGACGCGCCGAGTACGGGCCCCGGTCGCCGGACAGTCACCAGTGGGACTGGCGCGGCGACGTGCGGTGACGGAGGCGGGGTGGTGACACCGGCCGGGTGGTGATGGCAAGGGCGGCAGGAATCGAACCTGCGACATACGGTTTTTGGAGACCGCCGCTCTGGCCGCTGGGCTACGCCCCTTGGTTACGGGGGAATACCGAACTCCGCGTACCCGTCGACCGCGTCCGGCAGCTCATCGGGGGCTTCGGCTCCCTCCCGACCGGCTCCCGTACATCCCGAGCGGTGAACTGAGCGAGGGCGGCCGCGCCCGCACCCTCGTCAACGAGGAGGCCGCCGCTCTCCTCCACGGCATCTACGCCGACGGCCTCGCCGCACTCAAGCAGTCGCTCGCCGGCTGAACGCCACGGACGCCCGGAGCTCCTCCGGGCGTCCGGCAAGCCGGGGGAGCGGCTGAGGGGCATACCCGGCCGTCCGATAGGTTGGCCGGTCATGTGGGCTTTGAGCGCGGTCGGGCACCGTCGGCTGGGTGCGGCAGGATCCCTGGCGGTCGTCGTCGGCGGCTGGTTCGCCGGGAAGCTGCCGGTCCACGACCCCTGGGGGCTGTGGACCGACCACGGCTCCGCCACGAAGGCGGTCGCCGCCGTCCTCGCCTACGCCGGACTGACCGTACTCGTCGTCGCCTGGTGGCAGTACGGCAAGGCCGCCTCCACCGTCCGCGACACCCTCGTCACCCTCGCCTGGTGGACCGCCCCGTTCCTGCTCGCGCCCCCGCTCTACAGCGCCGACGTCTACAGCTACATCGCCCAGGGCTCCATGGTCGTCGAAGGGCACGACGTCTACACCGTCGGTCCCTCCGCCCTGGACCCCGGCGGAATCGGCGGCGACGCCGCCGCGAGCGTCGGCAACCACTGGCGCGACACCCCCGCCCCCTACGGACCGCTCTTCCTCCTGCTCTCCGCAGCCGTCGCCTGGGCCACCGGCGGCACGATCGTCCCCGCCGTCCTGGCGATGCGGATCGTCGCGCTCGTCTCCCTGGCCCTGATCGTCTGGGCCCTTCGCCGACTGGCACGCGAGCACGGCCGCAGCGAAAGCCGCGCCCTGTGGCTGGGCGCCCTCAACCCGCTGCTGCTGATCCACGTGGTCGGCGGCATGCACAACGACGGGCTCATGATCGGCCTGATGCTCGCCGGCCTCGTCCTCGCCCTGCGCGGACGGTGGATCGCGGGCAGTGCCCTGGTCGGCCTCGCCGTCATGGTGAAGTCACCGGCGGCCGTGACGCTCCTGTTCATCGGGGTCCTTGTGCACGCGTCCGCGACCGGCCCCCGGTGGCGCCGCTGGGCCAAGGGGCTGCTCGCGCCCGGCCTGATCGCCTGTGCGGTCGCCGGCGGGGCGACGCTGATCAGCGGCACCGGATTCGGCTGGCTCCACACCCAGGGCGTCGCCGCGAACATCCACACCGCGCTCTCCGCCACCAGCGACCTCGGCCTCGGACTGGGAGAGCTGGCCCATCTGCTCCTGGACGTCGACGTGGAGCCGGTCAAATCCGCCGTCCAGGCGCTGGGCCTGGCGGCAGCGCTCGGCCTGATCCTCGTGCTGGCCCGGCGCGCGATGCGCGGCGGTGTGACGCCCGCCCACGGGCTCGGCCTCTCGCTGCTCGTCCTGGTCGCCCTCTCGCCCATGGTCCAGCCCTGGTACCTGCTGTGGGGCATGGCCGTGGTCGCCGCGACCGAACAGTACGGCCGCCTTTCCGCCGTCCTGACCGTGCTCTCGGCGGCGCTGGTGTACGAGACCCACCCCATGGGCGCCACCCCGCCCTTCGGATTCGCCCTCGCCGGGCTCGCCGCCGTCCTCGCCACCCTCGCCGTCCGGCGGACCCCCGTCGTGCCGCCCGGCGTCCGACTGCCCGGACAGCGCGGCCCGGCGGACGCGACCGCCGAGAACGCTCCAGCCGAGGCCGCGGCCCACTCCGCGCAGAGCGCTCCGTAGCACCATCCCCTCGACGCCCGACAAGATCCTCGGCTACGCTGAGCGGGTCCTGTTGTCTCCGATAGAGGTGGACGTTGCGCATCTGAGGTCCGCGATCATCGCGCGGTACGGCCCTGGCCCGTACACGGTCACGACGTTGTCGGCATGTCTGCCGCCCGTGACTCCCGCGTGGATGCGACCTCGGTGCTGAGTCGTCCCTCACTTCGCAGGACGGTTCTTCCCACCTCTTTCCGGCCCTCGGCCGGGTCGCCGCGTGCTGTTCGCATACGAAGCCCCCGCTCCTTCTGCTTCCGACTGCGAGAACCACATGAGCCATCCCACCGCGCCCAGCGCCTCCGTCGCCGTCTCCAACCTCACCTTCCGGTGGCCCGACGGCACGAACCTCTTCGACGGAATCTCCCTCACCGTCCCCCGGGGCCGCACCGGTCTGGCCGGCGACAACGGAGCTGGAAAATCGACTCTGCTGCGCCTGTTCGCCGGGCTCCTGCGCCCCTCGGCGGGGTCCGTCACCGTCGGCGGGAACCTCGCCTACCTGCCCCAGAACATCACCCTGGACACCGGCCTGCGCGTCGACGCGGCCCTCGGCATCGCCGAGCGGCGGGCCGCCCTGCGTGCCATCGAGTCCGGAGACGTGCGGGAGGAGCACTTCGAGACGGTCGGCGACGACTGGGACGTCGAGGAACGCGCCCTGGCCACCCTCGGCTCCCTCGGGCTCGGCGCCGTCGAACTGGACCGTACCGTAGGGCAGTTGTCCGGCGGGGAGACCGTTCTGCTGCGCCTGGCCGCGCTGCTCCTGCAACGCCCCGACGTCCTCCTCCTCGACGAACCGACCAACAATTTGGACCTGTTCGCCCGGCGCAGGCTCTACGACGCCGTCGACTCCTGGCGCACCGGAATCCTGATCGTCGTCAGCCACGACCGGGACCTGCTGGAGCGGGTCGACCGCATCGCCGAACTGCGATCGGGCTCGGTGAGCTGGTACGGGGGCGGCTGGACCGCGTACCAGGAGGCCCTCACCACCCAGCAGGAGGCCGCCGGGCGGATGCTGCGGGCTGCTGACGCCGACCTGCGCCGACAGCAGCGCGAACTGGAGGAGACCCGGATCAAGGTCGCCCGCCGCCAGCGCCACGACAGGAAGCTGGACGGCCGTCGGAAGGCCCCGCGCATCGTCGCCGGGGAACGCAAGCGCTCGGCCCAGGAGTCCGGGGACCGGCTCCGAGGGCTGCACGAGGACCGTCTCGACGAGGCCCGTGAACGCAGGGAGGAAGCCGCCGAAGCCATCCGCCGGGACGCCGAGATCAAGGTGAGCCTGCCCCACACCGCCGTACCCGCGGGCCGCACCGTCCTGACCGTGCGGGACCTGAGCCTCCCCTACGGAAGGCTGCGCGAGGGCAGCCTCCAGGTGAGGGGACCCGAACGCATCGCCCTGGTCGGCCGCAACGGGGCCGGCAAGACGACCCTGCTGCGCACGCTCACCGGGGAGCTCGCGCCGAGCACCGGAGAGGCCACGGCGGCGGTGCCGCTGAAATTCCTCCCGCAGCGGCTGGACGTCCTCGACGACGCGCTGAGCGTCGCCGGCAACGTCGCCCGCACCGCCCCGGGCACCACCGACAACCAGATCCGCTCACAGCTCGCCCGGTTCCTCTTCAAGGGGGCCCGCGCGGAGCAGCCGGCGGGCACCCTCTCGGGCGGCGAACGGTTCCGTGCCGCGCTCGCGGCGACGATGCTCGCCGCCCCCGCCCCGCAACTGCTCCTGCTGGACGAGCCGACGAACAACCTCGACCTGGCGAGCGTGCGGCAGCTGACGAGCGCCCTGGAGTCCTACGAGGGCGCGCTGGTCATCGCCGGCCACGACCTGCCGTTCCTGGAATCCGTG
Organism: Streptomyces anulatus; assembly: GCF_000721175.1. Taxonomy (GTDB): domain Bacteria; phylum Actinomycetota; class Actinomycetes; order Streptomycetales; family Streptomycetaceae; genus Streptomyces; species Streptomyces anulatus_C. The sequence continues at coordinate 6,978 of NZ_JOEZ01000034.1, forward strand.
GGCATCACCCGCTGGATCCTGCTGGACGAGGCGCTGCGGGAGTCCGACGCCGTGGAGGTCCGCGAACTGTTCGGCAGCCCGGAGTCCACCCCGGCGGGCACGGCGTGATGGGTGCTGACCTCGGCCCCCGTGTCGTACTGATCACCGGAGTGATGGCCTCGGGGGAGTGGACGGTCGACGCGTATCCGCGGACCGGGACGCCTCGTACCGGCCGGTGGACGGACACATCCGGTCAGACGCCCGAGGAGCCGGTTCGGCCATCCTCGACGGATTGGACGGTCGGGTGGTGCGGGCTCTCAGGCCGCCTCGTAGCGGTGGGCCCGCCCGCCCCGCCATTCCACCCAGACCGGATTGTCGAGGATCCGGTCCGCTTCCTCGAGGCCGGCCTCGCCCAGGAACACGATGACGTCGTGGTCGCTGTGGGCCAGCCCGAGTATCTCGTCCCGGCCTTCGTAGTGCACGGTCACCCGGCGGCCGCCCGAGGGGGTCGGACGGTGGATGACGATCGGGGGATTAGCCATGGGTCCACCCTGCGACGCGCCCCGCCCCCTCGCATCCCCGGCCGGCCCCCTGCGCGAGCGAGCCGCAGCCGGTCGGGAAAAGGCTCCCGCGCCCGCCCGGGGGCCGCGGAGGCCCTCACCGCCCGGCGGTCCCGAGTTCCACCGTTGTGGTGACGCGCACCAGGGAAGGGCCCCGCGGGGCGGAGCCGAACCCGAAGGCGACCGGCGGATCGAGCGGCGCGAGCACGCCCAGGCCCACCCCGTCCAGCACGGCGTCTGCGGCCACGACCGGCCGCAGGTCCCGCGCCCCGTACCACTCCCGCCGCCCCGGGCCCGCGCGGCCCAGGGTGCGGACGCCGGGCATCAGCAGCCGGGCCGGCACGTCGCACAGCGCGGCCCAGAACGGGCTGCGGGCGAGCGGAGCCGGCACGGCGGACAGCAGCAGACCGAGGGCGGACCGGCGTCCGGTCCGCAGTCGAAGGCACAGCGGCCCCGCCTCGACGCGCCAGGTGTCGCCGGCGACGGTGACGGTCACGGGCACCACCTCGATCCGGTCGAAGCGGTACGTGGCGGCCACGAAGTCCGCGATCCGCCGGGACGGGGCCAGCAGGACCCGTTCGCCGTCGGGATGCTCGACCATGACGTCGCTGAACGCCCCGAACGGCGACCGCGGCCAGTGCCCGACCACCAGCCGGGTGCCCGAGGAGGTCCCCACACCGGCGATCCAGCCGTCGAACCGCAGCCGCTCACCTGTCACGCCGCCAGTCTCCTCCGTCATGGGCGGCGGGGGGAGGACCTGCGACCGGCGCGGCGGGTCCGCTGCCGTACGGGCTACTCGAAGCGGGACGTGTCCCCGGCTCCGCGGCGCACGACCTCGGGCTCGTCGCCGGAGAAGTCGATCACCGTGGTCGGCTCGGTGCCGCAGTCGCCGGAGTCGATGACGGCGTCCACCTCGTGGTCGAGCCGCTCCTTGATCTCCCAGCCCTGAGTCAGCGGTTCCTCCTCGTCCGGCAGCAGCAGAGTGCTGGAGAGCAGCGGCTCGCCGAGCTCGGCGACCAGCGCCTGGGTCACGACGTGGTCGGGGATGCGCACGCCGACCGTCTTCTTCTTCGGATGCAGCAACTGGCGGGGAACCTCCTTCGTCGCCGGGAGGATGAAGGTGTAGCTGCCGGGCGTCGCCGCCTTGACCGCCCGGAACACGTCGTTGTCCACGCGGACGAACTGCGCCAGCTGCGCGAAGTCGTGGCACACCAGCGTGAAGTGGTGCTTGTCGTCGAGGTTCCGGATCGACCGGATCCGGCCGAGGGCGTCACGGTTGCCCAACTGGCAGCCCAGGGCGTAGCACGAGTCGGTCGGGTACGCGACGAGCGCACCGGACCGGATGCTGTCGACCACCGTGCTGATGGTGCGGGGCTGGGGATTTGCGGGGTGCACGTCGAAGTACTTGGCCATTCGCCGAGCTTACGCGCTCGGGCGGGACCGGTAGAGCTCTCTGCGGGGAAGCGCGGGAGGCGGCCCGCCGTGCGACGGGCCGCCTCTCCTTCCGCTTCGTGCGGTGGTGTCCACCGCCGGGCCGGTCAGACCGCGGCGGCCCCCACCAGCTCGTCCAGTACGTCCTCCATCGTCACGAAGCCGATGACCGTGCCCTTGTCCCCGGCGACCGCCGCGAGATGCGTTCCGGCGGCACGCATCGCGGTGAGGGTGTCGTCGAGCGGGGTGTCGATCTCGACCCGGATGACGGGGTGGAGGGCGCTCCTGGGCAGCGCCTCGGTGCGCTCCGCCACGCCGAGGGCGTCCTTGATGTGGAAGTAGCCCAGCAGCCCGTCGTCGGGTCCGGTGACCGGCAGCCGGGAGAAGCCCGAGGCGACCGCGGCCCGCTCCAGACCCTGCGGGGTGATGCCCAGGGCGACGGTGACGGTCCGGTTCAGCGGGACCAGGACCTCGCCGACCGGCCGGGTACCGAGCTCCAGCGCGTCCCGCAGCCGCTCCCCGTCGGCCGGGGCGAGCAGTCCGGCGTCGCTGGAGTCCTTCACCAGCCGCACGAGCTCGTCGTCGGTGAACACCGAGGCGACCTCGTCCTTGGGGTCGACCTTGAGCAGCCGCAGCAGCATGTTGGCGAAGGCGTTGATGCCGAAGATGACCGGCCGCAGGGCCCGAGTCAGGCCCACCAGGGACGGCCCCAGCGCCAGCGCGGTGGCGACGGGGGCGGCCAGCGCGATGTTCTTGGGGATCATCTCGCCGATGAGCATGTGCAGATACGTCGCCAGCGTCAGCGCGATCACGAAGGCGATCGGGTGGACCAGCGCCTCCGGCACACCGACCGCGTCGAACGGCGGCTCCAGCAGATGGGCGATGGCCGGTTCCGCGACGGCGCCGAGCACCAGGGAGGAGATGGTGATGCCGAGCTGCGCGGTGGCCATGGCGGCCGACAGGTGTTCGAGGCCCCACAGGGTGCTCTTGGCGCGTCGGCTGCCCCGCATGGCCTGCGGCTCGATCTGACTGCGGCGGACCGAGATGAGGGCGAACTCCGCGCCCACGAAGAACGCGTTGGTGAGCAGGGTGAGCGCGCCGATGGCGAGCTGGACGGCGGTCATCGGGCGTCCTCCCGCACCAGGGCCAGCGCCGGTACGGGGGCGGTGATCCGGACCCGGTCGGCGCGGTGGTGCTCGATGTCGAGCACGTCGAACTGCCAGCCGTCGACCTCCACCCGGTCCGTACGGACCGGGATGCGGGCCAGTTGGTTGGCGAGCAGGCCGGCGAGCGTCTCGTACGGGCCTTCCGGCGCAGGGAAGCCGATGCGGTCGAGCTGGTCCAGCCGGATGCTGCCCTCGGCCTCCCAGACCGGGCGCCCGTCGCCGAGCGGCTCGGCCGGTGCGAGGTCGGGACGCTCATGGGGGTCGTGCTCGTCGCGGACCTCGCCGACGACCTCCTCGACGATGTCCTCGACGGTGGCGACTCCTGCCGTACCGCCGTACTCGTCGATCACCACCGCCATCGTCCGGTGCTTGCGCAACTGCGCGAGCAGCCGGTCCACGGGCAGCGAGTCGGGGACCAGGAGCGGCTCGGTGGCCAGCGCCGTGACCGGGGTCCGGGACCGCTCGGACTCGTCCAGGGCGAGGACGTCACGGATGTGGACCGTGCCGATGACCTCGTCCAGGCTCTCGCGGTAGACCGGGAAGCGGGACAGGCCGGTGGCCAGCGTGAGGTTGGCGGCGTCCGCCGCGGTGGCGTGCGCCTCCAGCGCCCGGACGTCGACGCGCGGCGTCATCACGTTCTCGGCGGACAGCTCCGCCAGGTGCAGGGTGCGGACGAACAGCTCGGCCGAGTCCTGCTCGATGGCGCCCTCCCGTGCGGAGTGCTGGGCGAGCGCGATCAGCTCCTGCGGGGTACGGGCGGAGGCCAGCTCCTCGGCCGGCTCCAGACCCAGCCGCCGCACGGCGCGGTTCGCGGTGTTGTCGAGGTGCCGGATCAGCGGCGCGAAAGCGGCCGTGAACGCCCGCTGCGGGGTCGAGACGACCTTGGCGACCGTCAGCGGGCTGGAGATCGCCCAGTTCTTCGGGACCAGCTCACCGATGACCATGAGGACCACGGTCGAGGCGGCCACGCCGAGGAGGGTGGCGACCGTGGACACGGCACCGGCCGGAAGCCCGACGTCCGCGAGCGGGCCGCGCAGCAGCACCGCGAGCGACGGCTCGGCCAGCATGCCGATGACCAGGGAGGTCACGGTGATGCCGAGCTGGGCGCCGGAGAGCTGGAACGTGAGCCGCTTGGCGGCCTTGAGCGCGCTCTCGGCACCGCGCTCGCCGGCCTTGACGGCGCGTTCGAGCTCGCTGCGCTCTATGGTCGTCAGCGAGAACTCGGCCGCGACGAACACCGCACACGCGAGTGTCAGCGCGAGCGCGAGCAGGAGCAGGATCACTTCGCTCACCGTGTCACCTCCGTCCCCTGGTGCGCGGAGTCGGGGATGACACGGTTCGTACTGGGAGGCTCACCCATTGCGGTGCGCAGCTCCTTCTCTGTTCGGGTCGTCGGGATCGACGGTGGGGGACGGGTGTGAACCCGCCCATAGATAGTAAAGGGAGCGCAAAGCAAAGGGGAGTGGCGGGTGTCACACGGGGTGCCGCCCGGGAAAGGTCGCCCGTGATCTTGATGCCCGGAACTGTGCGGGCGGTCACGGGCTAGGGAGATTTCTTTCTGCCCAGGGGTTCTGCCCCGGGCGAGATGGCTCACACACCTCTGCCGCCCGTCCACACCATCCGGGCGATCCTGGAGGCCTTCGGGCAGGTCGGCCACGGGCTCAGTTCCGCGGACCTGGAGCTCGGCCACATCCGGGGACCGGTCAGCAACCGCCCTGCAACCAGAAGAGCACCCCGGTGACCAGCACCGCTCGGGCCCCGGCGCGGGCGCGGTGGTGGCCGGCGTCGCGGCGGGCGTGGCCGTCGTCGTCGTCGGCGGCATGGTCGCCACCGAGGTCGTCGACGAGATCGGCGACGCCTTCGTGGGCGCGGGAGGCGACGACGAGGGCTGAACCGTGAGCCAGGGCACCACCGGGCCCGAGCGGAAGAGGGTCAGCCGGTCGGCCGGCCCGCCACGTTCGGAGCCAGCCGGTCCGCGAGCGCGTCCAGATCCGGGACGAACCAGATGTCCCGGCCGCGGTTGGCCTCGCGGACGAGATCGGGAAGGGCCGAACTGGCCGCCAGATGACGGTCGATGTCGCCGACGACGACCAGCCGCAGCTGGTAGTTCGCGAACTTCTGCAGGACGTCTCCGGCGAAGCCGGTGCTCAGATCGAAGAAGCTGTCGTCCAGCCGCGTGGACGGCACCGCGACCACGTCAGCGTTCTGGAACGCGGCACCGATCAGATGGTCCAGGGCGTCCTGGACATGGGCGATGGTCGCCCCGTCGGCATCGCACACCAGGACCGGGATGCCGTGGTGCTCGACGATGTCAGGCACGGTCCGCCCCCTGCCCGCCCGTGGAGGAGGAACGGGATGCGGAGGTGGCCGTGGACGTGAACAGGTCGCCTTCCGGGCCCAGCAGGCCGTCGATCATGTGCAGCAGATCGGCGGTGGCGGCCGCGCCGCCGAGAATGACGATCTTCATCCGGGTTCGCTCCTTGTCGTAGACCGTCTGGATGCGCAGGGGGTCCGACGTGTCCCGCGCGGACTGCGCGCTCGCCGTGACGAACGTGCTCAGCCGGTGCGCGGCGTCCGGACCGAGCGCGTCGATCTGCACGATGGTGGACGCCTCGACGTGTCCCGGCGCGGGTGCTGGCTCCGGGATCGTGCCGTCGGCCGGGTCGTCGGCCGGGTCGTCGGCCGGTCGGCCGGTCAGAGCCGCGAAGTCCTCCTTGCTGATCCGGTACTGCTTGCCGATCCGGACGGCCTTGAGCCGGCCGTCGCGGACGTAGTTCCGGACGGTCCGCACATGCAGACCCAGTAGCTCGGCCACCTCGCCGACCGAGTACAGCTCACGCTCGCCATTCCCCATAGTTCCCTATCGTACGGCAACATGGCCTACCTGAGCTCAGTCGCATGAAAGTGCAGTACTTTAGGTAAGATCGCAGTCGGTCATTACGCGTTCCGGACCTGTTCGGGGGGTGCGACGCGGCCCGGGACAGCAAGGTGGGTCACGCACGGCCGCCACGCGGACAAGGAGTCCCATGAACCCCGAAGCCCCGCCGCCCGATCCGCCGCACCAGCGACCCGAAGGCGTCACCGACACCACCGTCGAGGCCCTCGGGGCCCTGTCGAAGGCGCTGGAGACCGCCGAGCGTGCCCGCGGCGCCCTCTACGACTTCCACCAGCTCACCGGGAGCGCCGACCTCGCCCTCGACGACGCCGTACGACTGCTCCGCGCCGCAGGGCACGGACACCGGGCCGAGCAGGTCGAACGGGAGATCCTCGGCCGCAACGTCATCCCCGGGCACTGGACGTTCCAGATCGTCGAGGAGTACAACGCCACCTACTACGACGTGTTCCGGACGATCGAACGGCAGATCAGACAGGAGCTCGCCGAGGGCCGCGACCACCTCTACGAGGCCGAGATGAAGGCGGCCCGGCGGACCGAGGGGCATCCGGACCACACCGCCGACTGACGGGCGCGCCTGCTGCGTCGGGGCAGTCGCACGGGGCGGGAGGAACCGTGCCACCGGACGCCCCGGCGCGGCCGGGGCCTACCTCCCCCGATCGCGGGCACACGGAGGGCATCGCTCGGAAGGAGCACCTCCCATGCTCGGTATCGCCGCCGCAGTCCTGTTCTTCATCGCTTTCCTGATCAACGCAGCCGACATATCCACCAACGACGTCTTCGCGTCGGGCAATGTGATGCTGCTCGGTCTCCTGCTCCTCGCCCTGCAGGTCGCGGGCGTGGGCGCCGGCAGCCGGATCGGCGGTTCGCGCAGGCGCTGACGCACCCCGCACGGCACCGTCGGGCCCAGCAGTACGGTCCGCCGCCCCGGGCACGGCAACGACCGCGCCCGGGGCGGCGTTCGTCGTCCCCCCGGGAACCCCGTCTTCCCCTCCCCGCCGTCACCGAACGTAGCCGCACGAGATGCGGGCGCGACCGACTCCGGTGACGCTAGGGGGTATCCCGTCGATCATGGCCGGGTCCGCGACGCAGGGCACCTCCCCGAGCTCTCGGCTTCGAGCGAGCAGGGGAGCCCCCGTCCCTCGCGGCGTCGCCGAAACGCCCGCATCGCTCCGCGATGAGGACGTTCCAGCGCCCTGCGACGCACCGCGCCCGCCGCCGCGGCCCTTTCCGGCCCTGATCGACGAGACACCCCCCTTGTTCTCCGGTCGCGCACGCAATGCCGGTTGCCGACGGAGGACCGATGACGGAGGACATCCCCATGAACCTGTACGACAGCCCGGTGGAGCGAGCCCGCCGGACCCGTGAACGCGCCGAGGAGCTGGGCCGCGCCGCCGACCGCGCCACCGACCCGGAGCACCGGCAGCGGCTGCGGGAGAAGGCTCAGCGGCTGCTGCGCGAGGACCCGGCGGCCGATTCCGGTCCCTCCTGACCGGTGTGCGCGGAGGGTTGATTGCCCGGGCCGCCGTGACCCGGGTAGCGTCATGCGCCGTGACACCGACTCTGCGCACCGAGAGGCTCCTGCTGGAGCCGTACGTCCCCGAGGACGAAGAGGACTTCGTCGCTCTGTTCCAGGACACCAGGGTGTCCCGATGGATGGGTGAGGGCCCGTCCTCCGAGGCGGAGGACCGGGCCCTTTTCGCGCGGGTCTTCACCAAGGTGTACGCCCAGGACCTGTTCGCCGTCTGGGCCGTCCGCCGCGACGGGATCCTCGTCGGGCACGCCGAGATCAAGCGGACCGACGTCGTCGACGGCCACGAGATCATCTACGCCCTGGCACCCTTGGCGTGGGGGACCGGCCTGGGGACCGAACTGGCACAGGCCGTCGTCGCCCACGGCTTCGGCGCCCTCGGGCTGACCGAGGTCCACGCCACCGTCGCCGCCGCGAACGAGGCTTCGCTGACTCTGCTGCACAGGATCGGCTTCGAGCACGTCAGGGACATCGCGGAGGACGACGGCAGCACCACCCGCGTGCTGACCCGCCGCCGCTGACCCCGGTCGCCCGGCCGGTCAGGCCGATGCCGACGCCGATGCCTGCGCCGCCGCCCTCCGCCGTCGCTGCTCCGCGACGTCCGCGACGTCGCGACGGGTGCGGCGAGCGGCGGCGGCCTGGACCGACCGCGCCCCCGACCGGGACGACCACCGCGGTCGAGGGCATACGGCACTGGCAGCGGCGGAAGGGCGCACGGGACCGGCCGCAGGCTGCGGTCTCACGCACCCACCGTCCCGTCCAGCCCTTCCCGCAGCAGGTCCGCGTGACCGTTGTGGCGGCCGTACTCCAGCAGGACGTGCACCATGACCATCCGCAGCGAGACCTCCTTCTCCCACCGCTGCTGACGCCCCACCAGGTCCAGCGAGGCCGCCTCCCGCTCGATCCGGCGCGAGGTCTCCACCTCCGCCTCCCACGCGGCGAACGCCTCGGCCCGGGTCGAGGTGCTCGCGTCGTACGCCGCCTGGAAGTCGAAGAGCTTCTCCGACCACACCATCGGGGCCGCCTCGTCCTCGAACACCCTCCGGAACCAGGTGCGTTCCACCTCCGCCAGGTGCCGGACCAGAGCCAGCAGCGACAAGGCGGACGGCGGCATCGACCGCTCGCGCAACTCCTCGTCGCTCAGCCCCGCGCACTTCATGGCCAGGGTCTCCCGGTGGTAGTCGAGGAAGGCCCGCAGGGTCTCGCGCTCGCTCCCCAGCAGGGGAGGCCCGATCCGGTCGTCGTTCGTCATGTTGTTCCCCAGTCCGTGTGTCGGCCGACAGTATGACCGGCGCGCGTCCGAGCGGGCACGCGAGTCCCCTCCGGCATCCAGGGTGGTGAGGCAGGGAGGGGCGGAACTGCTGCGACGCTCCGACGGCCCGGTCGCCCGGGACCGGATCCGGGACGACCTGACCGAACTCGGACTCGCCCCGGGCGACACCGTGATGTTCCCTGCGAGGCTGTCCGCGATCGGTTGCGTCCCCGGCGGCCCCGGACCGTCATCGACGCCCTGCTGGACGTGGTGGTGCCGACCGGCACACTGCGGGTCACCTGCGGCTGGAACGACGCCGAACGCCGGTCCGGCCGCGGACTTCGGCGTCCGCTGGATCGAGGAGCACCTGAACCCACCTGCCTGACCTCCGCCGCCGGCGCGGTTCAGGACAGCCGCACCTTGATCGTCTGCGTCGCCCCGCGCGTCCCGGACAGGTCGCCGAAGAGGAGGCGCAGCGACGCCCCCGTGGTCGCCGACGTCACCGTCGCCGGCTTCGACACGACCGAGGCGACGGCCCGGTTCCAGGTGAGGCTCAGGCTGGTGCGCATCCGCATCGGATCGCTCACGCACACCGTCGCCGTCCCGTCGGGGTGCTCGGTGACCATCACGGAGCACGGGGCGTCCGCCACCAGCGGCCCGACGCTCCCGCCGAACCAGAAGTTGACGGCCGTCAGCCCGAGCGGGTCCACCGCCACCCCCTGCTGATCGTCCGTGTTGGCGAGCACCCGCAGCCAGCCGCTGTCCGCCGCCCGCGCCGCCGTGCGCTGTTCGGACGCGCCCGGCAGCAGCTGGTACGCGTACGTGGCGTCCGACGGGTCCTGGCCGTGGTCGAACCAGAGGGTGAGGTATTTCCGGGAGACCGGATCCGTGGAGCCCGCGGCGTTGACGTCGCGCCAGCGTCCCGTCCGGTTCTCCCGCAGAGCCTTCACGGTGGCGCCGCCCGGGAAGACGTAACCGCCGTGCCCGGCGAGGTGCGCCCAGGACGTTCCGGTGAGTGTCGCCGACCACGGCAGCGTGAGGGGTTTGACCGAGCCGTCGACGGTGAACGGGGCGTTGCCCGTCGGCCCGAGGTTGCGGTTGTCGACGGTGGTCTCCACGGCCGCGCCGTCGCGGCCGTGGATCCCGGCGCCCAGGCACACGATCGTGTCGTCGAGGAAGAACCACGACTTCTTCGCCATCAGCGTGCTGGAAAGACCCTTGAGGTACTGCCCCACGGCGGCGCGCTTCTTGTCGGTGACCCCGCCGACCCAGTTCACGTCGGGGAGCGAAACGCCCCAGTCGCCGCCCGCCCCGTCGGCGAGCACCTTGCGCGAGGCCGTGGTGCCGGGCAGCCGGTACGGATCGACGGTGGGCCAGAACGCGTCGCTGTACTGGCCGTTGGCGAAGGTGTCACCCCACCAATGGAGCATCCCCGACCCGGTGTGCCAGCCGCGCAGGTTCTCGCCGTTTCCGGTCTCGTAATAGGTGATCCGCCGATCCGCCATGCTCAGCGACGCCGCCCAGCCCGGACGGCGATGCGTGGCCCGTGCCATGTCGGGGAAGAGCCGGTGGCCGTCGGGCTCGGGCAGCGCGGTGAGGGAGGTGTCATCCAGGACGTCCTTGATCCGGGCCAGTGCGGTGAGCCCGAGCGAGGGGTTGCTCAGCGGCGGGCTGTAGTAGTCGCGCTGCGCCCAGCCCTTGACGAGCGCCCGCCACCGCGCGTTCTCGGCGGCCGGCGCGCCCCGTCCCAGCAGCACGATCGACGCGAGGATCGGATGTCCGCGCCGGTGGTCGTCGGACCCGCCGCGGCTGATGGCACGCCCCGCGACGGCGTCCATGACGAGGCCGTTGAAGAGGAACGGGGCCCAGGCGTTCTCCACCGCGTCGAACACCACCTGCCGTTTCGGATCGGTGACCTCCCACGTGGTCTCCTTCAGCAGCGCGAACAGCAGCCCGAGACCGCCGAGCATCACCGACCCGTAACTGCCGGTGTAGGGCACGGTGGTGTGCTGGATGAACGAGCCGTCGGCGTACAGCCCGTCGCCCTTGGTCACCAGCGGGAAGACGGGGGAGAGGGCGTCCCGGGCCAGCTCGATCTTCGCCGCGCTCCCTCCGACGACCCCGCGCAGGGCCAGCACCCGGCACAGGTCGACCCGGTTCGCCCCGGTGCTGGTCCCGGTGTACGAGGCGACCGCGGAGTCCGGTACGAAGTGGTCGACGGCGGCGCAGTAGCGCGCGAGCCGCTCCGGGGTGAGGGCGTCGTACATCAGCACACACACGTCCAGCAGGGCCTGCGGCGCGCCGATCTGCCAGCTGTACCAGTTGCCGTACCGGGTCTGCCCGTCGTTGTAGACCTGGCTGCTCAGGTGTTCCAGGCCGGTGAGCACCGCGTCGCGCAGTCCGGTGTTCCCGGTCAGGCCGGTGCCTTGCTGGCGGTAGGCCTGGGCCATGGTGTTCAGGCGGACGAAACTGTCGGCCATCCGCCCCGAGAAGACGTACGACTCGGGGTCCGTGTCCGGGTCCGGATCCGCGAACACGGCGTCGGGCCAGAGCGAGCCCTCCGCCGGAGCCATGGACTCCAGCCACTGCGAGGCCTTCGCACCGAGATCGGCCAGCCGGCTCCGGAAGGGCTCGGCGGTCGGGCTGAACCCCTCGCCGAGGATCAGCGTGCTCCAGGTGGTGCGGAGCGCGGAGTACGGATCGTCCGCGGCGGAGGCTGCGCCCGGCGCGGCGAGCATCATGGCGCCGCCGCCCGCGGCGGCGAGCGCCGCGGAGGTGGCCAGGAAGGTACGGCGGGACCAGGCAGAAGTCATGGGAGAGCTCCGGGTCGGTGACGTGTCTCCGGCGGGAACCCGGCGCGCGGGGCGCTGAACTGAACCCGGGATCCGACTGTTCTGAGCGGGCGGGCACTTTCTAGCAGTCGCCAGACGGCTCGCTCAATAACTTTGGCCGAATTGATCGTATCGATCGTTTCTTGGGGTAGGTAAGGCGCCGCCGGGTACGAACCGGCGTGCGCCCGTCGCACCGGGGCAAAACCCTGCTCGGATCGTTTCGAGCGGATGCGATCGATATGGTTGAGGCAGGCAGGCCCGGCTGTCTCCGAGTCCAGGGGGATCCATGCGACTGCACGTCGATCAGCGCCACGAGCGGGTGCTCGAGCTCGTCCGCGAGCGTGGGAGCCTGCGCGTCGCGGAACTCGCCGAGGAACTCGGCATGTCCGCCGTCACCCTGCGCCGGGACGTCGAGGCGCTGGCCGCCCAGGGTCTGGTGGAGCGGCTGCACGGCGCGGTGGTGTGGCCTTCCGGGCAGTCCCGGCCGGCCCCGGCCGCCGCGCCCGCCGCCGAAGGGCTGGTGGTGGGCATGGTGGTGCCGACCACCGAGTACTACTACGCGGACGTCGTGCGCGGCGCCCGGCAGACCGTCGAGGCCGCGGGCGCCCGGCTGACGATCGGGCTCTCCCGCTACCTGCCCGACGAGGACGCCGCCCAGGCCCGCCGACTGCTGTCCACCGGCGCCGACGGACTCCTGCTCACGCCGAGCTGGGAGCGCGGCTGCCCGGAGCGGGGCGAGGGGCTGTGGACGGTGGAGCAGGAGACCCCGGTCGTCCTGGTGGAACGCTCGGCGCCGCTCGGCCATCCGGCGGCGGGCCTGGACCGGGTGCGCTCGGACCATGCGCACGGCGCCGCCGAAGCGGTGGCGCACCTGGCCGGGCTCGGGCACCGGGCGATCGCGCTCGCCGTGCAGGACAGCCCGACCGCCCCCCGGCTCCGGGTCGGCTACCGGGCCGCCGTGGAGGCGTTGGGGCTCGCCCCGGTGTCGGCCGCGCCGCTGGACAACGCCGCGTCACGGTCGGAGGCGAAGCGCTTCGAGCGGACGCTGGAGTACCTCTGCGAGGCCGTGGCGAGCGGCAACGTGACCGCCGCGATCGTGCACAGCGACGCGGATGCGATCGTCCTCATCCCGCGGCTCCAGGCCCGGGGGGTACGGGTGCCCGAGGACCTCGCGGTGATCGCGTACGACGACGAGGTCGCCGGACTCGCCGACCTGCCGCTCACCGCCGTGGCCCCGGACAAGCACGCCGTGGGGGCCGCCGCCGCCCGGCTCCTGCTCTCCCGGCTCGGTGTGGCGGAACCCGGCGCGACGGATGCGGGGGCGGACACGGGCGCGACGGGCCGGGGTCCCGCTGCCCGCCGGCACCTGGACATCCTGCCCACGCTGCGGATCCGGGTCTCCTGCGGGGCGGCCGCCGCCACTCCCTGACGGGGGAGGAGTCACGCCACCGGTCGCGCCACGAGCCGTGTCCCGGGCCAACAGGCCCTGCGGGCACGGCTCTTCGCATGCCCGGGGCCCTGCGGTGCCAGGAGCGGGCTCCGGCCCTCAGATGATCGATTCGATTGATTTGGTCATTTGCTCTTGACGGCGATCGGTTCTGCGCAAAATGATGTGTGCCGTTCACCTCATCTCCCGCAGTTCGAGGTCCCGTAGGAGCCCGGCCCATGCCCTGTATCGCCTGCACGTCCCGCCTCGCCCTCGCGGCGTCCGCCGCCTCACTCGCCCTGCTCGTCACCGCCTGCGGCGGCGGATCGGGGTCGGACACCTCGGGCCCCGGCGGCGGCAAGCCCGTCACCCTCACCTTCTGGTCCGCGGCCGCGGGCGCCAAGGAGACGGCCGACGCGTTCAACAAGACGCAGACCGACATCAAGGTCACGTTCTCGCTGGTCCCCGCCGGCCCCGAGGGCGTCACCAAGCTGTCCAACGCCGTCAAGGGCGGCAACGCCCCCGACGTGGCCACCATGGACTACTCCGCCCTGCCCGAGTACGCCAGCGAGGGCAACCTGGAGAACCTCACCCCCAGCTCCGGCGAGCTGGTGAAGAAGGAGTTCCCCGAAGCGGTTCAGTCCCTGGTCAACCTCGGCGGCTCCACCTGGGCGGTGCCGTTCGACGTCACGCCCATCCAGCTCTTCTACCGCAATCACCTGTTCAGGAAGCACGGCGTCGACGTGCCGACCACCTGGGCCGAGTACCGTACGGCCGCCGAGAAGATCCACCGGGCCGACCCCGACGTCACCATCACCAACTTCGGCGGCGGCGACCCCGCCCTGCTCTCCGGCCTCGCCTGGCAGGCCGGCGCCCAGTGGTACGGCACCGAGGGCGACGCCTGGAAGGTGAACATCGACGACCCGGCCTCCCGCAAGGTCGCCGCCTACTGGGACGGCCTCCTCGCGGACGGCCTCGCCTCCAAGACACCGCTCTGGGGCGAGGGTGAGGCCAAGGAGCGCTCCACCGGCAAGGTCGCCACCGTCATCGGCGCCGCCTGGAGCGCCGGGACCTTCCCCGTCAGTTACCCCGACAGCAAGGGCAAGTGGGGCATAGCCCCCCTGCCCACCTGGGACGGCAGGCCGAGCACCGGCATGTACGGCGGAACCTCCTACATCGTGCCCAAGGGCAGCGAACACACCGAGGCAGCGGCCGAGTTCATCAAATGGGTCACCACCGACCCCGCGGCCATGACCGCCCGCCTCAGCTCCCTCAAGACCCCCAGCAGCGCCCTGCCCGCCAACGAGGGCATGCGCGCCGCGGCGGCGAAGGAGTTCGACACCTCCTACTTCGCCGGCCAGGACGTGTACGCCGTCGCCGGCGAGGCCGCCGACACCATCGTGCCCGGCTGGACCTGGGGCCCGGTGCAGCAGCAGGTCACCTCGGCACAGATGGCCGCGGGAGGCGACCACACGAAGATGCTGAGCTCCGGTCAGGCGAAGGGGGAGACGGCGGTCACCGACCGCGGCCTGAAGCTCGCCGAGTAGCCGCACGGCTGCCCGGGACACACCGTTCCGGGCGGCCCGTCCTCTCACCTCGTCCAGCCCATCCTGCCGAAGGAGCACCAGGTGGCAGCCCCACTCGCCCGGCCGGGCCAGACCCCGGCACCCCAGGCCGCGCCGCCGCCCGCCGGTCCCGCCGGTCCCGCCGGACCAGGGAAGCCCGGAGCCCCGGGCGGCGCCGGCACACGGCGCGGACAGCGCCGGGCCGTCGCCCTGTTCACGGTCCCGTTCTTCGCGCTCTTCACCGCCGTCACCGTCCTGCCGATGATCTACGCGGCCTGGATGAGCCTCTACCGGGAGGAGTCCTCCGGCCTGGGATTCGGCGGAACCGAGCGTGTCTTCGCCGGGCTCGGCAACTTCACCGAAGCCCTGGGCGACGAGGCGTTCCTCCGCTCGTTCGGGAACATCGCGCTCTACTGCGCCCTCTACATCCCCGCGATGGCCGGCGGCGCACTCGTCCTGGCCCTGCTCGTCGACTCGACCATGGCCCGGGCCCGGCGCTTCTTCCAGATCGCCTACTTCCTGCCGCACGCGGTGCCCGGCCTGATCGCCTCGCTGATCTGGCTCTACCTCTACACACCGGGCCTCAGCCCGATCACCGACGCCCTCGACGCACTCGGCGCCCAGTGGAACTTCTTCGGCCAGGACGAGGCGATCTTCTCGGTCGTCAACATCTCCGCCTGGCAGTGGACCGGCTACAACATGATCATTTTCTACGCGGGGCTCCAGGCCGTTCCCCGCGAGGTCCTGGAAGCCGCGACCGTCGACGGAGCCGGAGCCCTGCGCACCGCCCTCCAGGTCAAGCTCCCGATGATCCGGCCGACCGTCGTCCTGACCCTGCTGTTCACCTGCGTCGGCGCCATCCAGCTCTTCGACGCCCCCAAGCTCGTCCAACTGCGCGCCAACACGATGGGCGAGGACTGGTCGCCGGCCATGTTCATCTACACCGCGGCCTTCAAGGGCCACGACTACGGCCTGGCCGCCGCGAGCTCCCTCCTGCTCGCCCTCGTCGCCGGCCTGCTGTCCTTCGTCGTCACCAAGCTCGGCAACCGGTGGAAGGCCTCATGAGCACCCAGACAGCCACCCCCGACGCACCGCCCGCCTCCCCGCCCCGCAGCGGGGCCGGCCGCCGTTCCACCCCGACGCGGCCCGCCCGCCGCAGCGGAGGACTCACCTCCCGTGTCATGGTGAACGCCGTGCTCGCCGTCGTCGCCGTCTACACGCTGATGCCGCTGACCTGGCTCCTCATCGCCTCCACCAAGAGCTACCGGGACCTGTTCGCCACCAACCCGTTCAGCCTCGGCGACTTCGCATTCCTGGCGAACCTGAACGCCCTCCTCGCCTACGACGACGGGGTGTTCGTCCGCTGGCTGCTCAACAGCCTCCTGTACACCGTCGTCGCCTCCGGGCTCTCCACGCTCATCTCCGTCGCCTGCGGCTACGCCTTCGACAAATACGCCTTCCGCGGCCGGGAGAAGTGGTTCGGGGTCGTCCTCGCCGGCGTCCTCATCCCCTCGACCGTCGTCCAGCTCCCGCTCTACCTGATGGCCTCCGAACTGGGCCTCGTCAACACCTACTGGGCCGTCCTCATCCCCAGCCTCGTGAACCCGTTCGGCGTCTACCTCGCCCGCGTCTTCTCCGAGGGGTACGTGCCGGGCGAGGTCCTGGAAGCGGCCCGGATGGACGGGGCGGGCGAGGTGCGGACCTTCGTGAAGGTCGCCCTGCCGATGCTGGCGCCCGGCTTCGTGACCATCTTCCTGTTCTCCTTCACCGCGAGCTGGAACAACTTCTACGGCGCGCTCATGATGCTCAACGACGACCGGCTCTACCCGGTCAACCTGGGCCTCTACATGTGGAACCAGAACGTCTACCAGCAGCCGGAGCTCTACCCGCTGGTCATCATCGGCTCGCTCGTCGCCGTCGTCCCCCTGATTGTCGCCTTCCTCTGCCTCCAGCGCTTCTGGCGCTCGGGCCTCACTGCAGGAGCCGTCAAGTGAGCCACCCCGCCGCCCCCCAGCGGACCCGCCCCCGCACCGTCCTGGCGATGAGCGGCGAGACCCGTGCGGCGATCCTGGCCCCCGCGGCCCTGGACCGGCTCACCCGCGTCGCCGACCTCGTCCCCGGCCTCCTCGTCACCGACTTCGACGCCGACGACCCTGCCCAGCGCAACGGGCTCCATGAGGCCGAGGTCCTGTTCACCGGCTGGGGCTGCCCGCCCCTGGGCCCGGCGGCCCTGAGCGCCATGCCCCGGCTGCGCGCGGTGATCCATGCCGCCGGCTCCGTCAAGCACCACATCACCCAGGAGGTCTGGGACCGTGGCATCGCCGTCAGCACCGCCGCGACGGCCAATGCCCTGCCGGTCGCCGAGTACACGGTCGCGGCGATCCTCTTCGCCAACAAGAACGTCCTGGAGAGCGCCCGTGTCTACCGAGAGGCCCGCTCCCGGGTGAACCTCCTCGAAAGGTTCCCCGGCGTGGGGAACTACCGCCGCACCGTGGGCATCGTCGGCGCCTCCCGCATCGGACGCCGCGTCGTCGAGCTGCTGCGCCCGTACGACCTGCGCGTCCTGGTCCACGACCCGTATCTGGACGAGGCCGGAGCCCGGACCCTGGGCGTGGAGCGCGCCGGCCTCGACGCCCTGGCGGCGGAGAGCGACGTCGTCAGCATCCACGCCCCCGAACTCCCGTCGACCCGCCACCTGTTCGACGCCGGGCGCCTCGCCCTCATGCGCGACGGGGCAACCCTCGTCAACACCGCGCGCGGCTCGCTGGTGGACACGGACGCGCTCGTCGAGGAACTGGCCTCCGGACGCCTGAACGCCGTGCTCGACCACACGGAACCGGAGGTCCTGCCCGCCGACTCACTCCTCTACGACCTGCCGAACGTGCTCCTCACCCCGCACATCGCCGGGTCCCAGGGCGGCGAACTCCACCGGCTCGCGGACGCCGCCGTCGACGAGCTCGAACGCTACGCGCACGGCCTGCCGTTCGCCCACGCGGTGGACCCCCGCACCCTGCACCAGCAGGCGTGACCCGTACCCGTACACCGGATCGCCCAGCTCGCCGGGACGGCCCGGGGCACGCCGGGGCGCCCCGGCGTGACGTCACGCGGCCTGTGCCCGCCCCGGGGGCAGCACCGCGATCATCCGGGCCACCGTACGGGCCATCGCGTCCCGGCCGTCCGCCAGATAGCGGCGCGGATCCACGCCCCGGTCGTCCTGGGCCAGTCGCTCCCGTATCGCTCTGGTCATCGCGATGTTGAGCGCGGTCCCGATGTTGACCTTGCGGATCCCGCCGGCCACGGCGTGGGCCAGCTCCTCGTCGGAGGCGCCGGACGAACCGTGCAGCACCAGCGGAACCGGAACGGCCGCACACAGCCTGCCCAGCAGGCCGTGGTCGATGACGGCGTCCCGTGAGGTCATGGCGTGCGAGGTGCCGACCGCCACGGCCAGCGCGTCGACCCCGGTGGCCGCGACGAACGACCGGGCCTCGTCGGGATCCGTACGGGCCCCGGGCGCATGGGCGTTGAGCGCCGGCTCCCCGTTCTTCCCGCCGACCTGCCCGAGCTCGGCCTCCAGCCACAGGCCCCGCTCGTGCGCCCATACGGCGGCGGCGTGGGTGGCCGCGAGGTTCTCCGCGTACGGCAGCCGGGCGGCGTCGAACATCGCCGAACTGAAACCGCAGTCCGCCGCCCGGTGCAGCAGATCGGTCGACTGCACATGGTCGAGGTGCAGCGATACGGGTACGGCGGCCTGGTCCGCCACCTCCGCCGCGGCGCGCGCGAGCGGCCGCGGCCGGCCCCGGTGGTAGGCGACCGCGTTCTCGCTGATCTGCAGGATCACCGGCGAACCCGCCGCCTCCGCGCCCTCGGCGATGGCTTCCGCGTGTTCCAGGGTGATGACGTTGAACGCGGCGACCGCGCGGTGCTGCGCGGCGGCCTCGGCGATCAGATCGCCGGTGGCGGCGATGGGCATGTCGACTCCAAGATGAGGGACCGTCGGGCGGGGGTGGGGATGACCCGGGCCGTCAGGCCGTGCTGCTGAGGATGACCGAGCGGGTGAGGTGGCGCGGCCGGTCCGGATCGAGACCGCGGGCGTTCGCGATGGCCAGTGCCAGACGCTGCACCCGGACCAGCTCCGCCAGTGGGTCGAGGCCGCCGGCCACCCACCGGGCGCCGGTCGCGTGCACCTCGTCCATCAGCCCGGAGGGCGCCTCGCCGAGCATCCAGGTCGCGGTGGAGCGGGTGGAGATGCTGATCGGGCCGTGCCGGTACTCCATCGCCGGGTACGCCTCGGTCCAGGCGAGCGCGGCCTCGCGCATCTTCAGCGCCGCCTCGTTGGCGAGCCCGACGCTCCAGCCCTGTCCGAGGAACGTGAACTGGCCGCACTCCACCAGACCAGCGGGCAGCGGCTCGGCGAGCGCCACCTGGGCGTCCTCGACGACCGCGTCGGTGTGCAGGCCCAGATGGGCCCGGAGCAGAGTCAGCGCCGAGGTCGCGAAGCGGGTCTGCACCACGGACTTCTCGTCGGCGAACTCCAGCACGATCGTGTCGTCGGCCATCGCCGCCATCGGGGTGTCGGGGTCGCCGATGACCACCGTACGGCGGGTCGTGTCACCGATCTGCCCGAGGAGCTCGAGCACCTCCGTCGTGGTCCCGGAGCGGCTCAGCGCCACGACCCGGTCGTACGGGCGCCCCGCCGGGAACTCCGATGCGGCGAAGGCGTCGGTCTCGCCCTGGCCGCTGCCCTCCCGAAGGGCCGCGTAGGCCTGCGCCATGAAGTACGACGTACCGCAGCCGACCACGGCGATGCGCTCGCCGGCCGCCGGAAGCCGGTGGGCGAGCCCGTGCGCCATACCGGCGGCCACCTGCCAGCAGTCGGGCTGGCTGGCCAGCTCCTGAGCCACGTGCGTCATCTGTGCTCCCTGTTCCCGTTCCCGGCGATTGATGCTCGAAGCTGCATATTAGGCAAGCATTTCAAGCAATATCAAGCAGATGTGTGCAGGGTTCGTGTGCTGCTGCGGCCTGCCGCCCGGGTCCGCCTGCCTCTCCGTCCACGGCCGGGGTCCCCCGGCACGGAGCCCCGCACGTGCGGCCCGGGCCCCGCTTCGCGGTAGCGCATTCCACCTGACGTCGATGGGTAGGGTGGCTGCGCTTCGCGAGATCTGCGGAATGTTCGAGATATTCGAGGTATTCGACGTAGGGGGGCTGCTCCATGGGTTCGCTGACGGGGAAGGTCGCGTTGGTCACGGGTGCCAGCCGCGGCATCGGCCGGGGGATCGCCCGGCGGCTTGCGCGTGACGGTGCTTTGGTCGCCGTTCATTACGGTGCGCGGGGCGAAGCGGCGCAGGAGGTGGTCGAGGAGATCCGGAGAGCGGGCGGACAGGCTTTCGCGATGGGCTCCCTGCTGGGAGTGCGGGGAGACGCCGAAGCGCTCTACGAGGCGTTCGGCGCGGGAATGGCGGACCGGGGCGAGGAGCCGGTGCTGGACATTCTGGTCAACAACGCCGGTGTGAGCGGATCCGGGCGAATAAGCGACGCCTCACCGGAAGTTTTCGACCGGCTGTTCGCGGTGAACGTGAAAGCGCCGCTGTTCCTTATCCAGCGGGGGTTGACCCTGATGAGGGATGAAGGGCGGATCGTCAACATTTCGTCAGCTGCCGCGCACCGGGCTTTTCCGGAGTCGGTGACCTACGCCATGACCAAGGGCGCGGTGGAGACGCTGACGCTTGCTGTGGCAAAGGAAGTGGCGGGGCGAGGCATTACGGCGAACACCGTGGTGCCCGGATTCGTGGAGACCGACATGAACGCCCGGCGACGCGAGACGCCCGAGGCCGCGGCGGCCCTGGCGGCGCACTCGGTGTTCGGCCGCATGGGCCAGCCGGCCGACATCGCCGACGTCGTGGCCTTCCTCGCCTCCGAGGACGCACGCTGGGTCACCGGCCAGAGCATCGACGCCACGGGCGGCATCGGGCTCTGAGGGGCCGAGGCCGAGAGTGCGGTGCGGCGCCGGGCCGATCGGCCTCCCGGCTCCGCTCACGTACCTCCCGTCCTCCCGTTCCTCATATCCCTCGGCCCCTCGCATCCCTCTGCGTCTCTCACGTCGTTCATGAGCTCGTGAGCAGTGACTCCCACGCGGTCGCGGTGTCCGGATGACGGGCCGACAGCGCCGGACCCGCGGCATCCGCGTCGGGGGCGGCCCAGGTGCCGTCGCAGCCGAGCAGCCCCGCGACCACGTCGAGCGTCCCCGGGTGGGCGAAGAGCAGGGCGGCGCCGCGGCACCCGCCGTCGGCCGCCTCCGCACGGCCGGCGGCCGACGCATCCGGCTCCGGCACCTCATGCCACGGCGGCACCCACGTGTCCAGCGCGGCGAGCCGGGCCGGGAAGATCCGCCCCGCCTCACGGACCAACAGCGGGGCCAGGTCCGCCGCTCCGGCGCGCAGCGTCGTGATCAGGGTCGGCAGCCAGGGCAGCAGAACCGGATCGGGCAGCCGCGCGAACGCGTTCGACACGGCCTCCACCACCACGTCCGCCAGCCCCGGCACCGGCACCAACGCGTGTACGAAGCCGCTGAGATAGCGCGGGTAGGCGGGCACCACCATCGGGTTCGCCAGGAGCTCGCCGCAGCGCTCCCGCAGCTCGGCCCGGGACAGGGCGCCGAGCTGCACCTGCGCCGCCCACAGGAGCGCCGTCCGCTCCGGGTCCGTGGGGCGCGACTGGGCGACGGCCAGCTCCAGCTGGGCCCGGTCGCAGCCCAGGGACAGCGCCAGGCTCTCCATGCTGAACAGGAAGCCCAGCATCGCCGCCACCTGCCCCGCGGTCACGTCCTCGTCCGTGAACGCCGTCGGCAGCAAGGTGCAGTAATGCGCGTAACCGGCCTTGACGAACGACTCCACCCACGGCGGCAGCACCGGCTCACCGGTGCGGTAGTACGCCAGCAGCCCCCGCACCCGGCGCAGCACCTCCGGCGCCCCGTCCACGGTGCGCTCGGCGGCCAGGACCTCCAGGGCCCGGTGGCCCAGCTCATCGGCGAGCCGGCGGCTGCGGAGATACAGCGTCGCGTCCTCGACGGAGGCCAGGACCACCGCCGTCGTCGCCCGCGGCCCGTATGCGTCGCGGCGCAGCCGCTGCTCCAGGACCTGCTCGATGCTCACGCCCTCGTAACCGAGCTCGATGAGCGCCCGCTGATGGGTGCCCAGCGCCAGGTCCCAGGACTCCTGGATCGAACGCTCGCCGAGCTTCCGCTCACCCATGATCGGCCGCGCCGCCCCGTGCGGCATCAGCCGGCGGAGCATCCACAGCACGTCGGAACACGCCCCGAGCTCCGGGCGGGAGTGCATGTCCAGCAGCGCACGCTGCACACCACGCTGCTGGAGTCTCAACTCCAGCGGTGCGAGCCGGTCGTGCACATCGCGGGCCAGCGGCGGCAGCGCGTCGTAGCCGACCCGGCCGATCCGGTCGCCGCCCATCATGATCTCGACGAGACGGCGCACGTCCCGCCGGCCCGGCACCGCGTCCTTCTCGATGCAGGTGATCGCCGCGTCCTGGAAGTCGTACGGCGTGGGCTTGGCCCGGTCCCGCATCCCCGCGAGGAGGATCGACGTCTCGAACACCGCGATCGCGTCGGCGGTGGACGCCAGGTAGCCGCTGCGCCGCGCCGCGCGCACGATGTCCACCGACCAGCCCAGCAACTCGGCCTCGTCCAGCGTGTCCAGGACCGGCGGCCGTCGCAGGAACCCGGAGAGCCGGTCCGCGGCGGCTTCCTCGGGGGCGGCGGGGACGGCCGGGGCAGCCCTCTTCGACGCGCGCGGCTTCCTCGCACCGTCCTGCCCGGCCAGCCGGAAGGGCTGCACCCGGGTGCGCTTGAGATTCTTCGCCCACTGCGTCGCGGCGATCGACACCGACCCGGACGCCAGCCCGAACTGCGCCTCGATCGCCGCATGGCTGGACGGGATCAGCCCGTGCTGCCAGGTGGTGGCGGAGCGCGGCGAGATCAGATACGACCCGCTGCCCGCCACCCCGAACTCCTCGACCCGGCTGGCCGCGTGGAAGGCGCCGCACACATACAGGCAGTCCTCCGGGTCGGCCCCGCTCGACGCCAGGTGCTCGCGGATCCGGGTCCACATGTACCGCTCGCGGTCCTCGTCCACCCGGACCCGGTCACCGTCGCCGGGAGCCAGCCGCCGGAACAGGCTGCCGATGAGGAACATGACCTGGCGGTAGGCGGCGTGGTCGCTGTCGCCGAGCGGGACCTCGACGTACTGGTGCCACCACTCCGACCAGTGCCGCACCTTGCCGTGGCGCAGCAGATGCTCCTCCAGCTCGGCGAAGCGGGGCCGCAGGTCGCCGATCTCCACGCCGACGGCCTCACCGTGCAGTGCGGCCTCGGGCTCCGCCGACCCGGCCGCAGGACCGGACGCCTCCTGCGGGGTGCGCTCGCCGTGGCGGCCGTCCCACTGGAAGACGTGGTCGGAGGACCGGTCGACGAGGACCAGCTCGACACCTGGGGTGTCCAGGGCGTACGCGATGGCCTGATACTCGGCGGACGCCTCGGTGACCGGGGCGACGACCGACAGCGGGGCCCACTCGGCGGGGAACCCGTCGATGTCGCTCGCGAAGGCCTGGACCGCCACCGGCAGGCGGCAGTTGCGCAGCTCGCCGAGGAGCGGCGCCATGTCCTCGCACAGCTCCAGGTACACGACCTTGGGCTGCTTCTCGCGCAGTCGGCGGGCCATGGCGAGGGCGGAGGCGGGGGAGTGGTGGCAGACCGGGAAGATCTCCAGCGGCTCGCGCACCGCCCGGTCGACGTCGTCGACCATGCCGAGGAGGATGCCCTCCAGCGCGTCGGGCCCGTCGGCGAACGCGGTGGCGGCCTCGTGCAGCTGCCCGCGCAGCGCGGTGAACGACGCCTCCCCGGGCCCGTTCTCTCCGGGGCCGTTCGTGGACGACCCGCTCATGACAGCGTGGCGATCGTGTCGCGGCCGCCGTCCAGGAACTCCGGCCACGAGCCGCCCTCCTGCTTGCTGCGCGGCTCGACGACACCGTGCAGGTACTTGTTGAAGATGGCCAGGTCCTCGGGGTCCCGCCGGGCGAGGGAGCCGACGAGCGAGGAGGCGAGGGTGCGGGCGGTCAGCGTGCTCTCGCCGAAGAAGTTGCTGTGCAGGACGGCGTCCTCCAGCACACCGATCTGTTCCGCCGTCGACAGCGCCGACTCAAGCTTCTCGTCGTCGCTGCCCGCCGCGGCGGCCGAGGCCCGCAGATCGGCGAAGCTCTGGAGAAGGACGTCGAGCAGCGTCGGAGGAACGTCGAGGTCGATCGCGTGGCGGCGCAGCAGTTCCTCGGTGCGGAAGCGGACGATCTCCGCCTCGCTCTTCTTGTTCGTCACGACCGGGATGCGCACGAAGTTGAAACGGCGCTTCAGCGCGGACGACAGGTCATTGACGCCCCGGTCACGGCTGTTGGCGGTCGCGATGACCGAGAAGCCCGGCTTGGCGAAGACGATGTTGTCGCCCGCGTCCGTACCGTCGCTCTGCAGCTCGGGGACGGAGATGTACTTCTCCGAGAGAATCGAGATCAGCGCGTCCTGGACGTCACTGGTGGAGCGGGTCAGTTCCTCGAAGCGGCCGATGGCGCCCGTCTCCATCGCCGTCATGATCGGCGACGGGATCATCGACTCGCGCGACTGGCCCTTGGCGATGACCATGGACACGTTCCAGGAGTACTTGATGTGGTCCTCGGTCGTGCCGGCCGTGCCCTGCACCACCAGGGTGGAGTTGCGGGAGATCGCGGCGGACAGCAGCTCCGCCAGCCAGCTCTTGCCGGTGCCGGGGTCTCCTATCAGCAGCAGACCGCGGTCGGAGGCGAGGGTGACGATCGACCGCTCGACGAAGCTCCGGTCGCCGAACCACTTCTGGGAGATCTCCCGGTCCAGGCCGTCGGCGCGCTCGGACCCCAGGATGAACAGCCGGACCATCTTCGGGGACAGCCGCCAGGAGAACGGCTTGGGGCTGTCGTCGATCGACTCCAGCCAGTCGAGCTCCTCGGCGTACTTGGCCTCGGCGGGAGCACGCAACACGTCGGACATCAGGGGGCCTTTCTGAACGGGCGGGAAGAGTGGAGAGGCAGGCGGTTTCTCAGGTGAGGAACGTCTTGAGTTCGTGTACGAGCTTGTCGATGTGCCCGGAGACCACGGGCGTGCCCAGGGCCTTGAACCGCTCCCGGAACCAGGGGTTGACCTCCTGCCGTCCGGAGCTGGTCACCGAGCCGACGGGAATGAACTTCACCCCCGAGCGGTGCACGGCCTCGATGCCTTCGAACAGCGGCTGGGAACGGTCGAACTCGTAGAAGTCCGAGATCCACACCATGACCGTGTTCTTCGGCTCGGAGATCTTCGGGCGGGCCATCGCCATCGCGACGGGGCCGTCGTTCCCGCCGCCGAGATTCGTGCGCAGCAGCACGTCGAACGGGTCGTGCACCCACGGTGTGAGGTCGATCGAGCGGGTGTCGTAGGCGATGAGATGGACGTCCACCTTCGGCAGCCCGGCGAAGATGGACGCCAGGATGGTGCAGTTCACCATCGAGTCGACCATGGAGCCGGACTGGTCCACCACGACGATCAGCCGCTGCGGCGTCGTCCTGCGGACCGTGTGCCGGTAGTAGAGGCGATCGACGTAGAGCCGCTCCTCCTCCGGACTCCAGTTGGTGAGGTTCTTCCAGATCGTGCGGTCCAGGTCGAGATTGCGGAAGACGCGCTTGGGCGGCACCGAACGGTCCAGCTCGCCGACGCTTGCCTTCTCCACCTGCGTACGCAACACCTCGGCCACCTCGTCGACGTAACGGCGGATGAGGGACTTGGCGTTGGCGAGGGCCACCCCCGACAGATTGCCCTTGTCCCGCAGCAACTGCTCGATCAGCGACATGCTGGGCGTCAGCCGCGCGGCCAGCTCCGGGTCGGCCAGCACCTCCCGCAGCCGCATGCGCCCCACGAGGTCCGCCTCGATCGCCGCCAGCTCGGGCCCGAGGCCGCCGGCGTCCAGACCCGCGCCCGCCGCCCGCCCGCCCCGGAGCCCGCCGGGCGGACCGCCCAGCGCACGCTCCAGCCAGCCCGCGTCGGACTGCCAGCGCGCCAGCTGCTCGGCGGTCACCGTGCTCGAACCGGTCGCGAAGACATTGAGCAGCACCTTCGAGACCAGCGCGGCGCGCCGCACCTCCGCCGCCCGCTCACGGGAGCCGGTCGCGTCGTCCTTCGGTGTCATCAGTCCGTCGAACTCGGCGGCCAGCTCCGGGTGGCGCTGCACCACCGAGTCGAGCGACGTCCCGGGATCCAGCAGCGCGGGCGGCAGACCGATGTCCTCGACCACCCCCAGGCTCGCCGACTCCAGCGCGGGCTGCTCCTCACCGTCGAAGAGGCGGGCCAGGAGCCGCCAGTACAGCACCTGACGGCGGTTGTCGTACGGGTCGGGCCCGGCCCGGTGCGGGCCGGCGGGACCGAGCGTCCGCCCGGTGGGATCCTCGGTCATTTCCGCAACAGCCTTCCGGCGCGCTCGCGCAGCACGGCGACGGCGTCGGTGGCGGCCTTCTCCGCCCGGACACCGGCCTTGTCGGTCGTACCGCCCGCCCACGCCCCGGCGTGCACGGCGACGGCCTTCCTCCGCACGGTCGCCTCGACCGCGAGCGGTTGGAGAAAGAACTCCCCGGCATCCCAGCGCAGCAGCCCGACGCAGGCGTGGGAGGCCGCGACCGCCTCGGGCGTCAGCGGACCGGCGGCGGGCAGCCGGTCGGTGTCGACGGTCAAGGACCGTCCGGACACGTCGAACGTGAGACGGTCGTCCTCGGTCCGGGCGGCGTAACCCTCCAGCAGCACCGGAACGGCGATCCGGACGGGATGCCGGTCCAGCGGCGCGACACGGGCGGCCGCCGCGGCGGACAGCATCACGCGCGCCGTGGCGAAGGCGTCGGCGGGCTCGCCCGTACGGGCCCGCCCGTCGTCCCAGACCAGATCCCCCTCGGCGGTCACCGGCATGGCGTCCAGCTCCATCGAGCGGCCCTCGCTCACGGCCCCGAGCAAGGCCGTACGGGGACGCAGCAGCTGCCACAGGCCCGCCCCGACGACCGTGTCGGGCTTGGGCGCCGAAACCCCGGCGCGCACCAGACGGGGCGCCCCGCCGTCCGCGGGCTCGAACACGGCGTGGACCTGCGCCTGCACGGCCGTCGCGTGCTCCTGCAGATCGACGCCGAGGGGCAACAGGCGACCGGTCGCCGGGGCGACGGAAGGCTCCCCGGCAGCGCCGGGCACCGTCAACAGCAGGGCACGCGACCACAGATCGGCCCAGCGGCGCACCGGCACACGCTCCAGCGTCGCCCCCGGGCACGAAGCGGCGAGCTCGGCGGCGAACCCGTCGAGCAGCGTCGCCCGACGACGCAGCGTCGGATCGGGCAGCATCGCGGAGACCACCGGCGCGGCCCCGGCGACCAGCTCGTGGTCGATGCCCCGCCAGCCGCCGCGCGCGAGATCGCACAGCCAACTGCGGGCCGCCGCGAGGAGGTTCGCCCCGTGCTCCGGCACTGCGGACGCCGGGGGAGAGCCTTCCGCCTCCGCCTGTCCCTCCTCGGGGGCGGGCCGGCCGACGGCCTCGTCGATCCGGTGCGTCAAGGCGTCGTGCACGGAGCCCAGCAGTGCGCAGCGGGCGGCGGCGAGCGCCACGAAGTGGTCCTCCCCGGCGGCCCCGTCCGTCGCCCTGCCGGCCGCCTCCGCGACCCGCGCGGCCAGCGGGGTCCCGGCGACGGCGTCGGCGAGCCCGGCGACCGCGGTCGCCTGGGCGGGCCCCGGCCGCAGCAGACCGGCCACCAGCGCCCCGTCGAAGGCGTCCACGGCGGCGAGCGCCTCGTCGAGCCCGTCGATCGGATCGGACAGCAGGTCGCCGCGCATCAGGCCACCGCCCGCGTCGGCGGGAACCACTGCATCTCGGGCAACGGCGTGGTGACCGGGTCCAGTTCGAGATAGGACAGGTGCCGCAGGAACCGGCTGAACACCGGTGCGGCCGCCGAGGAGTCGCCCCGCACCGGCCGCGCGGCGGTCATGGCGGCGGTGAGGGACTGCGCGTGGGGCTCCCCGTCCGGGGTCTCCACCGCGAGGTAGCGTGCGACGCGCTCCGCGCCGTACTGCAGCACCGCCTCGCCGACGAGGGCCTGGATGTGCTTGCAGAACATGCCGCGCGCACCGCCGCAGGGCCGGTTGTTGTTGGTGCTGCACGCGAACGCGTATGTCCGGGCCGCCACCGACGACACGTACACCCGCCCGATGTCCGATCCGCTGGAGACGACGCCCTGCAACCGTCCGTCGGCCAGCTCGACGAACGGCACCTTGGCCAGCTTCCGCGGCCGCGCGGGCGGCACCACCCGCGCGGTACTCGACTTCTCCCAGACCGACAACGCGCCAACTCCCATGCATACGAAAGGGGACGTCCGCACCGACGCGGCGGGACGACAACGAACTTAATCCCGACCACTGACATCGATACTCGTAGCGGGTTCCTGGCGGTCGTGGCTCTGCCACTGACTGACGCCGACGCGGTCGACCGTCCGTGAGCCCCGGGGTCCGGCGGCCCCGGCGCCCGGACGTCCGGCGGCCTGCTTCGGGTAAGGGAAACGGTCACGGACCCCAGGGGTGTCGCCTGAGCATGTGCGGGTCGATGGTGCGGGTGAGGAGGTGAAGGGGCGCGGGGCGGACGCCGGCCGCCTCCGCAGCCTCCCAGTAGGCCAGGCCCGTGGCCGCGTCGACCGGACCGTGAACGAGCGGCACATCGGCCCCGGAGGCATGGAGCAAGGACTCCAGCCGGCAGGACGCGATGGTGTCCGGCACCATCGGCTGCGCGAGATATCCGGCCACCGCGGCGGCCGGCAGTCCTTCGGCCACCTGCCGCTCCGAAGGGCCGGCACTCAGCAGCCCACCGCCGACGACCAGGACGTCCTTCGCCCGTTCCATCCGGCCGATGGCGCGAGACGTGTCGAAGCAGTGCGGGAACGAGTCGTCGACCACCGTCGTACCCGGTGCGAGCCGGCCGACGTCCAGGAGCGTGCCGCCCCCGCTGACCGCCGCGACGATCAGCCGGGCCCCGTACACGGCGTCGGGGAGCCCCTGGTCCGACTCGACCGCCTCCACGACCCCGGCGAGGCCGCGTTCCCGCAGGCTTTCGGCCAGTTCCCTCAGGCGCGGCCCACTGCCCGGCACGTCACAGAGCAGCAGCCGGGCGGGCGGCCGCTGGGCCCGGGTGAGCAGCAACTCCAGCGAGGAGCAGCCGATCGAGCCGAGCCCCACGAACGCGACGGTGAGAGAGCCCAGTTCCTGCCCGGTCGCGTCGAGAGCGGAGTGCACGGTCCTGACGACGGACACGACAGTCGCCGCGTGACCGGTAGTGACAGCGGGGGCGGCAGGGACCGCGAGGGCCGCGGAAGCGGCAGGGACCCCGGGCAGAGCGGGGTCGGCAGGCACGCCGGGGACGGTTCCGGTCATGCCGACGGCCCGCAGGACGTCGAATCCGTATCCGGTGAGCGCGGGGATCATTCCGGCCAGGGACACGGCCCGCGCACCGAGTGACGAAGCGAGCTCGACGCCCCGCGTGGTGTGCCCGAGGAGGTCGTCACCGGGGGCGAGTTCGTCCGCGAAGAGCGGGACGCACACGAACCCCGAACGGCCCAGCGGCGTGCGCAGAGTCTCCAGGAGCCGTGGCCGCCCGTCGGGGAACAGCAGGGTCCGCAACTCCTCGCGCGGCAGCGCCGTCCCCGGCAGGCCCGCCAGCCGGGCGAGGTCGGCCGGGGACGGCAGATAGCCGACGAGCGCGGCGTCCATCCACCGGCCCCGGCCGGGGCCGCCCCGCCGGTCGGGACGGCCGGGACCGGGCACCGCCGAGGCCGCCGCCCGCACGAGACCGTCGCGGATCGAGTCCGCGAACGCGGCCAGTTCCTCCGGGGTGAACGCCCTCGCCGCCGCACGGACGGTGATCCGCAGCCGCCCGTCGTCCGGACGGGCCGCGAGGAACACATCCGTACCGGCGGGAGGCGGCGTGTACGCGCTGTCGCCGTCCTCCCGGGTGACCGTCAGCGCCCCGCCGCTCTCGGGGCCCAGGGCGGAGAAGTCCAGATAGGTGAAGAAGAACTGCGAGGCCAGGGGCAGCCCGCCGGGCAGCAGCGGCACGACCCCCTCGTACGCCCGCGCTGCGGCGACCTCGGCCGCGACGCGCCGCACATCGTCCTCGAAACCCGCGTCGTCGGGCCGCCCGGGTCCCCCTCGTCCGCCCCCGGTCACCGGACCGGCCGGCCGCAGGGGAACAGCCCTGGCGAAGGGCCCGAACACCCGGTGCGCGTCGGGCAGGGCATCGTCCCGGCCGCTCACCGCGAGACCGA
Organism: Streptomyces anulatus; assembly: GCF_000721175.1. GTDB lineage: Bacteria > Actinomycetota > Actinomycetes > Streptomycetales > Streptomycetaceae > Streptomyces > Streptomyces anulatus_C. The sequence goes on from NZ_JOEZ01000034.1 coordinate 37,008, forward strand.
GCACCAGATCCGCCCGGCCGGTGGCCGCCACGAGCGCCCGGTAGTAGGCGGTGAGCACCGGGGCGTAGAGGGTGGAGCCGGTGCGCGCGGCGAGACGGCGCAGCGCCTCCACCTGGCCGGGGCCGACCGTGAACCCGTGGGTGTGGAAGAGCGGGCTCTCGCTCGTGCCCGAAGGCGTGACGGTGCTCGTGCCGGCGGAGAGCACGGGCGGCCGGTAGGGCGCGCTCAGCCGTGCCCACCGGTCCCCGCCGGGCGGTCTGACGGAGCCCGCTCCGGGGCCCGCCGTGGTGGCGGCATCGTTGCGCTCCGCGAGCTGGACGGCGTGATCGCGGAAGGTACTGCGCAGAGGAGCAGTCGCCAGTTCCTCACCGCGGGACAGGGAGTCGTACACGGCCGTCAGCTCCCTCACCAGGAGGGCCGCGCTGTAACCGTCGCCGATGATGTGGTGCGCGTGTGCCACCAGAACGTGTTCGTCGGGTGCGACGGTGAGCACCCGCAGGCGCAGCAGGGGCCATGCCCAGGGTTCGAATCGGCGCGCCCGTTCGGCGGTGACCCGTTCTTCCACCTGCTCCGGGTCGGTAAGGGTCTCGAAGTCGATCGGCAGACGCAGCGAGGGCGGAAGCTCCTGCTGGACGGCCGGGCGCGCCCCGGCGGGGAAGACCGTACGCAGCATCGGATGGCGTCCGACGAGCGTGTCCACCGCGCTCTGGAAGCGGGCGGGGTCGAGGCGGCCGTGCAGCCGCAACCGCGTGAGCCCGGACGATGTCGCACCCGGTGCCATGGCTTCGGCCAGCAGGAAGCCCCGCTGGGTGGGGGTGAGCGGGAACGGCGCGGGACTCCCCGCCGGATCGAGGCTCCGGAGGCGGGCGGCGGTTCCATCGCGTTCCCGTGCCGGTGCGTTCGCCGCGGCGTCGACGCCCGCGTCCACCGCGCCCGCGAGGGCCGCGAGCGTACGGTGACGGTAGATCACGGTCGGCCGGGGGAGCGGCCCGCTCTGCTTCTCCAGCTGGGCGAACACCTCCAGCACGAGCAGGGAGTCGCCGCCGAGGGCGAAGAAGTCGTCCTCGCGGCACACGTCTTCGGTCCGGAGCAGGGCGGACCAGATGGCGGCCAGCCGGACCTCGGTCGCAGTGCGGGGCGGGGTACGGACGTCTCCCGCACGGGCGCCGAGGCCGGTATCCGTGTCCGCGCCGGGCGGGACGGCAGCTTCCTGGAAGGGCTGGAGAGTCTGCTGGCTCAGCGCACGGCGGTCGATCTTGCCCGTGCTCGTGAGCGGCATCCTGCCGACACGGGTGATCCGGGACGGAAGCATGTAACCAGGCAGCGATTTCGCCAGATGGAGCCGCAGCGCCACGGCATCCGCACCGGACGGGCCGGGCCCGGGGGTCACGAAGGCGGTGAGGCGGCCGTCCTGGGCGAGGACGACGGCGCGGGTGATGTCCGGGTGGGTCTCGAGCACCGCCTCGATCTCTCCCGGCTCGACCCGGTTGCCCCGGATCTTCACCTGGTCGTCCAGCCGCCCGAGGAACTCCAGGGTGCCGTCCTCGGAACACCGCACCCGGTCGCCGCTGCGGTACCAGCGCCGCCCGCGCCGGACCGTGAACGCGGCCTCGGTCAGGGCCGGTTCGCCGAGATACCCCGGGGTCAGGCCGATTCCGGAGATGAGGAGCTCGCCGGCCTCACCGGGCCGCAGGCACTCCCCGCCGGGGCCGACGACCTCCACCTCCGTGCCCGAGACCGGGCGGCCGATGGGGAGCCGCCGCACCTGGTCGCCGGGCCGGGCACGGATGATGTGGCAGCTCGTGTTGATGGTCGCCTCGGTCGGGCCGTACAGGTTGGCGATGTGCTGGCCGGTGCCGAAGAGGTCGAACCAGCGGCGTACGTGGGCGGGTGACAGGGCCTCGCCGCCGACATGGATCCACCGGAGAGCGGCCAGGTCCGGCCGAGGCGCGCCGTGCCGCACCCGTTCCTCGGAAGCGCTGAGGAGCTGCTCCCAGAGGGTGGGGACGGAGCTCCAGACGGTGATCCGGCTGTGTTCGACGTACGTCAGCAGCCGGTCGGGATCGCGCAGCAGGTCCCAGGCCACCGTGACCACGGTGGCGCCGACGAGCAGCGGGGCGAGGAGCTGGCGGACGGAGGCGTCGAAGCAGGGCGAGGCGGTCTGGGCGAGCCGGTCGTGCTCGTCGTACCCGAAGGTGCCGATCGCCCAGTTGAGGTAGTTCTCCATCGACCGGTGGGTGATGGGCACGGCCTTGGGCCTGCCGGTGGATCCGGAAGTGAAGATCACATAGGCGGTCTCGCCGGCGTCGACCGGGCCGTCGGGTGCGGGTCCCCCGTCCGGGGCCAGGACCCACCCGGCGGCCCGGCCCGCGCCCGCGGCGCAACCCTGCCGCGCATCCGACGGGAGCGGCGGGGAAGCGTCGACGGACACCAGGGTGACGTCGCCGAGCGTGTCGCCCACCGCCCGGGTGGCGGCGTGACAGAGCACCGTACGGGCCCCCGAGCGCGTGAGCTGGTCCACCAGCCGCGCGGTCGGGTGACCGGCGTCCAGCGGAACCCAGCCCGCCCCGGCGCGCAGGGCCGCGACGACCGAGACCACGGTGTCGGCGCCGGGCTCGGTGAGCAGCCCGACCAGGCTTCCCGGAGTGACGCCGCGGGCCAGGAGCGAGGCCGCGAGGGCGTGGGAGGCGCGGTCGAGTTCGGCGTACGTCAGGGTGGCGTCGCCGGTGTCGACGGCGACCGCGTCCGGGGTGGCCCGGAACCGCCCGACCAGCCGGCGCACGAGGGTGGCGGATCGGGTGTCCCGGTGTGGCGGGTCTTCCGGTGCTTCCGTGACAGCCGGTGCGGCGGAAGCGGGCTCGCTCCGTACGGCTCCGGCGCCGGACAGGGACCGGACCGGGGGAAGGTCCGGGACGTCGGGCCGAGGCCCGACGAGAGCGGCCAACTCGTCGTGGAAGTCGCGGTCCAGGCGGGCCACCGTCGCCGGGGCGAAGAGCCGGACGGGGAAGTTCCACGAGAAGCGCAGGACCGTCTCGTCCTGCCAGCACAGCAGGCTCAGGCGTGTCGCGGCGGTGGCGGTGCCGGCGGCGGTCGGCCGCACCTTCACCGGACAATGCTCGTCCAGGGCAGCGGGGAAGCGCGAGAAACTGAAGCCGGCCGGGCTCACCGTCCGGGGTCCGGCCCCGGACGGGCCCGCCGGAAGCAGCCGCGCCAGGTCAAGGCCGGTGGGGCTCGCGTGTTTCTCGCCCTCCAGCCAGATCCCCGCCAGCCGCTCGGCCAGGGCCCCGACCGGCTCGTCCGGGTCCGTCCCGCACAGCAGGGGAAGGGTGTCGGCGAGCGGCCCCACGAGCCGGTCCAGACCGGGCATCCGCCCCTCCCGCCGGGCACGGGCCACGTTCACCGCGATCTCCCGCTGTCCGCTCCACCGGGCAAGACAGCGCACGTGCACGGCGAGCAGCAGATGGAACAGGCTCACCCCGTGAGCCGCGGCCCGCTTCTCCAACGCGGCGGTCAGCACCGCGTCGAGGGCGCTCTGACGCGTGGCCAGGGGAGCCGTCGGAAGGGCGGCCGGATCACCGTCGTACGGCAGGTGCAGCGGCTCGCGCCGGGAGGCCAGCCGCTCCGACCAGTACCGCCGGTCGTCGGCGAGAGCCCTCGCGCCGTCCGTGGAGGACCGCTCATCGGCGGCAGCGGTCGCGTACCGCGCGAAGTCGGTGCCGAGCGGGGGCAGCGTCGGTGCGTGCCCGTACTCGGGCCCGTGGGCGAGGGCGGTGTAGAGCGACCAGAGTTCCCCGGTGAGGACGTTGAGGCTGTATCCGTCACCGGCCGCATGGTGGATCACCAGCACCAGATGGGACAGCTCCGGGCTCTCCCGGGCGAGGACGGCGCGTACGGGTGGCTCGGTGGCGAGGTCGAACGGCCGGTTGCACAGGGCTGTTTCGAGCTCCTCGATACGCCCGGAAAGCTCCTGTACCTCGTACCAGGTGGAGAGAGCGGCGGGCGGTGCGACGTACTGCCGCGGTGTCGCCGAGCCGATCCCGTCCGGGGTGCTCCCGATGCTCTCGACGCGGATCCGCAGCATGGTGTGCCGGTCGGCGAGCGCGGCGAGCGCCCGGCCCAGGAGCCGGGTGTCCAGGGGGCCTTGCACGGTCTGGCGGACGTAGCCGTGGGCCGGCACCTCCGGGTGGAGCCGGCTGCTGGTGTACAGGGCCCGTTGGACGGGGGTGAGCGGGAAGGGAACCCCCTGCGGCACAGGAGCGTGCACAGCAGGCACAGCGGCGGGCCCAGGAGTCGGCACCGGAGCCGGGGAGGGGGTTGTGTCGAGGTGCGCGGCCAGCTCGGCGACGGTCCGGTACTCGAAGAACAGCGTGGCGGGCAGGGGCCTGTCCAGCTCCCGTTCGAGCTGCTTGACGAGGTCGACGGCGGCGAGTGAGTCGAGGCCGAGGGTGAGGAACGGCTCGTCGTCGGGGATCCCGGCGGGAGGCAGGCGCAGCGCTGCGGCCAGCAGCCGTCGGAGCAACGCTTCGGTACCGGTACGGGGCCGGGCCCCCGGCCGCGTACTCCGGCTCACGCTCGTGGCGGTGGCGGGGCTGGGGCTGGGCGCCCGGCGCGGGGTCGCCGGATCCGTTCCCGTGGCTGCTGCCGTCGCGGGCGAGGGCGTCAGGACCGCAGGTCGCGGGGACGGCGTGAGGTCGGCGAGCAGCAGCTGAGCCGTGTCGACGCCGCATGCCGTACGCAGTGCCGCCAGCGCGGCAGCGGGGGCAACGGGCCGGCCTCCGGCGCTCCGTACAGCGGTGGAGCCCTCATCCGCCCCGGTGCCGATGGCCGCTGCCATGCCGGTCCCGGCGAACGCGGCGAGGTTCACCGACTGCCAGGGCCTGCCCGCGTGGCGTTCCGACGCGGCGAACGCGTCGAGGAAGGCGTTGGCACCGGCGTAGTCGCCCAGCGCGCCCGCCAGACCGGGCAGCACGGCGCTGACGGAGGAGAACGCGATACGGACCGCCGGGTCGAGCCCGTGCCGGCGCAGGGCCAGCGACAGCAGCAGAGTGCCCCGGGTCTTGGCCGCCAGGACGTCCGCCGTCTCCTCCGCGCACCTGTTCCGCAGGGTGCCCGGCCGCACCACCCCCGCGGCGTGGAAGAGGGCGTCGAGGCGGGGCAGTCCGGCGAGGAGCGCGTCGACCTCCCGCTCCACCGAGACGTCGGCCACGCGGTAGTGGACGGTGGCGCCCAGCGAGCGGAGTTCCTCGGCCAGCCCTTCGGGCGGGTGCGGGGAGCGCCCGGCGAGCACGAGAGTCGGGCGGCCCCGGCCGGCGAGGTCGCGGGCGAGCGCGGCACCGATTCCGCCGCCGCCTCCGGTGATGAGGAACGTGCCGTCGGGCGGCAGCACCGATCGCGTCGCACCGGTCGGTGCTGGGTCGCCGCCGTTCGTCAGCGGTACGAAGCGGCGGGTGAGCCTGCGCCCCGCCCGCCAGGCGACGGTGGCGGCCCTGCCCGGAGTGCCGCCCGACGCCAGCTCGGCCAGCACGGCCGCCAGGCGCTGGGACGGGGTGTCCAGCGAACAGAGGTCGACGGCGACGGCCGAAGCGCCCGGAGTCTCCTGCGGCAGGGCCAGCAGGAGTCCGCCGAGGACGGCGTGGGCCGGCCGTGCACGTTCCCGTACGGCCCTAGTGACCTGCACGTCCTCGGTCACCACCAACAGCCGGTCCGCACGCGTCTCGTCCAACCGTGCGAGCGCCTCGTCGAAGGCGGCCAGCGCGGCGTCCTGGGCCCGGCCGAGCGCGTCGCCGGTGTCCTGACCGGGAGCGGGCCCGGCCACCAGGACCACGGCGTCCGGCGGCCCGTCGCCCGGTTCGTACCTCCGGATGCCCTCGGCGGCGAGCTGCGAGGCGAGCCGGTCGACGAACGCGGAGTCCGGTCCGGTCAGCAGCACCGAGCGCACGGCCCCCGCCGCGTTTGCGGGCAGCGGGGCGTCCTCCCACAGGACCCGGTGCAGGAGAGGGCTCGAGGGCGGAGGACCGGGCCAGTACCGGCTGCGCTGGAAGGGGTAGGTGGGCAGGGGAATCCGGCGGTGCCCCGCGTCGAGGGCGGTGCGGTCCAGCGGTACGCCGAGCGACCACAGGCGGCCGACGGTTTCCAGGAGCGCCGTGCGCCCGCCGTGCCCGTCACCGGGGGGCCGCTCCGTGTCCGCGCGGTCGCCCGGACGTCCCGGAAGGGCGCACATCACCGTCGTTCGGCCGCTGGACGCGCTGGACGCGCCGGAATCTTCGGGCGTATCGGATGGGGTGGATGGACCGGAGGCAGAGGGAGAGGCAGAGGCCCCGCCGACGTGCGCCACCGGTGTGCCGGCCAGGTGTCCTCCCGTCGCCCCGCGGACCGCACCCGACAGGGTCGCGCCGTGGCCGATCTCCACGAAGGTGCCGTACCCCTCCCGGGCCAGGCGCTCCACGGCCGCCCCGAACACCACCGGGCGTTCGGCGTGCTCGCGCAGGTATTCCGGGCCGAGGACCGGCTGCCACTCGGCGGTGACGGTGCTCATGAGCGGGACGGACGGGGCCCGCGGGGCCAGCGCACGGGCCGCGTCGGCGAGAAGGTCGCCGACCGGCCTCATCAGCGGTGAGTGGAAGGCCCGGGAGACCCGCAGACGACGGGTGGGGACGCCCTGGGCGTCGAGGCCGAGGGCGGCGCGCTCCACGGCGGAGACGGTCCCGGAGAGGACCTGGAGCCCGGGACCGTTGTACGCGGCCACGGCGAGCGCCCCGTCGGACGCCGCCACCGCCGCGGCGACCGCGTCCTCGCCTCCGCGGACGGCGATCATGGCGCCCGGCTCGGTGAACGTACCCATGAGACGGCCGCGTTCGGCCGCGAACCGTACCGCCTCCGGAAGGCTCAGCACCCCGCTGACACAGGCGGCGGTGATCTCCCCGACGCTGTGCCCGGCGACCGCGTCGGGTTCCACGCCCCACGTGCGCAACTGGCGGGCGAGTGCCACCCCGGAGGCGACGAGGAGCGGCTGCGCCACCTCCGTCACGGCCTGTGCGGCGGCGTCCACCTCCGGATCCAGCCCCCAGTCCAGCAGGGTCCGGCCGCACACCGGACCGAGGACCGCGGACGCCTCGTCGAACGTGTCCCGGAACACCGACGCCGTTCGGTACAGCGCCAGGTCCTGGCCGGGGAACTGCGATCCCTGTCCGGGAAACAGGAAGACCACGCGCTGCCGGGAACGGACGACGCTCCCGACGTGCCCGCCCGCTTCGCCGCTCCCGGCGGCGATGGCGGCGAGCCGTTCGCGCAGATCACCGTCCGCGATGACGGCGAGCCGGTGGGGACCCTCGTCCCGGGATGTGCTCGCGGTCCGGCAGACGTCGCCCTCGCGCAGGTGCGGACGGCTTTCCAGGTGGGCGGTGAGCTGGGCCACCGCGTCCCGCAGCCCGCCCGCACTGCGCGCCGAGAGGGTCAGCAAGTGAGGTGCCTCGACGGCGGCTTCGCCCGCTGCGTCCGGCGACAGCGAGGCCGGGACTGCCGGGAGAGGTGAGGGCTGCGGGAGCGGCGCCTGCTCGAGGACGGCATGGGCATTCGTACCGCCGAAACCGAACGCGTTGATCCCCGCGACGAGGGGCCCGGCGGACGTCCAGTCCCGGGCCTCGGTCACCACGGAGAAACCGGCGGGGGCGAGGCCCCGGGACGCCGGGGCGTGGTGCAGGGACGGCGGCAGCCTGCGGTGGCCCAGGGCCAGCACGACCTTCACCAGCGCGGGCAGCGCGGCGGCGTTCAGCAGATGCCCGATGTTCGTCTTCACCGAACCGAGCAACCGAGGCTCGCCGTCGGGCCGTACGGGAAAGGCGTGGGCGAGGGACCGCAGCTCGATCGGGTCCCCCACAGCCGTGCCGGTCCCGTGGGACTCCACATACGTCACCGACGCGGGGTCCACGCCCGCCGCCTCGTACGCCCGGGTGATGGCCTCGCGCTGCCGCAGCGGATTGGGCGCCATGAGGCTCATCGACCGGCCGTCGTTGTTGACGGCCGTGCCCCGGACCACCGCGAGCACCGGATCATCCGCGAGCCGGGCCGCGTCGAGGCGCGTCAGGACGATGGCCGCGCCTCCCTCGCCGGGCACGAAGCCGTCGGCGTCGGCGCTGAACGCGCGGCTGCGCCCGGTGGGGGACAGGGCCCCCGCCTCCTCCAGCAACCGGTGCGGGGCGGAGGTCAGGTGGAGGTTGACCCCGCCGACGACGGCGAGGTCGCACTCGCCGTCCAGGAGGCTGCGCCGGGCCAGATGCAGGGCCACCAGGCCCGAGGAGCAGGCGGTGTCCACGGCGAGCGCGGGACCGTCGAGGTCCAGGCTCTGGGAGACGCGGGCGGCGATGAGGGCGGGCAGATTCCCGGTGAGCGCGGTGGACGGCGGCGGAGACCCGTCGGACGAGGCCCGTTCCAGGACCTCCCGGTAGCCGCTGTCCCCGGCCGCCGCGAACACACCGATCCTGCGGCCGCGCCGACGGGGCCCCGCGTATCCGGCACGTTCGAGGGCCTCGTGCGCGAGTTCGAGGAAGAGCCGCGCCTGCGGGTCGAGTGCGCGCGCCTCGTCCTCACCGATGCCGAAGTAGCCGGCGTCGAAGGCGGCCGGGTCCTCCAGCAGCGCCGCCCAGCGCTTCCGGGGAGCCGTCGGCCCGGCCCCCGGACGGTCGTGGCCGTCGCCCCAACGCCCGTGCGGTACGGGAGTGACGGCGTCGTGCCCGTCGACGAGTAGGTCCCAGAAGGCCTCGGGGGTGTCGGCGCCGGGAAACCGGCAGGCCATCCCGATGACGGCCGTCGAGGTGGTGGCTTCGGGGCAAGCGGGTGTGGAGGTGGCGGCCGGGTCCGTCCCGGGGGCGACCGTCAGAAGGTGACCGGCGAGGGCGGTGACCGTGCCGTGGTCACGGATGACCGCCGGTGGCAGCGTCACACCGAAGGCGTCCTCCAGCGCCACCAGCACCTCCATGGCCTTCAGCGACGTCCCCCCGAGGCCGCCGAACGACTCGTGCGCCCCGATCGACGCGGCGGGCCGGTCCAGTACCCGCGCCCACACCTCCCGCACGGCTTCGACGGTCTCGGCCCACGTCCGGGGCGCCTCCGCGACGGTCTCGGCCCGTGCCCGGGGCGCCTCCGCGCGGGGCTCCGCCGACGACCGCGGCGCTTCCGCCCGGCCGGGAGCCTCGGTCGGGAGACCATCGCCGTCACCCGCCCGCCGCCAACCGGCCGCGAACTCGCCCGTCTCGAAGCGCTCCCGCAACCGCCGGCGCTGCAGCTTGCCACTCGTCGTACGAGGGAACGCCCCCGGCGGCAGGGCCAGCACCCGCACGTCGTCATGGAACAGGGCCTCGCGCACCCGCGCCGCGACGCGTTCGAGCACCTCCGCCGCGTCGCGCGGGGGCCGCGCCCAGGGGACGAACACCACGACGCGCTCCGCACCGCTGACCGGGTCGGTCGAACCGACCACCGCCGGGGCGCCGGGCGGCAGCCCGGGTGTCGCCGCCGCGACCGCCTCCACGTCCGTGGCGTGGAAGGTGCGGCCGTTGAGGAACAGCACGTCCTTGTGGCGGCCCGTGACGCACAGCCGCCCGTCCCGCAGGAACCCGAGATCACCGGTGCGGAGCCACCCCTCGGCGAACACCTCCGCGCTCACGCCGGGAAGGCGGTGGTAGCCACGGGCCAGTTGGGGGCCGCTCACCATGATGTGGCCGACCCGCCGGTCCCCGAGGACGGTTCCCGCGTCATCGACGATGCGCACGGCGCAGCCCGTCACGGGCCGCCCCACGTCCATCAACTCGACGGCTCCTTCGCCCGGTCCGGCGTCCACCGCCACTCCACCGCTCAACGACGCCCGGTCCAGGACCAACGGCACGGCCACCTCTCCCGGCGGCGGGAAGGTCACCGCCAGCGTCGCCTCCGCCAGGCCGTAGACGGGCTGGGCCGCCGCCGGATCCAGTCCGGCCGCCCGTGTCCTGAGGGCGAAGGCACGCCACACCGCGGGCGCGATCGGCTCCGCCCCGACCAGGAGCAGCCGTACGGCGGAGAGGTCCAGCCGGGCCAGGACCTCGTCGGGAACACGGCGCACGGCCAGCGCCAGCGCGAAGTTGGCCGCGGACAGCACCGTGGCCCGGTGCCGGGCCGCCACCTCGAACCACACGCGGGGCCGCTTGGCGAACGTCAACGGACCGATCTTGACCTGCCGGGCCCGAGCGGCCAGCGGAGCGAGATGGGTGCCGATGAGCCCCATGTCGTGGAAGTACGGCATCCAGCTGACCACCACGTCGTCGGCGCCGAGCGCCGAGGCAGCCCGTATCTGCTCCAGATTGGCCAGCACCGCACCGTGCGTCACCTCCACCCCCTTGGGCGCACCGGTGCTCCCCGAGGAGAACTGCACGAACGCGACGTCGTCGTGCCCTGCGGCGACGACCGGATCCCGCAGCACCGGTCCCTCCCGCAGAGCATCGAGAGTCAGGGCGCGTACGCCGTCGGGGAGTTCACCCGTCAGAGACGCGGTCGAGGCGTCCACGACGACGGGCGGTCGCCCCAGGTGCTCCCAGACCGGCAGCACCCGACGGGCGTCCGGAGCCAGCGGAACCGGAACGAGGCCGGCCGCCACCGCACCCCAGAACATCGGCTGGAAGTCCTCGCTGCGGTCGGCCAGCAACGGCACACAGGTCCCCGGCGCCACCCCCGCCTCGCGGAGTCCGCCGGCCACGCGCAAGGAATCGTCCCGGAGCTCGCGCAGCGTGACGCTCAGTTCGCTGCCGTCGCCGCGAACGTGAACGACGACCTGCGCAGGGGCCTCACGGACCGCGTCCAGCAGTACGTCCAGCAGGGTCATGTAGTGCTCCACCGGTCCATCGGTCCGTTCCTCGAAGAATGATCCTAAGAACCGCGCGGGCCGCGGGGAATCAACCGCCGGGAGGAGACCGCCTGCGACCTGGGAGTGACCAGCCGGAAGCCGTTCGACGCGGGGCCGGCACCGGCGGGGCTAGCGTGGCCGCCGTGAACGTGGGCACCGAGGAAACCAGGCTGATCATCCTGCGCGGCAACAGCGCATCGGGGAAGTCGAGCATCGCGGCCGGTCTCCGCGACAGGTTCGGCCGCGGACTGGCCGTGGTCGGCCAGGACAACCTGCGCCGCACCGTGCTGCGCGAACGCGACCGGCCGGGGGCGTCGAACATCGGCCTGATCGACCTGACGGCCCGCTACGCCCTGGACGCCGGCTACCACGTCGTGGTCGAAGGCATCCTCTACGCCGACCACTACGGTGCCATGCTCACCCGGCTGCGCGCCGACCACCGGGGCCCGACCCACGGGTACTACCTGGACGTGCCGTTCGCCGAGACCGTCGCCCGGCACGCCACCAAACCGATCGCCGACGAGGTCAACGCGGAGCAACTGCGGGACTGGTACCGCACCCGCGATGTACTGCCCGACGGTGTCGAGACCGTGATCGGCCCGGACAGCGTCCTGGACGGGACCGTCGACCGCGTCATGCTCGACACCGGCCTGCCCCGGCTGCCGCCGGTCGACCGCTGAGGTGCCGGAGCCCGGCCGAAGGAGAGACCGGCCGGGCAGGCCCGCCCGGCCGGTCACCGGTCGGCCCGGGCAGGTGACCCACCGGTGCGCGCCTGGTTACGCGCCCATTCACGCGCCGGTCGGCGCGGCCTGCTGCACGACCTCGAAGGACCACACCGTGGACCCGCCGGCCGCGGGCTTGGGGCGCTCGCCGCCGGCGTCGCCCCCCTGGTGGGCCGCCTTCATCGGCCCCTCCATCCACGCCTGGAAGGAGGCCTCGTCACGCCAGCGCGTGTAGACGAGGTAGTCGTCCGTGCCCTCGACGGGCCGGAGCAGCTCGAACCACTCGAATCCGTCGGAGTTCTCCACGGCGTGGGCGCGGGAGGCGAAGCGCTTCTCCAGCGTCTCGCGTTGTTCCTGGGGGACGGTCAGCACATTGATCTTGACTACGCTCATGGCACCATCCTGCCGTACGACGTCCGAGCCCTCTCACTCCCGGCCCCGCCCGTACACTCCGATGCGCCAGCTGCCGGTGGGCGGGGCCGTCGCGGGCAGTTCCACCGTGACGCGGAGGCCGCCGTCGGCACACCGAGGGCTCGCCCCGGCCGCACCGCCACGCGCTAAGCTGCGAATTCCCCGCGGGGGAAGTCCGGTCGAAATCCGGCGCTGACCCGCAACGGTAGGCGGAACCATAGGTTCCGCGAGCCCGATCACCCGTGGGGGAGAAGGCTCCTGACCATTCGCCGTGGACTGCGAAAAGGCGCTGCGCGGGGCGGCCGCCGTCCGGGGCCGCTCCTCCTCGCGCAGACGTACGGCCCGAGGCGAAAGCGACCGGCCTGTGGCCACGTCTCTCGACCGCATATCCTCCGAACCCTCGCGCCCGGCGCGCGTCGGCACCGGTTCGGCGCCACCGCGGCGCGTACCCCTGCCCCTCCTCCTGACCAGTCTCTGCCTGGCCCTTTCCGTCTCGCTCGTCTGCGGGGCGGGCCTCGGGGCCTCGGGACTCTCCTGGGCGGAGGTGCTGCGCTACCTGTGGGCCGGACTGACCGGCGGGGCCATCGGCCCCGACGAGGTCCCGGCCTACACCATCGTGTGGGAACTGCGCCTGTCGCGGGCCGTGCTGGCCGCCGTCGTGGGGGCCGGTCTGTCGGCCATCGGCGTCGCCGTCCAGGCCATGGTGCGCAACGCGCTCGCCGATCCGTTCGTGCTCGGCATCTCCTCGGGTGCGGCGGTCGGCGCCAACGCCGTGCTCATCTTCGGGGTCTTGGGAGCGCTCGGCATCTGGGCCCTGTCCACGGCGGCGTTCCTCTCCGCACTCCTCGCCATGGTGCTCGTGTACGCGGTCGCCCGCACCGAACGCGGACTGACCCCGCTCCGGCTCATCCTGACGGGGACCGCGATGTACTACGGCTTCTCGGCCGTCACCACGTTCATGGTGTTCGCGGCCGAGCGAGGGGAAGCGGCCCGCTCGGCGATGATGTGGCTGCTCGGCAGTCTCAGCGGGGCCAACTGGGCTGCCGTGCCGATCGCCGCAGGAGCGGTGCTCGCCGGCCTCGCGCACCTCGGCTGGTCGGCCCGGCGGCTGAACGCCCTCGCCATGGGGGATGAGACCGCCGCCGCACTCGGAGTCGATCCCGGGAGGCTGCGCAAGGAGCTCTTCCTCGTCTCCGCGGCCGTCACCGGGGCGGTCGTCGCGGTGAGCGGAGCGATCGGCTTCGTCGGCCTGATGGTCCCGCACGCCGTTCGGATGCTGGTCGGCGCGGACCACCGCAGGCTCCTGGCCGTCGCGCCCCTCACGGGAGCCGTCCTGCTGATCTGGGTGGACATCCTCTCGCGCGTGGTGCTGGCACCGGCCGAGCTGCCGGTGGGCGTGCTCACCGCGGTCATCGGCGTTCCCTGCTTCATCCTCCTCATGCGCCGGCGCGCCTACTCCTTCGGAGGCATCTGATGCGGATCGACATCGACGCGCTCACCGTCGATATCGCCGGTGCACGGCTGGTGGACCAGGTCACCGTCGGCGCGGCCGACGGGCAGCTCGTCGGCCTGGTCGGTCCCAACGGCAGCGGGAAGTCCACGCTGCTGCGCTGCGTCTACCGGGCCCTGCGCCCCTCGGCCGGCGCCGTCAGGATCGGCGGTGAGGACCTCCACGCCCTGAGCACCCGGGAAAGCGCCCGCCGGCTGGCCGCGCTTCCGCAGGACGCGGTCGCGGAATTCGACTTCACCGTGGCCGAGATCGTCGCCATGGGACGTCTGCCGCATCAGGGGCCGGTGGCCCGGACGACCGACGAGGACCGCCGCCTCTGCGCCGACGCCCTGGAGGGGGTCGGCGCAGGACACCTGGCCGAACGCGGCTTCCTCACCCTCTCCGGCGGCGAGAGGCAGCGCGTCCTGATCGCCCGCGCCCTCGCCCAGCAGCCCCGGGTCCTGGTCCTCGACGAGCCCACCAACCACCTGGACATCGCCCATCAGCTGGAAGTCCTCGCCCTGGTCCGGAGCAGCGGCCTGACCGTGCTCACCGCCCTGCACGACCTGAACCTCGCCGCCCTGCACTGCGACCTCGTCCACGTCATCGACAGCGGCCGGATCGTCGCCTCCGGGGCCCCGCACACCGTCCTGACCACCGAGTTGCTGGCCGACGTCTTCGGCGTACGGGCGCACCGCGTCGCGCACCCCGGGACCGGCGCGCTCCAACTGCTCTTCGACCTTCCTCCTGCCCGCCCCACCTCCTGAGGAGCCTCGACCACCATGCCGAACCCGTTGCGTCCCGCAGCCCTCGCTCTCGTAGCCGCTCTGGCCCTCACCGGCTGCGGAGCGGACGTCACATCAAAGGCCGACGGGAAGGACGACGCCGGCCGAGGCGACCGGCACTACCCGGTGACCGTCGAGAACTGCGGCGAGAAGAAGAGCTACGACAAGGCCCCGCAGCGCGTCGTCACCAACGACGTCGGCATCACCGAGATCATGTTCGCCCTCGGTCTGGCGGACCACATGGCCGGCTACGTGATGCCCGACGACAAGGGCGACATGACGTCCGTCCCCTGGAAGGACGGCTACAGGAAGACCAAGTGGCTCTCCAAGGAGCGGATCAACAAGGAACTGGTCCTCGACGCACGTGCCGACCTGGTCTTCGCCGGCTGGAACTACGGCTTCAACGAGGGGGAGGGGTTCACTCCCGCCGAACTGAAGCGCGTGGGCGTGGACTCCTACCTGCTCAGCGAGTCGTGCCGCAACGGGCAGGGCAAGGCCCGCGGGGTCATGCCCCCGCTCGAAGCGCTCTACACGGACCTCCGGAACCTCGGAGAGATCTTCGACGTCGAGGACCGGGCGGACACCCTGATCACGGCCTTCAGGAAGGAGGTCGCCGACGCCCGGGCGAAGGCGGCGAAGGGCAGCGACCGCCTCCGTGTCTTCCTGTACGACGACGGGAATGACAAACCGCTGACCTCGGGCGCGTACGCCGGGCCGCACGACATCATCACCAAAGCCGGCGGCGACCACATCATGAAGGACCTCGAGGACAGCTGGACGACGGTCGGCTGGGAGACGGTGGTCGACCGCGACCCCGAGGTCATCGTCATCAACAACTACGGGGACACGGGCGCCGACCAGAAGCGGAAGTTCCTGAAGTCCTACAAGCCGCTCGCAGGCGTATCGGCGATCAAGAACGACCGGATCGTCGTCCTCGACTACGTTGACCTGGTCGAGAGCCCGCGCAACCCCGCCGCCATCAGCTCACTGGCCAGGGACCTGCGGACGTTCGCCCGATAGGGCTGGTGGGGCCTGACGTACCGGCGATGGCCGAAGGCATCTGAGTCCACAAACACGCACTGTCGTACCCCCGTTCTACTCTGGGGCCTTACAAGGCGTCGGCGGGGGCCGACGTGCCGCAGGGGCCGGATCACTGATCCGGTCCGACACCTCGGGGCCGTCCCGGTCGCACCGGCGGGGCAGCTGGTGCCGGGGGTGCGTGCACGTCGGACAGGTTCCTGCCTGCTCGCACCGCACACCGGGAGGGACTTTGAACGTCAGATCCTTAGCGCGTACCACCCTGGTCACCGCGCTCGTGTCGGTCACCGCCATCGTGGTGCCCGGGGCGTCGGCCGTCGGGAACACACGGCCGTCCCGGCCGGCGATCGACGCGCTGACCACGGGGGACGCCAACTGCGATGTCACGCGGGCAGCCGCCGTCCGCGACCGGCCGACGCTGAACGACGCGGGCGCCGATCAGCTCCCCGCCCGGTTCGAGGCCGTCCGGACCGGTGCGGACGGCGCCGAGCACCGGCCGCGCGCCGCCACCGCGCCGCAGCCCACCGGAAGCGTCCACGCGTGGACCGTGCCGGACACCGTCCCCGACGACACCCCGGTGCGGTGGCCCGTGCGCGCCGAGGACGGCGTCGGCGACGGCCCGTGGAGCGACTCTGGCCACCAGGGACGTTGCCACTACACGACCGTGACCCAGCCCCCGCCGGCAGCGGCCTGGAGGCTGGACGACCCCAACCGTTCCCCGTGGGCCGAGGCCTGGGCGGGGCCCTACCGGGGCATGGCCGGCGCAGGTGTGCGGTTCGGTGAATTCGGGCCTCACGGAACGGCTCCGGGCGCCGCGGTCCTCGACGGCGGTCCGGACAGCTACCTGAACACGGGCGGTCCCGTCGTGGACACCACCCGCGCCTTCACCGCCGGGGCGTGGGTGCTCCCCGACGACACCGGCAGGGAGATGACGGCCCTCAGCCAGTCCGGCATCGCGGACGCACCGAACTTCACCCTCGGCACCGGCATCGCCCCCGACGGGACGCCCGTCTGGAGCTTCGATCTGCCCTCGGCGGACGGCCGGACCCGGGTCACCGGCGGAACACCCCGGGTGGGCGAGTGGGCCTATCTCGCCGGGGTGTACGACCCCGTGGCAGGCGTCGCCCGGATCTACGTGGACGGCGACCTGGTGGCCACCGGGAACGCGGCAGTGCCCGAGGACACCCCACAGTGGTTCTTCCTGATGGGACGGCGGGACGACCACGACCGTACGCGGACCTGGCAGGGCAACCTCGCGGACGTCAGGGTGTGGGACCGCGTCGTCCTGTCGGCCGAGCTCGCCGAGCTCGGCCGCCGCAAGCCGCGCGCCATCGCCCACTGGCAGATGGACACCGTCGAGTCCTACGGCGGTCCGATGCTCACCCCGGCGGTGGACCATCGAGGCAGCTTCGTACTCAACGGCGACGCACACCTCACGACCGAGGACCCGATCGCCGGGATCGGCAGCATCAGGCTGGACGGCGACGGCGACCATCTGGAAAGCAGTCCGGCGTTCGACACCAGCAGGAGCTGGGCCATCTCCGTGAAGGTCCGGCTCGACGGGGTCCCCGAGCGGGACATGGCCGTCCTCGCCCAGACCGGCCTGCACACGGACGCCTTCACCCTCCGCTACCGGGCGGCGGACCGTACATGGCGGGCGATTCTGCCCCACGCCGACGCGGCGGGCGCGGACACGACGGAGCTGAGCGCACCGGCGACGGGCGGAACACAGTCCCTGCTTCTCCAGTACGACGAGAAGGCAGGCGAAGCCCGGCTCCACGTCGGCGGCGCCCTGGCGGCCAGGGCGCCCTTCGCGGCGGACGACGCCTGGGAAGGGTTGCGGTTGCTCCAGGCCGGCCGGGACTCCGCGGCCGACGGGGTGGGGGACCACTACCTCAAGGGCGACATCGACGAGGTACGCGCCTGGGCGGGGGTGCTCTCGGCCGAAGAGCTGGACCGGATCTGAGCTCAGGTGACGCCCCACCGCCTCACCCGGGCCCGGCCGCCGCCTCGTCGTCGACGGGAACGCCCAGCCGGTCGGCCACGGTGGTGAGGGCCGCTCCCAGCGGAACGGCGACGCGGGTGAGGGCGTGCCGGTCGCCCCGGGTCGGGTCCCGGTTGACGATCAGCACCGGGGCTCCGGCCCCGGCGGCCTGACGGACGAACCGGAGGCCCGACATCACCGTCAGGGAGGAGCCCAGGACGAGCAGCGCGGTCGCCTCACGGACCAGTTCGCGGCAGTGCTCGACCCGCTGCGGAGGCACGGCCTCGCCGAAGAACACCACATCCGGCTTGAGGACGCCGCCGCAGACGGCACAGGGCACCACCCGGAAGTCCCCGACCTGCTCGTCCGTGAGATCGGCGTCCCCGTCCGGGTTGATCGCGGTGGCCACCGGCGCGAAGCCCCCGTTGGCCTCCTCCAGCCGCAGGGCGAGTTCGCGGCGCGGGCTGAAAGCACCGCAGGAAAGGCAGACGACCCGGTCCAGGCGCCC
Organism: Streptomyces anulatus; assembly: GCF_000721175.1. Taxonomy (GTDB): domain Bacteria; phylum Actinomycetota; class Actinomycetes; order Streptomycetales; family Streptomycetaceae; genus Streptomyces; species Streptomyces anulatus_C. The sequence goes on from NZ_JOEZ01000034.1 coordinate 54,812, forward strand.
GTGGAGGTCCACGATGCCTTCGCTGCCGGCGGCCTGGTGCAGACCGTCGACGTTCTGGGTGATCACACCCGACAGCAGACCGTGCCGCCCGAACGCGGCCACGGCCCGGTGCCCGGCGTTCGGCCGGGCCCGGCCGAACGTGCGCCAGCCGAGATGGCTGCGCGCCCAGTACCGGCGACGGGCCTGGGCGTCGGAGGTGAAGTCCTGGTAGGTCATCGGGGTGTGCCGGCTCAGGCTCCCGCCCTCGCCCCGGTAGTCGGGGATGCCCGACTCCGTCGAGATGCCCGCCCCGCTCAGGACCAGTACACCGCCACCGCCCAGGACCTCGGCGACCGGCTTCAGGTCCGTGGTGGCCGGCGGCGGCTCCTCGGTGGAGGTCCAGCTCAGGGTGGGTCGCATACGCATGCCCCCAGGGTACGGAAGTGGCCTCCGGCACCGATGCCGTCGCGCGGCCGCCGACCGGAGATCCGGGCAGGGTGCGTTTCCGGCCGGATTATCTTGGCAGGGGCATGATCAAGCCGCGAGTGCGGCATAGGTTCTGCGGCCCCGGGAGGATCGGCAACCAGCCATTGCGGCACGGCGGTTCGGTTCGCGTGACCTTCCTCCCGCTCCCTCGGCTCCGCGCGGAGCCGAGCCCCCCATGAGTGAAGGGACAGCAATGCTGAATTCCAGATGGCTCAAGGCGGCCGGTGTCGCCGCGGCGATCACCCTGGCGACGGCTACGGCGGCGCAGGCCGCTCCCGCGCCGGACCCGGTGGCGGAGAGCACGGCAGCAGTGGTGACGCTCCGGTACGACGACAGCCGTGCCGGCGGCTGGGAGGCGGCGGTCGCGGCAGGGGTCGCCTCGTGGAACGCGAACGTCGACAACGTCAAGCTCGTCGAGGCCGCACCCGGCACCCGGGCCGAGATTCAGATCGTGGCCACCAGCGGCTGGCCGCAGGCCACACTCGGCCCGGTCCGCCCCGGCGGCCAGGCCAGGGTGGAGCTGGGCAGCCAGGCGGTCACCCAGGGCCACGACAAGACCCGTATCGCCGCCCACGAGCTCGGCCACAGCCTGGGCCTGCCGGACACCAAGCCGGGCCCCTGCTCCCAGCTGATGTCGGGCTCCAGCGCCGGTACGAGCTGCACCAACGCCGTCCCGAACGCGGTCGAGCAGGCCCGCGTCGAATCCGCCTACGCGGGTGGCCTCGCCTCACGCAGCCCGGCCGACGGCCGCATTCTGGTGGACGCCTCGTAACCGGTCGCATCGAGGACGTGTGGGGCTCCGGCCTCGCTCTGAACCCGGTCCTCAGCCGCCCCGGGTCACCGGCTCCTCGTGCTGAAGGGGCCGCCGTCGCCGAACGCGAGGCGGGCGAAGCGTTCGGCGATGCGCCGGTGCGCGGCGGGGTCCGGGTGCAGATCGTCGGGCAACGGGAGTTCGGCGTGGTCGCTCCCGCCGTAGAGGCCGAGGCCGTCGAGGTAGTGCAGGTGGGGGTCGGTGGCGGCACGTTGTCCGACGAGCCGGGCCAGTTCGTCCCGGATGACGGTGAGGGTGAGTTTCCCGGCGGCGACCTCCGCGGGGTCGCCGGTGGCCAGGAAACCCGGTCGCCCTTCGCCCATCGCGCTGTAGTCCAGGGCGCTGGGGCCGGGCGTGGTCTCGTGGATCGGGCAGCAGATCGGCGAGACGACCAGCAGCGGGGCGGTGGGGTGCCCTTCACGGATGGTGTCGAGGAAGCCGTGGACGGCCGGGACGAACGCGCGCAGCCGCATCAGGTCGGCGTTGACGACGTTGATGCCGATCTTGACGCTGATCAGGTCGGCGGGGGTGTCGCGCATGGCGCGGGCGGTGAAGGGGTCGAGCAGTGCGCTGCCGCCGAACCCCAGGTTGATCAGTTCCGCTTCGCCGAAGGCGGCGGCCAGGGCGGGCCAGGTGCCGGTCGGGGTGGTGGCGTTGGACCCGTGGCTGATGGAGCTTCCGTGGTGCAGCCAGACCGGTCGACCGCTCGGCCGGGGGCTCTGGAGGGGCGCGTCGGTGCGCAGGGCGACCAGGCGCGTGGTCTCGTCGTGGGGCAGCCAGATCTCGACGTCCTTCTCGGTGTCCGGCAGGCCGGTGAACCGGAGCGTTTCCACGGGGCCGGGCCGGGTCTCCGTGGTCATCGAGGCCAGATCGATGGTGAGCGTGTCGCCGTCCGGGGCGCTGGCCCGGGCCGCCAGGTGGCCGTCCACGAGGAGCTCGTACACACCGTCGGGGCGCGGCGGTGTTCCGGAGTAGACCCGCTTGGTGGCCACCACGTCCAGCTCGACGGCGGTGGCCCGGGTGCGGAACGCCAGCCGGACCCCGGAGGGCTGCGACTCGGCCATGGCCAGTTGGTCATCGGGAATCTGCAGGCGTGCGCGCGCGGGCAACCGGTGCGGAAGCGCGCCGCGCTCGGTGTGCTCCAGGTCGAGCGCGCCACGCAGGATGCCGGGGGTGATGGGAGTCGTCGTCCAGTCGTGCCGGGTGGTCATGTCTCGGTCTCTTCGTTCGTCGAGGGGCTGGGAGGTGTGCGGTCAGGAACGGGTGGGCCAGTTGCGCAGCAGGGCGTCGAGCGCGTCGAGGATCTCGGCCCAGCTCTCCTCGGAGCCGGGGGAGCTGTGGCTGAACCCGCCGGCCGTCTCCAGCTCCATGTAGCCGCTGAAGACGCTGCCCAGGAGTCGCACCGCGTGTGTCTCCTGGAGTTCGGTCAGCGCGTAGCCGCGCAGGATCGCCCGCGTCATCAGGGAGTGCCGGACTCCCGCGCTCGCGGCCGCCGTGTCCGGGTCGAGCCGGAACCGGGCCGCGGTGAAGCGCCCCGGGTGCTGGAGGGCGTAGTCGCGGTAGGCGTTGGCGAAGGCACTGAGCGCGTCCTTGCCGGCCCGCCCGGCGAGAGCGGCCGACGCCCGGTCGGCGAGCTCCTCCAGGGCGAGCAGCGCGATCTTCGTCTTCAGGTCGTGGGCGTTCCTGACGTGCGAGTAGAGACTCGCGGTCCTGATGCCCAGCTTCCGGGCCAGCTCCGAAGGGGTCACGTGCTCGAAGCCGATCTCGTCGGCCAGCTCGGCCCCCGCCCGTACGACCCGCTCCGCGTCCAGTCCTGCTCGCGCCATACCGCCCTCCGAACAGTTCTCTGCGATTTCCTAAGCAAATATAGATTTGCCTAACAGCATTAGGCAAATTGATGTGAGTCGTATGGAACCGCTGACCGAGCAGGAGATCCGTACCGCGTTCGTGAACTGCACCCTCAAGGGCGAGGCCAGGCGTCTCTCCGTCCCGCGCGACCTGGCCGACCAGCCCAGCCGAGCCCGGCCGTCCCGGCAGCCCGCAACGGCCGGCCACCGACACCGCCGTGGAGCCCAGCCCTCCTGTCCGACCCCGAACTGACCGGCCTGGCCCCGCACCAGTTGCAGCACCTCATCCACACCCTGGCACCGGCAGGAGACACCCGGCGCGGCCGCCCGCCCCGGCTCACCTTCGCCGACCAGGTCCTGGCCACCGTGCTCCACCTACGCGTCAACCTGGCCGCGGAACCTCTTGCCATTCTGTTCAACAGCAGCCGCACCGCAATGCACCGCACCCTGCTCAAGACCAGGAAACTGCTTGAAGCTCAGGGCACCACCATCGTGCCGGCCACTACCCCACCGACCGCCCTGACAGCCCTCCAAGCCCGAGTGGCCGCCCAAAGCAGCAACCCCAGCAGCAAGATCAAAGCGACAGGTTAATGATCGGCACGCCCTTAGACGCGCTCCAGCGGCCGGTGGGGGAGAGGCGGCAGCTCGATCCCGACTGTGTCGCCGGCGCGGACCGTTCCGCCTCGGCGGACCACGGCCATGACACCCGACTTGAAGGTGAACTCGCCCGACCCGGGGTCCAGGGCGAAGACTTCGCCGAGCAGCCCCGCACGGAAGTCGTTGATCTTCGCGCAGGGGTTGCGCAGCCCCGTCACCTCCACCACCGCGTCCTCGCCGAGGCGCAGCAGAGCGCCGGTGGGCAGGCCGAGGAGATCCACTCCTCTGGTGGTGATGTTCTCGCCGAGCTGGCCCGCCGACATGTCGAAGCCCTTGAGCGCGAGTTCGCCGAAGAGCTCCTCGTGCATCAGATGGACCTGGCGCAGGTTGGGCAGGTCCGGTTCGTACGTCATACGGAACTGGTGACGGATCGTCTGCCCCGCATGCACGTCCCCTTCCACGCCGAGCCCGGCGAGCAGGGTGATGAAGGGGCGGTTGGGTTTGCTGAACGAGTACTGCTCGTTGCGGCTCACTGCGGTGACCTGACCGCCCATCGGGCGCTCCATCCGTCGTCGTCCAGGGTGCCCGATCGTACGAAGGGCTTCTTCGGCTCCGGCGACCGGGGGGCGCCCCCGGGAGCGGGCCGACGCCGGCGCGTGCTTCAGCACGGCCGTCCCCTGTGAGCCGCGGGCCGGGCCGTCAGTACGGCAAACCCTCCGAGGCGGCTCGCGGCGCGGCCATGGCCCGCTCAACACTCCCGGGGCCGCAGCGGCTTTCCCGTCGCCTCCGTCGCCCGGTCGCGCTGATCGCTCTCCAGACCCTGGGGCGACAGGCTCGCGTACGTCGCGAACACCAGCATCGGCCCGTTGCCGGCCCACGGCGCCAACTGCGTGGGTTTCGTCGTGCACCGGACGCCGAGGGCTTCGAGCAGCGAGTCGGAACCGAGACCGCACACCGCGACCACCAGGCCGTCGTGCCCCACCGCCCGCCAAGCCCCGACCGTCTGCGTGAACAGCTCCAGAGTCGGCACCAGGACGCCGACCAGGCCGCCGCGCGGAAGCATCCGCAGCCATGATCATCTTGCCCGAGCCGGTCGCCATCCGGACCTGCCCGCGCCTGCCCCGGGAAAGCAGTGAACCGTCCACGGGAAAGGAATAGGGCCTCGACGATCGCACCGACAGCCTCCGCCTGATGCGTCCGGAGGGTGATGCCCCGCACATTCACCACGCCCATCCCCTCACGCCGTCCGCCCCCTCACGCGGATCCATGATGAATGCGGTGTGATTCTCCAGGCCCGGACATCAGACCATAGCGATCTCCGTGCTCTCGTCGTCCCGCGACGCCACGTGCGACGTACGTCCAGCACCTGCGCAATGGACGTCCAATTCTTGTACGGTGACGGTGTGAGGGAGAACAGTGTGGAAGCGCTCCTCGAAGAGGCCCGTCTGACGGCGGCCCTCCCGTCGCCTGCCGAGCGGCAGCGGCTGCGTGAAGCGGCCGGACTGTCCCGAGCACAGGTCGCGTCGGCGGTCGGTGTCGGACGCTCCACCGTCGCCAACTGGGAGACCGGGGTCTCCGACCCACAGCCGCCCGCCCGCCTTCCGTACCTGCGCCTGCTGAAGGGCCTCGTCGAGATCTACCCGGCCGCCCCCGCGCCCGCTGCCACGGCCACCCCCGCGCCCGCTGCCACGGCCACCCCCACGCCCGCTGTTGTCGCGGACCCCGAACCGACGGTGCCGGTGCCCGCATTCGCCGGTCACGACACGCTGCGCGGCCCGGACGGGCACGCCGTCGAGGGCGAGCCGGGCCCCTGTGTCCGCTGCGGGGTGACCACCACGTTCCGGTCCACCGACGGCCACCCGCGGCACGCCGGGGCCTTCTGCGTGCCCGCCGCCGCCCCGAACGCCGCCCAGGCCACCACCGCCCCGGCCGAAACCGTCCCCGCCCCGGCCGCGGCCCCGCTCGTACCAGGCGCCCCGAACGTCCCCGCCCCGGCAGCCGCCTCGCCCTCCCCGGCACCGGTCCCGACCCGGCCGCAGCGTCGAGCCCGGTCGGCCGCCCGCGCGCAGGCCGAGACGACCGCGCTCATCAGCCGCGCCGTCCAGGAGGAGGCCGAACGTTCCGGGGGCGACGAGGAAGCCGCGCTCAAGTCTCTGATCAAGCGGGCGATCCCGGACGTGGTGCACCTGTTCAACGACGCCTCGCCGGGCCCGACCACGGCCTCACCGAGGCGCCCGTGATCCGCGGGTCGTGGACGTCCGGTGCGACGGAGAACTTCCTCGACGCCCTGCGCAAGACGCTCGGGGCCGCCCGCGAGGATGCCATCGCCGAGGACGCCTTGACGCCGAGCGCGGCCTCGCCGCCCGCCTTCGCTACCTCACCACCACCGACGCCGGCTACGAGGCCATGGTCCGCGCAGGCGTCCACGTCTCCCCCGCCTCCTCATCGCCTGGCTCGCCGAGGAGCGCACCCCCGACCACGTCAACCGCACCCGCCTGGACGCGGCCTACCGGGACCTGCGCCGACGCAACGTCGCCACCGACCTCGAGCACCGGCTCGACAACAACGGCCGCGGCACCCGCGTCGAGATCAACCCCGTCGACCAGACCGCGGTGGAGCGCAAGTACCGACGCGACCTGGCCAGCCGCAGCGTCGACGTCCGCGGCGTCCGGGAAAGTGCTGTCGACGCCTGGCCCGACGGCAACACCCAGGAGCTCGAAGCCATCTGGGACCGGATCATCGAAGACCTCGGCTCCGACTACGACGGCTGCAGCAACGTCTCCTCCATCGGCTGGGCCGCCTGACCCGGCCCTCCGCACACGAACGTGGGGGAGTCCTACCGGAAGGCACACGAACATGACTGGGCAACGCGACCGCTGGGCGGAACTGACCGGTGGAAAGGCTGGGGAGGAATACGCTCGGCGGTTCGCCCGGCTCGCCGCATCGGGCCACGACATCCACGGCGAGGCCGCCTTCTGCGACACGCTGCTGGAGCCCGCCGCGCGGGTGCTCGACGCCGGCTGCGGCACCGGCCGGATCGCGATCCGGCTCGCCGAGCTGGGCCACCACTGCACCGGCGTGGATGTCGACACCTCGATGCTCAACGTCGCACGCCGCGAGGCGCCCACCCAGGAGTGGCTCCTCGGCGACCTGTCCCGACTGGACGCCCTCGGTCTGGAACCCGGCTTCGACCTGGCGCTCGCCGCCGGGAACGTCATCCCCCTGCTGGCCCCCGGCACCGGGCCGGCCGTCGTCGGGCACCTGGCAGCAGCACTGCGCCCCGGCGGTCTGCTGGTCACGGGCATGGGACTGGACGCGGCACACCTGCCCCTGCCGGAACCGCCCATGACGCTCACCGAGTTCGACGACTGGTGCACCCGTGCCGGACTGATCCTGCGGCAGCGTTACGCGACCTGGAGCGGCGACGCCTACCAGCAGGGCTGCGGCTACGCCGTGAGTGTGCACTCCCGCCCCGCCGCATGAGCCCGCGCCACATGAAGCCTGCGGCCCACCCGCCGCCCCCTCCATCACGTCTGCCTCTTCCTCACGCCCCGGAGCCACCTCCATGCCACGCGTCCTCCTCGTCGAAGACGACCACTCCGTACGCGAGGGCGTCGAGCTGGGGCTGCGCCGGCGCGGGCACGAGGTCCTCGCCACCGCCACCGGCGAGACCGGCCTGGAGGCGCTGCGCACCTTCCGCCCCGATCTCCTGCTGCTCGACCTGATGCTGCCCGCCATGAACGGCGTCCAGGTCTGCCTCCGCGTACGCGAGACCAGCCAGCTGCCGATCATCATGCTGACCGCGCTCGGCGACGGCCTGGACATCGTCGTCGGCCTGGACGCGGGCGCGGACGACTACATCGTCAAGCCCGCCCGTACCGAAGTCATCGAGGCGCGTATACGTGCCGTACTGCGCCGCATGGAGAGACCGGCCGACGCGAGACCCGCCGTCGAACACCACGGCGAACTCGACATCGACCGCGCCGGCCACACCATCCTGAAGTCGGGCGAGCCGGTCGCCCTCGCGCCCTCCGAACTGAAACTGCTGCTGCACCTGTCCGCGACGCCCCATCAGGTCTTCAGCCGGCAGCACCTCCTGGAGGCCGTCTGGGAGCACACGTACCACAGCGACGTCCGACTGGTGGACGCCTGCGTGCGCCGACTGCGCATCAAGATCGAAGACCCCACCCGCACCCCGCGATACATCCAGACCCTGCGAGGCTTCGGCTACCGCTTCGGCCCGCTGTGAGGGGGCCCGCGGCGACCGCCGCGTTCGGGCTGCGCACCCGCCTCGTCCTCGCGTTCCTGCTGGTGGCCGCCGTCAGCGCCGTCACGACCGCCGCACTGACCTACCGGGAGGCCCGCAGCGCGGTCCTCGAACGTGCGCAGGACACCGCCGTCGTCTCCTTCCGCGAGGAGGCCGAACGGTTCGTCCCCAGCCTGCCCCTGGACCCCGAATCCCTCCGGTGGCACCTCTACGACATCGCGGCCCGCTCCAAACCCCATCCGTGGATCGTCTTCGCCGAATACGGCTCGCTCCGCGTCTCCTCGGGTGACCGGCCCGCCTCCGGGGTGCTGACCGCGCAACTGCGCCGCACCACGCTCACCTCGCCGCACGGCAGCTTCCAACGGGTCGTCAAGGACGGGCGTGCCTACCTGACGATCGGGATGCCGGTGATGACCCGGGTCGTCGCCGGCGGCGACGCGGTGCCCAGCGGTCTCGTCCTCTACGCCGTGATGCCCATGACGAACGAGGAGGTGGACATCGACGCACTGGTGACCGCCGCCCGCGACGGCGCGCTGCCGGGGCTGGCCGTGGCCCTCGTGCCCGCCCTGCTCGCCGCCCGCAGCGTGCTGCGCCCCGTCCGCGAACTGCGCCGTGCCGCGCACTCCATGGGCGGCGGGCAGCTCGACACCCGCATCCCCGTACACGGCCGGGACGAAATGGCCGACCTGGCCAGGACGTTCAACGAGTCGGCCGCTCGCCTCGAACACTCCGTACAGGAGCTGCGGGACGCCGGCGGGCGGGCCCGGCGCTTCGCCTCGGACGTCTCGCACGAGCTGCGCACCCCGCTCGCCGGGATGCTCGCGGTCACGGACGTGCTGGACGAGGACGCCGGGACGCTCGACCCGGACACCGCGCGAGCGGTCCGCCTGATCAGCGCCGAGACCGGCAAACTGGCCGTGCTGGTGGAGGACCTGATGGAGATCTCCCGCTTCGACGCCCGCGCGGTGGAGCTCAACGCCGACGAGGTGGACGCGGCCGAGGCCGTGCGCCGCACCCTGTCCGGCAGGCAGTGGCAGGGCCGGGTCCGCGCGGAGTTGCCCGACGGCCTCCGTATCCGTCTCGACCCGCGCCGCTTCGACGTCATCGTCGCCAACCTCGTCGGCAACGCCCTGCGCCACGGCGCCGAACCGGTCACCGTACGGCTCTCGGCACACGGAGGCGCGCTGATCACCGAGGTGCACGACAGCGGCCCCGGGATCGCCCCGGACGCGCTGCCGCACATCTTCGACCGCTTCTACAAGGCGGACGCCGCACGGTCCCGCTCGTCCGGCAGCGGCCTCGGACTCGCGATCACCGAGGAGAACGTACGGCTGCACGGCGGCACGGTCCACGCGGAGAACACCCCCGGCGGCGGCGCGCGATTCACGGTGCGCCTGCCCTTCGACGGGCCCGCGGTCGGGAACAGCACGCCGGGCGGCGCGGCTCCCGCCCACGACGCCGAGCCGGCGGACCGGTGCGACCGGACGGAGGCCACCGCATGAGGAAACCGACGTTCCGCAGGCGCCCGGCGGGCGGGCTCACTGCCCTCCTGGTGCTCGCCGGGGGACCGCTCGCCGGTTGCGGCATCCAGGAGACGGCAGTGATCGAGGCGGGCCGGCCGGTCGTCGCCGATCTGCTTCCCCCGCGTGAGGGACGCGTCCTGTTGTTCTTCTTCTCTCCCGACGACCAACTGCTGCCGGTGCCCCGGATCGTCGACGATCCCTGGCAGAGGGCAGGCGCGGGCGCCGACGGGCCGCCCACGGCGGAGGAGGGGACGACGAGCGAGTCCTTGCCGCTCGCGGCCGTCAACGGCCTGCTCGCCGGACCGGACAAGGCCGAACGACGGGCCGGGCTGCGCAACGCCCCCTCCCTGCCGCGCGCGGCGAACGCCGCGGACCGGGTCGTGGTGGACGGCTCAACCGTCGAGGTCGGGCTGCGCCTGCGGGTGACGAGGCTGGCCGCCCCCGCCCGCGATCAGCTCGTCTGCACGGCCGCGTACGCGGCGCATGCGCGGGGGGCCGTGGCCGTCAGCCTGGTCGGGCTGGACGGGCGCCTCGCCCCGGCCGACTGCCCCGTTCGCCCGGTCCCGGCACCGGCACGCTGAGCCCGGACGGGAGGGAGCAGCCGACCCGCACACATTGGCAGCGGCCCGCCGGAACGCACGCAGAGGCAGCGGCCCCCCCGGAAGAGCGTTTCCGCGGGGCCCCCTCCCCTCCCCCCCCCCCGCCGGGGTCCCCCCCGCCCCGGCCCCCCCCGACCCGGGCCCCGGACGGGGTCGTGAGACCCGTCCCCGCCGCCGCCGCGCCCTCCACCACGACGGGGAACGTCTGCGTGCCGCCCGCCGGAACGGTGGAGTCCAGCGCGAGCCGCGGCAGGAAACGCACCGTGGATACCGGCAGCGTCGTAGGGGCTTGCGTGCGGGCCGAGGTGAAGGTCCACGAGGCGTCGATCCGCGTCCCGGCGCGGTGAACCGCAGGGTTCCGGTTGACCGTGGTCGCCACCTTGTACGTCGCGGACTCCGGCGGCAGCGCGAAGAACCGCTCGTCGACGGCCGCGTCCTCCTTCGCGTACAGCACGCCGTCGCGGTGGATGGTGGTGCTCGCACTCGCGTACCGGGCGAAGCCGGGATGGCCCGGCCCGTCACTGACCAGCATCAGCGAGCCGTAGATGTCGTCGCCGTCGCGGACGATCCCGTCGCCCGCGTTCATCTTCGGCCCCATCACACCGACGTGGAAGTTCTCCGTGTGCGTCGTCCCCGGCTCGAACCGCCGCGTCCCGTCGAGGGAGTAGACCGCATCGATCTGCCGGTCGCCCGCCGGGCCCTTCTCGCCCAGCACACCCGCCAGGATGTTCCAGACCGCCCCGTCGTCCGTGGACAGATACACCTTCCGGGTCTCCTCCAGGGAATGCACCGAGAAGACCGGGTCGACACCTCCGTAGGCCAGTTCGCCGTACGCCTTGACGATGCCGTCGAGGCCGGGAACGGACGACCCGATCCCCACCTTCACCAGGGCCATGTTCTCGGTCGTATAGGTCTTGCCGTAGCCGGTCGCCAGCTCCGGAACCAGGCTGCCGGCGAGCGCGTTGTACTCGGTGGCGCCCTGCTTCCAGTGCGCCGACCACTGCTGGTAGAGGGAGCCGTCGGTCACCCGGGGACCCTGGTACGCGGTACGGACGTTGTCGAAGCTCGTGAAGTCGCTCCACAAAGTGATGCCCGTGTCGGGCGTGTTCAGGGAGTACATCATCCCCGCGCGCGTCGGCGTGGCCGTCGCGTCCGGCACCTTGAACGACACCGGCCGCGTGGTCCGGGCGTCGAGGGCGACCGTGGTGGGGCCCGTCACAGAGAACTGCGGGTTGTTGATCAGGTCGGCGCCCTTCTCCGGGGCCGCGGGGTCGACCAGCATGTCCGCCGACAGGTTGTAGGTGCCGCGCGGCAGCCGCACCGTGGCCGAACCGGACGACAGGTCCGGGAAGAACCGCAGGCCCGACGCGGAGCCGCCGTGCCCCTTTAGATCGGCCTGCCAGCCGGTGCTGGGCGCGCCGTCCCGTCCGGTGGTGTTGAAGGTGACCTCGTACGACTCCGCCTCGCGCTCCACCGCTGCGGCCGTGCGGACGTTCCGGCCGCCCCCGGACGCGACGACGGTGGCCGAGTAGGAGCCGTCGACCGTACCACCGAGGCGGGTGTCGGCCGTCAGGTCCACGGCGGCGGTGCCGCCCGCAGGGACCGTGACCCGCTGTGCTCCGAGGGTGAAGAACCCGGCGGGGGCAGGCTGACCGTCCGCGCCGGTGGGCGCCGCCAGCGACAGATCCAGCGTCACATCGGCGGTGCCGTCGTTCCGGTACGTCACCTGCTCGGTGACGGGGGAGTCGTCGGCATGGGGCCACTGCTGGGTGCCCAGGGAGACCGACACCGGCTCGGCGACGACCGTCTGGTCGATCGCCCTGTCGACGGCGAGCCGGCCCGCGCCCTGCTGGAACACCGAGTGGGAGCCGCCCTCGGCCGAGCCCGTCAGCGCGGCCTTGATCCGTGCGCCCGTCCAGGTGGGGTTCTTCTGTTTGAGGATCGCTGCGGCGCCCGCGACGTGCGGAGTCGCCATCGATGTACCGCTCAGGCTCTGGTAACCGGGCGGGTCCTGCCCCTCGACACCCGCCGCGGCGGCCGCCGTGATGGACGTGCCCGGAGCGGTGATGTCGGGCTTGACGGCCTTGTCACCGGTGCGGGGGCCGACGCTGGAGAAGTCGGCGATCCGGTCGTCGTCGTCGACCGCACCGACGGTCAGGGCCGCCTCGGCGCTGCCCGGCGACGCGACGGTGCCCTGGCCGGGACCGTTGTTGCCCGCGGCTATCGTGAACAGCACGCCCTTCTCCGCGGAGACCTTGTTGACCTGGGCTTCCATCGGGTCGATGCCGGGGGTGTCGAGGCCGCCCAGGCTCATGCTGATGACGTCGGCGCCCTGGGCGACCGCCCAGTCGACCCCCGCGATGATGCCGGAGTCGTCACCGACGCCCTGGTCGTCCAGCACCTTGGCATTGATCAGCTGAGCTCCGGGGGCCACGCCCTTGAACCGGGCGTCCTTCGCCCCGGTGCCGGCCGCTGTGGACGCCACATGTGTGCCGTGCCCGGAACGGTCCTTGGCATCCGGGGACGCGCTGAAGTTGCGCTCCGCGGCCACCCGGCCCGCCAGGTCCGGATGGGTTGCGTCGATGCCCGTGTCCACGACGGCGATCTTCACACCGGTGCCGTCGAACGACCGGGCCCAGGCCGCCGGGGCGCCGATCCGGCCGGTGCTGCGGTCGAGCGACGCCTTGCGCACACCGTCCAGCCAGATCCGCGCGATGCCGGACGTGGTGGCCGCCGAACCGTCGCGCCGCTGACGCGTCAGGGCGCCCCACAGCGCGCCCTTGCCGTCGGTGGCGGCGGCAGTGGTGACGGCGTCGGCGTCGAGGGCCGACAGGGTCCGGCGGACGGTGGTGCCGTCGGCGGACCGCACTTCGGCGCGGGCGGACGCGGCCGCCGCCCCCCGGTAGCCGACGATCACCTTGAGGCCGGCCCGGTGTGCCTTGAGACTTTCCGGCTCGGTGAGGGCGGTGATGTCGAACAGCCGCCGGTCCAGGCTGCCGTCGGCTATCAACTGCCGTGCGTCACGCGGCACCACATGGGTGCGGCCGTCGTGGATCTCGGTGAAGAAGGGAATGTCCTCACGGCCCCGGACCCGCTGAATCCCACCGACCCGGCCCTTGGCGTCCACGAGGACCCGGTCGCCGGTGATCAGGGTGATGGTGTGCACGGTCCCGCCGGCTGCTTCTAAAACCTTGGCGGTGACCGGGGGCGCCGTGTCCGGGCCGCCGGTCCTCCCCGACGCCGGGCCGGTCATGCCCATCGTCACGGCGACGGCGGCCGCCGCGACGGCGTAGGCCTTCATTGATCGTTTACGCAAGATAGTCCCTGCTCAGGAGTGAATCGGGCGGGCGAAGGCCCGGCCGCTCGGGACGTGTTCGGATACGTGCACGCCCCGGATTTCTGAAGTATGCAGAGGCCGCTCGAACGCACTCAATGATCGTTGTGTAACAGCCGTTCGGCATGATCAGGCTTACTCGGCAGGGGCCTACGACGCGGTTGAGCAGCGCGTGCGCAGCGGCCCGTGCGGCTCACGCACTGCTCAACCGGACGGCGTGACCGAGGACCGGGCGCCGAACCACTGCTCCGCGCCGAACTCCTCGAACCGCTCCACCTCGATGAACCCCAGCGTCGCCGCGAGGCGCATCGCGCGGACGTTGGCGGTCTGCGTACAGAGCACCACCGGCTCACCGGGAACCGCTCCGGCGAACCAGCCGAGTGCGGCGGCGCACGCCTCGGCGGCGTACCCGCGTCCCCACGCGTCGGGCAGGAACAGGTAGCCGAGCTCAACCTCCCCGGCGTCCGCACGGATGTGGCCCGGACGGTCCGCGTCGCGCCGGTCGAGCGTGACCATGCCGATCATCGCCCCGTCGAGCTCCGTCACGAAGAGACCGGGGCGCCGACCGGGCACGTCGGGCACCGAACGCTCGAGATCATCACGTGTCCGGGGGCCACCGAGGTAGGCGCCCACCTGCGGCGATGCGAACAGCTCGACGAACGCCGCACGGTCCCGGGCCTCGGACGCGCGGAGCACGAGCCGTTCGGTCCGGATCGGGGCGGGCGGCCAGGCGGCGAGACCGAGTTCAGCCATGCCGGGCAGCGTATCGCGCCGGCTTCGCACGGTTCCCCCGAGATCGTGATCCTGGGGTGAGCGGCGCCACCGGATACGGGCGGTACCTCATGCCCTGCCGTGGGAGACCCGCGAACGCCGGGCAGGGCGGGAGCGTTCAGGGACGTCCGCGTAACCGCGCGCGAGCCCCCCACGCGGTCCGGGCCGTCGCCAACTCGGCCCGGTACCGCTCGTATCCGTCCTCGTACAGCGCCCGTACGCCCTCCCGCGGACCGACCACCTGATGGCGTCCCGGCGGCGCCTCGTACCCGGGGGACAGCGAGGACCTGGCGACGGACACCACACCGAGCGCCCCGACCTGTTCCTCCAGCGGAACACGGACGGGCCGGCCGAGGACGTCGGCGATCAGCCGGGCCCACATCACCGACCGCGTGCCGCCGCCGCACAGGGCGAGCGTGCCGCTCAGCCCGGCCGTGTCCAGGCAGTGCCGGGCCGCGTACCCGATGGCCTCGCAGACGGCCCGGACGGCGTCCGCCCGGCCCGTCGCCAGGCTGAGCCCGTCGAGCCTGCCCTGGGCGGACGGCTCGACGAACGGGGCCCGCTCGCCCGCCTCGGACAGGAAGGGGAAGGCGTGGACGCCCCGGGCGCCGGGCGGGCTGTCGGAGAGCAGGGCGTCGACGTCGGCCGTGGTCGCGCCGACGAGGGCGAGCACCCACTCCAGCGCCGCCGTCCCCACCATGGCGGGCATGGCCCGCAGCCACCGGCCGGGGTCGGGCGTGCACAGCCACATACCGGCGGGCTCGGCGAGCGGATCGAGATCGACGCGGTCGGTCAGCACCTGGCTCGCCAGGGTCGTGCCGAGGATGAGGACCCCGTCCCCCACCTCACGCACCCCGCTGCCGATCGCGCAGGCCGGCAGATCGTACGGCCCAGCCACCACCGGCAACCCCTCGGGCAGCCCCAACAGCCCGGCACCGCGACCGTCCAGCCCGAGCACCGTCCCGGGAGGGGCCGGAAGCGGCAGCAGCCCCGCCCGGTCCTCGACACCGCAGGCCGCCAGGGCCTGGGGCGCGTATCGGCGGGTACGCGGGTCGAGGAACGGCAACGTCGCGTCGGAGGCGTCGAGACACACCCGGCCCGTCAGGCGCTGGGCGACCGCGTCGACGCAGTACCCCGCGACGGCGGCCCGGTCCAGCGACTCCGGCTCGTGTTCCTGGAGCCAGTTCAGCAGCGGGCCGTGGCACCCGGGGAACATTCCGGAACCGGTGTGCGAGTAGGCCGTGCTGATCGTGCCGTCCCCCAGCCAACCGGTCACCAGATCCGAGGCCCGCGCGTCCATCCAGGAGATGGCGGGCCGCACCGGACGGCCCTCGGAGTCCCGCAGCCACAGACCGTCCCCCTGGCCGGTGAGCGCCACGGCGTCCGGCGCACGGCCGATCGCGGCGACGACCTCGCGGACGACATCGACGACGCCGACCACGACGTCGTCGAGATCCTGCTCGACCCGCCCGCCCTGCAGCATGTCCAGGTGCGAGCGCCCACTCGCGGAAGCCAGGGCACTGCCGGTCCCGTCGAACGCCACGGCCTTGGTGACCGACGTCCCGATGTCCACGCCGATGATGGTGCTCACGCCTGGTGCCTCCTGTACGAGCCGATGGGTTCCCGGGCGCCGCCGGCCGTCAGGTCCGCCCGGCTGCCAGGACGTCCCGATTCGCGAGGTGCGACAGCTCCTCCCCCCGCAGGAAGCGGCCGACCTCGGCAGCGGTGATGGACGCCGCACGGTGTGCCGTCTGCCGGGTCGCGCCCGCGACATGAGGGGTGGTGATCACGTTCGGCACGTCCCGCAGGGCCCAGTCGGCGGGGATCGGCTCGATGTCGTACACGTCCAGGGCCAGCGCCCCGAGACGGCCGCTGCGCAGCAGCTCCGGCAGCGGCGCGTGGTCGAGCAGTCCGCCCCGGGCGGAGTTCACCAGGACCGCGCCGTGCGGTAGCAGCCCGAGGCGTCGGGAGTCGAGCAGACGGTGGGTCTCCTCTGTCAGACGGGCATGCAGGCTCACCACCGAACTCCGCCTCAGGAGGACGTCCAGCTCGACGAGTTCGACCCCGTCCGCCTCCACCTCGGCAGGATCGGCGTACGGGTCGGCCGCGAGCACCTGAGCGCCGAAGGCGCGCATCACCCGAGCCACGATGCGGCCGATGGCGCCGTAGCCGACCAGTCCGACCGTGGCCCCGCCGAGCTCACCGCCGCTCTCCTCGTACGCGTACAGATCGCCCCGCCACACGCCCCGCTTCAACTCCGCGTCGGCGGTGCCGATACGCCGCATCGCGGCGAGCATCAGCCCCACGGCGAACTCCGCGGCGGCAGGCGCGTTGCGGCCGGGGGCGAAGCTGACCCTGACTCCGTGACGGGTGGCGGCCGCCAGGTCCACATTCACCGGCCCGCCCCGCGAAACGCTGACGAGACGCAGTGCGGGCGTTGCGGCGAACACCCGCTCGGTGAACGGGGCCATCTGCGTCACACAGGCGGACGCCCCGGCCAGCGCCTCGACGAGTTCCTCCTCCGTGCCGCTCGCCTCGTGGACCTCCGCGACCGGCCCGAAGGGCTCGTGGGGCCAAGGGAGGGTCAACTCCGCGAACTCCGGAAGCTCTCCGCCCGTGCGGGACAGCTCCTGACTCACTGCCGCGCGAATCAACGAGGGACGGACGAAGTGGTCGCCTGCGGCGAGGATGCGCATGACGTCGGATTCCTTCTGCGAGGGAGCCGGGGATTGCGTGGCGAGCAGGCCGGAGCGTGATCCGAGCCGCGACGGGCCGGACCTGAGCTGTGAAATTTCTGTTAAATTTAACAGCGCATGCGTGAACTGGCAATGCGCCGGGCCGCAGACGGCCCCACCCAACCGGCTCCACCCACACTCGGCCTCGACCTCTCCACCTCGACGTGAAGGGCGGTCTCCATGACCTCTCGTCTCTTGCTGGTACGGCACGGCGAGACCGAGTGGCACGCGGAGAACCGGTACGCCGGTGTCACCGACGTGGCCCTCACACCCCGAGGCATGGCCCAGGCAGCCGACCTCGGATCCTGGGCCGCCCGCACCGGCGTGGACGCGGTCGCCTGCTCCCCGCTCAGCCGCGCCCGCCTGACGGCGAGCCCCGCGGCGGTGGCGCTGGGCCTGGCGGTGGACGTCCAGGAGGGCCTGCGGGAGGTGGACTTCGGACGGGGCGAGGGCCGGACCATCGAGGAGATGGCCGAGGAAGACCCCGAAGCCGTACGGAGGTTCCGCGAGGACGCCGACGCCGGCGCCTTCCCCGGCTCGGAGCCGGTCGCCCGCGCCGCGGCCCGGGCGAGCGGGGCCCTGCGCGACCTCGCGCACCGCCACCAGGGAGGCAGGGTCCTCGTCGTCGCCCACAACACCCTGCTGCGCATCGCCCTGTGCGAACTCCTCGGACTGCCCCTCGGGCACTACCGGCGGATCTTCCCGCGCCTGGACAACGGAGCCGTCACGGAGATCGAGATCCGGGGCACGGAGACGTCGCTGCGCTCGCTCAACGTACCCACCACCGCGCCCCCCGCCCCCGCGCCCGGCCCGATCCCTGCGGGAGACTGACCCCCATGACCAAGAGATCCGCCGAAGAACGCCGACGGCTCATCGCCGACCACGTCGTGGAGCAGGGCACGGCCACGGGCGCCGCTCTCGCCCAGCTGACGGGCGTGAGCCTGATGACCGTCCACCGCGACCTCGACGACCTCGCCCGGCAAGGGGTCCTGCGACGCTTCCGCGGTGGCGCGTCCGCCCTGCCGTCCACGGTGTTCGAGTCGAGCCTCGACTACCGGCTCGGCGTAAACACGGCGGAGAAGAACGCCGTCGCGCGCGCCGCCGCCGAGCTGGTGGAGCCCGGCATGTCGGTGATGCTCGACGATTCCACCACCGTGCTGGTCATGGCCGGCCTGCTGGTCGACCTCGCCCCGCTCACCGTGGTCACCAACGCCCGCCGGGTGCTCGACGTCTTCACCGGGTGCGAGGGCATCCGTCTGATCGCGCTGGGCGGCGAGTACTCACGCACCCACGACTCCTTCCTCGGAATGCCCTGCGTCGAGGCGGTGGAGGCGCTCTCCGTCGACCTCGTCGCCGTCTCCACGTCGGCCCTCGACGCCAGGACGGCCTACCACCAGGAGCAGGACGTGGTGCTGGTCAAACGGGCGATGCTGACGTCGGCGGGGACGAAGGTGATGCTCATGGACCACACCAAGCTCGCCCGGACCGCGCTGCACCGGGTGGGGCCCGTCGCCGACCTGGACCATCTCGTCGTGGACGACCAAGTGGACGCCGAACTGCTCGGCAAACTCCGCGAACGGACCACGGTCACCGTGGCGGCCGTCGCACGGTGAGATGGCCGATCGCAGCATGATGGAAAGAATGTTGATTTCACAAAGAACCAACCACCCGGCTGGGCCACCAGCCCCCCGCTGAACAGATGCGAACAGCCAGTGGACAGGTGAGGCCCGCCGGACGCCGACGCCGGGGAAGGACGCATTCCGCCATGAGCAGAGAATCCCGCCGAACCACCCGCCACGCTCCGGCCGTGATCGGCATCGACGTGGCAACCGCGTCCGTCCGCGTGCTGTGCGTGGACGAGCAGGGGCGTGTGCTCGCCGAGGCGCGGAGCGATCTGCCGCTCCCCGTACGCACCGCCGCGGGGACGAGCGAGCAGGACGCCCGCTCGTGGTGGCCCGCCGTACGGTCAGCGCTCCGCCGCACCACCGACGCACTGCCCCGGGGCGGCCGCGAGGTCGTCGCGGTGGCCGTGTCCGCCACATCCGGAACCATCGTGCCGACCGGGGTCGACGCCGAACCGCTCGGCCCGGCCTTGATGTACGACGACCGGCGAGCCGCCGACGTCAACGCGGAGGCCCAGCGGGCGGGCAGCGCCCGGTGGGCCGCGCTCGGCCTGTCCGTGGGGCCGACCGCGGCGCTGGGCCGGGCCGTCTGGTGCTTGCGGACGTACGGCTCCGCCCTGCGCCAGGTCCTGCACACACCCGACGTCGTCGGGCGCGAGCTGACGGGTCACCCGGTCGCAACGGACTGGAGCCACGCGCTCAAGTCCGGTTATGACGCCCGTGCTTCGGAGTGGGCGCACGAGGTGTTCGAGACCTTCGACCTCCCGCTCGCGCTGCTACCCGACGTAAGTGCCCCCGGCACGGAGGCCGGTGTCGTCGGCCGGAAAGCGGCCGAGGCGACGGGACTGCCCGAAGGGTGCTCCGTACGCCTCGGGATGACGGACGGCTGCGCGGGCCAGATCGCCACCGGGGCGGTCGAGCCGGGCCGGTTCGTCGGCGTGCTCGGCACCACATACGTCCTCAAGGGGGTCTCCGCCGACCTGGTTCGCGATCCGACCGGGGCGTTCTACAGCCATCGCCACCCCGGCGGCTGGTGGCTCCCCGGCGGGGCGTCCAACACCGGAGCAGAGTGTTTGGCTCAGGCTGGTGCGTCCCGTCTGCCGGAGCTGGACGCAGCCGCGGCGGCCCGGGGCCCGGCGTCGTACGTGCGTTACCCCCTGTGCCGCGACGGCGAACGGTTCCCCTTCGTCTCCGGCACGGCGCGCGGCTTCGAGCTGGGCCGTCCCGGCGACGAGGTGGACTCCCACCGGGCCGCACTCGAAGGAGTCGCTTTCGTCGAACGCCTGGCTCTGGACCGGGTCGAGCGTCTCGGCGTCCCGGTGCTGGGCCCTCTGTACGCGGCCGGCGGGGGCAGTCGCAGCGCTGTGTGGACGGCGATCCGGGCCACCGTCCTGGACCGCCCGGTCCGGGTGGCCGGGCGGGCGGAGACGGCCTTCGGAGCCGCGCTCCTCGCGGCGACGGGCACGCTCCACGAGGACCTCGCGGCGAGCGCCGCCGCGATGGTGCGCCCAGGCGCCCTCGTCGAGCCCGTGCCGGAGGAACGCCCCGCCCTGGACGACGCCTACGGCCACTTCGTGGCGGCGCTGCGCGAGCGGGGCTGGCTCCCCGATTCCTAATAGAGATGTCAAGCTGCCAGTGTGACGGGCGGTATTGGGCTGTAGCACCTTCCGTCACGCAGGAGTGCCCACAGAACGTTGACCCGGC
>NZ_JOEZ01000035.1 GCF_000721175.1 Streptomyces anulatus
CACCCGCGACGGCACAACAACCGAAGGCACCGCCAGCACAGCCGCCCGCTCCTCCGCGGAGAGCAGATCGATCCGCCCGATCGGCCGGGAGGGATCCGTTGCCGTGACGGCGCGCAGGGCCGTGCGCAGACGCCGGTGGTGAACGGCCAGTTCGTCGCGCGTGCACAGGTCGGGGTGGGCGTTCACGTCGACGGCCGGCCCGGCGCCGTCGCGTCGGTCCCACACGGCGAGGGTGAAGTCGCCCACCAGGCCGGAGGAGAGGTTGTGCGCGGTGGTCGGCAGGCCGGCGAAGGTGATCGCGTAGTCGAAGGACATGACGTTGACGACCGGCGCGTACCACGTTCCCGGGCGGCCGGGCAGTGCGAGGTCGCGCTGGATGTCCTCGGCCCGGTACCGCTGGTGGCCGCCCAGTTCGCGCACACGCTTGCCGATCTGGGCGAGGAGTTCGCCGAGCGTCAGCTCCGGTCGTAGCGTGAGCCGGAGCGGTAGGACGTTGGCGGCCGTGCCGGGGGTGCGGCGCTCCACCTGGGTGAGGCGGGCCGTCACCGGCAGGCCCAGGACGACGGTGGCCGTGCCGGTCGTCCGGTGGACGTGGAGGGCCGCGGCGGCGATGACCAGGTGCGACCAGGGGGCGCGGGCCCGGCGGGCCGCGTCGCGCAGTGCCGTGTGTTCCGCCGGCTCCAATGCGGTGGTGTGCCGGAGATAGCGCTCCGGCGTGGTCGAAGGCGTGCCGACGATTCCGGCCGGCTGCGGACGGTCGGTGAAGCGTTCCACCCAGTACGCCCTATCTTGACCGAATTGCTCCGATGTCTGGTAAGCCTGTTCGGCCGTGATCAGGTCGGACAGCGTGCCGAATGGGCTCGCTCCCACCGTGCCGCCTCCGGCCAGTGCGGTGTAGACGTCGGCGACCCGGCGTGTGATCAGCAAGGACCCGAAGGCGTCCATCACGGCGTGGTGGTAGCCCTGATACCACCAGAAGCGGTCGGCGCTCAGCTTCAGGAGCGCGTACTCGAACAGGGGGTTCTCGGTCAGGCTCATGGGCCGGGCGACCGCGGTGTCCATCCAGGCGCGGGCGGCCTGTTCGGGGTTTGGCTCCGCGCTCAGGTCGGTGACTGCGAGCGGCCAGTCGGCAGGCTCCTGGAGGGCTTGCCGGACCTCGCCAGGTTCCTCGACGAAGCGGACGTGCAGCGCCTCCGCCTCGGCGACGACGAGTCTCAGGGCTTGCGCGAACAGCTCCGGATCCACGCCTCCGTGGATCTCCAGGTACTCCCCCACCCGGAAAACGCAATTCCCTCTCCCCAGCCGCTGCTCGGCCATCCATATTTCGCGTTGCGCAGCCGTGAGGGGCAGCGTGATGCCGGCACTGACGGACAAGTCTCCACCTCCGAGAATTTCCCCGCGCGGACGGCCGGAGAGGCAGGAATGAAAAGCTCACAATGTCCTGGAAAACGCGTCGTCAATTCGATCGCACAGAAGTGAAACGGCGACCTCTGCTCCGCCGGAGCGACGTGGATCGCCGTGTGTACAGGAGCCGGACATAACCGCCCGGAAACGCGACAGAGGGAACCTAACCCCGGGAGATCCGGAGGGTCAAGGGGATCAATCGGCTATGCCACGTGCATGCCCGGGCCGTGTCCCGCCGGCGGGACACGCGGGACAACCCGGGCGGGACCCGCGCGCACGCCCGGCATCGACCGCGGTGCCCGCCAATGCGGCCTGGCGACCAACTGCCCCCGGAATGACTGGTGAAGGACCGCCGCCCGCGCTTGCGGCGGAGCGTGGCCGATGCTCGCCACACGCCGGACGGAGTCCTTTCCCGCAGGCTGCACCCTGCCGGTGCGGCGACCGGCGTAGGGACCCGCGCGACGATCGCGGGGCGGTTCGCTTTGATCGACGAACTCTTGCCCGCCGTTTCTCGGCGGTGTTAGCTTCACTTTCCACAAATGTCGATCGCACGTTTCCCGAGGCTGTTCCACAAAAGGAAACCCGTATGGCAAAAACGCAGTGGGTAAGTCATCTGCTGAACCGCGGCGCGGACGACGACCCGTGGGCCGTTTCGAGCACTTCGGTCACCCGGGGACAGTTACGCGGTGCGGTATCCGAGTTTGAGGAGCGTTTCCGGAACCAGGGAATCGGCGAAGGCAGCTCGGTTCTCCTGAGGATGACGCCGAGTTTCACCTATATTCAGGTTCTGTTGGCCCTGTGGAGCCGTGGGGCGCAGGTGGTTCTGGTCGACTTCCGGCTGAAACCGGCAGAGTACGAACCGCTGGCGCAACTGGTGCGTCCGCAGTACCTCGTCGCCGCGTCCGGCGCCGGAGGGCCAGTGGCCGGATTCCGTCAGGAGTCCGACTTCACGGTCCGGCGGCTGCCGGACGGCCGGCCCGCCGTCGACGGCATCCGACTGGTGCAGTTCAGCTCGGGCTCGTCCGGCCGGCCCAAGGTGATCGGCCGCCCCGCCGACTCCGTGCTGGCCGAAATCGACCGGCATGCCGCCCTCCCCGGAATCCCCGGCGCGGGCGACCGGATGATGCTGCTGAACTCGGTCATGCACAACATGGGCCTGGTCAGCGGCGTGCTGCACGCCCTCGCAACCGGGGCGACGCTGATCATCCCGCCGACGCTGCGCCCGGCCGAGGTCGCACGGCTCATGGCGGCCACCGGGACGACCGCCGTCTACGGAACGCCCGTCCACTACGACCTGCTGTCCCGCGTCGCCGACCGGCCCCAACTGCCCGCACTGCGCCTTGCGGTGTCCGGCGGCGAGCGGGTGCCGCAGGAGACGTACGAAACCTTCCGTGCATGCTTCGGCCTGCCGATCAGCCCGGTCTACGGACTGACCGAGATCGGACTGATCGCGGGTGACCTGTCCGGCACGTCCGTTCCTCCGCAGCTGGGGCTTCCGGTGCCGGGGGCCGAGGTCAAGGTCGTCGACGAGGAGCTGTACGTGCGGATTGACCACTCGCCGTATCTGTACGGCGAGCACGTGGACCGCTACACGGACGGCTGGCTGCGGACCTACGACCGGGTCCGGCAGGACCCTGCGACCGGGGTGCTCAGCATGCTCGGCCGGGCCGACTCGCTGGCCGTGATCGGCGGACTGAAGGTCGACCTCACGGAAGTGGAGAACGTCCTCCTGACCCACGACCGGGTGACGGAAGCCGTCGTGACGCACGGAGAGGTCATCGAGGCGTTCGTGGGTGCCGACCCCGCCGTCGGCGCGGACGAGTTGACGGCCTGGTGCCGGGAGCGGCTGAGCCCCGTCAAGGTCCCCAAGAGGTTCCACGTCACGCGACTGCTGCCGCGGAACTCGATGGGGAAGCTGATCCGCGACCGTGCGCTGATGCACGGACGCGTCCTGCCGGAATCGCCCTCGCGGGCACAGGGGGACCGGTGATCTCGAAAGACGACCTCAGGGTGATATTGACCGAGAACGCGGGACTCGGGCCGCCCGAGGAACTGACCGACGACGCCGAGCTGGTGATCGACTCCTTCACCCTGGTGGTCCTTCAGCACGTCCTGGAGGAGCGGCACGGCGTGGTCATCGACCCGCAGTTCGACGACATGGGCCAGTTCACCTCGATCGACGGCATCCACACCTACGTGACCAGGGTCGCGCAGGAGCACTGACCGGCACACCTGGCGCCCATCCGACCGCATGCGCAAGGAGCAATGATGAGCAACCCCTTCGAGAACCCCGACGGAACCTTCCTGGTGCTCGTCAACGACGAGGGCCAGCACTCGCTGTGGCCTTCGTACGCCGAGGTGCCCGCGGGCTGGACGGTCGCGCTCGGCACGAGCGACCGCCAGACCTGCCTCGCCTACGTCGAGGAGCACTGGACCGACATGCGCCCGCTGAGCCTCGTGCGCCGATAGGAGACCTCGATGGACGACGCCGCATTCCAGCAGCTTCTGTTACGGGAGGAGGACCTCGAGGAGTCGTTCTACGGCGAGGAGCCGAGCGCCGCCTACGATCCCGCCTTCGTCTCCGGCGACGAGTCGGGTCGGGCTATCGTCGACCTGACCAACATGCTCACGCACGGCACGCATCCCGAGACGGTGCACCACGCCTCCGCGCTGTTCACGAACGTCGTGGGATCGGTGGTGTTCCACCATGTCGCCCAGTTCGGCCACGGGACCTGCCGGCAGATCTACCAGCAGCTCTTCGACGCGGTGCACGCCTGCGCGCAGTACCGGATGGAACTCAACGACGGCGTGCAGCTCGACATCTCGAGGGTGGACCTGGGGCCTGTCGAGCTGGGAGACGGCGGCTTTCTGGTGCGGTGGTTGTCCACCGTCGACCACTTCCGCATCGAGACGGCCTGGGTGATCGTCGCGAAGGACGACATTCTCACCTTCGTCAACGCCCGTGTCCCGGACGAGTCGGAGATCCAGCGGCTCGCACGCATCGCCGTCGACCGCGTCACCGAACCGACCGGTGCGTCATGACGTCCACGGCATCCCTGGTCGACTTCGCGTCAGCGCTGGAGACGGTCGAGGAATGGCTGACCGAGTACATCTCGGCGAGCCATCCGGAGATCGGCCGCACGGGGCCCATCTGTCCCTTCGTGGCACCCTCGCGCAAGAACCGGACGATGGAGATCCGCCTGCGGTTGGCCGGCCATGCGCCGACCCTCGAGCTGATCGAGGAGATCGCCCGCAGCAGTCTGCGAGAGTACGAGCTGACGACCTGGCAAGGCCGCAATCCCATGCTGCGGGCCATGGTGGTCGCACTTCCCGACCTGCGCAGCGAGGACACCGGACTGCTCGACCAGGCCCATGCCCGGGTGAAGGACGCCTTCGTGGCACAGGGGCTCATGATCGGCCAGTTCCACGAGAACTGCGAGGTGACGGCCGCCCGCAACCCCCGTTTCGCGGTGAGCAAGGCACCCTCACCCCTGTTCGCCATCCGCGCTATCGCCCTGCACGACGTCTTCTTCCTGTCCGAGCGACCGCACTGGTTCCAGCAGTACCGGGAGCGGTTCGGCAAGTTCTTCGGACCGGGGTCCACCGTGATGGACCCGCTCTTGGTGGAGTGCTACCAGGAGGCCGAGCAGGCTTACGGTGGTCCGCCGCCGTAGGTGCCGACGACCGCTTGGCCACCGGGGGGCTCCGACACTGTTGGAGTCCCCCACCGGCGAGACATGTCCCGAAACCGGCCCGGGGCCGTTGGATGGACGGGGTGGTCACGAGCCTGGTTGTCCGGCTCGAGCACGACGGCCGTTGCCGCCGCTGTCCCTGGTCGTCACCGGCGGACAGCAAGCGGACTGCCTCAGGGAATCGCGGCCGGCGGCGGTAATGACCACGCGGTGATCGTCGAATCTCATGTCGGTGCTCCTGGTGTATAGATCGAAGGCTGTGGTGGAGTGCAGCGGCTGACCTCGGCCACGTAGGCGGCCCAGTCTCCGGCAGCGGCTCGCTGCTACTTGACGGCGACGGTGATGTCGAAGCCGAGGCTGCGGGCGAGGACGGCGGCGGGCAGTTCGGTGGCGAGCTGGAACAGGGCGGTCGAGCGGGCTTCCGCGAGCCGGATGCCGAGTTCGCGGAACCGTTCGCCCATGGCCCAGGCGCTGATCGGCCGGGCGGGCTGGCCGCCGGGGAAGACCAGGGGTGAGTCCGTCCGGGCGAGGACGTCAGCTGTGAGTTGTAACGGGCGCGCTGACTCCAGGAGGCGATGTCTGGTGTTCTTCTCTGTGACCGCGACCATGCGCAGCAGTTCGGGCACCCGTGTCTGGGCGGCGTCGGCGGCGTGATCCATCGTGCGGTGATCGAGCAGCGAGCTGCCGGCCCTGACACGGGATCGAGTCCCACCCGGCGAACGCCCGGTACGACGTCGTCAAGTTGTTGGTGTGGCTGGTGAGTTGAGCCGTGCTGAGGGCGTGGAGGCCAGGCCCCCGTACCCACCACACCCGTATCGCGCCGGGCGGGCAGCTGACCGGCCTGCCGTCAGCGGCGCAGCCGGGCCCGGCCGGCAGTCACCATCGCGGTGATCTCGCCGATCCCGAACGGCCGGGCCAGCAGCACCACCCCGAGCAGCAGCGTGAGGGTCCCGGCGCCGGCCGCCGCCACGTCCCCGGCCCCCTCCGCCGCGCGCGCCGCACCGTACGCCAGGGCACCGGCGGGCAGGCAGGCGGCGATCAGACGGGCGTGCGCGCCGACGGTCGGCGACCGCCGCAGCGGGCCGGCGGCGGGCCCCGAGAACCGGCGGGACAGGACGTACCCGGTGACGGCGAACCCGGCGAAGAAGGCCACCGTGCTCGCCCCGGCCATCCCGGTCACCGCCCAGCGCGCCGGCAGCAGCAGATACGCGGCGGCCGAGAGGCCCGCCTGGACGGCGGCGATCACCAGGTTGAGGAGGAACGGGGTGCGGGTGTCGCTCATCGCGTAGAAGGCGCGGGAGAGGACGTACTGCCCGGAGAAGGCGATCAGCCCGGGGGCGAACGCCGCCATCATCCCGGCCATCACGGTGACGTCGGCGTCGGTGGCGCGCCCGTAACCGAAGACGGAGCCGATCACCCACGGCGCGAGCACCAGCAGGGCGGTGGCGGCGGGCACCACGACGGCGGCGCTGGTGCGCAGGGCGTACGCGACGTCGCGCCGCAGCCCCGCGAGGTCGCCATCGGCCGCGGCCCGGCTCATCCGGGGCATCAGGGCGGTGACCAGCGAGACCGTGATGATCCCCTGCGGAACGACCCAGAGCTGATAGGCGTAGCTGTACGCGGTGTAGCCCGCGCCGCCGACGACGCCCTGCTCGACGGCGTGCTGCCCGGTGGCGGTGGAGAGCCGGGTGACGACCCAGTACGCGAGCTGGTTGGTGAGGACCAGCAGCACCAGCCAGCCGGCCGCGCGCATGGGCCGGGTCAGTCCGCTGCCGCGCCAGTCGAACCGGGGCCGCCAGCGGAACTTCGCGGCGCGCAGCGCGGGGATCAGGGCGAGGGTCTGGACGGCTATCCCGGCGGTGGTGCCCCAGCCCAGGAGGTGCGCGTGCGCGTCGGAGAGGCCGCCGTCGGAGTTCGCGGCGACCGCGATGTAGAGCCCGAACACCCCGATGATCACGATGTTGTTGAGGACCGGGGTCCACATCATCGCGCCGAAGCGGCCGCGGGCGTTGAGGACCTGGCCGAGCAGGGTGAACAGCCCGTAGAAGAGGATCTGCGGCAGGCAGTAGCGGGCGAGGGCGACGGTCAGTTCGGCCTGGCGGCCGTCGTAGTCCGTGTAGACGCCGACGATGAGGGGTGCCGCCGCCACGGCGAGCGCGGTGAGGGCGAGGAGGCCGACGGTGCACAGGGTGAGCAGCCGGTCGGTGTACGCCGCTCCCCCGTCGGCGTGCTCCTTGGCGGCGCGGACCAGTTCGGGGACGAAGACCGCGTTGAGCGCGCCGCCGATGAGCAGGATGTACAGGATGTTGGGCACGGTGTTGGCGACCGTGTAGCCGTCGGCGATCAGGCCGGTGCCGAGTGCGGCGACGACGACGGCCGAGCGGACGAAGCCGGTGGCGCGCGAGACGACGGAGCCGGCCGCCATCACGGCCCCGCTGCGCAGCACCGATGCGGGCCGGGCCGGGGGCTCGGTGGTGCTGTCGACGATCGCGCTCACTGATGGTCTCCCGGGTTCCGAGGTTCTGGCCGACGGTGGAGCGTACTCCGGGCCGAGGGAGCGCCTCCGCGTCAGGGATTTCCGGTTGAGGACGGAACCCGACATGAGGGAAATACCTCTCCCTTGCTGAGTGTCCCTGCCCTGGAGGTTTTTCCGTTGAGTTCCGCACGTCCGCGCATCCGCCACTCCGCTCCGGCCGGCCGGAGGTCCCGGCTCGCCCTGACCGGGCCCGCGGCGCTGCTCGCCGCCGCGCTCACCGCGTGCTCGGGGGGCGCTTCGGGCTCCGCGGCGGTGGGCGGGGACGGCAAGGCGCCCGGCACCAGCGTCTCGGTGAACCTCACCGGTAAGGCGGCGGCACCCGGCGAGCCGGTGACGGTGACCCTGGCGGAGGGGAAGCTCAAGGCGGTCTCGGTGACGGCTGCCGAGGGCGGCGCGCTGGCCGGGAAGATATCCGCCGACGGCCGGACCTGGACATCCGAGCGGGTCGCCGCGCCGGGCACCGCGTACACGGTCGAGGCGGAGGACGCGGACGGCGGCAGCGACAGGGCCACGTTCGCCACCGCCGAGGCCCAGAAGGTCAACAAACTCTCGCTGGCGCCGGGGAAGAACACGACCGTGGGCATCGCGCAGCCGCTGTCCGTCGTCTTCGACCACCCCGTGAAGGACAAGGCGGCCGTCGAGAAGGCCCTGAAGGTCTCGACGTCGAACGCCACCGAGGGCTCCTGGGGCTGGCTCCAGGACTACTCGGGCAAGGACCGCGTCGACTGGCGGCCCGAGGAGTACTGGAAGCCCGGCACGAAGGTCACCCTGGACGCCCGGTTGAACGGCGTCGACACGGGGGCGGACGGCGGCTGGTTCGTCCGCGACTACACGACGACGTTCACGATCGGCGCGGCCCAGGTGGTCGAGGTCGACCTCGACCGGCACCGGATCGCGCTGCGGCGGGACGGGAAGCAGGTCATGGACGTCCCGATGTCGGCGGGCACCCCCGGTGGCGAGAAGGCCTCCTGGCGGGGCACGGCGGTCCTGATGTCGAAGGAGGGCACCATCAACATGCGCTCCGAGACGGTGGGCCTCGGCGACGCCTACGACAAGATGGTCGACTACTCGATGCGGCTGACCTGGTCAGGGATGTACGCGCACGCGGCCCCGTGGAACGCGGGCTATTTCGGCCAGGCCAACCGGAGTTCGGGCTGCGTCGGGATGAGCGACGCCGACGCCGCCGCCCTGTACGGACAGGTGCGGGTGGGCGACCCGTTCGAGATGACCGGCACGGAGGCCAAGGGTCCGGTCGCCGAGGGCAACGGGTACGGCGCGTGGAACGTCTCGTGGGCCGACTGGCAGGCCAAGAGCGCCCTGAAGTGACCGGCAGCGCCCGCTCCGCCTCCACGTCACGCTACTGACGCCACGTCCAACAATCGTTACCTTCGCGCAACGCGCCGGGGAGTTACCAGCGGTAAACAATCAGGGTTACCGTCGGGTCACTTTGCACTGACACGCGTGAGGAGTGACCCTGTGGCACGTCCGAAACCGGCACTGCGCACCACCGCTTCGATCACCACCGCCGTCGTCCTGCTCGCCGGGGGTGCGCTCGGCGCCGCCCCGGCGGCGACCGCCACCCCCGTCCCCGCCACCGCTCCGGCGGGCACGACGGCCGGGGGACTGACGTTCCACGACATCCCCGGTTCCGGGGGCATCACCCTCAAGGGCAATGTGTTCACCCCGGCCCCCGGAACCCCCGCCGGTGCGGCGGCCGGGGCGAAGCACCCGCTGATCGTCTTCCCGACGAGCTGGGCCATGCCGCAGATCGAGTACCTGGCGCAGGCCCAGAAGCTCGCCGACTCCGGCTACGTCGTCGTGAGTTACACCTCGCGCGGCTTCTGGCTCTCCGGCGGGAAGATCGAGGTGGCAGGACCGCCGGACATCGCGGACGCCTCCGCCGTCATCGACTGGGCGCTGGAGCACACCTCCGCCGACCCGGACCGCATCGGCATGGGCGGCGTCTCCTACGGTGCGGGCATCAGCCTGCTGGCGGCCGGACACGACCCGCGCATCAAGGCGGTCGCCGCGCTCAGCGGCTGGGCCGACCTGATCGACTCGATCTACAGCGGGCGCACCCAGCACCTCCAGGCCGCCGCCCTGCTCGGCGGCACGGGCCTGGTCACCGGGCGCCCCAGCGACGAGCTGACGCAGACGCTCAAGGACTTCCTCGGCTCCGACCTGGAGAAGGAACCGGAGATGATCGCCTGGGGGAAGAAGCGCTCTCCCGCGACGTATCTGGACCGGATCAACGCCAACGGCGCCGCGATCATGATGGGCAACGCCTGGGGCGACACGATCTTCCCGCCCAACCAGTACGCCTCGTTCTACGACAAGCTCACCGGCCCCAAGCGGCTGGAGTTCCGCCCCGGCGACCACGCCACCGCCGAGGCCACCGGGCTCCTCGGGCTGCCGAACGACACCTGGACGAGCACCCGCCGCTGGTTCGACCGCTATCTCAAGGGCGAGCGCAACGGCATCGACTCCGAGCAGCCCGTGCAGCTCAAGTCCCGGACGGACAAAGGCTACGAGGGCTACCCCGACTGGAAGTCGGTCGGCGCGGCGAAGAACCGGATCCCGCTGGACGGCACCAAGAAGATCTGGGGCGGCGTCGATTCGGGCGCCAACGGCGGCATCGCGATCCTGTCCAACGCGCTGGAC
Organism: Streptomyces anulatus; assembly: GCF_000721175.1. Lineage (GTDB taxonomy): Bacteria > Actinomycetota > Actinomycetes > Streptomycetales > Streptomycetaceae > Streptomyces > Streptomyces anulatus_C. The sequence continues at coordinate 10,294 of NZ_JOEZ01000035.1, forward strand.
CAGTTCCTCAAGCTGCCGCCGATGGTCTCCGTGCCCCTCCTGCCGCGCACCTTCGCGAGCGTGTGGCAGTCGGAACGGTACGCCACCGAGCAGCGGATCCGGGGCACGTCCGCGCTGCACACCACGGTCACCAGCACGAAGCCGAGCGGCACCCTCGTCGCGTATCTCTACGACGTGGGGCCGCTCGGCGTCGGCAAACTGGTCAGCAATGCTCCGTACACCTTCCACGGGCAGACACCGGGCCGGCCGTTCCCCGTCGACCTGGAGCTGTTCTCCACGGCCTACGACGTCCCGGCCGGTCACCGGCTCGCCCTGGTGATCGACACCGTCGATCCGCTGTACATCGAGCACAACCCGACCGGCGCGCAGCTGACCTTCTCCTCGCCCGGCACGGACCCGAGTCATCTCTCGGTCCCGCTGCGCGAGAAGTGATCACCGACTGCTGCCGGGCGGGCAGGGCCCGGCTACTGCCCTCCCGGCAGCAGCGTCCCCGGTTCGGCCGGGGCCACCCCCACCGCCTTCGTCTTCGGATTGCGCCGCTGACGACGGGCCACCCAGGTGGCGAACCACGAGAGCAGCATGCACATCCCGATGTAGATCGGAGAGATCACCATCACGACGGGGATGAAGGGAAGATCGTAGTCGAGATTCGACGCGATCAGCTTTCCGGCGTGGAGGAATTCCTCGTAGGTGATCAGATAGCCCAGTGAGGTGTCCTTGAGCGCGACCACCAGTTGGCTGATGATGGTCGGCAGCATCGCGCGAACGGCCTGGGGGGCCAGGACGAACGTGGTGACCTGCGTCTTGCGCATCCCGAGCGCGTACGCGGCCTCGCGCTGGCCCCGGTCCACGGAGTTGATCCCGGTGCGGAACACCTCCGCGAGGACCGAGCCGTTGTAGAGCGTCAGTCCGGCGACCAGGGCGGGCAGCGGCTGGACCTTCAGCGCCACGAAGATGAAGAAGATCATCACCAGCACCGGCATGGCCCGGAAGAACTCGACCAGCAGGGTCGAGATCCAGCGCAGCACCCGGTGCTCGGAGAGCCGGCCGACCGCGAGGACCGCGCCCAGGGCGAGCGAGAGGACCGCGGCGTAAGCGAACGCCTTGAGAGTGTTGCCCAGTCCGCGCAGCAGCAGTTCCTGGATGCCCTTGTACGCGAAGGGCGTCCACTTCGCGGAGGTGAACTGGTCGGTGTCGAAGAGCAGGTAGACGATCCAGCCGAACAGCGCCAGGATCACCACGGTGGAGGCGATCCCGTACATCAGGTGCCGTTTGCGGGTCACCGGGCCGGGGATGTCGTAGAGCGCGGTGGCCTCGGGCCGTGACGGGCCGCGGGTGAGGGTCTTGGTCATCGTGCCACTCCCCAGCGCTTCTCCATCACGTTGAACACCGCGCTGATGGTCAGGGTGATGATCAGGTAGCCGACGGCGATCCAGATGAAGGACCAGATGATGCTGTAGCCCAGCTCGTTGAGCGTCTTGTAGGTGCCGAGGAGTTCCGTGACGCTGAACGCCCCTGCGATCGCGGAGTTCTTCGCGAGTGCGATCAGGGTCGAGCCGACCGGCGGGATCACCGACCGGAACGCCTGCGGCAGCACCACGGTGCTCAGGGTCTGGCCGAAGTTCATGCCGAGGCTGCGGGCGGCCTCGCCCTGGCCCTTGGGCACGGTGTTGATGCCGGAGCGCAGCACCTCGCAGATGAACGCGGAGGTGTAGCAGCCGAGCGCCAGCACCGCGAAGACCTGGAAGGGCAGGACGAGCCCGAAGCGGGGCAGGCCGAGCAGCACCGCGAAGAAGAGCAGCGTCAGCGGGGTGTTGCGGAGGACGGTGACCCAGACCGTGCCCAGCACCCGGAAGGAGCCGACGGGCGCGACCCGGAAGGACGCCATCAGGAAGCCGAGGACGAGCGCCAGCGCGGAGGCGTAGACGGTCAGCTCGACCGTGCCGAGGAAGCCCTTGCCGTAGAGGGAGAAGTTCTCTGTCAGTACATCCATGGGTGAGGCCGTCCCCTCAGGTCGCCGGGTAGCGGTCGATGGGCGGCGGGGTCGGCGCGGGCGCTCCGGAGCGACCCAGCGTCGCTTCGTACGCCTTCTTCCAGTTGCCGTTCTTCTCGTTCGTCTCCAGCGCCTCGTTGAGGGCGTTCCGCAGCGCGTCGTCGCTGCGTGGCACGCCGATGCCGTACGGCTCCTCGGAGAAGGGCTTGCCGACCACCTTCATCTCCTCGGGCGCCTTGGCCGCGAAGCCGAGCAGGATCGCGTCGTCGGTGGTGACGGCGTCGACCTGGTAGGTGAGGAGGTTGTCGACGCAGATCGAGTACGTGTCGTACGCGACGAGCGTCGCGTCGGGGTGGTCGGCGGCGATGCGCTGGTAGGGCGTGGATCCGGCCGCCGAACAGACGGTCCTGCCCGCCAGGTCCTGCGGCCCGTCGATGTCGTCCTCGTCGGTGCGCACCAGCAGCCCCTGACCCGCCATGTAGTACGGGCCGGCGAAGCCGACGAGCTTCTTGCGCATGTCGTTGATGGTGTAGGTGCCGACGTAGTAGTCGATCTGGCCGTTCTGCAGGGCCGTTTCGCGGTTGGCGGAGGCGATCGTGCGGAAGCGGATCGTCTGCGGTTCGAAGCCGAGCGAGGCCGCCGTCATCCGGGCGATCTCGATGTCGAACCCGGAGTAGATCCCGCTCGCCGGGTCCTTCTCCCCCAGGTACGGCTGGTCCTCCTTGGCGCCGACCACCAGATGGCCGCGCCTCTTCGCCTTGGTCCAGGTGCGGGAGCCGGGCAGTTCGAAGCCGGTGTCGACCCGGTACTCCGGCAGGGTCTCGGCCTTGGGCCCCTTGACCGGCGGACTGCCGTCCTTGCCACAGCCCGCGGCGAGTGCGGTGAGCAGGAGACCGGCCACGAGGGCGGCGGCCCTGCCCGTACGCGTGTTCCTCGTACGCAACATGGAAGCCTCCCCTCAGTGCTTGAGGATCTTGGACAGGAAGTCCTTGGCGCGGTCGCTCGACGGGGACGTGAAGAAGTCCTCCGGGGTGCGGTCCTCGACGACACAACCGTCGGACATGAACACGACGCGGTTGGCCGCGGAGCGGGCGAAGCCCATCTCATGGGTGACAACGACCATGGTCATGCCGTCCCGGGCGAGCTGCTGCATGACTTCGAGGACCTCGTTGATCATCTCCGGGTCGAGCGCCGAGGTGGGCTCGTCGAAGAGGAGCGCCTTGGGGTCCATGGCGAGGGCGCGGGCGATGGCCACGCGCTGCTGCTGGCCGCCGGAGATCTGCGCGGGGAACTTGTCGGCGTGGGCGGCCAGGCCGACCCGTTCCAGCAGCTCGCGGGACCGCGCGTCGGCCTCTTCCTTCTTGCGCTTGCGGACCTTGAGCTGGGCCAGCGAGACGTTGTCCAGCACGGTCTTGTGGGCGAAGAGGTTGAACGACTGGAAGACCATGCCGACTTCGGCACGGAGCTGGGCCAGGCCCTTTCCCTCCGCGGGGAGGGGTCTGCCGTCGATCGTGATGCTGCCGGACTCGATCGTCTCCAGCCGGTTGATCGCCCGGCACAGGGTGGATTTCCCGGAGCCGGAGGGGCCGATGACCACCACCACCTCCCCGCGGCCGACGGTGAGATTGATGTCCTGAAGTACGTGCAACTCTCCGAAGTGTTTGTTGACGTCCCTCAGTTCGATCAACGGATCGACGGCCATGCGCTGCCCTACCCACTTGTCGCTGTGTCGAGGTCAGCGCAAACTATCCATCGCGAAAAGGGACTTCGCACCCGACACGCGTAAATAACGCAAAAGGCTTTTAAACTGGATTAGGCGAGGCGAGCGGGGCCCGCCGGCACCCGCTCAGCCCTCCGCGGACTCCGCGTACACCTGGGAGAGCTCAGGGCTGCCCGCCATCGCCCAGTCGAGACCGGCCGCGACGACGTCGATCTCCCGCCCGGACTCCAGCCGCACCACGGGCTGACCGCTCGGCCAGACGTCCCACGCTGCGCCCGGGACGGTCCGCACGATCACCGTGCCGAGATAGAGACCGGCGTCGTTGCCGAGCCAGGGCAGTTCCTCGGGGTCGTCGCGCCAGCGGGGCGGCAGCTGGTCGAGCGCGGTCAACGAGGCGGGAGTGTCGTCGAGTTCGAGTCCGTTCTGCCCCGCCCGGACGCGTAGCAGTTCGCACTCGGCGAGCAGCTCGGCCACGCCGTCGGGGTCCGTCTCGACGGCGGCGGCGAGTGCGCCTGAATGCGTACCACCCTGACGCTTACGCCAGTTGTCCAAGAAAGGGATGTTCATACCACTAGGGTCCCATCCCGGCCAGGTTCCGCACCACAGGGCACGCGGCATTCACCGTTCCCCCACCCCGCTCCGGCCCGGGAACCGAGCGCATATCTAAGGTACGCACATGAGTGCACAGGCGTACGTCTCGGAACTGTTCTCGCTGGAAGGCCGGGTGGCGGTGGTCACCGGCGGCAGTTCCGGCATCGGCCGGGCGATCACCGGCGCCCTGGCCCGGGCCGGCGCGGGCGTCGTCGTGGTGGCCCGCCGGGAGGCGGAGCTGAGGGCGACCGTGGGCGGGCTGACCGCCGAGGGCTGCCGGGCGGCCTGGGTGAGCGCGGACCTGAGCACCCCCGAGGGGGTCCGCGCGGGGGCCGAGGAGGCCGTGGCGGCGTTCGGTGAGCCGGACATCCTGGTGAACTGCGCCGGGATCAATCTGCGCCCGCCGATGACCGAGCTCGGCGAGGACGTGTGGGACACCACGATGGCGGTGAACCTGAAGGCGCCGTTCCTGCTGGGGCAGCGCTTCGGGCCCGGCATGGCCGAGCGGGGTTACGGGCGGATCATCCACGTCTCCTCGCAGCAGGCGCACCGGGCCTTCGTGAACAGCGGTGCGTACGGGGTGTCCAAGGGCGGCCTGGAGTCGCTGGCCCGGTCCCAGGCCGAGGCGTGGTCGTCGTACGGCGTCACCGTGAACACCCTGGTGCCCGGGTTCGTGCTGACGCCGCTGAACGAGCGTCTCGCCTCCGACCCGGAGAAGGTGGCGTCGCTCGCCGCGCGGACCCTGACCGGCCGCAACGGTCTCGCGGAGGATTTCGCGGGGGCCGCGGTGTTCCTGGCGGGGCGCTCCTCGGCGTACGTCACCGGGCAGTCGGTGTTCGTGGACGGCGGGTTCTCCGTGCATTAGGGCGTGGCCCGCACGAAGACCCCGCCGTCCGCACCCGGCGGCCTCCGGTCAGGCGTTCTGCTGCCGGAAGGCTGCGGCCGCTTCGGTCACCGCGGCGTCCACGGCGGCCGAGGCGGCGCCCTTGCCGATGCCGAGGCCGGTCAGCAGGCCGGCGCCGTCCTCGAACTCCAGCAGGGCCAGCAGGACGTGCTCGGTGCCGACGTGGTTGTGGCCGAGCCGCAGGGCCTCGCGGAACGTCAGCTCCAGGACCTTGCGGGAGTCCGCGTCGTACGGGATCAGCTCGGGCAGTTCGTCGGCGGCGGCGGGCAGCGCGGCGGTCGCCGCCGTGCGGACGGCCTCCGGCGTCACCCCCTGGCCGGTGATGACCCGGGCGGCGATGCCCTCGGGCTCGGCGAGGAGGCCGAGCACCAGGTGGGCCGGGAGGATCTCGGCGTGCCGGGCGGCCTGGGCCTCGTTGTGGGCGGCTGCGACGGCATTGCGGGCGCGCTGGGTGAAGCGGCCGAAGCCCTGGCTCGGGTCCAGGTCGGACGTCTCGTCGGACTTCTTGGTGACGAAGCGCTTCTGGGCCGCCTGGCGGGTGACCCCCATGCTCCGGCCGATGTCCGTCCAGGAGGCGCCGGAGCGCCGCGCCTGGTCCACGAAGTGGCCGATCAGGTGGTCGGCCACATCGCCGAGGTGGTCGGCGGCGATGACCGCGCCGGAGAGTTGCTCCAGGGCGTCGGAGTTCGACTTCTTGATGGCCTCGATCAGGTCGTCGAGGCGCACGGAAGGGGTGACAGGGAGCGGCTGCGTCATACGTCAACCCTAAGTTGACACCCATGGAGTGTCAACCTTGGGTTGTCAGCTCGGCGGGCGGCTCCCCTCCCGGATCCTGGCTCAGAGATCGAGGTCGACGACCACCGGGGCGTGGTCGGACGCGCCCTTGCCCTTGCGCTCCTCGCGGTCGACGTAGCTGTCCTTGACGGCGGCGGTGAACGGGGCGTTGCCGAAGGTCAGGTCGATCCGCATGCCCTTGTTCTTGGGGAACCGCAGCTCGCGGTAGTCCCAGAAGGTGTAGGCGCGGTCGTACTTGAGCGGGCGGGGCAGCACCTCGCCGAGGCCCTCCGCCTCCAGGGCCGCGAGGGCGGCGCGCTCGGCGGGCGTCACGTGCGTGGCGCCCACGAACAGCGCCGGGTCCCAGACGTCCTCGTCGGTGGGGGCCACGTTGAAGTCGCCCAGGACCGCGAACGGCAGAGCCCCCGCCGCGTCCGCCGCCACGGCCTTCCGCAGCGCCTCCAGCCAGCGCAGCTTGTACGCGTAGTGCTCGTGCTCGACCTCGCGGCCGTTGGGCACGTACACCGACCAGAGGCGCAGCGGGCCGCAGGTCGCCGAGATCGCGCGGGGCTCCTGCACCCCGTCGTAGTCCGGGCCGTCGGGCAGCCCGGTGACGACGTCGGCGAGGCCGACGCGGGAGAGCAGCGCGACCCCGTTCCACCGGCCGGTGGCGTTGACCGCGGACTCGTAACCCAGCTCGGCGAGCGCGGCGGTGGGGAACTGCTCCGCCGTGCACTTGGTCTCCTGGACGCACAGCACATCGGTGCCGCTGCTCTCCAGCCAGGCCAGGAGCCTCGGCAGCCGGGCGGTGATCGAATTGACGTTATAGGTGGCGATGCGCATGGCAGCCAACCTAGCGGCTCCCACTGACAGTCGCCGGTGGGCTCACAGCTCGGTGACACCGCCCGGGGCGAGCCGGCCGTGGTCCGTGCCGCCCAGGGCCCCGATCTGGTTGTCGTAGATCGGCCGCGCCAGATCGGTCAGCAGGGCGTCGTGGACGTCGATGGCGCGCCGCGGCTTGACCTCGCGTACGTAGTCGATGACCTCGGAGATCTTGTTCCAGGGGGCCATGACCGGCAGCAGCAGCGTGTCCACGGGGCGCTCGGGAACGGTGAGCGCGTCGCCTGGGTGGAAGACCGAACCGTCGACGAGGAAGCCGACGTTGGTGATCCTCGGGATGTCCGGGTGGATCACCGCGTGCAGCTCGCCGTGCACGGTGACGTCGAATCCGGCGGCGGAGAACGCGTCCCCGTCGCCCACCGTGTGCACCCGCCCCGGGAAGGCCGCCGAGAGCTGTTCGGCCACGCTGCGCAGCGTCCAGACCTCGGCCGCCGGGTTCGCCTCCAGGCCCGCCCGCAGCCGCGCCTCGTTGAAGTGGTCCGGGTGCTCGTGCGTCACCAGCATGACGTCCGCGCCGAGCGCCGCGTCGTCCTCGGAGAATCCTCCGGGGTCGATGACGAGGACCCGCCCCTCCTTCGCGATCCGGACGCAGGAGTGGGTCTTCTTGGTGAGGGTGAGAGCCCGAGGCGATGCGTTCATGGCTCCATCCTGCTACGCGGGCGGCGTGGTTTCCTCCTGGATCACGTTCTGCGCGACGGCGAAGGCGGCTCCGGCGGCCGGGATGCCGCAGTAGACGGCGGTCTGGAGCAGAACTTCCTTGATCTCGGCGGGCGTCAGGCCGTTGCGCAGGGCGGCACGGGTGTGCGCGGCCAGGCCCTCCAGACGGCCTGAGGCGACGAGCGCGGTGAGCGTGATGCAGCTGCGGGTGCGGCGGTCGAGGCCGTCCCGGCTCCACACCTCGCCCCAGGCGTACCGGGTCACCAGCTCCTGGAAGTCCTCGGTGAAGGCGTCGGCGGAGGCGTTCACCGCGTCGACATGGGCGTCCCCGAGGACCTCGCGGCGCACCTTCGTGCCCTGCTCGTGCCGGTCGTCCGGCACCGGCGCGGAGCTCTCGGGCGCGGCGGCGGCCGGGGCGATCTCGGCCACCGGGGCGAACGAGGCTGCGGGCGTCGCGGGCCCGGGGACGAGCGGCAGCACGGGGATCGCGGCCGAGGTGTCCTGCTGCCAGGCGGTGGAGAAGTGCATCAGCAGCAGATCGCTGACGGCGGCGGGCTGTTCGACGGGGGCGAGGTGGGAGGCCCCGGGGACCAGCGCGAGGCGGGCGTCCGGTATCCCGGCGACCAGGGTGCGGGCCTCGGCGGGCCCGGTGACCTGGTCCTCCGCCCCGACCAGCACCAGGGTGGGGACGCCGATCCGGCCCAGCGCGCCGCGGATGTCGAACGCCGCGAGCGCCTCACAGGCGGCGATGTAGCAGCCGGGGTCGGTGGTTCGGACCATCTGGACGGCCCACTCCACGATGGCGGGCTGCGCGGCGGCGAAGCCGGGGGTGAACCAGCGCTCCGGCGCGGTGCGGGCCATCGGCTCCAGGCCGTTGGTGCGGACGATCACGCCACGCCGGCGGAACTCGTCGGCCGTGCCGAACCGGGGCGAGGAGGCTACGAGCGCCAGCGAGGCGACCCGGTGCGGGTGGCGCAGGGCCAGGTCGGCGCCGACCGCCCCGCCGATCGAGCAGCCCGCGTAGCCGAAGCGCTGGATGCCGAGCCCGTCGAGCGTCGCGAGCAGCCGGTCGGCGAGCTCGGCGACGGAGGCGGCGGCGTGGGCGGGCGCGCCGCCGTGGCCGGGCAGGTCGTAGCGGAAGACCCGCCAGTGCTGGGACAGCTCGGGTATCTGGCGATCCCACATGTGCCACGTCGTCCCGAGGGAGGGGCCGATGACCAGGACCGGGGCGTCCTCGGGCCCGTCAAGGCAGTATTTCAGGGACTCAACGTTCTTCTCACTCACCCACTCACGCTCCCACATCTCACATTCGCCTCGTGAGCTGGGGCCGGAGCGCTCGCCAGACCTCCCCACATATCCGCCGCCGACCGTAGATCCTCCACATCCGGCTTCACATACCAGCGCTTGGTCGTGCGGATGTCGATGTGCCCGGCCCAGCGGGCAGGAAGGTGGTCCGGCACCCCCTTGTTCGCCAGGTACGTGAAACAGCTCCCGCGGGCGTCGTACAGACGGACCCGGCGCAGCCCGTTCTCGGCCATGACTCTGTAGGCGCGCTCACGCAACTGCCGCCCATTGAGTGCCCTGCCAAGGCCGTCCACGAGCACGTATGCCTTGTCCTCGTACCTCTCCCCCGCCGCGAGCTTCTCGGCGATCTGTGTGGCCTTGAAAGCGGCGAGGGCGCCGCCCACCAGGCCGGGAAGCGGAAGCTGACGCTCCCCTGCAGAGGGCTTGGTGTCCTCAACGGTGCCCTCGCCGGACACTGCACGCCGTCGTAGCCCGCCGTGCGCAGACGCCCCGCCGGAGTTTCCCGGCGGGCTTCATCGTCTCAAAGGCGGCAGCAGTGCGCCCGGCAGCGATCACCCCGGCAGCCCGGGCACGGGCGGGCGGGAGCGCGTGGTTAGCCCGCGCATCAGGCAATCGGTTGCCCGTTCTCCGCGTGAAGCCGGATTTTGCGTACCGGGTTCGGTACTTCAACGGATCTCTTCGGTATGCGGCGTGTGCGAGGCTCCGTCCGGGGGCCAGACAGAGGTGGCGGCACACGCCGTCCGCACGTGGCTCACCCCCATCAGGCCCCCGAGGTGAGCCCGTCCGTCGGCGGGGAGCGGCCTCGGCCCGGTCCTGCGGACGAGGGCGGCCCGAACCGTCAACAGTCTCAAGGACGGGTGGTGATCGCGCCGGGCCGACCCGTCCTCCAACCCGCCCTGAAGAGGAGCGACGATGCCCAGCCACGACGAGGCCGACAGGTTCTACGGGCTGCCGATCACGCCCCGGATGCTGGAGGCGTCCGACGAACAGCTGACCGGGTCGTACGACGGCGATCTGGTGAACGCCCATCTGGCGGCCAACTACTCCTGCTTCGGGGCGATCGACAAGACCCTCGCCGGCTTCTTCGTCCTCGACGACGAGGGTGACAACTTCACGGTGCTGGATGTACGCGGGGACGGGCGGGTGTGGTGGCAGGATCACGAGACCCGTGAGCTGTACGACCGGTTCGACTCGCTGGAGGACTGGGTCTCCTTCAAGAAGGAGCTGGCCGACGGTACCGACGAGGACGAGCTCCGCGACGCCTACCGCACCGGTCGGCCCGCACGGCAGGACGCACCCGGCGTGCCCACCACGAAGACGCTCGCCGGGCGCTACCAGTGGCTGGTGTGGCTGCTGACCCAGCCGTTGCTCGACGGTGAGGGCAAAGATGTCCAGAGCGACGAATACCTCGCGCGCAATGCCGCCGGACATCTGCGCGCCGTCTGGCCGACGGACGAGGACGCTCAGACGGCGCTGCGGGCCGAGCTGCCGCATCTCACCGCCGATCCCCACCTGGCGGTCTACTGGCTGCTGCACACCTCGCTGCCGGCGCTGGACGAGCAGCGGGCGCAGGTGCTGGCGGCGATCGGCCCGGAGGGCGGGCGCCCGCCGCTGGTCGAGGCGTTCGCCGCGGTGTTCGGCGCGCTGCCGCTCGACGGGGACGTCCCGGTCGTCCCCGGTTTCCGGGCCCGCCGGTCACTGGCTCTGCTGGAAGCGGCCACCGAGCCGGAACAGTACGCGCGCGCCGCGCTGGTCTCCCTTCGAATGGCGCCCGGGGTGAGGCCGTTGAACAAGTTCGGCTTCGTGTGCGACGGCCTGGCGGACGGGACGCTCACCGATGACGCGGTCGCGGCCGCCGTCGAGCACATGAAGCCCGCACCGGGCACGTCGGCCCTGCGCGCCCTGCTCGACCAGCGGGCGGGCACCGCGAGGTCACGACGGACGCGGCCCGACCCGACGCCTTGTGACCGTGACCGACGCCCGTGAACGGCCGTGCTCCACCGGCCGCGCGACTGGTCGGGACGAATGCTCGTCCCGGCCCTACACCACCAGGAGAGCCGCACGTGCTGCCCATCCATTTCGTCGACGGCGACGCCACCACCCCGCATGCCGGCGGCAACAAGATCATCGCGCAATTCTGCAACGACACCGGCGGCGACGTTCAGGCCCGGCTCTTCTATGGCGAACACCATCACTTCACCGTCGGTGGCGCACTGAATGCCAACGCGGTAATCGGTCGGCCGAGGCTGGAGATCGCCACCCCACCGGAGGTGATCGACGTAGACGACATCCGCATGCTGGAACATTTCGACCGCGACCTACTGCGCGTGTTCGACGACCATGACACGAACGGCAACGCGATCACCCACGTGGACGGTTTCCGCGACTTCCGCGAGCTGAAGCGACGGGTCAACGCAGGTCTACCGCTCAGCCCTGCTGAGACCCGCGACAGTTGAGCCTTCACGACCGAATCGCGTGGAGCCGGACTTGTTCGCCGCCAGGTCTCATTCACCGCCCACCCTTGTGCTGGTCGATGCCACGTCGCTGCGGAACACCGATTGCCCCGCCAGCAATCGGTCGAAGAGTTCGTACCGGTCCACTCGTGCCTCGGCGTCCCCGTCGTTGTCGGTGAAGACCTCGTCCACCAGCAGGGCCCGCAACCGTTCCGCCAGTCCCTGCTGGCCGTCCGACCATCCCGCGAGGTAGCTGTCGTAGTCGACGTGGACGGCCGCCTCCACCGAGGCGCCCGAGGGATCCTCCTCCAGGACCAGCCGCGCCCGGACCGTACCCGAGGCGGTCGTACGAGGGTCGAGACTGACGCAGCAGACGACGTCCGCACGGATGTCTCCCTGCACCAGCAGGTCGCCGGCGCTGAACACCGCGCGCGCCGTCAGGTCTCCGTCGACGACGATCCGCCCCTCGGAGCCGTGGTCGTACAGGCAACCGCCGACGACGAGCGAGCCGCTGACCACCAGCGACGCCGCCACGCCGAGATGGCCGGGGACGACGAGGTCACCGCGATGACGCAACTGCTCGGACAGTTCCGTGTGGTCCATCCCACCGACTTCTTGATCAACTGCCTTATCGGGCATCGTAACCATCACTTTCAACTTGGACATGAGGGATGAAATGACCGACATCGTCTCCTACTGGCGGGAGTTCGAGCAGACGCTCCAGGCGAAGGGGCTCGGCTGGGCACTGGAGTACGCGCCCGCCGACCTGCGCACGGCACGGATGCACCGCCACCCGTACGGGGCACGGCTGGACCGTCTGCTGCCCGCCGACTACCTTGCCTTCGTCAAGGAGGTCGGCTATCCGGTGCTCGGTTTCGAGTACTACGACCGCCAGGGGATGTCGTTCCTGCCACCTGAGCCGATGGCCGTGCTGTCGCCCATGGTCCATGACCACGACCACGGCTTCCCGGAGGAGACGGAGGGCGAGCCCACCATGTGCCGTCATGCCTTCTTCGCCGGCTACGACCTGTCTGACATCCACGGCTTCGCGCTGACGGAAGACGGGGTGTGGGTGGTCGAGGACTCCAGTGTGGTCGAACACGCGGGAACCTTCACGCAGTGGCTGCAGGATGAGCTCAAGAGGCTGGAACAGGAAATCGCCGAACCCGGTTTCGCGGACTGCACGGAGCCCGACGAGGCGGCCGACCCCCACCGGCTGTTCGGCTACTCACTCGAATCGAACTTCACTGACCGGTCTCCCTACAGTGCGGCGGATCTCGAGCTGAGTTGGGTCGAGGAGCAGGTCGGCAGCCCCTATTCGTACGGCCTGATCGACGCGTCGGGGCGGTGGCGCATCCCGATGGGCCGACGGTACGTCGAGGTCCGGCCGTTCCGCGACGGAGTCGCCGAGGTGCGGCTGCCCGCCGAGGACGGCTCCTACGGCGGGCCGTGGGTGCGGATCGACACCGAGGGCGAGACGGTCGGGCAGTAGCGGAACACACGCGGCGGAAACCGGGCGTACCGGCCGTTCTCGACGAACAGCTGATCCCTCGTCAGTGCCTGTCGCGCCTGCTCGTACGCCGACCTGATCCGCCGGGCGTCGAGCGGCAGCCCGACCGACGGCCGGTCCCCGGTTCGCGTCCTGCGTGCGTGCTGTGTGTGGAGGGCTGATTCAAACCTTGAGGGAGTCTTCGACGCCGGACAACAGCCGCTGCCGGGTCGTGTCCCACGACCTGTCACTTGGCGGGAGGCCATCCGCCGCCGGACGCCGTCCGCCCGCCGGGTGATTCCTGCTCCGGCGTCGACGACGGTCAGCCTCGGGCTCAGTCCCCGGCCTGCTCCTGTGGCTCCCGGTAGTTGCTCCAGAGCCCGTCGAAGAGGCGGCGCACGACCGTTTCCTGGTCTGCGGTCAGTTCGACGCCCTCCTCCTCCAACCGCTCGACCAGCTCCTGCCAGACCCCCTCGGCGTCGTCGAACGGCATGTGGTCGTCATATTTCCATGTGTCAAGGGTCAGATCAATTCCTTCGAACCAGCCCTTCTCACCCTCACCGTCGTTCCAAGGGAATGTGGGAAGTTCCACCCTGCTCACTGCTCGTTCCTCTCTCCTCGAATGCAGGACATCGCTTCCCAATGGCCTCACTGAACGCTTCTCATCCTGCGGCAGGCGCTGCTCGTCCTGGTGCACCTGCGCTAGAACGAGACCCTGGCCCAGGTCGCAGCGGGGTTCGGCGTCTCCATCGCGACCGCCGGCCGCTACGTGAGCGAAACGGTCGACATCCTCGCCGAGCGCGCCCCGAGCCTGCCCGAGGCCCTGCGCGAGTTGCCGAGGGAGGGGTTCGTCGTCCTCGACGGCACCCTGATCGCCACCGACCGCATCGCGGCGGACGAGCCGTACTACTCGATGAAGCACCGGGGCGCCCAGATTCTCGAGCCAGCCCGGCGGCTCGGCAGCGGTGAATGCCGTGGCCATCGCGCTCAGCCAGGCCGCGAATGAGGGGAAGGCGGGCGATGCCTCGTCCGGGAACTCCCATGCGCCGCCGTCGACGAAGCATGCGAGCCCGACCGGGGCATCCTGGTGGTGGTAGTGGACGGGGTACTCGCCGTCCGCGTCCGGCCGGGTGGCGTCGAAGCACCAGACCGCCTCACCGCCCCCGTCGGCGGCAAACCCGACCAGGTGGTTCGTGGACAACAGGCGGCCGTCACCGCGGTCCACGTCCTCCGGCAGGTGCACGAGGTCGGCGTTCAGCTCAACCATGGCTTCGTCGTCGACGATGTCGAACTCCGCCCAGAATCCGCCCACTTCCCGTTGGCAGACGAACGCGTTGTGCGAGGCCAGGAAGGCGCGGTAACTGGGAGGTGCCGTCCAGCTGACGGTGCCGACGTGCGGCTCGAGGTCCGTCTCCCGCTTCGCTACGGCCTTGGCCGGGGCAGGCCCCGATGCGGTGACCGAGACCGTTCCGTCTCCGGCGGCGCGGTGGAGGATTGCCAGGCTCTCATGTACCTGCTGTGTCAACGGTGTTGCTCCGTTCTTGTTGCCGTTGGCCAATCAACGCGCGCCACGGCGCCACCGTCCCCCTGCCCGCACCGCGCGGGAGGCGAGGACGCGGCAGGCCGCGTGACGCGCTTACCCATCGCTGCCGCCCGTCCCGGCCGAGGGCCGGGTCCCGGGCGCAGCAGAGGCCGTCCTTCGAGTGCGGCCTTCCAGGTCCTGGAGGAGTGACCTCGCCCCTTTCCCACATTTCGAGCCACGCGCCCGCAGATGCGGCACCGTGCACGACAAGCATTCCGCCGTCGGTGAGTTCCGTCATCAGAGAACCCCCGACGGTGAGTGAGCCGCCGACGCGTCGATGACGTGGCCCCGAAGATGTCCTCCAGGCCGTCCACCAGCCCGTTGCTGGCTTCGCCGATGTCGTAGCGCTCCGTCGCCTCCGCCGGCGGCACCGGTGCCCAGCTCTTCGCCCGTTGCGCGGGGACATGTCGTCACTCACATTCTGTACGGACCCGGAGGTGCTGTTCCCTCAGCCACGCATACGGCGGGCAGCCGCCGACGGCCGTACGGCGACTCTTGCACACGCCCGTTACCGGTGGCATCGGTAGGGCGTGTGGGTAGATCTACGCAACGTGACTGGTCAGTAGTGTGACGTGCTACGCCCCTATCCGTCACAATGCGACCCCTGCCGGCGGACGCAGTGGCCGCCTCACGGACAGCATCGTCGTAGCCGTGCTGTACAAAGCTGACAGACGGAGACCAATGGCGGACCCGCCGTCTCGACCGCATCGAGCTCCACTCCGCCGGCACGAAGATCCCCTTCGAGGATCGCCATCGCCTGGCGTCCTTCCCCGAGGCCGCGGTGCTGACGGACCTGATCCTCGCCCCGCTGACGGAGGCCGTCGATCCCAAGGAGCTCTACCTGGCCACAACGGCCGAGCTGAGCCGAGGATTCGCGCGGATCTACATCACCCGCGGCCGCCAGGACCCGCTCTACCAGCGCTTCTGCCGACCTCGCACAGGCCGGGGAGCCGCCAGATCAGGCTTCGGACTCGTGACGAGCCCGCTGCCACGCTTCCTCAAAGTCACCGGGTCTGATCTCCATGGACGCATACTGCGGATCATGAAGGTCGCACGGCGGGTTGAACGGCCAATCCTCAACGCCCGTCTTGACCGAATCACCGTCCGGGCCGATCTCAACCTGCCGCAACCGCCGTCCGTCCGGTCCGAGTTCCATCAGGAAGACCTCTCCTTCCTCGCCCTCCGCCCAGCGCAGGCACACACGGTCCCGTCCCGCCAGGACACCGAATCCCGGCTGACCACGCTGGGCATCCCGCTGAGCGCGGAGGCTGGACAGCGGATTCGGGTCCGGATCGTCAAGACGGACCTCCTCCAAACCCCACGTCTCGGCACGTCTCACAGCATCCGGGTCCGCGATCACCTCAACCTCGGCGCAGGCACTGACGATCTCCTCCGCCGAGCCCGCCCGAACCCACCACCACAGACCCCCCATCCCATAGTCATGAAGGACCAGATAGCGCGTCTTCCCGACCTCACCCTGTTGGCTCACAGCCCGTGAGCCTACGTCGCCCCAGGCCCAGTCCGGATTCCCCCCGACTGCTCTGCCATGACTCGGCTCACAGCCCCCGGATTCCGCAGAAGCCAGATGCACTGAGAATCCCGAGCCGACTGTTCTCACTCGACCTGGCAACACCGCAGCTCGGCGCAAGATCCACAGACAAGCTCAACGCGACAGGACACTCTGCGGGGTCAGCGGCGCAGGCGGGGCGAGCGGGTTACGGTCCGGCTGTGCGGCCCCTGGTACCGGCGGGCGTCCGGGCGCCCCATGGCCGCCGGGGGCCGGGTAGGGCACCGGGTAGGACTCCGGGGCGGCCGGCGGGGGCACGGCGTCCGGTCCCTGGTGCGGGGCCATAGCCGCCTGGTGAGGCGCTCCGGGGTGCGGGGCGGGCCCACCGGGGTGGGGGGCCTGCACGGGCTGCGGGGTCGTCTCGCTCACTTCGCTCACTCGCTCCGGATTACTGAGCGCCCCTCCGGCTCACCGTCAGGGGGTCGCTGCCGATACGACATAAACGACCGGGCTGGCCGGATCGGTCATATTGACCGTGATGTTCTGGGTGGGGCGCGGCTTCTTGTTGCTGTGCGTGGTGCTGGCCCAGTGCTCGCCCGGGCCGAAGGACCAGCCGGTGATCTTGATGTCTCGCCGGCTGATGTCGATCGTGCCGGGCTCCAGCGCCGCGCGTCCCGTGCCCACCCCGGTCAGGAAGCGGTCGAGACCGGCGGAGGTCGTCCGGAACTTCGCGTACATCCGGCTGGCTTTCCAGTTGTTCGTCTCGTAGTACTGGACGCCGAGCCCGTTGCCGGGGATGGGGATCTCGAAGATCCGGCGCTGCATCTTGGAGGGCCAGCCCTCACGGAGGCCCTGGGCGGCCGCCTCGGCCTCCTTGTCCTGGCCCGAGCGGCGGCTCTGGCCGGCCGAGATCAGCAGGTAGCCGGCCGGGATGCCGATCAGCAGCACGATGATCGTGGCGGTGATGAAGCGCCGCTTGAACACACGTCGGCGGTCCTCGGGCGGTTTGCGCTCGCCGTCGCCGGGAGACTCCGACTGGTGCGGCACCACGGGGTGCTCGGCTGCGATCATGATCAGGTGGTCCCTAAGGTGCTGCGGTGACGGCGTACTGAAGGGTGGACGCCTGAGAGGGCGGCTGCGGTTCAGTCAGCGGTACGGGTGGACCGCGTGTTGCGGATGGTGCTCGCCGCCTGGTCGTAGATCTGGGCGTACCGCTCGTACCGTTCGACGCGCCGCCGGTTGGCCCGGCGGAACCGGCGGGCGACCAGCCGGGCCAGGTCCGCGGCGCCGACCATACCCGCCTCGGGGCCGAGCTGCGCCTTCGCGATCCGGGCCTCGGGGCGGTAGCCGCGGCCGGTGAGATGGCGTTTGAAGGCGTCCCGGGCGGGGTTGATCAGGAGGTCGTCGGCGGCGCTGACGCCGCCTCCGATCACGAAGCAGGACGGGTCGAGCGCGGCGGCGAGGTTGGCGATGCCGACGCCGAGCCACTGGCCGATGTCCTGGAGGAGCTCGATGCACATCGCATCGCCCTCACGGGCCAGTTCGGTGATGAGCGGCCCGGTGATGTCGGGGATGTTCCCCTTCACCCGGTCCAGCAGATAGTGCGCGACCGGGGAGTCGGCGGCGGCCAGCTCCCTGGCCTCGCGGACCAGGGCGTTGCCGGAGCTGTACTGCTCCCAGCAGCCGCGGTTGCCGCACGGGCAGCGGTGGCCCGAGGGCACGACCTGCATGTGGCCGAACTCACCGGCCACCCCGTACTTGCCGCGCTTGACCTGGCCGTCCTCCAGGATCGCACCGCCGATGCCCGTACCGAGGGTGATCATGACGAGGTGGTCCTCGCCGCGGCCGGCGCCGAAGCGCCATTCCGCCCAGGCGGCGGTGTTGGCGTCGTTGTCGACCATGACGGGGACGACGAGGCGGGAGGCGATCGCGTCGCGCAGGGGCTCGTCGCGCCAGGCGAGGTGCGGGGCGAACAGGACCTTGGAGCGGTCGGCGTCCACCCAGCCCGCAGCGCCGATGCCCACGGCGTGGACGTCGTGCCGGTCGGAGAGGTCCAGGACCAGTTCGACGATGGTGTCCTCGACGACCTTGGGGCTCTTGGACTTGTCGGGCGTCTCCGTGCGCAGCTGTTCCAGGATGTTGCCGTCGGCGTCGACGACGCCCGCCATCACCTTGGTGCCGCCGATGTCGATCCCGACCGTGGGGACCCGGGGGGCGGTGAGGTGCGAGCGGCGTTCCTTGGTGCCGACGGTCTTGAGGACGGTGGCGCGGGCGGAGCCGCGGTGTGCGAAGTCGCGGTACGTGCTCATCGTCCCTGCGGGGTCTGGGGGGCCGGGCCGCTGTCACGGCCGGCGGCGGACGGCGCCCGCCGGGCTCGATTCTGCCACTGCCCGGCTCCCGGGGGCCGGTGGGCGGGGTCGGCCGCGCCGGGACGACAGGTGCTCAGGGAGTGCCGTCCTTCGGTCCGTGGGCGCCCGGGAGGGTGGGCGTCGGAGTGCGTTCCAGCTCGTGGCTGAGCTCCTCCAGCTCGCTGCCGCCCGCCATCTGCCGGGTCAGCTCGTCCAGCGTGACGTCGTCCTTGGTGTGGCTGCCGGACATCGCGCCGCGCTTGAGGAGGATGAACCGGTCGCCGACCAGGTGCGCGTGGTGCGGGTTGTGCGTGATGAGGACCACGCCGAGGCCCGCGTCGCGGGCGGCCGCCACGTACTTGAGGACCACGCCGGACTGCTTGACGCCGAGGGCGGCGGTCGGCTCGTCCAGGACCAGGACCTTGGCGCCGAAGTAGACGGCGCGGGCGATGGCCACGCACTGGCGCTCGCCGCCGGACAGGGTGCCGATGGGCTGGTCGACGTCGCGCAGGTCGATGCCCATGCGCAGCAGTTCGGTACGGGTGCTCTCGCGCATCTTCCGGACGTCGAGGCGCTTGAAGGGGCCGACGCCGACGGTGGGCTCGGAGCCGAGGAAGAAGTTCCGCCAGACCGGCATCAGCGGGACGACGGCGAGGTCCTGGTAGACGGTGGCGATGCCCCGGTCCAGGGCGTCGCGCGGGTTGGCGAGGGTGGTCTCCTCGCCGTCGATCAGGAAGCGTCCGGCGTCATGCCGGTGCAGCCCGGCGATGATCTTGATGAGGGTGGACTTGCCGGCGCCGTTGTCGCCGAGGACGCAGGTGATCTCGCCCGCGTGGACCTCCAGCGAGACGTGTTCCAGCGCCTTGATGTTGCCGTAGAACTTCGATACGTCGTCCAGCTCGACCAGGGGTCCGGCGGACTGCTCGGGGACGGCCGTGGTCTGCTCAGGGGTGGCCGTCATGACGTCGCCTCCGCTCGCTTGCGCACCCACGCGTTGAGCAGGGTGGCCAGGAGCAGCATCGCTCCCAGGAAGAATTTGAACCAGTCCGGGTTCCACTCGGCGTACACGATGCCCTTGCTGGTCATGCCGAAGATGAAGGCGCCGACCGCCGAGCCGATCGCGGAGCCGTAGCCGCCGGTGATCAGGCAGCCGCCGATGACGGCGGCGATGATGTACGTCAGCTCGTTGCCGACGCCCTCGCCGGACTGGACCACGTCGTAGCTGAACAGCAGGTGCTGGCCGGAGATCCAGGCCGCGAAGGCGACGCCCAGGTAGAGCCCGATCTTGGTGCGGATGACCGGGACGCCGACCGCGCGGGCCGCGTCGGCCTCGCCGCCGACCGCGAAGATCCAGTTGCCGAAGCGGGTACGGAGGAGGATCCAGGTGGCGACGCCGACGAGCGCCGCCCACCACAGGATCGTCACCTTGAACTCGACGCCGCCGAGGGTCAGCGTCGAGGCGAACAGCGCACGGGCGGACTCGAAGCCCTCCATGTCGCCGATGGCCTTGGTGGAGACGGTGCCGCTGATCAGCTTGGTGAAGCCGAGGTTCAGGCCGGTCAGCATCAGGAACGTGCCGAGCGTGATGATGAAGCTCGGCAGTCCGGTGCGGGTCAGCACGAAGCCGTTGAACGCGCCGATGGCGAGCGTGACCAGCAGCGACACGAGGACGCCGACCCAGACGTTGGCCGTCATCTGGTAGCTGAACATCGAGGAGATCAGCGCCGAGCTGGTCACCAGGACACCGGCGGAGAGGTCGAACTCGCCGCCGATCATCAGCAGCGCGACCGGGGCGGCCATGATGCCGAGGACGGAGGCCGCGTACAGCACGGTGCCGAAGCTGGAGGCCTGGAGGAAGCTGTCGGCGACGATCGCGAAGAACAGGAACACGGCTGCCGCGCCGACGACCGAGCCGAGCTCGGGGCGGCCGAGCAGCTTGCGCAGCGGTGAGGTGCGCACCAGCCGCTCGTCCAGCTGATCCGGGTTCTCCGGCGCGGCGGTGGCGCCGCTCATCGGGTGCCCCGCTTGGTGTAGTCGGCCAGGGCGTCCGCGTCGTCCTTGGTGATGATCTGCGGGCCGGTCAGGACGGGCAGGCCGCCGCCGAGGACGTTGCGGTTGTAGCGGTGGAGCCAGAGCAGGTCCACGGCCTCGTACCCCTGGAGGTAGGGCTGCTGGTCGACGGCGAAGCCGAGCTTGTCGGTCTGGAGCCCGGTGGCGACCTTGGCGTTGAGGTCGAAGGTGTCGATCTCCGCCTTGCTGCCCGCCGTCTGCTTGGCCTGGACGGCGGCGTCGGCGAAGGGGGCGCCGAGGGTGACGACCGCGTCGATGCTCTTGTCGGACTGGAGCTTGGCCTCGATGGACGCCGTGACGTCGGGCATGTTGGTGCCGTCGACGTACAGGTTCTGCATCGTGCCGTCGAAGGTCTTCTTCGCTCCGGCGCAGCGCTGTTCGTGGCCCACGTTGCCCTGCTCGTGCAGGACGCACAGGGCCTTCTTGCGGTCCCGGCTGTTCAGCTCGTCGCCGACGGCCTCGCCGGCGACCGACTCGTCCTGGCCGATGTGGGTCAGGGCGCCGAACTCCTCGGACTCCGCGGAGCCGGAGTTCACGGTGACGACCGGGATGCCCGCCTTGACGGCCTTGGCGATCACGGCCTTCATCGCGTCCGGCTTGGCCAGCGAGACGATCAGCCCGTCGACCTTCTTGTCGATCGCGGTCTGGACGAGCTGGGCCTGCTGGTTGGCCTCGTCGTTGTGCGAGTAGAGGAAGTTGATGTTGTCCTTGAGGGCCGCCTGCTCGGCGCCCTTCTGGACGATGTCCCAGAAGGTGTCGCCGTCGCCCGAGTGGGTGACCATGGCGAAGGTCCAGCGCGGTGTGTTCACCGCGGCCCGGCCCTCGGCGGCCTCGGCCGCGCGCTCTTCCGCCCGCTTGCCGCCGGTGCTGCTGCATCCCGCGAGGGAGGCGCCCAGCACCACTGCCAGCACGGCGCCCATCGCGCGTACCCCTGTCCGAACCCTTGCCACGACGCCGTGCCCTTCTACTGCTGCTCGCTGTGCTGTTCGACGGGGCCGGGGAGTGTACGGTCCCGGCCCGGCTGCCCAAGTATCCCCGAGCCCTGCCCGCTCCCGCCCGCACCCCCAGCCCGTCCGGCGTTCGAGGACGGACCCCTCGCGTGGGCGGGCCCGACGGACACAGGAGCCTGGGGCACGGGACCCGCGGAGCGCAACCCGTGTGCAGGAAACGGTTCCATGAGCAGGTGACCCTGCAGCCGCGATAACCCGACGCACGGGAACCCGCCGGCCGCGGCCGAGCCCGCCTCGACGCTTCCGTCCTCGAACGCCGGACGGGCCGGCTTCGCCGCTCAGGGGCGTACCAGGAGCTGGAACTCGAAGGCGTACCGGTCCGCCCGGTAGACGTGCGAGCCGAACTCGACCACCCGGCCGGTGTCGTCGTACGCGGTGCGCTCCATCGTGAGCAGCGGCGCGCCCACCGGCTCCTGGAGCGCCCGTGCCTGGCGTTCGTCCGCGGCGCGCGCGCCCACCGACTGGCGGGCGCTGTGCAGCGTGATGCCCGAGGCGCGCATCAGCCGGTAGAGGCCGGTGGCCTCCAGTTCCTCGGTGGGCAGGGGCAGCAGCCCCGGCGGCAGGTGGTTGCGCAGGAGGGCCACCGGTTCGCCGTGGGCGCTGCGCAGCCGTTCGACGAGGTGGACCTCGCTGCCCTCGGCGACGCCGAGCGCGGCGGCGACCTCGGCGGTGGCCGGTTCCACGGTGTTGCGCAGGACGCCGGTGGCGGGGCGCTGGCCGGCCGCCTCCAGGTCGTCGTAGAGCGAGCTGAGCTCCAGCGGGCGGCGGACCTGGCTGTGGACGACCTGGGTGCCGACTCCCCGGCGGCGCACCATCAGGCCCTTGTCGACAAGCAACTGGATGGCCTGGCGGACGGTCGGCCGGGACAGTCCGAGGCGGGCGGCGAGGTCGATCTCGTTCCCGAGCAGGGTGCCGGGGGCCAGCCGGCCCTGTTCCACGGCGGCCTCCAGCTGCTGTGCCAGCTGGAAGTAGAGCGGCACCGGGCTGGTGCGGTCCACGCTCAGCGGCAGCGGCCGGTCGGTTCCTTGTGCGGTCACGGGGCGAGCGTAGTTCGCTTGTCCGGACAAAGCCATGGCACATCGGGGCGGGAACCGTCGATCGATGCGGCCGCCATTTGTCAGGACAAACGCTTGACATGATGACCGGGCGAACGTCACCTTGGGGCCCATGCGCATCGGACTGATCGGAACGGGACGGATCGGCACATTCCATGCGGAGGTGCTGAGTCGTCATCCCGCTGTGGACGCCCTGCTGCTGGCCGACGCGGACCCGGAGCGGGCGGCCGCAGCCGCCACACGGACCGGGGCGGCGGCCGTCGCGGTGGACGGCCTGTTCACCGGGGAGGGCCAGGCCGGGGGCCCGCCCGACGCCGTGGTGATCTGTTCGGCGACCTCGGCCCATGCCGGTCTCATCGCCCGGGCCGCCCGCGCCGGTCTGCCCGTCTTCTGCGAGAAGCCGATCGCCCTGGACCTGCCCGGCACACTCGCCGCGCTCGGGGAGGTCGAGGCGGCGGGGAGCGTCCTCCAGATCGGCTTCATGCGGCGCTTCGACACCGGGTACGGCGAGGCCAGGGCCGCCGTACGGGAGGGGAGGCTCGGCCGGCTGCACACCGTGCGGGCGGTCACCTCCGACCCCGCCCCGCCGCCCGCCGCCTACCTCCCGCTCTCCGGCGGGCTGTACCGCGACTGCCTGGTCCACGACTTCGACATCCTGCGGTGGGTGACGGGCCGCGAGGTCGGCGAGGTGTACGCCACCGGCGCGGACGCCGGGCCCGCGATGTTCCGGGAGGCCGGGGACGTGGACACGGCCGCCGCCCTGCTCACCCTCGACGACGGGACGCTCGCCACCGCCACCGCGACCCGGTGCAACGGCGCCGGGTACGACGTACGGATGGAGCTGGCCGGCGAGCTGGACCAGCTCGCCGTCGGCCTGGACGACCGTACGCCGCTGACCTCGGTGGAGCCCGGAGGCCCCGGCGCCCCGGCCAAGCCCTGGCCGGGGTTCCTGGAACGGTTCGCCCCGGCGTACGAGGCGGAGCTGGACGCGTTCCTGCGCGTGGTCCGCGGCGAGCTGGCCAATCCGTGCGACGGGCGGGAGGCCTTGCACGCCCTGCGGATCGCCGAGGCGTGCGAGGTCTCCCGCCGCGAGCGCCGGCCGGTGGCGATGACCGAGATCCCCGGCGGCTGAACCACGGCCTTCCGCGTCCTGGGTCCGGCGCTGCTCCCGCCTGCTCCGCTACCACGCGACCGGAAGGCTCAACGGCCCCCGCATCAGCATCCCGGTGCGCCAGGCGAGCGTCGCCGCGCAGATCGAGCACAGCCATGGCGGTCGGCCCCTCTTCCGTTCCGGTCCGCTCCGGTCCGCTCCGGTCCGCTCCGGTCCGGTCCGGTCAGCGTAGGCCGCCCTCGCCTTCCCCGTCCGTGTCGAGGAGTCTTGCATCGTGGACCAACAGCGCGATCTGGACACGGTTGTTGAGTTCGAGTCTGGCGAGAATCCGCGAGACGCGGGGCCTGACGGTCGCGACGCCGAGGTAGAGGGAGGCCGTCGCCGAGACGATCGGGTTCCTCGCCTTCGCCCAGGGCGCGGGCGGGCTGCTGTACGAGTGGATGGGCTGGTTCCGGCTGCGGACGGTGTTGCGGCGGATCGACTTCCTCAGCGACCGCGGACTGTTCGTCAACATCGTGCTGATCGTGGCAGGGGTGGCCGTGATGATCGCCGCGGATTCCCTCAAGTCCTGACAGCGGGTCCTCGCCCTGGCGGCGGTCACGTCCTGACAGCTCAACGGTCCGGCTCACACTCCGGCGCGCTCCCGGTCCGCGCCGCGCCGCCCCCACGCGGTGCCCGCAAGGACGAGGACCACTCCGGCCGCCCCGAGCAGCCCGAGCCGTTCCCCGCCGAGGCTGATGCCGACGGCGGCGGCCCACAGCGGTTCCGTACCGAGCAGCAGGCTGACCCGGGACGGCGAGGTGCGGCGTACGGACCACATCTGCACGAAGAACGCGAACAGCGTGCAGAACACCGAGAGGAAGACCAGGCCCGCCCACTCCCGGGCGCCGAAGCCGGCCGCCGCGCTCCACGGCGAGGCGCCGGTGCCGGGGACGGCGGCGAGGACGAGGAAGACGGTGGCCGCGCTGCCGAGCTGGACGGTGGTCAGGGAGAGCGAGTCGGCGTCCTGGACCGCCTCGATCCGGGCCATCGCCAGTACGTGGACGGTGCGCGCGAGGGCGGCGAGCAGCATCAGCAGGTCACCGGTCGAGGGGCTGGTGAACCCGCCGCCCTGGGTCAGCAGGACCACTCCGGCGACGGAGAGTCCGGCCGCGGCGACGAATCCGGCCGACGGACGCACGCGGGTCACGGCGGCCTCGGCCAGCGGTGTGAAGATCATGGTGAGGCTGATGATCAGCCCGGCGTTGGTCGCGGAGGTGTGCACCACCCCGTACGTCTCCAGCAGGAAGATCCCGCTCAGCACCAGGCCCAGCAGCCCGCCGCCCCGCCACTGCGCACAGGTCAGCGCCCGCAGCCTGCGCCATCCGGTCGCCACGAGCACCGGGAGCACGATCGCGAAGCGCAGAACGAGCACGGCGATCACGGTGTGGGTGGTGGTGATGCCCTTGGCAGCGAGGTAGCTGGCGCCCCAGACGACGGCGACCGCCAGCACGGGCAGATCGGTGACCCAGGCGCGGCGTGGGGGCGCGAGGACGGGCACGGCGACAGCGGACACCTGGTTCTCCTGGATCTCCACGGAACGTGTTGCGGAGACCTCACCGGCTCGCACGCGGAGCGATCACGCTACCCGGCGGGCTCCTGGGAAAGGAACACCTGTCTCAACGGTCGAATCGTTCCCGAGCATCGCCCGTGGTCAGGGACGGTCGGGCCGTTCGGCCGGGCGGCGGAGGGTCGGTCGGCCACGCCGCCGCTCCCTAGACGTCGCCCTGCTGGAGCTGGCCAACGCCGAGTCGGTGCTCCAGAACAACAACCTCGGCTACGACAAGGCGGCGCGGGCCATCCTGGACCGCCTGCGGGCGGCGGCGACGGACCCCTCGCCGCTGCCCTCACGGTAGGCGGCGCGGGCGGCCGTGGGTGTCCGATACCCGCCGGTGCGCGGGCCCCGACGCGCGTTTGCTTGGGGGGTGCCGTCGGAGCGACGGCACCCCCGATCAGCGAGGAACCGGCCATGTCCAGCACCCTTTCCAGCACCGCTCCCGCCACCGCTCCCACCGGCCTTACGCCCCGCGCCGCCCTGGTCACCGGCGGCAGCCGGGGCATCGGCGCCGCGACCGCGCTGCGGCTCGCCCAGGACGGCGCGGACGTCGCCGTCACCTATGTACGGGACGAGGAGGCGGCCCGCGCCGTCGTCGCGAAGATCGAGGGCTTCGGCCGCCGGGGCGTGGCCCTGCGCTGCGACGCGGCGGACGCAGACGCGGCCGCCGACACCGTGCACCGGGCGGCGGACGCGCTCGGCCGGCTCGACATCCTGGTCAACAACGCGGGGATCGGTGTCCTCGGCCCGATCTCCGGGCTCGCCGGGCCGGAGGTGGACCGGACGCTGGCGGTGAACGTGCGGGCGGTCTTCCTCGCCTGCCGGGCGGCGGCGGAGCGGCTGGCCGACGGGGGCCGCATCGTCTCCGTGGGCTCCGCCCTGAGCCGGTACGTGGGCGGGCCCGGCTCCACCCTCTACGGGCTCAGCAAGTCCGCCCTGGTCGGACTGACCAAGCCGCTCGCCAGGGAACTGGGGCCGCGCGGCATCACGGTCAACCTGATCCAGCCGGGGCCCGTGGACACCGATCTCAACCCGGCCGACGGGCCGTTCGCCGAGGGCCAGCGCGCGGCGACCGCCCTGGGCCGCTTCGGCACGGCGGAGGAGGTCGCCTCACTGGTCGCGTACCTCACGAGCGCGGAGGCGGGCTTCATCACGGGTACGGAGGTCGTCGTGGACGGCGGCCACGCGGCCTGAGAGCGTGTCGGGTGACCTCTGACCGGGCGGCCACGCCCTGGCACGCACGCTTCCGGGCGTTGCCGAGATGCCCCGGCAGCTCCGCTACGAGGGCATCCCGGCGCCCTTGGAACCGCAAGCACCGGACCGTGTCCGCTTTCCGATCGAAGGCCACCCGACAGGCTCTGAGCGGCGCCGCCGCCGGGGCGCTGCCGGTCCATCACCCGGCGCGCTCCCCCGGTCCGCCGCGGGGCGCTCCCCCCGGCACGCTCCCCGGCGGCCCCGTCCAGCCTGCCCCGTACCGGCCGCGCCCCTACGCTGGCCGGGACGGGGCAGCGACGGGAAGGACAGGACCAGCACATGTCCGGCACACCGGTTCACACGCTCAACGACGGCACACGGCTCCCCGCTGTGGGGCTCGGCACCTATCCGCTGGACGACGCGGCGGCCGAGGAGGCCGTCGCCGGGGCCCTGGAGCTCGGCTACCGGCTGGTCGACACGGCCCTCAACTACGGCAACGAGACCGGCACCGGCCGGGGCATCGCCCGCAGCGGCGTCCCCCGCGAGGAGGTCTTCGTCACCACGAAGGTGCCCGGCCGGCACCAGGGGTACGAGGAGACGCTCACCTCGTTCGAGGAGTCACGGGCCCGGCTGGGCGTCGAGTACGTCGACCTCTACCTGATCCACTGGCCGCTCCCCCGCGTAGGCAAGTACGTGGACACCTGGAAGGCGATGATCCGGCTCCGCGAGGACGGTCTGGTCCGCTCCATCGGGGTGTCCAACTTCACCGCCGCGCACCTGGAGCGGCTGGAGCGGGAGACGGGCGTGCTGCCCTCGGTGAACCAGATCGAGATGCATCCGCTGCTCCCGCAGGAGGAGTTGCGGGCGGTGCACGCGGCGAAGGGCATCGTCACGGAGAGCTGGAGCCCGCTGGCCCGGGGCCGCGAGGTGCTGGAGGATCCCTCGACCGTGGCGATCGCTGAGGACCACGGGGTGAGCCCCGGCCAGGTGGTGCTGCGCTGGCACACCCAGCTGGGCGCGGTGCCGATCCCGAAGTCGGCGGACCCGGGCCGGCAGCGCGAGAACCTCGATCTGTTCGGGTTCGAGCTGACGGCGCAGGAGCTGACGACGATCGCGTCCGGGCGGCAGCGGCGGTTCGGCGGCGACCCGGAGTCGCACGAGGAGTTCTAGGGCGTGTTTCGAAAGTAGCGCCGTCCGCCCGGAGGGCGGGCTCGGCGGCGTCTGGTGCGTGCGATCGCAAGGCGGAGGGTCGCCCCGATACCGGCTCCACGCTGTAGGACCAGTCGAAGAAGAGGTTGCCGGGCTCGCTGCGGGTGGCGACGGTGAAGTCCTCCAGCCGGGGGAGCCAGTTGTCGCGCTCGGCGACGAGGGCGGTGAACTTGACGGCGATGAAGATCATGGAGGCTCCAGGTCGGGACGTCGGAAGGTGCGGCTCGCCCTAGCCTGCTCGCCGCACCCCGACCAGGGTGACACACCCTCACGTAACGGGACCGGCCGGGCACACCGCGATCCCGCCTGCGACCGCGTTGCGCCCGGCCCTGCCCACCATCGGGATCAGCCGCCGAGCTCCCGGTGCCGGGCCGCCAGGGCGGCGGCGCCCTCGTCGGTGAGCGATCCGAACAGCCGGAGCCGGGAGATGCCGCCGTCCGGGAAGATGTCGATCCGCACATGGGTGGCCCGGACGATCCCGTCCAGGACGAATCGGTGGTCGGTGTCGGGCTGGAGGCGGGTCCGCGGCAGGATCTCCGTCCAGTCGGCGCCCTCGCCGTCCTGCACCGAAAGGCTCGCCCAGCCCGCGGAGTTGCCCTTGAGGCAGGCGGTGTCGATCTCGACGGCCCGGATCCCGGACTGCGCGGCGAGGCGGTAGCGGATCCAGTCGTTGCCCCGGTCGCGCCGGCGGCGGGTCTCCCAGCCGTCGTCCATCTTGCGCGAGCGTCCCGGCTGGATGGTGTTGGTGGCCGGGGAGTAGAAGCGGTCGGAGGCGTCCTCGACCTGGCCGCCGTTCTCCAGGGCCGCGAGGTCGAACGTGCCGAGCGCGCCGAGCCAGGCGGGGTCCGGGGCGACCTCTCCGTACACGCGCAGCCGGGCGATCCCGCCGTCCGGGTGCTGGTTGACCCGCAGATGGGTGAAGCGCTGCTCGGCGTCGACGGTGAAGCCGTTGGCCGCGTGGCCGCCGACCGCCGTACGGGGGACGAGCGTCACCCACTTCACGTCGGGGGCGTGGAGGTCGTCGGGCGACGGGGAGCCGGGCAGCGAGGCGGCCTCGACGGAGACCGCCTGTGGGTAGTTGCCGCGGAAGTGGGCGGTGTCCAGGACGATGCCCCGGATGACGCCGGGCGCGCCGAGGCGGACGAGGGCCCAGTCGTGGTCGTCGGCGGTGGGGTGCGGTTCGGCGGCGCTGACACCGCGTCGGCGGCGGGTCTCCCAGCCGTCCATGATCTTGCCCTTGTGCCCGAAGTGTTCCGGGTCGAAGACGGCGGGTCCGGGCTTCAGCAGGTTCTCGCGCTCGGCGAAGAACTCGTCGTTGGCGGCGATGACCCCCGCCCCGAGGCGGCGGTCGGCCAGGTCGACGAGGTGGGTGAAGGGGAAGTCGGCGGTGCGGTGGTCGGCGTACGGGTCGCCGCCCGCGTACGGGCGGGCGTCACCGGTGAAGCGGGGTATCACGGCGTCCGTCATGGTCAGGAGTTCCTTTCGGGCTCGGTCAGTGGTCTCGTTCGAGGAAGGGACCGGCGGGCTCGGTCAGTGGTCTCGTTCGAGGAGGCGGCCGGCGGGCTCAGCGAGGACGCCGTCGGAGGCGATGCGGACACCGCGCAGCCAACTGGAGCGGACCACGCCGTGCAGGGTCTTCCCGGCGTAGGCGGTGACCTGGTTGCGGTGGAAGAGCTCGGCGGGGTCGACGGTGAAGGTCGCCTCGGGGGCGAGGACCGCGAAGTCGGCGTCGCGTCCGGCCTCGATGGCGCCCTTACGGGTCAGCCCGGCGAGTTCGGCGGGGGCGGCGGACATCCAGCGGGCGACGTCGTCGAGGGAGTGGCCGCGCCTGCGGGCCTCGGTCCAGATGGCGGGCAGGCCGAGCTGGAGGGAGGAGATGCCGCCCCAGGCGGAGGCGAAGTCCGGGGTCTTGAGGTCCGTGGTGCACGGGGAGTGGTCGCTGACGACGCAGTCGATGGTGCCGTCGGCGAGCCCGGCCCACAGCGCGTCCTGGTTGGCGGCCTCGCGGATCGGCG
Organism: Streptomyces anulatus; assembly: GCF_000721175.1. Lineage (GTDB taxonomy): Bacteria > Actinomycetota > Actinomycetes > Streptomycetales > Streptomycetaceae > Streptomyces > Streptomyces anulatus_C. The sequence goes on from NZ_JOEZ01000035.1 coordinate 39,775, forward strand.
GGCAGCACTTGAACTCGGTGGCGCCGTCCGGGACTTCCTCGGCGGTGAGGGTGAGGAAGTGCGGGCAGGACTCGACGGTGACGCGGACACCCCGGCGCTTGGCGGCGGCGATCAACGGCAGGGCGTCGCCGGAGGAGAGGTGCAGGACGTGGACGCGGGCGTTCAGCCGCTCGGCGTGGGCGATGAGCCCTTCGATCGCGGTGTTCTCGGCGTCGCGCGGGCGGGAGGCGAGGAAGTCCGCGTAGGCGGGTCCGGGGCGCTGCGGGGCCTCGGCCAGGTGGTGCGGGTCCTCGGCGTGCACGATGAGCAGTCCGCCGAAGCCGGCGATCTCCGCCATGGAGCGGGCCAGCTGCTCCTGGTCCAGCTCCGGGAACTCCTCGACGCCGGAGGGCGAGAGGAAGCACTTGAAGCCGAAGACCCCGGCCTCGTGCAGCGGGCGCAGGTCCTCGACGTTGGACGGGATCGCACCGCCCCAGAAGCCGGTATCGACGTGCGCCTTGCGGGCCGCGACCTGCTGCTTGGTCCGCAGGTTCTCGACGGTGGTGGTCGGCGGGAGAGAGTTGAGCGGCATGTCCAGCAGCGTGGTGATGCCGCCGGCCGCCGCCGCGCGGGTGGCGGTCCAGAAGCCCTCCCACTCGGTGCGGCCGGGGTCGTTCACATGGACGTGGGTGTCGACCAGGCCCGGCAGCAGGACGTCGTCGCCGAGGTCCTCCAGGCGGGCGCCCGCGGGCGCCCCGGTGTCGTACGGCAGGACCGCGTCGATCGTCCCGCCCGCGACGGCGACCGCCGCCGGCCGGGTCCCCCCGGGGGTGACGACGCGCGTCGAGCGCAGTATCAGGTTCACGTCCGGACCGGACACCTGTGCTCCTTCACTCCAGGAATTCAACGAACTGTTGAAGCTTCGATGGAGTCTTCACTCGGGAATCGCCCTCGTCAAGACCCCACCATCCGCCACCGGGACCCGCCGGGCCACCCCGGTCGCCCGACTGGAGGTTTCCACAAAGTAAAAGTCATATTTCGAACTGCGGAACGTAGCATGGGCCAGGAGAGGCGGCGCCGAGCCGTCCGCACCGACCGGTGGCACCCGGACAAAACAGTCCCTGACCGGCACGGACGCCGACCGGGGAGCTGTGGGCCGTCCGGGAACCGCCCGGTAGGCTGCTGCCTTGCCTTCCGCTTCGAAAGGACCGTTGACGTGCCGCCGTCCCACGCCAGCACAGCCGACTCCAAGCCCTCCGGTTCCAGCGGTGGGGTGCAGTCCCTTGAGCGCGCCTTCGACCTGCTGGAGCGGATGGCGGACGCCGGGGGCGAGGTCGGGCTGAGCGAGCTGTCAGCGAGCAGCGGTCTGCCCCTCCCGACCATCCACCGGCTGATGCGCACCCTGGTCGTCTGCGGGTACGTACGCCAGCAGCCCAACCGCCGCTACGCGCTCGGCCCTCGCCTGATCCGGCTCGGCGAGTCCGCCTCCCGGCTGCTGGGCACGTGGGCCCGCCCCTACCTCAGCCGCCTGGTGGAGGAGACCGGCGAGACGGCGAACATGGCGCTGCTGGACGGGGACGAGATCGTGTACGTCGCCCAGGTGCCGTCCAAGCACTCCATGCGGATGTTCACCGAGGTCGGCCGCCGGGTGCTGCCCCACTCCACGGGTGTCGGCAAGGCGCTCCTCGCGCACACCCCCGCCGACGAGGTCCGCGCCCTCCTGGCCCGTACCGGCATGCCGGCCGCCACGGAGAAGACGATCACCACGCCGGAGGGCTTCCTCGACGCCCTGGAGCTGGTGCGCCGCGCCGGGTACGCGGTGGACGACAACGAGCAGGAGATCGGGGTGCGGTGCCTCGCGGTCTCCGTACCGAACTCCCCCACCTCCGCCGCGATCTCCATCTCGGGCCCGGCGGGGCGCGTGACGGAGGCGGCCACGGAGCGGATCGTGCCGATTCTCCAGCAGGTCGCGGGCGAGCTGTCCGAAGCCCTGGCGAGCAGCGGCACGAACGGCGGCTGAGACGAGGAGCGGCGGGGCCCGGATCCGGGCCCCGCCGCTCCTCGTCCCAGACCCGGGCCTGGACTCGTCTCAGACCCGGGCCGGGACGGTCAGCCGCCCGTCGTCCATCGTCACCGTCCGGTCCATCCTGTCCAGGTGCGCCCGGTCGTGCGTGACCAGCACCGTGGCGGTGGCGCGCTCCCGGGTCAGGGTGACCAGCAGGTCGAGCACGGCCGCGCCGCGCTCGTGGTCGAGCGCGCTGGTCGGCTCGTCGACGAGCAGGACCGCCGGCTCGTTCATCAGGGCCCGCGCGATGTTGATCCGCTGGCGCTGACCGCCCGAGAGCTGGTGCGGCCGCCGGTGCGCGCGGTCGGCGAGACCGACCGCGTCCAGCAGCTCCAGGGCCCGGCGGCGGGCGGCGCGGGCGGACCCGCCGGACAACAGGCGCATCACCTGGAGCTGTTCGGCGGCGGTCAGCGAGGGCAGCAGGTTGGGCTGCTGGAAGACGATGCCGATACGGTCCCGCCGCAGGGCCGCCCGCCCGGCCCGGCCGAGGCCGGCGGTCGGCGTCCCGGCCACGACGACCTCGCCGGAGTCCGGGGTGACCAGGGTGGCGGCCGCCGCGAGCAGGCTGGACTTGCCCGAGCCGGACGGCCCGACGACGGCGGTCAGCGTGCCCGGGGGCACGTCCAGCGAGACCCGGTCCAGGGCGGTGAGCCGGCCCTCGCCGTCCGGGTAGGTCAGGGTGACGTCGGTCAGGGTGAGCGTCATCGGGCACTCCCGAGTGCGGTGAGCGGGTCGACGGCGGTGATCCGCCGGATGGACAGGGCGGCCCCGAGCGCGCCGAGGGCGATCATCACGGCGGCCGGGACGAGGACGGTCGCCGCGTCCAGGACGAACGGCACGGCTCCCCCGCCGATCAGGGCGCCGGCCCCGGCTGCGAGCGCGGTGCCCAGGCCCGTACCGATGGCGAGCATCACCACGGCCTGCCCCAGTGCGTCGCGCAGGAGGTACGGGGTCGACGCGCCGAGCGCCTTCAGTACGGCGACGTCGCCGCTGCGCTGGATCGTCCAGACGGTGAAGAACGCGCCGATGACGAGCGCGGAGATGGCGAAGAGGAAGCCGCGCATCAGCTGCAGCGAACCGTTCTCCGCCTGGTAGGAGCCGATGGCGGTCAGGGAGTCGTCGAGGGCGAGGGTGCTGGTGCCCGCCGCCTCGTCCCCCGCCTTCAGGTCGACGCTGCCCGTGGTGGTCAGGGCGATCACGGTCGCCTGTTCGGCGGGCCCGGCACCGTCGTGGCCGAAATGCTGCCAGTCGTCGAGGGTGGTCCAGACGACGGGGGTGTGGCTGTAGGCGGCGTCCCCGGCGACGGCGGCGACCTCGCGCTCGGTCCGGCCGAGCGCGATCCGGTCACCGGCGGCCACGTCCAGCTCCTCGGCGGCCTTCACGGAGAGCACGACCCGCCCCGGGCCGATCCCTTCCGGCCCGAGGGTGCCGTCCGGTTCGACGCCGAAGGCCGACACGGCGGCGGTCCGCTCACCGGCGGCGGTGGCGTTCAGGGTGCGGATGCCGAGCGGCTGCGCGGCCTCGACCCCGGGCCGTCCGGCCCAGGCCCGCCAGCCGTCCTCCCGGACGGTCGAGTCGGTGAACGACTCCGCCTGCCCGTCGGGGGGCGCGGCGAACGCCAGGTGGTCGGCGTCGAGCCCGGTGACGGCCGAGGTGTTCTCCCGGGCCAGACCGGCGGTCAGGCCGGACAGCAGGCCCACGAGCAGCGTGATCAGCACCACGACCGAGCCCATGAGCGCGAACCGGCCTTTGGCGAAGCGGAGGTCTCTCCATGCGACGAACATGGCTCCAGCGTCGTTCGGCGCGGGCGGGAAGACATCGCGCGGCGGACGGGCCCGGGATCAACCTTTCGGTTGACCGGGTCCGGGGAGGCCGCGGCTACGCTGGACGAACCATGGATTCGCGTTCGCACACCCACGTCACCGCAGCCCTGCGGCTCTGTCTGCACGCACTGCTGACGGGGCTGCTGGCCCTGGTGGTGGTCCGCACGGTGGGCGAGGACACGCCACGCACGGCGGCGGTCGTGGCGGTGGCGGTGCTGATGGCGGCCCTGTACGCGGCGGGGGCGCTGGTCTCCTCCGTACAGCCGGGAAACCGGGCGGGGGCGGTGTGGCTGGGCGGGCTGTGGGTCCTGTGGGCCGCGCTGCTGGTGCTGTCGCCGGAGGCCCTGTGGGTGGCCTTCCCGCTCTACTTCCTCCAGCTCCACTTCCTGCCGATGCGCTGGGCGCTGCCCGCCGTCGTGGTGACCGCGGCGGCCGCGATCACCAGCTTCGTCGTGCACCGGCAGGAGATCGCGCCCGGCGCGTTCATCGGGCCGCTGATCGGCGCGGCGGTCGCCGTGGCCACCGTCCTCGGGTACGACACGCTCTTCCGCGAGAGCGAACGGCGGCGCGAGCTGATCGTGGAGCTGGTCGCCACCCGCGCGGACCTGGCCGAGGCCGAACGTACGGCCGGGACCCTCGCCGAGCGTGAACGCCTCGCCCGGGAGATCCACGACACGCTGGCCCAGGGCCTGTCCAGCATCCAGCTGCTGCTGCGCGCCGCCGAACGCTCGCTGCCCGAGGACGCCCCCGCCGCCGGGCATGTCCGGGCCGCTCGCGAGGCCGCGCAGGCCAATCTGGCCGAGGCCCGTTCCTTCGTCCGCGCGCTGACGCCGCCGGACCTGGAGCACGGTTCGCTGGCTGCCGCCCTGGAGCGGCTCTGCGCCCGCACGAGCGCACCGGACCTGACCGTGCGGTTCGCGGTCAGCGGTACTCCGGTGGAGCTGCCGACGCCGTACGAGGTGGCGCTGCTGCGGACCGCGCAGTCGGCGCTGGCCAACACGGTGCGCCATGCTCGGGCCGGGCGGGCGGAGATCACCCTGAGCTTCATGGACACCTCCGTGGCACTGGACGTGGTGGACGACGGGCAGGGCTTCGACCCGTCGGAGGCGCCGGTCCACGAGCGCGGCGACGGTGGCTTCGGGCTGCCGGCGATGCGGGCGCGGGCCGGATCGCTCGGCGGTGCGCTGAGCGTGGAGTCGGCGCCCGGCCAGGGCACGGCGGTGGCCCTCACCCTGCCGCTGCCCGTCGCGGAAGCGGAGCGTGCGGCGTGAGCGGGGGCGGGGACGCGATCCGGTTGCTGCTCGCGGACGACCACCCGGTCGTCCGGGCGGGGCTGCGCGCGGTCCTGGACACCGAGCCGGACTTTCGGGTCGCCGGTGAGGCCGCCACCGCCGAGGAGGCCGTCGCCCTGGCGGCGGGGGGCGGCTTCGACGTGGTCCTGATGGACCTCCAGTTCGGCGCGGGCCTGCACGGTTCGGAGGCCACGGCGACGATCACCGCCGCACCGGACGGCCCCCGGGTACTGATCCTCACCACGTACGACTCCGACGCGGACATCCTGGCGGCGGTCGAGGCGGGCGCGAGCGGCTATCTGCTGAAGGACGCGCCACCGCAGGAGCTGGCGGCGGCGGTACGCACGGCGGCGGTGGGCCGCTCGGCGCTGGCGCCCTCGGTGGCACACCGGCTGATGGACCGGATGCGCACCCCGGCCGCGGCCCTGACCCGGCGGGAGCTGGAGGTGCTCCAGCTGGTCGGGGAAGGCCTGTCGAACCTGCAGATCAGCAAGCGGCTGTTCCTGAGCCAGGCAACGGTGAAGTCCCATCTGGTGCACATCTACGCCAAGCTGGGCGTCGACTCCCGTACGTCGGCGGTCGCGGCGGCAACCGCCCGCAGGCTCATCCGCCGCTGAGGGGCCGGGCGCGGCCGATCGGCTGTGCGGGGCTTCGCCTCGTGGTCAGCCGCGCGGGGGCTCCCCGAAGAGGTCGACCGCGTTGCGTACGTCGCGCAGGGCGGCGGCCACCGCGCTCACGGAGCCGATCGCCCCCGCGATCAGCAGCAGGGAACGGCGCATCCGGGGGATCTCCGGCGCGCCGCTGACGGCCATCGCGTCCAGGGCCGCCAGCTCGTCCTCGGCGATCTGCCGGTCCGGGAACTCGTTCCGGAGCCCGGCCAGTTCCCGGCGGAGCCGGGAGACGGCAATCCGCAGCTCGGCCACCCTCGGGTCCTCGTCGCTGCCGGTCAGCCGCTTCTGCCCCACGCTTCGCAACACAGCACTCCCCCTCGCACGTCTTGTGCCGGTGTGACCCCCGAACCCGGGCTGTGGCCAAGTCCCCGGGTTCGCCAGCAAGTTAACGCCATGACAGGCAGTGCGCGCCAGTCCACGGAAAGAAATCGGCGTTACCCCTGAGGGTGACATGCGTGTCGCGTGTGCGAAGGGCTCAGTGGTATCCAGGCCCCATGGTCAAGGACACGACGACGAACACGGCCACGGACGTGGCTGCCGCCCGGAAGAACCCCAAGGTCGCGGGCGTACTGCTGGCCGCGGGCGGGGGCCGGCGCCTCGGCGGCCGCCCGAAGGCACTGCTGGAGCACCGGGGCCGCCCGCTGATCGAGCACGCGGTGCGCTCCCTGCGCAACGGGGGTTGCGGCCCACTCCACGTGGTGCTGGGCGCGGCGGCCGGCGAGGTGCGGGCCCGGGCGGATCTCACGGGCTGCGCGGTGGTGGCGAACCCGGGCTGGGAGGAGGGCATGGGCTCCTCGCTCCGTCTGGGTCTGGCCGCCCTGAGCGCGACGGACGCGGATGCGGCGCTCGTCCTCCTGGTCGATCAGCCGGGGATCGGCGCGGAGGCGGTGGCGCGGGTACGTTCGGCGTACCGCTCGCGGGTGACTCTGGCGGCCGCCTCGTACGGCGGGGAGCGGGGCCATCCGGTGCTGCTCGGGGCGGACCGGTGGACGGACGTCGTGGCGGGGGCGGTGGGCGACCAGGGTGCGCGGGCGTATCTGCGGGAGCACCGCGATGCGATCACGCTCGTGGAGTGTTCGGATGTGGCCGAGGCGTACGACATCGACACCTCGCAGGACCTGAAGCACCTGGAGTGACCGGACGGAGCCGGGTCGCCGTCCACCGTCCGTGGCCGTGCTGGCACGCTGCGCCGCCGACGGCCCGTTTCTGTCGACCCGGAGAATCTCGATATCAACAAACCATTGAACTTCCACCATGAGGAAACTACTATCCACTGGTCAGAAGCCCTCTGAACCTCAGACGGCGCCCACGGCCCTGTCTCGGAGCCATGGCACGCCGTGCCGTATCAGGCGACCCGGCGGCCATGAGACGCCGCCGCCCGCTGAAGGAGTGACAGCTCATGTCCGCACCAGCGCCGTCCACGCCGGTCATCGTCGATGCCGAGCCTCTGCCCCGGCAGGATGAGGTCCTGACCGACGCGGCCCTCGCGTTCGTGGCCGAACTGCACCGGCGGTTCACCCCGCGCCGCGATGAGCTGCTCGCCCGGCGCGGTGAGCGCCGCGCCGAGATCGCCCGCACCTCCACGCTGGACTTCCTGCCCGAGACGGCGGCGATCCGCGCGGACGACTCCTGGAAGGTCGCACCCGCTCCGGCCGCGCTGAACGACCGCCGGGTGGAGATCACCGGCCCGACCGACCGCAAGATGACCGTCAACGCCCTGAACTCGGGTGCGAAGGTCTGGCTCGCCGACTTCGAGGACGCGTCCGCCCCCACGTGGGAGAACGTCGTCCTCGGCCAGCTCAATCTGACCGACGCCTACGAGCGCCGCATCGACTTCACCGACCCGAAGTCGGGCAAGTCGTACGCGCTGAAGTCCGCCGACGAACTCGCCACCGTGGTCATGCGCCCCCGCGGCTGGCACCTGGATGAGCGCCACCTGCAACTGGACGGCATCTCCGTGCCCGGCGCGCTGGTCGACTTCGGCCTCTACTTCTTCCACAACGCGCAGCGCCTGATCGACCTCGGCAAGGGCCCGTACTTCTACCTGCCGAAGACGGAGTCGCACCTGGAGGCCCGCCTCTGGAACGACGTCTTCGTCTTCGCCCAGGACTACGTCGGCATCCCGCAGGGCACGGTCCGCGCGACGGTGCTGATCGAGACGATCACCGCCGCGTACGAGATGGAGGAGATCCTCTACGAGCTGCGCGACCACGCCGCCGGGCTGAACGCCGGCCGCTGGGACTACCTCTTCTCCATCGTCAAGAACTTCCGTGACGGCGGGACCAGGTTCGTCCTCCCGGACCGCAACGCGGTGACGATGACCGCCCCGTTCATGCGGGCGTACACCGAACTCCTGGTCCGCACCTGCCACAAGCGCGGCGCGCACGCGATCGGCGGCATGGCCGCCTTCATCCCCTCGCGCCGCGACGCCGAGGTCAACAAGGTGGCCTTCGAGAAGGTCAAGGCGGACAAGGACCGCGAGGCGCACGACGGCTTCGACGGCTCCTGGGTCGCCCACCCCGACCTCGTCCCGATCGCCCTGGCCTCCTTCGACGCGGTCCTCGGCGAGAAGCCCCACCAGAAGGACCGGCTGCGCGAGGACGTCTCGGTGGCGCCCGGCGACCTGATCGCCATCGACACCCTCGACGCCAAGCCCACCTACGACGGCCTGCGCAACGCCGTCGCGGTCGGCATCCGCTACATCGAGGCCTGGCTGCGCGGCCTGGGCGCGGTCGCCATCTTCAACCTGATGGAGGACGCGGCCACCGCCGAGATCTCCCGCTCGCAGATCTGGCAGTGGATCAACGCGGACGTGGTCTTCGAGAACGGCGAACACGCCACGGCCGACCTGGCCCGCAAGGTCGCCGCCGAGGAACTGGCCGCGATCCGCGAGGAGATCGGCGAGGACACCTTCACCGCAGGCAAGTGGCAGCAGGCCCACGACCTTCTGCTCCGGGTCTCCCTGGACCAGGACTACGCGGACTTCCTGACCTTGCCGGCGTACGACCAACTGCGCTGACCCGTCCGCCCCTTCGGAAACGAAGCCCCGCCCCCGGCAGCGCTCGGCGCCGGGGGCGGAGGTGTTTCACCGGGGCCGGCGCTCATTCAGTCGAAGCCGAAGCGCCGGCCCATCGCTTCCATGTTCCAGGCCACTTCGTCGTCGGCACCCGCCTCCCGCCACTCCAGAAACCCGTCGTCGTCGACGTACGCCTCCTGCTCCCCCCACAGGTCGATGATCCCGTCGTGCAGTCCGCGAGCCGTGAACTCCAGGAGCGCGGTGAATGATGTCAGCGCCCTGTGCTCGGGGAACGAGCCTCCACCGTCCTTCTCGTGCACGCCCACCCTTCCGAGGGAATCATCGCGGGCCTGACCGAGGAAAAGGCTGTTCCCACTCTCGTCATGGGCGAACGGGGTCCAGAGCGGGTTCCAGTAGAAGAACCCGCCCGGAGGAAGGGCTGACGTCTCGACCCCCATGCGTCGCTCGTCCTCTATCCGCCGGTATTCCATGCACTCGACCGCGATCATGTTCACATCGTTGAGTCGATGGAAATTCGGCAGAACGAACTCCCCCGATCCGTTGTGGCGTGACAACGAATCCACCATTTCCCGTGGAAGTGCACGGCCGATCACCTGCTCCGTGGATCTGATCTCGTCCGGTACGGCTGGACCGGGAAGTGAATCGTATGCGGCCGGCGCATGGCTCCGAAGCCAGTTCTCGACCCGCTCCCACGCCTCGTGAACAGTCATGGGGGCATCCTTTCGGGGTTCCTCCCGCCCGGCAAGGGGTCAGGACGGCACAAGGCGGAAGGAAACGAACCTCGGTTTGTAGATCCCCGGGTCGCGGTAGTGGGCCCCCTCGGGAGAGATCCTGTTGTCCATGCTGTTGACGTTGTAGGACAGGGTCCAGACGTCTCCTTGCCTCAGCGAGGGGTGAACATGAGCGTTGTACGAGATGATGTTGCCGTCCCAGTAGCTCCCGTACGGCCCCGGTTCCGGCATTCTGTACACGAGGTCCTGGTCGGCCAACGACGTATAGGGCCCGTAGGGGCTGCAGCTGTGCCAGAGGCGGATCTTACCGCTGAAGGCTTCGGTACTGTCCTGGCTGACCAGGACGAATCCGCCGTTCCACGGAGTCACGCTGTACTCGTTGGCAATACCGTTCAACGATGTGGCGCCTTCACGCTCACCCCGCATCCAACTCCCCTCCGCCATGTCGAAGAACTGCCAGTCGTCCACCTTGCTGAGATCGGCCCCCTTCACCCGGGCGACGCGCATCTTCTTGTTGATGGGAGCGTCCGAAACACCATAGATGTAGGTGTATTCGTCCCCGCTCCGGCCGGCTTCGAGCACGGCGGAACCCCACGCGACACGACTGTCCGAAGGAAGCGGGTCCACCCGTTCGGGCTCACTGAGATCTCCCAGAGAGAACGTTGCGACGACATTTCTGCTGAAACGCCAGTCCCAGGCCCCCTCACCGAACTTCTGATACTCCTGGTAGATGACCTGCAGATACTGCTCTCCATCGATATGGGCAAGCATCGCATCACCGGCCCAGTACCAGTGGCCAGGAGCGGATGGCGGCATGATGGCTTCGGGATTCTCCTTCGTGCCACCCGTGATCGTGGTCAGCCTGTCTCCGTCTTGGATCACAAAGGTGCTGTTCACCAGTTTCGCGCCCAGCGGGCGGGTACCGTCTCCGTTGAGCGGACCGAGAAAGGTATCGGAGAAAACCCATAGCCGCCTGCCGTCCGGCAGTGTCACCGAATACGTGGAGTCTCCCCCGGTCCACCCGTCGGGCGTACTCTTCGCATAGTCGAGAAACGTCTTCGTGGGCGCTGCTTCCGCTTTGACGTCACGGACGACAGGGGCTCGACTGTTGGCGCACTGAGGGTATTGGATCGGCACCACCGGGCCCGAAGGCATGGCGTCGTTCTTGCCGTACGGCTTGCCGTCCGCGGTGAGAACAACTACATAGAAGCGATCCAGATCGAGGATGCGCTGTTCGTTGTAGAATTTATCGAGGTGCTCACCCGCCTTCCTGTTGTGCTCCGTTGATATGACATCCACGGAGAAGTGGGAGACACCCGCACCACCCATCGCCGAACCTTGATAGGTCGACTGGAATGGATACTCGTCACATTGCCTCGTGTTGCCTCGGCTGTAACCTCGACCCCAGTACTTCCGACACTGACCGGCCGATTTTGAATTGTTCGCCTTCTTGTCATCCGCATTGACCATTCTTTCCAGCGGCTGACCACTACTGCGGGAGCCAGGAATACTCTTGGGCGTCACCGATGTCGGCAATGTCAAATCTGGCTCGTTCTGAGCCTTCCAGACGTGCCGAGCTTCTTCCGAGACATCGGGAGTGGCGCGCAACGAGAATTGGGATATGACATCCGGATACACGCAGCCGTGGTAATGGACCTTGGGCGAGGAGTCACACCGGAACCCGTTCTCGGGGCCAAATATCCAGGAGTCCTGATTGAGCGGGTTCCCGACCACCTCCGACTTGATCATGAAATCGCCGTAAGCGATCCTGTCAGTGTCGGTCAGGGTTCCGGCCGGAAGGTGGAAGTCGAAGTCGGTGTGCCCTGCCACGATCCACTGCTGCAGCGAATCCGTGTCTCCGTCGTTCGCACCGACACGGCATGAGGTCTTGGCACTCGGCGTCGAGCATGTGCCACTGAATTTCAGTCGCCTGTCCATCCGCGGCGGCGGATTCGAGATGACTGGTTGATCGAGCATGAGCCACACTCGCGTCATGCGGTCAGCACTGCTGTCGGCGCCCTGATTCCCCATCCCTTGGAGCGACATGCGGAACGTCACGGACCCCACGGTCTGGCAGGACGAGCCATTGGTGCAGCGCACGTCCTCGACCGTGAACAACCCGACACTGCACCAGGTGAAGTGATCGATGGTCTTTTCGCCACCGACACCCGGGCCGAGAGCGTCCCAGCACTCGGACATGTCCACGAAGTCGGCGGTCTCGGTACGCTGCGGCGTTGCGGCCGCACGGCCGGAGGACCGGTCGGCCTGGGCCGTCGTCCCTTGCCTGATCTCACGTTTGCGGTCCTGGGGTGATTTCCTGGCCGTCGGAGGCTTGAACGGATTCCCTTCGAAGTCCGTCACCGATAACTTGGCGAACGTTTGAGTCGCATCACTTCCTGTCGCTTGCGGGGCCATGGTCAATACCATGACGAGAGCAGTGAAGAACACTGCACAATATCTGGATCTTCGCGGCACGAATATCTCTTTCGGCGTTGGCATGCGGAACGAAATCCAGGTGCTCGACACCGGGCCGGCTCAGGTCGGAGATGCGTGCGGGGCGGGCGAAGGTTCGACCGTCGCCCCGGACCAACTGTTGACGCCTCGGGGTCACAGTGGACGCCAGGCCGCGGACACGCGGGTTCCTGGCGCATACCTCTCCTCAACCACAGGGCTCGGCCCAGGCGGTGGGGGGTGCGCCTATTGGATGTTCACGAGAGATTACATGGGCATGGCATTTATGGAAGAGCTTTTCGAAGCGCGACCACGCCGAGGCCCTGAGTGGCGCCCCAAGGCAGGTCTCAGGATGTGAGGGTCAACGGCAGCGACGCGCCCGCCCCCAGGTCCACACCGCCCCCAGCGCCACGAACCCGCAGTTCAGGGCGAACAGGATCGCCGGCAACGGCCAGACGAACCGCAGGTACGTGTCGTAGCCGACCTTCGCCAGGGCCACCCCGCCGATGGTGACCGCCGTCGTCGGGACCCAGAGGTTCATCCAGCCGCGATCAATGGACCATGAGGGGCGGGTCGCCGCACACCAGGGAGGCGGCGACCCGAGGACAAGTCGCACGCTCGCCGCGTCAGTCCGTCAGGACCACCGTCGGCTGGGCCGAGAAGTCGCCCCACTTGCCGTCCGGAAGCTTGGCCCTGAGCTTGACCGAATAGCGGGTGCCCGCCGGGTCGGGGAGGTTCAGGCGGTAGGTGGCCCGGCCCTTCGGGGGCGTGCCGCCCCAGACGATGGTGGTGGTCAGCTTGCCGTTCAGGTAGAGCTCGTAGGCGGGGATCACCCCGCCCGTCCCGGGCTGGTCCCAGGACAGGTCGAGGGTGAACTCGGCGCCCTCCTTGCCGACCTCGGTGCGCAGCCCGGTGGGGGCGGTGCTCGCGGGCGCGCCGGCGGCCTGGGCGGTGGTGAGGTCGACGGCGTTGCTGTCGGGCGAGGACTTGTCGGAGGCGTCCCGGGCCCGGACGGTGAAGGTGTAGACGGTCCCGGGGCGCAGGCCCGTCACCTTCGCCGTGGTCGCGGTGCCCGGCACGCTGTGGATCCGGGAGTCCTCCTGGTAGATGTCGTACGAGGTGACGCCGACGTCGTCCTTGGCCGCCTGCCAGGTCAGGGTGGCCGCGCGGCCGCCCTCGGCGGTTCCGGCCAGTTTCACGGGGGCGGTGGGAGGCGTGTCGTCCTTGGGCGGGGTGGCCTGGGTGGTGACGGGGACGCCCTTGCTGGGCGCGGAGAGATTCCCTGCCGTGTCCTTGGTCCGGACGCTGAAGGTGTAGTCCGTCGAGGCCGTCAGCCCGTCGACGTCGATCATGGTCTTCGTCGCCGGGACGCTCTTGACCTTGGCCTTTCCACGGTAGATCTCGTATCCGGCGACCTTCTTGTTGTCGGAGGCGCCTTCCCACATGACGTGCACCGAGGTGGAACTGCTGGCCTGGGCGGTCACGCCCTCGGGGGTGCTGGGGGGCTGCGTATCGGCTTCGGCGGCGCCACCGCAGGCGGAGAGGAGGGGGGTGAGAAGCAGGGCGGAACAGGCCAACGCGGCAGATATGTGGGGGCGTTGCACGGGGGTGCCTTCCATCCGGACAGCAATGGTCCAGACCTGTATGACATGGCGTGGGGGCCTCCGACAAGAGTCCGGCCGGGAACCTTCCGCTATATGCCGGGTTGCGCCCCCGTCGGCGGTCCGGGCAGGCCCTTCGGCCGATGAGTTTTCGGCGGTGAAGGGGTCTTCCCTGCATGGATACAGATGAGACCCCTGTGTGGGGTGCCGCTGGCCTTCCCGACCTGGAGCCGGCCGCCCAGCGGATCGCCGGGCTGCTCGGCTCGGTCGACGACGGCAGGCTGGACGGCCCCACCCCCTGCCCCGACTACACCGTACGGGAGCTGCTCGGCCACCTCACCGGGCTGACCACCGCCTTCCGCGACGCCGCCCGCAAGGACCTCGGGCCGAGCACGGCCACCTCCCCCGACGCCGCTCTCCCCACCCTCGACGACGACTGGCGTGAGGTGCTGCCCCGGCGGCTGGAGGAGGTCGCGGCGGCCTGGCGCTCCCCCGACGCCTGGACGGGCATGACCCGGGCGGGCGGGGTGGAGCTGCCCGGCGAGGTGGCCGGGGCCGTCGCGCTCAACGAACTCGTCGTCCACGGCTGGGACCTGGCCCGCTCGACCGGGCAGCCGTACGCGGCCGGGGAGGCCGAGCTGCGGTCCTGCGAGGCCCTGCTCGCTCCGGACGAGGACGACCCGGACCGTGGGGGGATCTTCGGGCCGCCGGTCCCGGTGCCGGACGACGCCCCGCTGCTGGACCGGGTGATCGGCCTCAGCGGGCGCCGTCCGGACTGGCGGCGGAGCGGCTGAGCGGTGGCGGTCCCGACGTCGAAGGGCCGCGTCGCGCCGCTCGGTCTCGCTCAGGTGCCTCTCTCACCGAAAAGCACCTTCTCCCCCGTCGGCTCCCCGCTCCCCGCGGTTCCCGGGACACACGAAGAAACCGCGGGGAGCGCCCTCATGACCATCTTCCTCATACGTACGCACGCCTCCGGACCGACGACCTCGACCACGCACCGCCGCTGGACACCGGAACTGGTCCGCAGGATCTTCCAGGCCTGACTGCCGCGTTGATGCGAGCGCACAGTTGGGTCGGGCCCTGCCGGCGCAGCGGCTCAGCTGGTGAAGAACTCCGTGATGTGCGCGGCCACCTGGTCCGCCCGGGTCTCGTGCATCCGGTGGCCGCCCGGGACCGTGATCAGCCGGCAGTCCGGGATCAGGGAGGCCACGTCGGCCTGCCGGTGCTGCTCCATGGCGCTCTCCGGGCCCCCGCTGATGATCATCGTCGGGGACACGATGTCGCCGAGGGCCTCGTCCGCGTCCGGGCCGGGGTCGGCGAGCTGGTCCCGCACGGCGGGCACCGCGTTCTCGTCGTAGTCCACCGGGCCCTCGGCCCGCCCCGCCGGACCCGGGTCGCCGGGGAACGGGGCCGGGGTCTCCACCAGCACCAGCCGCTCCACCCGGTCGGAGTGCTCCTGCGCCAGCAGCCGGGCGACGACACCGCCCATGCCGTGGCCGACGAGGCCGACCCGGTCCAGTTCCAGTTCGTCGAGGAAGCCCACCACGTCCTCGACCATCAGGTCCAGGTCGTAGTCGTCGGGCCAGTCGCTCTCGCCGTGGCCGCGCAGGTCCAGGGCGAAGACCCGCCACTCCTGGCCCAGCAGGGTGCCGGCCGCCTCCCAGTTCGCGGCCGAACCGCCGAGGCCGTGCAGCAGCACGACGGGCGAGCCGAACGCATCGCCCCAGGTCCGGTACGCGAGGCGCACATCGCCGACATCCACAACAGACTGATCTTCCATGCCCCTGACGCTACAGCCGACGGGTGCCGGTCGGCTCCAGAGGGTGTCTCGTCGACCAGGGCCGGACAGTCCGCACGGTGCATCGCCAGGCGCTGGAACGTCCTCATCGCGGACACCGACGCCGGCCGGGTGGAGACGACCTCCCAGCGGGTCTTCGTACGGGAGGGAAAGCTCGGGCTGGAGACGCCGTTGCGGTGGAAGGTGTACGGGGACGCCTACGGATCGACGAGGGCCGACTCCGGGGAACGGGGCGCGGCAGAGACGCCCCAGGGCCCCGCGTCGCGCGGGCCCTGGGGCGGTGAGCGTACGGGTCAGGTCAGTGGACGCCGACCCCGGCGGCTGCCGGCACCACGTGTTCGCCGTTCGCCGTCTCCTCGTCGTCCGCGTCCGGCCTGCGGCCGAAGTGGTTGAAGGCGAGGTTGAGCACGATCGCCACCACACAGCCGGTGGAGATGCCGGAGTCGAGGACGACCAGCAGGTCCTCGGGGAAGGCGTGGTAGAACTGCGGCGCGGCGATCGGGATCAGGCCGATGCCGACCGCCGCCGCCACGATCAGGGCGTTCTCGCCCTTCTCCAGGGCGGCGGTGGCCAGGGTCTGGATGCCGCTGGCCGCCACCGTGCCGAACAGGACGATGCCCGCGCCGCCGAGCACGGGCAGCGGTACGAGGGCGATGACCGAGGCGGCGACCGGGACCATGCCGAGGACGATCAGGATCGCGCCGCCCACCGCGACGACGAAGCGGCTGCGGATCCTGGTCATGGCGACGAGGCCGACGTTCTGGGCGAAGGCGCTGCACATGAACCCGTTGAAGAGCGGGCTGATGGCGCTGCCGAGGGTGTCGGCGCGCAGACCGCCCTCGATGACCTTCTCGTCGGCCGGGCGGCCGACGATCTTGCCGAGGGCCAGCATGTCCGCGGTGGACTCGGTCATGCAGACCAGCATCACGATGCACATCGAGATGATGGCGGCGATCTCGAACTGCGGGGCGCCGAAGGCGAACGGCGTCGGGAAGCCGACCACGTCGGCGTCTTTGACGGCGCCGAAGTCGGTGATGCCGGCCGGGACGGCGATCAGGGTGCCGATGACCAGACCGAGCAGGATCGCGATCTGCTGGAGGAAGCCGCGCAGCAGCTTGCGCAGGGCCAGCACGGTCACCAGGGTCACGGCGGCCATCGTGATGTTGGTCATCGAACCGTAGTCGTCGGCCGTGGCGTTGCCGCCCTGGGACCAGTTGAAGGCGACCGGGAGGAGGGAGACGCCGATCAGGGTGATCACGGTGCCGGTGACGACGGGCGGGAAGAAGCGGACCAGTTTGCAGAAGTACGGGGCGAGGACGAAGCCGAGGATGCTCGCGACGATGATCGCCCCGAATATGACGGCTATCCCGTCATGTCCCCGGTCCTTGCCTATCGCGATCATCGGGGCGACCCCGGCGAACGAGACGCCGTTGACGAAGGGCAGTCGGGCGCCGACCTTCCAGAAGCCGATGGTCTGGAGCAGGGTGGCGATCCCCGCGGTGAACAGGCTCGCCCCCATCAGGAAGGCGGTCTCCTTGGCGGTGAGGCCGACGGCCGGCCCCACGATGAGCGGCGGGGCCACCACGCCCGCGTACATGGCGGCCACGTGCTGGAGGCCGCTGGTGATCATCTTCAGCGGGGGGAGGGTCTCGTCGACCGGGTGTTTCCGGTCGCCTCCCGCCTCCGCGGCGGCATCGGCCGTCGCGTCGGGGGCGGCTGCGTCTGCGTCTTTGCGAAACCTGGGCTCAGCGGCCACGGCGATTCCTCCGGTCGGTTACACGTCGTCGGCGACGTGGGGTCCAGGGAGGTGGTGCGTAGGTGGTGCGGTGGTGCGGCTCTCTCAGGTGGTGCAGGTCGTGCAGGTCGTGCACAGGAGGGGGTGCGGGGGGTGCGCACTGGGGGTGTGTGCGGGCAGCGTTCTTCACCGGTCCGGCGGGGGAGAGGGTCACCGGGGCGGCCGCGCCGAAGATGAGCGCGGTCACCGGGTCGGCGATCGAGGAGTGGGCCAGGGTGTCCAGCTTCCACAGGACGAGGTCGGCGAGCTTGCCGGCCTCCAGGGAGCCGATCTGGTCGGCGCGGCCCAGGACCCGGGCTCCGCCGAAGGTCCCGAGGCGCAGGACCTGACGGGCGTTCAGGGCGGCCTCGCGGTGCGGGCCGAGGCGGTTGATGAGGAGTGCGTTGCGCAGCTCGGTGTGCAGTTCGCCGGACTCGTTGGAGGCCGTGCCGTCCACGCCGAGGCCGACCGGGACACCGGCGGCGAGCATGTCGGGGACCCGCGCGATGCCGGCAGCGAGGCGGGCGTTGGAGGACGGGCAGTGGGCGACGCCCGTTCCCGTGCGGGCGAAGGCGGCGATGTCGGAGTCGTTCATGTGGACGCAGTGGGCCATCCACACGTCGTTGCCGAGCCAGCCGGTCGACTCGAAGTACTCGGTCGGGCCCATCCCGAACAGTTCCTTGCAGAACTGCTCCTCCTCAAGGGTCTCCGACCCGTGGGTGTGCAGCCGTACGCCCTTGCGGCGGGCCAACTCGGCACCCTGGCGCATCAGTTCGGTGGACACCGAGAAGGGCGAGCAGGGTGCGACGGCGACCTGCGTCATCGCGTCGAAGGAGGTGTCGTGGTGGGCGTCGATCGTCGCCTCGGTGGCGGCGAGCGCGCTTTCGAGGGTCTCGACGGCGAAGTCCGGGGGCAGGCCGCCGTCCTTCTCGCTACGGTCCATGGAGCCCCGGGCGAGGGTGAACCGTACGCCCATCTCGCGGGCGGCCCCGATGATGGCGCCGGACAGGTCGCCGGAACCCTTCGGGAAGACGTAGTGGTGGTCCATGGCGGTGGTGACGCCGCCGCGGGCCATCATGGCGAGCGAGCCCTGCGCGGCGGCGCGGGCCATCGGCTCGTCGATGCGCGCCCAGGTCGGGTAGAGGGCGACCAGCCAGTTGAAGAGGTTGTGGTCGGTGGCCAGGCCCCGGGTGATCCACTGGTAGAAGTGGTGGTGGGTGTTGACCAGACCGGGCGTCGCGAGGTGCCCGGTGGCGTCGATGCGCCGGACGACTCCGGTCAGGCCCTCCGGTGCCCTGCCGGCGCCGACGGACTCGATGCGGTTGTCCGCCACGACGATGTACCCGGACGCGTACTCCGTGTCGTGGGCGTCGACGGTGGCGATCGAACAGTTCTCGATGATGATGCGCTGAGGGTCCGCCGAAGCTGCCATGGTGCTTCCTTCTTCTCTCTGTGGCGATGTGGGCACGGCAGGACCCTAGGAGGATTTGAGTGCCACAGCGGTGCGGCTGTGGGTGCCGAGATGGTGGGAGAACAGGTTGAGCACGACCGCGACCGGTGCTCCCGCACTGCTCCCGGAGCCGAGGACGGTCTGCGCCCAGGCCGGGAGACCGGCGTGGGCGGTGGGCGCGGCGAGCGGGATGATGCCCACGCCGAGCGCCACCGCGACCAGGATGATGGTGGAGCTGTCATCCAGGCCCCTCGGAGAGCGTGCGGATGCCGCTGACCGGGACGGGGAGCCGAAGAGGACGATGCCGGCGCCGCCGAGGACGGGCATCGGGACGAGCGGGACGACCGCGCCGAGCACCGGGAAGGCCCGAGGACCAGCAGGGCGCCGCCCGCGGCCGCGACGACGTACCGGCTGCGTACACGGGTCAGCGGGACGACGCCGACGCTCTGTGCGAAGGCGCTGGTCGGGAAGGAGCCGAAGACCGGGCCGAGCAGGGTGGCGATGCCGTCCGTGCGCAGTCCGCGGGTGATCGTGCGGCCGGCGGTGCGGCGGCCCCGTTGCAGGCTGTGCCATGGGTGTTTCCTCCGGGATGACCTGCCCCCGTCCGTCGTTACGCGGACGGGGGCGGGTTCAGTGCCGCGTCAGAGGTTGGTCATGTCGACCGGGATCTTCGGCTCGACGCCGTCCCGGAGCACGGTGGCCTCGATCAGACCGTAGGGACGGTCCGCCGCGAAGTAGACCTCGTTGTCGTTCTTGAGGCCGAACGGTTCGAGGTCCACCAGGAAGTGGTGGTTGTTCGGCAGTGAGAAGCGGATCTCGTCGATCTCGCTCCGGCTGTTGATGACGCGCGAACCCATCTGGTACAGGGTCTGCTGGAGCGAGAGGGAGTAGGTCTCGGCGAAGGCGTGGAGCATGTGCTTGCGCGCCTGCTCGTAGGACTTCTCCCAGTTCGGCATGCGATGCTCGTCGCTGGTCCAGTTGTAGCGCCAGCGGGCCGAGACGTCCGTCGCCAGGATGCGGTCGTACGCCTCCTTGAGCGTCGTGTACCGGTCCTTGACGTAACCCCAGAACTCGGAGTTGGTCGAGTTCATCACCGTCAGGTCCTTGAGGCCCGAGATGACCTCCCACCTCTCACCGTCGTAGGTGATCTGGGAGACGCGGGTCTCCTGGCCCTTGCGGACGAAGGAGTGCTTGACCTCGTCGGCGCCGATGAACCTGGAGTTGCCGTCGGAGGTCGCGATGCGCTCCCAGCTGTACTCCTCGATCCGGATCCGGGCGCGGTGGATCGGCGCCTGCGAGGAGACGAAGTGCCGGGCGAGGTGGATGCCGAACTGCTCGGCGGACTCGATCCCGTGCTCCTTGGCGAACGCGTACACCGTGTTCTTGGTGGTGTCGGTCGGCAGGACGTTGGCGTTGGAGCCGGAGTAGTGGACGTCGTCCATGTCGCCGGAGAGGGCGACCGAGACGTTCAGGTCCTTGATGTGGTGGGTGTCGCCGTCCCGCGTGATCTTGACGACGCGGTTCTCTGCTTTGCCGTACTGGTTCTGGCCGAGAATCGTGGGCATGTCGGTGCTAGCTCCCTCGGTAAACGGAGTAGCCGAACGGGTTGAGCAGCAGCGGTACGTGATAGTGCTCGCCCGGGGCGACCGCGAACGCGATGGTCACCTCCGGGAAGAACGCGCCGCTGTCCCTTACGCGGGGGGCGTCCTGCTGCGCCTCGGCTTGCTTCTTCGAAAAGTACGTCTCGGTGTCGAAGTCGAGACGCACATGGGTGATGCCCTCCGGCAGTGCCGGGAGGTCCTTGCAGCGCCCGTCCGCATCGGTCGTGGAGGCTCCGAGCGTCACGTACGGCGCGTCGCTTCCGCTGCGGGCGGCGAGCGAGACGGCGACGGACGCGGCGGGGCGGCCGATGCTGGTGTCCAGGATGTGGGTGGACACCGATGCGGTCGTGTCGGTACTCAAGACCGTCACTCTCCTAGATCTCAAGAGTCCTGTGCGGGAGCGCCCCCTGCGAGGGTCTCCGTCACGAGACGGGTCAGCCGGATGCGGTTGATCTTGCCCAGTTCGGTGCGCACGATCTCCTGCTCCTGCTCGGGCGAGTTCCCGATCCGGGACTTCACCGCGTCGCGCATCTGCTCACCGGTGGCGCCGGTGGCGCAGATCAGGAAGACATGTCCGAACCGCTCCTGGTAGGCCAGGTTCAGTTCGAGCATCTCGGTCTTGAGCTCCTCGGAGGCTCCGGCCATCCCCCGCTGCTCGCGGGAGGAGGTCGGGTCGCCGGGCTTCGGGCGGCCGATCGGCGGGTGGCCCGCCATCGCTTCGGCCAGATCCTCCGCGGTGAGCTCCGCCATGGCGGCGTCGCTCGCGGAGAGCAGGGCTTCTTCGGTGGCGTACGGACGCCCGGCGAGGATGGTGTCTCCCCAGGTCGCACTGGCACACACCTCGTGCAGTGCGGGAGTGGCCTCGCCGTCCGCCAGGCTGTTGAACCGGGTGAGGCCCGGCGTGGAGCTCGAAGTCACGGGAGCCTCCGTGGCTGTTCTTCGCTGTGCGTTGGTCGGGCTGCGGATAGCTAACGCCCTCCACAACACGACGTCAACACTTTGTTGAAATCTCGCGAACGAAGAAAGCCGCCGTCCCGGCATGCGGACGGCGGCTTACCCGCGTGTTCGGTGTGTTCGGCCAACTACTCACCCTTGGCCGCATGTTCCCGGTTCAAGTAGTTGTACACGGTGAACCGGGAGACGCCCAGGGCGCCGGCCACCGTCTCCACCCCGTGCCGTACGGAGAAGGCACCGCGTGCCTCCAGCGTCCGGACGACACTCTGCTTGACCTTGCGGTCCAGGTCGGCGAGCGGCATCCCGTGCCGTCGCTCCATCGCGGCGAGGATGTGGTCCAGCGAGTCGGAGAGCTGGGGCAGGCGTACGGCTATGACGTTTCGACCCTCCCAGGCGAGCACCACATCGTCCTGCTGGGCCTGCTCGGGGAGCAGCAGTTCCGCGCCCATCGCGTCGACGAGCGGCTTGACCGCGGAGACGAGGGGGTGATCGGCCGTTGCCGAGGTGCTGTCGACGGTCGCCGGGGGGCGAGCCGCCGCGGGGGGGTGATCGGCGGATTCGGTCACGACGCGTCCCCCTCGATCACGTTCACCTGGAGCGAGACCCGGGTGGCGCCCGAGGCCAGGGCCCGCCGCAGCAGGGCGTCGACGGCGGTGAGCACCTCGTCCGCGCCGCCTTCGGCGGTGTTGCCGAAGGGGCCGACGTCGACGGCGTCCAGCTCGGCGTCCTGGATCACCTCGCGGGCCACCACCGCATGGGTGGGCGCCTCGTCGAGATCGAACGGCTCGGTGGTGAATTCCACCCTCAAGCGCACTGTGCCTCCATGGTGTCCTCGCCCGGGTGCGGGCTCCCGCGGCTCGGCCACGACTGTAACCGCTGGACGGGGCCCCGCTCCGTGCGCGCGGGACCCCGTCGGCGGTGGTCACGGAAGCGGCGGCACACAGACCGCGACCGGAGCCGGGAAGGGGTCGCCCGCACCGGTCGGAAGCCGTCGGGGCCGACGGCGGCCCCCGCCCCGCTTCCGTATGCCCGGAGGCATCCGCACCACCGATTCCGTACGCCGCTGACCGGGGCGAGTTTTCCGGCACCCCCTTGACAGCCTCGCCACCCTCCGGGCAATCTTCCGTTAAGTAGAAACTAACTTCCGCAATACGGAAGGAGCGCCGACATCCTCATGGGATACCCGGACCAGCGCTTCGATGTGAACCTTTCGATCCTCTTCACGGAACTCCCGCTCCTGGAGCGTCCCGCGGCAGCCGCCGCGGCGGGCTTCACCGCGGTCGAGCTGTGGTGGCCCTGGATCGAGACCCCCACCCCGCCGCAGGCGGAGCTCGACGCCCTCAAGAAGGCGCTCGACGGCGCCGGCACCCGGCTGGTGGGGCTGAACCTCTACGCCGGACAGCTGCCCGGCCCCGACCGCGGCGCGCTCTCCGTGCCCGGCCCGGAGTCGGACCGCTTCAGGGCCAATATCGAGGTGGCGGCCGACTTCGCCGCCTCGGTCGGCTGCACGGCGCTCAACGCGCTGTACGGCAACCGCGTCGAGGGCACGGACCCGCGGGTCCAGGACACCCTCGCCCTGGAGAACCTGGTGGCGGCCGCCCGCGCGGCGGACCGCATCGGGGCGATCCTGCTCGTCGAGACCCTCAACAAGCCGGAGTCGCCGCTCTATCCGCTGGTGAGCGCACCGGCCGCGATCGAGGTCGTCGACAAGGTCAACGCGGCGACGGGCCTCGGGAACGCCAAGTTCCTGCTGGACCTCTACCACCTCTCGATGAACGGCGAGGACCTGAGCCAGGCCATCAAGGCGTACGCCGCGAAGACCGGCCACGTCCAGATCGCCGACAACCCGGGACGCGGCGCGCCGGGCACCGGCTCGCTCCCCCTGGAGCGGCTCCTCGGCGAGCTGAAGGACGCCGGGTACGCGGGCTGGGTCGGCCTGGAGTACAAGCCGGGCGACCGGCCGAGCGCGGAGTCCTTCGACTGGCTCCCGGCGTCGGCCCGAGCGGCCGGCTGACCGGCCGCGGACAGGCCGGGCCGACCCTCGGTCGCGCCCGCCCCCCTCATACGTGCACACGTTTTCCAGGAAGGCACAGGCACCCTCATGAGCAACAACCTCCCCAAGGTTGCGTGGATCGGTCTCGGCATCATGGGCTCCCCCATGTCCGAGAACCTGATCAAGGCCGGTTACGACGTCACCGGATACACCCTGGAGCAGGACAAGATCGACCGGCTGGTCGCGGCCGGCGGCACCGGCGCCTCCTCGATCGCGGACGCGGTCGAGGACGCGGATGTCGTCATCACGATGGTGCCCGCCTCTCCGCAGGTCGAGGCCATCGCCTACGGCCCCGAGGGCATCCTGGAGAACGCCAGGCGCGGCGCGCTGCTGGTGGACATGTCCTCCATCACCCCGCAGACCTCCGTGGACCTCGCCGAGAACGCGGCCGAGAAGGGCGTCCGGGTCCTGGACGCACCGGTCTCCGGCGGCGAGGCCGGCGCCATCGAGGCGGTCCTGTCCATCATGGTCGGCGGCGAGCAGGCTGACTTCGACGCCGCGAAGCCGCTCCTGGAGGCGCTCGGCAGGACCATCGTGCTCTGCGGCCCGCACGGCTCCGGCCAGACGGTGAAGGCCGCCAACCAGCTGATCGTCGCGGTCAACATCCAGGCCTGCGCCGAGGCCGTCGTCTTCCTGGAGAAGTCCGGGGTCGACCTCGCCGCCGCGCTCGACGTCCTGGGCGGCGGTCTCGCGGGCTCGACCGTGCTGACCCGCAAGAAGGACAACTTCCTGAACCGGGACTTCGCCCCCGGCTTCCGGATCGACCTGCACCACAAGGACATGGGCATCGTCACGGACGCCGCCCGCGACGTCGGCGCGGCGCTGCCCGTCGGCGGGGTGGTCGCCCAGCTGGTCGCCTCGCTGCGCGCCCAGGGCGACGGCGGCCTGGACCACTCGGCGCTGCTGCGCTCGGTCGAGCGGCTGTCCGGCTCCCCGGTCTGATCCCTCCGCCCCGCGAGGGGCCCACGAACTCCGGGTCGCGGCGGCGCTGACACCTGTCCTGTCGCGCCCAGGCGCTGCCGCGGCCCGGAATCAACCCTTCGAATTCAACAAACTGTTGACGTTGCCTCGCGGCGAATCTACGCTCCCCAAGCCGTCAGCAGCTCGTACGAAAGGTCATCCCGCCCCATGGCTAAGCGTGTGCTCACGACCGAGTCAGGCGCCCCGGTCGCCGACAACCAGAACTCCGCCACCGCCGGTGTCGGTGGACCGATCCTCCTCCAGGACCAGCACCTCCTGGAGAAGCTCGCCCGCTTCAACCGTGAGCGCATCCCGGAGCGCGTGGTCCACGCCCGCGGTTCCGGCGCGTACGGCTACTTCGAGGTCACCGACGACGTCACCGGCTTCACCCGCGCCGGCTTCCTCTCCGAAGTGGGCAAGCGCACCGAGACGTTCATCCGCTTCTCGACCGTCGCCGACTCGCTCGGCGGCGCGGACGCGGTGCGCGACCCGCGCGGTTTCGCCCTCAAGTTCTACACGGACGAGGGCAATTACGACCTGGTCGGGAACAACACCCCGGTGTTCTTCATCAAGGACCCGATCAAGTTCCCCGACTTCATCCACTCACAGAAGCGCGACCCGTTCACGGGCAGGCAGGAGCCGGACAACGTCTGGGACTTCTGGGCGCACGCCCCCGAGGCGACGCACCAGATCACCTGGCTGATGGGCGACCGCGGCATCCCCGCCTCGTACCGCCACATGAACGGCTACGGCTCGCACACCTACCAGTGGACGAACGCCGAGGGCGAGGCCTTCTTCGTCAAGTACCACTTCAAGACGAACCAGGGCGTGCGGTCCCTCTCCGCCGACCAGGCCGCCGAGCTGGTCGGCAAGGACGCCAACTCGCACCAGACGGACCTCCTCCAGGCCATCGAGCGCGGCGTCAACCCGTCCTGGACGCTGTACGTCCAGGTGATGCCGGCCGCCGAGGCCGTGGACTACCGGTTCAACCCGTTCGACCTCACCAAGGTGTGGCCGCACGGCGACTACCCGCTCCAGCGGGTCGGCCGCCTGGTCCTGGACCGGAACCCGGACAACGTCTTCGCCGAGGTCGAGCAGGCCGCGTTCTCCCCGAACAACTTCGTGCCCGGCATCGGTCCGTCCCCGGACAAGATGCTCCAGGGCCGGCTGTTCGCCTACGCGGACGCGCACCGCTACCGCCTGGGCGTCAACCACACCCAGCTGCCGGTGAACGCGCCGCGGACCGCCGTCGTCGACAACTACGGGCGCGACGGCAGCCACGCGACCCGCAACGGCTCGCGCCACGACAAGAACTACGAGCCCAACTCGTACGCCGGTCCGTCGCAGACCGACGCGGCGCTCGCCGCCCCGCTGGCGATCCACGGCTGGACGGGCACGCACGAGGCGCCCACCCACACCAAGGACGACGACTTCTTCCAGGCGGGCGAACTCTTCCGCCTCATGTCGGACGACGAGAAGGGCCGCCTGGTAGCGAACATCGCCGGAGGCCTCTCGCAGGTCACCCGCGACGACGTGATCGAGAAGAACCTCGCCCACTTCCACGCCGCCGACGCCGACTACGGCAAGCGCGTGGAGGGGGCCGTCCGCGCCCTGCGCGAGGACTAGGGCGTGTTTCGAAGGTCCCGCCTGCTCGGCCCTCCGGGCGGACGGCGCTACTTTCGAAACACTCCCTAGGCCATCCCCTGAACCCTGCCCGTACCGCGCACCCGGATGAGGGGTGCCGCGCGGCACGGACAGGACGACGAGGCCGCGGCGGTCGAGCGATGCCAGTGCGGTGGTGAAGGACCCGGGGACCGTCTCCTGACCTGAAGGAGACGCCCTCCCCCGGGCCGATCGCCGCCGCCGCGGTCCCTGTCGCCCGGCGACACCTCTGTCGCTCCCTGAACGAGGGCGCGGAGTACGGATACGGTCCCGTACTCCGCGCCCTTCTCCGTGCCCGGGCACGCCACCACCCAGCCTGTCCGGCGTCCGAGGACGGAAGCGTGGCTCTGGAGCGGGTCGCTTCCTGCGTGGGGGACGCGGTTTCACGCCTGCTTGCGGAGCGCGGGCCTGCCAGCCCCAGGGTTCCGTCCTCAAGCGCCGGACGGGCTGGGGTGCCCGGACGGCGGTGGGGATAGCCAGCCCGTCCGGCGATTGAGGACGTCTTTGGTGCGGGCCCAAGGGGCGCCGCATACAGGAGCAGGCCCCCGGCCCGGGGAGAATCCGGGTCGGGGGCCTGCTCGGTGGGGTGGGTGGGTCAGGACGTCGTCAGGAGGCGGATCGCGGTGGGCGCGTGCGACGCGTCCGTGGCGATGTCCTCGAACTCGTTGACCGACGCGATGTCGGTGCCGCTCATCGCGATGTTCGTGACCCGTTCCAGGATCGCCTCGACGACGACAGGGACCCGGAACTCCGCAGCAAGCTTCTTCGCCTCCTCGAAGGCAGGCAGCAGCTGGTCCGGCTCGGTGACCCGGATCGCCCTGCAGCCGAGACCCTCGACGACCTTGACGTGGTCGACGCCGTAGACGCCCAGCTCCGGGGAGTTGAGGTTCTCGAACTCCAGGTTCACCTGGAAGTCGATGTCGAAGTTGCGCTGCGCCTGGCGGATGAGCCCCAGGTAGGAGTTGTTCACCAGGACGTGGACGTACGGGATGCGGTGCTGCGCGCCGACGGCCAGCTCCTCCAGCATGAACTGGAAGTCGTAGTCGCCGGAGAGGGCGACGACCGTGCCCTCCGGGTCCGCGGTGGCGACGCCCAGCGCGGCCGGGATCGTCCAGCCGAGCGGGCCCGCCTGGCCGCAGTTGATCCAGTGGCGCGGCTTGTAGACGTGCAGCATCTGCGCGCCGGCGATCTGTGAGAGCCCGATCGTGGTGACGTAACGGGTCTCGGGGCCGAACGCCCGGTTCATCTCCTCGTACACGCGCTGCGGCTTGAGCGGCACGTTGTCGAAGTGGGTGCGGCGCTGGAGGGCCGCCTTGCGGTCCTGCGTGGACGCGGCCCAGGCCGAGCGGTCCTTCAGCTCGCCCGCGGCCTTCAGCTCGCGCGCCACCTCGACGAAGAGCGTCAGCGCGGCCTTGGCGTCGGAGGCGATGCCCAGGTCCGGAGCGAAGATCCTGCCGAGCTGGGTGGGCTCGATGTCGACGTGGACGAAGGTACGGCCCCGGGTGTAGACGCCCAGCTTGCCGGTGTGCCGGTTGGCCCAGCGGTTGCCGATGCCGAGGACGAAGTCGGACTCCAGGAAGTTCGCGTTGCCGTAGCGGTGCGAGGTCTGCAGGCCCACCATGCCGGCGTTCAGCTCGTGGTCGTCGGGCAGGATGCCCCAGCCCATCAGCGTCGGGATGACGGGGACACCGGTCAGCTCGGCGAACTCCACCAGGAGTTCGCAGGCGTCGGCGTTGATGATGCCGCCGCCCACGACGAGCACCGGGCGCTCCGAGCCGTTCAGCATCTGGACCGCCCGCTCGATCTGCTTGCGGGAGGCCGCCGGCTTGTGCACCGGGAGGGGCTCGTACAGCTCGGGGTCGAACTCGATCTCGGTGAGCTGGACGTCGATCGGCAGGTCGATGAGGACCGGGCCGGGGCGGCCGGTGCGCATCAGGTGGAAGGCCTGCTGGAAGACGCCGGGGATCTGCGCGGCCTCCAGGACGGTGGTCGCCGCCTTGGTGACCGGCCTGGCGATCGACGCGATGTCGACGGCCTGGAAGTCCTCCTTGTGCAGGACGGCGGTCGGGGCCTGGCCGGTGATGCACAGGATCGGGATGGAGTCGGCGATGGCGGAGTACAGACCGGTGATCATGTCGGTGCCCGCCGGGCCCGACGTGCCGATGCAGACGCCGATGTTGCCGGCCTTGGCCCGGGTGTAGCCCTCGGCCATGTGGGAGGCGCCCTCGACGTGCCGGGCCAGCGTGTGCCGCACCCCACCGGAGGCCTTGAGGGCCGCGTAGAAGGGGTTGATCGCCGCACCCGGCACCCCGAACGCGTTGCTGACGCCTTCGCGCTTGAGGATCTCAACTGCCGCTCGGGCAGCGGTCATACGAGGCATTGAGTGCTCCTGCTCGGGTTTGGTGGAGTCGGGCTCTGTCGCGCCACCTGAGAGCACCAATTCCGCATTACGGAATTCTGGTTCTGCTATACGGAAGCAATCTAAAAGGTGGGGCGACCTTCGTCAAGGGCCCGCAGTGCCGCTCGCCCGTACGAAGTGCGTCGATTCCCTCCCCGGAGCCTCGCTCCTGGTGGACGATGGGGGTGACGAGGGAGACACGGAGCGCAGTCGCCCGCGCGTCCGTGCCGGAGGGAGACGTTCGTGGAGTCCGTGCCGGTCCGGTGCCCTGTCTGCAGCCGCGACCACGCCTACAGCACACCGGCCTACCCCTGCCCGTGCGGGACGCCCACCGCCCCGCCGCTGCTGCCGGACGCCCCGGCGGTCCAGGTCACCCACCGCAGCTGGAAGGACGCCTGGGTCACCGTCCGCTGCACGTCCTGCGCTCGGGAGGACCAGTGGCCGCAGCCCGAGCTGTGCTGCCCGTGCGGGACCGTCCTGCGGATACCGGTGCGCCCGGTGGCCGCCGCGCCGGGCTCCCCCGCGCACATCCCCCTGCCGCGCACCGCCGCGCACCCGCGTCCGACGTTCCGGCCGATGACGATCCGCACGGGCCACGACGCGGTGAGCGCGGCCGGCCTGTATCTGACCTGGCTGGGCTACCGCGACGTCGGCCGGCCCGGGGCGGGCCCGGCCTCCGGGATCGACCTGCGGGCCGACGGGATGATCGCGCGGGTCGACTCCAGCACCCGGCCCGCGTCGCTCCGCGCGGTCGAGACCCTCTGGCTCAACGCGCTGGGAGCCTCGGCGACCGGGGTGTTCTTCTCCCTCGCGGGATACGCGGCCGACGCCCGGGCCCGCGCGGACGGCGTCGGACTCCCGCTCTTCGTCATGGACCTCACCGGAACCCCGCAGCCGGTGAACAGCCCCGCCGACGAGCTGGTCAGCACGGGCGCCTGAAGCAGGACGACAGCCCGGGCACCGCCGTCCAGGGAGTGGATCCGGCCACCACGTACCGGTCCGCCGTCCGGCGCGGCACACTGAGTACATGCGTATCCGCTCCGCCAGACGCTCGGATCTCCCGCTTCTCCAGGACATCGAGCGCGCCGCAGGGGAACCGTTCCGCGCCCTGGGCATGGCCTTCGTGGCCGACGACGATCCGCCCCCGCTCGACCTGCTGGAGAGCTACCGGCAGGCAGGACGTTGCTGGGTGGCCACCGACCCCCTCTCCGCCACCGGCGACCGGCCGCTCGGCTATGTGCTCGCCGACCCCGTCGACGACGCCCTGCACATCGAGCAGGTCTCGGTCGATCCCTCCGCCGCCCGCCGGGGCATCGGCCGGGGACTGATCGCCCACCTGGCCGCCCTGGCCGCGGCCCGGGGCATGGCGGCCCTCACCCTGACCACCTTCACCGATGTGCCGTGGAACGCCCCGTACTACCGCCGTATCGGCTTCCGGACCCTGACCGAGGGCGAACTCACCGACGGGCTGCGGGCGATCCGGGCCGAGGAGGCCCAGCACGGCCTCGACCGCTGGCCCCGGGTCTGCATGCGGCGCGAACTGGCGCCCGTCGTCCGGCCGTCGGATGCCCGGATGCCGGATACCCGGCCGTCGGATGCTCCGGGGACCGCGAAGGCTCCGCGGATTCCGGACACCTCGGGGGCCCCGGACGCTTCGGAAGCCGTGGCTGTCAGTGGTGGCGCGTAAGCTGTGCGCATGGCTTTACTCCCGGACAGCTCCCTCCCCGCAGACCGCCCCGCGCCCGCCGCCGAGCAGGCCAACGAGGCCATCCGCGCACTCGTCGACGCCTCCGGGCAGGACTGGTCCGAGGTGGAAGCGGCGACGTACGAGGTGCTGCTCATCGAGTGGGCGGCGGCGACCCGGGGCGACCCCGACGTCATCGAAGCCGCCTGACCCGGCGCCCCTCCCGCTCGGTCCGCGTACACCAGGCGCACTCCGCTCACGTCCCAGGCGCACTCCGCTCAGTCCGCGTACGTCTCGCGGAGCTCGATCTTGCGGACCTTCCCGCTGACCGTCATCGGGAAGGTCTCCAGGATCCGCAGTCTGCGCGGGATCTTGTAGTGCGCGAGCCGCTCCCGGCAGTGCGCGGTGACCTCATCCAGGGTGGGCGGGTCGGCCGGGTCCCGCGGGATGACGCAGGCCAGGATCTCCTCGCCGTATCGCTCGTCGGGCACCCCGACCACCTGGACGTCGGCGATCTTCGGATGGCTGTACAGGAACTCCTCGATCTCCCGTGGGTACACGTTCTCGCCGCCCCGGATGATCATGTCCTTGATCCGGCCGACGATCTGGACGTATCCGTCCTCGCGCATCACCGCGAGGTCTCCCGTGTGCATCCACCGCCCGGCGTCGACGACTTCGGCGGTGCGGTCGGGCTGGTCCCAGTAGCCGAGCATCACGCTGTAGCCCCGGGTGCGCAGTTCGCCGGCGCTGCCGCGCGGCAGCGTGACGCCGGTGACCGGGTCGACGACCTTGACCTCGATGTGCGGCAGCGCGCGGCCCACCGTGCCCGTGCGTCGCTCCAGGTCGTCGTCGCGGCGGGTCTGGGTCGAGACGGGCGACGTCTCCGTCATCCCGTAGCAGATGGACACCTCGGCCATGTGCATCTCGGCGACGACCCGCTTCATCACCTCGGCCGGGCAGGGTGAACCGGCCATGATCCCGGTGCGCAGCGAGGAGAGGTCGTATGCGGCGAAGTCCGGCAGGTTCAGTTCGGCGATGAACATGGTGGGCACGCCGTACAGCGAGGTGCAGCGCTCCTGCTGGACGGCGGCCAGCACGGCGGCGGGCTCGAAGGACGGGCCCGGGATCACGATGCAGGCACCGTGCGAGGTGATGGCGAGGTTGCCCATCACCATGCCGAAGCAGTGAAAGAAGGGCACCGGGAGGCAGACCCGGTCCGCCTCGGTGTAGGCGATCGTCTCGCCCACGAAGTACCCGTTGTTGAGGATGTTGTGGTGGGAGAGCGTCGCCCCCTTGGGGAAGCCCGTGGTTCCCGAGGTGTACTGGATGTTGATCGGGTCGTCGCAGGACAGCTCGGCCTCGCGGGCGGCCAGTTGCTCCTGGGTGACGGCGTGCGCGGCGGCGGTCAGCTCGTCCCAGGACGGGTCGCCGATGTAGTGGACGGCGCGCAGGTCCGGGCAGTCGGCGCGGACCTGGTCGACGAGGGTGCGGTAGTCGCTGGTGCGGTGGGAGAGGGAGGCGACCAGCAGGGAGATGCCGGCCTGCTTCAGGACGAACTCCACCTCGTGGGCGCGGTAGGCCGGGTTGATGGTGACCATGACGGCCCCGATCCGGGCCGTGGCGTACTGGACGAGCACCCACTCGGGGCAGTTGACCGCCCAGATGCCGACCCGGTCGCCCTTCGCCACCCCCGACGCCATCAGGGCGCGGGCCAGCACATCGACGTCCGCGGCGAATTCCGTGTACGTCCAGCGGCGGCCCGACGCCACGTCGACCAGTGCCTCGCGGTCGCCGTGCGCGGCGGCCGTCCGGTCCAGGTTGCGGCCGATGGTATCGCCGAGCAGCTCCGTGTCACCGGTGCCGTGCGCGTAGGACAGCTTCTCGTGTGCCGGCTCGCCGCTCACTTCAGGTCCCCCTCGTCGAACTCGGTGCCGGCGCCCAGGGCGGTGCGTTCGCGGAGCTCGATGCGGCGGATCTTGCCCGAGACGGTCTTGGGCAGGTCCGCGAACTCCAGCCTGCGGATGCGTTTGTACGGGGCGAGGACCGCCCGGGAGTGCTCGAAGAGGATCTTGGCGGTGTCCGGCCCCGGCTCCCAGCCCTCCGCGAGCACGACGTACGCCTTCGGGACGGAGAGGCGGAGCGGGTCGGGGGCGGGCACGACGGCGGCCTCGGCGACCGCCTCGTGCTCCAGCAGGGCGCTCTCCAGCTCGAACGGGGAGATCTTGTAGTCGGAGGCCTTGAACACGTCGTCGGCGCGGCCCACGTAGGTGATGTAACCGTCCGCGTCGCGTGCGCCGATGTCGCCGGTGCGGTAGTAGCCGCCGGCCATCGCCTCGGCGGTGCGGTCCGGGTCGCCGTGGTAGCCGGTCATCAGGCCGACGGGGCGGTCGGCCAGATCGAGGGAGATCTCCCCCTCGGCCGCCCCGGGCCGGCCGGTGACCGGGTCGAGCAGTTCGACGGTGAAGCCGGGGCTCGGGCGGCCCATGGAGCCGGTCTTGAGGAGCTGGCCGGGGGTGTTGGCGACCTGGACGGCGGTCTCCGTCTGACCGAAGCCGTCCCGGATGGTGACACCCCACGCCCGCCGGACCGTCTCGATGACCTCCGGGTTCAGCGGCTCCCCGGCCGCCACGACCTCGCGCGGCGGGGCCTTCAACTGGCTCAGGTCGGCCTGGATGAGCATCCGCCAGACGGTGGGCGGGGCGCAGAAGCTCGTGACGCCCGAGCGGTCCATCTCGGCCATCAGGCGGCCCGCGTCGAAGCGGGTGTAGTTGAAGATGAAGACGGTGGCCTCGGCGGTCCACGGGGCGAAGAGGTTCGACCAGGCGTGCTTGGCCCAGCCGGGCGAGGAGATGTTCAGATGGATGTCGCCCGGCCTGAGCCCGATCCAGTACATGGTCGACAAGTGGCCCACGGGGTAGGA
Source organism: Streptomyces anulatus (assembly GCF_000721175.1). Taxonomy (GTDB): domain Bacteria; phylum Actinomycetota; class Actinomycetes; order Streptomycetales; family Streptomycetaceae; genus Streptomyces; species Streptomyces anulatus_C. The sequence continues at coordinate 72,679 of NZ_JOEZ01000035.1, forward strand.
CACATGGGTGTGCTCGACCAGCTTCGGGCTGGCGGTGGTGCCGGAGGTGAAGTAGAGCATCAGCGGCTCGTCCGGGTCCGTCTCCCGGCCGGGTGTGAACGCGGCGGGCGCCTCGGCCACCCCTGCGTACGGCAGCCAGCCCGGCACCTCGTCGCCCACCGCGATCCGGGTGTAGTCCCCGGGGACCTCGTCGAACTTCGCGGTGTCCGCGTCCCGCACCAGCACATGGCGCACCCGGCCGCGCTCCACCCGGTCGCGCAGGTCGGCGGGGCCGAGCAGCGGGGTGGCGGGGATGACGACGGCGCGCAGCTTCATCGCGGCGAGGGCGGTCTCCCACAGCTCGACCTGGTTGCCGAGCATGACGAGGATGCGGTCGCCCTCCCGCACGCCCTGCGCCTTCAGCCAGTTGGCGGCCCGGCCGGAGCGCTCCGACATCGCCGCGAAGGACACCTCGGTGCGCCGGCCGTCCTCCTCCACGATGTGCAGGGCGGTGCGGTCGTTGTTCTCGGCGATGACGTCGAACCAGTCCAGCGCCCAGTTGAAGTGGTCCGCCCGGGGCCAGCGGAAACCCGCGTACGCGGTTTCGTAGTCCTCGCGGTGTTCCAGCAGGAAGTCCCGGGCGGCCCGGAACGTCTCGGTCGCGCTGGTTGCCGACATGTGCCCTCCTCGTTACGGACCGGTCGCTTAACATCATGTAAACAGTGACCCAGGTCTCACCACCCCCGGACGGGGGTGGTCCTCTCCCCCGTCCGGGGGAGGCGCGCGGGCCGGGTGGAAGGGCGTCGGAGTGCCGGAACCGGTCGATGCGGTCGAGATGCAGGCAGCGCTGTTGAGGCTGCGCCGCACGAGCGGGCTTCCCGTGGTGTTCGGCGGCCTGTTGTCCGATGCGCGCCATGCGCGGATCGCCGAGCTGAACGGGGCGCAGACCAGCGCGCTGCGGGGCCTGGTCGTCTCCGCCGGGAGCGGCCTGGGCGGCAAGGCCATCGCGCTGTCCCGGCCCTGTGCGGTGACGGACTACGCCTCCTCGCGCCACATCAGCCACGAGTACGACGCGGCGGTGGCGGCGGAGGGGCTGCGCTCGGTGGTCGCGGTCCCCGTCGTCGTACGGCGTGCGGTGCGGGGCGTGCTGTACGGGGCGCTGCGCACGCCGGTCACGCTCGGCGACCGGATGTTCGACGCGGTGGTGGCGGCGGCCCGTGATGTGGAGCAGTCGCTCGCGGTACGGGACGAGGTGCGGCGGTTGCTGGCGGCGGGCCGGGAGCAGGTCTGCGATCCGGACACGGTGCCCGGAGCCTGGGAGGACGTGCGCGAGGCCCACCGTGAACTGCGGGCCCTGGTCCCGAGGGTCGTCGACCCGGCACTGCGCGACGAGCTCCTGGACGTCTGCGGGCGGCTGGCCTCGGCGTCGGGCGCCAAGGTGCCCGCTGCCCGGGAGGTCCGCCTCGCGCCGCGCGAGGTGGACGTGGTGGCGTGTGTGGCGGCGGGCGCGACGAACGCGGCGGCGGCCGAGCGGCTGGGGCTGCGGCCCGAGACGGTGAAGGGGTATCTGCGGTCCGCGATGCGGAAGTTGGGGGCGCACACGAGGCTGGAGGCGGTGGTGGCTGCCCGCCGGGCGGGGCTGCTGCCCTGATCCGTGGGCCGCGACGCCGTCAGTCTCCGTGGTCCAGGAACGTGCCGAACCGGACGTCGTGGTCCGTCGCGTCCGTCATCACGGCCAGCATCCGCGCCGCCTCCTCGGTGATCTCCGCTCGCTCGTCGCGGGTCAGGCTCCGGAGCGGCTGGGCGGTCAGGACCGCCGTGCCGCCCTCGCGTTCGATGTGCCAGACCGCGTCGAGGAACCCGTCGATCAGCACGGATCCGTATGACTGGTTGCCCACCCCGTTGCGTCCCTTGTTCACGGCGGGGATGACGCGGGTGCGGTCGGCGTGGCCGAGGAGGACGTTGTCGAACTCGGGCAGGAAGCGCGGCGGGGCCGGGGTGTCGGGGTCGGGTCGCGGGGCCTCGGGGAGGTCGAAGAGCTCGACGCCCCGCTCGTCCCGGAAGGTGAGCAGCCGGGGCCTGAGCCGTTCGAAGACCTCCTTCGTACGGGTGAGGCCCGCCCAGGACTGGAAGTCCATCACCGAGGCGGGACCGAACGCGCCCAGGTAGCGCAGCACGGTGGCGTCGGGCGCGGGTACGGGTTCGGCGGGCCTGCCGAGCCAGTGCTCCACGGTGGTCAGGGCGACCTGCCCGCTGCGGCCCCACAGTCCGCGCGGGGTGACCTGGACCAGTGGCAGCAGGCAGCGGGCGGCGACGGTGAGCGCGAGCGGGTCGGCGTCCGGCCAGCGCGCGAGGAGTTCCCCGCGTAGCTCCTTGACCGGCCTCGGTCGCTCCTCGACCAGTTCCCCGGCCACCGCCGCGAGCCGGTCCAGGTCCACCCCCGCCAGCCCGCGCCGGAAGTTCTTCAGCTCCCGCTCGCGTGCCGCCTGCACCAGGGGGCGCAGGGTGAGGGCGTCGTCCGCCGTATGGGTGTGGAGGGTGGAGCGCAGGGTGACGATCCGGACCACCTCGCGGGACTCCATGAGGGCGGACAGCTCTTCGGGGTCGAAGTCCGCGAGCCGGGAGTACAGCTGGAAGTACGGGGGCTTGGTGTTCTGCGCCTGGAGCCCGAGGAGGTGGGCGACCGCGTCCTTCGCGGACATCGGTGACCTGCGCAGCAGGAGCTGCCGGTCCAGGGTCGCCCGGTTCAGCGCCCGGGCGGGCAGGACGGCGGGGTGTGCGGCGGTGCGGTGCGTCTTCGCGGCCATGGTCCGCACGCTACCGGGGCTTGCGGACAGCTGTGGTCCGCAAGCGGGTGGGGTACGTGGGGTACGCCCACCGGGTCCGAGCGCCGGGCAGTGATGCGGGTGCCCGACGGCGGGGCGCATGGCCCGTACGCCGGCCAGAGGCACGCTCGCACCAGGGTGAGCGCCCGGGTCAGGTGGTGGGCGCGAAGTCGCCGTGGACCTCGTAGGTGCCGCTCGCCGCCTTCGCCGTGGCCCGGTACACGTCCGCGCCGGCGTCGCGGCCGCCGGAGGCGTGGTCGTACTGTCCGGCGAAGACGTGCGTCCCGGCCGGCACCGTCCGTCCGGACCTGAGCGTCCAGCGGTAGACGAGCATGCCGTCGCGTTCGTGCACGGACAGGTCGAAGTCCGCCGTGGGCCGTGTCTCCCACCGTCCGGTGCTCCGCAACCGGTCCGTCCGGGCCACGAACAGTTCGACGGTGAGCGCGGTGAGCGGCTCCTGGGTCTTGAGCGTGACGTTGCTCTGTGCCCAGTGGACGTTGTCGTCCGGGGCGACGGAGCCGTCCGCCCACAGCGGACCGTCGGTGGTGCGGCTCCGGCCCGGCTGCGGCGGCCGGCGGTCGCCGGTCGCGGGAGGCGTGGCGGCGGAGGTCTCCGGCAGCCCTCCGGTGGACACCTTCTGCGGACCGGTCGCCTCCTCCTGTACGAGTGAGGTGACGGCGGTCGCGCCGATCGCGCACACCGCGGCGGCGGCCACCGCCGCGAGGGCCACCCGCGGCCAGGCGGGACGGGTGCGGCGGGCACGCGCGCCCCGGGGCTCCGCACCGGTCGCCGCGAGGTCCCGCGCCCGCTCGACCCGGGCCAGCATGCGCGCCCGGTCGGGCCGATGTGACGCGGCGGCTTCTTCCAACTGCCTGCGCAGGTCGCTCATCGTCGTCCACTTCCCACGGTTTCGAGGCCGGTACGGTCGCCCAGCAGCCGTTCGAGTTCCGCCATTCCCTTGGAGGTCTGGCTCTTCACCGTGCCGACGGAGATGCCGAGCGCCAGAGCGGTGTCCCTCTCCGACAGATCGAGCGCGTGCCGCAGCACGACGCACGCCCGCTTGCGGAAGGGAAGTCTTCGCAGCGCCTGCCGCACGTCGAGCACGGCGGCCACGTCCGGGCCGTCCGTCCGCTCCGCGCGCCGGGACCAGAACAGCGCGATGCGCCGGCGCTCGCGTACCGCACCGCGGATCCGGCTGCGCGCCAGGTTGGCGACGACTCCGCGGGCGTACGCCACCGGATGCTCGGCGGCGGACATCCGGTCCCAGCGGTCCCAGAGCGCGACGAAGGCGTCGGCGGCCAGGTCGTCGGCCGCGTCCGCCTCGCCCGTCAGAAGGAAGGCCAGGCGCGACAGTTCGGCGTAATGGCGGTCGAAGAACTCGTGGAACTGCGCCGATGCGTCGTCGGCCATGCCGGGTACCCCTCCGTCGTGCGCGCCGTTGCGGCCTGAGCGCCGGATCATATGTGCCGGTCCCGGGGCGGCCGGCCACCGGCCCCGGGACCCGGTCGTGCGACGGTTACGGCATCGGAGCGCCGATGTCCGGTGTGCCGGTGGCCAGGAAGTCCGTCGCCGGCAGCGAACCGTCCGCGCGCCGCGGCCCGTACGCCGTGGCCGGATCGGTGCTGACCCGGCCCACGACCGGTGCCCCGTCCGCGTCCCAGGTGTTGGCGGCCGACACCACGCGCCGGCCGAGCTTCGCCGCGCCGGTGGCGTTGTCGAGCGCGTAGTTGCGGGAGAGACGGGAGGGCGAGGAGGCGGCGTAGTAGCCGGAGGCGTCGTTGGCGTAGGCGGTGTTGCGGTGCAGGCGCAGGGCTCCCGGGTTGCTGTTGTCCGTGAAGCCGTGCTTCTCGTTGTCCCAGGCGGCGTTGCCGGTGATGACGTGTGCGGCGCTCGCGCCGCCGCCGCCGAGCTTGAAGCCGTTGCCGTTGCCTTCGAAGGCCGGGTCCTTCCAGCGGTTCACGCCGTTCCCGTAGGCCCAGCTGCGCTCGATGCGGACGGGGCTCGCCCACTGCCACAGGTCCACGCCGTCGTCGGCGTTGTTGTAGAGCCGTGCGCCGACGATCCGGTTTCCGGTGCCCGATCCGAACTTGATCGCGAGGCCGTCGGCGTTCTGACCGTGGTTCTTCGCGTCGTAGTTGTCGTAGGAGTCGAGGTTCTCGACGAGGTTGTCCGTCGTGCCCTCGCCGCGCAGCGTGAAGCCGGAGTCGCCGTTGCCGTGCGTGGTGAGGTTACGGAAGATTCCGCCGGTGGACGAGGTGACGACGACGCCGTGCGCGCGGGAGTTGCGGAACGTCAGGCCGGACAGCGTCCAGTGGTCGCCGCCTATCGCGACCAGCCAGTCGCCTTCGGGCAGCGCGGAGCCGTCGACGACGGCCTTCTCCGCCTTGTACGCGGTGACGGTGATCCGGCTCCGCGCGGTGCCGTCCGCCTGGCTCTTGAGGCTCTTGGCCGGGCGGTACGTGCCGCCGCGCAGTTGGATGGTGGTGCCGGGGCCGGCGTTCGCGAACGCCTTCTCCAGCTCCGGCGTGGTGGAGACGAGGACCGTGCCGGCGGCGCGCGCGTCGTCCGGCGTGCTGGTCAGCCAGACGCCCGCGAGGCCTGCGGTCACGGCGACGGCCACGGCGGCCTGGAGCGTACGCGTCCTGCGGTGTCGTCCTCTGCTGGTGCTCACGTGAGGGGGTTCCTTCGCTCGGTCGGCGGTCGGGAGTCGTCCGGGCCTGTGCGGCCGGACGACTCCTTGTCGCCGCCGGGGCTCAGAAGGTTGCCGCCGGTGGTGTGCCGTCTCCGAAGGGTCGGCCGCCGAGCTGTTCGCGGTGGTGCGGGGTGGTCCAGCCGGAGAGGTCGGGGCCGGCGGGGACGATGCCGGTGGGGTTGATGCCGGTGTGCACCTGGTAGTAATGCCGCTTGATGTGGTCGAAGTCGACCGTGTCGCCGAATCCGGGCGTCTGGTGGAGGTCGCGGACGTACGCCCACAGGACGGGGTCCTCGGTCAGCTTCGTACGGTTGCACTTGAAGTGGCCGTGGTAGACGGCGTCGAAGCGGACGAGGGTCGTGAAGAGGCGGATGTCGGCCTCGGTGATGGTGTCGCCGACCAGGTAGCGGCGGTCGGTGAGGCGGTCGGAGACCTGGTCGAGGCGGGCGAAGAGGGCCTCGTACGCCGCCTCGTACTCCTCCTGGGAGCTCGCGAACCCCGCGCGGTAGACGCCGTTGTTGACGTCCTCGTAGATGCCCTCCATGACCTCGTCGATCTCCGGGCGCAGCGGTTCGGGGTAGAGGTCGGGGGCGCCGGGCCGGTGCAGGGCGGTCCATTCGGTCGCGAGGTCGAGGGTGATCCGCTGGAAGTCGTTGGTGACCAGCTTGCCGCTCGGTACGTCCACGATCGCGGGGACGCTGACGCCGCCGGGATAGCCGCTCTCCCGGGCGTCGTAGGCCTCGCTCAGATAGCGGATGCCGAGGACCGGGTCCTTGCCGCCCGGATCGAGGGTGAAGCGCCAGCTGCGGTCGTCCTGGATCGGGTCGGCGACGGCGAGCGAGAGGGCGTCCTCCAGGCCGAGGAGCCGGCGGGAGACCAGGGCTCGGCTCGCCCAGGGGCAGGCGCGGCTGACGACGAGGCGGTAGCGGCCCGGCTCGACGGGCCAGCCGTCGCGTCCGTCCGCGGTGATCCGGTCGGCGAAGTGGCTCCGGGAACGCTTGAACGGCTTGTGGCCGTAGGAATCGTTGCTCTTGGTCCCCGCGCTGTCCGCTGTCGTGTCGCTCATGCCACGCTCCTCGTTGCGTCGGTGGATCGGTCCGCTGTACGTCGTCTGCCCCGTCGGTCGGCTCCGACCTCGGCCAGCGCCACGATCAGCGCGGCCAGCACGAAGGCGACGGACACGATGAGCCCGTCGTCGTAGGCGTCGGCCCAGCCGTCCGGGCCGACCTGGGCGAAGAACACCGCGCCGACGGCGGCGATCCCGACCGCGGAGCCCACCCGCTGGCCGGTCTGGAGGGTGCCCCCGGCGCTTCCGGCCCGGTGCACCGGGACCTCCGCGAGGGTCAGCGTCTGGTTCGGGGCGATGACCAGACCGCTGCCGAGACCGGCGAGGAGCAGCGGGGCGGCCATGGCCCAGCCCGCTCCGTCGCCGGGGACCAGGTGGACGGCGAGGGCGGTGCCCGCGAGGCCGAGGGCGACCATGGCCAGGCCCGCCACCACCAGCGGGCGGCCGAAGCGGCCGACGAGCCGGCCGCCGATGGACGCGGCGGCGCCGGAACCGAGGGCGAAGGGGGTGATGGCGAGTCCGGCCTGGAGGGCGGAGTAGCCCAGGCCGGACTGGAGGTAGAGGGTCGTGACGAAGAAGATCGAGGTGAACCCGGCGAAGTAGAGCAGGATCAGCAGGCAGCCCAGCCAGTAGGAGCGCAGCCGGAACAGCGACAGGTCCAGGACCGGGTGGGTGGGTCCGCCCGTGCACCGCGACTCCCAGGCCACGAACGCGGTGAGCAGGGCCGCGGCCAGGACGAGCAGGAGCCACTTGGCGTTGCCGGGCCACTGCTGGGCCTGGACGAACGGCAGCAGCAGGGCCAGCACCCCGGCCCCGAGCAGGACGACGCCCACCGGGTCCAGGTCGCGCGGCCTCACCCGGCCGGCGGATGGGGTGTCGGGGAGCAGTCGGTGGGCGAGCAGGAGGCAGACGGCGCCGAGCGGGAGGTTGACGTAGAAGACCCAGCGCCAGCCGTGTTCGGGTCCGGCGGCCTGGATGAGCAGACCGCCGAGCAGCGGGCCGACCGCCGTGGAGATGCCGACGACGGTGCCGAACATGCCGAAGGCCCGGCCGCGCTCGCGTCCGGAGAACATCTGCTGGATCAGGGCGGAGATCTGTGGGGAGATCAGGCCGCCCGCGATGCCCTGTACCAGCCGGGCGATCACCAGCCACAGGCTGGACTGGGCGGCTCCGCAGGCGGCGGAGGCCAGGGTGAAGAGGGCGAGTCCCGTCATGAAGACCGCCCGGCGGCCCCGCGCGTCGCCCAGGCGTCCGGCGGGGATGAGGAAGAGGCCGAAGGCGAGGGCGTAGCCGGAGAGCACCCATTGGAGGTCGGACTCGGGGGTGTTCAGGCCCTCCCGGATGGAGGGGAGGGCGACATTGACGATGGAGACGTCCAGCAGGGTCATGAAGCCCGCCACCAGGCAGACGGCGAGTGCCTGCCAACGCCGGGGGTCGGGTCCGCCGGGGGCTGCGTCGCCCGCGGTCGGCCCGGGATGCGCAGCGCTCCGTGCCATGGTTCGCACCTTAGGTCGCAGCGGGTGTTTCCTCACCCGGGACGCGTCCGCCGCGGTCGCCCGGATTCCGGCCGCATCCGGGCACGGCGTCGGCCCGGGTGCCCGGGCCTGGTCCGGCTCGGCGTGTCCGGGGCCACCGGGGGTATCCGTTCCCGCATGACTGTGGAGAAAACGAGCGTCCTCGTCCTTGACTGCGCCGAGCCCGTGGAGCTGGCCGAGTTCTACGCCGGTCTGCTCGGCGCGGAGACACGGATCGGCACCGACCCCGACTTCGTGGAGATCGTCGGCAACCACGGCGTCCGGCTGGCGATCCGCCGCGACCACGGTTACGCCCCGCCGAGCTGGCCGCGTCCGGAGGACTCGCAGCAGGCGCATCTGCGGATCCTGGTGGGACGCGAGGACTTCGACGAGGCCGAGCGGGAGGCGATCGGTCTCGGTGCCAGGCCCGTCGACACCGGCGACAGCAACAGCGGGCCCCGGGACGTGCGGGTGTACGCGGATCCGGCGGGCCACTCGTTCTCGCTGGCGGTCCATCCGCTGCCGGGGGGCTGAGCAGCACGGAGGGTACGGGCGGGTGGCGGAAGGGTCCCAACGGGCCCTTCCGCCACGCGCGTTAACAGACAGGAAAGTTTCCCAACACTGTTGACGGCAATTGGAAGGAACCTTTACTTTCAGTCCTGCCGACATGGCGCCTCCCACCCCCTCCGAAGGGAGCACCACCATGCACCAGCGCACCAGTCCCCCCACCGGTTCCGCCCCCACGACGGGCCGTCGCGGGATGGCCCGCAAGGCCCTGCTCGCCGCGTCCGCGCTCGGTGTCGTCACCGCACTCATGGCTCCGGTCCGGGCGGGCGCCGCACCGGCCCCCGCCGCTCCCACCGGCGCCTCCCCCTCCGCCGCCACGCCGCTCGCCGCCAACGGCCAGCTGTCCGTCTGCGGCCGTCAGCTCTGCAACGCCTCGGGCCGGGCGGTCGCCCTCAACGGGATGAGCACGCACGGCACCCAGTGGTACGCGCAGTGCGTCACCGACGGCTCGCTCGACGCCCTGGCCCAGGACTGGCGCGCCGACGTACTGCGCGTCTCCACCTACGTACAGGAGGGCGGGTACGAGACCGACCCGGCCGGATTCACCGCCCGTGCGCAGAAGTTCGTCGACGCGGCGCACGCCCGCGGCATGTACGCGGTGATCGACTGGCACATGCTCTCCCCGGGCGACCCGAACGCGAACCTGTCGCGGGCGAAGACCTTCTTCACGGCGATGGCGAAGAAGTACAGGAACCACCCGGGTGTGCTCTACGAGATCGCCAACGAGCCCTCGGGGGTGAGCTGGTCGGGCATCAAGTCGTACGCCGAGCAGATCATCCCGGTGATCCGCGCCCAGGACCCCGACGCGGTGGTGCTGGTCGGGACCCGCGCCTGGTCCTCCTTCGGGGTGTCCGAGGGCTCCGACGAGTCGGAGGTCGTGAACAACCCCGTCCGCGCCTCGAACATCATGTACACCTTCCACTTCTACGCGGCCTCGCACCGCGAGGCGTACCTGAGCGCGCTCGACCGGGCCTCCGACAGACTCCCCGTCTTCGTCACCGAGTTCGGAACGCAGAACTACGCGGGCGAGGGCGCGAACGACTTCACGATGTCGCAGCGCTACCTCGACCTGATGAAGCGCAAGAAGATCTCCTGGACCAACTGGAACTACTCCGACGACCACCGCTCCGGCGCCGTCTTCAGGACCGGCACCTGCAGCGGGAGCAACTGGACGGGGACCGGGGTCCTGAAGGAGGCCGGGGTCTGGATCCGCGACCGCATCCGCCAGTGACCCCGGCCCGCTCCCTTCACCGTCAGACCGGACGGCGGCGCGGGGAGGCGTCGGTGAGGACCGCCGGGGCCTGACCGGCCTCCCGCGCCGACAGGTTGACGCCGGCGGGACGATCTCGTCGATCCGGTCGAGAGCGTCCCGGCTCAGCCTCACCTCGTCGGCGCCGAGCCGGCTCTCCAGCTGCTCGAAGGTGCGCGGCCCGATGATCGCCGAGGTGACGGCCGGGTGCGTCAGTTTCGTGCCCGGCGGCGGAGCTCCCGAGAAAAGCTCTCCCGCGGGTTCGGAACTGGCCACGGTCCGCGGCCGGTCGGCGGGGTCGCGCAGCAGGGCCGGCGCCGGGCCGGAGCGGTTCGGCCTGTCCCGGGGAACGGTTGCCCCGAGGCGCAGACCGGAAGGGCTCCGGCGGCGTTTCGTCAGGAGGGGCGCGTTCAGGCCCGGTGACACGCCGCGGAGCACACGCGCTTCAGGTCGACATGACCTCCCGTCGTCAGGTATGCGGATCGCTGCATGGCGCGCAACGGAGCCGCATGATGGACGGCGGTCTCAGCTCGACGTGTTGCCCGCTGTTGCCGCATGTGACAGGCGCATGACGGGCGCGCGAAGCAGGTCTGCGGCGGGCGTGCGAGCGGCCGGCGGCGGACCGCTCCGGGCGGGGAGACCTGCCCTCCATCCGGAAGATGCCGGGAATTAACCGATGATCCCTTGTCATGCCCCGTTCTACGCGCATAGCTTTTGCCCCTACTACTCAGTTCAGTTGGGGGCACCTCCCGTGCAGATATACAGATCCGGTTCCGTCCTGCTGACCGGCGCCGTCGCCGTCGCTCTCGCGGTGACCGCCCTGCCCGCCGCCCAGGCGGCCCCGTCCGCCACCGCCGTCATCTCCGAGGTGTACGGCGGCGGGGGCAATTCCGGCGCGACGCTGACCCGGGACTTCGTCGAGCTGGCCAACGCCGGCTCCGCGCCCTTCGAGGTCGGCGGGCTCAGCGTCCAGTACCTGCCGGGCAGCCCGTCGGCCGGCTCGCAGTGGCAGGTCTCCGAGCTGTCCGGGGCGATCGCGCCCGGCGGGCGCTACCTGGTCGCCCAGGCCGCGGGCACCGGCGGCACGGTCGCGCTGCCCACCGCCGACTCCACCGGCACGGTCGCCATGGCGGCGGGCAGCGGCACCGTCGCCCTGGTCTCCGGGACGGCCCCGCTCACCTGCAAGTCGGCGGCGGACTGTGCGGCGGACACCCGGATCGTCGATCTGGTCGGTTACGGTTCCGCGGTCGTCCGGGAGGGCAGCGGCCCGGTCCCCGGCGCCTCGGCCACCGCGTCGGTCGCGCGGGGCACCTCGCTCGCCGACACCGACGACAACGCCGCCGACCTCGCCGCGGGCGCCCCGAGCCCGGTCAACGCGAAGGGCGAGACGTCCGGCGGCGGGCAGGAGCCGGAGGAGCCCGGCCCCACCGAGCCCGGCGACGTACGGATCCACGACATCCAGGGCACCACCCGTATCTCCCCGCTCGACGGCGCGACGGTCACCGGCGTGCCGGGCGTCGTGACCGGCGTGCGCACCAGCGGCTCGCGCGGCTTCTGGATCCAGGACACCGCGCCCGACAGCGACCCGCGTACCAGCGAGGGCCTGTTCGTCTACACCGGCTCCACCGCCCCGGCCGTGGCGGTCGGGGACGCGGTCCTGGTCAGCGGGAAGGTCGCCGAGTACTACCCCGCCGCCGGCGCCCAGTCGCTCACCCAGATCACCGCACCGCGCACCACCGTGGTCTCCTCCGGCAACGCGCTGCCCGCCCCGGTCGTCCTCGACGCCCGCTCGGTGCCCGGCCGCTACGTGCCCTCGGCGGACGGCGGGGCGATCGACGCGCTGCCCCTGAACCCGTCCCGCTACGCACTGGACCTGTACGAGGCCCTGGAGGGCTCCCTGGTCCGGATCGCCGACACCCGCGTGACCGGGGCGACGACCGCGTACGACGAGATCTGGGTGACCGTGAAGCCCCGGGAGAACCGCACCCGGCGCGGCGGCACGGTCTACGCCTCGTACGAGGACCAGAACACCGGCCGGCTCAAGGTGATGTCGCTGGACCCGGCGCGTCCGGTGCCGACCGCGAACGTCGGCGACGTCCTCACGGGCCGCACCACCGGTGTGCTCGACTACGCCTCCTACGGCGGCTACAACGTGCAGGCCACCGAGCTGGGCACGATCGTCGACAAGAAGCTGCGGCGCGAGGTGACCCGCAAGCAGAAGAAGGACGAGCTGGCGGTCGCCACGTACAACGTGGAGAACCTCGACGCGGGCGACGACCAGACCAAGTTCGACACCCTGGCCGAGGGCGTCGCGGTCAACCTCTCCTCCCCCGACATCGTCTCGCTGGAGGAGATCCAGGACGACAACGGTGCGGTGAACGACGGCACGACGGGCTCCGAGGCCACACTGAAGCGGTTCACGGACGCGATCGTCGCGCAGGGCGGGCCGCGCTACGCCTGGCGCTACATCGCCCCCGAGAACAACAGGGACGGCGGTCAGCCCGGCGGCAACATCCGCAACGTCTTCCTCTTCAACCCGGAGCGGGTCTCCTTCACCGACCGCGCGGGCGGCGACGCCACCACGCCGGTGCGTGCCGTGGACACGTGGAAGGGCGTGAAGCTCTCCGCGTCCCCGGCCCGGATCAACCCGGTGAGCCCCGCGTGGGACAACAGCCGCAAGCCACTGGTGGGCGAGTTCGTCTTCCGGGGCGAGCCGGTCTTCGTCATCGGCAACCACTTCGCGTCCAAGGGCGGCGACCAGCCGCTGCACGGCCGCTATCAGGAGCCGACGCGGTCCTCGGAGACGCAGCGGATCCAGCAGGCCACGGAGGTCAACACCTTCGTCGCCTCGCTGCTGAAGGCGGACAGGTCGGCGCACGTCGTCACGCTCGGGGACATCAACGACTTCGAGTTCTCCGCGACGATGAAGGCCCTGACCAAGGGCAAGGTGCTCAAGCCGCTGATCACGACGCTGCCCGCGTCGGAGCGGTACAGCTATGTCTACGACGGCAACTCGCAGACGCTGGACCACATCCTGACGAGCCCCGGCATCCGGCGCCTCGACTACGACGTGGTGCACATCAACGCCGAGTTCGCGGACCAGGCGAGCGACCACGACCCGCAGGTGGTACGGATCAAGGTCAGGGGCTCGCACGGCCACGGGCACGGAGAGCCTCTCGGGTGACCCCTGATCGGGCGGCCACCCGACAGGCTTTGAGGCCGGGACCCGGTGGGCCGGACCGGACGTTCAGGTCCGGCCCACCGGGGCGCCCGCCTGGCGCGGCAGCGTGACCGCGCCGGCCACCGGCTCCCGCTCGGTGAAGAACCGGGAGACCAGCGAGGCCACCTCGTCCGCCCGCTCCAGGACCACCCAGTGGTCGGACTCCTCGACCGTCAGGAACCGGCTGTCCTCGATCGTCGCGGCGAACTCCCGCTGCCGCGCGGGCGAGGTCACCGTGTCGTGCTCCCCGGCGAAGACCAGCGCCGGTACGCCGGTGAGACCGCCGGAGAAGTCGGGCCGGTCGGCCAGCGCCCGGTAGAGGGAGTCCGCCGCGTGCGGCGAGCGGGTGAGCGCGTGCAGGAACGAGCGCCGGACATAGCGGCGGGCCAACTCACGTCGGTGTACGGGCCGTTCGGGATCCAGGCACATCAGCGCGTCCGCCGCCGTCGCGGCGAACCCCTCACGGTCCCCGGCGGCCAACTGCTCCCGGGCCCGCTCCCAGCAGGCGACCTGGGCGTCGTCGATGTGGACCGGGACGCCGCCGAGGGCCAGGCGCGCCACCCGCTCCCGGTGGCGGCGGGCGAAGCCGAAGGCGATGGCGGTGCCGTAGGAGAAGCCGAAGACGTTGAGCCGGGGGGCGCCGAGGTCGTCGGCGATGCCGAGGACGGCCCGGCGCAGCAGATCGGCGCTGGGTCCTGGCGGGAGCGGGTCGGCGCTGCCCATGCCGGGCAGGTCGGCGGTGACGACGTCGGTGGCCGGCCCCAGGTGGTCGTCCATCTGGGGCCAGCCGAACATGCCCTGGAGCGCGCCGCCGAGAACGAGCGTCGGTTCGGTGGCGGGGGCGCCGCCGGAGCAGGAGTGTGGCAGGACGCGGTAGCTGTAGCGCACTTCGTCGACCGACAGGGTCCGGATGATCTCCTCGGGCATGAACTCCTGCGTTCCCTTCCGCTCAGGCCCTGGTGAGGACGAGTGCCGCGTTGTGGCCGCCGAAGCCCAGCGAGGTCTTGACGGCGCAGTCGAAGGAGGCGCCGCGGGCTTCCTTGGCCACCACGTCGATCGGGATCCGCGGGTCTGGTGTGTCCAGGTTGACGGTGGGCGGGACCAGTTGGTGCTGGAGGGCGAGCACGGTGAGCGCGGTCTCGATGCCGCCCGCCGCGCCGAGGGTGTGGCCGGTCATCGCCTTGGTGGAGGTCACCAGGGGGCTCTCGCCGAGGACCCGGCGGAGCATGGTCGCCTCGATCAGGTCGTTGGAGAGCGTCGAGGTGCCGTGCGCGTTGACGTGCCCGACGTCGGCCGGGGAGAGGTCCGCGTCGGCGAGCGCGGTGCGCAGGGCGCGTTCGATGCCGAGGCCCTCGGGGTCCGGGGCGACGGCGGAGTGGGCGTCGCTGGAGGCTCCGTAGCCGCTCACGTGGGCGCGGACGGCGGCGCCCCGGGCGCGGGCGTGCTCCGGGTGTTCCAGGACCACGAGCCCGGCACCCTCGCCGACGACGAAGCCGTCGCGGTGGGTGTCGAAGGGGCGGCAGGCGGCCGAGGGGTCCTCGCGGCGGGTGGAGACGGCCTTGAGGCTGCAGGCGCTGGCGATCAGGAGGCGGGTGCAAGTGGATTCGGCGCCGCCCGCGATGACGATGTCGCAGGCCCCGGAGCGGAGCATCTGGTGCGCGGTGCCGATGGCGACCGTACCGGAGGAGCAGGCGGTGGAGACGGCCTGGCTGGGCCCGTGGACGCCGAGGTCCAGGCTGACGCTGCTGGCCGCGCCGTTGACGACGCTGAGCGGGGCAAGCTTCGGGGAGACCCGGCGGGGGCCGCGCCCGGCGAGAGCGGCGTGCTGTTCGTCGTAGAAGGGCAGCCCGCCGTGGGCGGAGCCGATGACGATGCCGACGCGGCCGCTGTCCCAGACCGACGGGTCTAGTCCGGCGTCGGCGACGGCCTCGCGGGCGGCGATGACGGCGAGCTGGGAGAAGCGGTCCATCAGCCGCTGGGTGGCCACCCCGAGGACGGCCCCCGGGTCGCAGTCGGTGACGGAGTAGAAGAAGTCGCAGGGCAGGTCGGCCAGTTCGGGCCGGGGGGCGGCGGACGGCACGAGGCCCTCGGTGACACCGTGCCAGGCGGCGTCCGCTCCCGTACCGGCCGCGGTGACCAGGCCGACGCCGGTGACGGCGGCGGCGAACGGGGCGAGCGGCGCCCGGCGGTAGGGCGGTGCGGTGGCCGCGTTCATGCGGAGACCTTCCCGTGGACGGCCTCGACGAGGCGGCCCACGGTGTCCCGCGAGGTGAGGGCGACGTCCTCCAGGTCCACGTCCAGCCGGTCCTCGATGAGCAGCCGCAGCTCCTCCAGCGCGAGGGAGTCCAGCCGCAGCCGGTGCAGCGGCACATCGGGGCGGATGGCCCCGGGGTCGGTTCCGAACTTCGCTACCAGCAGGGCGCTGATCTCTTCCGAAGTGCTCATTGGCGCTCCTGGGATCGGTGACGCGGTGACGCCGGCCGCGTGAGGGGAGGGAGGGGAGGGGCCATCGGGGGACGCCGGCTGCTCCGGAAGGACCCTTTATACGCCTTCGCGGGCGGGTTCCCGGTCCGCGTTCCCCCGTGCGGTGGGAGGGGTGTCCAGGTGTACGAATCCGAGGCGCGGCGCGGGTGGATGCCAGGATGGGGGCGGAGCCCGTACGGGACGGCACGAGAGAAGGAGAAACCCATGACGGCCGAGCAGGACGGCAACGCGGAGGTCGCGCTGAGCCCCGCCGACTGGGTGGCCCGGCAGGCCGAGCTCTACGAGTCCTCCGGCGGCACGAAGGGCACGACGCAGCTCGGTGTGCCGTGTCTGCTGATGGACTACGTGGGGCGGCGCAGCGGGACGGTGCGGCGCACGGTGCTGATGTACGGGCGGGACGGCGAGGACTACCTGATCGTGGCCTCCAACGGCGGCTCGGACCGGCCGCCGTTGTGGTACCTGAACCTTCAGGCGAACCCGGAGGTCGAACTCCGGGTGAACACCGAGCGGTTCGGGGCGGTCGCGGCGACGCTGCCGGCCGAGGAGAAGGCGCGGGTCTGGCCGGGTCTGGTGGAGTTGTTCCCGCGCTACGGGCAGTATCAGGCGGGCACCGAGCGGGACATCCCGGTCGTCCGGCTGACGCGGCGCTGAGGCGCCGGCGGGGTGACGCCGGGCCCCGGAAGGGCGGCTGTGAAGAGGCCACCCGGACCGGCCGCCGGGGGGCCCTTATGGTGTGCCGGTCCGAACCGTAAACTCCGCGATCATGACCATGGAAACGGTTCAGGCCGACCCCTCCGCCCTCGGCGGCCCCGCTCTCTTCGACACCATGTCCACGATGCGCGCCATGCGCCGCCTCAAGCCGGACCCGGTGCCGGACGAGACGGTCGAGCAGCTGATACAGGCCGCCGTCTGGGGACCCAGCGGCGGCAACATGCAGTGTTACGAGTACGTGGTGGTCACCGACCGCCAGGTGATGGCGCGGCTCGCCCCGCTGTGGAAGCGATGCGTGGACGCGTATCTGGCGACGACCGGGAAGTACGCCCCCGAGGGCATGGACGAGGCGGCGTACGGCCGGATGGTCGCGGCGATCGAGCATCAGCGCGACCACTTCGCCGACACCCCGGTGCTGATCGTGCCGTGCTACCGGTTCCCGGAGCCCCGCCTGGACGAGGAGGGTCTCGCGGCCTCGGCGCGGGCGCTCGGCCCGGCGGGCACGCAGCACATGATGGACACGCAGACACGCTTCCAGGCGCTGGCCGAGGGCTCCTGCGTCTATCCGGGGGTGCAGAACCTGCTGCTCGCGGCCCGGGGGCTGGGGCTCGCGGCGAACATCACCATCTGGCATCTGATGCTGGAGCAGGAGTGGAAGCGGGAGCTGGGCATCCCGGAGGACATGGCGACGTTCGCCGCCGTCCCGGTGGGGTGGCCCGCGGGCAACTTCGGTCCCGTCCGGCGGCGGCCGGTGGCGGACGTCATCCACCGCGACCGCTGGTAGCCGAGGCCTCGTCAACCGGCGCGGACTCCCCTGCCGGGTGATGTTCACCGTCACCCGGCAGGCTCAGCGGAACCGCCAACTCTGTTGATTTTGCGTGAAGTTGCCAACGCACCCCTCGGCGCGCAACGTTGTCATGCCCACCTCATCTGGTTAGTCTTGCGGTGCTCCACGCCCCTCTGGCCGATCCCGGCCCGAGGGCTTTTCTCTTCCTTCCCGCCACAGATTTCCCGCCACAGAGCAGGAGCCCTCATGTCCCTACGCATCGCCGCCCGAACCCGGGCCCGCGTCGGCGCCCTGGCCGTCCTCACCGCCACGGCCCTCCTCGCGACCGGGCACCCGGCGAGCGCCGCCCCACGGGCGGACACGGCCGACCCGATGAACCGCGCCTTCGCCGAGGCGGCGCACGAGTACGGCGTACCGCGCGATCTGCTGGCCGCCGTCGGCTACGGCGAGTCCCGGCTGAACGGTCACGGCGGAGAGCCCAGCCAGGCGAACGGCTACGGCGTGATGCACCTGGCGAGCAACCCCGTCAACCGCTCCCTGGAGAAGGCGTCCGAGCTGACCGGCGAGAGCGCGGCACGGCTGCGCCGGGACACGACGGCCAACATCCTCGGCGGCGCGGCCGTCCTGCGCGACCACGCCGACGCGCTGGGCCTGGACGCCGCCGAGCGCCGGGACGTCGACGCCTGGTATCCGGCGGTGGCCCGCTACAGCGCCGCCGAGGGGCCGGCCGCGGCGCTCTACGCGGACGCGGTCTTCACGTTCCTCGCGGAGGGCGTGGCCGCGAAGGTGTCCGGCGGCGAGGAGGTGCGTGTGCCCTCCCGCCCGGTCGCCCCGGACAAGGGCGAGCTGTCCGCGTCCGACGTCTACGTCCAGAGCGAGGACTACCCCTCGGCGCGCTGGGTGCCCGCCCACTCCGCGAACTTCGCCACCGGCCGCACGGCCACCGTCGACAAGGTGGTCGTCCACGTCACGCAGGGCTCGTACGCGGGTTCCATCAGCTGGTTCCAGAACCCGGACTCCCAGGTCAGCGCCCACTACGTGATCCGCTCCTCGGACGGCGAGGTCACCCAGACGGTCCGGGACAAGGACACGGCGTGGCACGCGCGCAGCGCCAACGCCTCGTCCGTCGGGATCGAGCACGAGGGCTTCGTCGACAACCCGGCCTGGTTCACCGACGCGATGTACCGCTCGTCGGCCGCGCTGACCTCCCATCTCAGCGCGAAGTTCGACATCCCGAAGGACCGGGCGCACATCGTCGGCCACAAAGAGGTGCCCGGCAACGACCACACCGACCCGGGCGTGCACTGGGACTGGGACTACTACATGCAGCTGATCGGCGGCGACCCGGGCAACGGCAGCGACGGCATCACCTTCCCCGCGTACACGACCCAGCAGTACGGCTCGTCGGGCCCGCAGGTGAAGGCCGTCCAGACACTGCTCAACGAGCAGGAATACGATGCGGGCGCGGAGGACGGTGAATTCGGTACCCGCACGAAGAGCGCCGCGCAGGCG
Source organism: Streptomyces anulatus (assembly GCF_000721175.1). Classification (GTDB taxonomy): domain Bacteria; phylum Actinomycetota; class Actinomycetes; order Streptomycetales; family Streptomycetaceae; genus Streptomyces; species Streptomyces anulatus_C. Next base: position 91,285 of record NZ_JOEZ01000035.1, read on the forward strand.
TTCCAGCGGGCCCGCTCCCTCGACGCCGACGGGATCGTCGGCCCGAAGACCTGGACGGCCCTGCTGTCGGCCGGCACGACCCCGGTGCTGAAGCAGGGCAGCTCGGGCGAGGCGGTGAAGCGGCTCCAGCGGGCCCTGACGGCGGCGCTCGGTACCACCGTGGGCGTGGACGGCAGCTTCGGCCCGGCCACGGACACGGCGGTCCGCAGCTACCAGACCACCCGCGAGCTGGGCGTCGACGGCGAGGTGGGCCCGGCCACGTGGAAGGCCCTGCAGAGCGGTAAGTGAGCGCGGCCCCGGGCGGTCTCTCCCGCGCACGGAGAGACCGCCCGGGCCTGTCGGGCACCTGCCCGGCCCGGTAGCGTCGTCGTGTGTGCTTCTACGCGATGGTCCACTACAAGCTGCACTACGCCTGCGTCCCCTGCCGCGTCAGCTTCAAGCGGTTTGCCCTGGACGGCGGCGATCCGCCCTGCCCGAACTGCGGCCGTGCTCTCGTCTGCGCGGGCCACGACTTCGCGCCCCCGCCGCGCCGTGACACCGACGCCTGGAGCGCGGTCGGGGCCGTGCTGGGGGCGGGGCTGCGCTACGAAGGTCTGGAAGCGTGCGGCTGCGGCAAGCAGCCGCGCTTCCGCCCGCGCACCGGCGCGGAGGTCCGGGCCCGCCTGACCGTGGCGGCCCGGACCGGTGTACCGGTGGCTGAGGCGCTTGCACGGCGTGATCCGGCGATCCCGGAGGCGGACTGACCCCGCGTCACTCCCCCGCTCTCACTGCCCCACGCCGACCGGGTACCCGATCTCCTTGACGTCCTCGGCCAGTTCGGCGGGCACGCGCTCGGGGTTGAGCGCGGCGATCACCTCGTCGGTGAGCGGCCGCAGCGCGTAGACATGCCGTACGGCTTCGAGGTCGACGGGGACTTCGAAGTAGTCCTCGGCCCACTCCTGGTACGACTCCGGGGTGCCCGTGACGAGGAGTTGGAAGAGCCAGTCCGCGCCGTCGGAGTCCTCACCGTCCTCCGGGAACTCGATACCGCCCGCCCGCCAGCGGTCGTCGCCGCTCTCGCGCCAGAGGCAGGCGGTGACGACGGGCAGGCCGAACTCGTCGGTGAACGACGGCTCGTCCACGTAGCGGCGGAACACGGCGGGCACCTCGTCGAGCACCCCGGGCCAGGGGGCGTCGTCCACGTACGGGCTCATCGGCGACTCGTGGTCGAAGCCGCGGGCGTACGCGCCGTCCGCGGAGAAGACCACGGAGTACTCCCCGCCCGACCCGTCCCGCATCGAGGCCGTCTCCTCCGTCGGCGACCACCGCGCGTCGAAGGCGTGCCAGCGGTGGTCCCACTCCGGGCACAGGATCGCGTCGAGCATCGCCAGGGAACGGCAGAGACCGGTGAGGACGGGTATGCCCGGCAGCCTGCGGGCCACGTCGTGAACGCTCATGGGCTCATCCAACCGCACTGGCAGGAGGCGATACGCACGTGCACCCCCGGGAGCCGTCCGGGCACACTGTCCTGATGAACGCCGGCCACCCGCTCGCCTCGCCCCGTCGGCGGGCACTGGAGCACGTCACCTCACTGTCCTCGGGCGCGCCCCTGAACGCCGAGCTACGCATCACCCTGAACTTCCACCCCGACCGTACGGTGGCGGGGCGGCCGATCCTGGAACGGCTGTGCGGGGACGGCCTGTACGTCTCCCAGTTCGTGACGGGCACCAGCAACGGCGGGCTCACCGCGCGCCCCGGCGGTGACCGGTGGCGCTGGGAGAGCCGGATCTTCGGCGGCGCCTACGACGGGGCCGGGCCCGCCGAGCGGCCCGTCTACGGGGCGCTGGACGTCCGGCGCGCCTCCTTCGGCGCCGCGCCCCGGTTCGGGTCGGCGCACTTCCGGCTGACGGCGGATGTCCTCGCCTCCGCCACCTTCTGTTATCCGGACAGCGCCACGGAGCCCGTGCAGTTCGGAGTCGCGGCCCGGATGTCGGGGCTCGTCGAACTGGCGGCGGCGGACCGCCGTGACGCCCTGGACGACTACATCGAGGCGCAGATCCACGTCCCGGTCCGCCTGGACCAGGACGTGGAGGCGCTGGTGCTCGACCCGGCGTACCGGGGGACGGCGGTGGAGGCCGCGGCCGAGAAGCTGCCGTGCCCCGTCGAGTGGCACGAGGGGTTCCGGCTCGGCGTCGACGAGCTGCGCCGCCGTCCCGGCTTCCGGGGGTCGGAGTACGTCGAACTCGGCGAGGCCCTCGCCGTCGACGGGTGTCTGGACGCCCGGATCATCGGCGACGCGGCACGCGCCGGGTGCCATGCGGAGCAGGACCTGAAGAAGGTCTGGCATCTGCTGGCCCGGTTCGGGCGGGCGCCGAGAAGTCATGCAGCTGATCTACCGGTAGATCGGGGGCGACCGCTGCTTTCCGGGCGGGCGGGAAACCGCCGTGGCGGCTACCCGCCCGGCGTGGACGGGTCTTTCACGCCACCTCAGGCCACCGAGGCGAGGGGCTGTCCGCTGCTGTCGTGATGGATGGGGGTGTGGGCCCCGGTGAGCGGTACGCCGCTGCCGCCGCGCCGGACCGCGACGATCTCGGCGGCGATGGACAGGGCCGTCTCCTCCGGCGTACGGGCACCGAGGTCGAGGCCGATCGGCGAGTGCAGCCGGGCCAGTTCACGGTCGGTGACGCCGGCCTCTCGCAGCCGGTCGTTGCGCTCCAGGTGGGTGCGGCGCGAGCCCATCGCACCGACGTAGGCGACCGGGAGGCGCAGGGCGGCCTCAAGGAGCGGTACGTCGAACTTGGCGTCGTGGGTGAGGACGCAGAGCACGGTGCGCGCGTCGGTCGTGGTGCCGGCGAGATAGCGGTGGGGCCAGTCGACGACGATCTCGTCGGCTTCGGGGAAGCGTGCCGCGGTGGCGAAGACCGGTCGGGCGTCGCACACGGTGACCCGGTAGCCCAGGAACTTCCCGGCCCGGACCAGCGCGGCCGCGAAGTCGATCGCCCCGAAGACGATCATCCGGGGCGCCGGGACGCTGGACTCGACCAGGAGCTCGATGGGCCGGCCGCAGCGGGAACCCTCCGCGCCGATGGTGAGCGGCTCGGTGCGGCCCGAGTCCAGCAGGGCGCGGGTCTCGGCGGCGGCGGTCCGGTCGAGCGCCGGGTGGCCGCCGAGCCCGCCCTCGTAACTGCCGTCGGCACGGACCAGGAGCGGGAGCCCGAGCAACTCCTCGGGCCCGTCCGTGATCCGTGCCAGCGCGGCCGCCGACCCCTCCGCGGCGGCCGCGAGCGCTGCGGCGAACACCGGGCGGGCGGGGTCGTCCGCCCGTACCGGTGTCACCAGGATGTCGATGACGCCGCCGCAGGTCAGGCCGACCGCGAAGGCGTCCTCGTCGCTGTAGCCGAAGCGCTCGCGGACGGACTTCCCGTCCTCGAGGGCCTGCTGGCACAGTTCGTACACCGCCCCCTCCACGCATCCGCCGGACACCGACCCGATGGCCGTGCCGTCGCGGTCGACCGCGAGGGCGGCGCCGGGCTGCCGGGGCGCGCTGCCGCCGACCGCCACCACGGTGGCGACGGCGAACTCGCGTCCCTGCGAGACCCACCGGTGCAGTTCTTCGGCGATGTCCAGCATGGCGTGTCTCCTTGGACGGAAGGGGAGGGCTCCGGCGCGTCAGTGGACGCCCAGCCAGCTCTCGATCGGGTTGAGGGCGAGGAAGACGATGAAGATCACCGTCAGCCCCCACATGAAGGCCCCGACCTCGCGGGCCCGGCCCTGGGCGAGCTTGATGGCGCTGTAGGCGATGACACCCGCGGCGACACCGGTGGTGATGGTGTACGTGAAGGGCATCAGGACCACGGTCAGGAAGACCGGGATGGCGACCGAGCGGTCGCCCCAGTCCACGTGCCGGGCGTTCTGCATCATCATGGCGCCGATGACGACGAGGGCGGCGGAGGCCACCTCGGTCGGCACGATCGCGGTGAGCGGGGTGAAGAAGAGGCAGGCGGCGAAGAAGAGGCCGGTGACGGCGGCGGCGAGCCCGGTCCGGGCTCCTTCGCCGACGCCGGTGGCCGATTCGACGAAGACCGTCTGGCCGGAGCCCGAGGCGACACCGCCGATGACACCGCCGGCGCCGTCGATGAACAGCGCCTTCGACAGGCCCGGCATGCGGCCCTTGTCGTCGGCGAGCCCGGCCTCGGTGCCGACGCCGATGATGGTGGCCATCGCGTCGAAGAAGCCGGCCAGCACCAGGGTGAAGACGATCATGCCGACCGTCATCACGCCGACGTCGCCCCAGCCGCCGAACTCGACGTTCCCGAAGAGCGAGAAGTCGGGGGCGGAGACCGCGCTGCCCTCCAGCTCCGGCGGGCCGCTGCTCCACGCCTTGGGGTCGATGTCGGCGAGCGCGTTGACGACGATGGCGACCAGGGTGCCGACGACGATGCCGATCAGGATCGCGCCGGGGATGTCGCGCGCCTGGAGCATGAAGATGAGGAGCAGGGTCACGCTGAAGATCAGGACGGGCCAGCCGGCCAGTTCACCGGCCGGTCCCAGCGAGACGGGGGTCGCGCCGGCGCCCTTGTGGACGAATCCGGCCTTGAAGAGGCCGATGAAGGCGATGAAGAGCCCGATGCCCATGGTGATGCCGTGCTTGAGCGCGAGCGGGATCGCGTTCATGATCATCTCGCGGAGGCCGGTGACCACCAGGAGACAGATCACCACACCGTAGATCACACACATGCCCATGGCCTGCGGCCAGGTCATGCTGGGCGCGACCTGCGAGGCGAGCACACCGGAGACGCTGAGCCCGGCGGCGAGCGCGAGGGGCACCTTGCCGACGAAGCCCATGAGCAGGGTGGTCGCGGCCGCCGCGAAGGCGGTCGCGGTGATCAGGCCCGGCTGGCCGAGAAGGTCGCCGTTGACGTCCTCCCCGCCGAGGATCAGCGGGTTGAGCAGGAGGATGTACGCCATGGCCATGAAGGTCGTGACGCCGCCGCGCACCTCGCGCGCGACCGAGGATCCTCGTTCGGATATGTGGAAGTACCGGTCGAGCCATGATCTTCCGGCGGGGACGCGCGAGCCCGGCCCCGCTCCCTCCGGACTGGTCTTCGGTTCCACTGACTGCTGGGTCATGATGCCTGACTCCCAAGGTTCACAGGGGCACCCGCTTGGAGATTCCTGAGTGCGGGATTTGGGATGACTGCGTCGGCTGCACGACCCGGGGACGGCCGGGACGGACTGTTGAAGCAGAACGGATGTGCCGGCGGCACGGATGATCCGTGAGGCGCTGCCGTGCGGTCGGGCACGGCGAAGAACCGCGAGCGGCGCGGTACTTGGTGTCTCCGGGCGGTGCGGGGTGCGGAAAAGTGTGACGTTCTCGGCTCTGCGCACCGCCCGGAGAGTTCGGGGGGGGACCGCTCGGAGGCTGCCGGGCGACGACCGGTGGGAGGTCACCCGGCAGGCCCTCAGGTACGGGTGAGGTGTTCGGGCCGCACCGGTGTCCTGTCGAGCTCGAGACCCGTCGCGTTCCGGATCGCCGCGAGGACGGCCGGGGTGGACGAGAGGGTGGGGGCCTCGCCGACGCCGCGCAGCCCGTACGGGGCGTGCTCGTCGGCGAGTTCGAGCACGTCGACCGGGATCGTCGGCGTGTCGAGGATCGTGGGGAGCAGGTAGTCCGTGAAGGACGGGTTGCGTACCTTCGCGGTCTCGGGGTCGACGATGATCTCCTCCATCACCGCGACGCCCATGCCCTGGAGGGTGCCACCCTGGATCTGTCCGAGGACGGAGAGCGGGTTGAGCGCCTTGCCGACGTCCTGGGCGCAGGCCAGTTCGATGACCTTGACCAGGCCGAGCTCGGTGTCGACCTCGACGACCGCGCGGTGCGCGGCGAAGGAGTACTGGACGTGGCCGTTGCCCTGTCCGGTGCGCAGGTCGAACGCCTCGGTCGGGCGGTGGCGCCACTCCAGCTCGATGTCGATCGCCTCGTCCTCCAGGACGTCGGCCATGTCGGCGAGGACCTCGCCACCGTCGGTGACGACCTTGCCGCCCTCCAGGAGGAGTTCGGCGGTGGCCCAGGCCGGGTGGTAGGTGCCGAACTTGGTGCGGCCGAGCTCCAGGACCTTCTCCCGTACGGCTTCGCAGGAGTTCTTGACCGCGCCGCCGGTGACGTACGTCTGACGGGAGGCGGAGGTGGATCCGGCGGAGCCGACCCGGGTGTCGGCGGGGTGGATGGTGACCTGGCTGACACCGAGTTCGGTACGGGCGATCTGGGCGTGGACGGTGACGCCGCCCTGACCGACCTCGGCCATCGCGGTGTGGACGGTCGCGACGGGCTCGCCGTTGATGACCTCCATCCGCACGCGGGCGGTGGAGTAGTCGTCGAAGCCCTCGGAGAAGCCGACGTTCTTCAGGCCGACCGCGTAGCCGACACCCCGTACGACACCTTCGCCGTGGGTGGTGTTGGAGAGCCCGCCGGGCAGCGCCCGGACGTCGATGGAGGTGCCCTCGCTGCCCGCCGCCAGCCACTGCTGCTCGGGCGGCAGCGGCCGGGACTTGACCCGGCGCAGCAGTTCGGCGACCGGGGCCGGCGAGTCGCAGGGCTGTCCGGTGGGCAGCAGGGTGCCCTGTTCCATGGCGTTGAGCTGCCGGAACTCCACCGGGTCCAGGTCCAGCTTCGCCGCGAGCTTGTCCATCTGCGCCTCGTAGGCGAAGCACGCCTGGACGGCGCCGAAGCCGCGCATCGCGCCGCAGGGCGGGTTGTTGGTGTAGAGGGCGATCGCCTCGATGTCGACGTCCTCGATCTTGTACGGTCCGACCGAGAGCGAGGAGGCGTTGCCGACGACCGCCGGGGAGGCGGAGGCGTAGGCGCCGCCGTCCAGGACGATCTTGCACTTCATGTGCGTGAGCTTGCCGTCCTTGGTGGCGCCGTGCTCGTAGTACAGCTTCGCCGGGTGCCGGTGCACGTGTCCGAAGAAGGACTCGAACCGGTTGTAGACGATCTTGACGGGCTTGCCGGTGCGGAGCGCCAGCAGGCAGGCGTGGATCTGCATCGAGATGTCCTCGCGGCCGCCGAAGGCCCCGCCGACGCCGGAGAGCGTCATGCGGACCTTCTCTTCGGGCAGGCCGAGGACGGGGGCGATCTGGCGGAGGTCCGAGTGCAGCCACTGGGTGGCGACGTACAGCTCGACGCCGCCGTCCTCGGAGGGCACCGCGAGACCGGACTCGGGGCCGAGGAAGGCCTGGTCCTGCATGCCGAAGGTGTACTCGCCCTTGACGATGACGTCGGCGCGCCCGGCGGCCTCGTCGGCGTCGCCGCGGATGATCGGCTGGCGGTGCACGATGTTCGGATGCGGGACGTGACCGATGTGGTGGTCGTCGCGGCTCTCGTGCACGAGCACGGCGTCCGGGGCGGTCGCCGAGGCCTCGTCGGTGATGAGCGGCAGCTCGCGGTACTCGATCTTGATCTTGGCGGCGGCGCGGCGCGCGGTCTCCGGGTGGTCGGCGGCCACGAGGGCGACCGGCTCACCGTGGTGGCGGACCTTGCCGTGGGCGAGAACCGGGGTGTCCTGGATCTCCAGCCCGTAGTTCTTCATCGTGGCGGGCAGGTCGTCGTAGGTCAGCACCGCGTGGACGCCGGGCGTCGCCAGGGCCTCGGAGGTGTCGATGGAGACGATCTCGGCGTGCGCGACGGTGGAGCGCAGCGTCTGGCCCCACAGCATGTCCTCGTGCCACATGTCGGAGGAGTACGCGAAGTCGCCGGTGACCTTGAGGGTGCCGTCGGGACGGAGCGTGGACTCGCCGATGCCGCCCTTGGTGGGCGAACCCTGGGTGATCTTGGTGGGCGTGCCGGCCGGTACGGCCGGGGCCGCGGGGCGCGTGGTGGCTTCGGGGCGCGTCGTCATGACTGGACCGCCTCTCCCTGGCGGGCGGCCGCGAGGCGGACCGCGTCGAGGATCTTCTCGTAACCGGTGCAGCGGCACAGGTTGCCGGAGAGCGCCTCACGGATGTCCTGGTCGGACGGGGAGGGGGTGTTCTCCAGCAGCTCGTCGGCGGCGACCAGCAGGCCGGGGGTGCAGAAGCCGCACTGGACGGCCCCGGCGTCGATGAACGCCTGCTGGATCGGGGCCAGTTCGACGGCCTCGCCGGTCCGGCCGTCGGTGGGCTCGGACTGCCGGCGCTTGGCGGCGTCCAGGGTGGTGCCGCACGCGCCGGAGGCGCAGCCGCCGCCCGGGTGGGCGTCCTCGCGGTGCTTGGCGTAGTCGGCCAGGCCCTCGACGGTGAGGACCTCGCGGCCCTCGACCTGTCCGGCGGCCACCAGGCACGCACAGACCGGGACGCCGTCCAGGCGGACGGTGCAGGAGCCGCACTCGCCCTGTTCGCAGGCGTTCTTGGAGCCGGGCAGGCCCATGCGCTCACGCAGGACGTACAGGAGGGACTCGCCCTCCCACACGTCGTCGGCTTCCTGCTGACGGCCGTTGACCGTGAAATTGACTCGCATGGTTACGCAGCTCCTTCCAGCGTGCGGCCCGCGCCGCGGTACTGCTCCCAGGTCCAGCCGAGCGTGCGGCGGGCCATGATGCCGACCGCGTGCCTGCGGTACTTCGCCGTGCCGCGTACGTCGTCGATCGGGTTGCAGGCGCCGGACGCGAGGGCGGCGAACTGCTTGGCGATCGCGGGGGTGATGATCTTGCCGTTCTCCCAGAACCCGCCCTCCTCGAGTGCGGCGTTCAGGAACTCCTCGGCCTCCTTGGCCCGGACCGGGGTCGGGGCGGCGGAGCCGATGCCGGTGCGCACGGTGCGGGTCCCGGGGTGCAGCGCGATACCGAACGCGCAGACCGCGATGACCATGGCGTTACGGGTGCCGACCTTGGAGTACTGCTGCGGTCCGTCGGCCTTCTTGATGTGCACGGCGCGGATCAGCTCGTCCGGCTCCAGGGCGTTGCGCTTGACCCCTGTGTAGAAGGCGTCGATGGGAATCAGCCGCGTGCCGCGTACGGATTCGGCCTCGACCTCGCAGTCGGCCGCGAGCAGGGCCGGGTGGGCGTCACCGGCCGGCGATGCGGTGCCGAGGTTGCCGCCGACGCCGCCTCGGTTGCGGATCTGCGGGGAGGCGACGGTGTGCGAGGCGAGCGCCAGGCCGGGCAGCTCGGTGCGCAGGTGCTCCATGATGCTGCTGTACGGCACGGAGGCGCCGAGCCGTACGCTCTCCTGGCCCACCTCCCACTCGGACAGCTCACCGATGCGGTTCAGGTCCAGGAGGTACTCGGGCCGCCGGTGGTCGAAGTTGATCTCGACCATCACATCGGTGCCGCCCGCGATGGGCACAGCCGTGGGGTGCTCGGCCTTGGCGGCAAGCGCCTCCTCCCAGCTGGCGGGGCGAAGGAAGTCCATGAGCGGCTCTCTTCTTCTCAATCGGATCGTTCGCTCGGGCTGGGGACGGCCGGCCCTCGACTGACTCGTCCATGTGGTGTTCACGTGATGTGTGACCCAGTACACAAGCCCCGGTCCTGCCGGTGCAGTCACCGAAACACCGAAGGAGTTGGCTGGTCTCCGTCCTCGTCTTGTAGATTCGAACGAATGGCGGGGATCAGTAACCTCACCGCAATTCACAGATACCCGTTCACCCCACGGCTCCCCCACCCCACGACCTCCTTCACCCCCTCCCTCTACGGAAAGATCGGCGGCGACGAGATGCGGCTGCGCGCACTGCTGGAGACCGACGCGCTGGGCCTGCGGCTGCTCGGCGGCGAGGACGAGCTGGACCGCACGGTCCGGGGCGTCATGACGACCGACCTGCGCGACCCCAGCCGCTACCTCTCCGGCGGTGAGCTGGTGCTCACGGGCCTCGCCTGGCGCCGGGACGCGGCGGACTCCGAACCGTTCGTCCGGATCCTGGCGGCCGCCGGGGTGGCCGGTCTCGCGGCCGGCGAGGCGGAGCTCGGCGACATCCCCGCCGATCTGGTCGAGGCGTGCCTGCACCACCGCCTCCCGCTCTTCGCCGTGCACGAGACCGTGGCCTTTGCGACGATCACCGAGCACGTCGTACGCCAGGTCTCCGGCGAGCGCGCGGGCGACCTGGCTGCCGTGGTCGACCGGCACCGCCGGCTGATGACCTCGGGCCCGGCGGGCGGCGGCCCCGAGGTGGTCCTGGACCTCCTCACCTCCGACCTGGACCTGCGGGCCTGGGTCCTGTCCCCCACCGGCCGCCAGATCGCCGGGGCGGGCGCGCCGCTGCCCGGACCGCTGGGCGCCGCGTTGGCCGGGCACCACCTGGCCGCGACCCGGACCGGCCGCCGGGGTCCGCACCGGGCCGCGGTCGCCGGCACCACGTATTCGCTCTTCCCGATCGGGAACACCGGCCGGGGCGCGGTGCCGGCCGCCCGCGACGTACGCGAGTCGGTGCTTTCCGACTGGCTGCTGGCGGTCGAGGCGGACGCCTCCGACTGGCCTGCCCCCCGGCTCGACCTGCTCCAAGGCGTCACACAGCTGATAGCGGTCGAGCGCGACCGCCGCGACGCGGCCCGTACGGTACGCCGCAGGCTCGCCCAGGAGGTCCTGGAGCTGGTCCAGGCGGGCGCCGCCCCCGCCGAGATCGCGGCCCGGCTACGGGTCGCCGCACCGGTACTGCTGCCCGGCCTGGGCGTGGCCCCGCAGTGGCAGGTCGTGGTGGCCCGGGTCGACTGGAGCGCCTCGGGCCAGACCGCCGCCGCGGGCGACATCGCGAGCGGCCCGGTGGCCCAGGCGCTGCTGGAGGAGATCCTCGTCGACCCGGCGGTCGGCGGCCCCGACTCCGCCGACCGGATCGCCGTCGCCCACACGCGCGAGGAAGCCATCGCCCTGGTGCCGCTGCCGACGCTCACCACCGTGCCCGCGGACTCCGGGGAGGATGCGGAGGGCGACGCCGCGCGGGCGGGCGTCGAGGAAGCCGACGCCCTCGACGCGGACCCCGGACTGCACGCCGACGCGCTGCTCGCCTCCGTACGCGAACCGCTCTCGGCGGGACTCGCCGACGACGGCCGGCTGACACTGGGTGTCAGCGCTGCCGTGCATTCCGCCGAAGGGCTGCGCGGCGCACTGGAGGAGGCCCGGCACGCCCGCCGGGTGGCCGCGGCCCGTCCGGGGCGGGTCTGCGCGGCCGGTCACCACGAACTGGCCTCGCACGTGCTGCTGCTGCCGTTCGTCCCCGACGACGTCCGGCGCGCCTTCACCGCCCGACTGCTGGATCCGCTCCGCGACTACGACCGGCGCCACCGGGCGGAACTGATCGAGACACTGGAAGCCTTCCTGGACTGCGACGGCTCCTGGACCCGCTGCGCGGCCCGGCTGCACCTCCACGTCAACACGCTGCGCTATCGCGTCGGACGAATCGAGCAGTTGACGGGGCGTGACCTTTCGCGCCTGGAGGACAAGCTCGACTTCTTCCTCGCCCTGCGCATGAGCTGATCTTCCGGCCGCGCACGGGACCCGGCGGGGCACCGTCGCACTCCGGCCGATTGTGAAATCTTTCACCTGACATTGTCCGGACCCCTTGGCCCGGCGTGCCATTCCGTGCTGAGATGCGCCGTACCCAACAGCACAATGGCGCGCTCGGGGAGGGCAATGTGGCGCATACCGCCATGTCTGGTTCCGGAACGACAGCAGATGACGATCCGCCGCTCCAGACCGCGGTATGGCGGCTGCGGTCACGCGCCTGCTGGACGGACGCGGCCGCACTGCTGGAGCACCATGCGAGCACCGATCCGGCCTCGGCGCTCCAGCGCACCGCCCTGCTGACCGAGCGGTGCCTCTACACCGGACAGGGCTGGACCGACGCCGAGGACGCCCTGCGTACGGCGGAGGCCATCGCCCGCAGCGACGACGAGCGCGGCGCGGCCGCCTCGGAGCGAGGCCATCTGGCGTACGCCTCGACCCTCCTGGCGGTACGGGACCGGGCCGACGAGGCGAGCGTGGCGCTGAGCCGGTCGGCGGCGCTGCTGGCCCCCGCGTCCCCGGCCCGGCCGCTGCTTGACTTCCGGCGCGGGCTGATCGCCCAGAACATCGCGGAGTCGCCGGAGTCGGCGCGCGCCGCGTTCCGCCGGGCGCACGCCGGTGCGGCGGCCCGGGGCGACGAGCTGCTGCTTTCGTCCACCTGGCGGCATCTGGCCGCGCTCGCCCTGCGCGAGGGCGAGCTGGCCGAGGCCCGGCACGGTTTCGCGGAGTCGTTGCGGATCCGGGAGGAGCTGGGGTTCCTGGTCGGTACGGCCCCGGCGTTGATCTCCCTCGCGGAGGCGGAGCCGGAACCGGAGGCGGCGGCCCGGCTGCGCGCCGAGGCCGGCCGGCTGTTCCGGCTCCTCGGCGGCGTGCCCACCTGGCTGGCCCCGTACCTGGGTCCCCCGGCCCCGCGCACGGCGGAGGCGAGCTGATCCGGACGGCCCGCGGCCCTGGGTCGCGGGCCGTCCGGATCAGCCGTCGGCGCCGGTGAAGTGTTCGCGGACCAGGGCCTGGACGACGGTGAGGTCCTGGGCGATGAGGGCGTCGAGCAGGGCGGTGTGCTCGGAGGCGTCCGCCAGCAGGTCGGCCCGGCGGGTGGCGGGGTTCGAGACCAGCGGCCACTGGGAGCGCCGGTGCAGTTCGTCGGCGACGGCCACGAGCTGCTCGTTGCCCGACAGCGTGAGGACCGCGCGGTGGAAGGCCCGGTCCGATTCGGCGTAGGCGGCCCGGTCGCCCACGGCCGCCGCCCTGACCGTGGCCTCCGCCAGCGGGCGCAGGACGCTCCAGCGGTGCGCCGGGACCGTACGGGCCAGGCTCAGCATCACCGGGACCTCGATCAGGGCCCGCACCTCGGCCAGTTCGGCCAGCTCGCGGGGGCCGCGCTCGCTGACCCGGAAGCCGCGGTTCGGCACGACCTCGACGGCGCCCTCGACGGCCAGCCGCTGCATGGCCTCGCGCACCGGCGTCGCGGAGACCCCGAAGCGGGCGCCGAGCGCTGGGGCGGAGTAGACCTGACCGGGCACCAGTTCGCCGGCGACGAGGGCGGCGCGCAGGGCGTCCAGGATCTGGCCGCGGACGGAGTGGCGCTGAACGACACGGGGCGCGGGAGGCTCACTGTGGGTGTGCTCGCCCCGGGCCTGCTCGCCCCGGGCCTGTTCCGGCACCCGGCTCTCCGGAATCCAGCCCTCCGCCGGAGTGCGCAGGAACGCTCCGGGGGCGTACGCCGGACGTGCGCCCTCGCGCGCGCTGCCCTGCTCCACCCGGACCTCCTCCGCCTGCCGCGGGCCGACTCGCCTGCGCCGGACCTCCTGTGCACGATAGAGGGCGGAGGCCGCGGTTCAAACATCGACGGGTTCGGGTAAGGTAAGGCTTACCTGCAAACGATCCCGATTCGGTGGTCCCCTGCATGACCCTCTCCCCGCCGTTCACCGGTGCCGCGACGTCCCCCGTGACCGCCGCGTACACCCGCCTGACCGAGGTGTTCCCCGGTCTGCGGGCAGACGTGCTCGACGACGACGCCGTCGCCCCGTCCGGCGCGGGCTGGGTCGGCGCGGCGGAGCTGGCGGCCGGCGGCCCCGCCGTGGACACCTTCCTGGCCTGGGACAACGCCCAGGTGCTGCGCGACTACGGCCGGCAGGCCCGCCCGGACGTGGTGGCGAGCTTCGGTCTGCACCGGTACGCCTGGCCCGCCTGCCTGCTGGTGACGGCGCCGTGGTTCCTGCAGCGCCGCGTGCCGCGGATCCCGGTCGAGGACGTGGCCTTCCAGCGCGCGCTCGGGCACCTGACCGTACGGGTCCGGGAATTCGCCTGCCTGCCGGACGACCCTGCCGCCACCCTGCCCGGGGCCCGGGTCGTCGCGGACGAGGCGGCGCTGCGGGCGGAGGTCCTGGCTTCCCTGACCGAGCACCTCGGCCCGGTCCTCGAGGGCTTCGGGCCGCGCATGCGGCGCGGGAAGCGGGCCCTGTGGGGGATGGCGACGGACGAGATCGTCGAGGGCCTCTGGTACATCGCCCATCTGCTGGGCGAGGAGCGCCGGGCGATGGCCGAGCTGGAGCTGCTGCTGCCCGGCACGACGAAGCCGTACGTCGGCGCCGCGGGCTTCCGCGAGCTGACCGGACCCGACGGCCGGTCGCTGCCGACCCGGGACCGGGCGAGCTGCTGCCTCTTCTACACCCTGCGCCCCGAGGACACCTGTGTGACCTGCCCGCGTACCTGTGACGCGGACCGGGTGCGGAAACTCGCGGCGGCTTCCTGATCCACACCGCCCGTCCGGATGATGTGAAATCGAACGCAACGCAGCCTGATCGGGCGGCCGTTCGAGAAGATTCCACCCATCGATAGCCTCTCCCACCCCCATGGCGTGCTCTTGTCCCGAAACCACCGGAGCGGGACGGGAATTCCGTCACGATGGCGCACGAAACGCCCTACGTGACGCAAGGGACCGCGCATGAGACTGACCGACATATCGCTTGACTGGCTGCTTCCGGGCGCCGTACTGCTCGTGGGGGTCATGGCGGCGGTGACGGTGGTCGCACGCGGCAAGCGCGCCGCCGGCAAGGCAGCGGCCGACGACTCCTGGGAACGCAGCGAGGACCGCCGCAGACGCAAGGAAGCGCTCTACGCGACCGCCTCGTACGTCCTGCTGTTCTGCTGCGCGGCGGTCGCCGCCGCGCTCTCCTTCCACGGGCTCGTCGGCTTCGGCCGGCAGAACCTGAGCCTCACCGGAGGCTGGGAGTACCTGGTCCCGTTCGGACTGGACGGCGCCGCGATGTTCTGTTCCGTGCTGGCCGTACGGGAGGCGAGCCACGGAGACGCGGCTCTCGGCTCCCGGCTGCTGGTGTGGACGTTCGCCGGGGCCGCCGCCTGGTTCAACTGGGTGCACGCCCCCCGGGGCATGGACCACGCGGGCGCTCCGCACTTCTTCGCGGGAATGTCCCTCTCGGCCGCGGTGCTCTTCGACCGGGCGCTGAAGCAGACCCGCCGCGCCGCGCTGCGCGAACAGGGCCTGGTACCACGTCCGTTGCCGCAGATCCGGATCGTCCGCTGGCTGCGGGCGCCCCGGGAGACCTTCGGCGCCTGGTCGCTGATGCTCCTGGAGGGCGTCCGCACCCTGGACGAGGCGGTGGACGAGGTGCGGGAGGACCGCAAGGAGCGCGAGCAGGACCGGCTGCGCCGACGTGACCAGGAGAAGCTGGACCGGGCCCGCATCAAGGCCCTCAACCGGCAGAACCGGGTCTGGGGACGCGGCGGCCGGGGCGGGCAGCAGGTGGACGTGCCTGCCCTCACCCCGGCTTCGGGCGGCCCGCCGGCCGTCGCGGAGCCCGCCATAGCGGAGCCGGGTCAGCTGCCTCTGCGACCCCGGCCATCCCTGCAAGCCGTCGGCCCGAAGCAGGCGGCGGACGGTTCGAGCTCGAAGAGCCTGGACGCGGCGACTCAGGGAGGTGACCCGCGTACCGTCGACCTCACCGCCGAGGACGACACCCAGACGCTCCCCCGGCTCGACTCGCTGGAACAGAAACTGAAGGATCTGGAGCAGCAGTTCGGCTGATCACGCCTCGCGGCGGAGGGCCCCTCAGGACCTTCCGCCGTGCAGCTCGAACCAGACGACCTTCCCCATGACCTGTGCCTCCACGCCCCAGGCGTCGGCCAGGCTTCGCACCAGGATCAGGCCCCTGCCGTGCGTACCGTCGTCGGCGTTCGGTACGTACGGCGCGGGCAGGTCCTCCGACGCGAAGTCCTGGACCTCCACCCGCAGTCGGGCGGGTGTCGCCGTGGCGGTGACCACGGCCCCGTGCCGGGTGTGGATGAGCGCGTTGGTCACCAGCTCGCTCACCAGCAGCTCCGCCGCCTCGGTCTGCTCATGGCCGGAGCGATGCCGGAGGAACTCCCGCAACTCCCGGCGCACTTCCCCCACCGCCGACCGTTCGGTGTGGCCCACCCTTCGGCGCATCCGGGCCGGCATCGGTTCCTCACCCGGCCTCCGGCCCCGAGGGCCGCGCCCCTCGACAACCGCGGTCCTCTTCTGACGCTTCGCCATTTCCCCCGCCCGCACAGTGCACCGGCCTCCTCCGATCAGGCTGCCCGTCGAACAGCCTCACGGGATGCATGCCCCTGTACGCACACGGTCACGCTTGCCGAGCCATCAATAGGTGAACGGTCGGGAGCGGCGAGGGGCGCACGGAACATCTCACCCGCGCACGCCATCACCACAGAGGCGCAGCTCCGGTTAACTTCCCGCGAACACAGCCGACTTGGCGTTGACGACCCGTCTTCTACACGCGTCATCATGACGGCATGCGCATCCCCCCACGCGTCATCCGGCTCGGCGGCACAGCCGCCCTCCTGTCCGCACTCCTCGCCTCCGGCACGGTCACGGCCCAGGCCGCGACCCCGGCCGCCGCCCCCACCGCCCACTCCGCGACCGCGTTCCGGGCAGCCGCGGTCGGCAGCATCTGCTACTCCGCACTGCCGCCCCAGGCCCACGACACGCTCGACCTCATCGACCAGGGCGGGCCGTTCCCGTACGAGCAGGACGGCACCGTCTTCCAGAACCGCGAGGGCCTGCTGCCCGACCGGTCCACCGGCTATTACCACGAGTACACGGTCGTCACGCCCGGCTCCCCCACCCGGGGCGCCCGCCGGATCGTCACCGGTGAGCAGGTGGCGGAGGACTACTACACCGCCGACCACTACGCCTCCTTCGACCTGGTCGACCACGACTGCTGAACTCCTCAAGACCAGGGAAGTTCCGCACGCTCCGGGGAAGGGAACCTGAGCCGCACCGCCAGGGCCCCACACCTTCCCGAGGAGCTGTGATGCACGACGACCGCACCCTGGTGGAGGGCCGCCCGGAGAGGCCCTCCACCAGTTCGTCCGCCCGGGCCAGCGCCCTAGGGTCGATTCCCGTCGTCGCCCGCAGGGCGGCCGCGCGGCGTCAGGTGCGTGGTCTCTGCGTGCCGGCCCCAGGCCCTCGTACTGGACGTACTCGGGTTTTCGGCCGGTGCGGCGAGAGTGCGTGCCGGGCGTCGCGACGGGGCGAACCTTGGCTGACGCGGCACTAGCTAGGGGCGGGGCACGTTACGGAGGTTGGAGCGGGCCATCTGGAGCATCCGGCCCACTCCGCCGTCGAGCACGATCTTGCTGGCGGAGAGCGCGAAGCCGGTGACCATGTCTGCGCTGATCTTCGGCGGGATGGAGAGCGCGTTCGGGTCGGTGACGACGTCGACGAGCGCGGGGCCCTTGTGCTTGAACGCGTCCTTGAGCGCGCCCTGCAACTGCTTGGGCTTCTCCACGCGTACGCCGTAGGCGCCGGCCGCACGGGCGATGGCGGCGAAGTCCGGGTTCTTGTTGGTCGTGCCGTACGAGGGGAGACCGGCCACCAGCATCTCCAACTCGACCATGCCGAGCGAGGAGTTGTTGAACAGCACCACCTTCACCGGCAGGTCGTACTGGACCAGGGTGAGGAAGTCGCCCATCAGCATGGAGAATCCGCCGTCGCCGGACATCGCGACGACCTGCCGGTTCAGGTCGGTGAACTGTGCGCCGATCGCCTGCGGCAGGGCGTTGGCCATCGAGCCGTGGCTGAACGAACCGATGACCCGCCGCTTGCCGTTCGGCGTCAGGTAGCGCGCGGCCCAGACGTTGTTCATGCCGGTGTCGACGGTGAACACGGCGTCCTCGTCGGCCATCTCGTCCAGCACGGAGGCGACGTACTCGGGGTGGATCGGGACGTGCTTCTCGACCTTGCGGGTGTAGGCCTTGACCACACCCTCCAGGGCGTTCGCGTGCTTCTTCAGCATCCGGTCGAGGAACTTGCGGTCGGACTTGGGCTTCACCCGGGGCGTCAGACAGCGCAGGGTCTCGCGCACATCGCCCCAGACCGCGAGGTCGAGCTTGGAGCGGCGGCCGAGGTGCTCGGGGCGGACATCGACCTGGACGATCTTCACATCGTCCGGGAGGAAGGCGTTGTACGGGAAGTCCGTGCCGAGCAGGATGAGGAGGTCGCACTCGTGCGTCGCCTCGTACGCGGCGCCGTAGCCGAGCAGACCGCTCATCCCGACGTCGTACGGATTGTCGTACTGGATCCATTCCTTGCCGCGCAGCGCGTGCCCGACCGGCGACTTGATCTTCTCGGCGAACTCCATGACCTCGGCGTGCGCCCCGGCCGTGCCACTGCCGCAGAACAGTGTCACCCGTTTGGCCTCGTCCACCATGCGGCAGAGCTTGTCGATCTCCTCGTCGCCGGGCCGTACGGTCGGCCGCGCGGTGACGAGGGCGTGCTCGATGGACTTCTCGGGGGCCGGCTTGGAGGCGATGTCGCCCGGCATGGTGACGACGCTGACGCCGCCGCGCCCGATGGCGTGCTGGATCGCGGTCTGGAGCAGCCGCGGCATCTGCTCCGGGTTGGAGATCATCTCGTTGTAGTGGCTGCACTCCTGGAACAGCAACTCCGGATGGGTCTCCTGGAAGTAGCCGAGGCCGATCTCGCTGGAGGGGATGTGCGAGGCGAGGGCCAGCACCGGGGCCATGGAGCGGTGCGCGTCGTACAGACCGTTGATCAGGTGCAGGTTGCCCGGGCCGCAGGAGCCGGCGCAGGCCGCGAGCGAGCCGGTGACCTGCGCTTCGGCTCCGGCCGCGAAGGCGGCGGTCTCCTCGTGCCGGACGTGGATCCAGTCGATGGCCGAGTTACGCCGGATGGCGTCCACGACGGGGTTCAGGCTGTCGCCGACGACGCCGTACAGGCGCTTGACGCCTGCCCTGGCGAGGATGTCGACGAACTGCTCCGCCACGTTCTGCTTGGCCATGGGTGCGCACCCTTCCTTGCCCGTGCTCCGTGCACTTCGGTTGTCCGGAGACCGGAGCCCGAAACACCGTTTCGCCGGGCTCCGGGATCCATCAACCCACGGCGTGCGTGGTTACGCCTCCCAGACGGCGGCGCAGGTGCGGTCGTCGGCGTACCCCTTGATCCGGAGCTGGGTGTCGGCGAGGAAGGCGGGCAGTCCGGGCGGTCCTGAACTCCCCCAGCGCTCGGCGAGCTCGCCGGGGAGTGCCGGCTCGCCGCGCATCGGCTCGGCGAGTCCGTCGCTGCACAGCATCAGCGTGTCGCCGGGTCGCGCCACGGAGGCCCGGAAGCGGAAGGGCTCGGCGGGCGGCTGGGCGGGCCCTTCGGCGGACGGGGAAGGCGCCGCGGTGATCTGGAGATCCGTGGTCAGCCGGTCCCCGTCCGGGCCCTCCTCCCGCTCGTCTCCCTGCTGCGGGTTGCCGCTCTCCGGGATGACGGGCTCCAGGTCCTGCCAGAGTCCGTCGCGGAGGCGGAAGAGGCCGCCGCTGCCGCCGCCGAAGAAGACTCGCGTGCGGCAGTCGGGGTCGGCGGGCAGCAGGAGGCAGCGGAGGTTCGCGGTGTACGCGTCCGGTTCGACGCCGAGTTCGGCGGCGCGGGCGCGCAGCTTGCCGTACGTTCGGTCGGTGAGCCGGTGCAGCCCGGACTTCAGGTCGCCCCGGCGGCCCGCTCTTATGTCCTCGGAGAGCCGGACGTGGCTGCGGGCGACGGCCCCGCCGATCCAGCGGCAGGCATCGGCCGCGGCGAGGTGCGCCGCTTCACCGGCCCGCCTGCCGCCGGCCACGGCGACGAGGACGAGGGCGCTCTCGGCGGCCCCGAAACGGGCGGTGAGCAGCCCGTCGCGCCGGGGCTCGCCCCGGAAGCGGGCGGAGTCGCCGCGTACGGACGCGGAGCGCAGGGTGTACGTCCCGTACCGCGCGCCGTCCAGGACGGTGTCGGGGACGAGGCCCTCCAGGTTCTCCGAGGTGGCGGAGGGCAGGGCGGCGGGCTCGGCGTCGTAGGTGGGCGGCCGGTCCCCGAGGTGCCCCACGGCCGGCCGGCCGTCGGCGGCGAGGTCCGGCGGAAGTCCGTGCAGGGCGCTGGGGCCGGGTGCGAGGGCGGGCTCGGGCCGTTCCGGTGCGCGCGGCGCGGCGAACGTCCGGGGCCCCGGCTGCCCGGCGGGCGCCTCCCAGGGGGCGGGGAAGACCGGGGTGCGGGGTGCGGGCGGAGAGGCGAGCGGGGCAGAGGGCGGCGATACGGGCGGGGGCGACGGCGGTACGAGGGTGGCAGCCGGGACCGGTGTGGCGACCGAGGCGGGACCGGCGTCCGGGGCGGGACCAACAGCCCGGTCGGCACCGGCGGCAGGGGCGGGACCAACAGCCCGGTCGGGACCGGCAGCCGGGGCGGGACCGGCAGCCCGGTCGGGACCGGCGGTCGGCCCAAGCCCAGGCACCGGCCCACGCCCAGGCACCGGCTCCGGCACCGGTACGGCAGAAGCAGCCGGTCCAGGCTCCAGCTCCGTCTCCGGGTCGCGCTTCACATACAGGTCCCAGGCCGACCGCGGGTCCGGCATGTGCTCCGGGGCCGGGTCCGAGCCCGCCGGCGGAACCGGGTCCGGGCCTGGGGCCGGAGCCGCCGCCTGAACCGGGCCCAGGCCCACTGCCTGGCCCGGGTCCGGGTCCGGATCCGCTGCCGGAGCCGGGTCCGGGCCTGGGGCCGGAACCGGGCCCATGGCTTCTGCCAGGCCGGGTTCCGGGGCCGCTGCCGGAGCCGGGGCCACTGCCGAGCCCTCGTCCGGGACCGGATCCGGGCCCCGGTCCGAGACCCGGTCCGGGCCTCGCTGCGCCACCACGGACCGGCTCCGCTCCGGCGGCCGGTACGCACCGGCGTACGGGTCCGCGTCGCGGTCCTCGTCCCGGTCCGCGTCGCGGTCCTCGTCCCGGTCCTCGAACGGGTCCTCGTACGCTGACGCGTACGGGTCCCGGACGGTCTCGCGCACGGTGTCCCGGAGGTCGTCCACCGACGTGCTCACCGTGTTCGACACGGAGTCGAAGCGGTCGTCGAGGCTGTCGGCCGCCGTGCTGGGACCGGTGTCCTGCGCGGTCTCGTCGTACAGCTTGCGCCACCAGTCGTCCTCGTGGGCGGCGGGCTTCTCCCCCTGCTGACTCATGCCCTTATTGTCCACCGCGAAGGCGGCCCGAAAACGGGGCACCAGGAAAATACGGCCCGTGAACAAGGTCCGCCGGGCGGCCCCACCCTCCACGGGAAGGACGCCCGGCGGACCGTTCGGAATGATCGACATGTCGGTGTTTCAGCCGTTCGTATGCCCAGTCGATCACCGGTTCAGCGGCCCTCCGGGCCAGCGCTTCAGCGCACGGCGCACGCGTCGTTGACGGTCCGGACGACGGAGTTGCCGTTCGCGTCGGTCAGTTCCGTGCGCAGCGTGACGGACTTGCCGGCGGCGTCCGCGTGATCGACGGTGGCGGTCCAGCGGCCGCACTGCCGCGCGGTGGTGGCCGTGTGCCAGGTCTCGCTGCCGTCGTGTCTGAAGGAGACCTTCGCGCCGGTGAGTTCGCCGGGAGTGTATCCGCCGTGGCCGGTCGCACCGAGCCCGATCTTCCGGCCGTTCTCAGCGGGCACGGTCTTCATCCCGTCCTCCGGCACGTCGTGGCGCGGGAAGAGCAGCGGGAGGACGGCGAGCACGGCGAGCACGGCGGCGGTCGCCGCTCCGAGTGCCGTACGCGATATCGGGCGCATCGCTCCCCCCAGGTCAATCCGTAACGAAACAGCCCAAGAGGCCTCATCCCGGAGGCTGTTGGTGCTGCGGTGGCGCCACAGTGGCAGAGGTGCCAGAGGTACAGGGGATGATGTGGGCGGCGGGTTCACGCCGTGGCCCTTTCCCGCCACCCGGGACCCGCCGCAGGGGCGCCGTGATGCGCGATCACCACATCCGGGGAGGTCGGAGAATGCTGGGGGCGATAGGTCTCGACGAGAGACAGGAAACCGCGTACCGCGCGCTCGTCGCGGCGGGGGCCGCCGAGCTCACCGATCTCGCGCACCGGCTGGCACTGTCCGAGGCGGACGCCGAACGCGTGCTGCGACGGCTGGAGCGGCAGGGCCTGGCCGCCCGGTCCTCGGCCCGGCCGGGCCGCTGGGTGGCGGCGCCGCCCGGTGTGGCGCTGGGCGCGCTGCTGATCCAGCAGCGGCACGAGCTGGAGCAGGCGGAGCAGGCGTCCGCGCTGCTGGCCGAGGAGTACCGGGCCGAGGCGAGCGAACCGGCGGTGCACGATCTGGTGGAGGTGGTGACGGGGGCGGGCGCCGTCGCGCAGCGCTTCCACCAGCTGCAGCTGGGCGCGGTGTCCGAGGTGTGTGCGCTGGTGACGGGCAAGCCGATCGCGGTGACCGGGATGGAGAACGAGTCCGAGGAGCGGGCGACCTCGCGCGGGGTGAGCTACCGGGTGGTGGTCGAGCGCGAGGTGCTGTCGACGCCGTTCGGGATCCTGGAGCTGTCGGCGGCGCTGAGCCGGGACGAGCAGTGCCGGGTGGTGGACCGGGTGCCGACGAAGCTGGTGGTCGCCGACGGGAGCCTCGCGATGGTCCCGCTGACCGGTCGCGGCGAGGAGCCCGCCGCCCTGGTCGTGCACGCCAGCGGTCTGCTGGAGTCGCTGATGGGCCTTTTCGAGGTGGTGTGGCGGGAGGCGATGCCGCTGCGGCTGGGTGAGGGCGGCGGCGGGGTGCGCGAGGACGGGGTCGGGCCGGATCCGACGGACCTGGAGATCCTGTCGCTGCTGCTGGCGGGGCTGACGGACGCCAGTGTGGCCAAGCAGCTGGATCTGGGGCTTCGGACCGTGCAGCGCCGGGTCAAGGGCCTGATGGAACTGACCGGGGTCTCGACGCGGCTCCAGCTGGGCTGGCATGCGTACGAGCGTGGCTGGGTGGCCCGTACCGAACCGGTCTGAGGCGTCATCGGCATCGGCCCGAGGCCTCATCGCCGCGGGTCGCCGGGGGTCGCCAGGGGTCGCCGGGGGTCGCCTGGGTGCGCTGACGGGCGGAGCGGGGCACTCTCCGGCAGGCTGGTCAGATGAGTGTGTGGCAGCTCGTCGCCGTGGGCCTGGTCATGCTGCTGGGTCTGGTCGGGGTGCTGGTGCCGGGCGTGCCGGGTCAGGCGATCGTCTGGGCGGCGGTGCTGTGGTGGGCGCTGACGGACATGACGCCGGCCGCCTGGGGCGTCCTGATCGGTGCGACGGCTCTGATGCTGCTCAACCAGGCCCTCAAAGTGCTCCTGCCGCCGCGCCGGCCCGGTGAGTCGGGGGCGCCCCGCCGGACCTTGATGATCGGCGGGGTCGCGGGGATCGTGGGCTTCTTCGTGGTGCCCGTGGTGGGCGGGATCCTCGGGTACGTGGGGGCCATCTTCGGCGCGGAGCGGCTGCGGCTGGGCAGTCGCGGCGCGGGCTGGGCCTCGGTGCGCTCGGTGATGCGGGCGACGGGCTACGCGGTGCTGGTGGAGCTGTTCTGCTGCCTGCTGGTGGCCGGCGCCTGGCTGGGCGCGCTGATGTGGGCCTGACACGGTGATCCGGGCGTGACGCGGTGATCCGAGCCCCGACATGGTGTCCTGGCCCGACACGGTGATCCGAGCCCGACGCGGTGTCCTGGCCCGACACGGTGTCCGCGCCCGACACGGTGATCCGGCCTGACGCGAGCGCCCTCGGCGGTGGGATCAGTCAGCCCGGGACCGCCGCCCCCGTCGCTTCCAGGTGGCGTACGGCGTAGGAGCGCCACGGCCTCCACCGCTCCGCGCCCGGCGTTCCGTACGGGTCCACGTCGGGATCGCCGAGCGCCCGCATCCGGATCAGCGCGGCGGTGCTCCGGCCGATGCCTGGCAGTGTCAGCAGCGTTCGTTCCGCCTCGTCCCGGTCGGCCCCCGCGTCCAGCCGCAGCCGGCCGTCGGCGAGCGCGGCGGCCAGGGCCGCGAGCGCCGGGTCCTCGGCGGAACCGGCGAGCACGTCCGGCTCCGGGAACACATGGGTGAGCCCGCCGCACGGGACGTCCAGCGCCTTCCCGTACCGCTCGACCAGTTCCCCGGCGTCCGCGCGCCCCACCAGGGTCCGCACCGCGGCCTCCTCCGGGTCGGCCGCGCCCGGCGAGCGCAGCCCGGGGCGGGCGGTGACCAGCGGGGCGAGCCGGGGGTCGGCGCCCAGCGCCTCGTCCACGGCGTACGGATCGGCGTCCAGGTCGAACAGCCGGCGGACCCGCTGGACGGCGGTGGTCAGATCGCGCAGGTCGGTGAGCTGGATCCGGGCCTCCAGCCAGGGGCCGCCGGGCGAGGCCTCGTCGACCGCGACGAGCCCCGTCCCGTACGGCAGTCGCAAGGTGCGCCGGTAGGTGCGCCGGCCGGGCGGGCCCGCCAGCTCCTCGATCCGGGTGACCGCCTCGGCGGCCAACAGGTCGAACAGGGCTGCGGTGGCGTACGGGCCCCGATGGGCGAGCCGCAGCGGGATCCCGGCCCGCATCCCCTCGTGGCGTCCGCCACCGAGCCCCGTACCGGCCTCGGTGCGCAGGGCGCTGGGGGTCCGGGCGTAGATCTGCCGGATGGTGTCGTTGAACTGCCGGACACTGGCGAACCCGGCGGCGAAGGCGATCTCGGTGACCGGAAGACCGGTGGTCTGGAGGAGCACCCGGGCGGTGTGGGCGCGCTGAGCCCGGGCGAGCGCGACGGGTCCCGCGCCCAGCTCGGCGTTGAGCTGGCGCTGGACCTGCCGGGCGCTGTAGCCGAGTCGCCCGGCGAGTCCGGGGACGCCTTCGCGGTCGACGACGCCGTCGCCGATCAGCCGCATCGCCCGGCCGACGACGTCCGCGCGGACGTTCCACTCGGCGGAGCCGGGCACGGCGTCCGGACGGCAGCGGCGGCAGGCCCGGAAGCCGCCCGCCTGGGCCGCCGCCGCGGTGGGGTAGAAGCGCACGTTGGCACGTTTGGGGGTGACGGCGGGGCAGCTCGGCCGGCAGTAGATGCCGGTGGTCACGACGGCGAAGAAGAACGCTCCGTCGAACCGTGCGTCGCGGCTGCTCACCGCCTCGTACCTGGTCCGTTCGTCCATCACACCGTCCAGTGTGCGGCAGCCGGGGCCGCCGCACCGGCGGAATTCGGACGTCCAGCCCGTGCGCCCCGGCTACCGCACCCGGCCGCGCTTGGCCTGCATGGCCGCGCGCCCCTCCGCGCCCTTGCGCTTCCAGTCCCGCAGGATCTCGGCGCGCATCCGGGCATCGGTCTTGGCGGCGATCCGCTGGTTCTCACGGATCAGCTTGCGGTAGCTGGCGAGCCGCCGCTCGGGCAGGACCCCGGCCTCCAGTGCCCCGAGCACGGCGCAGCCCGGTTCGGCCTCGTGGGCGCAGTCGTGGAACCGGCACCGCCCGGCCAGCTCCTCGATCTCGGAGAACACCTCACCGACCCCGGTCGCGGCGTCGAAGAGGCCGACGCCGCGGAGCCCGGGGGTGTCGATGAGGACGCCCCCGTGCGGCAGGAGCAGGAGGTTGCGGGTCGTGGTGGTGTGCCGGCCCTTGCCGTCGACGTCACGGGCGGCCCGCACCTCCATCACGTCCATGCCGAGCAGGGTGTTGGCCAGGGTGGACTTGCCCGCACCGGAGATGCCGAGCAGCACGCTCGTACCGCCGGAGACGACGGCCCCGAGGACGTCGAGCCCCTCGCCCGTGGTGGAGCTGACGGGCAGCACCTGGACGCCAGGGGCGACCGCCTCGACGTCCTGGACCAGGTGGGACACGGTGACCGCGTCGGGCACCAGGTCCGCCTTGGTGAGCAGCACGATCGGCTCAGGGCGGTGGCCCGTGTCATGGCCGTCGCCGAGCAGCGCGGCGCCGCCGGAGCTGGACAGAGCGAGCGCGAGGAAGCGCTCCAGACGGCCGAGGTCCAGCTCGACGGCGAGCGAGACACAGATGGCGATGTGGTCGATGTTGGTGGCCAGCACCTGGCCCTCGGAGCGTTCCGAGGAGCTGGAGCGGACGAAAGCGGTGCGGCGGGGCAGCAGCGTACGGACGAACAGCGGGTCGCCGTCCGCGTCG
The DNA here is from genome assembly GCF_000721175.1 of Streptomyces anulatus. GTDB lineage: Bacteria > Actinomycetota > Actinomycetes > Streptomycetales > Streptomycetaceae > Streptomyces > Streptomyces anulatus_C. The sequence continues at coordinate 117,122 of NZ_JOEZ01000035.1, forward strand.
AGCGCCACCCAGTCGCCGGTGCAGACGATCCGCATCGGGTCACGGGGCACCACGAACGCGGTGTCGGCGCGTACGAGGCCGTCGGCGGTGATCACGTCGCACTGGCCGCGGTCCACCCGCACGACCCGCCCCGGCACGAACCCCTGCGCGGCGTACGGGGAGAAAGCAGCCGTCCAGTCCTCGTCCCAGCCGTACGGAGCCAGCGGGTGTGAGGAGGAAGGAGCGGAGAGAAACGAGAAAGACAAGGGAAACCCTTCACAGGGTGGCCCCGGCACGCGCGCTCGGCGCGGGAAGAAGTGACGTGGGTCAGCCGGTGGCCACGGGGATGAGGACGATGCTCTTCCGGTTGTGGGCAGTGCCCATCGCAACGACAGTCATCAATGTCCTCACCTCCTGGTTCCTCTGGTCTCCGTGCCCCACGCGTCACTGCGGCGTGCGGACGGTGGCCACATTAGCCTGGCCCCGGGAGCGGCTCAACAGCTTTTCCGCGCACCTCCGATGGAGGCGTCCAGGGGCCGCCCGACCGAGACGTTCGCCGGAGTTACCCACAGATCTCCCTCGATCGGGTGATACGCGTGCATAGCCCCCGGTCCGGGGCCGTTAGGGTGCCGAGCATGACCACACCCCAGGCCTCCACCGGCACGTTCACACAAGCCCAGTTGGGCACCCAGATCCTGATCGGCTGGAGCGGCCGGCAGCCCGACGCCGACCAGGACACCGCCTACCTCCTCGCCTATTCGCTGGGCGACGGACAGGACGGCCCGGTAGTCGGCCGCGAGGCGATGCGCGCCGCACTGGAGCGCGCGGGCCTCCACGTCGGCGGCTCGATCCAGGACGCGGCCGAGACATCGGGCATCCAGGCGAAGCTCCTCGTCCAGGCGGGGCGGGCCGTTCTGACGTTGCCTCACCTCAGCGCGCAGTACCCGGCCCCCGCCGAGTGGCTGGCCGCCGCGCAGGCGCAGGGCCAGGTGTACGGGATGTTCGCCACGACCCCGTGGCCGGAGGCGGTTCCCGGGCAGCCGGTCAGCGAGGACCAGTTGCGGGCCTTCGCCGCCGACGAGGATGTCGTCCGCGCCGCCGCCCACTGCCTGCTCCCGGTCCGCTCCCTGGGCTGAGCGGTGCCTCCCCTCCCCGCACACACGACGAGGCCCACCACCCCCCGTGGAGTGGTGGGCCTCGCCCGTGCGCCCGTGCGCCTGTGCGGCCGTGCCGCCGTGCCGCGAAAACGAGGACGGGCGGCCCGGAGTGTGATCTCGGGACCGCCCGCGCCCGGTAGGTCAGTTGTTGCCGACGCCGTTGCCGGAGAGGACCGGGATGTCGTCCAGGATGTGCGACAGCGGCTCGTCGCCCTTGGCCTGCGTGGAGTTGTCGGTGCACTGCTGGTTCTGCGGGTTGGACAGAACGTTGATGTCCTGGACCGCGATCGGCACGACCCCGACGAGCGAACCGACGTTGGCCTTGAGCGGCATGCCGACGCAGAGCTTGTTCAGGGTGCCCTGAACGAGCTGGTTCTGCGGGCTCCAGTCACCCTTGGTCTCGGCGTTGCCGATCTCCGACTCGGCACCGTTGCCGTTGACGGTGGTGGTGCCACCGTCGTTGCCGATCGCCATGGCCGTGGGAGCCGCGACTGCGGACAGACCGAGCAGGGACACGGCCACTGCAGCGCCGGCCATCATCTTCTTCATCAACTTCACCTTTCGGAGCGTCCCGTTGTGGAACGTACTGATCAACTGCCACCGCCCCTGATCGGTTGCGCAGTACCACTCAAATGGGTTCGTTACGGCGCAAGGTCGACGTCGCTCCTCAGTACCCAGGGGCTTCAGGCCCAGGGGCCTCGTGCGAGGTGCGCGCCGCCGGCACGAATCCCCCGCCGCGACGGGGGCCGGGGGCCTGGGGCGGTTCTGCGAGGGGGTGACTGCCTCCGGCCGCCTGCCACTCGGCGACGAGCCGGTCATAGATCGGCGTGCCGCCCGGCGCGGGCCACCGCTCTTCACTCTGCGGGGTCGGACTGTCGTACGGATCCATACGGAGGCCCTACCCGGTCCGGCGCCGATCGTCTGCCGGGGCTGCGGCATCCGGTCCAACGGGATGCCCCGGCCGGAGGCCCCGGCACATGGCGAAGGGCCAGCCCGGCCGGTCCGGCGAAGAACGGTCGCCTTACGGATGGACTGGCCCCACGCGGGTCAGGCGGTACGGACCGGAGCCACCGGGTCTCAGTTGTTGCCGGCGCCGTTGCCGGAGAGGATCGGGATGTCGTTCAGGAGGTGCGACAGAGCCTCGTCACCCTTGGCCTGGGTGGAGTTCTCGGTGCACTGCTGGTTCTGCGGGGAGGACAGGATGTTGATGTCCTGGACGGCGACCGGCACGAGGCCGACGAGCGAACCGAGGTTCGCCTTGGCCGGCAGAGCGATGCAGGGCTTGTTGAGCGAACCCTGGATGAGCGCGAACTGCGGGGTCGTGAGGCAGCGGTCAGCCGCCGAGGGGAACCCCACCGAGCAGCGGAGCGGCACCCTCCGCCGCACCGGTTGCCTGGCCCGCCAGCTTGCCGACCGTGCCGTCCTTCGAGACCGTCTCGGTGGTCTCGGCGACCGTGTCCACCACCGGATCCACGACCTGCGGGGCACTGGCCATCAGCTGGTTGAGGCCGCTGTCGAGGCTGAAGTTGGGGGCCGTGGGGGTAGCAGCGGCGAAGGCGGGAGCGGCCGCTCCGAGGGCAGCCACGGAACCGACAACGAGGGCGGCGGTCTTCGCGTACTTCACTTTTTCTGGTTCCCTTCCACGCGGCGTCTGCTTCGGTCACGTTTCGTGCCGCGCACAAGCTTTCTTTACCTGTGACTTCTGCCGCTTTCTCCCTGATCAACGATCAGACCGCTTTCGGGAAACTGTGAGGCGACGTCTTTTCTCCGGCGCGGTGCACGAATCCGGTCCGAGAAGCAGCGCACGAAAAGGCCCCGGACGGCATCCGCCGTCCGGGGCCCACCGGTTACGGGCACACGGCCCGGCCGGTCAGAGGGTCACTTGTTGATGCAGGTGTTGCCGAAGGCCGGGTTCAGCGCACCGATCGCGTTGACGGTGTTGCCGCAGAGGTTGACCGGAATGTGGATCGGGAGCTGGAGGATGTTGCCCGACAGCACGCCCGGGGAGTGCGCGGCAACGGCCTCGGCACCCGAGTCGGCCATGGCCGGCGCGGCCGCGCCCATCGCCATGAGCGCGCCCGCGGCGACTGCGGCAACCTTGGTGTACTTCACTTTTCGTCCCTTTCCTCGGCGGAGTCCGGTGCGGCCACGACTGTCGTGCCCGCCCGAGCCGGGTCCTGATCGCTCGCGACTCCGGCGCTGTCCTACGTAACGATGAGCGCCCGGGATCGGAACCGTTCGAAGGGTGGATTCCCGGATATCCCCCCGAATGCCGCAACGCACGGTGGGCCGCACCGCGGAGAAACGCGGGCGAGGAAACCCGTGCCCGCGTCCCGGGAAAGCAACGGGCCCGAGCCACTCGGTGGAGGAACGCCGAGGACTCGGGCCCGAGTAGGGCGGCTGCGGGTCAGTTGTTGCCGACGCCGTTGCCGGAGAGGATCGGGATGTCCTCCAGGATGTGCGACAGAGCCTCGTCACCCTTGGCCTGGGTGGAGTTCTCGGTGCACTGCTGGTTCTGCGGGGAGGACAGGATGTTGACGTCCTGGACCGCGACCGGCACGAGGCCGACGAGCGAACCGAGGTTCGCCTTGGCCGGCAGAGCGATGCAGGGCTTGTTGAGCGAACCCTGGATGAGCGCGAACTGCGGGCGTACGACCACCCGTTCGTTCGTGAAGAAGCTACACACAGGCCCTCCGGCTCATTTCGCCCGAACGGGTGGACGAGATCCGACGACGCTGACATGCGACACATCAAGAGCGAACTTTTCCTTGCGGTCAACACCAGCAGAGAGCAACCAAGTTGGGGACGAATCGTTTTTTCTTGCTCTGCGCACCGGGAGGCACGAGATCAACGGACACCACCCGTTCGGGTGATTACACATTTTCCACGCACATCCAAGTTTCCCGCTCGGTCCCGAGTCGTTATGGCAGTCGTCCAGCGCGCACGTCTTCACCACTTTCACCATGGCTTCCCGCGGGATACGGCTGCGGCCGCGGCTCCGCCGATGGCTGCCCGTCTCCGCGCGCGAAGCACCACGCGATGTCCTCGCGAATGTCCCAAGGAAGGGCAAGTAATGCGACAGGTCTTGAACAAAAGCATTATCGTCATGGCGGCCGCATCGGGCCTCCTGGCGGCGGTGGGCGGCACCGCACACGCCGACGCGTCGGCCGAGGGGGCGGCCGTCGGTTCGCCGGGGGTCGGTTCGGGCAACGTCGTTCAGGCGCCGGTGCACGTCCCGGTCAATGTGTGCGGCAACACCGTCAATGTGATCGCCCTGCTGAACCCGGCCTTCGGCAACAAGTGCGTGAACGCCGACGGCCCGAAGCACAACCACCCGCCGGTGGACAAGCCGCCGGTGGACAAGCCGCCGGTCGACGAACCGCCCGTGGACGAGCCCCCGGTCGACAAGCCCCCGGTGGACCAGCCGCCCGTGGACGAGCCCCCGGTCGACGAACCCCCGGTCGACAAGCCCCCGGTGAACCAGCCGCCCGTGGACCAGCCGCCGGTGGACCAGCCGCCCGTCGACACCCCCGGTACCGACACCCCTGGCTCGGACACTCCCGGTTCCGGCACGCCCGGGTCCAACACCCCGGACGTGCAGCTGGCCGAAACCGGTGCCGCCGACCTGGGCCTGGCCGCCGGCGCGAGCGCCGCGCTGCTGCTCGGTGGTGCGGTGCTGATGCGCCGCACGCGCAACGCGCGGGACTGACAGAGCTCCTGCGGGAGAGCGAGGTCCGGCCGGACAGCGGGGACTGTCCGGCCGGACCTTCTGTGTGCGCGGTGCCCCGTTCTCCCGGGACTCCGGGCGCGGCGGTGGAACGACGGGCCCGGGGCACCGCGCGCCCCGGGGAGCGAGCGGGACGGCGGGAAGGGCCGGGAACGTGGCACTACCTCTACGGGGAGGCCGGGGAGTCCGCGGAGCCGGGAGGCCGGGGACGGCCCTCGTCCGGTGAGGCGGTTGCGCGCTGACCGCCGTCAGCCCGCGATGCGTTCGAAGATGGCCGCGAGGCCCTGGCCGCCGCCGATGCACATCGTCTCCAGGCCGTACCGGGCCTCGCGGCGGTGGAGTTCGCGGGAGAGGGTGGCGAGGATGCGGGCTCCGGTGGCGCCGACCGGGTGGCCCAGCGAGATGCCGGAGCCGTTGACGTTGATCCGCTGTTCGTGGTCGGTGTCGCCGAGGCCCAACTCCCTTGTGCAGGCGAGCACCTGGGCGGCGAACGCCTCGTTCAGCTCGATCAGGTCGAGGTCGGCGAGGGTGAGGCCCGCCCGGTCGAGGGCGGTACGGGTGGCGGCGACGGGGGCGATGCCCATCGTCGCGGCGGGGACCCCGGCGCGGGCGCAGGAGACGAGGCGGACGAGCGGGGTGAGGCCGAGGCGTTCGGCGGTCTCGGCGCTGGTGACCAGGCAGGCGGCGGCCGCGTCGTTCTGGCCGCTGGCGTTGCCCGCGGTGACGGTGGCGTCCGGGTCGGACTTCGCCATCACCGGCCGGAGGGCGGCGAGTTGTTCGGCGGTGGTGTCGGGGCGGGGGTGCTCGTCGGCGGTGACGGTCGTTTCGCCCTTGCGGGTGCGTACGGTGACGGGGGCGGTCTCCGCGTCGTAGCGGCCCTCGGCGGCGGCGCGGGCGGCGCGCCGCTGGGAGCGCAGGGCCAGGGCGTCCTGGTCGGCACGGCTGATGCCGTACTCCCGGCGCAGGTTCTCCGCCGTCTCGATCATGCCGCCGGGGACCGGGTGGTTGACGCCTCCGGCGGTGACGCGGCCTTGGGCGAGGGCGTCGTGGAGCTGGAGGCCGGGGCCCTTGATCCCCCAGCGGCCGTCGTGGGTGTAGTAGGGGGCGGCGCTCATCACGTCGACGCCTCCCGCGATCACGACGTCGCTGAATCCGGCCCTGATCTGCATCGCCGCGTCCAGCACCGCCTGGAGCCCGGAGCCGCAGCGGCGGTCGATCTGGGAGCCGGTGACCGTGGCGGGCAGTCCGGCGTCCAGGGCGGCCACCCGGCCGATGGCGGGGGCGTCGCTGGTCGGGTAGGCGTGGCCGAGGATCACCTCGTCGACCCGGGCGGGGTCGATGCCGGTCCGGGCGACGATCTCCGCGATGACGTGTGCGGCCAGCGCGGCCGGGGTCTGCTGGGCGAAGACCCCGCCGAAGCGGCCGATGGGGGTACGCAGGGGTTCGCAGATGACGACGTCGAGCGGCACGGCGGGCCTTCCTTCAGGGGCGACGGGCGGGGCGCCAGGTCGTGTCCGGCGGATCAGGACCGGATGGTCCGCGGGACACGCCCTGGTGGTGGGGTGACCTTCGCATCCGGCGGCTGAGTCGGTCCAATACCGGATACACCCCCGATCGAGAGGGCCGGCGTCTCAATCGGTCCTCCGTCCGGCCCGTGTACGGGGGTCGGCAGGGCGTCCCGGGCGATGGCGAGCACGGCGTGCAGGGCGGCGGAGGGGTTGTCGGGGCGCCAGGCCAGGGCCGCCTGGAGGCGGATGGGCGGGCCGGCGAGGGGCCGGTAGACCAGTCCGCTCTGCTGGATGTGCCGCACGGAGGTGACCGTGAGGGTGATGCCGACGCCGGCGGCGACGAGCGCCATGATCGTGTACGAGTCGGGGGCCTCCTGGACGACGCGCGGGGTGAACCCGGCGCTCTCGCAGGCCTCGGTCATGGCGTCGCGCACGGTGGAGCCGGTGTTGGCGGGGAAGGAGACGAACGGTTCGTCCGCCAGCTCGGCGAGCGGCACCGCCTCGTGCCGGGCGAGCGGGTGGTCGAAGGGCAGGGCACACACCAGCTCCTCCTCGTCGATCACCCGGTGGTCGACTCCGGGCCGGGTCACCGGCAGCCGGACGAAGCCCAGGTCGAGCGAGCCGTCGGCGACCCGGGACAGCGCGACGTCGGCGTACGTCTGGCCGGTCATGACCAGTTCGAGCCCGGGGTGTGCGGCGCGTACGGCGCGGGTGAGCCGGGGCAGCGTCTCGTGGCTGGAGGCTCCGGCGAAGCCGATGGTCACCCGGCCGTACTCGCCCCGGCCCGCCGAGCGGGCGGCCCGGACTGCGGTGTCGAGGTCGTCGAGGACGGTCCGTACGGGTTCGAGGAAGGTCTCCCCCGCGCCGGTGAGCCGGACGGAGCGCGTGTTGCGGCGGAAGAGCTGGACGCCGAGCTCCTTCTCCAGCTGCCGGATCTGCTGGCTCAGGGGCGGTTGTGCCATCTGGAGGCGCTTGGCGGCCCGGCCGAAGTGCAGCTCCTCGGCCACGGCGAGGAAGGCCTTCAGGTGGCGCAGTTCCATGCGGGTCCTCCCCTGGCTCCCCCAACTCTTCCGGCTGAGTGAGATCGTGCGCGTCTCAATGTGAGCCTAATTCGGTATTGGACACCGATCAATGCCCCCTGGCACGGTGGGGCGACCTGTACACCGACGTCGGGGAGCGCTGTGGAACGGACGGCCGGCAAGGTCGTGTCCCTGCGGGAGGCCGTCGCCCGCTTCGTGCACGACGGGGACACCGTGAGCCTGGAAGGGTTCACCCACCTCATCCCGACCGCCGCGGGCCACGAGATCATCCGGCAGGGCCGGCGCGGGCTCACCGTCGTACGGATGACGGCGGACATCGTGGTGGACCAGATGCTGGCGGCCGGCTGTGTCACGCGGCTGGTCTCGTCCTTCGTGGGCAACTCCTCCGCCGGTTCGCTCGGTGAGCTGCGGCGGCGGATCGAGCGGGCCGATCCGGAGCCGCTGGCGTTCGAGGAGTACAGCCACTACGGGATGGTGTGCCGGTATCTCGCCGGTGCGCAGCGGCTGCCGTTCCATCCGCTGCGCTCGTACGGCGGCAGCGACCTGCCCTCGGTCAACCCGGGTATACGCAAAGTGACCTCGCCCTATCCCGGTCCGGACGGGCAGGACCCCGAGCAGATCTACGTGGTGCCGCCGGTCAACCCGGACGTGACGTTCGTCCACGCGCAGCGCGCCGACCGCCGGGGCAACACCCAGATCTGGGGCCTGACCGGTGTCCAGGCCGAGGCGGTGTACGCGGCGGACCGGGCCGTCGTGGTGGTGGAGGAACTGGTCGCGGACGAGGTGATCCGCTCGGACCCGAACCGCACGCTGATCCCGGCGCACGCGGTCGACGCGGTGGTGGTCTGCCCGCGCGGGGCGCATCCCTCGTTCGCGCAGGGCTACTACGACCGGGACAACGCCTTCTACCGGGCCTGGTCAGCGATCAGCGCGGACCCGGTGCGGCTGCGGGAGTGGCTGGAGGAATGGGTGTACGGAACGGCCGATCACGCGGAGTACGTGGCGAAGCTGGGCGAGGAGTACTGGGCGGGGCTCGCGGTCGGCGAGGCGCTGAGCGAGCCGGTGGACTACGGGCGGCGGCTGTGAGCGGGCAGCATCCGGAGCCCACGCGGTCCGTGACCTCCTCGGAGCTGCTGTCGGTCGTCGCCTCGCGTGAACTGGCCGGGCGCCGCACGGTGTTCGCGGGCATCGGGCTGCCGACGCTGGCGGTCGAGCTGGCGGCGCTGACCGTCGCGCCGGGCATCGAGGTGGTGTACGAGTCCGGGGTCTGCGGGGCGCACCCCTCCCATCTGCCGGAGACCATCGCGGACGCCGTCCTGATCACGGGGGCGGAGGCCGTGGTGTCCATGCCCACCCTGTTCGGCTCGGTGCTCCAGGGCGGGCACATCGACGTGGGTTTCCTGGGGGCCGCGCAGATCGACCGGTGGGGCGACCTCAACACCTCGGTCATCGGGGACTGGGACCGCCCGACGGTTCGGCTGCCGGGTTCCGGGGGTGCCGTCGAGGTGATGGCGAACGCCCGGGAGGTGTTCGTCGTGATGCGCCGCCATACGCCGCGCTCCCTCGTCGGCGTCCTGGACTTCTGCACCACGCCGGGCCCGGAACGGGCGCTGGCGGACGGTATCCGCCCGCTGGGCGTCGGCGTCACCCGGGTCGTCACCGAACTGGGCGTTCTCGCCCGGGAGGGCGTCGGCGACGAGCTGCGGCTGGTCGCCGTGCATCCCGGGGTCACCGTCGAGCAGGTGCGGGCCGCGACCGGCTGGGAGCTGGAAACCGCCGACACGGTCGTGACGACGGCACCTCCCACGCCCGCGGAGCTGCGGCTCCTGCGTGACGATGTCGACCCCGGCCGTGTCTACCTCCGTTAGAGGACCACGTCCTTCGAAGAACCACGTCCTTGAAGAACCACGTCCGTCCAAGAACCACGTCCGCCTCCGCTGAAAGGGCTCTCACCGCCATGCGTATCAGGATCGTCGGAGCCGGGGCCATGGGCCGCGGCATCGCCCAGTGGGCGGCGAGCGCCGGACACACCGTCGAGCTGGGGGACGTACGCCCCGAGGCGGTGACGGAGGCTCTGGGCTTCGTCGCCTCGATGCTGGACCGGGCGGTCGCCAAGGGCCGGATGTCCGCCGCCGACCGGGACGGGGCGGTGGCCCGGCTGGTTCCGCTCGCCGAGCCGTGGGCGGCGGGCCCGGAGGTGGAGCTGGTGATCGAGGCCGTACGGGAGGACCTGGCGACCAAGGCCGAGGTGTTCGGGAAGCTGGAGCGGGCGCTGCCCGCCTCCGCCGTCTTCGCGACCAACACCTCCTCCCTGTCGGTGACCCGGATCGCCGCGACGCTCCAGGACCCCTCGCGCCTGGCCGGGCTGCACTTCTTCAACCCGGTGCCGCTGATGAGGATCGTCGAGGTGGTGCCGGGCGCGGCCACCCGCCCGGGGATCCCGGCCCTGCTGACCGGGCTGGTGGAAGGCTGCGGGCACAGGGCGGTGACCGTCGCCGACACCCCCGGATTCCTGGTCAACCACGCCGGGCGGGGGCTGGTGACCGAGGCGCTCGCGCTGCTGGAGGAGTCGGTGGCGGACCCGGCGGAGATCGACCGGATCGCCCGGGACGTCCTGGGGCTGCGGATGGGCCCCTTCGAGCTGATGGACCTGACCGGTCTCGATGTGACGGCCGCGGTGATCGACTCGATCTGGCAGGGCTTCCGGTACGAGGACCGGCTGCGCCCGTCCTTCCTGACCCCGAACCGGGTGGTGGCGGGGCTGCACGGCCGCAAGACGGGCCGGGGCTGGTACGCGTACGGCGAGGGGGCGTCCGGCCCCGCACCGGAGAGCGCGGTCACCGGGGACGCGGACCGCCCGGTGTACCTCGTACCGGGCGGACGGCCGGAGACCGCCGCGTACGAGGAGACCCTGGCCGGTTCGCTGGAGGCGGCGGGGGCCCGCGTCGAGCGGGGCGCGGGGCCGTCCTCCCGGGCTGTGGTGCTGGTGCCCGTCTGGGGGACGTCGGTGTCGGCGGCGGTCGCGGAGGGCGCACTGCCCCGGGAACGTACGTTCGGCGTGGAGGTGCTGCCGGCGGCGGGGCGGCGGCGGGTCCTCGCGGTGACGGCGGCCGGACACCCGGTGGCCGCCCGGGACGCGCGGGCGGTGCTGGCACGGGCCGCCGAGGGCGATGAGCCGTACGCGGTGTCGGTGGTGCGGGACACCGCGGGCACGGTCGCGCAGCGGCTGCTGTCCTCGGTCGTCGCGGTCGGCTGCTCGATCGCGGAGCGCTCGCTGGCCACGCCCGCCGACATCGATCTGGCGGTGACCACCGGGCTCGGCTATCCGGCCGGTCCGCTGGCCTGGGGCGAGCGCATCGGGGCCGTGACGATGCTGGAGCTCCAGCGGTCGCTGCACGCCTCGACGGGCGACCCGCGCCACCGGCCGACGCGGTGGATCACGGAGCGGGCCGCACTGGGCCTCGCGCTGACCGAGCCGGGGACCTCGCCCGCCGACTGCCTGGGGTGAGGACCGGGCGCGGACGACCGATTCGTACAAGACCATCGGGACACCGGGTGCCTACGGTCGGGGCATGACTCCACGATTCGACGCGACCAGCATCATCACGGCCGACCTGGCGGCCTCGCTCGCCTTCTACCGCAGGCTCGGTCTCGACATTCCCGAAGGGGCGGAGTCCGCACCCCATGTCGAAGTGACCCTGCCGGGCGGGCAGCGGCTGCTGTGGGACACGGAGGAGGTCATCGCCTCGTTCGACCCCGACTGGAAGCGCCCGGCGGGCGGCGAGCGGGTCGCCCTGGCCTTCGTCTGCGACAGCCCGCAGGAAGTGGACTCGCTGTACGCGGAGCTCACCGGGGCCGGGTACACCGGGCACCTGAAGCCCTGGGACGCGGTGTGGGGGCAGCGCTACGCGGTCGTGCTGGACCCGGACGGCTGCGGGGTCTCGCTGTTCGCCGCCGCCTCCCCTGCGGAGAAGTAGGCCCCGAGCGTCGTCCCGGCGAGGTCGCGCATCTCCCGGGCCAGGTGCGCCTGGTCGGTGCAGCCCGCCGCGCAGGCCGCTTCGGCGTACGGAAGGCCGGTGCGGACGAGGTCCAGGGCGCGCTGGAGGCGGAGGATCCGGGCCAGGGTCTTGGGGCCGTAGCCGAAGGCGGCCAGGGAGCGGCGGTGCAGTTGGCGGGCGCCGAGGCCGACCTCGGCGGCCGTCGCCGCGACGGATCCGCCGCGCCTCAGCCGGTCGGCGACGGTCACCGTGAGCGGGTCCGGGGGCCCGGTGTCGGCGGCCCGGCCCAGGGCGAAGTCCTCCAGGGCGGCGGCGGGGTGGACGGTGCGGTCGATGCGCTCGGTGAGTTTTCGGACGGTGGTACGGGACCAGAGGTCGGCGAGTTCGACCCGGTGGTCGCGCAGTTCGTACGCCGGTACGCCGAGCAGTACGGGGGCGGTGCCGGGCGCGAACCGGATCGCGGCGCAGGAGCCGCGGTTGTCGGGGTCGACCTGGAAGGCGTGGGTGTCGGGTCCGGCGACGACCAGGCGTCCGGCGGTCCAGATCAGGTCCATGCAGCCGTCGGGAAGGACGGACCGGGCGGGCTGTCGCGGGCCGGGCGGAACGTCCAGGGTCCAGACGACGGCCCCCGCCAGCCGGGACGGCCGTTGCTGGTACCGCTGGTGTTCCCGGGGCATGCGTCCACGATAGTGCCGTGGCAGGCGACGTCTGCCCGTCAAGGAGTGGCGTCCGGTGCGTGCTCCCGGTGTGCCGGCCGGAAGCCCTCGTACCGGACGTACTCGGGGTTCCGGCCGGTGCGGCGAGCGTGCGTGCCGGGCGTCGCGACGGGGCGAACGTCGCCGGTCAGCGGCGGGAAGGTGGATCCTCCGACGACCTGGGCTCCTCGGGCTCCTTCGACTCCGCGGGTTCCTTGGTCTCCCTGGTCTCCTTCGTGTCTTTGGGGTCCTTCTCCCAGGTCGCGTGCAGCCGGGACCTCACGTCGTCGGGCGGCAGGAAGCGGGACCAGCGCTCGGGGAACTCGGAGGGCATGTAGGCGGGGCCGTCGTCCTCGTCGTCGTCCGTGCCCTCGTAGCCGGCCGAGCGGGTCCGGGCGACGAACTCGGCGGCCTGCGCGGCCCGGACGCGTTCGGTGGCCTCGCGGGCGGCGGCCGTGGCGAGCGAGGGCCACACCCGGTCGATGGCCGCGTTGACCGCGGCGCCGACCAGGACCGCGAAGGCGGAGATGCCGATCCACAGCAGGACGGCGATCGGCGCCGCCAAGGAGCCGTAGATGGTCGGGCCTTCGACCGTGTTGGTCAGGTAGATCCGCAGCAGGAAGCTGCCGAGGACCCACATGCCGAGCGCCACCAGCGCCCCGGGAACGTCCTCGATCCACGGCGAACGCACCGGCACGGACACGTGGTAGAGCGTCGTGAGGAACGCGACGGTCAGCAGCATCACCAGCGGCCAGTACAGGACGGCTATGACCTCGGTGCCCCAGGGCACGAACTCGACCACCCGGTCCGGGCCGACGACCAGCAGCGGCAGCACCACCGCGCCGAGCAGCAGGGCGACGACGTACAGCAGGAAGGCGAGCAGCCGGGTCTTGACGATGCCGCGGTGGCCGTCGAGGCCGTACATGACGGTGATGGTGTCGATGAAGACGTTCACCGCGCGGGAACCGGACCACAGGGCGATGGCGAAGCCGATGGAGATGATGTCGGGGCGGGCCCCGGTCGTGACGTCGGCGAGCAGCGGTTTGGCGAAGTCGTTGACCCCGCGCTCGGACAGCACCGTCTGGGCGGCGGAGAGGATGTTGCGCTCGATGGAGGCGACCGTGGTGGTGGTCGTCCACTCGTCGACGTAACCGAGCAGTCCGATCATGCCGAGCAGCAGCGGGGGCAGCGAGAGCAGGGTGAAGAACGCCGCCTCGGCCGCGAGCCCCAGAATGCGGTACTCGATGCACGAGTTGACGGTGTCCTTGAGCAAGTGCCACGCCATCCGTCGTTTGGAGACGTTGCGGTAGAGCACTCGCGCCCGGTGGAGCCGGCCCGGTGGCCGCTCGGGTGTTTCATTTGCTGCCTGCACCTCCTTACCGTATCGGCATGGCAGCCACCACCCACACAGTGACCAATCAGGTTCCGCCGCTGGTCGGCTATGACGTCTTCGCCGCCGACCTGGCCCTGTCCGAGGCCGTCGAGCGGCACATCGAGCCCGGTGTCCTTCCCGGGGCACTGGAGGAACTCGGGGAGCTCGGCCGGTCCGCGGGCTCCGCCCAGGCCCAGGAGTGGGGTGCGCAGGCGAACGCGTACCCGCCCGTCCTGCGCACCCATGACCGTTATGGGCATCGCATCGACGAAGTGGAGTTCCATCCGGCCTGGCACCGTCTGCTGGGGCACGCGGTCGAGGCCGGGCTGGCGGATGCCTGGGGGCGTCCGGCCGGTCATGTGCGACGTGCGGCGGGGTTCCTGGTCTGGACGCAGGCCGAGGCGGGGCACGGCTGTCCGCTGTCGATGACGCACGCCGCGGTGCCCGCGCTGCGGACCGATCCGGCGCTGGCCGCCGAGTGGGAGCCGCTGCTGACCTCGCACACGTACGAGGAGGGGCTGCGGCCCGCCGGGCAGAAGAGCGGGGTGCTCTTCGGGATGGGCATGACCGAGAAGCAGGGCGGCACCGACGTGCGGTCCAACACGACCCGGGCGGAGCCGCTGTCCGGCGGGGGCGAGTACCTGCTCACCGGGCACAAGTGGTTCTGCTCGGCGCCGATGTCGGACGGCTTCCTGGTGCTGGCGCAGGCGCCGGGCGGACTGAGCTGCTTCCTGGTGCCGCGCGTGCTGCCGGACGGCACGCGCAACGTCTTCGCGATCCAGCGGCTGAAGGACAAGCTGGGCAACAGGTCCAACGCGTCCTGCGAGGTCGAGTTCGACGGGACCTGGGCCCGCCGGGTCGGCGAGGAGGGGCGCGGGGTGCGCACCATCATCGAGATGGTGGCGGCCACCCGGCTCGACTGTGTGGTGGGTTCGGCGGCGCTGATGCGGCAGGCGGTGGCGCAGGCGATCCATCACAGCGCGTACCGCGGCGCGTTCGGCGGGCTGCTGATCGACAAGCCGCTGATGCGCAACGTCCTGGCGGATCTGGCGCTGGAGTCGGAGGCGGCGACGGTGCTGGCGATGCGGCTGGCCTCGGCGTACGACACGGACACCAAGGAGGAGCGGGCCTTCCTGCGGCTCGCGGTGCCCGCGGCGAAGTACTGGGTCACCAAGCGCTGCACCGCCGTGGTGGGCGAGGCGCTGGAGTGCCTGGGCGGCAACGGGTACGTGGAGGAGTCCGGGATGCCCCGGCTGCTGCGCGAGGCGCCGCTCAACTCGATCTGGGAGGGCTCGGGCAACGTACAGGCACTGGACGTGCTGCGGGCGCTGCAGCGGGAGCCGCGGGCGCTGGACGCTTTCCTGCGGGAGGTCGGCGAGGCGCGCGGGGCCGATCACCGGCTGGACGCGGCCGTCAGGGATCTGCTGACCGAGCTGGCGGACCTGGAGGGCATCGAGGCGCGGGCGCGGCGTCTGGTGGAGCGGATCGCGCTGGTGCTCCAGGGTTCGCTGCTGGTGCGCTGGGCGCCGCCGGAGGTGTCCGACGCGTTCTGCGCCTCGCGGCTGGGCCGGGACTGGGGCGCGGCGTTCGGGACGCTGCCGCACACGATTGATCTGGCCTCGGTGGTGGCGCGGGCCCGGCCGGCCGCCTCGTAGCGACCCGGGAAAGCGACGGAGGGTGGTGCTGCGCCGACACGGCACCACCCTCCATGCTTGTGCGACACCGGGCGACCGGGACAGGCCGGCGCACAGTGTTCTGCCACTCTGGTACGGACCCGCAGGGCGTCGCCAGAGTTGCATAGGGTTGCAACCATGATGTGACTGATCGGCGGCCCGGTCCGGTGAGCGGCAGGATGGGCCGGGGCAGGGAAGCGTTCGGGGGGAACGGGGACCATGACGGACACAGGTTCCGCGGGGGTGGTGCGGGTGACGGGCCAGGGGGCGGGCCGCCAGGTGACCCGGCTGCTCCACCGGGCGCGGGAGGCCCGGCTGGCGGGCGAACGGTCCGGCGTCGCGCCCCGGCCGGAGATCGACGCCTCCTGGGACCGCGTGGTGCGCAGCGGTATCGATCCCGACCAGTCGCCGGAGAGCCGGCTGCTGGAGGCGGACGAGATCGAGCTCCGCCGCCGCGGCACGGCGCTCGGCGAACTGATGCCGTTGCTGCGGGCGGGGCTGGCCTCGATCGCGGACGCCGCGCAGCAGATCATGGTGGTGACCGACACCGAGGGCCGGGTGCTGTGGCGGCAGGGCAACACGGGGGTCCTGCGCCGGGCGCACGACATCTGCCTGGAGGAGGGGGCCGCCTGGGCCGAGGCGGCGACCGGGACGAACGCGATCGGGACGGCGCTGGCCGCCCGTGTCCCCATCCAGGTCCACTCGGCCGAGCACTTCATCCGGGCGCTGCACAGCTGGACCTGTGCGGCGGCCCCGGTCCGGGATCCTCGTGACGGCCGGCTGATCGGGATCGTGGACATCAGCGGGCCTGCGTCCACCTTCCACCCGGCGACGCTGGCCCTGGTCGACTCGGTGGCCCGGCTCGCCGAGGGCGAGATCCGCACCCGCCACCTCGCGGAGATCGAGCGGCTGCGCGCGGTGGCCGCGCCGATCCTGTGCCGGATCGGCGGGCGGGCGCTGGCGGTGGACGTGCACGGGCGGCTGGCGGCGGTGACCGGGATGGCTCCGGTGGACCGGCTGCCGCTGCCGAAGTCGCTGCGGCCGGGTCCGGTGTGGCTGCCCTCGCTCGGCATGTGCCAGGTCGAGCCGCTGCCGGGCGGCTGGCTGGTGCGGGTGGACGACGGCGGGGCGCAGGGGGAGCCGCGCCGGGTGGTGCTGGATCTGAGCCGGCCCCGGGCGCTCGCCGTGCATCTGACCGGGCCGCTGGGGAGCCGCACACAGCGGCTCTCGCCGCGTCACGCGGAGCTGCTGTACGCGCTGGCGGTGCACCGGCAGGGGCGGACGGCCTCGGAGCTGGCGCGGGACATCTTCGGGGACGCGACCCGGACGGTGACGGTCCGGGCCGAGGTCTCCCGGCTGCGGCGTCATCTGGCGGAGGTCCTGGCCCACCGCCCGTACCGCTTCGGGGACGGGGTGGAGGTGGAGGTGATCCACCCGGAGCACGGCGCGGATCTGCTGCCCCACTCCCTGGCGCCGGTGGTGGCCGAGGCCCGCAGGGCGGCGGCCCGGGCCACCTGAGCGTGGGCCGCTGTGCCCGGGCGGGCGGTCCGGTGAAGGGGCGCCGTGGGCGCGTGGCCGGTCCGAACGGGGGCCGCTGTGCGAGGGCGGGCCGCGGCATGGTTTTCTGGCCGTCATGAGCGACACCCCGCAGCCCGCAGCGCCGTCCACCGAGGTGACCGTCTGGTCGCTGGAGCAGACCTCGCCCGCCGATCTCCGCCCGGCGCGCGAGCCGGAGGGTGATGTGCGCATCGTCCGGTCCGAGGTTCCGTTGCCTGAGTTCAGCCGGTTCCTCTACACCGCCGTGGGCGGGGACATCCGGTGGACCGACCGGCTGGGCATGACGTACGCCCAGTGGCAGGAGGCCCTGCGGCGGCCCGGGGCGGAGACCTGGGTGGCGTACGAGAACGGGACGCCCGCCGGGTACGTCGAGTTGGACCCGCAGGACGACGGCGTGGTCGAGATCATGTACTTCGGGCTGATCCCGGCGTTCCGGGGGCGGCGGATCGGCGGTCACCTCCTCTCGTACGGGGTGGCGCGCGCCTGGGACCTGGCCGAGCGCTGGCCGGAGCGGCCGGCGACGAAGCGGGTGTGGCTGCACACCTGCTCGAAGGACGGCCCGCACGCGATGGACAACTACCTGCGGCGGGGCTTCCGGCTCTTCGACACGAGGACCGAGGTGGAGCCGGAGGTGGCGACGCCCGGTCCGTGGCCCGGGGCGTACGCCTCCTGATCGTCGGGAGTCCGGGGGCGGTGGGGCCACCGCCCCCGTTTCCGGGCCTCGCGTGGGCGATTTGTCCCCTATGCCGCCGTCGCGCACGGTGGCGAGCACCACATCGTCCCACGATACGAGACCTAGTCGTCCACATAGCGGATAGTGGTGGACTGCCCAGAGATGCGCGTGACACGCTTCCGTCATGCCTGGAACTGGAATCGCCTTGGTGAGTCGACGCCACGTCGACCTCGGCCGCATGTCCAGCGCCATCTGTCCGGCGGGCTGAGAGTCCCAGCACCGCCGCCCTCTCTTACCTCTGAACCGCCCCTGCGCACCGCCGCGCCTCAGCGCGAGTGTGCCGCTCAGAGCCGCCCTCCCGCAGTCCCGAAGGACGTATTGTCATGGCCGCTACCCCAGAACAGCCTGCGACCACCACGCCCCGCCGCAAGGCCGGACGCCACCGTGGCGAGGGTCAGTGGGCCGTGGGACACCACACCCCCCTGAACGGGAACGAGCAGTTCAAGAAGGACGACGACGGTCTCAACGTACGGACACGTATTGAGACGATCTACGCCAAGCGCGGCTTCGACTCCATCGACCCGAACGACCTGCGCGGACGCATGCGCTGGTGGGGGCTTTACACCCAGCGCAAGCCCGGCATCGACGGCGGCAAGACGGCCGTGCTGGAGCCGGAGGAGCTGGACGACGAGTACTTCATGCTGCGCGTCCGCATCGACGGCGGCCGGCTGACCACGCGGCAACTGCGGGTGATCGGGGAGATCTCCCAGGAGTTCGCGCGCGGCACCGCCGACCTCACCGACCGGCAGAACGTGCAGTACCACTGGATCCGCATCGAGGACGTGCCGGAGATCTGGCGACGGCTCGAAGAGGTTGGCCTTTCCACCACGGAGGCCTGCGGTGACACGCCCCGCACGATCCTCGGCTCGCCCGTCGCGGGCGTCGCGGAGAACGAGATCATCGACGGCACGCCGGCGATCGACGAGATCCAGCGCCGGTTCATCGGCAACCCCGAATTCTCCAACCTGCCCCGCAAGTTCAAGACGGCGATCTCCGGCTCCCCGCACCTGGACGTGGCGCACGAGATCAACGACATCGCCTTCGTCGGCGTGAACCACCCGGAGCACGGACCGGGCTTCGACCTCTGGGTCGGCGGCGGCCTCTCCACCAACCCCAAGCTCGGAGTGCGGCTCGGCGCCTGGGTGCCGCTGGACGAGGTGCCCGACGTGTACGGCGGGGTCATCGGGATCTTCCGTGACTACGGCTACCGGCGGCTGCGCACCCGCGCCCGGCTGAAGTTCCTCGTCGCGGACTGGGGGCCGGAGAAGTTCCGCCAGGTCCTCCAGGACGAGTACCTGAAGCGTGAGCTGACCGACGGGCCCGCGCCCGAGCAGCCCGCCCAGACCTGGCGCGACCACCTCGGGGTGCACCGGCAGAAGGACGGCCGCTTCTACGTCGGCTTCGCCGCACGGGTGGGCCGGGTCGACGGCTCCACGCTCACCAAGATCGCCGAGCTGGCCGACGCGCACGGCTCCGGCCGGGTGCGGACCACCGCCGAGCAGAAGATGATCGTGCTGGACGTGGCCGAGGAGCAGGTGGAGTCCCTGGTCGCCGGCCTGGAGGCACTCGACCTCAAGGTCACCCCGTCCCCGTTCCGGCGCGGCACGATGGCCTGCACCGGCATCGAGTTCTGCAAGCTGGCGATCGTCGAGACGAAGGCGCGCGGTGCTGCCCTCATCGACGAACTGGAGCGCCGCATCCCGGAGTTCGACCACCCGATCACCATCAACATCAATGGCTGCCCGAACGCCTGCGCCCGTATCCAGGTCGCGGACATCGGTCTCAAGGGCCAGTTGATGCTGGACGAGAACGGCGAGCAGGTGGAGGGTTACCAGGTGCACCTCGGCGGGGCGCTCGGGCTGGAGGCCGGGTTCGGCCGCAAGGTCCGTGGCCTGAAGGTCACTTCGGCCGATCTGCCGGACTACGTCGAGCGGGTGCTCGGCCGCTTCCAGGAGGAGCGCGAGGACGGCGAGCGCTTCGCGACCTGGGCGGCGCGCGCAAGTGCGGAGTCGCTGTCATGAGCGAGCGAGCCGCCCCGTTCTACTGCCCGTACTGCGGCGACGAGGACCTGCGCCCCAACGAGACCGGTCACGGCGCCTGGGAATGTGCTTCCTGCAACCGTGCGTTCCAGCTGAAGTTCCTTGGCCTGCTGACCCGGGGCGTTCAGCGCAACCACGTTGAAGGGGACGGGATATGACGGACACTCTGCTGAGTGGCGAGCTCACCGACCGGGAGCTCCGGGAGCTGGCCGAGCGGGCCGGACGGGAGCTGGAGGACGCCTCCGCCACCGAGATCCTGAAGTGGGCGACCGACACGTTCGGGCCGCGCTTCTGCGTCACCTCCTCGATGGAGGACGCCGTGGTCGCGCACCTGGCGTCGCGGGCGATGCCGGGCGTGGACGTGGTGTTCCTGGACACCGGCTACCACTTCCCGGAGACCATCGGGACGCGGGACGCGGTGGAGGCCGTGATGGACGTCAACGTCATCACGATCACCCCGCGGCGGACCGTGGCCGAGCAGGACGCGGAGCACGGCGAGAAGCTGCACGACCGCGACCCGGACCTGTGCTGCGCGCTGCGCAAGGTGAAGCCCTTGGAGGACGGCCTGACCGCGTACGCCGCGTGGGCGACGGGCCTGCGCCGCGACGAGTCCCCGACCCGGGCGAACACCCCGGTCGTGGGCTGGGACGCCAAGCGCCGCAAGGTGAAGGTCTCCCCCATCGCCCGCTGGACCCAGGACGACGTGGACGCCTACGTCGCCGAGCACGGGGTGCTCACCAACCCGCTGCTGATGGACGGCTACGCCTCCGTCGGCTGCGCGCCCTGCACCCGCCGGGTGCTGGAGGGCGAGGACGCGCGGGCCGGCCGCTGGGCCGGACGCGGCAAGACCGAATGCGGGCTGCACGGCTGATGACGACTGATCAGGAGGGTTCGATGAGCGTGACGGAGACGGGAGCCACGATCTGGCTGACCGGTCTGCCGAGCGCGGGCAAGACCACCATCGCGTACGAGCTGGCGGGCCGGCTGCGGACCGAGGGCCACCGGGTGGAGGTGCTCGACGGCGACGAGATCCGCGAGTTCCTCTCCGCGGGCCTCGGCTTCTCCCGCGAGGACCGGCACACCAACGTGGCCCGGATCGGCTTCGTCGCCGAACTGCTCGCGGCCAACGGCGTGAAGGTGCTGGTCCCCGTCATCGCCCCGTTCGCCGACAGCCGCGAGGCGGTCCGGGGGCGGCACGCCGCCGAGTCCACCACCTATCTGGAGGTGCACGTCGCGACGCCCGTCGAGGTGTGCTCCGTACGCGATGTGAAGGGGCTGTACGCCAAGCAGGCGGCCGGCGAACTCACCGGTCTCACCGGGGTCGACGACCCCTACGAGGCCCCCGAATCGCCCGACCTGCGGATCGAGTCGCACCAGCAGACCGTGCAGGAGTCCGCAGCGGCGCTCCACGCGCTGCTCACCGAGAGGGGCCTGGCGTGAGCACCGTCGCCACCGTGCCGGAAGGCACCGTCAACCCGTACGCGCTCAGCCACCTGGACTCCCTGGAGTCGGAGGCGGTCCACATCTTCCGCGAGGTGGCGGGTGAGTTCGAGCGGCCGGTGATCCTGTTCTCCGGCGGCAAGGACTCCATCGTGATGCTGCACCTGGCGCTCAAGGCGTTCGCGCCCGCGCCGGTGCCGTTCACGCTGCTGCACGTGGACACCGGGCACAACTTCCCCGAGGTCCTGGAGTACCGCGACCGTACGGTGAAGAAGCACGGGCTGCGGCTGCACGTCGCCTCCGTGCAGGAGTACATCGACGCCGGGAAGCTCCGCGAGCGCCCCGACGGCACCCGTAACCCGCTCCAGACCGTCCCGCTCACCGAGGCGATCCAGCAGCACCGCTTCGACGCCGTGTTCGGCGGCGGGCGGCGCGACGAGGAGAAGGCGCGCGCCAAGGAGCGGGTCTTCTCGCTGCGCGACGAGTTCTCGCAGTGGGACCCGCGCCGCCAGCGCCCCGAGCTGTGGCAGCTGTACAACGGCCGGCACGCCCCCGGCGAGCACGTCCGGGTCTTCCCGATCTCCAACTGGACCGAGCTGGACGTCTGGCAGTACATCGAGCGCGAGGGCATCGAACTCCCGGAGATCTACTTCGCCCACGAGCGCGAGGTCTTCGACCGCAACGGCATGTGGCTGACGGCGGGTCACTGGGGCGGGCCCAAGGAGCACGAGTCGACCGAGACCCGTCTGGTGCGCTACCGCACGGTCGGCGACATGTCCTGCACCGGGGCCGTCGACTCCGACGCCACCACGCTGGACGCCGTGATCACCGAGATCGCCGCCTCCCGGCTCACCGAGCGGGGCGCGACCCGCGCCGACGACAAGATGTCCGAGGCCGCGATGGAAGACCGCAAGCGCGAGGGGTACTTCTGAGGCCTCTCGTGCGGATCATGCCGGGCTCGCGTGCCCTGGCACCGCACCTCGCCGCGCTGTCGTCACCCGCCATGGCTCCTTCCCCACGCTCTCGGCTCCGCTCGAGCAGGGGAGGCCCCGTCCGACTCCCTCCTCCGCCTTGCGATGCACGGCGCCAGACCCCGCTCCCTGATCCGGCCTGATCCGCACGAGAGGCCCACCATGACCACACCCATCCTGTCGGCCGAGCAGTTGTCGGCCACCACCCTGCTGCGGTTCGCCACGGCCGGGTCGGTCGACGACGGCAAGTCCACCCTCGTGGGACGTCTGCTGCACGACTCCAAGTCGATCCTCACCGACCAGCTGGAGGCCGTCGAGCAGGCCTCGCTGAACCGTGGTCAGGAGGCGCCGGACCTGGCACTGCTGACCGACGGGCTGCGGGCCGAGCGCGAGCAGGGGATCACCATCGACGTGGCCTACCGCTACTTCGCCACCGCCCGGCGGCGGTTCATCCTCGCGGACACCCCGGGCCACGTGCAGTACACCCGCAACATGGTGACCGGCGCCTCCACGGCCGAGCTGGCCGTGGTCCTGGTCGACGCCCGCAACGGCGTAGTCGAGCAGACCCGCCGGCACGCCGCGGTCGCCGCGCTGCTGCGCGTCCCGCACGTGGTGCTGGCGGTCAACAAGATGGACCTGGTCGACTACGCGGAGCCCGTGTTCGCCGCCATAGCAGAGGAGTTCACCGCGTACGCCGCCTCGCTCGGCGTCCCGGAGATCACCGCGATCCCGATCTCGGCGCTGGCCGGGGACAACGTGGTGGAACCGTCCGCGCACATGGACTGGTACGGCGGGCCGACCGTCCTGGAGCACCTGGAGACGGTGCCGGTCAGCCATGACCTCACCGCCTGCCACGCGCGCTTCCCCGTGCAGTACGTGATCCGCCCGCAGAGCGCCGAGCACCCCGACTACCGGGGTTACGCCGGTCAGATCGCGGCCGGGGTGTTCCGGGTCGGCGAGGCCGTCTCCGTACTCCCCTCGGGGCGCACCACCACGATCGCGGGCATCGACGCTTTCGGCGACAGCGTCGACATCGCGTGGGCGCCGCAGTCGGTGACGATCCGGCTGGCCGACGACATCGACATCTCACGCGGCGACCTGATCGCCCCGGCCGACGACTCCCCCGCCATCACAAGGGACGTCGAGGCGACCGTCTGCCACGTGGCCGACCAGCCGCTCTCGGTGGGCCAGCGGGTGCTGCTCAAGCACACCACCCGCACCGTCAAGGCGATCGTCAAGGACATCCCCTCGCGGCTCACCCTGGACGACCTCTCCCAGCACCCGGCCCCCGGGCAGCTGGTCGCCAACGACATCGGCCGGGTCGTCGTGCGCACCGCCGAGCCGCTCGCGCTCGACGCGTACGCCGACTCCCGGCGCACCGGTTCGTTCCTGCTGATCGACCCGGCGGACGGTACGACGCTGAGCGCCGGCATGGCGGGCGCCTCGTTCGCCGCGGTCGCCGAAGCCGCGGCCGGGAGCGCCGCCGACGACGCCGAGTGGGACTTCTGATGGCCACCGATTTCTTCTCCACCTCCGCGAAGGAGGGCGGCCGGGCGGGCAGCGGCGCCCTCGGGAGGGGGCGCCCCCCGCTCGAACGAATTCGAGAGCTTGGGGGAGGTCAGGGCGGGGTCGGGCGATGTGCGTGATGACGTACGCGCACTGCTCGCGCGCCCTCCCGCACCGTCCGTACCGCCGAAGACCTGCCGACCTCCCGGCCACGCCCCCCTGACCAGCCAGCGGGACGTGAGCACCGGGCCGACGAGAGGAAAGCCTCCCGTGCCTGCCCCCCGTTCCACCCCTCGCCGCGGCCTCGCCGCCGTCGCCGCCCTGCCGCTGATCGCCCTGGCGGCCACCGCATGCGGCTACGGTTCCCAGGCGGAGGGCGACGGCGCCCGGAAGGCGAACGTCTCCGCCCGAGGGAAGAAGCTCTCCTCCGACACCGTGAGGATCGGCTACTTCCCGAACCTCACGCACGCCACCGCCCTGGTCGGTATCCGGGAAGGCACCATCCAGAAGGAACTGGGCGGTACCCGGGTCGAGTCCACGACCTTCAACGCGGGCCCCTCGGAGATCGAGGCGCTGAACGCCGGGTCCATCGACATCGGTTTCATCGGCCCCTCGCCCTCCATCAACGGCTACGCCAGGTCCCAGGGCAAGGGCCTGCGGATCATCTCCGGTTCGGCCTCCGGCGGGGTGAAGCTGGTCGTGGACCCGGACCGGATCAAGACCCTGGACGACCTCAAGGGCAAGAAGATCGCCACCCCGCAGCTCGGCAACACCCAGGACGTGGCCTTCCTCGACTGGATCTCCGAGCAGGGCTGGCAGGTCGACGCCCAGAGCGGCAAGGGCGATGTCTCCGTGGTCCGCTCGGACAACAAGGTGACGCCGGGCGCCTACACGTCCGGTGACCTGGACGGCGCGTGGGTGCCGGAGCCGACCGCCTCCAAGCTGGTCTCCGAGGGCGCGAAGGTGCTCCTCGACGAGAAGGACCTGTGGCCCGACAAGAAGTTCGTGATCACGAACATCATCGTGTCGCAGAAGTTCCTCGACGAGCACCCGGACGTCGTCGAGGCGGTGCTGAAGGGTTCGGTCGCCACCAACAGGTGGATCAACGCCAACCCCGAGGAGGCCAAGGCCTCCGCGAACAAGGCGCTGGAGACCCTGAGCGGCAAGCCGCTGCCCGAGGAGATCCTCGACCCGGCGTGGGAGTCCATCGAGATCACCGACGACCCGTTGTCCGACACGCTCAAGACGCAGGCCGGGCACGCGGTGAAGTCCGGTCTGCTCAAGGAGCCGAACCTCCAGGGCATCTACGACCTGGGCCCGCTGAACAAGGTCCTCAAGGCCGAGGGCCGGCCCGAGGTCGCCGACGCCGGTCTCGGCGTCAAGTAGCCCACCCGCCCGTACCAGGATCCAGGATTCCCAGGAGGTGACGACCATGGCGACCACCACCCTCACCAAGGCCGAGGAACGCACGGCGGTCGAGCACGCCGCCCGTCTCGCGCACGTCTCGAAGTCCTTCGCCGGACCCACGGGGCAGCAGCTCGTGCTGGACGACATCACGCTCGATGTCGCTCCGGGTGAGTTCGTCACCCTCCTGGGAGCCTCCGGGTGCGGGAAGTCGACGCTGCTGAATCTGGTGGCCGGACTCGACCGCCCGTCCGCCGGGTCCATCGAGACCCCCGGCGGGCGGCCGGCCCTGATGTTCCAGGAGCACGCCCTCTTCCCGTGGCTGACCGCGGGCAAGAACATCGAACTGGCCCTGCGGCTGCGCGGGGTACCGAAGTCGGAGCGCCGCACCGAGGCGGAGCGGCTGCTCGAACTCGTCCGGCTCGGCGGGGCCCACGGCAAGCGGGTGCACGAGCTGTCCGGCGGTATGCGGCAGCGCGTCGCGATGGCCCGCGCGCTCGCCCAGGACAGCCAACTGCTGCTGATGGACGAACCGTTCGCGGCGCTGGACGCCATCACCCGCGATGTGCTGCACGATGAACTCACCCGGATCTGGCGGGAGACGAACGCCTCGGTCCTCTTCGTCACACACAACGTGCGCGAGGCTGTACGGCTCGCGCAGCGCGTCGTGCTGCTGTCGTCCCGGCCGGGCCGGATCGCCCGGGAGTGGACGGTCGACATCGAGCAGCCGCGCCGTATCGAGGACTCCGCCGTGGCGGAGCTGTCCGTCGAGATCACCGAAGAACTGCGTGGGGAGATCCGCCGACATGGCCAGCACTGACATCACGTCGAGCCGGAAGCGGCCGGACGGGGCGGCCGGACCGGTCGGCGCGAAGTCCGACGATCTGGCGGGCCTGGAGGCCGGGCTCGACGCCCTGGACGCCGTGCAGATCCG
Source organism: Streptomyces anulatus (assembly GCF_000721175.1). Taxonomy (GTDB): domain Bacteria; phylum Actinomycetota; class Actinomycetes; order Streptomycetales; family Streptomycetaceae; genus Streptomyces; species Streptomyces anulatus_C. The sequence goes on from NZ_JOEZ01000035.1 coordinate 142,855, forward strand.
CCGCACCCCGGTGCGCGAGGTCCTGCTGCGCAAGGTGCTGCCGCCCGTCGTGGCGGTGGCGCTGGTCCTGGTGCTCTGGGAGCTGCTGGTCCGCGCCCAGGTCACGGAGGTCTACAAGCTGCCGCCGCCGTCCGCCGTCTGGAACAGTGCGCGGGAGATGTGGCTGGCGGGCACGCTGCTGGAGGTCGTCTGGACCAGCGTCTCGCGCGGTCTGCTCGGCTTCCTGCTCGCGGTCGCCATCGGTACGCCGCTGGGGCTGCTGGTCGCCCGGGTGAGGCTGGTCCGGGCCGCGATCGGCCCGATCCTGTCCGGGCTCCAGTCGCTGCCGTCGGTCGCCTGGGTGGCCCCGGCGGTGATCTGGCTCGGCCTGAACGACCGGATGATGTTCGCGGTGATCCTGCTGGGCGCGGTGCCCTCGATCGCCAACGGGCTGGTCTCCGGCGTCGACCAGGTGCCGCCGCTGTTCCTCCGGGCGGGCCGCACCCTGGGCGCGACCGGGCTGCGCGGGACCTGGCACATCGTGCTCCCGGCGGCGCTGCCAGGCTATCTGGCGGGCCTCAAGCAGGGCTGGGCGTTCTCCTGGCGCTCGCTGATGGCCGCCGAGATCATCGCCTCGTCCCCCGAACTGGGCTTGGGACTCGGCCAGTTGCTGGAGAACGGCCGCAGCAACTTCGACATGCCCGGGATCTTCCTCTCGATCCTGCTCATCCTGTTCGTCGGCATCGCGATCGACCTGCTCGTCTTCAGTCCGCTGGAGCGGTGGGTGCTGCGCAGCCGCGGTCTCCTCATCAAGAACTGAGTCACGCCATGCCCCGTCCCGTTCTCCTCGTCATCGCCCACGGCAGCCGCGACCCGCGGCACGCCGCGACCGTGCACGCGCTCACCGAGCGGGTCCGGGCCGAGCGGCCGGGGCTGCGCGTGGAGACCGCGTTCCTGGAGTTCAACGCGCCCTCCGTGCCCCGGGTGCTGGAGCGCCTGGCCGCACAGGGCGCGGACGAGGTCGTCGCCCTGCCGCTGCTGCTCACCCGGGCGTTCCACGCCAAGACCGACATCCCGTCGGTCCTGCGCGAGGCCCGCGCCCGGCTGCCCCGGCTGCACATCCGGCAGGCCGACGTCCTCGGCCCGTCCCCGCTGCTGGGCGTCACCCTGGGGCGGCGGCTGCGGGAGGCCGGGATCCGTCCCGGCGACCTCCCCCGGACCGGGCTCGTCCTGGCCTCGGCGGGATCCACAGACCCGGAGGCGATCGCAGTGATCGCTGAAATCGCGCGGGAGCTGCGGCACACCGGTTGGTGCGCCGTGCGGCCTGCGTTCGCCTCCGCACCACTTCCCCGCACCGAGGACGCGGTGCGGGCCCTGCGCGCCGACGGCGTGGAGCGGGTGGCGGTGGCGCCGTACGTCATCGCGCCCGGCCGGCTCCCCGACCGGATCGCGGCGGGCGCCGAGGCTGCCGGGGCGGACGTGCTGGCCGATGTCCTCGGCCCCGCCCCGGAGTTGGCGCGGCTGCTGCTGGACCGGTACGACGAGGCGCGGGTGAGGGTGGGGGCGTCGCTGTCGGCGTGAGCGCCGTGGCTCCTCAGTCGTAGGACAGGCCGCCCGAGCGACCGCGCTTGAGTTCGAAGAAGCCCCGGTGGCCCGCGAGCACCCGGAAGCTGTCGAAGAGTCCGGCCGCCTCCTCACCGCGCGGGATCGCGTTCAGGACCGGCCCGAACCACACCGTGCCGTCGACGTGGATCGTCGGCGTGCCCACGTACGCGTCCTGCTCCGGGTCCTTGCCCGCGTCGTGGCTGCGCGCGACTTCCACGTCGTACGCCGTGGAGTGCGCGGCCTCCGCCAGAGCGGCGGGGAGGCCCAGTTCCGCGAGGGACGCTTCGACGGCGACGGCGAAGTCCTTCTCCTGGTGCTGGTGGATACGGGTGCCCAGCGCGGTGTAGAGGTCCCGCAGGATGCCGTCGCCGTGCGCGGCGGCCGCGGCGACGGCGACCCGGACCGGTCCGATCGACTTGTCGACCAGCTCGCGGTACCGGTCGGGCAGGTCGTTGCCCTGGTTGTGCAGATACAGGCTCATGGGCCGGAAGCGGAGGTCGAGGTCGCGCCGCTGCTCGACCTCCAGCATCCAGCGGGAGGTGATCCAGGCGAACGGGCAGGCGGGGTCGAAGTAGAAGTCGACGGTGGTGGCGTGGCGGGTGCTCATGGTTCTCACCCTAGAAAGCGATTGGCGCGGGCTCCTGGGCCAATCGGACTCCGGTCCGGTGGGCCATTCGGGGCGGCCCGGCCAGGTGCGGCGGCCGGGCGAGGAGGAGCGCTCAGGGGTGCGGCGCGGTGCGGCTGCCGGACCGGGCGCGCCACAGGGCGGCGTACGGGCCGTCCGCGTCGCGCAGTTCGTCGTGGGGGGGGGAGCTGCCAGGGCCTTTCGGCAACGCCGGAAGCGTGCGTGCCAGGGCGTGGCCGCCCGGTCAGAGGTCGCCCGACAGGCTCTCAGCCACGGGTCATCTCCACGAGCTTCGCCACGGTGTTCCAGTTACGACTGGTGGCGGTGAGGCCTCTGACGTGGCGGGGGCGTCCCAGCGCGACGGCCAGCTTGGAGCGGCCGAGCCCGTCGGGGGCGTACAGGTACAGACAGCGGTCGCCGAGCCGGAACTCCTCCGGCAGGAAGTCGCCCGCCTCCAGGTCCGCGAAGCGGTCCGCGTCCACGGGCCGGTCGTAGTAGGTGACGTGGAGTTGCTTGCCCTCCAGGTCGGCGGCGGGGAAGGGGCAGGCGTCGGCGACGGCGGCGAGATAGCCGGCGTCGCGCACTAGGCAGTCGACGGCGAATCCGAACCGTTCGTGCAGGGCCTGCTCCAGGGCGGCGGCCAGGGCGTCCTCGTCGTCGCCGTCGCTCCGGAAGACGGCGTTGCCGCTCTGCAGATAGGTGGCGATGCCGGTGTGTCCCAGTTCGGTGAGGACGGTGCGCAGTTCGGGCATCGGGACCCTCTTGCCGCCGCTCACGTTGATCCCCCGCAGCAGCGCCGCGTACGTCGTCGTCATGGCCACCCACCCTAGGGCCTGACGTCGCTTCGGGCCGACACGCTGCCCGGCGCGATCCGTGGCGGGGCGATCGCGGGTCCCCTTCGGCCTGCCCGCACGGCGCAGCCGCCACGCCCCGTGGGGGAGAGCGCGGCGGCTGCTGTGCGCGGGGGCCGGGCGGCGGTGGTACGTGCCCACCGCCGCCCGGCGTCCGGTCGGAACCGGGGTGCTACTCGACGACCTTGAGGAGCAGGTTCGCCGTGCCTTCGGTGGCGTTGCTGATGGCGTCCGGGGTGGCTCCCTCGGTGAGCGCCGTGGCGACCGCCTCCGGGGTGGCGTCCTGGTGGCCCGCCAGGTAGACGGCGGCCGCGCCGACGACGTGCGGGGTGGCCATGGACGTACCGGAGATCGTGTTGGTGCCGGTGTCGCTGTCGATCCAGGTGGACGTGATGTCCGAGCCCGGGGCGTAGATGTCCACGATCGAACCGTAGTTGGAGAACGACGACTGCTCGTCGGCGTCCGTGGACGAGGCGACGGTGATCGCCTCGGGGACACGGGCGGGCGAGCCCTGGCCGGCGTCGCTGGACTCGTTCCCGGCGGCCACGCCGAAGGTGATGCCCGCGGCGATGGCCTTCTGGACGGCCTCGTCGAGAGCCGGGTCGGCCCCGCCACCGAGGCTCATGTTGGCGACGGACGGACCCTTGGCGTTGGCGGCGACCCAGTCGATCCCGGCGATGACCTGCTCGGTGGTGCCCGAGCCGTTGTCGTCCAGGACGCGGACGGCCACGATGTTCGCCTTCTTGGCGACGCCGTGCGCGGCCCCGGCTATGGTGCCCGCCACGTGGGTGCCGTGCCCGTTGCCGTCGTCGGCGTCGTCGTCGTTGTCCACGGCGTCGAAGCCCGAGGTGGCCCGGCCCTCGAAGTCCTCGTGGGTGACACGGACACCGGTGTCGATGACGTACGCGGTGACGCCCTCGCCGGCGGCGTCCGGGTAGGTGTAGGCGTTGTCGCCCGCGGTCTCGGTCTGGTCGATCCGGTCCAGACCCCACGACGGCGGGTTGTCCTGGGTGGCGTCGATGCTGAACTTCTTGTTCTGCACCACTTTGGCGACGGCGGGGTCGGCGGCGAGGCGCTTGGCCTCGGTCTCCGAAAGGCCGCTGGCGGAGAAGCCGTTGATGCTGGAGGAGTAGTTGCGCTTGAGCTTGCCGCCGTACTCCTCGGCGAGCTTGGACTTGTCGGCCTTCTTCTCGTCCAGCATCACGATGTAGCTGCCGGACACCGCGGTCGCGGCGTCCGCGCCGTAGACCGTGCCCATGGGAGCCGGTGCGGCTCCCGCGAACGAGGTACCGAGAAGGGTGACTCCGGCGGCGGCCGCCACGGCGGTGATCGCGGCGGTCAGCTTGATGCGACGGGTGCGCTGGTGCTTGGCCATGAAGAGGCAGCTCCTCGTCATTCTTTGTGGGGGGATTGACCCTCGGCCGGAAGATCTCCGGGGGCTGGCTCGAAACCCTGACCGATTGACGAGCGCAGATCAAGGCCTTCATGGAGGTGTGACTTGCTCAACAAGGTTTCGCAATAGGAAATCAGCCATGGCTGGTCACAAGGTGCGTGAAGGACCGACAGGCATCCGGCTCGCCCGGACAGACCGGCGAAGAGCAGCTCCGAGAGACCGCCTCCACCCGGCATACCGCCTGCTCAGAGCCGCCTTCACGGCGTCGGACACCGCCCGTCGGGCCGTCACCCGCACCCCACCTGAGGCCCTTGAGGCAGATGTGACCATGCGTGAAGACACGTGAAGGCCCGTGAAGGTGTGCGCGAGAGGGGTGAACACCCGGCCCCGGGTGTGAAATCGCAAGGGTGTGCGTGCAGATGCGCCGACCGGACCCGGCGTCACATCGGCCTCACAGAAAGGGAACAAAGGCGTTCCGCCCCACGAAACCGCTGGCCGCGGCACGTGGGGCGGGACGGAGAACGTCCGGATACCATTCAGGCGGATCCGCTCAGCGCGACAGCTCCGCCTCGATGAGGTCGGCGGCCCGCGGAGTGCCGCCCTCCCGGGCCATCTGCTCACTCAGGCGCCCGCACCGGGCGGCCACTTCGGGGTCGTCCACGAGGGCGAGCACGGCCTCGCGCAGACTCGCGGCGTCGGCCTCCTCCATCGGCAGGTGCCGGGCCACCCCCAGCGACCGGAGCATGTCCGCGTTGCCGAACTGGTCGACGGCCTGCGGGACGGCGACCATCGGGGTGCCGGTGGCGAGCCCCTCCTGACTGCCGCCCGCGCCGGCGTGGGTGATGAAGGCGTCGGCCTGCTTGAGGACGGCCAGTTGCGGCACCCAGGTGCGTACCTCCACGTTGCCGGGTACGTCACCGAGTTCGGCGGGATCGACGTGCGCGCCGATCTGGAGCACCACATGCCAGCCGGGCAGGCCGCCGAAGGCTTCGACGCACTCCTGGTAGAAGGCGGGCTGCTTGGTGAACGAGGAGCCGAGCGAGACCAGCAGCACCTTCTCCGCACCGGACGGCCGGGCCCACTCACCCTGGTCCGCGCGGTCGCCCTGGCAGGCGCCGACGAAGGTGTACATCTCACGGTTCACCCGGTCCGCGTTCGGCTGGAGCGCCTCGGGGATCAGGACGAGGCCGCGGCGCGGACGGGCCACGAAGTCGTCGCTGGAGACATGGCCGAGGCCGTTCCCGGCGAGCCAGTCGTCGAAGCGCGCGTAGTACGCCCTGCCGCGCTCGGTCCGCTTCAGCTCGGCGGCCATCGGCTCCCCGACCTCCTCCTCGTACCCGTCCCAGGGGACCAGGTTGGGCCAGAGGGAGACGGCGGGGACGCCCCAGCGGTGGGCGAGGACCCGGGCGGGATAGGAGGTGATGTCGTGCAGGACGAGGTCGGGCTCGTCGCCCGCGAAGGCCTCGACAAGCTGCGGGAGCGCCTGGATGGCGTCGTTCAGGAAGGGTTCGATGTTGTCGATCAGCTCGGTGCCCCAGGCTTCGGGGTCCTCGTCGGTCGGCAGGGTGGAGGTGTAGATCACGGGCTCGGCGCCGGTGGCGGCGACCTTCTCGGCGAAGGAGGCCGGGATGGCGTAGCTGACACGGTGTCCACGGTCGACGAGTTCGCGGATGACGTCGAGACTCGGGTTCACATGTCCGTGGGCGGCGATGGAGAACATGGCGATGTGGGCACGCGGGGATTCCGTCATGCCGCCCACCGTAGGCGAGACGATACGTCTCGTGCAATTTCTTTCGGTTCGGGCTCAGCGCTGGTAGCGGGCCAGCACCCGATTCCCGTCGGCCACCAGCCGTCTGCTCAGCCCGTCGGCGTCGATCGCGCCGCTGTAGTACTCCTGGAGCGCGGGGGTCGCCACCTTGTCCTTCCACTCGGGATAGCCCCGCACCGACTGGGCCGGCGCCGGCCGCAGCCCTTGGGCGAGCGCGGTGCCGACGGCCCAGCCGTGCTCGGCGGTACGCAGCGACGGATCGGCCAGCGCCTCCGTCCCGGTCGGCAGCATCCAGTCCCCGCGCGCCAGGCGCACCATGTTCGGCGGCCGCAGCAGGAAGTCGATGAACGCGACGGCTTCCTTCTTGTGCGGGCTCTCCTCGGCGACCGACAGCGTCTGCGGGCTCACGCCCTGGACCGCGCCGCCCGCGCCCGCCGGCATCGGCAGGACGGTCCAGTCGAACCCTTCGGGGGCCTGCTGGATGACCTGCTGACGGTACGAGAACCCGAGCGGGAGCATCGCGTACTTGCCGCCGAAGAACCCGGGCAGCGCGTCCGAACCGCCCATGCCCAGCGCGCTGCGGGCCGCGCTGCCGTCGGTGTTGACCTGGTCGCGGATGGTGCCGGTCACCACGCCGTCGCCCTGCTCGAAGCGCAGGACCGCCTTGCCGTCGTCGTCGCGGTGGAAGAGCTGCCCGCCGCCGGACAGGCCGAGGTTGAGGGTGACGGAGACCGGCTCCTTGAGCGGCCAGGCGATCCCGTACCGCCTCTTGCCCGTCAGCTCCTTCGTCACCTGCCGGAACTCCTGCCAGCTCCAGGGGCGCTCCGGGGTCGGGACGCGGGCGCCCGAGGCCTTCAGCAGCTTCGTGTTGGCGATCAGGACCCGGGGCTCCTGGAGGAAGGGCACCCCGTGGACGCCCTCGCCGAACGTGGTGGTGCGCCAGGACTGTTCGGGGATATCGGCCTTGAGCCGGCCGGGGAGGAAGGGGCGCAGGTCGGCGAGGTAGCCCCCGTACGCGAAGTCGGCCAGGTCGTCGGATGCGTCGTGGATGACATCGGGGGCCTCGCCGCCCTCGAAGGAGGTGAGCAGCTGGTCGTGGACGCTGTCCCAGCTGCCCTGGACGTACTCCACCTGGACGTTGGGGTGAGCGTCGTTCCACTCCTTCACCAACTGCTCGTTGGCGTCGACGGACTCCTTCTGCCAGGCCAGCGACTGGAACCTGAGCCGGATCGTGCCGTCCGCGTCCCGCCCCTCGTCGCCGCCGCCGGAGCAGCCGGTGAGCAGCAGGGCCAGTACGGCGACGGCGGTCGCCGCCCGCCGGGCCGTGGCGCGCATCAGTTCTTCACCGCCCCGGCCGTCATCCCGCCGGTGATCCGCCGCTGGATGAAGGCGAAGAGGACGAGGGAGGGCAGCGTGGCGAGGAAGGCGGCCGCGGCGAGCGGGCCGAGGTCGGCCACGCCCTCCGCGCCGAGGAAGTGGGTGAGGACGACCGGCAAGGTCTGCTTCTCCGGGGTCTTGAGCAGGACGAGCGCGAAGAAGAACTCGTTCCATGCGGTGATGAAGGCGAACAGCGCGGTGGCGACGATCCCGGGGGCGAGCAGCGGGGCGACGACCGAGACGAGGGTCCGCACCCGGCCCGCCCCGTCGACGGCGGCGGCCTCCTCCAGCTCGGCCGGCACGGCCCTTACATAACCGGCGAGCATCCACAGCGCGAAAGGCAGCGACCAGACGACGTAGACCAGGATCAGCCCCCACAGGGTGTTGATCAGATGCAGGTTCTTCAGGATCAGGAAGAGCGGAATGATCACCAGGACGAACGGGAACGCCTGGCTGACCACGACCCAGCCGGTCGCCGCGGTGGCGAGGCGCCCCCGGTGGCGGGCCATCACATAGGCCATCGGGGTGGCGATCACGACGGCGATCAGGGCCGCGCCGACGGCGGCGAGCAGGGAGTTGGCCGCGGCCTGGAGCAGCGGCTGCTCGTCGAAGGCCTGCCGGAAGTTGTCGAGTGTGGGCTGCTCGGGGATCCAGGTGGGGTGCAGCGAGCCGAGTTCGCGGGCGGGCTTGAACGCGGTCGAGATCAGCCACACGAACGGGAACGCGAGGAAGACCAGGTACGCCAGGAGGGCCAGGTACTGTGCGGCCCGCGCGGGCCCGCCGGTGCGCAGCCCGGTGGATTCGCGCCGTGCCGGCTTCTGCCCCATCGGTCCAGGCCTCATCGGTCCTCGCCTCCCCTGAGCCGGCCGACGAGATGGAGGGCCAGGAGCACGGAGATCACCGCGACCATCACACAGCCCATCGCCGCGGCGTAGCCGAACTGCCCGTAGCGGAAGGCCTCCTCGTAGGCGAAGAGCATCGGCAGCCGGGTCCGGCCGCCGGGTCCTCCGCTGGTCAGGACGTAGACCAGGGCGAAGGAGTTGAAGTTCCAGATCAGGTTGAGCGCGGAGATGGCGAGCGCGATCGGCTTCAGGGCCGGCCAGGTGACCGTACGGAAACGGCGCCAGGCGCCCGCCCCGTCCAGGGCCGCCGCCTCGTGGAGTTCGCGCGGGGTGTTCTGGAGCCCGGCGAGCAGCGCCACGGTGGTCTGCGGCATGCCCGCCCAGATGCCGACGAGGATCACGGCGGGCAGCGCGGTGGCAAGGCCGGTCAGCCAGTCCCGGCCGTCGCCGAGTCCGAGGTCGCGGATGGTCTCGTTGAGGATGCCCGCGTCCGGGTTGTAGACCAGCCGCCACATGATGCCGACGACGACCTCGGGCATCGCCCAGGGGATGATCGCCAGCGCCCGGGCCAGCCAGCGCATCCGCAGGTTCTGGTTGAGCAGCAGGGCGAGACCGAGCGCCAGGAGGAACTGCGGGACGGTGACGCCCACGGCCCAGAGCAGGCCGATCCGGAACGAATCCCAGAACAGGGTGTCGTGCAGCAGGTCCTGGAAGTTGAGGGTGCCGATCCACTGGGTGGAGCGGGTCCGGCCGGACTGCGCGTCGGTGAAGGCGAGAGCGATGCCGTAGAGGAGCGGGCCGACGCTGAGGACCAGGATCGGGATGAGCGCGGGCAGCACCAGGAACCAGGCGGCCCGGTCCCCGAACGCCTTACGTTCCGGAGGACCTGGGCGCCCCGGACGCCAGAAGCTCCGCGGGCGCCCGCCCTGTCCACCGCGCCCGTCCCGTTCGTTGCGCCCACCGTCCGGGCCGTCCGGTCCGGACCGCTTCGTCGCGGTCACCGATGTCACGAAGAAGACCCCTCTGTCCTGTATCTCACTGATGCACCTGAGGCGGACTTCATCCCGTTCCGGCTGTCCGGGAGGCCTCCGTCATCGTGCTGACGGGTCATCGGTTCGTCAAGGTGGCCTGCGGGGATGCAAAATCGCATCCATGGACGAGATGCGAGCGCGCGAGGTGCTCACGGCCGCCGGGTTCCCCGGCACGGCGGAGCTGCTCGCGCTGGGCGAGAACGCGGTCTTCGCGGCCGACGACCTGGTGATCAAGGTCGGCCGGGACGCCACCGGTCACCCCGAGCTCCGCGAGCGGGCCGAGCGGGAAGTGGCCCTGGCCGACTGGCTCGCCGCGTCCGGCGTCCGGGCCGTCCGCGCGGCCGAGCGCGGGCCCCGCCTGGTCGAGGGCCACCCCGTGACGCTGTGGCACCGGCTCCCCGACCCCGTGCGCCCCACCGAGCCGCGCGACCTCGCGCCGCTGCTCTCCCTGGTGCACGCGCTGCCCGCCCCGACGGACTTCACCCTGCCGCGCCGCGAACTGCTGGGCGGCGTGGAGCGGTGGCTGAGCCTGGCGGGAGACGCGATCGACCCGGCGGACGCCGACTACCTCCGTGAGCGCCGCGACGGCTTCGCGGCCGCGGCCGCCGCACTCGTCCCGCATCTGCCGCCGGGCCCGATCCACGGCGACGCACTCCCGCGCAACGTCCACGTCGGACCGGACGGCCCGGTCCTGGTCGACCTGGAGACGTTCTCCGCCGACCTCCGGGAACACGACCTGGTCGTCCTCGCCCTCTCCCGCGACCGCTACGGCCTCGCCCCCGCGGCCTACGACGCCTTCACCTCCGCGTACGGCTGGGACGTCCGGGAGTGGGAGGGGTGCGCGGTGCTGCGCGGCGCCCGCGAGACGGCCAGCTGCGCCTGGGTCTCCCAGCACGCCCCGGCCAATCCGAAGGCCCTCGCCGAATTCCGCCGCCGGGTGGCATCGCTGCGCGACGGGGATCCGGCGGTGCGGTGGTATCCGTTCTAGGAGGGTCTCACCCCTGGAGCATCAGCTGTAGCCCCGAAGGCGTGCGTAGGCGGTCAGGGCGCCGCCATGCGTTCGAAGGACGTGACGTTCAGCTTGAGCCCGTCGGCGTCTTTGATGACCGTGAACATCTCCCCCTTGGAGGTCTGGCCGGGCTGCACGTCGGTGACGAGCTCACTGCTGTTCGCAACCCTGGTGCCGGCGGAGTCCACGGCTTCCCAGTCCCAGGTGTACGTGGACTTCTTGCTGCTGTGGTTCTTGATCGTCCACACGACCCAGATGTCGGTCATCCCGGCCTGCGAACGATCGTCGAGCCGGAAACTGACCAGGTCCTCACGCTCACCCTTCCCGGATGGTGTCGCCTTGGGGGTGTCCTGCGAGGAGCCGGACGTCTCTTTCGGTGACTGCGCGCTGCCGTCGCCGCTGCTGTCAGCGGTGCAAGCAGTGCCGAAAGCCAGCCCAATGGCCGCTGCCACGGCGATGACGGGCGAAGAAGCACGACGGTTCATGACAGACCTCCGTGATGTGCGGCTTACCCGCACCTTCTTCTCATTCTGCCCTCGCTCTTCTCCATCGGCTCATCGGGAAAGACAGGGACATGTCCGGCACGACACCGCGGGCCAGGGCTCACCGTCCCCGCGGGATCAGCGGCCAGGACGGCTCGACGACGGCCGCCGGGTCCGCCGTGCGGCGCAGATAGGCCTGGAGCGAGGCCGACTGCTCGGCGGCCGCCCGGATCTGAAGGGCGTGCAGTTCCGCCGGCGGCAGGGTGCCGACGGGCCGGTGGCGCTCTCCCATCCGGCGCACCACGCGCACGGCGGCCACCGCGTCGGCGCTCGCGTCGTGGGCTCCGTCGAGCGTGACCCCGTAGTGGTCGCACAGCGCCTGGAGGGCCCGCTTGCCCTTGCGGTACTTGTCGACGTGCTTGTCGATCACCAGGGGGTCGATGACGGGCGAGGGCGCCCCGCCGACCCGCTCCTCGACCGACGGCAGCCCGTACCTGCGGCATTCGCGGTCCAGCAACGAGAGGTCGTAGCGCGCGTTCATCACCACCAGGGGGACGCCCGAGCGCAGCACGTCGGCGACCGCGTGGGCGATCTCCTCGACCGCGGAGGCGGCCCGCGCCCCGTGCTTGCGGGCGTGGTCGGTGCCGATGCCGTGGATCGCGGAGGCCTGTTCGGGTATGGCCACCCCCGGGTCGAGCAGCCAGGTCCGCTGCTCGGCGACCGTCCCGTCCGGGTCCAGCCGGACGAGTGCTGCGGTGACGATCCGGTCGTTCTCGACGTCGGTCCCCGTCGTCTCCAGGTCGAAGCCGACCAGTGTGCCCTGATGCCAGCTCATCCCGATACCTCCTTCGTGGTGCTCCCCCGTGGTGCTCCCCCGAGTGATGACCACCTTCGCACGGGCCACTGACAGAGCCCCGGGGGGCCCGCGGCGCACAGCCACCGGCAGAGCTTCGGGAGGCCCGCGGCGCACAGCCCGTCAGGAGACCGGGCGGGAGTCCGTCCAGACCGACTCGAACTCCTCGCGGTAGGTCTCGAAGAGACCGTGCTCGCTGTCCTGCCCCGCCCGCACCACCGTCCGCCTGCCCCCGCCGCGCAGCACCAGCACGGGTGCCTCCATGCCCCGGGCCCGGCGCAGATAGGGCTGGACGACGCCCACGGCGTCCGGTCCGTCGCCGTCCACCAGGTAGGCGGTGAAGCGCGGGGTCTCGTCGAAGACCTGGATCTCGAACGCGCCCGGGTCGCGGAGCCTGGAGCGCACCCGGCGCATGTGCAGGATGTTCATCTCCACCGAGCGGCTCAGCTCGCCCTTCTTGAGGCCGAGTTCCCGCTCGCGGCGGCGCACGGCGCTGCTGGCCGGATTGATGAACAGCAGCCGGACCCGGCAGCCCGACTCGGCGAGCCGGACGAGCCGGCGGCCGGAGAAGTTCTGGACGAGCAGGTTGAGGCCTATACCGATGGCGTCGAGCCGCCGCGCCCCGCCGAACAGGTCCTCGGCGGGCAGCTGGCGCTGGAGCCGGACCCGGTCGGGGTGGACGGAGACGACGTCCGCGTAGCGGTCGCCGACCAGCTCCTCCACAGCGTCCACCGGCAGCCGGTCGGCGGAGGGCACGCCGGCCCCGCTGCCGAGGATGTCCAGGAGCCGGGCGGAGGCACGCTCCGCCTGGGCGAGGACCGCCTCGTTCAGCGCGCGGTTGCGGGAGACGACGTTGCGCGCGACCTCCAGCTCGTCGAGGGCCAGTTCGACGTCGCGCCGGTCGTCGAAGTACGGCTCGAAGCACGGCCAGTGCTGGACCATCAGCTCGCGCAGCTGCGGCAGCGTCAGGAAGCTGAGGACGTTGTCGTCGGCCGGGTCCAGCAGATAGCCCTTGCGGCGCGAGACCTCGCGTACGGCGACGGCGCGCTGCACCCACTCCTGTCCGGCGGGTCCGGCCGCGGCCACCACCCACTCCTCGCCGTGCACCGGCTCGTAGATCGGCCGGAGCACCGCGGCGACCACGGCCCGCAGACGCTGTTCGACCAGATTCAGCCAGATATAGGCCCGCCCGGCCCGCTGGGCGCGGGTGCGGACCTCGCCCCAGGCCTCCGATCCCCAGTCCAGCTCGGCGCCTATCTCCATGGGCTGCGCGAGGGACACCGCCCCAGGCGGGGCATCGGTCGATTCCCCCTCGTGACCTGCGTCACCTGGGGGCAGCTCGAACCCTCCCGAGCTCACCCGCGTACCGCCTTCCACTCCCCCACCCAACGATCAAGGAAGGGTACTCCGGGAGCGTGATCCGACGCAGCCCGATGCGCAGGCGACTTTCTCAACTCCCTCCCATGTAAGGCTTGTTCCTTGCGGCGAGATCGGGTGGAGTGAGCTGATTCATAGCGATTGGGCCCCCTGTCCCGGGGCGGGAACCGGACGCCCACCGGGCGACGCGGCCCGGAAGCACATCCGGGGCGGCACCGGAGTGTCCGAAGTTGACCGGTCCGGCCGGGGCCCGGGCGACGGGACCCGGCCGCACCGCGCGACGTCCTAGGTGGGGGCCCGGTTTTCGGGGAGTATTCGGGGAGTATCGGGCCGAGGAAAGCCACCGCACCCGGATCAGAAGTGGAAGAGTCTTCATCATGCAGGTCTGGCCGGGACACGCTTATCCCCTCGGCGCCACGTACGACGGCGCCGGTACCAACTTCGCGGTCTTCTCCGAGGCCGCCCACCGGATCGAGTTGTGCCTCCTGCACGACGACGGTTCGGAGACGGCGGTGGAGCTCCGCGAGACCGACGCCTTCGTGCGCCACGCCTATCTGCCCGGGGTGATGCCGGGTCAGCGGTACGGCTTCAGGGTGCACGGACCCTACGAACCCCAGCGCGGGACGCGGTGCAACTCCGCGAAGCTGCTGCTGGATCCGTACGCCCGTGCGGTCGCCGGGAAGATCGACTGGGGCGAGGCGGTGTACGGCTACCACTTCGGGCGGCCGGACACCCGCAACGACCTCGACTCGGCCCCGCACACCATGAGCTCGGTGGTGGTCAACCCGTACTTCGACTGGGGCGACGACCGCCGCCCCCGGACGGACTACCACCGGACCGTCATCTACGAGGCCCATGTGAAGGGCCTGACCATGCTCCATCCGGGGCTGCCGCCGGAGCTGCGCGGTACGTACGCGGGCCTCGCGCACCCGGAGGTGATCGCCCATCTGACCGAACTGGGCGTCACCGCGATCGAACTGATGCCCGTCCACCAGTTCGTGCAGGACCACCGCCTGTCGGACATGGGGCTCACCAACTACTGGGGCTACAACACCATCGGCTTCTTCGCCCCGCACAACACCTACGCCTCCTGGGGCGACCGCGGGGAGCAGGTGCTGGAGTTCAAGCAGGCGGTGAAGGCGCTGCACCAGGCGGGCATCGAGGTCATCCTCGACGTGGTCTACAACCACACCGCCGAGGGCAACCACCTCGGGCCGACGCTCTCCTTCCGCGGCCTCGACAACGCCTCCTACTACCGGCTGACCGATGATCAGCGCTACTACATGGACACCACGGGCACCGGGAACTCGCTGCTCATGCGGTCCCCGCACGTCCTCCAGATGATCATGGACTCGCTGCGGTACTGGGTGACCGAGATGCATGTGGACGGCTTCCGCTTCGACCTCGCGGCGACGCTCGCCCGCCAGTTCCACGAGGTGGACCGGCTCTCCTCGTTCTTCGACCTGGTGCAGCAGGACCCGGTGGTAAGCCAGGTGAAGCTGATCGCCGAACCGTGGGACGTCGGCGAGGGCGGCTACCAGGTGGGCAACTTCCCGCCGCTGTGGACCGAGTGGAACGGCAAGTACCGCGACACGGTCCGCGACCTGTGGCGGGGCGAGCCGCGCACCCTGGCGGAGTTCGCCGGACGGCTCACCGGATCGTCCGACCTCTACCAGGACGACGGCCGCCGGCCGCTCGCCTCGATCAACTTCACCACCTGCCACGACGGCTTCACCCTGCACGACCTCGTCTCGTACAACGACAAACGCAACGATGCCAACGGGGAGGACAACCGGGACGGCGAGAGCCACAACCGGTCGTGGAACTGCGGTGCGGAGGGCGGGACCGACGATCCGGAGGTCCTGGAGCTGCGGGCCCGCCAGATGCGGAACTTCATCGCCACGCTGATGCTCTCGCAGGGCGTGCCGATGCTGAGCCACGGCGACGAGTTCGCCCGTACGCAGCAGGGCAACAACAACGCCTACTGCCAGGACAACGAGCTGGCCTGGGTGCACTGGCCCGATCCTGACGAGGCGGCGGACGCCCCCGCCTCGACGCTGCTGGAGTTCACCCGGGCCATGGTGTGGCTGCGCCGCGACCACCCGGTCTTCCGGCGCCGCCGCTTCTTCCACGGGCGGCCGGTGGAGGGAACCCACGACGAGCTCTCCGACATCGCCTGGTTCACCCCCGAGGGCGAGGAGATGACGCAGCAGGACTGGCAGGCGGCCCACGCCAAGGCGATGACCGTGTTCCTGAACGGTCACGCGATCTCGGAGCCGGGGCCGCGCGGCGAGCGGATCTTCGACGACTCGTTCCTGCTGATGTTCAACGCGAGTGCCGAGACGCTGGAGTTCGCCGTCCCGGTCGACCACGGGGAGCAGTGGCAGGTCGTCGTCGACACCGCGCGGCCGGACGGGGTGGAGCCGGGGACGGGGCCGAAGGTGGCCGAAGGTGAGCGGGTCCCGCTGATCGGGCGCAGCCTGACGGTGCTGAAGCGGCCCGCCTGAGAGCCTGTCGGGTGGTCTTCGACCGGAAAGCGGACGCGGCCTGGTGCGTTCGGTTCCCAGGCGCCGAGATGTCCTCGTAGCGGAGCTACCGGGGCATCTCGGCAACGCCGGAAGACGTGCGTGCCAGGGCGTGGCCGCCCGGCCAGAGGTCACCCGACAGGCTCTGAGGCCTGGCGGGCCGGGAGCAGGAGTGAGTGTTCCGCCCGGGGTGACACGGATCGCCCCGGGCGGGGTACGTAGGAGTCCATGACGCCCTCCGCCACGTACCGGCTTCAGCTCCAGCCCGACTTCCCCTTCGCCGCCGCCGAGAAGGCCGTTCCGTACCTCGCCGGGCTCGGTGTCTCGCACCTCCATCTGTCGCCCGTCCTGGAGGCGGTCCCCGGCTCCCCGCACGGGTACGACGTGGTCGACCACAGCCGGGTCCGGACGGAGCTGGGCGGTGAGGAGGGGTTGCGGTCGCTCGCCTCGGCCGCCCGGGAGCACGGGCTCGGCCTGGTCCTGGACATCGTGCCCAACCACATGGCGGCCTCGCCCCGGCACAACCGGCCGCTGCGGGAGGTGCTGCGTGAGGGCCCGGCGTCCCCGTTCGCCCGCTGGTTCGACATCGACTGGGCGGTGGGCGGCGGGCGGATCCTGCTGCCGGTGCTCGCCGGGCCGCTCGGCCGGGAGCTGGACGCCCTCTCCGTGGACGTGGGCGGGGAGGTGCTGCGCTACGGCGACCTGGAGTTCCCGCTCCGTGCGGGCACGGCGGACCTCCCGCTGCCGGAGCTGCTGGACGCCCAGCACTACCGGCTCGGCTGGTGGCGCCTGGCCCGCACCGAGCTGAACTACCGGCGGTTCTTCACCGTCTCGGAGCTGATCGGGGTCCGCGTCGAGCACCCGGAGGTCTTCGACGCCACGCACGCCAAGGTCCTCGAACTGCTCCACGACGGGGTGCTGGACGGGCTGCGCATCGACCATCCGGACGGCCTCGCCGCCCCCGCCGCCTATCTGGAGCGGCTGAACGAGGCCACCGGCGGCCGCTGGACGGTGGTGGAGAAGATCCTCACCGGCGACGAGCGTCTGCCGGCGGACTGGGCGGTCGCGGGCACCACCGGCTACGACGCGCTGCACCGGATCGACGGGCTGTTCACCGACCCGTCCGGGGCGGCGGAGCTGCTCGGCGGCTACCGGGAGTTCGCGGGCCCGCCCGGCGACCGGGGCGGCGACTGGACCGCGACGGTGCGCCGGGCCGCGTACCGGGTGGCGGCCCACGAGCTGGCCGCGGAGACCGCCTGGCTGACCCGGCTGGCCACCGGAGTCTGCGGCCGGGACCCCGCGCTGCGCGACCATGCGCCGTGGGCGCTGCGCACGGCGGTGCGTGAGCTGCTGGTGCGGATCCCGGTCTACCGTCCCTACGTCACGGCGGGCGAGCCGCCGACGGTGGTCGCCCGGGAGGCGCTGACCGACGAGGCGGTACGGGAGGCGAAGGCGGTGTTCTCCGTGCCGGAGGAGGCGGCGGCCGTCGACGTCGTACGGGATCTGGCGCTCGGGCGGCTCGGCGGCGGCGAGGACCAGGCGGCGTTCTGCGCCCGGTTCGCACAGACGGCGTCCGCGCTGCACGCCAAGTCGGTGGAGGACACGGCGTTCTACCGGTACGTTCCGCTGGCCTCGGCCACCGAGGTGGGCGGCGAACCGGGGCGTCCGGCGGTGTCGCCGGAGGAGTTCCACGCCTTCGCCGCCCGCATCGCCCGCGACCGGCCGACCACCGGCACGGTCCTGACCACGCACGACACCAAGCGCAGTGCGGACGTCCGGGCCCGGATCGCGGTGCTGACCCAGTGCCCGGAGCGGTGGGCCACGCTGGTGGCGGAGCTCACGGCGGCGACCGCCGTCGGGGCACCGGATCCACAACTGGCCTGGGCGGCCTGGCAGTCGGCGTACGGCTGCGCGGAACTGCCGGCCGATGAGCTGTCCGCGCGGCTGGAGCCGGCCCTGCTGAAGGCGGTGCGCGAGGCGGGCCTGTTCACCAGCTGGACGGAGCCGGATCCGGCGTACGAGCAGCGGGTGTCGGACTTCGTCGCCGCCGGCCCGGGCAACGGGTCGGGCCGGCCCCGGACGCTGATCACCGAGTTCGCGGACGCGCTCGCCCCGCATGTGCGCGCCCAGGTGCTGGGGGCGGCGCTGGTGCATCTGACGATGCCGGGGGTGCCGGATCTCTACCAGGGCACGGAGAGCGAGTACGTGGCCCTGGTCGACCCGGACAACCGGCGGCCGTTCCGGCGGCCCGAGGTTCCGGACGAGAAGCAGGCGCTGACGGCGACCGCGCTGAGGCTGCGGCGCGAACTGCCTGACGTGTTCGGGGAGTCGGGGACGTACGCGCCCTTGGTCGCCCGTGGTCCGGCCGCCTCCCATCTGCCGGCGTTCTGCCGGTCGGGCGAGGTGGTCACGGCGGTGACCCGTCTTTCGCTGCGGCTGGCCGAGGGCGGCGGCTGGCGGGACACGGTGCTGGAGCTGCCGGACGACGGCCGCTGGCAGGACCTGCTGTCGGCCTCGCCCGGCCGGGAGTTCGCGGGGGGCCCGGTGGCGGCGGCGGAGCTGTTCGCCGAGCGGCCGGTGGCGCTGCTGCGGCGGGTGCGGGACTGACGGGACGCCCTCCGGCCCGTCGCGGCGCGGCCCGTGACCGTCAGGACGGGCGTACCAGCAGGGTGCGTGGGCCGCGGGTGAGCAGGCCGCCCGCCACCGGGCGGAAGCCGTCGGCCCAGCGGATGCCGGGCATCGCCGTCAGCAGGGCGCGCAGGCCGTGTTCGGCCTCCAGCCTGCCGAGGAGGGCGGCGGGGCAGCCGGCCGGGCCGACGAGCAGCGGGTCGGCGTCGGCGCGCAGCGGGTCGAACCGGTCGGGCGCGCCGAACCGGGCCGGGTCGCGGCCCGCCGCGCCGATGAGGCAGGCGACCGGCGCGTCGGCGGGGAGCGTGCCGCCGCTGACGGTCACCTCGGTACGGGTGCGGCGCAGCACGATCTGGACGGGCGGATCGCGGCGCAGCGTCTCGGCCCAGGCCCGTCCGAGCAGGCTCCCGGCACCGCCTCCTGCCCCTGCCGTTGCGGCGGCCGGCAGGTCGGGGGCGTCCAGCATGTTCGCGAGGAACGAGGCGAGGGCGTGCTCGCGGAGCGCGGTGGGCCCGGCGCAGTCACCGGCTCCCCCGCCGGGCCGCCGGTGCGGGGCTGGCCGGGTCAGCGCGCTCAGGTCCGGGTAGGAGAGCCCGGCCGCCGCGGCGGCTGCACCGGCGGGCAGCCACCGGCAGAAGTCGGCGACCAGGTCCGCCCGGTCGCGCTCGGCGATCCGGCGGGCCAGGACGTACGCGGTCCGCTCGACGGCGGGTTCGGCGGCGCGGTACGGCACGGCCGACGGGACGCAGACCAGGCTGCCCCGGCAGAGGCCGAGCGGGACGGGGGCCCGGCCGCGCGGGGCCGCGTCGTGCGGGTAGCCGGTGAACCGGGGGTCGGTGAGGGCCAGGGCCACGTCCGCGTACCGGCTCAGCAGCCAGGTGCCGAGGCCCGGGTCGTAGCCGAGGGGGTAGTGGGTGCGGAGCAGGCGGTAGAGGCGCAGCCGGTACGGATCCGTCGTGGCGCCCGGGGCCAGCAGTCCCGGCTGCCCGCCCGCGAGCCGGTGCGGGCGGCGGGCGGCGGGCAGGGCGTCGGGGCGGTCGGCAGGCATCCCGTGCCCCCTGGAATCGGTGCGCCGGCTGCCGGCGCGCGTTCTCCCAGGGGACCACCGCCGGGGGCGCACCGCAGTCGGCGTACGCCCGTTCGGGTGAGGGTGCGGTGGGGGCCGGGGGCGTATCCCGGTGTCCGGGAGGGTGCCGGGCAGCTGGTGGAGGCCGCCGACCGGCTGGTACCGACGCAGGACTCGGAGGTGTCACGGCATCTGCTGCGGGGGCTGAAGAAGCGCGGCATCCGGGTGGAGACGGGCGCGGCTGCTGAAGTGGGCGGTGGTGGACGAGGGGGTGCGGGCCGTCGTGCGGACCGCCCGGGGCGAGAGCCTCACGGTGGCGGCCGAGCGGCTGCTGGTCGCGGTCGGCCGGGAGCCGGTGCCCGATGGCCTGGGTCGCGCGGCGGCGGGGCCGGCCACGGACGGGCGGGGCCATGTCGTGCCGGCCGACTGGCGCTGCTGGAGACGGCGGTGCCGGGCAGGGGGAGGGATCAGGCAGGCGGAGGGCCGGGGGCGTGCGGCGGCAGCTCGGGTGGGCGAGCGGCGGGCCGGGGCGCCTGCGGTGGCAGCTCGGGCGGGCGAGCGGCGGTCGGCCGGGGGTCCGGCGGGCGGAGGGCCGGGGCGGTGAGGCGGAAGCTCATCCGGCCGAAGCTGACCTGGTCGCCGTCCCGCACCGGGATGGAGCCGACGAGCCGCTGGCCGTTGACACAGGTGCCGTTGGTGGAGCCGAGGTCGCGCAGCACCCAGCGGCCGTTCTGCGCGGAGAGTTCGGCGTGCAGCCGGGAGACCGTCTCGTGGTTGAGACGCAGTCCGTTCGCCGGGTCGCGGCCGATGAGCAGCGGGTACGGTCCGGGCGCGGGGAGCAGCAGCTTGGGGAGCCGCTCGGTCTGCCAGGCGCGGCGCAGCCGCCCGGGGAAGGCGGAGATCCCGCCCACCGCGCGGACCAGGCCCTGGGACCAGCTGCCGCCGGCCTCCAGGTCGGAGGTGAGGGCCGAAAGCTCCTCCGGGCGCCGGGCGATCAGGGCGAGTTCCATGCGCCGCATGAACGTGTCGTGCGACAGCTTGCCCTGTGCCGCACCGTCTCTGAGCACGCCGAGGACACGATCGCGCTGGGCGTCCGACAGCCGCGCGGGACTCGTGTGGAACTCGAAGGAGGACGTCACGTCGACGATTGTCGGGCCGAGGGGCCCGGGGTGTCCAGACGAGGCGGTGTTTCCCTCCCGCGCTGACCTGCGCGGCTCCCGTGCGGGGCGCTTGCTGAGGTCTGCCGCTCATCCACCACGAGGAGACTCTGTGACCTTTGTTCCACCGCAGTTGACGGTCCGTCCGCTGTCCGGACCCGACGAGCTCGACCTGTTCCGCAGCCCTTCGTATGTGCTCGACCACGAGCTGGCCGACGACCTCTCCGGCGCCGCACGCGCGGGCGCGGGGCCGCCCACCGCCGCCAGGCCGCGCTCCGCAAGGGCCGTGAGGCGTTGCAGTGCCGGAGCCGCCGCCAGGGGTGAGGGGCGGGTGCGGGGGCCCGCCGGGGAGGGACCCGCATATTCGGTGGACGGTGGGCGCGGGGGAGGCTACGGTCGGCACCGACATCGGCACCGGTCGTGGAAGGAGGCGGGAAACGTGCGCAGGAACAACGGCACCACCATCCGCAGTACGTCACTTTCGCGCTCCCGCCCCGTCCGCCGGGCGGTGTCGGACCTCGTCTGACCGGGAGCGCGGCATTCCGTCCCCGGAGGACACTTCCATGACCGACACGGTCATCCGCGCGCTCACGCCGAGCGACGCCGCACTCTTCACCACGTTCCAGGACAGCGCCCTCGTCGGCCGTGCCGCCTTCGGCCACCGTTACACGTCGACGGCCGACGGCGGCGAGTACCGCCCCGAATGGACCTGGGTCGCCCTGCGCGAGAACACCGTCATCGCCAGGGCCGCCTGGTGGGCCGGGCCCGATGACACGGAGCCCGTCCTGCTCAACTGGTTCGACTTCGCCGAGGGGGAGGCGGAGGCGGGCGCCGAACTCCTGCGCCGCGCCCCGTTCGACAAGGAGTACGAGCTGATCGTGCCCGTCGGCTGGCGGGAGGACCCGTCCGTGCGGGCCGCCGCCGAGGCGCGGATCGCGGCCGCGACGGCGGCCGGCCTGAAGCCGCTGGTCGAGCGCTACCGCTATCTGTGGACCCCCGACTGCCCGCTGCCGGAGCGGCCGGGGCGACTCGTCTTCCGCCCCGAGCCGGACGACGCCGTGATCCTCGACGTCCTGCGCCGCGTCCACTCGGTCACGCTGGATGCCCACGCCCGCAGGACGATCGAGGGTCCCGGGGGTCTGGAGGCGGCGGCCCAGGAGGAGTTGGACTTCTTCCGCTGGTGCCCCTCGCCCAGGGAGTGGTGGAAGCTCGCGTACACGCCGGACGGTCAGGTGGCGGGCATCCAGGTGCCCGCGCACAACCCGTCCGGGCCGTGCATCGGCTTCATCGGGGTCGTCCCCGAGGCGCGCGGTCACGGGTACGGCTTCGACCTGCTGGTGGAGTGCACCCGCTTCCTGGTCGAGCAGGGTGCGGAGTCCATCGCGGGCGCGACGGACCGGGGGAACGCGCCGATGGCCGCCGCGTTCGCACGCGCCGGGCACCGCGTCACCCAGGAACGCATCCATCTGGTGTGAGCGCGCCGGCCTCCTCGGCGAGCCAGTCCAGGCGGAGCTGCTGCTCGGCGGGGATCGCCGCGTCCTCGCCGCGCGGCCCCACGTTGAGCAGCACCCTGCCGCCGTCGGCCGCCGTGTCCCGGACCAGTGAGGTCAGGGCCTCGCGGCCGATGAAGGCGTCCGGCCCCGAGGCCCGGTTGTAGCCGAAGCTGTGGTCGACGCCCCGGGTGATCTCGTACGGGTCGGAGCCCTCGTAGCGGGCGTACTCCGGGGTGCGGAAGTCGTAGACGGGCGGTGTGCGCGGGACGAAGCCCTCGCCCTGCGCCACCGTCCGGCGGTCCCACCAGTTGTACAGCGTCTTCGCTCCCGGGAGGTTCAGGCCCCTCCAGTGCGGTGCGTACGGCAGCAGGCGGTCGTTGACGACGCCCTGCGGGACGGTGAAACGGTAGAAGTCGACCAGCGAGCGGACATCGGCGGCGGAGGCGGGCCAGGCGATGTCGTTCCAGAGGATGTCGGGGCGGTAGCGGCGGATCAGCTCCCGCACCTGCGCGTCCGCGTAGGCGGGGTAACTCCCGCGCGGGACGGCGGAGAACATGTCGGCGGCGGTGCCGATGGGCCGGTCGTCGAAGGTCCAGTCGAGCCCGCCGGAGTAGTAGACGCCGAAGCGCAGGCCCTCGGCCCGTACGGCTTCGGCGAACTCGCCGACCACGTCACGTGTGGTGTGCCAGCCGGCGCGGTGCGGGTTCTTCGTCCCGGAGGGCCAGAGGCAGAACCCGTCGTGGTGCTTGGTGACCAGGACCGCGTATCCGGCGCCCGCCGCACGGAAGCTGCGGGCCCAGGCGGCCGGGTCCCAGGTGGCGAGCCCGTCCTCGAAGTCGCGGCCGAAGTCCGTGTAGGGGCGGGTGCCGTAGGTGGCACGGTGGTGGGCGGCGGCCGGGGAGCCGGGGAAGCGGAGCCCGTTCTCGTACCACTCCGCGTACGAGGTCCAGCCCAGCGGAGCCCGCCGGCCCGCCGCCGGGAGTTCGGCGGCGGGAACGTAGGGCGGGGCCCAGCCGGGGACGGAGGCGGGTGTCCAGTGAACGAAGATCCCCAGTCGGGCCCGGGACCACCATGAAGCGACCATGCCGGGAGTATTGATCATCGGGGCGGCGCCGCGTAAGTCCCTTCGGACGCTTCGTTCCGCTTCTGCTGCTTCTGTGCGCGGATCAGGTCGCGGTACCAGGCGTAGGACCGCTTCGGCGTACGGGTCAGCGTCTCGTAGTCGATGTGGACCAGGCCGAACCGCTGCGAGGCGCCCTCCGTCCACTCGACGTTGTCGGTGAGTGACCAGGTGAAGTAGCCACGTACGTCCACCCCGGCGTCCATCGCCGTGCGCAGGGCCCCGAGATGGCTCTCCAGGTAGGCGATGCGGCGGTCGTCCGCGTGCGGTTCCTCCAGGGCGCAGCCGTTCTCGGTGATGTACAGCGGCGGGAGGCGGTCGCCGTAGCGGGTGTGCAGAGCGGTGACGATCTCGGTGAGCCCTTCGGGGACGACGGGCCAGCCGAAGCCGGTCTTCTCGTACCCCTCGATCTCCCGTATCCCGAAGGGGAGTCCGGCGGGCATCGTGAAGCCGGAGAAGGTGTCCAGCGCCTCGGGCCTGGGTGCTCCGACGAGGGTCGGGTTGTAGTAGTTGACGCCGTACCAGTCGAGCGGGGTGGAGATGACCTTCAGGTCGTCGGCGACCGGGCCCGGCATCAGGGCGGCGAGGCTCTCGTCCGGGTAGCGGCCGGTGAGGACCGGATCGGCGAAGAGCCAGTTGGTGAGCGTGTCGTACAGCTCCGCGCCGAAGCGGTCCTCGTCGGTGTCGCCGGCCGTCCAGACCGGGGCGTGCGAGAGGGCGGCGCCGATGTGGTCCGCGCCCGCCGCGCGCAGGGCGCGGACGGCGAGGCCGTGGGCGAGGAGCTGGTGGTGGGCGGCGGGCAGGGCGTCGAAGAGCAGGGTGCGGCCGGGGGCGTGCTCGCCCAGCGCGTAGCCGAGCATCGTGACCTCGGCGGGCTCGTTGATCGTGATCCACATGGGGACGCGGTCGGCGAGGCGTTCGGCGACGATGCCCGCGTACTCGGCGAAGCGGTGGGCGGTGTCCCGGTCGAGCCAGCCGCCCGCCTTCTCCAGCGGGAGCGGGGTGTCCCAGTGGTAGAGGGTCGGGGCGGGGGTGATGCCGTGGGCGCAGAGCTCGTCGACGAGCCGGTCGTAGAAGTCGAGCCCGTCGGCGTTGACGGCTCCGCTGCCGCCCGGGACCACGCGCGGCCAGCTGACGGAGAACCGGAAGGCGTCGGCGCCGAGTCCGGCCAGCAGCGCGACGTCCTCGCGGTAGCGGGCGTGGAAGCCGGTGCCCCGGGTGGTGTCGGTGCCGTCCTTGATCCGGCCCGGCAGCGCGGCGAAGGCGTCCCAGCCGGAGGGGCCCTTGCCGTCCGCGTCCACCGCCCCCTCGGTCTGGAAGGCGGAGGCGGAGGCTCCCCAGAGGAAGCCGGGCGGGAACATCGGCACGGTCATCGCGGCCTCCAGCAGCCGTACGTGGGAGCAGAAGCGGTACGTGTCAGCAGAACCAGTAAGTGTGCGCCAAACCCGTATGAGCGGGAACCTCGCCGGGCAATGATCAGGACCAGACCTTAATCGCCGGTGGCGGGCGGCAACAGAGCCTGTCGCGTGGAGCGTGGAGCCCGCGCGCGCGGCCCGCGCGCCCCGCCCAGGGACGAGGAGTGGTGGATGCAGTTCGAGGTGTGGGCCCCCGGGGCGGACTCGGTCGTGCTGGAGGCGGCGGACGTCCGGTCCCCGATGGAGCGCGATGCGGGGCGCGAGGGGTGGTGGACGGCCGACGCGGAGGCCTCGGACGGGGACCGGTACGGGTTCCGGGTGGACGACGGGCCGCTGCTGCCGGACCCCCGGTCGCGGCGGCAGCCGGAGGGGCCCGACGGCCCGAGCGCGGTCGTCGGCCAGGAGGCGTACGCCTGGCGCAACGGGTGGGCGGGGCGGCGGCTGAACCGCGCGGTGCTGTACGAGCTGCACGTGGGGACATACACGCCGGAGGGCACCTTCGACGCGGCGGCGGCGCGGCTGGGCCATCTGGCGGAGCTGGGCGTCACCCATGTGTCGCTGATGCCGGTCTGCCCGTTCCCGGGCGTCAACGGCTGGGGCTACGAGGGCGTCTCGCTGTGGGCGGTGCACGAGCCGTACGGCGGGCCCGAGGGGCTGAAGCGCTTCGTCGACACGGCGCACGGGCTGGGGCTCGGGGTGGTCCTCGACGTCGTCCACAACCATCTGGGCCCGTCCGGCAACCATCTGCCCGCCTTCGGCCCGTACTTCACCGACACCCACCACACCCCGTGGGGCGCGGCGGTCAATCTGGACGCGCCGGGCTCCGACGAGGTGCGGGCGTTCCTGCTGGGCAGCGCGCTGGCCTGGCTGCGTGACTACCGGCTCGACGGGCTGCGGCTCGACGCTGTGCACGCGCTCGCCGACACCCGGGCGCTGACCTTCCTGGAGGAGTTGTCGACGGCGGTCGACGCGCTGGCCGTCGAGGTGGGCCGGCCACTCGGGCTGATCGCCGAGTCCGACCTGTGCGACCCGCGCACCACCACCCCGCGCCCGGCGGGCGGCCTCGGGCTGCACGCCCAGTGGAACGACGACTTCCACCACGCCCTGCACACCGCGCTCACCGGCGAGTCCCAGGGCTACTACGCCGACTTCGCCCGCGCCCCGCTCGCCGCCCTCGCCAAGACGGTGACGTCGGCGTTCTTCCACAACGGGACGTACTCCAGCTTCCGGGGCCGCACCCACGGCCGCCCGGTCGACGTGTCCCGCACCCCCGCCCACCGCTTCGTCGGGTACGCGCAGACGCACGACCAGATCGGCAACCGGGCGCTGGGCGACCGGCCGGCCGCCTCCCTCTCCCCCGGGCTCCAGGCGTGCGCCGCCGCCCTCGTGCTGACCGGCCCCTTCACCCCGATGCTGTTCATGGGCGAGGAGTGGGGGGCGCGCACCCCGTGGCAGTTCTTCACCGACCACACGGACCCGGAGCTGGCCGAGGCCGTACGCAACGGCAGGCGCCGGGAGTTCGGGGCGCACGGCTGGTCGGAGGAGGAGATCCCCGACCCGCAGGACCCCGCGACCCGGGACCGCTCGTGCCTCGACTGGTCCGAGCCGGAGCGCGAACCGCACGCCCGGCTGCTCGCCTGGTACCGCCGGCTGATCGCGCTGCGGCGTACGCTGCCCGATCTGCACGATCCCGACCTGGCCTCGGTGAAGACCGCGTTCGACGAGGACGCGCGCTGGCTGGCGTACCGCAGGGGCGATCTGCGGATCGCGGTGAACCTGGCGGACAGGCCGGCCGCCATCCCGCTGGGCTCCGGCCGCCACCGGCGCGTCGGCGGACGGGTGCTGGCGGCCTGGGGGCCGGTGGAGGCGCCGGGGGCGGACGGGGTGCTGCATCTGCCACCGGAGTCGTGCGTGGTGCTCGCCGATTCCTAATAGAGATGTCAAGCTGCCAGTGTGACGGGCGGTATTGGGCTGTAGCACCTTCCGTCACGCAGGAGTGCCCACAGAACGTTGACCCGGC
>NZ_JOEZ01000036.1 GCF_000721175.1 Streptomyces anulatus
CGCCGGACCCCCAGACGAACATTTGGAAAGCGTGTTGGGGGCAACCCCTCACGAGTTCGAATCTCGTATCCTCCGCCATTGCTCTCACCGGGCAATACGAAGAAGCCCTGACCCGTTTCGACTGGTCAGGGCCTTCTTCGCGTGCTGGCCCGAGTTGGACCGGTCTCGATCACGCGTCGCTGGGCGGTGGGCTCTTCGTGATCTTCCGTCTCAGTCGCGGCCTGAGGGCCCCTCGTTCGGGCCTCCCCGGCCTCTTCGCTCGCCTCCGGCGCGGTACCCCAGAGTGCGTCCCGAGGTCAGGAGGGTGTGGACCCCGACCGTGGTGATGTGAGGTACGACGAGTGAGGCCGCTGGTCTCCCCACGGCCTCGCCCGTCGCGCTGGACGCGTCTGCGGGATACTGCGAGCTACCGGCAGACGGTGCCTCGGGGCAGCGGCCGGAGCAGGCCGCCGATCTTGTCGGCGGGGTCCGTGAGCACCCCGTAGGTGAGGTACTGGTAGCGACGGCGCGTCCGGGCCGACTGGCCGGGCTCCCAGCCCACAATCGCGTCAACGATCGTGTCCGGGACGCCGGGAATCAGACCAGGGCGGTTTCTGGGGGCCATTCGACGTCGGTGGTTCGGTCTCGGTCTACCCGTTGCGCGAGTACCAGGCCAGTCCGCGGCGCCAGGCGGCGAGTCCCAGTACCGTTACGGCCATGGCCACCAGCGGGAAGGCGTAAACCAGGGCCTGCGAGAAGGGGACCGTGTCGGTGTGGCCGGTCAGCCAGGCGGCCGGGTAGTAGCCCGCGAAAGCAATCGGGACACCGAAGGTGAACACCGTTTGCAGAATCGTCGGGAAGACCGACAGCGGGTAGTTTCCGAAGGTTCCCGCGGTGTTGTCCAGCCAGAAGAACAGCGACTCGCTGCCCCGGAACCGCAGCACGAGCGCGGCGATGTGGAGGTTCAAGCCCAGCTCTATCACCGTGGCGCACACCATGGCCAGGAGGAGGAACAGCACTGCCCCGACCGTCCATTCGATGTCCAGCAGGGACAGACAGACGCTGAGCGAGACCGCGGCCACCACCAGGTCGCCCAGTGCGTTGACGGGCGCCTCGTACGTGAACACCTGGAGCAAGGTCGGTGCCGGGCGGGTGCGGAAGGCGTCGAAGCGGCCTTCGCGCAACAGATGCGGGACCAGTCCCAGATTTCCGAAGAAGAGCATGTACAGGCCGTGGCCCACCATGCGGATGCTGCTCACGAGCAGAATCTCACCGAGCTCCCAGCCATCCAGTGCGGGAAAGCGGCTGAAGATGACGGTGGCGAAGAGGACCACGGTGATCTGGTACGTCACACCGTTGGCCACGGCCATCGCGAAGTCCGCGCGATTGGCGAGTTGGCTGCGCAGTCCGGCCCGCAGGATCACCGTGGCCAGGAGAGGCGTCGAGACCGACCACGGTCTGACTGCTCTCCCCGTACAGCGCGCGCCAGAGCAGCACGTACAGGAAGACCTGGGTGACGATGACGAACGTCGTGGCGACGATGCGCGGCTTGTAGGCCCATTCGGTGCGCGGGACAAGGAACGCGAGCCGAAAGGCGCGTGGACGGCCGGCTGCCGTACTCGGGCTCACGGGGCGGGCCGGGGAGGGCGGCGTCATCACCCGGCCCGTCCCGTCGCCGTCGGCGCTTCCTCGTGGGAGCGGCCGTAGAGCGTGCGCAGCATGTCCTCGACCCGGGTGCCCTCGTACACCAGCGAACGCACGGGGTGAGCGGCGAGCAGCTCCGCGGTCACCTCGATGCGGTCGGACCCGGGCAGCGGGCGGACGCGCACGGTGGGCCCGTCGGCGGAGACGACCTCGGCGGTCAGCAGCCGCAGCGAGGGCGGCGGCGCCTCAACTCCACCACGAAGGTGTGCTGGTCACCGGATACGGCGGCGAGCCCCTCCCGTGACCCGTCATGGACCACCCGGCCCCGGTCGATGACCACGATCCGCTCGCAGAGCGCCTCGACCTCCCCCATGTCGTGCGTGGTGAGAATGATCGCGTGGTCCCCGGTGGCCGCCAGCCTGGCCAGCAGTGCCCGTACCTGGTCCTTGACCAGGACGTCGAGGCCGACCGTCGGCTCGTCCAGAAAGATCACCTGCGGCCGGTGCAGCAGGGCCGCCGCCAGGTCGCACCTGACGCGTTGGCCGAGGGAGAGGAAGCGGACCGGGGTGTCCCAGAACGGCGACAGCGAGAGAACACCGTCGAGTTCGGCCAGGGCGGAACGGTAGACGGGCTCGGCCAGTCCGTGGATGTCCCGCAGGATGTCGAAGGAGACCCGCGCCGGAAGGTCCCACCAGAGCTGGGTGCGCTGCCCGAAGGTGACTCCCATGGTGCGCGCGTTGCGCTCGCGGTCGGCGTACGGGTCCAGGCCCATGACCCGGACCGTTCCGGTCTCGGGCAGCAGCAGGCCCGTCATCAGCTTGATGAGCGTCGACTTGCCTGCCCCGTTCTGGCCGAGCAGCCCCACGAACTCCCCCTGGCCGACACGGAGATCCACATCGGCCAGGGCGACGGAGCGTCGCACCTTCCGCCGCCGCAAGGGCCGTCGGACACTCCATCGGCCCCCCGGGTCGAAGGACCGGAAGGTCTTTCCCGCCCCGGCGACGTCGATCACCGGCTCCCCGCCGGTCATGAGGCGGCCTCGCCCGCGGCCTCGGAGCCCCTGAGCACAGCGGTCGCCACCAGCGGCGCGAGCAACTCGCCCACCGCGGGGAGCCACTGGACGGGGATGACCCGGCGCAGCGCCCCCGGTGCGAGGGTGGCCAGTGCGGAACGCGCCGGGAAACGGCCTGGGTCCACCGCCCCACCCAGGTCGTGCAGCACGGCTCCGAGGGTGAAGGAAGGCCGTGGTCCACACCTCGGCGAGCAGGACGTCGCTGATCCGGTCGTGGACCAGGGAGCGGTGGGGCAGAACGTCCAGCGCCTCGCGCAGAGGTCCGACGGTCTCCT
Organism: Streptomyces anulatus; assembly: GCF_000721175.1. GTDB lineage: Bacteria > Actinomycetota > Actinomycetes > Streptomycetales > Streptomycetaceae > Streptomyces > Streptomyces anulatus_C. The sequence continues at coordinate 2,971 of NZ_JOEZ01000036.1, forward strand.
CCCTCCCGATGCCCCGTTCCAGCAGGGTCTCCTCGGCGGGACCGCGGCGCCAGCCGTCCGGCGCGGAGTCGTCGCGGGTGTAGACCACGGCCAGCTGCTCCCACCAGCAGAAGTAGGGCACGGCGCTCGGCGGCGGCAGAGTGCTGGAGCCGGGCCCGACAGAGGCCCCCGCACCGAGGGGGCCGTAGTTGGCGGAGTTGCGCGGCCCCATGACGTCGTTGCCGACCAGGCTGGGGGGGTTGGCATGATCCACCGGTTGTACGACCGGGGTGAGCTTCTCGATATCGGTCAGGTGATCGAGAAGGGTGACGTCGTCCGTGGCGTCGGCCACGGTGTTCGCCGCCGCGTACTCCGCGAAGGACCGTGCCCGGGAAGCGGGCAGTACGAGCGCCACGGAAGGCAGGTAGTCGTCGACCACCGGAGCCCAGTCGTGACCCAACAGGGCTGCGGCGCGGACAGCGTTGGCGGTGCGTGATCCCCACTCCGCGAACAGGCTGATGGCGGCGTCCGGCCTCGCCGCGACGAGGGCCCCCACCCGTTCGGCGAACCCGGGAGCGAGAATCGCGTCGTCCTGGATCACCAGGTGATGCGTGGCCGAGGGCGCCACCGTCTGCCAGGCGACACGGGCTGTGCGCAGGGCGGACGACGGGCCGTCCGGTTCGGGGTCGGTGACGACCACGGCCGCCAGTTCGGGGTGGGCTGCGGACAACCGCTCTGCGGCTGCCTGGCGGCGTGGGTGAGCCATGATCACGGTGGAGAGGCTGATCGGGCGGGGTGCGGCAGTCATAGGTCAGGGGTTCCGGTCTGACAGGGGGGCGGGGGACGGTAGCGGTTCGGGGGGTTCGGGGGGTTCGGGGGGCCGCGGTCGCCGCGGGCGGGTATCACCGCTCGGTCTTCCCGGACTCCGCGGAGCGCCCGCCGAGGAGTCCTGTCGCGTACCGCAGGGGCCCGAGCCAGTGCAGGACGGGCTGGGCCAGGAACGCGGGCACCAGCCGCAGTCCGCCGGGGGACGGGAGCTCGGCCCGCTCCCGGGCGCCTTGATGGGCCGCCAGCCAGAACTCCGCCCGGCGCACACACCACAGGGTGTGCACCACGGTGTAGCCGAGGGCGGCCGCGGCCCAGACGATCAGCTGCGCGTGCGCCTGGGCCAGAGCGAGGACGGTGACCGCGGCGAGGACCACCACCGGGCCGACGAACCACCAGAGGGTGTCGAGGAGTTCCTTGACGAACACCGCTGAGTTCCGTGGTTGGTGGGTCCGCAGGACGGGGTCGGTCAACAGCCGTCGCAGCCCCGCCAGACTCCCCTTCGCCACGATCGCGTAGGCGCTGCCGAGGGAACGGACGCTCGGGTACCGGTCGACGAGATCGAAGACCGGGAGCACCGGTGAACAAGCCCAGCCAACATGTGTTGCTCCCCCCGGTTCATGCTGTGCGGCCGGCGCTCCCGCCGATCGGTCCTGCCCGGCTGGGAGACGCCGACTCCCCGTTGGTCTGGACCAAAGCTGAGGCTAGACGCGGCTCCAGCTCTTCGCAAGCAATCAATGCGTCAGCCGGTTGATCAGGCCATGAATAGTCGAGTCTCGGCCATTGATGCCAGCGCATCCCGGAGCCGGACAGGCTTCCCCTGCACTCCCGACGGCATGCGGCCACCGTCCTCCGGAGCAGCCCTCAGTCGCATTCCGGAAAACTCGGATCAGCTCGGGTCGGACCAGGCAACCCAGGCCCCGGACCGCCCCTCTCACAGTGACGAAGCTCGTCTGGAATACATTGACCCAGGCGAGGCCGATCGCGCTCAGGGCCTTCCAATCAAGCTCAAGCCCGCCTGCGTTGCTCCGTCAAGCCACGTAGCGGTACGGCCCGTTGTCCGGTAAATGAGCGAGCGCCTGGTCTCAGTTCCGGTCTCATGCGCGAGTGTTCACCACAGTTCGCCGAGCCTGTAGTCACCAGCTCCGCCACAGGTCCAGACGCCCCCGACTGTTGCCGAACGGCCGAGTGCAGACTTGAAAGCGTGTTGGGGGCAACCCTCACGAGTTCTCGTCCGATAGGTCGCTCGAGTACGACTGGCGTTCACTCACCCCACTGTCCGCACCTACACCAGCAGGCGACGACAGAGACATCTAGAACCTCACGAACCGCCCTCTCGAAGCGGCGGGTGCGCGGGCCGGCAACAACGGCGCCTCTACGTCTTGGCCGAGCCTGGCTGGGTCGTAGGGATCCGGTGGCTGAAGAACAGCGCGATGATGGCGCTGAGGGCGAGGATGGCGAGTGCCGCCCGCAAACCGTCGATGCGTGCCTCGGAGTTCGCGTCGAGTGCGGCATCGGTCACGTCCGCGTTCGCGTCGGCGTCGGCGAGGGCCGTCTTGAGCTGGGCGTCCGACAGGAAGGGGGCACCGCTCTGGAGCTGGACACCCGATTGGTTTTTGACCTCGGCCGGGAGCGCCGGATTCTGTTCGACGCTGGTCAGGAACGAGGTGGTCAGTGTGGCGATCAGGATGGACCCGGCGAGTGCCGTACCGATCGAGGCCCCGAGATTGGTGACGGAATTCTGGATGCCTCCGACCTCGGCGCTCTGCTCGTCCGGCACCGCGGACACAGTGACCGAGCCGAGCTGGGAGGCGAGCGCGCCCATGCCCAAGCCGATCAGCAGCAGCGGGATTGTGACGATCTCCGCGTCGGCTTCCGCGTCCAGCGCGGCCATCAGGACCACCGCACCGGCGAACATCGCGAGGATGCCGAGCCGTACTACGCGTCGTGGTGAGACGTTCGGGAGAAGACGCGGGATCAGGATCGCGGCGGCCAGCAGGGTCAGGGAGAGCGGCAGGATGCGGGCGCCGGTCTTGAGCGCCGACAGGCCGAGCGCGACCGACAGATAGAGCGGTACGACGAAGAACACGCCCATCTGTACGAGGTACTGGAAGAAGAACATCGTCAGGCCGCCGGTGAGCTGCTTGTTCTCCAGCAGGGCCGGATTCACCAGTGGCTCCCCGCCCCTTCCGACGAGCCGGGCCTCCCAGCGGAGGAAGATCCAGATCAGGAACAGGCCCGCCAGCATCAGCCATACGACCGGTGAGACTCCCAGCAGCGAAGGCGCGTCGGGCTTCGGCCGGAACCAGCCCCACTGGTCCGAGCGCAGGACGCCGAACACGAAGATCCCGAGCCCCAGGGCGGAGAGCACGGCCCCGGCGAGGTCGATACGCGGACGCCTGTCGGGTGCCGCGTCGGCGACCCGCCGGGCCAGCACCAGGATGCCGAGCACAAGCACCACCTCTCCGGCGAACACCCAGCGCCAGGAGAAGTACGTCGTTGCCACACCTCCGATGAGTGGCCCCACCGCGATGGCCACGGCCCCGGCGGCGGCGACGAGTCCGTAGGCGGCGGGTCGGCGCTCCACGGTGAAGTTGCCGGCGACGAGCGCCACGATGGCAGGCAGGATCAGTGCTGCCCCGATTCCTTCCAGGAGTGCCCAGCCGACGAGCAGCACCGGCAGGTTCGGAGCCAGCGCCGTGGTCAGTGATCCGCATCCGTAGATGCAACAACCGATCATGAATGCCCGCTTGCGGCCGATGAGTGCACCGACCTTGCCACCGGGGATCATGAGCATGGCCATGACGAGGGTGTAGGCCGTGATCGCCCCCTGGATCCCGGTGACGGTCGAGTCCACGTCCTCTGCCACAGTGGCAATCGACACGTTCATGACGGAACTGTCGAGTGCCATGAGGAACTGGCCAGCCGCGAGCGTCAGCAGGACGACCCGCGCCGTTGTCGAGCCTCCGGGCGAGTCCACTTTGGCGGTCATTGTCTGATGGTCGCAACGTTCGTCGACTCTTGGTCCGCGACCCGCCATGGAGATGGGCCGGTTGGCGGTGGCCCCTTACCCAGGTCGCCGGCCCGGCGGTTGCCTCCGCAGGCGCTTCGCAAGCGGGGCCGCCGCCCGGCGGCAGGGGCTGTCCAGGTTCCTGAGGCATCCCGTCGGGAGCGGCAGTGCCCCGGCTTCATGGGACGCGCTACGCCGCAGGGAGAGGCGGCAGCCGCGGAGCGAGGCTGACTGAGCGCGCCTCTCGCCTGCTGTGCATCGGCCCCGACCCGGACCGGCCATGCGAGGAGGCCGCGCGGCGTTCGACAGCGCTTCAGTGAGCAGCGTTTCCGGTCCGGGCGTCGCCGTCCGGGGCGCCGCCCACGTCCAGGAACTCCCGGACCGCGAATCCGGCCAGCGTGAGGACGACCGTCCAGATCACGACCACCGTGGTCGGGTAGGTCCAGGTGAACAGGACGACTGCCGCGACAACCAGGATGGCGACCCCGATCCAGTGCTTGAAGCGGTGCACGAATCGTCCGACCGCTCCCAGGCGAAGCCCCGCCGACATCGCCACGTCGCGGAAGGCCGCAATGCCACTGCGGCAGCCCGTGCGGATGAGAACGGCGATACGGGACGGGCCGGTGAGGAAGGCGCCGAGGGCAGTGAAGAGGGCAACCGCAGCGAGCGCCCGCACGGCCGCGCGCAGGAACTTGACCAGTGCGTCGTACACGGCTCCGGCAGCCGCCTGGGACGTCTCGGGAGAGAGATGGTCGAGGTATACGTCCCGCGCAAACACCGCGACCACAGCCTGGAGCGACAGCAAGGCGGCGAAAGAATCAGCAGTACCGATCCGACGGAGCGGGAGAAGTGATGCCGTGCCGTCTGCGTCGGCACGGCACTCTCCAGAGCACCCACCCTGTGCCGCAGTTCTTCAAGTTCGCTGCGTTCCGGGGCCCCGGGGTCCAACGACACGAGTCAGGCCGCCCCACGCCGCGCAGCAGGAGGGGTAGCCGCAAGAAGCTCTGCGTATACGTCTCCGAAGGAACCGTTCGGCCTGCGCTGCCCGGTCTTCAACGAGGGACACTGGAGAAGGGAAGCGAACGGAGGACGACCATGCGAACTCTTTCCCCCGCCCGTCTGGCCAACACACTGACCGCGCGTGACCGAGAACGGCTCATGGAGCACGGTCACGAATCCAACTTCCTCGAGGGCACCCGGCTCTTCGAAGAAGGCAGCGTCGCCGACCGTTTCTGGATCGTGCGATCCGGTACGGTCACGCTGGACATGCGCTTGCCCGGCGGGGAACCGGCCCTGATCGAGCGGCTCGGCCCCGGCGAACTCGTCGGCTGGTCCTGGCTGCTTCGGCCCTACACCTGGCACAACAGCGCCGAAGCCGAGACGCCGGTACGCGCCTACGAGTTCAACGCGATGACTGTCCGTACGGCCATGGACGCAGACCCGGCCTTCGGCGCACTGATCGGTAACTGGGTGACATCAGTGCTCGCCTACCGACTGCAGGTCACCCGGCGCCGGCTGCTCGACGAGTACGCACTTCACGGCGGCACCGACACCACCTAAGAGAGCGTTGAGTCCCGTTCCTGGTGATGTTGTCGCCCGTTCGTGGGTGATGGGATGGTTCCGCCCTCGCGTCATGTCGTGTGCATGATGGGGTCGCGGGCATGGAACGGATGCCGTACGCGACTGATTTGTCGGACGGGCAGTGGGCGTTGATCGAGCCGCTGGTCACCGCGTGGAAGCAGGAGCGGGTAGCGCGGTCGGCGACCGGGGACTCCCAAGGTTCCGCCCGGTTGGGTCCTCCGCCACTGCTCTCACCGGGCAATACGTCGAAGGCCCCGGCCGGGACCTCCTGCGTTCCGCCGTGGCCCTCGCACCGGGGTCACGGCCGCCGACCGACTCCTCAGATCTGCACCACGTGCACGTCCTTGGCGTCCAGCGCCTTCAGATAGGCATCGAGGTCGGCCGGATCGCTGGTGAAGACCACGGCACTGCCATGTCGGGCCGCCGTCAGAGCCACCAGGGCATGCACGGCGTCCGGTCGCTTCTCGGGGGGCAGTTCTGCCGCACCGAGGGCGCTTCCGATGCGCTGCCATTCGGTGCTGTCCGGGCCGGTGGCGCACATGATGCAGGCCGTCTGCCCCACGCCGGTGGGGCGCATGGCTGGGGCCGAACTACGAACCTGCGGCACCGTGCAGTCCTTCATCACCCCGGCCAGGGCGTGCACAGTGGCGGGGCTGGGCCGCCAGACTTGTGCCAGTACCGGTCCGAGCACGAGCGCCCGATGCGGCGTGTCCTTGAGGCCGGTGTGCAGACGCACAGCCTTCGCGTTGCGATCCGCGAGCGCAATCAGCATGCCGGTGTCGTAGACCGGCACCCGGGAAGTCACGCCGCGTTACCGGATCGGGTGGCAGGACCGTCTGCGCCATAGACGAGCCCCATGGCCTCCTGCACCTCCTGCCGCTCCTGCTCCGTGAGATCGTCGTCGGCGACTTCAGGAAGCGGTGCCAGTGCGGCAGCCTCCGCCTCAGCTGCCGCGATCACCGCGTCAAGTCGGCCGGGCGAACACGTCCCTTCCTGTCGCGCCGCAAGAAGTCCGACCCCGGCATCGCGCCCGAGCTGCCGCCCAGGACCGAGACCGACCACGTCGTCCCGCTGACGGCCGAGCAGACCAGCCCGTACGAGGCACAGGTCCGCGAGACCATGGCGAAGATCGCGGAGTCGGAGGGCATCACCCCGCGCGGTCTGGTCCTCGAACCGCTCACCTCGCTGAAGCAGATCTGCAACCACCCCGCCCGGTACTCAGGAGCCTCAACCCTGCCGCGGCGAATCTTCGGGGCACCGGCGTATCCGGCCCGGCTCCCGGATCACAACCCGGTGTCAAGTCGTCCCGGATGGGACATAACCCTTGACGTTTAGGTTAGGCACACCTTATTCATTGAGGGCTCACAGGAACCAGGAAGGCATGCCATGCGAAGCCCCGCCACTCGTCGATTCGCCACCCTCGCCATAGGCGCCCTGCTCGCGCCGCTCGTCGCCGCCTGCGGCAGTGGCGAGGAGAAGGACGCTGCTGCGGGCACGAAGGCCGAGGAGAAGAACGGATCCCTCGTCATCTACTCCGGCCGCAACGAGGAGCTGATCGACCCGCTGCTCAGGAAGCTGGAAGCCGCCACCGGCACCAAGGTCGAGGTTCGCTACGGCGACAGCGCCGAGCTCGCCGCGCAGCTGCTGGAGGAGGGCGACAGGAGCAAGGCCGGCCTGTTCCTCTCCCAGGACGCCGGTGCTCTCGGTGCGCTCACCAAGGAGGGCCGCCTGGCGGCCCTGCCGACGAAGTCCCTGGACAAGGTCGACAAGGCGTTCCGCGCCGAGGACGGCACCTGGGTCGGCGTCTCCGGCCGGGCCCGCGTCATCGCGTACGCCCCGGACAAGGTCGCCAAGGCCCCGGACAGCGTGCACGAGCTGACCGGCTCCAAGTGGAAGGGCAAGGTCGCCTACGCACCGACCAACGCCTCCTTCCAGGCGTTCGTCACCGGCATGCGCGTCCTTGAGGGCGACGACGCCACCCGCACCTGGCTCAAGGACTTCAAGGCCAACGACCCCCAGGTGTACGAGAAGAACGGCGCCGTCCTCGACGCCGTCAACGACGGCACGGCCGAGCTCGGCCTGATCAACCACTACTACTGGTACGAGAAGGTCGCCGAGGAAGGCGCGGCCAAGGTCAAGGCCAAGCTGCACTTCCCGACCAAGGGTGACCCGGGCGCGCTCGTCAACGTCGCCGGCGTCGGCGTCCTCAAGGGCAGCGACCAGAGCACAGCCGCCCAGAAGGCCGTCGAGTTCCTGCTCTCCGCGGAGGCGCAGACCTACTTCGCCGACGAGACCAAGGAGTACCCGCTGGCCTCGGGCGTCACCAGCAAGGTCGAGAACCTTCCGCCGCTGAGCTCCATCGACGCCCCCGCCATCGACCTGAGCAAGCTGGAATCGCTCAAGGTGACACTGGAGATGATCCAGGAAGCCGGGATGGTCTGAGAACCATGAGCACATCGGGGACGCCGGTCCACGCGAACCGGTCGGCGCCCGCCGGTACCACCCAGCGCCCTGACGACGCCGACGCGTCGTCGGGGCGCGGGCGTGCCAGGCAGCGGCCTCCTCTTCTCCTCGTCGGCTTGGCGTCGGTGGCCGCGGTCGTGGCGCTGCTGCCGCTGATCTACCTGGGTGTACGGGCGCTGGAGCGCGGCCCCGGATACGCCTGGAGCGTCGTCGCCCACGAGCGGACCGTCGAACTGCTCGCCCGCAGCCTGGGACTGACCGCCGTCGTCGTCACCGCCTGTCTGGTCCTGGGCATCTCGCTGGCCTGGCTGACGGTCCGCACCGCGCTGCCCGGCGCCCGCGCATGGTCCGTGCTGGCCACCCTGCCGCTCGCCGTGCCCAGCTACGTCGCGGCCTTCGCCTGGATCTCCGCCGATCCCGGCCTCGCCGGCTTCACAGGTGCGGCGTTCGCCCTCACCCTGGTCAGCTACCCGTACGTGTACCTGCCCGTGGCCGCCGCCCTGCGCGGTATCGATCCCGCCCAGGAAGAGGCCGCCCGATCCCTCGGGCACGGCCCGGCGCGCACCTTCCTCCGCGTCACGCTGCCGCAGCTGCGCCCCGCCGCGGCCGGTGGCGGACTGCTCGTCGCCCTGTACGTGCTCTCCGACTTCGGCGCGGTCTCGATCATGCGGTACGAGACGTTCACCAGGGCCATCCACACCTCGTACAAGGCCAGCTTCGACCGCACGCCCGCCGCCGCGCTCAGCGTGGTACTCGTCGTGATGACCGTGCTGCTCGTCGCCGCCGAGGCCCGCACCCGGGGCCGCGCCGGACACGCCCGCACCGGCGGGGGCGCGCCCAGGCCCGCACCCCCGGCCCGACTGGGCAGGTTCACCTGGCCCGCCCTCGGCTGGTGCTCCCTCGTCGCGGCTGCCGGAGTGGCCTTCCCCGTCGGCACCCTCGTCTACTGGCTGGCCGTCGGCAACTCCGGCACCTGGGAACCCGGCGTGCTCCTCGAGACGGCCGGAACAACCCTGGGCGTCGCCGCGCTGGGCGCCGCGGTCACGACCCTCCTCGCCCTGCCCGTCGGCATCCTCGCCGCCCGCCACCGGGGGCGTGCCGCGCACCTTCTGGAGCAGGCCGCGTACGCGGGACACGCCGTGCCCGGCATCACCGTCGCGCTCGCGATGGTCTTCCTCGCCGTCCGCTACGCGTACCCGCTCTACCAGCAGCTACCGCTGCTGGTCGCCGCCTACGCGGTGCTGTTCCTGCCCGTCGCCGTGGCCGCCACCCGGGCCGCCGTCCTCCAGTCGCCCCCCGTCCTGGAGGACGTGGCCCGCTCGCTCGGACGTGGCCCGCTGAGGGTCCTGCGCGAGGTCACCGTGCCGCTCGCGGCCCCCGGAGTCGCGGCCGGTGCCGCACTCACCTTCGTCGTCTGCATGAAAGAGCTGCCCGCCACCCTGCTGCTGCGGCCGACCGGCATGGAAACCCTCGCCACCCGGCTGTGGACGGAGACCGGCACCGGTTCCTTCGCGGCCGCCGCACCTTACGCCGCCGTCCTCATCCTGATCGCCGCCGTCCCCTCGTACCTCCTCGGAAGGCACCGCACATGACCGACCTGCGGATCACCGGGCTCATCAAGTCCTACGACGACGCGACGCGGGTGCTCGACGGTCTGGACCTCACCGTGCCGGACGGCCGGCTGGCCGCCGTCCTGGGCCCCTCCGGCTGCGGCAAGACCACCATGCTGCGGATCCTCGCCGGCTTCCTGCGCGCCGACGGCGGCACGGTGGAGTTGGGCGGCCGGGTCGTCGCCGGCCCCGGCGTCCACCTGCCGCCCGAGCGCCGCCGGATCGGGATCGTGCCCCAGGAAGGCGCCCTGTTCCCGCACCTGAACGTGGCCCGCAACGTGGCCTTCGGTCTGCCGGGTGTCCCCGTGGCCGAGCGCCGCAGGCGCACCGAGGAGATGCTGGAGCTGGTGGGCCTGCCCGGGTACGGGAACCGGATGCCGCACGAGCTGTCCGGCGGCCAGCAGCAACGCATCGCCCTGGCCCGCGCGCTGGCCCCCAAACCCGGGCTCGTGCTGCTCGACGAGCCCTTCAACGCCCTCGACAGCGCCCTGCGCGCGGGCGTGCGTGCCGATGTGCGCGCCGCACTGCGGGCCACGGGCGCCACGGGCGTGCTGGTCACCCACGACCAGCAGGAGGCGCTCTCCACCGCGGACCTGGTCGCGGTGGTGCGGGCGGGCCGGGTCGCCCAGTGCGCGGCCCCCGAGGAGGTCTACCGGAGCCCCGCGGACCCCTGGGTGGCCGGCTTCGTCGGCGACGCCGTCCTCCTGCCCGGTACCGTCGAGGGCGCCACGGCCCTCACCGCGCTGGGCCCGGTCCCGCTGGCCGGCGCCGGGAAGGACTCCACCGCCGGCGGCGGCACCGGGACGGTCGTCCTGCGCCCGGAGCAGCTCACGCTGACCGAGGCGGGCGTGGACCGCCCCCCGGGCACGGTGGTGGACGTGCACTTCTACGGCCACGACGCGATGGTCGTCGTCGCGGTTCCCGGGCTCGACACCCCGGTGTCGGTCCGGGTCTCCGGGCCGGTCGGGGTGCGTCCCGGCGAGAAGACCGGGATCGCGGTCACCGGCAGGACAGTCCTCCACAGCGCACCCTGACCGCGCCGCACCGCCTCCCCGGTCCGGCGAGGAACCCAGCGGCGTCGGCGACCGGGCCGGGGGCCGGTGAACCCGGACCGGTCGGCCGCACGACCATCGGCCAGGCCGTCCGCCGGACCTCGGTCCTCACCTCCGGCGCCCGCGTCGCTCCCGCGATCGCCCGTATCCCGTGGGCCTGCTCATGGCCGTACGGGCGGCTGTGCGCGGACGTGTCCCGGGGGGCCCGACGTCGTGTCGGACCCCCGGACATGACACGCCCCCGGCGGGGTTCAGCGGCACAAGGCGGTGTCCACCGCGCGTTCGAGACTCCTCCTGGCCGCCGCGCCGGTGAGCTGCGTGGTGACCGCGACGTGGGCGGCGCGGCCGTCGTCGGTGGCGCCGCCGCGGGTCTCGTACCCCGGGAAGCTGCCGCCGTGGCCCCAGGCAAGGCCGCCGCACGGCAGCGGCCTGCTGACGAGTCCCAGACCGTAGCGGGCGCCCGGGCCGAAGATCGCTTCGGCCGGGACGGTGGAACGCATCTGGGCGAGCTGGGCCGGGGGCAGGAGGCGGCCGGCGAGGAGCGCCCCGAAGAAGCGGTCGAGGTCGGAGTTGGTGGAGATCATCTGTCCTGCCGCCCAGCCCCAGGAGGGGTCCGTCTCCGTGACGTCGCGCAGCGGCGTCCCCGCCGATTCCTGGTGGTAGCCGTGGGGGTGAGGCTCTCGGATGCTCACGTCACCGGGAGCGGGGAAGTAGGTGTGGCGCAGCCCGACGCGCTTGATGACGCGCCGGTCGATCTCGTCGGCGAGTGGGCGGCCGGTGATCTTCTGGACGATCAGGCCGGCGAGCACGTAGTTGGTGTTGCTGTACTTCCAGCTCTTCCCGGGGGCGAATTCTGCCGGGTACCGGAGTGCTGTGGCGAGCAGCTCACGGGGGGCGTAGTACCGTGCCTCGTCCCCGAGGTGGCTGCTGTACTCCGGGAGTCCGCTGGTGTGCTGGAGGAGCTGGCGGACGGTGATGCGGCGCCCGTCGATACCCTCCCCGCGGACGAGGCCGGGCAGGTGGGTGTCGACGGAGTCGTCAAGGCTTGCCCTCCGCTCCGCGACGAGCTGGAGAACGACGACCGCGACGAAGGTCTTGGTGTTGCTGCCGATCCGCACCTGCCCGTCGACGGGTACCGGTGCGCCGGTGGCCAGGTCGCCGGTCCCCGCGGTGTAGGTCCGGTCACGGCCCCGGTCCTTGACGCTCGCCAGCGCGGCGGGCGTCCCGCTGTCGCGCACCAGCGCGTTCAGGCTCTGCTGGACGGCGTCCGGCCTGACGGCTGAGGCGGCGGGCGGGGCCAGGGCCCCCAGCGTCATGACGCCGATCGCCGCAGCTGCGGCAGGCAGGACCTGTCGCCGCATGCCGTGCCACCGGCTCGTCGAACGGAACACTCGCCGCTTCTGTCCACGCATGAGTCAACTCCTGAGGAATCGTCGGATCGTCGTTCGGATCGGCGGTTTCGCGTGATTCAACCGCACAGGGCCCTGTCCACGGCGTCGTTCACGTGCCGTGCGGCCGCCTTGTCCGTCGGGATGCTGGTGACCGCGACGTTGGCAGCGCGGCCGTCGTCGGTGACACCGCCCCGCGTCTCGTACCCCGCGATGTCACCGCCGTGGCCCCAGTAGACGCCGCCGCACGACAGTGGCCTGCTCGTGAGTCCCAGCCCGTAGCGGAGGCCGGAGGTCCCGGCGGGGACGGTCCTGCGCATCTCGACGAGCTGGGCCGCCGGGAGGAGGCGGCCGGCCAGGAGCGCGGTGAAGAAGCGGTTGAGGTCGGAGTTGGTGGAGATCAACTGGCCTGCGGCCCAGCCTGCGGAGGGGTCCATCTCCGTGAAGTCGCGCAGCGGTCCGTCCGCCGGGCTGCGGTGGTAGCCGTGCGGGTGCCGCTCTCGGATCGTTCTGTCGCCGGGAGCGGGGAAGTAGGTGTGGCGCAGCCCGATGCGCTGGATGATGCGCCGGTCCATCTCCTCGGCGAGTGGGCGGCCGGTGACCTTCTGGACGATCAGGCCGGCCAGGACGTAGTTGGTGTTGCTGTACCCCCATGTCTCCCCCGGGTCCGCGTCGGCCTCGTGCTGGAGAGCGAGGTCGAGCAGCTCGCGCGGCTCGAAGTACCGGTTCCTGATCTCGGCGTCGTCGAGGTGGATGCCGTACTCCGGGAGTCCGCTGGTGTGCTGGAGGAGCTGGCGGACGGTGATGCGGCGCCCGTCGATGCCCTCCCCGCGGACGAGGCCGGGCAGGTAGGTGTCGACGAAGGCGTCGAGGTCGATCTTTCCCTCGCCGACGAGCTGCAGCACTACGACCGCCGTGAACGACTTGGTGTTGCTGCCGATCCTCACCTGACCGTCCCTGGGCACTTTCGAGCCGGTGGCCAGGTCGCCGGTTCCCGCGGTGTAGGTGCGGGTGCGGCCGTTCCTGTTCTTGACGCTCGCCAGCGCGGCGGGCATCCCGTCATCGCGCACCAGCGTGTTCAGGGCCCGCTGGACGGCGTCCGGCCTGGCGGCGGTGGAAGCGGCGGAGGTGGTGGAAGCGGCGGAATCGGAGGCGGCGGGCGGGGCGAGGACGCCCAGGGTCATGACGCCGACGGCCACCGCGGCCGCGGCCGAAACGGCCCGTCGCCGTCGTCCGCCCTGGTGCCGGATCGAGAAGCGAAGGCCCTGCCGTGTCTGAGCACGCATAAGTCAACTCCCGGAAAGTCGTGTGGTCGTGGCACAGATCCTGGCTCGTGGGGCCCTTCGACCGCATCGCGGGAAGGCAGGAGAAAGCGCTCCCCCGATCGGGGGAGGCCACCGGTGAGCCGCCCGGCGATACTGGCGACCATGATCAGGGGAATACGGCTGCTGCTGCGCGGCTCCACGTACTCAGGTGTGCTGTTCGCCTACTGCGGCGCGTTGGCGAGCCTTCCGCTGCTGCCTTTCGCCCTGCTGCCGGCGCTGTCGTGGCGTTCCGCCCCCGAGAGCGTGCAGGTCGTCGCGGTCCTGTTGGTCTGGGCGGCGCTGGTCGGCGTGGTCGGACTGGCGCGCCCTGTACGGCGAGCGCTGGTCGCGTCCGCCCGCAGGCTGCTGCGGGTGCCGCTGCCGAACCCGGTGGCAGTCCGCCGCGCCTCCGGTTCACTCGGCCTCGACCGCTGGCGGACCCCGCTCTGGCTGGTGCTGCACGTGGCCGTCGGGTGGACGGGGGCGCTGGCGAGCGGAGTGCTGTTCATCATGGGCCTCTCCCTGCCGGGGAACTGGCTCGGCGGCGAGGTGCGGGCGAGCCTGTTCGGCACGTCGGTCCGGCTGTCGGGCGGGTGGAGCTGGGCGGCGGCCGCGGTGTGCGTTCTGCTGGCGTTCGCCGTCTGCGCACTGGTGACGAAGGCCCTGCAGTGGTCGGCACCACGGTTGCTGGGGCCGTCGGCGGCCGAACGGCTCGCGCTGGCTGCCGAGCGGGAACTGCTGCTGGCCGAACGGAGCAGGATCGCCCACGAGTTGCACGACTCGATCGGGCACACACTGACGGCGACCACCATCCAGGCGGCAGTGGCGGGCGAGGTGCTCTCCGCCGACCCGGCTGCGGCGCGGGCCGCCATGCGCAGCATCGAGGAATCGACGAGGGCCGCGCTGGAGGACCTGGACTACGCGCTCGGAGTGCTGCGCGAGGAGCAGTCGGGAACGGCACCGACCCGGACCCTGGCCGACCTCCCTGAGTTGCTGGAACGCCTGCGGCACACGGGGGCGGTGGTGGAACCGGAGCTGTCGGGTGAACTGGCGCGAGTACAGGGGACGCTCTCCCGGGCGGCGTACAGGATCCTCCAGGAGGGGCTGACGAACGCGCTGCGTCACGGGGCGGGCGGCCCCATCGAGGTCCAGGTGGCGGCCGGGCCGGACGGACTGGACCTCATGGTGGTCAACCGGACCGGAGCACGGACGGGGCCGGACCCGGGACCCTTCTCGACGTCCGGCCACGGCCTGCCGGGACTGGCCGAGCGCGTCAGGCTGCTGCACGGTGAGTTCCGGTCCGGCCCGGACGGAACGGGGCACTGGCGGCTGGCCGTCCGGCTGCCGGTACGGGCGTCGGCATGAGTGGATCCGGCGCGGACGGCGGCACGGCCCTCCCCGCGGAAGCCGGCCCCGCCGTCACCCTCCTGGTCGCGGACGACGACGAGGTGACCCGCAGCGGCCTGAGCATGCTGCTCGGCGCCCAGCCGGGCATCACGGTGGTCGGCGAGGCCGCCGACGGCGTCGAGGCGGTCGACCGGGCGCGGAGCCTGCGGCCGGACGTGGTCCTGATGGACGTCCGCATGCCGCGTCTCAACGGGATCGACGCCACCCGCCGACTGCTGGCCGAAACGGCCGACCCGCCGAAGGTCGTGGTGATCACCACCTTCGAGAACGACGGCTACGTCACCGCCGCCCTCAGCGCGGGCGCCAGCGGCTTCGTCCTCAAACGGTTCCCGGTCCGCCGGATCGCCGAAGCGGTCCGGGTGGTGGCGGCGGGCGAAGCGGTTCTCTTCCCGGCCGCACTGGGCCGCATGGTCGCCGCCCGCCCGCTGGGTTCCGCGCAGGCTCTGCCGCAAGCCGCCCTGACCGGCCGGGAGGAGGAGGTACTGCGGCTGATGGCCACCGGGCTCTCCAATCCGGAGATCGCGGAGGCTCTCACGGTGAGCCTGGAGACGGTCAAGACCCACGTCGGGAACGTGCTGACCAAGCTCGGCGCGCAGAACCGGACCCATGCGGTGGTGATCGCCTACGAGTCCGGCCTGGTGGTCCCGCGCTTCGCCGAATGACCGGCTTACGCCGTCCTCACAGTCGCCCGCACGGCCGCTCACCTCGGCGGCGGCCGGGACGTCGTCCTCAGCGTGCGGCTCCTCCTCCCGCCCCTGCCCAGGCGGCAGCCGAAGGGTGCTTTTCGGACAACCATGGGCCACCCGGGTGAGTGCAGACAACCCGATCGGGCTTCCGCCGCCTCTCACAGGCCGGACACAGCGTCGCCACCGGTGAGTTGGGGCCGTGCTGCTCGTCCGCGTTCCGCCACGCACCCGAAAGCCGGAAGTACGAGGAATGATGACCAGATCCCCGCAGAGCAGCACGAACCGCCTGACCCGCCCCTCGATCGCCATCGCCGCGGCCGTCGCCGTGACAGCGGGCGTCGTCGCCGCCGCGCCCGACGCCAAGACGGCGGAGCCGACGCCGAAGCTCAGCCTGATCGCCGCCTCCACCTCGGTGACGCTCGACTCGTGGAAGGAGGAGCCCGGCGTCTATCTGGACCTCGGGACGTACCTCACCTCCGAGAACGGCGCCTTCGAGCTCAAGGTGACCCGGAAGTCCTACAAGGACCCGGTCGTCGCCGAGCAGATCCTCCGGAACGGGAAGAAGACCACGGCCAAGGCTCTGCCCGCCGGGCTGGTGAAGGACTTCTCCGGGCTGCCGGGCTTCGCGAAGATCTCGGTCACCGACGCGGCGGGCAGGACCGTGCTGAGCAAGACCGAGGCCTTCTGCCCGAACAACGCCTCCGGGCGGATCCGGCCGGACGCCCCCGCCAACTCGAAGTATCCGCAGAGCTGTCCGGTGAACCCCTTCACCCTCGGCTCGGTGTGGGGCGTCGAGAACGGCTGGGCGTCCAACACCTACGCCGGCTACTACTCCGACCCGGTCCAGCTGGCCGCCGGGACCTACACCGCCAAGATCTCCGTGACGAAGAAGTACCGCGACCTCTTCGGCATCGCCAACAAGCCGCAGACCGTCAAGGTCGTCGTGCGCGAGCGCAGTTGGGAGGAAGAGGAGGGCGCGGGCGTGGCCGCCGAACCCCGCGGCGCGGCCCCCGGGTCCGCCACCTCGGCGCACGGCGCGCACGGCGGACACGAAGGGCACGGGCAGACCGACGCCGCGCCCGCCGCGCCTTCCGCCCACGCCGGACACGGCGCTCCCGCCCGTACCGAGGCCCCCGCCACCCGGACGACCGGCGCCGGTTCCACGTTCAACGTCGGTCACGGGCCCTACCCGCCCGCTCCGCCCGCCCTGCCCTGGGCGCTGAAGAAGGAGTCGCTCCAGCGGCAGGCCTTCTCCGCCGCCGAGGTCGGCGACCGTGCCGGGCAGACCGACGGGTCGCGCCGGGCCCCGGCGGTCGAGCCCAACGCGAAGCGGCCCACCGGCAAGGCGACCGTGCCCGACGTGCCCAAGCCGGACCTGCGCTCGCTGCCCGCCTACGGCATCACCGTCAGCGACGGCTACGAGGAGGTGCCCGGCAAGGACTACCTCGCCTTCAGCGCCAACGTGTGGAACGCGGGCCCGGCCAAGCTCGTCGTGGACGGCTTCCGTTCCCCGGGCAAGGAGCTGATGGACGCCTACCAGTACTTCTACGACGCCGACGGCAAGCAGGTCGGCTACACCCCGACCGGCACCATGGAGTGGGACCCGCGCCCCGGCCACGAGCACTGGCACTTCACGGACTTCGCCAGCTACCGGCTGCTGAAGGCCGACAAGAAGGAGTCGGTGCGCAGCGGCAAGGAGGCGTTCTGCCTGGCCAACACCGACGCCGTCGACTACACGGTGAAGAACGCCAACTGGCACCCGGACAACACCGACCTGTCCACCGCGTGCGGCAAGGAGAACTCGGTCTCCGTCCGCGAGGTGCTCGACGTCGGCTCCGGTGACACCTACACCCAGGACCTGCCCGGCCAGTCCTTCGACATCACGGACCTGCCGAACGGCACGTACTACATCCAGGTCCTCGCCAACCCGGAGAACCGGCTCAAGGAGACGAACCACAAGAACAACAGCGCGCTGCGCAAGGTCGTCCTCGGAGGGAAGAAGGGCGCCCGCACGGTGAAGGTTCCCGCCCATCACCTGGTGAACGCCAACTAGTCCTTCTCAACGGGGCGTTGATGCGCTCCGCCCGTACGTTCCGCCGGCCCCGGGAAAGTGCTCCCGGGGCCGGTGGCACGCGGGGACCCAAACCCGAGTTCTCGCCAACTCACCCGTGCGCCCCTCACCCCGGCCCCGCCCCACCGCTGCTCCACGGCCGCAGCCCCGGCCCCGCCGCGACTGGGCCGGTCAGGGACACGCTCAGGCGCCCACACGGCGCCCGGGGTGCCACGGAGGGATCCCCTCCGCCTCGCGGGTACGGGGAGGGGGTTCGCGGCGGACACCCGCGCCGACCAGGCAATGCATCGATTACCTATGCGTAGTGCATGCGTGGCGCAATTCACTCCCCTCAAGGGGTGGTTCTGGAAACATCTACGCCAACGAGATCGGGCCATACATACCGCCGCGGGGGGAGTGGCCATGGGGCTGCTCGGCGATGAGCTGGCGTTCGGGCGGGCTCTGACCGCCCCGGAGTACGAGAGCGTCATGGCCCTGGGACACCGCAAGGAGTACCCGGCCGACACCCCGCTCCTGACCGAGGGCGACCGGACCGGCCATGTGGTGATCATGCTCCGCGGCTGGGCGACCGTCTCCCGCACCACCGACCGCGGGGCCACCCGGCTCATACTCGGGCTGCGCGGGCCCGGCGAACTCCTCGGAGAAATGGCCGCGTTGGACAATCACCCGCGCAGCGCCACCGTACGGGCCCTCGGGACCGTCGAGGCGACCGTCATCGGCGGTGACGCGTTCCGCCGGTTCCTCGCCACACATCCCCGGGTCAGCGGGCTGGTGATACGGCAGCTGACCTTCCGGCTGCGCAGCGCCGACCAGGAGCGCTCCGCCCTCGCCTCGCTGACCGTCCTCCAGCGCCTGGCGAGCCGGCTCACCGAACTCTCCCGGGTCGCCCCCTCGGGCCCCTACGCGCCGTCCGCGCCCGGCCCCGGGCCCACCGGGGTCGTCGTCCACCTCGCCCAGGACGAGCTGGCCGCCACCGTCGGGGCCACCCGGGAAGCGGTCGCCAAGGCGCTGCGGCTGCTGCGCACCCAGAACATCGTGCGCACCGGTACCCGCATGGTGGAGATCCTCGACCCCGCGCTGCTCGCCCTCCTCGCGGAGGGGCACCGGGAGTAAAGCTCTGCCCCGCCGTGTGTAAACGGCTACAGACGGCCTTCGTCCCGGGCCGGAAGCTGTACGGGACGGCAAGCGGCGGCGGAGAGAGAGCGGGGCACGGGGTGGAGCACGACGCGTTGGATGCCGGTGAGGCACGCTACGAGCTGGTCATCAGCGTGGACGCCAGACGTTCCGGGCAGTACGGCGACGCGGAGAAACCGCGGATGCGGGAGCGGATCTACCGGGTTCTGGAGAACGCGTTCGCCCAGGCCGGCGTGGTCCGGGACGCCGTCCACTTGGAGGACCGCGGGGACGGCGTGCTGATGTCGGTGCCCGGCCGGATCGCCGTGACCCGGCTGCTCGGCCTGTGGATGGTGGAGGTCCACGAGAACCTGCGGGAGGAGAACGGGGGCCTCCTCGTGCCGCTCGGGCTGCGGGTGGCGATGCACGTCGGTCCCGTACGCCACGACAGCCGGGGCATCAGCGGGCGCGCGGTCGACCTGACCTGCCGGCTCGCCGACTCCTCCGTCGCCCGGGAGCTGCTGGACCGCGAACGGGCCGATCTGGTCCTCGCCGTCTCCGACTCCCTCTACGCCGATGTGGTCTCCGCCGGGGGCAAGTTCATCGAGCCCGCGCGCTTCGCCCCGGCACGGGTCGCCCTGAAGGAGGGCCCCGTCACCGCCTGGTTCCACCTGCCGGGGCGGCCCGCGCCGGACATCGGGCCGCTCGCACCGGAGGAGCCGGCCGCACCGGCCGCCGGCGGACCGGCCCCCGCCCCCGCCCCCGCGGTGGAGGGCGGTCAGCGGGACCAGCGGGCCGACGACGGCGACAGCTACGGGGACGTGGACGGCGAGGACGGGGAGGCACCCGCCCGGTACACGGCGAAGGGCGACCTCTCCGTACACCAGCACAACGTCTACCAGCAGCCCGTGCACATCGGCCGCGTCACCGGCGCCGGCCCCCGGAAGGACTGAGCATGGCCGACGAAGCAGTGGCCGAGGGCCCGGCCGAACGCGCGGCCCCGCAGCCGAAGGACGCCCGCTCTCCCGAGGCACCGCCGCGCGGTGAGGCGCGGAAGGACGACAGGGCCAAGGACGCCCCGGACGGCAAAGGTTCGCCCGGACCCTCCGACTCCTCCGACGGCCCGGGCGCCTCCGGTTCCGCCGACGACGAGGCCGCCGAGCGGGAGAAGGAGCGCGAGCGCGCCGCGGACCGCTTCAAGGACCTGACCCGCGACCCGCTCGCCGAGGACGAGGGGGAGAAGGAGCCGACCGACCTCGCCGCCGCCACGCGCGCCCGCCGCGCCGGGCAGAAACTCCTCACCAGCGGCCGGGACTTCACCAGCTTCGACCGCTCGCGCATCGCCCACGCCCACGTCGGCGACATCAACGTCTCCCTCGACGCCCGGCGTTCCGGTCTCACGATGCGCGGCGGCCCGGTCCCCGAGGAGGAGCTGCGGCGGCTGCGGCGGGCCCACATCGAGCCGGAGGGGTACGTACGGCTGCGCCGGGCGCTGGAATCCCGCCGGCTGCTGGTGCTCGGCGGGGCCCCCGGCACCGGCCGGACCAGCACCGCCCTGGCGCTCCTGGACGAGGTCACCCGTAACGGCGAGGGCGCGGAGAACGGCGAGCGGGTGCGCCGCGCCGCCCCGGAGGAAGGGGTGCGCAAGCTGGCCGACGAGGTGGCCGGCGGGGAGGGCGGCCACCGGCGCGGCACCGGGTATCTGCTGGAGCCCGCCCTGGACCGGCCGGGCACGCTGCCGCCCGACGAGATGGACCTGGACCAGCTGGCCTCGGCCCTGGCCGAGCGGGGCTCGTACGCGGTGGTCGTGGTGAGCGTCGGCTCGGCGGCGAACCCGCTGCTGGCCGGGCGGTACGGGGCGATCTGCCCGCCCGCCCCCACCCGTGAACTGGTCGCCGTCCGGCTGCGGGAGCGGCTGGAGGAGGAACACGGCGACCGGGAGGCGGACGGGTGCGGGGAGGGAGCCCTGGGCCGGAGCGGGGACGGGAGCGGGGACGGAGACGGGCACCGCGGCGGGGACGGAGACGGGGGCCGGAGCAGCGACCGGGGCGGGTCGATCGCCGGGCTGCTCGCCCGCGCGGCCGAGCTCCGTGAGGACCCCGAGGTCACCGAGGCGGTGGGGCTCGACGACCTGCGCCCCGCCGAGGCCGAGCTGTTCGCCTCCCTGCTGGCCGGGCACCTCCTGGGCACCGTCAGCCGCGAGGAGCTGCTGTCCGGGTGCCGCGGGCTCGCGGCCGTCCAGGCGTACGAGTGGTTCGCCGGGGTGGACCGGGCGCTGGCCGCCCCGCCGCCCGGCGACGGCCGGACGCCCGTGCGGTCCGGCACCGCCGCCCTGTTCCACCCGGTGGCGTTCCGGATCGCGCTCGCGGTACTCGGCGGCGCGTCGCACAGCGCGGTGTCCTCCGCCGCCCACCTGCTGACCTGGGAACTGTCCGTACAGAGCGATCCGGACAGCACCCCAGCGCGCCCCCTGTTCTGCGACGACCCGGAATCCGACCTGGCGCTCTCGCGCGCCCGGCCGGTCGACGGGGACGTCGACGTGGCGGGCGCCGAGGTGAAGGGGCGGCTGGTCTTCTACCGGGGGGCCGCGCTGCCCGCCGCCGTGCTTGCCGAGGTCTGGGACCGGCACTTCCCCGTCCGCGCCCCGGTCGTCCGCTGGCTGCGGCTGCTCGCCGACGACCCCCGGCCGCAGGTGTCGATGCGCGCCGCGGTGGCCGCCGGGGAGCTGTCCGTACGGGACTTCGAGCACGGGTACACGGAGGTGGTCCGGCCGCTCGCCGAGGCGCCCACGCCGCGCCGCAGGGTCTTCGCCGCCACCGCGCTGGACCAGGCCGCCGGTCACGCCTCGCACCGCCGGGCGGTGCGCAAGGTGGTCGACGACTGGGCGCGGTACGGCTCGGCGTCGCTGCGCTGGACGGCGGCCATGGCGCTCGGCTACGGGCGGTCCGCCGACTCGATGGACGACACCCTGGACACGCTGGCCCGGATCGGGGTCCGCGACGACGGGGAGCTGCTGGCCGTGGCCTCCCTCAACGTGGTCCGGCTGCTGACGCTCCCGGAGTGCCCGACCGTGCTGAAGCGGCTGGCCGACTGGACCGCGCACCGCGGCGAGGAGTACCAGGACCTCGCCCTGGTGACCATCGTCCGGCTGGCGCTGATCGACGTGGACGAGGTCCTCGACGACGAGCCCGGCACCCCGCTGGGCGACCGGGGGGACTGGCCTCTGCTGCTCGCGCTGACCGCGACCCGGCCCGAACTGACCGGGCGGCTGGCCGACCTGTTCTGGACGGCGCTCAACACCGCGCGGTCCCAGGACGTGGCGCTCGACGCCCTGGAGCACATGGTGCGCTCCGCGACCCGCGAGAACGGCCGCGAGTGGACGCGGCCGGGACTGGCCGCCCTGCTGCCGGCCCTGATCGCCGAGGAGCGCGACCAGCGGCGGCTGGACTGGCTGCTGCGCCGAATGATGAGGGATCAGGACCGTCCGCTCACCGCCGAAGCGGCGCGCGCCCTGTGGCGGCTCGCCGTGCCCGCGCGGCAGCGGGGGTCCGACGAGGAGGAGAGTCATGGCTGAGGAGAACGGCGTGGCCGAGAACGGTGCGCTGGACGCGTCGACGCCCGCGGGCCCGTTCCTGCGGGAGTACAAGCCGACGGGCTCGTTCCGGCAGGGCGGCGCCCGCACCACGTCGGTGCTGTTCTACCGGCGGGGCTACAGCGTGGCCGGGGTCTCCGGCATCGACCACTACGACAAGCCGCCGCTGGCCCGGCCGCACACCATCTGCGAGATCGCCGTCGGCACCTACGTCACCACGCTGAAGATGGAGCTGCCCGCCGCCGGCGGGGCGACGTTCTTCAAGGCGGAGGTGGACATCCACTGGACCGTCGAGGACCCGCACCTGGTGGCGGTGGAGGTGGTCACCGACATCGCCCGGCGGCTCACCGCGCCGACCCTGGAGCGGCTGCGGGAGATCTCCGCCCAGTTCCCGGTGCACCAGGCGGAACAGGCCAACACCGCCATCACCCGGACGTGCGTCTCCGGCCGGTGGAACGACCTCGGCGCCGACCTCGGGCTGCGGGTGCGGCTGTACGTACGGCTGCGGGTGGACGACCGGACGATCGGCCACACGGAGGCCGTCCGGGAGGAGGCGTCCGCGTCCGAGCTGAAGTCGATCCGCCAGGAGCGCTACCTCACGATGCTGCGGGGCGGCGAGCTGGAGCAGCTCAGCCACATGCTGGCCTCGGATCCCGAGGCGGCCAACAACTTCCTGGAGAAGATCCGCCAGGAGGGCCGGCAGGACGAGAAGGACCGCGTCGACCGGCTCTTCGACATGGTCGCCAGCGGCCAGATCCCCTCCAGCGAGATGGACGCCCAGGCGCTCGCCTATCTCAACCGCGAACGCCTCAGCATCCAGGGCCCCGTCGGCAACCGGCTCGCCCGTCGCCGCCCGCAGGAGCTGGAGCCCGCCCGTGAGGAGCCGTTCACCCCCGACTGGGTGTCGGACGAACCTCCGGTGCGGCGGCGCCCCCGGCCCGGCCCGGACGCCGGACCCGGCCCCGTATCCGAGCCGCCCGCGCCGCGCGCCCGCCCGCGCGACGACGGCTGGGGCTGGGCGGAGGGCGACGGATGAGCGCCGACGGCGGCACACGGACTTCCCCCGCCCCGACCGCGCCGGTGCCGGACGGGGGTCAGCACGGGCCGGACAGGGCGGGGGAACGCATCGCGGAACGGCTGCTGGTCACGGTCCGGGAGGACCTCGGCCGGGCCGACTCCAAGGCGGCGGTGCTGCTTTCGGGGGCGCTCGCCCTGCCCGCCTTCCTCATCGGGCGGCACGGCTCCCCCGACTGGCGGGGCCCCGGCGACCTGGCGTTGGTCGCCGCGGGCCTGCTGTGGGTGGTCGCGGTGGCCGCCCTGGTCCGCGCGCTGCTGCCGCGTACGGGCACGGTCCGCGACCAGGAGGGGGTGACGTACTTCGGGGACCTGCTGGCCCCGTTCGACTACGACGTGCTGACCGCCCGGATCGGCGAAGCGGGCCGCGACCCGGTCGGCTGGCTGCTCGTCCAGGCCGTGGACGTCAGCGCCATCCTGTCCGCGAAGTACCGGGCGATCCGCTGGGCGGTCGCCACGCTCGCCCCGTCGGCCGTGCTGGCTCTCGCCTGGAGCCTGACCGCGCGCTGACCGTCCCGCACGGGTGTGCCGCGTCCAGGGGCACACCACCGACGACTACGCAGAGTAATTGAGCAAGAACCTCACGACACCACGCAGACACGGCAACGACAGTAAAAGGGGACGGTCGTGCGAAATGACCGAAGAAGAGGCCCGGCCGGCACCGGCCGGGCCGGGCGGGCGGCGCTGGCCGTCCTGGCCGGTGCGGCCCTGCTCACCTCCCTGACGGCACCGGCCGCCGCCGATCCGGAGCCGGCCGCCGCGCCCGCCTTCGCCTCCGTCAACTACGCGGTGGCCGTGGACCAGTCCGCGAGCCTCGCGCCCGAGGACATCAAGGCGGAGAAGGCCGCCGCGGCCCGGATCGCGCTCGGTGACGTCTCGGCGACCTCCCACGTCACCGTGTTCGGCTTCGCCGCCGCCGAGTCGGCCGACCAGCGGGCGGTGGACCCCGTCTGCCCCCGCACCCGGCTGGACGCGGCGGGCCGGGAGTCGATCGGGGGCTGCGTGGAGAAGCTGCGTGGCCGCGAGAAGAGCGAGGGCACGGGGACGGACTTCCCGAGCGCGATACGCCAGGGCGTGCACGAACTGACCTCGGGCACCGACCCGTCGGTCCCCCGGGTGCTGTTCCTGCTCACCGACGGGGAGATGGACGTCACCGGCAGCCCCCAGTACGGGGATCCGGCGCACCGCGAGGCCGAGGGAAAGCGGCAGCTGGACCTTGAGCTGAAGAACGCCGCCGCCAAGAACGTACAGATCTGGCCGCTCGGCTTCGGTCCCGCCCCGGACAAGGAGCAGCTCGACAGGATCGCCGCCGGCGGCTACCAGAAGGGCTGCGTCGACCTGAAGTCCGCCCGCCCCACCGCGGTCAAGGTCTCCGGGGCCAAGGACGTCGGACCGGTGCTGGAGCGGATCTTCGCCGCCGCGCACTGCCTGCGCTACCAGCCGGGACCGAGCAGGCGCCCGCCCGCCACCCTGCCCATCACCATCTCGCCGCTGGCGACCGTCGGTTCCATCGTCGTCGACAAGGGCTCCCCCGAGGTGACCGTCACCTACACCGACCCGCTCGGCAACAAGGTGCCCACCACCGGGAAGTTCCAGGACTCCACCTTCGAACTCGCGGGCGGCGGCAACACCGTGGAGGCGCTGAAGATCATCGACCCGGTGCCCGGCCGGTGGAAGGTCGACGTGAAGGCCCCCGAGGGCCACCGCTCGCTGCCCGTCGGCGTCAGCGTCCTGTGGCAGGGCGAACTGCGCGGCTCCATCACGATGGACCCGCCCTCCCCGCAGGCCGGGCAGAAGGCCGTCGTCACCATGCGGCTCCAGACCCGCGAGGGCTACGAGATCAAGGACCCGGCCGACTACGCCGGTCTGAAGGTCAGCAGCGAACTCACCGGCGACGGCTTCGCGCCCCTGCCCCTGCGGCTGACCGACGACGGCCAGGGGCCCGACCCCACGAAGGGCGACGGTTCCTTCAGCGGTACGGTCACCGTCCCGGAGAGCGCCGACGGCGCCCTGAAGGTCAGCGGCACCCTCACCGCCTCCGGGCTCAGCGCCGACACCCGCAGCGAGGGCGGCCAGGTCGCCCCCGGGGCCCTGCCGGTGACCACGGCGCTCGGCCCGGTCCGCGGCGACGGCCACCCCGGGGACACCGTCACCGCGAACCTCGCCGTCACCAACACCACGGACGCCCCGCACACCCTGCGGCTCTCCCTCGCGGACGTCCGGGCCGGGCTCCTCAGCGTGAGCCCCGCCGAGATCGTGGTGAAGCCCGGCGCGTCCACCACCCACGAGATCAGGATCGGCATCGGACCGGAGAAGTCCTTCGACGGGCGGCTCGACGACGGGCCGCTCGGCATCGGCGGCACCGTCACCGTCCAGGACGCCACCGACGGCGACCGCACCCTGGTGCGCACCCCGCTCTCCGTCCAGGTCACCCCCGAACCCAGCCTCCTGGACCGGTACTGGTGGGTGCTGCTCGGCGCCGTCGCCCTGGTCGTCGTCGGCGTCCTGCTGGCACTGGCCTGGCTCCGGCAGCGGCGGGGCCGCCGTGACCCGTACGGGCTGATGCTCCACCTGATCTCCGAGGACGGCGACGTGCTCGGCGTCCACAAGGCCGGGCACGGCCAGAAGCAGTGGTACGCGTTCGACATCGCCGAGGCGCACAGCAATCCGCGCATCGAGCGGCGCACCAACGGCCTGTACGCCGTGCAGCGCAGCCCCGAGGGCGGCGCGGTGCTGCGCAGGCGCGGCGGCGCCCGGACCCGGCTCACCGCGAACGGCCGGGCCGAACTCACCGACCGGCTGAGCCTCGCCCTCGGCGAGGACTCCGTACGCCCCGCCGCCCCCGGGCGGCCCGATCCGGTGAGCACCGGCGGACACGACGACTACCTGTGACGCCCATAGACGAACCGGCCCGACCCCGGCCGGATGCGGGAGGAACCCCATGAAGATCTTCCAGCCGATGCTCTTCGTCGGCCTGGGCGGGACCGGCGGCCTCGTCGGCGCCGAACTGGAGCGCAAGCTGCGCGTGGACCTGTGCGGCCCCGACGGCACGGCCCTCCAGCACATCGGCGGCCTCGCCCCCTACCAACTGCCCGACTGCCTGCAGTTCGTGTACGCGGACTTCAGCGAGTCCGACCTCCAGCGGCTGCCCCAGTTCAACGTGGACTCCTCGCTGCGCGCGGCGTACGCCCGCACCTCGCGGGCCACCCACAACCTCCTGCCGAACTTCGACAGTTCGCCGGAGGTGACGCAGATGCTGCGGGCCAGCCTGCGCGACGAGGTGGCGGGCTGGCTGCCGTCGCGCGACGGCGAACCGCGCGTCACCCCGCTGCACAACGGCGCCGGGCAGCTCCCCACGGTGGGGCGGGCCGCGCTCTTCGCCACGCTGCGGCACTCCCTCCAGCCGGTCCTGGAGCCCCTCCTCCAGGCGATCGACGCCATCGCCAAGTCCGCGGGCGAGCTGAGCGAACTGGGCGGCGGCCGGGTCACCGGCTGCGACGTCTTCGTCGCGTTCTCGGTCGCCGGCGGCACCGGGGCCGGGATCTTCCTGGACTATCTGCACCTGATCAACCAGGCGTTCAGGATGCGCCGCTTCAACGGCGTGAAGATCTACCCGCTGGTCGTCATGCCGTCCTCGTTCCCCGCCGCCACCGGCGGCGGACGCGAGGCGGACCTCAACGCCGCCCGCTCGCTCGTCGACCTGTTCCGGCTGGTCGACGGGCAGAACGCGCCGACCGCCGGCGCGGAGATCGGCGACCTCGACCAGGAGACCGGCCTCGGCATCCGCTACCCGGGCACCACCCCGGTCCGGCTGCGCACCGGGATCCTGCCGACCGCGTTCCTGTTCAGCCCGACGGCGGGCATCCGCCAGGACGACCTGCGCCGCTCCATCGTCTCGCTGGTGATGTCGCTGATCGGCACCGAACTGGGCGACAGCCGCTCCCAGGGCCGGGCGATGGCCGGCGACGACGACTTCCAGACCTTCGCCGCGAGCTTCATCAACCGGGGGGTGCACCGCAGCGCCCTGTCCCCCACCGGCATCGGCCGCCAGGGCGTCTCCACCAGCCTGGTCGCGTCGATGACCGCGCCCATGGACCAGCTGGCCGATCTGGTGGCCGGGCGGCTGCTGCGGGTCGCGGTCACCGAACTGGTGGAGCGGCCGCGCAACCCGGCGAAGGACGACGCCGTGCCGCTGGTGCGCCAGCTGTTCGCCGACTCCCACCTCGAAGAGCTGTGGGAGCGCAAGCAGTTGCCCGTCGAGGACCCCCAGCCGCTGCCGCGCGGCGGCAAGGCGATCGAGGAGGCGCTCAACAACCGGGTCGGGGACATGCAGCGCCTGCTGTCCGAGCTCCAGGGCATCGCCGACCGCCAGGCCGCCGCGATGGCGGCCCGCTTCAGCCCGCGCCCGGCGATCGAGAAGCTGCTGCAGCGGGTCGACCCGTTCCTCGCCGAACGCCTCGTCAGGGGCGTCCCCGACAGCGAGGACGAGATCTCCCGGCTCGGGTTCCTCGGCATGCTCACCGCCCGCTCCCGCGCCCCGAAGCGGCCCCCGGGCGTCACCGACCAGCCTCCGAAGACCCCCCGGATCAAGGGCCGCATCGCCGGCATGTCCCCGGCCCGGTGGGGCGACGACGACGTGCGGGCGGCTCTCCAGGCCCAGGACAGCTGGTACCGCTGGCGCAGCCGGGCCGTGTGGCACGAGGCCTGGCGGGAGCAGCAGCAGCGCTGGCAGTCGCAGGCGGACATGGCGGGCACCGACATGTCCCGGCTGGTGAACGCCTTCCGCAAGCAGGCCGACCAGGAGCGCAAGTCCGCCGAGCAGAAGGGCCTGGAACTGTACGCGGAGCGCACCGGCATCTCGTACCTCCTGCCGCCGCAGCGCAGCCTCAACCACTTCTACGAGGACGTCGTGGCCCGGCTCGTGCGCGGCGAGGGCCTCCGCGAGGGCGACGACGAGGCGTCGCTGCTGCTGCGGCTCATCGACGGGGACACCTGGCGGGACGTGCACGCGCGGAGCCACCGCAGCCCCGACGGTGCGGTCGGAGTCGTCAAGGCCCGGCTGGAGGGGCGGATCACCCGGCTCTTCGCGGAGAGCGGCGCGCAGGTGGAGGAGCGGCCCCTGCTGCCCTCGATGAGCACCCTGCTGGCGGCCGCCGCCGGGGACGCCGACGCCACCGATCAGGTCAGCAAGGAAGCCCTCGACCTGTTCAGCCGCAAGCTCGCCGGTCTGCTGCCGGTCGGCTTCACCCCGGAGGGCACCGGACCGCTGCGGGTCCTGGTCACCCACCCGCGGGTCCAGGCGGCGGAGGAGGTGCAGGAGTACCTCGCCAAGGCGTTGCGCCTGCCGTCCGACGCGAAGAACTCCGTCGAGTACCGGGGCGTGGAGAGCGACTCGATCACCGTGGTCCTCTTCCGCAGCGAGATGAGCCTCACCCAGGTGCCCGAGGCCCGCAAGGTGCTGCGCCAGTGGGCCAGGGCCAAGGACGACGAGCAGGCCCACGACGTCCTGCGCTGGCGGCAGCGCCTCGGCTTCGAGGACGACTGGATGGTCAGCAGCGCGGAGGACCGGCGCACGATCCTGCACCGCCTGCTGTGCTGCCTGTGGAACGGCCAGGTGGACGTCCTGGAGGGCGAGGCCTCCTCGCCCTCCAGGGTGCGGCTGCGGCTGTTCCCGGAGAAGGGGGCGAGCGTCCCCGGCGTACGGCTGCGGCTGGGGGACTTCCCCGGCGGCATCTCCAGCTGGTCGGAGCTGCTGCGCTCCTACGAGCGCTGGACGGTGCTGGACGACGAGCGGACCGTGGAGGACTACTGCCGCAAGCTGATGGGCGCCCAGCCCCTCGGCCTCGCCCGGGCGGGCAGCACACCGCACCCGCTGTTCGTCGAGCTCGTCGAGCGCATCGCCCCGCGCCAGCTGGAGCTCCTGGAGGAACGCCGGGAGCACGGCGGACAGCGCGTGGACGGCTGGATCCGGCCGCTGTGGGAGTTCTGGGCGGAGACCCTGCCCGCCGCCCTGGACACGGAGTTCGGCGACCAGCACGCGATCCAGCCCACGCTGCGCACCCTGCTGGAACACGCGCGCGGCGGCACCCCGAAGCCGCCCCCCTCCCGGCCGGCCCCTGAGCGCCGGCGCGCCCCGGCGGAAGAGGAGGACTGGGGCACGGCGGCCCCGAGCACCGACGAACGCCCGGCCGGGGAACGGCTCCGCGAGGGCACCGTGCCCGCGCCGCGGTCGGCGGCCCGCTCCGACTCGTACGAGGCGGAGGAGCGGTACGGGGAGGAGCGGTACGACGGCGGGTCGCGGTACGAGGAGGAGCGGTACGGGACCGGAGCCTCGCGCGACGAGCGGGGCCGGGGCGAGCGGCTCGGCGACGAGCGGTTCGGCGGATCCAGGCCGTCCGGCGACGAGGGGTTCGGTGGCGAGCGGTTCGGCGGATCCAGGCCGTCCGGCGACGACCGGTTCGGCGACGACCGGTTCGGCGGCGAGCGGGCCCGGGACGAAGGGCGCCGCGACGAGGCGCTCGGCGACGAACGGTTCCCCGGATCCAGGCCGTCCGGCGACGACCGGTTCGGCGACGAACGGTTCGCCGGATCCAGGCCGTCCGGCGACGACCGGTTCGCCGGCGAACGGGCCCGGGACGAAGGGCGCCGCGACGAGGCGCTCGGCGACGAACGGTTCCCCGGATCCAGGCCGTCCGGCGACGACCGGTTCGGCGACGACCGGTTCGCCGGCCCGCTGCCACCCGGCGACGACCGGTTCGGCGGCCGGGACGGCGGCGGGCCGGACGGGCTCGGAGGGCAGGACCGGCCTCCGGTGCGCCGCACGGCCCCGGGCGGCTGGGACGGCGACGGCTGGGACGCGGACGAGGACGCCGCCGGGCGCTCCTACCGGAACGGGGGCCCGCAGTGACGTCTCCCGAGGACACCACCGCCGTGGTCCGTCTCGACCTGCGCGCCGGGGCCGCGGCCCTGGCCACCGCGCAGGCGGTACGCGACCGGGTGGCCGAGCAGCTGGGCCGGGCCGGACTGCCGGAACCCGACTACCCGTTGTTCCTGGTCACCGATACCCCGGCCGGGCTGACCGACCACCAGCTCCAGTACGAACTGCTCTCCGGCTACCGGGCCGTGGGCGAGACCAGGATCCTGGTGCTGCTGGTGGGCAGCTCTCCCGGTTCGTACGCCGGCGGGGAGGAGGCGTACCTCCCCGACCGCCGGCTGGTGCGGCCCACGACCCTGCGGGCCTCCTCGATCGGCCTGGTGTGGGCCGGTGATCTGCGTTCCGCCCGTACCGCCCTGGACCGGCCGGCGCCGGACGACCCCGCGTCGCTGGCCGTCCTGGTGGACCTCCTGTCGGTCCCGGACGTCTTCGTCCGGGTCCTGGAGGGGCTGCGGAAGCTGCCCGACTCCGTCGCCGCCCCCGGGGTCCGGCTGCTGGAGCAGGATCTGCCGACGGAGGTCAGGGACCGGGCCTGGCGGGACGCGCTGACCCGGTTCGCGGGTGAGGACACCGGGGCCGGCGACCCGGTCGACGTCATCCCGGACGCCCAGCTGCCCGAGCCGCTGCGCGCGCTCGTGACGGGGCGGGACAGCCGGGGCCAGGGGCACCGGCGGCCGGACGGACCGGCGAACCTCGCGCACCGGGCGTGCGTGGAGTCCCTGGACCGCGCGGACGAGGACCTCGTCGCGCTGCGGGCCTTCCCGGGCCTGCTGCACCCGGCCCGGCGCGAGGCCCTGGAAGCGGATCTGCGGCAGGCGCGCGAGGACCTGGACGGGTTCCGCACCCTGGTGGAGCGGGCCCTTTCGGGCGGTGGCGGTGCGGCGGCGCCCACCGCGGAGGCCGCCGCCCGGCTCGGCGCGCTCGGGCTGCGGGTGCCCCAGGCCGACAGCGCGGGGGAACGCGTCGGCGAGGGGCTGCGCGAGCTGGCGGGCACGCTCCTCGGCGACGGGCTCGCGCTGCGTTCGGTGGCCCAGCACTTCACCGCGCTGGCCGGGCGGGTCGAGCCGGTGCCGGGCACCGCGCTGCTGCACCGGCTCGCCGACCACTCCGAGGAGTCGGTGAACCGCGGTTCCGCCACCGAGTACGCCGCACCGCCCCGCACCCCGGGCGGGGTGCTGCTCATGGCGGGCGCGGCCGGGCTGCTGGGCGGCCTGTGGCAGTGGCCCGCCGCCCTGGCGGCGCTGGTGGTGCCGGTGGTGTTCGTGGCCGTGGCGCTGCTGGGCGCGGGCCGGCTGCGCACGGGCCGGCGCGCCGCCCGGTGGACGAAGGGCCCCCGGGTCGCCGCCGTCGCCGGCGCGGTGGCCGGGGTGGCGGTCGCGTACGCCGCCGGCCCGCCGCTCTGGCTCGGGGGGACCGGGCTGCTGGTCGGTCTCGGGCTCACCGCCGAGGCGGTCCGCCGGCTCTGGCGGGACGCCGCCGACTCCTGGGCCGCCGGGCGCGGCACGACGGCGCTGCGCACCGCCCTGGACGGGCTCGACGCCCTGCTGGCGGAGCTGGTCCGCGAGCACTGGGCGGCCGAGGAACGGCTGTACTGCGCCGACGCCGCCCGCTCGGTGGCCGGGATGCTGCGGGCGACCGCGGCCGCCGCCGACGCCCAGGCCGCACCGGAGCCCGTCGCCCCGGCGGCGACGGGTGGTTCCGGTCCGTACGCGGACGACGACTGGCTCTCCGCGCCCTCCGTGCTGGAGACCCTGGAGCCCGGCGCCGCCGACGGGGGCGCGGACGACGGCGACTGGGCCGCCGCCTACGCCTGGGACAACAGCCCGGAACGGGACGGCGACCGGAACGGCGGCCAGGACGACGACCGGGACAGCCACCGGTACGACGCCCGGGACGCCGGCCGCGACGCCGGCCTGTACGGCGAGGGCCCCGGCCCCTACGGCTCGCCCTCCCCGGCCGCGTACCCCGCCGGCCCCGACGACGCCCCGTGGGAGGACGGCGGGGGCGACCGCGCACCGCGCTGGCTCGACCGGGAGATCGGCGAGGGCGGCCCGGAGCTGGTCGCCACCCTCGCCGGGGACCTCCGCAACACCGCGATGGCCGCCATGGCCCCCTACTGGGGTGCTGTCGAACGCGGTCAGGCCGGGGCGCTCGCCGTCTCGCGGACCGAGGAGCGGGTCCGCGAACTGCTGTCGGCCGCCCGTCACCACCTGTGGCGTTACGGGGTGCTGGCCCCGCCGCCGTACCCGGCCGACCACCGGGCCCGCACCACGGCCGCCGGGCTGCTGGGCACCGATTCGCTGCGGGTCGCCGAGCTGGTGGGGCGGGAGGCGGACCGGGGGGCGGTCGTCCAGCTGTCCTCGCCGGAACAGGGGGCCCTCCTCAGCCGCGACCCGGAGGCCGCCCTGTGGATCCGGTTCGCCCCGGCGACCCTCCAGGGCGAGGTCGAGGCCGCCTGGCGCAGGAGCGGTTCGCCGCCGGTCGAGGAGGCGCTGTGGACCTCCTCGGGGCGGTACGCGGGGCTGATCCGGCTCACGCCACTGCGGATGGGCGTGGTCGACACGGTCCTGCCCCGGCAGAACACCGGCGGCGGCCCCCGGACCGTCGGCAGCCCCCGGCCCGACGACGGCTACCCGTCCGACGACGGCTACCAATCCGATGACGGCTACCGGTCCGATGACGGCTACCGCCGGTCCGACGACGTCCCGGACCGCGCCGAAACCTCCTCCGTCAACGCCGAGTTCAGGGAGGACGACCGGTGGTGAGCACCACGCCGCTGGGCCGGCCCGAGTCACCGGGGGCCCCGCGCCCCCACCTCGTGTTCACCGACCCCGCCGGGCGGCGGCGCACCGCCCCGGCCCGCTTCGGCCCGCCTTCGCGCCGGGACCCGGCACTGCCCCAGCGCATCCGCAACGGGATGCTCGACGACCGGGGCCAGCAGTGCGTCCAGGTGTTCCTCTCGGCGGCCGACGCCGCCAACCCGGCCGCCCGCGCCCTGCTGGACACCGAGGCGGGCACCGCGCTCCACCTCGACCGGACCCTGGAGAACACCCCGTACGCGTACCTGTTCCCCACCGTCATCGGCTACGAACTGGACACCGCCGAGCCGTTCCTGCTGTACGCCGCCCCGCGCGGCACCGCCGCCGGGCGCACCCATGTGATCTCCGCGACCGACCAGCGGGTGTTCGCCCGGGACCTGACGCTGGCCCTGTGTCTGCTGGACGGCCAGGGTCTCGTGCCGCGCGGGATCTCCCCCGCGACGGTGCTCTGGGACGGTACGTCGGTGCAGCTCTGGGGTCTTGAGGGCGTCGCCCGCACCGGCCGGCCCCGGACGCCGTGGGGCCGGGCGCCGTTCGCCCCGCCCGAACAGCACCGGGGCGAGGGCCTCGTCGATCCCCGGGACGCGGTGTGGAGCGTCGCCCAGGTCCTCTACCAGCTGGTGACCGGCCGCCCGGGCCCCGCCGACCGGGCCCCGGCCGACCTGGCGCAGCACCGGGTGCTCGCCGGGACGCTGCCCCGCGCGTTCGCCCCCGCAGCGGCCGGCCGGCCCACCCCCGGGGCCCTGCTGGAGCTGCTGGCACCCGAGGAGGCGCGGCGCCTGAGGCCCACGGCGGGGGACGGGGCACGCCCGCACCGGGAGGCGTTCGACCGGGCGCTGGACGCCAAGCGGCGGACGCCCGCCCCCGCCGAGGACACGACGGACGGGGCGCCCGACGACCGGCCCCCCGGTGAGGTGCTCTGCCCGTACTGCCTGGAGGGCATCCAGCTCGACCTGGACAAGCTCTACGTGACGGACGACCAGATGCAGTACCGGCCCCTGGACCTCTCCCGTATCGGCAACCCGGTGCGGCGCGAGGACGTCATGCGGGGCGCGGTCCAGCAGTGCACGGCCGACCCGGACTTCCCCGAGCACCACATCCCGGTGCCCTACCTCACCCACGGCCGCCCGCTGACGGTCGCCATGATCGGCCAGTCCAGCACCGGGAAGAGCCATCTGCTGACCCAGATGATCGCCGAGATCACCGACGGCGGTCTGGAGCGGTACGGGGTGGGCTGGCAGTCCGTCAACCCGGAGCAGCACGCCCGCTTCGTCCGCGAGCGGGTGCAGCCGCTGCGCAGCGGCAAGGTGCTCGACCACACGAGCGGCGTCGGCCTGGACGGCTTCGCGCGGTTCGTCGAGTCGCTGCTGCTCACCGACGCGCGGGGGCGGGTGCGCCCGGTCGCCTTCTTCGACCTCGGCGGCGAGGACCTCGTCCGCACCGACGGGGCGTTGCGTTTCCTGCTCGGCATCGACGCCCTGGTCTTCGTCGTCGATCCGGCGCTCGCCCTGCCGCTGCCGCAGCTCGACGAGGTGCGCAGGCGCTGGGGCACGGAGGTGGACCGGGACGGCGACGCGGCGTTCGGCACGGTGCTCGACCGGCTGCCGCGCACGGGCCCCTATCTGGAGACCCCGGCGGCGATGGTCCTCGGCAAGTCCGACCTGCTCCGGTTCCAGCCGCCGGTGGACCGATGGCTGGGTGAGGGGCCGCCCGCCACGATCGGCCCGGACCAGTTTCTCCAGGAGAGCGGGGACGTCTACGCGCTGCTGCGGCAGCACGCCGGGCAGGCCTGGCTGCGGCCCTTCGACGCGTTCCGCCGCTGCACCCTGCACATCGCATCGGCCACCGGTGGCCAGGAGAGCCAGGGCCGCTACCCGGCGGGCACGGGACCGCGCCGGGTGCTGGAACCCCTGGTGTCGCTGCTGGCGATGCACGGGATCATCGAGGCGCCCGGGAGCGCCGCATCATTCGGCGTGGGAAGGGAAGCCCAGTGAACGACGCCCTCGATCGGCGTGAGGAGGCCGGCCGACGCGACCGGCTCGACGGGCCCGGCCGGCTCGACCAGGTGGTCTTCCGCTGGGACGGTAACCAGGGCCGCTCCCATTCGGGTATGGCGGCGGTGGCGCACTCCTGCTCCGCCGAGCGCGCGGAGTCCCTCCGCCGCGAACTGGGTCCGCTCCTCTGGGTACCGGGCCCCGGCCCGTCGCCCCGCACGAGCAGCGTCCGCGTCCCCTCCCGGACCGGCGGGACCGTGCTCCTCCAGCGGTGGCCCACCCTGGACCGGGGCGGCCGGCCCAGCACCGCCTGCCATGCGGTGTTCGGCGACGCGGACACCCTGACGCCGCTGCGCTGCCTGGGTCTCGGCGGCAGTGCCTGGAGCGACCGTGCCGTCGCCGAGACCGCCACCGGGGGCCTGCCGACGCTGGACGGGGCGCGGCTGCGGGCGACGGCGGCCGAGCGCCTGCGCACGATGGCCCAGGAACTCCCCACGGTGAAGAAGCCGTTGATGGTGGTGACCGCCGAGTGGCTGCGCGACCCGTCCCGGCGCCTCTCGCTCCTCGCCGAGGAGCACGAACTGCCCGGCTGGCCGCGCCTCAACACGGCGCCCCTGCTCTACCTCGGGCTGCTCTCGGTGTTCGGCGACTGGTTCGGCACGGAGTGGAGCTACGCCACGTACGACACGGTGGACACCCACCCGGTGCGCCTCACCTGTGTGCCCCGCTGGACGTCCCAGGCGGCGGACGCCCGGTCGCTGGCCCGCATCCGGCTGCGGCTGCCCGCCCCCGCGGAGGGGGACGTCGAGATGGCCGCGGCGAAGGAGATGGTCGAGTACGTGCTCGACCGCCCCGGCATGCCCCCGGGCGTGCCCCACCTGACCGGCGAACTCCTCTCCGGGGCCCGCCTCCCCCGGCAGGAACGGCGCGACGCCCTGCGCCGGATGCTGAACACCCGGCACGTTCCGGCCCCGGCACTGGCCCCGGAGCCGCAGGACCGGTACGAGCGCGAGACCCACGAGAACGGGGAGGACCGGTACGAACGCGGGAACCCGGAGCCCCGGTACGAACCCGAGCACCAGGACCAGACCCGGGAGAACCACCACCGCCAGGAACGTCAGGACCAGGAACTCCGACGCCTGCACGACGAACTACTGGTCCACCAGGGCGTCGACACCGCTTGGTCCGCCCGGCTGGCCGCCCGGCTCCAGGACCTCCGGGACTCCCAGCTGCTCCCCCTCCTGCGCTCCGAGGGACTGCCGTGGGCCTCCCGCGATCTCGTCCTCGCCGAGCTGGCCCATCCCGACCGGCTGCGGTCCCGGGACAGGGCGACCGAACACGCGCTGTGCACCGAAGTGCTGCGGCACAACCTGTACTTCAGGCCCGCCCGGCCCGAACCAGGCAGTCCGTCCGGGGCCGAGATGCGGGAGCGCGCGGCCGGTCTCTTCTCCTGGGCCGTCGCCCCGCTCGTACGGGACCCCCACCACGCCCCCGACCTCCGGCCGCTGTTCAACATCTTCCTCAAGGACGGTCGCGACACCGACATGGAGTGGCTGCGCCGCGTCCTGGTCACACCCCCGGGCGGCCGGGCGCCGGACCTGCCCCCGGAGCTGTGGCAGCAGGTCGTGACGGGCCTCCTCGCCCACCACGTGTCCGCACCCGTACCCGTACCCGCGTCCGCACCGGCTCCGGCGCGGGCACAGGCTCCCGTGCCGCCCGCCGCCGCCCCGGCCCCGGCCCCCACGACGCCGCCGGTGCCGCTCCCGGCCTCGTACGCCTCGGTGTCGTCCGCCGCACCGCCGCCGCGACCGGCGCCGATGCCGACGGCGCGGCCGGCCGCGCCCCCGCCGAAGACGGCGCAGCCGGCCCCCACGGGGCAGGACGGAGACCCCCAGCCGCAAGGTCTCCTCTACCAGGACTGGTTCGTGCCCACGTTCGCCGGGATCGTCGGTGCGGCCGTCATCGGCATCCTCCTGATGATCCTTCTCAACTGACCGCCGGCCGGTGGCGCGGGCCCGTCAGCCGCCGACGCGTCGACCGCGGCCCGCACGGCCCCCTGCCGCCCGACGAGGTCCGTGCTGTCGGCCCACTGGTCCACGCTCCCGCTCAGCGGCAGGGCCCGCAGTTCCGGGTCGGTGATGCTCCGGGCCAGGGCCAGGGCGTGGGCGAACCGCTCGGCGTGCAGCACCTGGAACGGGCGGCCGTGGTCCACCGCCTCCGCGAGGCCCGTGCGGTTCCGCCATGCGGCCACGGCCTCGTACGCGTCACAGAGATGCAGGTGGCGCTACAGCAGGTGGTCGGCCTTCCCTGCCTTGATGTCCCGGATGAGGGTGCTCAGCGCCTCCCGGGTGTCCGTGAGGTAGGCCCCCTCCTGCCCGGCGACCGCTATGTAGGCGTTGCCGTCGGCGTCGGTACCCAGGCGGAAGCAGTTGGAACTCTCCGCGCAGAAAGGCTCTTCCCACGTGATGTCGGCCATGGCCACGTCTCCTATCGGGTGCCGGTGAGGGCGAGTATGAAGTCCCGCGACCTGCTGGAACTGAGGGAGGCCCTTTCCATCCAGTCCAGCTGGGAGCGGTACTTGTCGAGTTGCGCCGTCGCGTGAGTGAACCCCGGCCCATGGGCCGAGTCGAGTTGCACCGTGTCCAGCTGCGGAACGACTCCTCCGGCGTAGAACAGGGCCTGTCCGGCCCCAGGGAAAGCCCCGGAACTGAACGGCACCACCCTCACATCCACATGGCGGAGGTGGCTCATCTCGCACAGATGGTCCAACTGCGCGCGCATGACCTTCATTCCGCCGAACTCGATGCGCAGGGCGGCTTCGTGGATGTAGGCCGTGTACGCGATCGGATCGGGCCGATGCAGCACCTGCTGACGCTGCAGCCGAAGCGAGACGCGAAGTTCGATCTCGTGGTCCGACAGCGGGGGCAGCGCAGCATGACCAACGGCCCTCACGTATCCGTCCGTCTGGAGCAGGCCGGGGACGTGGAGGAACACTCCGGCCCGCACCGAGGTGGCATGCCACTCCAGCTCGGTGATGTCGAGGAGTCCGGCCGGAAGTTGCCCCCGATAGACCTCCCACCAGTCCTTTGGGCGCGGCTCGGCCATGGCGACGAGAGCATCGACGTAACGCGTCTCACCGCACCCGTAGTTGCTCGCCAGCGTGCGTACGCGCTCAGGCGTGATGGCACGGACGCCTGACTCGATGTTCGAAACTTTCGCCCTGTCCACCCCGAGCAACCGGGCGGCGAACTCCGTGCTCTCGCCCGCGTCGTTCCTCATCCTGCGCAGTTCGGAACCGAGTCGCTTCTGACGTTCGCTGGGGACAGTCCGTGGCGGCATGCGGCGCTTCTCCCGGGTCGGTGAGTGAACAGTCTGCCTGGCATCGCGGCCTCAACCAGACACCAGGTTGGGGGCATTTTCTCAATCGAGGTGGTAAATGCCACCATCATTCCTCTACCGTAAGTCACGCGAAGCTCACGCAAAGCGAGAACGAAGAGCATCGCGCGGGCCTGCCCGCGTCCTCCTGCCCTGGGAGGGGCGCGCCCGCGCCAGGGAGACGAGCCACTGCACCGCCGCGCGGACGACGCATCGACCGGTCCGCACCACCACACCGTCCCACCAGACGGCACACCCTTCCCCTGAGCGGAGCCCTCATGCCCGAAAACACGCCCACTCCGGTACCTGCCTCGCAAGGTCAGGCCACCGATACGCGGTCCGGCCCCTGGAGCGGACGCGGATACGGGGACCTCCCTCGCCTCGCGCCGCTCTCCCCCAGGCCCGTCGCAAGGTTCACCCACTGTCCGCCACCTCCTCCGGACCTCACCGAACCGTCCCTCGCGAACCTCGTCCACGGCCTTACGCTGCCCTCGGCTCTCGCGACACCGGCCATCGCCCAGGAAGCCGTCGAGATCATCCTGGACACGCACCGCGCAGCGGCGGAGCTGACGGACGCGGCGCTCCTGCTCACACACGACCTGGTGGCGTACGCCTGCGGACTCACCGGAGCCGGCGAGCAGCTCCACCTCTCGCTGTGTTCGGCTGAGAACGCGCTCCAGTTCACCGTGTACGACACACACGCCGCTCACCGTCACCCCCGCCTCGCCGCCGCCTGCGACGAACGGCGTCGGTGCCTGCTCGCCCCCGTCGCGGAACTCGTGGAGGCGCGTCTCGGCGTCTGGGGCTTCGGCCCCGCCCACCCGCCGGGCGCCGGAACCTGCACGTGGGCCGGGATCCCGCACGCGCCGGAGCGTCCGGCGGCCTGACCGTCGGGCCGGTCCGGGGTCACCCGGCGGGCACCCGCGGTCCCGCTGCCCGGCCCGCCGGGAACTGAGAGGATGCGTACCGTGAGCAACGACGATCTGGCCGATGTCCTGGGCACGCGTGAGAGCACGACGCTGGAGTTCAAGCGCACGGCCAAGCGGGAGGGCAAGCGCGGTGACGCCATCGCCACGGCCGTGTGCGCCATGGCCAACGATCTCTGTGGCCATGGGGGCGGTGACATCCTCGTGGGCGTGGACGACGCCGGAGAGCCGGTGGACGGTGTCGACACGAGCGATCGCGCGCTGCTGGCCCTGACGGACCTCCGGGACGATGGTCGCATTCTCGACCGGCCCTCGCTCACCGTTCGCGTAGCCCCCTACAAGGGCAAGCCGGTCGTGCATCTGCGCGTGGAAGCCTCGGCCGCGCCGCCCGTGCGCTGCGACGGCGTGGTCTGGGTACGGCCGGGACCCACCACCCGGCGGGCCGGACGGGAGGACGAACGCGTGCTGTCCGAGCGTCGCCGGTCGGGGGACGGGCCGTTCGACGTCCGGCCGGTGGTCCGCGCGACGCGTGAGGATCTGGACCTCGACCTGTTCCAGCGGTCCTATCTGCCCTCCATGGTCGATCCCGAGGTGATCGAGGAGAACGGCCGCCCGCTCGCGGTCCAGCTGGCCTCCTGTCATCTCGCCACGCCGGACGGCATCCCCACCGCTCTCGGCCTGCTGACCGTGGGGCTCGACCCGTCCAGCAGCATCCCGGGGGCGTACGTCCAGTTCGTGCGGTACGAAGGGGCCGACCTCGACGCGCCCGTAGCCGACGAGCAGGAGCTGCGGCAGAATCTCATCGGCACGGCCGCCCGGCTGGAGCCTCTCCTGCGCAGCAATCTGAGGACCCGGATCGTCGGCGACGGCTTTCGGGAGACCCCGCAACCGGACTACCCGCTGGAAGCCCTGCGGGAGATCTGCATGAACGCCCTGATGCACCGGAACTACGAAACCTCCTACGCTCCGACCCGCATCGTCTGGTTCGACGACCGGATCGAGGTGACCAATCCGGGCGGGCCGTTCGGCCAGGTGCGGGACGACAACTTCGATCTGGTGACGGACTACCGCAACCCGTCGCTCGCCGCCGCGTTGAAGGGGCTCGGTTACGTCAACCGCTTCGGCCGGGGCATCGGCCGGGTGCGGGCCGCCCTGGAGCGCAACGGCAATCCGCCCGCCGAGTTCCAGGTGGACGACTCGTCCTGGGCCGTGACCCTCAGGAGGGTCGTATGACCGCGACTTCGATCGCGCTGTTCAACAACAAGGGCGGCGTCGGCAAGACCACCCTCGCGTACCACCTGGCGCACATGATGGGCCGCCTCGGCCGCAACGTCCTGGCCGTGGACCTCGATCCGCAGGCCAATCTGACGTCCGTGTGCCTGGACGAGAGCGAGATCGAGGATCTCTGGTCCAACCCCTCCGAGCTGATCGCCCAGGGCCTCGTACCGGCGAAACTGAACGGTACGGGGCGTATCCGTGAGGGCCGGACCGTCGCCGACGCCGTACGGCCCATTCTGGAGGGCACGGGTGACGTCGCACTGGTGGAGCCGGTCCTGCTGAAGCCGGGGCTGTGGTTGCTTCCCGGAAGCCTCGACCTGAGCCGGTTCGAGGACAAGCTCTCGAACGAGTGGTTCAAGTCGTTCGCCGGGGACATCGCCGCGATCCGCACCACCACCGCGTTCCACCGCATGATCGAGCACGCCGCCGCATCCGTAGAGGCCGATATCGTGCTCATCGACGTCGGCCCCAACCTCGGTGCCATCAACCGCGCCGCGTTGATCGCCGCCGACAGCGTGCTGATGCCGCTCGCCGCCGATCTGTTCTCCCTCAAGGGACTCAGCAACCTGGGCCCGACCCTGCGGGAATGGCGGCACAACTGGCGGCAGGTCGTCCTGCCGCAGGTGCCGGCGGGGATCTCGGCGCCCCCGGCGGAGATGACACCGCTGGGGTACGTGATCATGCAGCCTGAGATGCGTCTGGACCGCCCGGTGAAGGCCTACGAGCGCTGGCTCGCGCGCATTCCCCTCGTCTATTCCTCCGCCGTTCTGGACGACGCGAAGGATCCTCCGTCCGAGGGAGCCCCCCATCACATCGCGACGCTGCGCAACTACCGCAGCCTGATGCCCCTCGCCCACGACGCACGCAAGCCGATGTTCGAACTCAAGGCCGCGGACGGCGCGCTCGGCAGCACCCAGAAGTACGTGCAGACCTGCTACAAGGAGTTCAGGGGGCTGGCCGAGAGCGTTCTGGACCGCGTGGCCGACAGGTGACGGAGTCGGGACACGGCCCCCCGCTGGCACGTCCGCGCGTGCAGGCCCACCGTGCGGCCCGGCACGCGGGGGCGGCGAACGCGGCGTCGATGCGTCGGTCCGCCGGCCCCCGTACCGGGCCCGTCAGCTCCCCACCGTCAGTCCTCGCCCTCCAGGTTCCCTTCCGTCTCCAGGTACACCTGGCGCAGCGCGTCCAGCACCGCCGGGTCCGGCTTGGCCCACATGCCGCGCGACTCGGCCTCCAGCAGGCGTTCCGCGATGCCGTGCAGGGCCCAGGGGTTGGCCTCCTGGAGGAACTGGCGGTTCTCCGGGTCGAGCACGTACGTCTCGGTGAGCTTGTCGTACATCCAGTCGGCGACGACGCCGGTCGTGGCGTCGTACCCGAAGAGGTAGTCGACCGTGGCCGCCAGCTCGAACGCGCCCTTGTAGCCGTGGCGGCGCATC
The DNA here is from genome assembly GCF_000721175.1 of Streptomyces anulatus. GTDB lineage: Bacteria > Actinomycetota > Actinomycetes > Streptomycetales > Streptomycetaceae > Streptomyces > Streptomyces anulatus_C. The sequence continues at coordinate 44,888 of NZ_JOEZ01000036.1, forward strand.
GCCTCGATCCACTTCGGGTTGACGACCCGGGCGCGGAAGACGCGCGAGGTCTCCTCGACGAGGGTCCGCGTGCGGACGGTCTCGGGGCGGGTGGAGTCCCCGATGTACGCCTCCGGGGCCTTGCCCTTCAGCGCGCGCACGGTGGCGACCATGCCGCCGTGGTACTGGAAGTAGTCGTCGGAGTCCGCGATGTCGTGCTCGCGGGTGTCGGTGTTCTTCGCGGCGACCTCGATGCGCTTGTAGGCGCTCTCCATCTCCTCGCGGGCCGGGCGGCCGTCCAGCTCCCGGCCGTAGGCGTAGCCGCCCCAGACGGTGTAGACCTCGGCGAGGTCGGCGTCGGTGCGCCAGTCACGGGAGTCGATGAGCTGGAGGAGGCCCGCGCCGTACGTGCCGGGCCGGGAGCCGAAGATGCGGGTGGTGGCCCGTCGTTCGTCGCCGTGCTCGGCCAGGTCGGCCTGGGTGTGCGCCCGTACGTGGTTCTGCTCGGCCGGCTCGTCCAGCGAGGCGGCCAGCCGTACGGCGTCGTCGAGCAGCCCGACCGTGTGCGGGAACGCGTCGCGGAAGAAGCCCGAGATGCGCAGCGTCACGTCGATCCGGGGGCGGCCCAACTCGGCGTAGGGAATGGGCTCCAGGCCGGTCACACGGCGTGATGCGTCGTCCCAGACGGGGCGGATGCCGAGCAGTGCGAAGGCTTCGGCGATGTCGTCGCCCGCCGTGCGCATCGCACTGGTGCCCCAGAGGGACAGGCCGACCGAGGTGGGCCAGTCGCCGTTGTCGGTGCGGTAGCGGGTGAGGAGCGAGTCGGCCAGCGCCTGGCCGGTCTCCCAGGCGAGCTTGGAGGGGACGGCCTTCGGGTCGACCGAGTAGAAGTTGCGGCCGGTGGGGAGGACGTTGACCAGCCCGCGCAGCGGTGAACCGGAGGGCCCGGCGGGGACGAACCCGCCGTTCAGCGCGTGGACGGCGTGCGTGATTTCATCGGTCGTGGCCGCCATGCGCGGGACGACCTCGGTGGCGGCGAAGGTGAGGATGTCGGCGACCGCGTCCGGCAGCCCGGCGGCCACGGACGCCACGGCGGCCGGGTCCCAGTCGGCGTCGTCCATCGCCTGGACGAGCGCGCGGGCCTGCTCCTCGATCGTGTCCGCGGCGGTGCGGGTGGCGGCCGACTCGTCGAGCCCGAGCGCCTCGCGCAGGCCGGGGAGGGATGCCGTACCGCCCCAGATCTGGCGGGCGCGCAGCACGGCGAGGACGAGGTTGACCCGGTCGTTCCCGGCGGGCGGGTTGCCCAGCACGTGCAGGCCGTCGCGGATCTGGACGTCCTTGATCTCGCAGAGCCAGCCGTCGAGATGCATGATGAAGTCGTCGAAGCCCTCGTCCTCCGGCCGGTCCTCCAGGCCGAGGTCGTGGTCGAGCTTCGCGGCCTGGATCAGCGTCCAGATCTGCGCGCGGACGGCGGGCAGCTTCGCCGGGTCCATGGCCGCGATCTGGGCGTGCTCGTCGAGGAGTTGCTCCAGGCGTGCGATGTCGCCGTAGCTGTCGGCGCGGGCCATCGGCGGCACCAGGTGGTCGATCAGCGTGGCGTGGACGCGGCGCTTGGCCTGCGTGCCCTCGCCCGGGTCGTTCACCAGGAACGGGTAGATGAGCGGGAGATCGCCCAGGGCGGCGTCCGGACCGCAGGCGGCGGAGAGGCCGGCGTTCTTGCCGGGCAGCCACTCCAGGTTCCCGTGCTTGCCGAGGTGGATCATCGCGTCCGCGCCGAAGCCGTTGTCGTCGGCGGAGGCGGCGATCCAGCGGTAGGCGGCCAGATAGTGGTGCGAGGGCGGCAGATCGGGGTCGTGGTAGATCGCGATCGGGTTCTCGCCGAAACCGCGCGGCGGCTGGATGAGGATGAGGAGGTTCCCGCGCCGCAGGGCCGCGAGGACGATGTCGCCCTCCGGGTTGGCGGACCGGTCGACGAACATCTCGCCGGGCGCCGGGCCCCAGTGCCGCTCGACCGCAAGGCGCAGCTCCTCGGGGAGGGTGGCGAACCAGCGGCGGTAGTCGGCGGCCGGGATCCGGACCGGGTTCCGCGCCAACTGCTCCTCGGTCAGCCACTCCTGGTCGTGGCCGCCCGCCTCGATCAGCGCGTAGATCAGCTCGTCGCCGTCGCCGGAGACCAGCCCCGGGATGTCGGCCTCGGGCCCGAAGTCGTACCCCTCGGCGCGCAGCCGCCGCAGCAGGGCGACCGCGCTGGCGGGGGTGTCGAGGCCGACGGCGTTCCCGATCCGGGAGTGCTTGGTCGGGTAGGCCGACAGCACGAGGGCGATCTTCTTCTCGGCGTTCGGGATGTTCCGCAGCTTCGCGTGCCGTACGGCGATCCCGGCGACCCGTGCCGCGCGCTCGGCGTCGGCGACGTACGCCGGGAGCCCGTCCTCGTCGATCTCCTTGAAGGAGAAGGGGACGGTGATCAGCCGGCCGTCGAACTCCGGCACCGCGATCTGGGTGGCCGCGTCGAGCGGGGAGACGCCCTCGTCGTTCTCCTCCCAGGCGCTGCGCGGGCTGGTGAGGCAGAGCGCCTGGAGGACCGGCACGTCGAGCCCGGTGAGCGCGCCCGCGTCCCACGACTCGTCGTCGCCGCCGGCGGACGCCTCGGCGGGCTTGGTGCCACCTGCCGCGAGGACGGTGGTCACGATGGCGTCGGCGGCGCGGAGCGCGTCGATCAGCTCGGCCTCGGGCGTACGGAGGGAGGCGACGTACAGCGGGAGCGGCCGGGCCCCGGCGTCCTCCACGGCGGTGCACAGCGCGTCGATGAACGCGGTGTTCCCGCTCATGTGGTGGGCGCGGTAGTAGAGGACGGCGACGGTCGGCGCACCCTCGGGGACCGCACGGGCCTCCCGCTCCAGCGGGCCCCACGCGGGGGCCGGGGCGGGCGGCTCGAAGCCGTGGCCGGTCAGCAGCACGGTGTCGGAGAGGAACCGGGCCAGCTGCTCCAGGTTGGCGGGCCCGCCGTGCGCGAGGTAGGCGTGCGCCTCGGCCGCGATGCCGATCGGCACGGTGGACGCGGCCATCAACTGGGCGTCGGGGGCCTGCTCGCCGGTCAGGACGACCACGGGGCGGCCGGTGGCCAGCACCGCGTCGAGCCCTTCCTGCCATGCCCGCACGCCGCCGAGGAGGCGTACGACGACGAGGTCGACGCCGTCCAGCAGGTCCGGCAGTCCGTCGAGGGAGACGCGGGAGGGGTTGGCGTACCGGTAGCTGACGGGTCCCTCGGAAGCGCGGGCGCTCAGGAGGTCGGTGTCGGACGTCGACAGGAGCAGGATCATGCTGCGTCAGGCCTTCCTCGGGGTGTCCACGCCCCGGGCGGTGTCGGAGGGTCTCCCCACGCCCGGCCGGAAGACCGGGCGTTCGGGGAAGGGAGTTCCTGACTCGCCCGGCCGGTGGTGGCGGCCGTGCTCACAGTGGCGGGACCGCGCCGGAATCTCACCGGGCTTCCTCCCCTGTCGCCGTCTGGCGATGGCGGCCTGAACGGACCACCGTCTGCATCCTAAGCGGCCGAGGTGGGGGCGGGGCAGGGGGCGGGGGTGCGGTGGTGATCACTGCTTGCGGGTTCGGCTCCGCGCCGGACGCCTCCTGTCCCGCCGGCTCGCCGCGTTCGGCTGTCCCGCGGTACGGGTGGCCCGCCACCGTCGGCTGTCCCGCAGTACGGGTGGCCCGCCGCCGCCGACTGTCCCGCAGTACGGGTGGCCCGCCGCCGCCGCCGACTGTCCCGCAGTACGGGCCGGCCCGCCGCCGGCTGTCCCGCAGGTCACAGGAGCGAGCCCGCCGATCGCATCGGCACGGTCGGTATGCTCGCCGCCATGCCCGAATCCGCCCCCTCGCCCCTTTCCACGGGCGGCACATCCCCCCGCGACGGCGGCGACGCCTGCCCGGGGACGCTACGGCTGCACCAGGCCGACGACGGGGCCCTGGCCCGTGTGCGCATCCCCGGCGGGGTGCTGAGCGCGGACCGGGCGGACGCACTGCTCGCGGTGGCCGGCCGGTTCGGCGACGGTGACCTGCATCTCACCTCGCGGGGCAACGTACAACTGCGCGGCCTCGACGCGGAGTGCGGCGGCGGACCGGCCGAACTGCTCACCGCCGCCGGGCTGCTGCCGTCCGCCGCGCACGAGCGGGCCCGCAACATCGTGGCCTCGCCGCTCGCCGGCCTGGACGGTTCGCCCGCACTCGGCGACCGGCTGTCCGCGCTGGACGGCCTGGTGTGCGCGTCGGCCGCCGCCGCATCGCTCTCCGGCCGCTTCCTCTTCGCCCTCGACGACGGGCGCGGTGACGTGGACGCGCTGGGCGCGGACGTGACCCTGATCGCGGCGGGCGACAGCTCCCTCCTGCGGATCGGGGCCGGGGACGAGGTGTTCCGGGTACCGGCCGAGGAGGGCCCGCGCGCCGCGCTCCTGGCCGCCGAGGCGTTCCTCCGCGCCGCCCGGGACTCCGGCGCGTGGCGCGTGAAGGACCTGCCCGACGACGTACGGGCCGAGGTGGTCCGAGCCGTCGGCGCGGCGGCTGGTCCGGTCGTGAACCGCCCCCGCCCGCGTACGGCGAAGGCTCCGCAACCGGGCCCGGTCACCGCACCGGACGACCACGGCGGCGCCGCGACCGCGATCAGCGTCGGCGTACCCCTGGGCCGGCTGTCCGCCGCCCAGTGGCGGCTGCTCACCGATACTGCCCGGCGGTACGGGGACGAGCTGCGGCTCACCCCGTGGCGCGGAATCGTCATCCCCGGCCCGTTCGGCGAGAACGACGCGGCGGCGGCGCTCCACACCCTGGCGGCGGCCGGGCTCATCACCGGCCCCGACTCCCCGTGGACCGGCGTCGGCGCCTGCATCGGCCACCCCGGCTGCGCCAAGTCGCTGTCCGACGTGCGGGCCGAAGCGGGGGCCGCTGTCGGACCGGTCGGGCGGCTCCCTGTGTACTGGTCGGGGTGCGAACGCCGCTGCGGCCACCCCCACGGGGAGTGGATCGATGTGGTCGTCACGCCCGACGGGCACCGGATCTCCCACGTACGGGGCGACCGCCGGGACCCATCGGCGACGGTCCGCGACGACCCGGCGGCACTCGCGGCGGCGGTGGCCGCGGCCCGCGCCTGAGCACGCTCCCCTTCCCCCATCCCCTCCCCATACCGGCAGAAGAAAGCGACAGCACTGTGCACCAGTACGAGAAGGACGGACCGGCGATCTACCGCCAGTCCTTCGCCACCATCCGCGCGGAGGCGGATCTGGCCGGGCTGCCCGCCGACGTGAGCCAGGTCGCCGTCCGGATGATCCACGCCTGCGGCATGGTCGACCTCGTGACTGACCTCGCCTTCTCGCCGAACGCCGTGGCCGACGCCCGCGCGGCCCTGCGCTCCGGCGCACCGATCCTCTGCGACGTGGCGATGGTGGCCAGCGGGGTCACCCGCAGGCGGCTGCCCGCGGACAACGACGTGGTGTGCACGCTGTCCGACCCGTCCGTGCCGGAGCTGGCCGCGAAGATGGGGACCACCCGCAGCGCGGCGGCCCTGGAGCTGTGGCGGGACCGGATGGAGGGGGCGGTGGTCGCGGTGGGCAACGCCCCGACCGCCCTCTTCCGCCTGCTGGAGATGATCGAGGAGGGCGCCCCGCGCCCGGCCGCCGTGATCGGCGTCCCGGTCGGCTTCATCGGCGCGGCCGAGTCCAAGGAGGCCCTGGCCGAGCACGCGTCGGGCTTGGAGCACCTGATCGTGCGCGGCCGGCGCGGCGGCAGCGCGATAGCGGCCGCGGCGCTCAACGCCATCGCCAGCGAGGAAGAGTAGTGACCCCTCCAATGACCTCTCCGGTGAACGGGATCAAGAGTGGCGGCGGCAGGCTCTACGGTGTCGGCCTCGGCCCCGGCGACCCGGAGCTGATGACCCTGCGGGCCGTCCGGGCCATCGGCGAGGCGGACGTCGTCGCGTACCACAGCGCCCGGCACGGCCGCTCGATCGCCCGGTCCATCGCGGCGGCGCACCTGCGGCCCGACCACATCGAGGAGGCCCTGGTCTACCCCGTCACGACGGAGACCACGGACCACCCGGGCGGTTACCGGGGCGCGCTGGAGGAGTTCTACGAGAAGGCCGCGGCCCGCCTCGCGGCGCACCTGGACGCGGGCCTGACCGTCGCGGTGCTCGCCGAGGGCGACCCGATGTTCTACGGCTCCTACATGCACATGCACAAGCGCCTGGCCGACCGTTACGCGACCGAGGTCATCCCGGGCGTGACGTCCGTGAGCGCTGCGGCGGCCCGCCTCGGCACCCCCCTGGTCGAGGGCGAGGAGATCCTCACGATCCTGCCCGGCACGCTGCCGGAGGAGGAGCTGACGGCCCGTCTCGCCGCCACGGACACGGCGGTGGTGATGAAGCTGGGGCGTACGTTCCCGGCGGTGCGCGGGGCGTTCGAGGCGTCGGGGAGGCTGGCGGAGGCACGGTACGTCGAGCGGGCGACGATGGCCGGGGAGCGCACGGGCGACCTCGCGGACATCGACCCGGCGTCGGTCCCGTACTTCTCGGTGGCGGTGCTGCCGAGCCGCGTGGACGCGCCGCGGCCTTCCGAACGGACCGGCGGCGAGGTCGTGGTCGTGGGCACCGGCCCGGCGGGCCCGCTGTGGCTGACGCCCGAGACGCGCGGGGCGCTGGCGGCGGCGGACGACGTGGTCGGCTACACGACCTACCTGGACCGGGTGCCGGTCCGCCCCGGCCAGGCGCGGCACGGCTCGGACAACAAGGTGGAGTCGGAGCGCGCCGAGTTCGCGTTGGACCTGGCCCGGCGGGGCCGCCGCGTCGCGGTGGTCTCCGGCGGCGATCCCGGGGTCTTCGCGATGGCGACGGCGGTGCTGGAGGTGGCCTCGCAGGACGCGTACGAGGACATCCCCGTACGGGTGCTGCCCGGCGTCACCGCGGCGAACGCCGCCGCCGCCCGCGCGGGCGCCCCGCTGGGCCACGACTACGCCACGATCTCCCTCTCGGACCGGCTCAAGCCGTGGGAGGTCATCGCCGAACGGCTGCGCGCGGCAGCCTCGGCGGACCTGGTGCTGGCCCTGTACAACCCGGGCTCCAAGTCCCGTACGTGGCAGGTCGGCAAGGCCCGCGACCTGCTCCTGGAGCACCGCTCGCCGGACACGCCGGTCGTCCTCGGCCGGGACGTGGGCGGCCCGACGGAGAGCGTGCGGACGGTGCGGCTGGCGGATCTGGACCCGGCGGAGGTGGACATGCGGACGCTGCTGATCGTGGGCTCGTCGCAGACGCGGTGGGTGGAGCGGGGCGGGGCGGGCCGGTCGGTCGTCTGGACGCCGCGCCGCTACCCGGAGGCGCCGGCGTCGCCGGAGCCCTCCGCGTAGAGCCGGCGTACCCACCGCACGGCCTCGTCGGGCGTACGGGCCACCGGCACCCCTTCCGGTACCGGTGGCCGCCGGACGACGACGACGGGGATCTGGGCTTCACGGGCGGCGGTGAGCTTGGGGGCGGTGGCGTCCCCGCCGCTGTCCTTGGTGACGAGGACGTCGAGGCGGTGGTGCCGGATGATCTCCCGCTCGCCCTCCAGCGTGAACGGCCCCCGATCGAGCAGGACCTCCATCCGGGCCGGGCAGGGCGGCTCGGGAGCGTCGACGGACCGCACGAGGAACCACAGTTCATCGAGTCCCGCTCCGGCGAAGGCGGCGAGCCCCATCCGCCCGGTGGTGAGGAAGACCCGCTCGCCGAGTGCGGGCAGCAGCCCGGCGGCCTCGGCGAGCGATCCGGCGGAGTGCCAGCGGTCACCGTCCTGGGCGACCCAGCCGGGCCGGCGGAGGGCGAGGAGAGGAACATGGGCCTGCGCGGCGGCCTCGGCCGCGTTCCGGCTCATGGTCGCGGCGAAGGGGTGGGTGGCATCGACGATCGCGTCCACGCCGTGCTCACGCACCCAGGCGGCGAGCCCGAAGGGACCACCGAACCCGCCGACGCGCACGTCACCCGGCGGCAGCCGGGGAGCGGAGACGCGCCCGGCGAGCGAGGTGGTGACCCGGACGTGCCGGTCGCCGGCAAGGCTCTCGGCCAGTCGGCGGGCCTCGGTCGTACCCCCCAGAACAAGAACGTGCACAGGCAGCACAGGCATCGGAACGGACTCTTCTCATGAACGCTGAGGCGCGGGGCGGTCGCAGTGCCCAACTCAAGCACACCGGCCTGCGCCCCGGCTGGACGACCGGCGCCTGTGCGACGGCGGCGACGACGGCCGCGTACACGGCACTGCTGACCGGCGACTTCCCGGACCCGGTGACCATCACGCTGCCGAAGGGCCAGACACCGGCGTTCGCGCTGGCGGTGGAGGAGCTGACGGCCGGGCGGGCGAGCGCCGGGGTGGTCAAGGACGCGGGCGACGACCCGGACGTGACGCACGGGGCGCTGGTGAGGTCGACGGTACGGAGGCTGCCGCCGGGCTCGGGCGTGGTGTTCCGGGCCGGCCCGGGCGTCGGCACGGTCACCCTCCCCGGCCTGCCGCTGGACGTCGGGGAGCCCGCGGTGAACCCGGTGCCGCGCCAACTGATGCGGGAGCACGTGGAGCGGTTGGCGGCGGAGCACGGCGAGTCGGGGGACGTGGAGATCACGGTCTCCGTCGACCACGGCGAGGAGATCGCCCGCTCGACGTGGAACGGCCGCCTCGGCATCCTGGGCGGCCTCTCGATCCTCGGCACCACGGGCGTCGTGGTCCCGTACTCCTGCTCGGCCTGGATCGACTCGATCCGCCGGGGCGTGGACGTGGCGCGGGCGGCGGGCCTGACCCACGTGGCGGGCTGCACGGGCTCGACGTCGGAGAAGACGGTGACCGCGGAGTACGGCCTGCCGGACATCGCGCTGCTGGACATGGGGGACTTCGCGGGCGCGGTCCTGAAGTACGTACGCCGTCATCCCGTCGCCCGCCTGACGATCTGCGGCGGCTTCGCCAAACTCTCCAAACTCGCGGCCGGCCACCTGGACCTCCACTCGGCCCGCTCCCAGGTCGACAAGCCCTTCCTGGCCGACCTGGCCCGCCGGGGCGGCGCGGACGAACCGCTGGCTTCCCGGATCGCCACCGCCAACACGGGCCTGGAGGCACTGCGCCTGTGCGAGGCGGCGGGCGTCCCGCTGGGCGACCTGGTGGCAGCACGGGCCCGCGACGAGGCGTCGGCGGTTCTGCGGGGCGCGCCGGTCGCGGTCGACGTGATCTGCATCGACCGGGCGGGAGTGGTGGTGGGGCGGGGGTAGCGCGGCGAAGCAACGGCCTTCCGTGCTTCGCACAATCGAGAACGGTGTGTCAGCCGCACGGTCTACGCTGCACAGAGGCTGTTGCCACCTGAGCACATCAGTCTGGACGCTGTTTCCTCAAGGCACTTGCGCCGCCCGGCGACCTGCTACCCGATAGGTTCATCCCATGCCCGGCCGTCTTCTGGAACTACACGTCGAGAACTTCCGCAGCCTTCGTGACGTGACGATCCCCCTCGGACCGCTCACCGTCCTGGTGGGCCCCAACGGGGTGGGCAAATCGAACGTACTCAAAGTGTTCGACTTCCTTGCTGCGATCATCCGCACAGACCTGCAACCGGCGCTCGACGAGCGCGGCGGATTCGACGAAGTAGCCTTCTGGGGAGGCGAAAAACCGCCCACTTCCATGGCCATCCGCCTCACAGCGGACTGGACCACGCATGCGAGCGCGAAAGCTCCGGACGAGTACTCGCTGACCATTCGCAGGCGCTCCCTGCCCGGCAGCCGCGATTCCTACACCTTGTCACGTCAGGAGAGTTTCCGGTTCAAGCGGACTCAGGGCCGGGGCCGTCGGATCACGATTTCCGGCGATGCAGCCCGAGTCGTGGACGAGAGGGCCGGTCGTGAGTCCGACGGAGGCAAGTTCGGTATCCAGCGGCTGAGCAGCGGTCTGTCCACCCTGCCCCGGCTGGGACGGTCGGACGGCGGGGAGGAAGTGACAAGGGTCGCGGAGCGCTTGTCGTCCTTCAGGGTCTTCGACGTGGACGTCACTGCTGCTCGACAGCCGACACGCACCCACTCGATCAAGGCCGGCCGTCTGGAGCCGCACGCAAGGAACCTTGCGGCGTTCCTGATCCAGCTCAGCACCGACGAGGAACGCTGGGATCATCTGACACACGATGCCCGCCGCGTTCTTCCGCAGCTGGATGCCATCGAGTTCGAGCAGGTCGGGGGCTTCGCCGATCGCCTGGCGGTGGTGCTTCGCGAACGCGGCCTGCGCCGGCCCACTCCGCTGGCTGATGCCTCATTCGGGACGGTGCGCCTGCTGGGTCTCCTGGCCATGCTCTACGATCCTCAGCCACCGGCCCTGACGTGCGTCGAAGAGATCGACCACGGCCTGCACCCGCAAGCTCTCGAACTCATTGTGGAGCGGATGAGGGAAGCCTCGGCGCGAACGCAGTTCATCGTGGCGACCCACTCCCCCGCACTCGTCGACCGGCTGGAACCTCACGAGTTCATCGTGTGCGACCGGGACGAGAACGGAGCTTCCATCATCCCCGCCCTGACAACGACCCAGATCCGGACGATCGTTGCGGAGACAGGTGACCAGCCCCTTGGCGAGCTGTGGTTCTCCGGCGTGCTGGGGGGCGACCTGACAGAGGACGAGCTGTGAGCCGCAGGCGGATATCCAAGCCGTCCGGCCGGGGCATCGTCGTGCTTGCGGGCGAGAGCGCGAACGATCGCCGCTTGCTGGCCGCGTTCATCAAGGCCACCCATCCGGCCCTTGCTGCTGCCGTCACTCTCACCGAGATCACCGATCCCGTACGCCTACGGAAGAAGTCGGGCGCTGAACTGGCCACAGCAGCAAACACCCTGGTCAGCAAGGCACGAGGCAAAGCCCGTCTGAAGGCGGGCGAGTTCGTCGGGATCGCCGTGCACGAAGACATGGACGCCTGCCCCGGCCCTGCCTACGACGCCGCGCGAAAGGCTGTCTCGGCCGCGCTGGGCAAGGCGGCCGGCGACTCCTCATCCGTGTACGCGCTCGCAGCCGCCGAGTCCGAAGCCTGGCTCCTCCTCTTCCCCGAAGCGTTCACTCTGCACCGGGCTTCCTGGAGAATTCCAGCGACGTGGAAAGGCAAGGACAGCGGGCGCCGCCAGAATCCGAAGGAAGATCTCGAAGGTCTCCTCACGAACCCCCGCTTCAGGGAGAGCGACGGCCCGGAGATCGTATCCGTAGCTCTGGCGCAAGGGTTACTCACCGAGCCCAAGGGGTCGAATCGCTCCTACCAGGAATTCGTCGCGGATATCCGCGACTGGGAGGTTCCGCGCCCGCCCGGTCGCTGACTCCCGCCCCTACCCCGGGACCGCTCCACTGCCTCGCCCCCGCCGTCGGCCTTCTCGCACGCACACAGTCGGGCCAGATTCTCGACCACGCACGGGGTACGGAGAGGACAAGGTGCAGGCGGTCACCCTCCCGGACTGCCCAGCGCTGAGCACCGGCGCAAGCGCAGACGGCTGCTGCCTTTTCGCCGGTCACGTCCAGCAGCACACCTGGGAAGGCGTACAGGAGATGGCCTCAAGCGCCAGTTGATCACGAGTCCTCACAACGGCGCCCGCTGGACGAGGCGTCGGCGGTTCTGCGGGGCGCGCCGGTCGCGGTCGACGTGATCTGCATCGACCGGGCGGGAGTGGTGGTGGGGCGGGGGTAGCGCGGCGGCCGGCGCTCGCTCCCGAAGCCCGGGTCCCGGGTCACGGGTCACGGGTCACGGGTCACGAGACCCGAGCTTCGGGACAGAGCCGAGCCCTCTATACCGAGCACCCCCTACCAGGCCGGATGACCTCGCGCGGGTCGCGGAGCCATACCTGCTGCCCCCGGTCGGTCACGGTCAGCCCGAACTGCTCGGCGTCGGGTCGCCCGACCGATTCGTACTCCCACCAGACCTGCTCGATCTCCTCCCACAGGAACCCGGGCCCGTACTGCCACACCTCCTCCCCCGTGGCGGCCGTCGCAGCGCCTCCGTCCTCACGGGTCACCCACACCTGAACACCGTCGGCGGTGTCCTGGTGGATGAGCCGCACGCCGGGCAACCGCGCCCCCGCATACAGAGCGAACCCGAGGTCGAGGAGCCGGGCGGGATCCAGGCCCGCCGCACGGGCCCGCCCCTTGCCCCGTACCTCGTGGAGATCGGGCACGCGATGGGACCGCATCGGCATGTACGTGGCCCCGCCGCGGAACGGGCCGGTCGCGGTGCCGTCGGCTTGAACGCGGAGCTGGACCAGAGCACCGGACCAGAACTCCCGGGCGAGCGGGGCAACCACGACTCCGCCGGGCCGGACCTGCCGGAGCAGCCCGTACGGGACGTACCGCAACGCGCACGTGGAGATCAGCCGGTCCACCAGCCCCAGGCCGGGCCACGGTCGCTCGCCGTCCCCGACCCGCAGATGCGGGCGGTACCCGGCCTGCGCCAGAGCCTCCGCCGCCTGCCGGGCCACGACCGGGTCCAGCTCGACACTGTGGACCAGATCGTCACCGAGCCGCTCACAGAGCAACGCGGACACATTCCCCGTCCCGGTCCCGATCTCCAACACCCGCATCCCGTCCTCGACATCGAGAAGCCCGAGCATCCGGGCCACCATCGAGGGCATCGAGTTCGACGACGTCGCGACACCGGGCCCGCCCTCGACCCCGTCGTCGAGCTGCGTGACGACCGGCTCGTCGCTGTTCACCAACGCCAGCCACGCATCGGTCCCCACCACCGGCTCACACCGGTCGGGCAACTGCCGCCACACACTGGTCGGAACGAACCGGCTGCGCGGCACGGCCTCGAACACCTGCCGCCAACGGGCGCTGAGCAGCCCACGGTCGGCCAAGTCCTGTACGAGCGCGGGGTAGGTGGGCACCTGGTATGCGGCGCTCACGACTGCGGAACGAACGTGGGACGGCTGCCGTCCGGAGACGGCTTCGGCTCCGAGGGCGGAGTCCACGGCTTGTCCGACGGCGGCCCGCCGTGCTTGCCGCCGTCGACCTCCACGGGGTTGATGGTCATCGTCATCGTCCATCTCCTCTGTTATTCGGTGGAACGGTTCGATCGGCGGGGCGGTGGTGCAGCCTGTAAAGGGCATGCGCGGCAGGCAGACCCGACGCCAAGACGCTGCGGCAGACGACCCCGTACGGATCGTCCGGCCCGGCCGACAGCCCGCCCAGGTCGGCACCCGCACCCCTGGTCAGATCGACGGCGGTGATCGGGGCACCACGCCAGAGCAGCGTCACCCCGTGCTCCGGACAGTAGGCCCCCGTTTCGTCCTCGACCGGAAAGTCGTGCGCGTCGCCCTCCGCGTAACACCTCAACCGCGCCGGGCCTCTCGCCAGGCACGGCCCAAGCGCACAGCTGTCGAGCAGGACACTCCGGCGCGGCAGGTAGCGCAACGCTGGGTGTGCCCGAGCCAAGTCCTGTACGTGGTGTCGTCGCTCTCGCTCCGGCTGCTCCTCGCGCGGTCTGCCCCGGCGTGCTGCTGGGCGATGCGCGGTCCCTCCACGAGCACGGGAATGTTCATCCGATCCCCTCAACTACCCTTCTGGTGCATACGGGTAGAGCATGAATGCCAGGACCAGGCCTGACTGCTACGGCGTGTAGCAGCAAGGCACGGTTCAGACCGCCCCGACCCAGTGGGCGAAGTGCGTAAGGCTCTCGGCGTCAGAGCGATGGAAGCGGCGCAGATTTCGGGCGACATCGCGTGCCCACGGGTGCTCGCGCGTGTGCTGGGGTGCCGCAGCACGTGCCAGCCGGAGACTGGTGAAGGCCTCTACGGGGCGGCCCGCCCAATCCTGGGCCCTGGCGAGTTCGATGTAGAACCCGCTGCGGCGCTCGGCCGGCAGGTCAACGCCCGGTGTCCACGCGGCGGCGGCATGGAGGGCCCGGTCGGCATGGTCGGGTCCGAGGCCGACCGCGACGGACACTTCGTGGATGCGGACACTCTCAGGCCCGAAGGCCGTGCCCAGGTAGCAGCCTTCTCGGCCGACTTGTTCGCTCAGTTGTCGGGCATGAGCCAGGTGCGTGTCGGTCGCTCCTGCGTTCTGGGCGCGACTCGCGATCACTGCGGCTCTCATGTGGAGCGCGCCGCGAGCGGCTGCCTGCCTCCGCCCGTCGGGTGGCGGGGCGGCATCGATGGCCTGCTCCAGCGCGACCAGGCCGGCTGTGTGAGCGCGGGCGGCGAAGAACGTCTCGGCGCGGACGTATGAGGCGGCCGCCTGGACGAGGGGGTCTGCAGCGCGGTCGGCTGCCCAGCGCATCAGATCGATGAGCCGCGCGGAGAGGTCGTGCGCCCCGTGCTTGTATGCGACGGCATCGGCGGTGCGAGCAGCAGAGGCCAGCATCCGCGCGGCAACCTGGTGTTCGGCACCGGGTGCAGTATGGACGTACCGAATCGCATCGGTCAGCAAACCAGGGATGACAGTGGCGATCCGGCCGTACTGGGCGGCGAGCCGCCAGCCCACCGCCATGGTGATCTCATCGGCCAGTTCTTCCGGTCCACGCGCCGGCGGGCCCAGAGCCAGGTCGTATCCAGCGATCGCTTCCGACAGGGCGGGCAGCGCCCGGTGGACACGTCGCTCCGTGCCGACGTGATCCGTGCGCAGACGCGTGACGTCCACCTCAAGGGCGTCCGCGATCGCTTCGAGTACTTCGTCGCTGGGCCGGCGGGCACCTCGCTCGATGGCGCGAACCATGGCGTAGGAAACATGGGAGGCCGCCGCAAGTGCGGTTTGGGTGTACCGGTGTGCACGGCGGCAGGCGGCGATCCGCCTGCCGATCTCCTGCGGGCTGTCGGAAGACACTCACTGACCGTATGCACGCGACGACGTTGGGGAGACCGGTTCCTCTACTTTCCGGCGATCGCGGTGAGTTCCGATAGCGACTGGATCACCCAGTCGGCAGTCGTGTGCACCTGGTCGTCGGTGCCCCATAGGTGCCCCCAGGGGCCCCGGCGGACGTGGGCCGTGCGGAGCCCGGCCCTGGCGGCTGGGAACGTGTCGTTCGCGGGGTGATCGCCGACGTACACGGTGTCTCTCGCGGGAACACCCGACGCCTCCAGGACCTTTGCGAAGAACTCCGCCGACGGCTTGGCCCAGCCCCACTCCTCAGAGGTTGCGACAAGATCGGCGGGCAGGTCGAGCGCCCGAAGCAACTCGCCCGCGCGCACGGTCTGGTTGCCTGCGACGACGACGCGCATCCCGAGTTGCCGAAGCTTCGCGAGCGTGGGGCGGACGTCTTCGTACAGGTCGGACTCATCGAGGTACTCACCTCGACCGGCTGCCTCTCGCGCGGCGTACTCGGCCGGAATGTCGATGCCCGGCTTAACAAGCTTCAGTGCTTCGGAGTTGTCGAGCCCCTGGGCGGTCACGGCGCCGACGAGGGCGGACAGAGTGTGCCTGGGCGTGCTGAGCCAATCGGCCCAGGAACCCCAGTAGCGGTCGTCGCGGACGAGAGTCTCACCTATGTCGAACACGAACGTCTTCACACGTCGAGCCTAGGGGAGACAGTCGGACACCGCGGCGTCCTCCCGGACCCGGGCCTCCGTGGCACGACGCCCCGGTCTGCACGAATCATGCTGCGATCGCAGGCGGCGGCCGAGTGATCGCGAGATGGAAGACCCCGCGCACTCGCAGGCCAGGCTGTCTCCACCTCATCCCTCGAAGCTCGGGTCCCGAGCCCTGAGCTTCGAGCTTCGGGACGGTCAGGTCACTCTTCCGGGGGTACGTAAGTGGGCTCCGGTCCGAGCCTCGGGGCCCGAACTTCGAGCTCCGGGATACGGGACCCGGGGTTCGAGCGCCTTCTTTAACCGGCAGGTAGATACAGGCAGGTTGGGAATACCTCCCCACCTCCCTACCCCGTCACGGCCAGGAAGTATGACTAATCGTGACAGCTTGCGGCGCAGCGTCACGACTGCTTACGGTTCGAGAACCAAACGACCCCGGCAGGTGTTGGAAGCACCAGGCCGGGGTCTCACCGCAAGATCGACACCCTAGAAAGACGATCCCTTGGCTACACAGCACACTAGCTCCGCCCTGCCCGCCCCCGCACGCTCCG
>NZ_JOEZ01000037.1 GCF_000721175.1 Streptomyces anulatus
CTGTGGTGCTCAGCCACCGCCGCCACACCGGTGGACGTGGAGCGCTGGTGGCAGTCGTTCCTCCGCAGATTCGATCTCGAGCACACGTTCAGGCTCCTGAAGCAGACCCTCGGCTGGACGGCACCGAAGGTCCGCCACGCCGACAGCGCCGACCTGTGGACCTGGCTCATCATCGCCGCCCACACCCAGCTCCGCCTCACTCGCCCTCTCGCTGAGGACCTGCGCCGGCCCTGGGAACGACCCGCAGAGCCCCGCCGCCTCACTCCCTCCCGCGTCCGGCGGGGGTTTCGCAACGTCCGCGCGACGGCGGCCCGTCCGGCGGCCGCACCGAAACCGTCCAAGCCGGGCCCGGGACGGCCTCCCGGCTCGAAGAACAAGCACCGAGCCAAGCGTCACGACGTCGGCAAGACGGTCAAACGCGCCGAGTCGATCAAGGATCACCAAGCCCGCCGAGGATAAACGCCAAGCTGAGAAGCCGTTGCCATACCGATCATGGAGTCTGTTGATCGAACGGGAGCCTCGATCGGGTGATCGTGGGCCCTGCCCGGCATGAGAGCAGGGCCCGGCGGTATACGGGGAATGTCAAGGGAGCGGACCGCCGCGCGCTGCTACGGTCAGGCGCCATGAGCTGGCTTCCCGACAACTTCGTCCACCCCGTCCGGGTACCGCTGCCGGGCGGTGCCCATCACCTGCGGCCGATCCGTGAGGCGGACACCCCACTCGACTATCCGGCTGTGATGGGTTCGCGCGAGCGGCTGTGGACCATCTTCGGCCTGGCCTGGGGCTGGCCCGCGGCCACCATGACCTACGAGGCCGACCAGGCCGATCTGTTGCGGCACGAGAAGGAGATCGCCGCACACCAGTCCTTCAACTACGCGCTGTTCGACGCGGCGGAGACGGCTCTGCTCGGCTGTGTTTACATCGACCCACCGGAGAGGGTCGGCGCGGACGGCGAGATATCCTGGTGGGTGGTGGACGAGTTGGTGGGCAGCAAGGTCGAGCAGGCCCTCGACGTGCTGGTGCCGCAGTGGATCGCCGCCGACTGGCCGTTCGAGCAGCCGCGCTTCCTCGGCCGCGAGATCTCCTGGTCGGACTGGCTCGCCCTGCCGGAGCATCCCGACACGTAAGTGGTTGTTGCCCGTACCGATCTCGAAGGCTGTCGATCGAACGGGAGTCTCGATCGGGTGACTGCGGCGGTTCTCGCGCGTGAAAGCAGGGCCTCCAGGTAGCTCGGGGGTGCGATTCCATTCCGAGTGGTTCCCGCAGGCCCTGTTGTCTTCGTTGTACGTTCCCGAGCATGTTGACTTCAACGCGCCCGCCGTGTCGTGCGATTGCCTCGCGCACGTGTACGGCAACGCGGCCGACCATCCGGACCGGGTGCGCCGGTATCCGTCGGACATGCCGGACGCGGAGTGGGCGGCCGTCGTTGCTGCCGGTGCCGGCCTGGTTCCAGGGGCGGGGTGGACGGCGAGTTCCACGACCGGCTGCGCGGGACGGTCCGTGAGCGCGAGGGCCGTGAGGCCGAGCCCATAGCGGGATCATCGACGCGCATTCGGTGCGGGCCGCCGCGACGGTGCCGGCCGCCTCACGCGGCTACGACGGCGGAAGAGGGTGCCGGGCCGCAAGCGGCACATCGTGACCGACACCCTCGGCCTGCTCCTGACTGTCGCGGTCACGGCTGCGAACATCGACGACCGAGACGCCGCGGCGGGCCTGCCGATGCGGCTGCGCCGTCTGCACCGCGACATCACCCTCGTGTGGGCCGACGGTGGCTACACCGGCTTCCTCGTCGGCTATTGCCGGGACAAACTCGCCCTGACCTTGGAAAGGCGCCGGACGCGGGGGAACATAGTGTGGGCGTAGCGGGTCATAGCTCGTCACCGGACAGGAGTGCCGGGCGGCTTTTCGCCCACGGTCCCGGTCCCGAGGGGCCGACGGGTGCTTGCCGCGCGCTGCCGTGCCGGACGCAGCCCCCTTTAGTCCGAGCGTGGGTCGGCGGGACCGGTGTCGCCCATGGATCTGCGGTCCTCGTCGGTCCATTTGCGGGTGTCGCGGGGGGCGACGTACGGCTCCTCTGTCTGCGGGTGGCCGCTGATGACGGCTCGCTCACGGGCCATTTCCGCGTCGAATTCCAGGCCGAGCAGAATTGCCAGGTTCGTGATCCACAGCCAGACCAGGAAAATGATCACGCCTGCCAGTGCGCCGTAGGTCTTGTTGTAAGACCCGAAGTTGGCGACGTAGAAGGCGAAGGCGGCCGACGCCACCATCCAGATCAGCAGCGCCAGCAGGCTGCCCAGGGACACGAACTTGAAGCCCCGGCCCTTGGCATTCGGCGCCGCCCAGTACAGGAGCGCAAGCATGATCGTCACCAGCACCACCAGGACGGGCCATTTGGCGATCGACCAGACGGTCATGGCCGTGTCACCGACCCCCAGAGCGGTGCCGAGTTGGCGGGCGATCCCGCCCGAGAGCACGACGATGAGCGCGCTCACACAGGCCAGCACCATCAGCACCAGCGTCAGGCCGACGCGGACCGGGAGCACCTTCCAGGCCGGCCGGCCCTCGGGTACGTCGTACACGGCGTTCGAGGTACGGATGAACGCGGCCACGTAGCCGGACGCGGACCAGAGGGCAGCCAGCAGCCCCACGATGCCCATGACCCAGCCGGCCCCGCTGCTGGACTGCAGCTGGGTCACCGCGTTGGTGAGTACGTCACGCGCCGCTCCCGGGGCGAGCTTCTGCATGTTGTCCAGGACGGTCTGCGTGGTCTCCTTGCCCGCGATACCGAGCAGGGAGACCAGGACAAGCAGAGCCGGGAAGAGGGCCAGGATGCCGTAGTACGTCAGCGCCGCGGCGCGGTCGGACAGCTCGTCCCGCTTGAACTCGCGCAGGGCGCGTCTCAGCACCGCGCCCCACGACCCCTTGCCGAGTTTCGCGGGCGATTCGGGCATGTCACGGTCCGCCTGCGAGTGCGAGCCGGCACCCGGCTGGCTTCCCTCCGGGCCCAGGCTGTCTCGATCGTGCTGTTCGTTCGTCATAGGAATCACACAACCTCAGCGGTGTACGGCCAGCGACCTCACGGCCGCTTCATGCCACCAGGCGGACGAGACGCCCGTCGGGCGGGGGCCCTGGAGCGGAGGGGGCCCGCCTGACTCTTCTTGGCGGAGGATCGGTCCGTGGAGCAGCCGATTCAGCTCCCGGCTTGCCGGGCGGCGTCCTGGCCGACCTCGCGCAGTCCCGTGCCTGCCTCCTGTCCCGCGTCCTGCGCCTTCTGCTTGGTGGTCTGCGCCGCGTTCTGCGCCGTGCTCTTCACCGCGTCCACGGCTTCCGTGGCAGGCCCGCGCATTTCCTCCTTGACGTCCAGGGCGACGTCCTGGGCGGTCTGCTTCACGGGTTCGAGAAGTTCATCGGAGTGTTCGCGGAGCTGAGCGCCGACGCGTTCCTCGACGTCCGTGGTGGGGAGCAACGCGGCCGCGAGCATGCCGGCGCCGAAGGCGATGATGCCCGCCGCCACGGGGCTGCCCTGCGTCTGCCGCGTGAGTTCCTCGGGGGCCTGGCGTACGGATCGGCCCACCTGGTCGGCGGTATGCTTGACCGCGTCCCCCGCCTGCCCGGCGGTGTCCGCGACGCCTTGGGTACCTGAGGCCCTGGTGTCGCTCGCCGCACCCATCACGCCCTCCTTCACACGGGTGATCCGCCGCTGCGTGGCGTCCGCCTTGCGCCGGGCGACCTTTCCCGGGGCGACCTTGTCCGCGAGACGGTCCACGTTGCGGGCGAGGTTGGCCCTGGTGTCTTCCACGTCGGACTTCAGCTCGTCGGGTTGCGTGCCCATTGCGCGTCCTCCTTCAGCGTTTCCACAGTGCGTTCGGGCTTTGCGCTGACCGTCCTGAGGCGTTTGCGGCCGACCACGAAGAGAACGGCCGCCAGGAGCGCCCAGAACCCGGTCACGATGAGCGCGGCCCAAGCCAGGTCGACCACATGCGCGAGTCCGAAGATGGCCGCCAGGCTGCCCATCAGCAGCACCAGGTGCCCGGCGTACCCGGAGCCGGTGAGCATGCCCGCCGCCTTGCCCGCTCGGGTCGCACTCTCCTTGATCTCGGCCTTGGCCAGTTCGACCTCCTCGCGCACCAACTGTGTGAGGTCTCCGCTGATCTCTCCGACCAGCTCTCCGATGGAAGCGTCCGCCGACGGTGCACGGGTGGAACCGGCGGGCGGGGCGTCCGGCTGGGCGACAATATGTTCCGAAGATGGTGTGACCACGGCTCGCTTTCCCCTCTCCCTACGACTGCTGCGGATCCGGATACGGGTCGCTCACCGGGACCGGCCCCGGAGCGATATCTCCTTCGTAGGACGGACTGAGGCGCGGCGAGGCCGACGTCGCGCGGGTACCCTCCGCTCGCGGCGCCTCCCGTCCCGTACCGGCCTGTGGCGCGTCTCGGCCCGTCCTGCCGTCCGTCGTGCTCGCGGGCCGCCCTCCGCCGTCCGCGGACCTGGCACCCTTGGCGAGCCGGGCGGTGGCGAAGCCCGCGAGCGCCGCGCCCGCCAGGAACGCCCCGGGGCGACGGCGCGCGAAGTCCTGCAGGTCACTGAGGAGACCGTCCGGCCCCCTCTCCTCCATGCGGGAGGCGGCCTGGTGCCCGCGGTCCGCTATCTGCTTCACCGCGCCGGCAGCAGAAGAGTCGCCGTCGCTGTTGCGGCTCATGTCGTGCAGTTCGTCGGCCAGCCGCCGTACGTTGTCTGCCAGCCGCTGTGTCTGCGAGCGCGCCTGCTCCTCCAGCTGCTCCCGCAGCTCGCCCACGACGTCCTGGGCCCGTGCCGCGGCCTCACCCGCCACATCGGTTGCCTGTTCCCTGGCGGTGCCCGCCACGTCACCGGCCTTGCCGGCCACCAGATCGGCGCCTTCGCCAGCCTTGTCCCGTGCGGTCTGTGCCGTGCTCGCCGTCGTACCGCTGTCCGGACGGCTCGAATGCTCGAAGTCGCTCAAAGCTCCTCCTAGATCGGCCCTGCTTGGGAAGGTGTGACGCGTCATCCCCCGCTGTCGACATCCCTCTAATGGTTGCAAAAGCGGCGAACATGCGCGATGCGGGGGAACAGGGCGGCGGTCTCGTATCCTGGCCCTCGCGCCGCTACGCGACCGGCCAGGCGGACCCCTGTCCCAGCTTCAGCGCCCCCATCCTGATCCGGCGTACAGCCGCAGTCCGGCAGGTGTTCAGGTTCCGGCTGATCGTGGCGACGAGAGCCCTTTAGCGAGCAGTCCGGCCGCTCCGGGTGAGCGGCCCGAGGCGGCCCACAGGCTGTTGGGGCGCCGTGCAGCCGGGCCCAGAAAGAGGTGGTTGTGAAGGTGTGCTGGCCGGCCCGGGCGGGGACACCCGGCCCCGGCAGTTCGCTCGCTTCAGGTCACGCTGTCGGTCGGCTACGCAGCTGGACGACAACCACGCGGCCGGTGGCCTTCTCGCCGAGCCGGTAGAACTTCACCTGACCCTCGCTGTGCGTGTGCTCCATCCACCCATCGGACTCCAGCTCCCTGCAAGCACGGCTGAAGTGGGGGGCGGGCACGCCCACGAGACTGGCGAGGGTAGCCGCGGTATCAGCTCGACTCTGTGCTCCAGGCCGCCCCGGATCGCGTACGTCATCACGAGGTTCTTCGTCAGGTGCGAGAGGCCGCTCATGCGAGCCCAGAGCTACGAGTTCGGGGTACCCGTTGGTACAGCCAGGCCGCCCGCGTGCCCAAAGGCTCATGCGGCGGAAGGCCACCCGGCTTCGACGAGGACGGCTACAAGAAGCGCAACACCGTTGAAGGG
The DNA here is from genome assembly GCF_000721175.1 of Streptomyces anulatus. GTDB lineage: Bacteria > Actinomycetota > Actinomycetes > Streptomycetales > Streptomycetaceae > Streptomyces > Streptomyces anulatus_C. Next base: position 5,802 of record NZ_JOEZ01000037.1, read on the forward strand.
GCGATCAACCGCATGAAGCAGTCCCGGGCGGTGGCAACTCGCCATGACAAACGCAGCTGTGTCTTCCTCGCCACCAAGGCAGCGGCAGCCCTGGTCATCTGGCTCCGGACCTGAACCGGACGCGGCTCAGAGGCCGCCCTCGGCCGGCCGGTGGTGCCCGTTCGGCCGTGGGCAGGGCGCGCGAGCGACCATCGCTGGTCCTCCCAGCCGTGCGCGGCCGGCCCTTTGGCCAGCTCCGCATCGAGCTGGGCGAACTGCTTCTCGCTCAGCCGGGCAGCGACGCAGGTCCCTGCGACCGCAGAGCCTGCGGGCCGACCTCGTCCCACATCCGCCACCATCGCTGCACGGAGGGGACGCTGACCCGCAGGTCCTTGGCGTTCACCGTGCTCGAGCCGCTTCAGGTGAACCACTCGGCCGCCTTGAACCGTAACTCCTCGCGGAACTGCTGCCGTTCGGCATTCAGCCCACCCTCTTGTGGGGACCGCATGCACCCGTGACACCGCACGGACGACGGGCCGTCAGCCCCTACGACTCCACGAGTTCAACCTCAGCTTGACTCTGTCGGGGATCTTGAGGATCCCCGGCGGGGCAGCATGATCAACGGGCATGCTCGGCTCTGTTCAAGATCCGACGCAGTTGTCGAGGTGCCCGTTGTCGCTCCACGCCCGTTCTGGTGAGCAAGTCCCTTCTCTGACCGTGCAGATGGCGCGAGCGAGCAACCCGGGCGGTACAACGGCGATGTGGGTGAGAGACCACCTGGGCGGGCTGTGGCGTGACGAGGACTTCGCCGACTGGTACCCGTGCGACGGCCGCCCGGGGCTTTCGCCCGCCCAGCTGGCCACCGTCTGTGTGCTGCAGTTTCTGCCCGGCATGTCGGACCGGCAGGCGGCCGAGGCGTCCGACTTCCGTGAGCGTCTCACCGGAGGGCGGCCGAGCCGACCGTCTCCTCGATCTCGCGCTCGCGCGCCTGAAGGAGGCCGGTCTCGTCCGCGAGCGCACCACCCAGCGCACGGACTCCACCCACGTCCTGGCCGCGGTGCGCGACCTGACCCGGCTGGAACTGGTCACCGAAGCCGTCCGCGCCGCGCTGGAAGAGCTGGCCGGCACAGCTCCGCACCTGCTGGCCGGCCTGGTCGACGAGGAGTGGGGGCGCCGCTACGGCCGTCCGGTCCGTCTGGGCAAGAACCCCACCCGCCCCAAGACCAGGACCCTTGCCACAGGCGGCGACGCCGTCCGGCTGCTGGAGCACGTCGGGGAGCATGAGGCGGACCGCCTGTCCGGTCCCCGCGTCCGGGCCCTGCAGCAGATCATGGTGCAGAACTACTACCGCGACGGGGCCGGCCGCCTGCGCTGGCGCACCGCCGAGGACGGCGGGCTGCCGCCCTCGGCCGTCGCAGTCGTCTCGCCCTACGACCCGACGGCCCGCTACGCGCGCCGCGGACATGTCACCCGTTGGAAAGGGTTCGTCGCACATCTCACCGAGACCTGTGATCCTGACGGCGTCAACGTGATCACAGATGTGGCCACCACCGACGCCACCAGCTACGACGCGAAGGCTCTGCCCGGCATCCACACCCGGCTGGGGCGCCGCGGGCTCCTGCCCACCGAGCATCTGGTCGACGGCGGCTACACCTCCCTGGTCCATCTGGAACAGGCAGCCCGCGAACACCAGGTCACGGTCACCGGACCGCTGCCGGTCAACTCCACCCGCCAGCACCGCAAGAACGACAGCTTCGGCCGCGACGTATTCCACATCGACTTCGACCGCCAGCAGGTCACCTGCCCGCAGGGCGAGACCAGCGCGGGCTGGCACGGCCCCTACCCGACCTCCTCACCCACCGCGGCACCTCTGATCGTGGCACGGTTCACCAAGAGCCAGTGCCGCCCATGCCCGGTCCGCACCCGCTGCACGACCACCACCGACAGCGCCCGAACCGTGGGCTTTCCCCCGCGAGAACTCCGTGACCTTCCTGGACCAACACGAGATCCCCCGGCCGAGGTCTTGGCGGTCCGCCAGAGACTGAGCGGACGACACCAAGATCCCCGACAGAGTCAAGCTCAGAATCTGTTGTCTTTCCGGGTGTGATCGCCAGGTTTCCGCTGGTCAGGCGTGAAGTTGCTTTCGTTGCAGTAGAGATGACACGTCGTGTTCTCTCTTTGGTGGAGGTGCCGGATGCCGTCGGTGCTGAGGTCGATCAAGGAGCGGGAGGTCGCTGCCCGGCAGCGGGTGGTGTCGCTGCGGGGCGAGCTGGAGGAGTCGGAGGCCGCGCCGGATCGCCTGGTGATCGCGAAGGAGGCGGTGAGTGAGGTGCTGTCCGAAACCGGCGAACCGATGACACCCCGGGCTCCTTCAGCGCCGCCGCTGCGCCAGGCGGCGGCTCATGATCATGGTCATCGACCACAGCACCATCGCCTCGGACGTGTTGGTCCGCGGGAGTCGATGATGCCTGCGGTCGGCTCCGGGTCCCGGCCGGCCGCGGCACGGGTCTTCCCACGCAGCCGGTCGTGGAACGCTTGACCAGGCCCTTGTCCCGCCAGCGGCGGAAGAACGCGTAGACCCGGTCCCGGACGGGGAAGTCCACGGGCATCGCCCGCCACGTGATCCCGTTGTCCACCAGGAAGCGGATCGCGTCGATCATCTGCCAATCGCAGTAGCTCTCCGGCTGCCCGCCACAACCCTCCAGCCAGCCGGGCACCGGCATCGCGGCACGGACCTCGGCCCACTCCGCGTCGCTCATGTCCGAGAGGTAATGACGCCTCCGCTCACCATGGCCGGCCGCGTTCCCATACACATGGGCGAGACAGTCACACGACGAGGTTTCCGGGTTGGACGCCACGGGCACCGGGGCGGAAGGCTGAGGCACAGAGCCTCCTGTCGCTCGAATGGACTTCAACACCCATGAGCTGTGCGCGAGGCCCTGCTTTCATGCCCCGGCCACAAGCCGATCACCCAACCGGGAAACCAAGTTCGACCCGCCAACCGAACCTCTCGGTACGACAACGTCTTCTTACACTCGCTTCTGCAAAGAAAAGGCAAAGGTCGCGTAGGGTGCTCTCCGCGCGAGCGGAGATGGGTCGGCGACTCCGATGGGTGATGCAGGCAGGCACTTCCGGTCGTCCGCCGGAGCGCCGATGTCACCGGCGTCCGCGCAGCCGACCGAACAGGCTGCGAGCCTGGGCGCGCTTGCGCGGGTCGGCCGCGGCACGTCGGGCCGACGTGATCGTCCGCCGCCCCTGGGGGCTGCGGGTGAACTGCGTGAGACGGGCGATGAGTCCAGCCATGGTTCCTCCTTGGAGCGGTATGCCATCCGCCTACCCCCCAAAGACGCGAGGATGCGCGGCCGTCGCACGGAGCAGCAGCAGCCGTTCCCGGGCCGCGACTGGGGATTATCCCCACGGGCGCGCGGGGAACAGTTACCGCTGATCACCATCCCGGTCATCGAGCCGGGACCATCCACGCGAGCGGGGAACAGCGCGCTCATCGGTTTGTGTTGACGGTGGGGTAGGGACCATCCTCGCGCGGGGAGCAGACTTCTTGACCTGTAGCTTCTGCAGGGGGCGGGTGCGGTTCTCGAGCACTTTCGCCGAATCGGGCATATCGACCATGATGTTGGCGCCGCCTCGTGTAACTCCTGACGTGGCATCGAGACTGTCGTCGCAGGAGGATCATGGTCGAGTGCCCGATGGAGCCCCGTGATCGTCGGCGACGGGCTGCCCCGGTGCTGTTCCCGGCACCCGCCGGGCAGGGCCCGTGCCGTCGTACATGGCTGCTGGCGGCGAAGGTGTTCACCCTCAACCACATCGATCCTGAAGTCAGGAAGGCCCCGCCCGCAGCCGGGCATCGGCGCTCAACGCAGCGTCACAGGCCCAGCCCTCCCCGCCGCCGCCCGTCGTCATGCCGTCCTCCCGGTGTGAGGCGGGCTGATCAGTTCAGTGCGTCGGCCCACAATCTGCTGGGATCCTGGTCATGTGTACGAACCGGAGACTCTCGACGGTGTCGAGGCGCACTTGTCCCGCGCAATCCGGCAGACCGGGCGGGGCCGGGTCGCGGTGTCGTGGATGGTCCTGGAGGAACGCGCGGCGCACTGGCTCTTCACGTACAGCGACGCGCACGAAAAGCTTCTGTGGCTCTCCGGTGACTTCAGCAGGGCTGATGCGTTCTCAGGTTGTGAGACGAAGTAGCTCGCGCGCGTGGGCAGGGGGTGGTGACCGGTAGTGGTCACGCGAACCGAACCGTACGCGGACGCATCAGTCACCGTGTGCGAAGCAGGGCCAGAGCGCACGGGTAGGTCGCTCACCCGTCGGCTGCGGCCGTGCCGGTCATCGTCCCCAGCCGTTCAGGGGATACGCGGGCCGCATCCGGCGTGTTTCCCGCCCGGCCGGGGCATCCCTCGGTGCAACGAAAGGGAGACACGATGCCGCTGTATCTATCGAGGTTCACCTACACACCGGAGACTTGGGCGAGGCTGATCGTCCACCCCGAGGACCGCGCAAAGGCCGCTCAGGCGTACATCGAGTCCGCCGGCGGGAAGCTCCACGGCTTCTGGTACGCCTTCGGCACACACGACGGCTACAACCTGTGGGAGGCCCCCGACAACGTGTCTATGGCCGCGGTTGCGCTGGCGATCAGCGGAGGCGGCGCGCTCAGCTCGTTCGAGACGACAGTTCTCCTGACTGTCGATGAAACCATGGATGCCCTGCGCAAAGCCGAACGAGTCCAGTACCGGGCGCCGGGCGCGTAGCGGTCCAGGCCGAGGTGTTCTCTGGTGACGAGATGAGCGGTTCGCCAGGTGTGGTCATTCGCGGGTGATCCGCCGGACTGGAGACGACGAACGCGATTCCTCCCTGACCGGAGTTCCCTTCTACGCCGCGCTCATCGAGTATCTGTACGGCTACCAGTGGCCCATACAGCTAGCGAATCATGGCCGTCATGGCCACCACCTTATGGATCGTGATACTCGTTCTGGCTGTGCTTCTGGTTCTATCGCTGCGACCCAGCCCGGCTCGCTGGTTCCATGCCAACAGCAGAGGTCCCGGATACGCCGCGCAATAACGGATCACAGTGCCTTCGATGACCGGCAGGGCGCCCAGCTCAGCGGTCCAGGCCGAGCGGCGGGTCAGTCTCGGATGGAGGCGGTCCCAGGCCCGTGCGACGGCGGTGCCGTAGAGACGGGTCGCGGTCACCGTCTGCACGTCGGGAGTGTTCCAGGTGGCCGGGTCACCGAAGACGAACTCACCACCGTGACGGGGTGGCCGTCCCCGGGTGCCGGGCTCGCGGGGCGGGACCGCGCGGCGCAGGACCCGGTCCGACCGCATCCGGCCCAAGCACCCGCACCGGGAGGTCCTTCAGCAGGAAGGCCAGGCGGGGCACTTCGTAGCCGGTGTCCACCACGATCAGAATCTCCGGGCCGGTGTCCTTCCACTGTCCGGCCGCGATCAGCCGCTCGATGAGCTCGCGCATCTGCCCGGCGGTGACAGTGGGCAGCGTCGTCTCCCGGCGCCAGCCGTAGTGCGTCCAGCGGCGCGGTCCAGGAACTGCGGCCGGTCTCCAGTGCGCAGATCACCGAGTACGGCCAGCCGGGAACGGGAATGTGCTGGTCCTTGCCCCGCCCGTAGGTGTGGCACAGGATCCGCTGCGGTGAGGTGTGGGCGCTGGGTCGCAGCCAGCAGGTGAGGTCGGCGGCCGGGACCAGCCGGCCGTCCGCTGATCGCGGCAGGGGCACCGCGGCCAGGGCCCGTCGCAGCCGGGCCACATCGACGAGGACTCGTTCGGGCTCCGAGGTTAAAGATCAAGCTAGGGACTGTTTCGAAAGTGCATAGACGACTCAAGATCCGCTTCTTGGAGCACGGTATCGAGGGTCAAGAGTGCCGTTGAAGGAACTGCACGATCGCGAGGTTCACGCTGTCCGGCTCCTGCTCTGCGGGGTAGTGGCCGGATTGCTCGAAGACGAGTGGGGTGACATCGGTGGCAAGGGTGGCCATTCCATCCGCGACTGCCGTCCCCATCGCGTGTCTGCCTCCGACCGCCAGGACAGGCGTTGGAATCGGCTGGGCGGCAAGGGCTTGAATGGCATCGACATCTTCTGACCTGGTGCGGTAATAGGCCAGCCCGGCGTTCAGTACACCTGGAGTGCTGTACGCCTCGATGTAGGCCGGAAGGGTGTCTGGGTCGAGGCCGCTTGGCCCGGCGCTCTGTTCCAGAAACGTGCCGTAGTAAGCCGCTTCCCGGCCGGGCACGAGCTTCTCCGCGAGGCCGAGGGTACGGTTGAACGGGCCGTGCCAGGATGGGTAGTAGTCCCGGCCGGCCTCGGGAATCTCGACATCGACACCGGGAAGGATTTCTTCCTCGACCACGAGCCCGCTGACCGATTCCGGCGCCTGGGCCGCGATGAGGTATCCGACCGTCGCACCCCAGTCGTGACCGATGACGGCGAAGCGCGTGACGCCCTCCTGTGCCAGCCGTGCCCGGACACCGTCGGCAAGTGCCATCTTGCGGAAGTCGGTCACGCCGGAGTCGGGAGCGGTGCCCAGCCCGGGAAGCGTGACCGGCACTGCGGTGATACCGGCGGCATCGAGTGCCGGAATAAGGTATCGCCAGTGGTCGGCCGTGACCGGCCAGCCGTGCAACAGCACCGCCGTCGGGGTTCGATTCTCGCTCATCGCCCTATGATGCCCCTACTCCGGAACACTCGTTCGCCCGCCTGGCGCTGATGCCACAAGGCCTGTCGCGGATGCGCTGGTCACAGACACTCGTTGATGGCCGCGACCAGCACTGTCGCCTCGTAGCGCACGGCCAGCCGCCTACAGACGCGCCACCATTTTTTCGAGAAGGTCAAGATCAATCCCACACGACTACCGGACCGCAGGCCAAGCACCGGACGACCGAACCGAGCACGTCAGCACACCACGCCCATCACGCCCGCGCGCAACCGCTTCAGCCGTCCTGAATCCCACCCCAAAGACGGGACACCAGACCAGGACAGCCCGACTCCCCGAAGATCACTGCTCCGTCACAGGTCTCAGTCGGCGCCCTGGTCGCCCGGGTCGCTCCCGCGCCGCGCGCGCCGGACGCTCGCCTCCGCGCTGTCGAGGAGCATTTCCAGTGCCGTGGGGTAGGCGCTGTCGTTCATCCTCGCCACCAGCAGCGGCGCGGTGGCGGCGATGTTCGGGTGGGTCTCCGCGGGCAGCCGGGCGTAGGTGGCGCGCCAGACCTCCCCGTCGGCGGCCCGGGCCGCTTCGGGCAGGGCAAGGCTCGCGGCGTCCAGTGCGGCGAAGGCGAGTGCCTGGTCGACGAACGCCTGGTAGATGCGTACGACGTCCGTGTCGGGCAGTCCGGTCGACCGCAGGATGCCGAGGACCGCCTCGTCGCCGGCGATCTCGTTGGCCCGGCCGCTGACCCGGCTGGCGGTCAGCACCGCGGCCTGCGGGTGGGCGAGGTAGGCGGTGTGGATGCGCAGGCCCACCTCGCGCAGGTCCTTCCGCCACGCTCCGCCGGGCCGCCATCCGCGCATCGCGCGTCCGATCAGTTCGTCGGCGATGGCCAGGGTCAGGTCGTCGATGCCTCGGAAGTAGCGGTAGAGGGTGCTCGGGTCGGCTCCGAGCGCCACGCCCAGGCGTCGCACGGTCAGTCCGTCCCTGCCGTGTTCGTGGAGCATCCGCAGAGCCGTCTCGACGACGAGCTGCTGGGTGACCAACACGCCCTGCCTGGTCGCCCGTCTGCGCCGGCGCCTTTCCTCCGGAACCACTTCTTTCGCCATCGGAGCCCTTCTTCCGTCTCGACACCGGCACCCTCCTGCCGGTGGCCGACCTTATGCCAACAACGTTGACCTTACTCAAGTGCACCCCTTTCATGGACGAATCCAAGGGCACCGGCCCACACGGCCCGGCTCTCTGACGAAAGGCACATCCGCCATGCGCGTACTGCTCGTCGGCGCAGGTGGCGTGGGCACGGCGATCACCAGGATCGCCGCCCGCCGCTCGTTCTTCGACCACATGATCGTCACCGACTACGACCTCCCCCGGGCCGAGGCTGCGGTGGCCGCGCTCGGCGGGGAGAAGACCCGGTTCACCGCGCTGCGCGTCGACGCCTCGGACCGGGCGGCGGTCACCGCCCTCCTCGCCGAGCAGCGGTGCGACATCCTCGTGAACGCCACCGACCCCCGGTTCGTGATGCCGTTGTTCGAAGCGGCGCTGGCCGCCGGCGTCGACTATCTGGACATGGCCATGTCTCTCTCCTCGCCGCATCCGGAGCGCCCGTACGAGGAGTGCGGGGTCAAGCTCGGCGACGGGCAGTTCGAGCGCGCCGCCGCGTGGGAGAAGGCCGGCCGGCTCGCGCTCGTCGGTGTCGGCGTGGAGCCGGGACTCTCCGACGTCTTCGCCCGGTACGCCGCGGACGAGCTGTTCGACGCGATCGAGGAGATCGGCGTCCGGGACGGTGCGAATCTTGACGTCGAGGGCTATGACTTCGCCCCGTCGTTCTCGATCTGGACGACGATCGAGGAGTGCCTGAACCCGCCGGTGGTCTGGGAGAAGGACCGGGGCTGGTTCACCACGGCCCCGTTCAGCGAGCCGGAGGTCTTCGACTTCCCCGAGGGCATCGGTCCGGTCGAATGCGTCAACGTCGAGCACGAGGAGGTTCTGCTGATCCCGCGCTGGGTGGAGGCTCGGCGGGTCACCTTCAAGTACGGGCTGGGCGACGAGTTCATCGAGACCCTGAAGACCCTCCACAAGCTCGGTCTCGACCGCACGGACAGGGTGAGCGTGCCCGGCGGTGCGGTGTCGCCGCGTGATGTGGTCGCGGCCTGTCTGCCCGACCCGGCCTCCCTCGGTGAGCTGATGCACGGGAAGACCTGTGCCGGCACCTGGGTCAAGGGCACGAAGGACGGCGGGCCCCGCGAGGTGTACCTCTACCACGTGGTCGACAACCAGTGGTCGATGCGTGAGTACGGTTCCCAGGCCGTGGTCTGGCAGACGGCCGTCAATCCGGTGATCGCCCTGGAGCTCGTGGCGAACGGCACCTGGAGCGGCACGGGCGTGCTCGGCGCCGAGGCGCTGGACCCGCGCCCGTTCCTCGATCTGCTCGTCGAGTACGGATCCCCTTGGGGCCTGCGCGAGCAGTGAGCGCGGGCCGCCCTGCGGCCCGTCGGAAGAAGGTCGAGAAGTTCTCGGGCGACGATGTCGAGAACCCGTATCCGGCTCCGTCCCCGTAGTGAGAGCGGCCAGAATGGGTCGCACGGCACCGAGGAGAACATCATGGCCAAGTACCTGCTGCTCAAGCACTACCGCGGAGCCCCGGCCGCGGTCAACGACGTACCGATGGACCGGTGGACGCCCGAGGAGATCTCGGCGCACATGCAGTACATGCAGGACTTCGCGGACCGGCTGGAGAAGACCGGCGAGTTCGTCGACGGTCAGGCGCTCGCCCCCGAGGGCGCGTGGGTCCGGTACGACGGTGAGGGCCGCCCGCCGGTCACCGACGGGCCGTTCGCCGAGACCAAGGACCTCATCGCGGGCTGGATGGTCATCGACGTCGACGGCTACGACCGTGCCGTCGAGCTGGCCGGGGAGCTGTCGGCCGCTCCGGGGGCGGGCGGGAAGCCGATCCACGAGTGGCTGGAGGTACGCCCGTTCCTGTCCGCTTCGCCCACCATCACGGAGTGACACCCCGATGAACGAGGCCCTCCTGCGGAGCCTCACGCCGAGCGTCCTCGGCATCCTCGTCCGCCGTGGAGCTGACTTCGCGGCGGCCGAGGACGCCGTGCAGGACGCCCTGGTCGAGGCGGTCCGCGTCTGGCGGGACGACCGCTCCCCAAGCTCCCGGCTTCGCCCGGGCAGGGGAGACCCCATCCGGGACCCCATCCGGGACCCGAAGGGCTGGCTGGTCACCATGGCCTGGCGGCGGTTCCTCGACGCGACCCGCGCCGAGGCGGCCCGGCGCAGGCGGGAGGACCTCGTCGACGAGGAGCCCGCACCCGGACCCGCGCCCACGGTGGACGACACGCTCCAGCTCTACTTCCTGTGCGCCCACCCGTCGCTGACGCCGTCGTCCGCCGTCGCCCTCACACTGCGCGCCGTCGGCGGGCTCACGACCCGCCAGATCGCCCGGGCGTATCTGGTGCCCGAGGCGACCATGGCCCAGCGCATCAGCCGGGCGAAGCGCACCGTCTCCGGTGTGAGGTTCGATCAGCCCGGCGATGTCGCCACCGTGCTGCGCGTCCTGTATCTCGTCTTCAACGAGGGCTACTCCGGTGAGGTCGACCTCGCCGCCGAGGCGATCCGGCTCACCCGGCAGCTCGCGGTTTCGTTCGACCACCCGGAGGTGGCGGGGCTACTCGCCCTCATGCTGCTCCACCACGCCCGGCGCGCCACCCGGACCGCGCCCGACGGGAGTCTGGTACCGCTCGCGGAGCAGGACCGGGGGCGCTGGGACACCGGAATGATCGGGGAGGGCGTCGGGATCCTGCAGGCGGCCCTCGCCCGCGACCGGCTGGGCGAGTTCCAGGCCCAGGCCGCCATCGCGGCGCTCCACGCCGACGCGTCGGCCGCCGAGGAGACCGACTGGGTGCAGATCGTCGAGTGGTACGACGAGCTCGCGGATCTCACGGACAGCCCGGTCGTCCGGCTCAACCGGGCAGTGGCCGTCGGCGAGGCCGACGGTCCGCGCGCCGGGCTGACCGAACTCGCCGCGCTGAGCGACTCGTTGCCCCGCCATACGGCGGTGGCCGCGTATCTCCACGAGCGCGCCGGCGACCTGGCGACCGCGGCACGTCTGTACGCGGAGGCCGCCCACCAGGCCCCCACCCTCGCCGAGCACGACCATCTGACGCGCCAGGCCGCGCGGCTCAACGCGGGCCGTCCGCGTTGAGCCGGGCCGGAGTTACGGTTCCGAAGCCAGGAACGGTGTAGGGCTCCGTGGCGTCGGTCCCGCCCGGTGTACGCGTCAGGAGGCGCCGGTCCCGCCCGGTGTGGTGCTCAGGCGCGGGCAGCGCAGCATCTCCAGCGGCGGGCCGGCGTGGAGGTCCGCCCAGAAGTGCGCGCCGAACCTGCGCAGTCCACCTCAGACACCTCCAGGGGGACCCAGGCCACGTCGCTGAGTCCGGCCGCCGCCCGCAGACACTTCTCCCAGACCTCACGACGCGTGCAGACAGTGACGTAGCCGGTCGGCGAGTCGAGGAGCGCCGTGATACGGACGCGCGGTCCGGTCTCGGCCTCCTCGCCGGTCAGCGCGGAGCCGAAGCCGTACGGGATCGGGGACGGGCCGTCGAAGCGGAAGTCGGGTGACGGGGCGAGCACGAAGAACTCGCCACCGGGCGTCGGATTCCGGTGCAACGTTGCGGCACATCCGCTCCATGGCGGTGATGTCCTCCGCGTAGTTGAGCAGTTGGACGGCCAGGTGGACGTCGAAGGTCCGCCCGAGGGAGGGCAGGTTCGGAGACGTCGCCGACCTCGTAGCGCACGCCCGGCGGATCACGTCGTTCCAACCCCCGCGCCGCGGCCACCATTTCACCGGAGATTTCGACGCCGAGCACGTCCGTGGCACCGCGCCGCCCCAATTCCCTGTTGGAGAAGCCGGTACCGGATGCCAGGTCGCGGACCGTCCTTCGTCCCGCCCTTGGCTTCGGCCGCCCCGTCCCGGGTCTTCGCGCGGCTCCGGCGGACAGTCTCGCGCGCCGTCGGCCGGCCGCCGTACTGGCAGAAGCCACAAGATCGCGGGCTTCCTCCCGGCGTCGCGTATGGGTCGGCGGGCTCCCATCCCGACCGGCCGTCCGGCGGTTCGCGACAGCGACAGCAGCGGAGGCGGAGGCAGCACCGGCACCGGGCACCGGTGGCGAAGAACCGCACGGTCGCGCGAGTCGATCACTCGATCGTGACTTCCGCCCCTCCGGTGCACGGGGCGACGCGATGCTGTGGGAAGGGCGCGTGACCTGCGCCGTCGGCAGCTGCGGGGGTGGGGAGTGGCATGAAGCCAGACATGACGGGCGAGGCAGGACGCGGGGATATGGACGAGCGGGTGGTCCTGCTCGTGGCGGGGGCGGCCGATCTGGCGGTGAGCGCGGTGGGGTCGGCCCTGGGGGCCGTCCGAGGTCTGCTGCGCCGCTCGGACGCAGCGGAGCTGGCGGCGGAGGCCGAGCAGGAACTGATGGCGCGCGGGCGGCTGGCGCTGGACCGGTACGCCGCCCCGCCCCCGGCCCATCTGGAGCTCCTCGCCCGGCACGCCGTTGCCCGGCGGGCCTCCGATGACGCCTGACCGGTGGGACGCGTCCGCGTTCAAGGCGCGGGTCGACGAGGTGCTGCACCCCTTCGTCGCCCGGGAGGCCGGCCTGTTCGCGGCGATCGACCCGTCCCTGGCCCCGGTGGCCGCGCAGGTGGAAGCGGTCGTCGCGGACGGCAAGCGGCTGCGGGCGGCGTTCTGCTACTGGGGGTGGCGGGCGGTGGGGCAGCCGGACAGCACCGCGCTGGTGCGGGCGGCCGCCTCCCTGGAGCTGGTCCATGCCGCCGCGGTCGTGCACGACGACCTCATCGACGACAGCGCGCTGCGGCACGGCCGGCCCACCGCCCACATCGCGCTGCGCGGTGCTGTGCTCCGTCGCCCGCGTTCCGTCGCCGCCGCCAGGTCGCTGGCGATGCTGGTGGGGGATCTGCTGATGGGTCTTGCCGGGCAGCTGTTCGCCGCCAGCGGTCTGCCCGCCGCCTATCTGGGCCGGGCCCGCCCGCTGTGGTCGGTGCTGGGCCGGGAGCTGATCGCGGGCGAGTGCCTGGAGATCCTGCGTACCGGAGCGGAGCCGGACACCGAGGCCTCCCTGCAGGTGATCCGGTACAAGACCGCCAAGTACACGGTCGAGCAGCCCCTGTTGATCGGCGGCGCCCTGGCCGGGGCGGGCGGTCGGCTGCGCGAGGGCTACTCCGCGTACGGGCTGCCGCTGGGCGAGGCGTTCCAGCTGAGGGACGATCTGCTCGGGCTGTTCGGAGAACCCGGACGCACCGGCAAGGCCAACGCCGACGACGTATGCGGCCACCGGCCCACCGCCCTGCTCGCGGAGACCTGGCGTGTCGCCGGTGACGGCGACCGGGACCGACTCCGGAGCCTCCTGGGGCGACGCGACCTCGACGAGGACGGGCTGCACGCGGTACGCGAAGTGATGCGGCGGCTGAAGGCCCCTGGCCTCGTCGAGGACATGATCACGGCGCGGGTCGAGGAGGCCCTCGGCGCCCTCCACGAGTTGGACGTGCCCCCGGGTGCGGCCGACGCCCTGACCGCGCTGGCGAACTCGGCGACCGCCCGGCTGTCCTGACCCTCGCCGGCCGCACACCGCACCGCATCCCCCGCCCCGCCCCGAGGACAAGGAACTCCGTCATGAGCTACACCGAGGCATCGATGAACGCCCTGCGGCAGGACGGTGACGAGCTGGCCGACGCCACCGTCGCCGCGCTCTTCGAACGCGGGGAGGTGGGCAAGTTCAACACCCTGATGCGCTACGTATCCACCGCGGGTGCTCCCCTTCCGGACGGGCTCCCCGATGTCGCCCGCGAGTACCTCCGGGCCACCGGCGCACCGCCGGCCTGGGTCGACTGGGGCGAGATGGAGAAGGCCCGGCTGTTCTTCATCGACAACAACGTGCATATCTCCACCGCTCTGTCGTTCGCCTCCATGCCGGCCTGCTACGTGGTCCCGCATGTGGCGAAGCTCCTGTCGGCCACCCACGGGCTGAGGTACCCGTCCAAACGGATGGCGGAGACCGGCCAGTTCACCGTCTACCTGATGCGTCCCGACGCCTTCGAGGCCGGGGGCCGCTTCATCCCCGCCGCCCAGAAGGTCCGTCTTCTGCACGCGTCCATCCGCCATCACCTCCTGCGCGAGGACCGGTGGGAAACCGAAGCGCTCGGGACGCCGATCTGTCAGGAGGACATGATCGGCGGGCAGATGTTCTTCTCGATGCTCGTGCTCGACAGCCTGCACCGCCTCGGCGTCCATATGTCGCAGGAGGGCGCGGAGGCCTATTACTACGCCTGGCGCGTGGTCGGCGCGATGCTGGGCGTCAGCCAGGAGGCCGTTCCCCGGTCCCTGGACGAGGCCCGCCGCTTCCTCGACCTGTACATGATCCGGCACATGGGGCCATCCGAGGAGGGTGCGCACCTGACCCGGCAGCTCATCGATCTTTACGAGGAGGTCGTGCCCGGGACCTTCTTCGACCCGATCGTCTCCGCGCTCATCCGCCATCTGACCGGCGACACCTGCGCCGACTGGCTCCAGGTGCCCCGTACCTCGTGGGACACCGTCGTCAAGGCCGTCCCCCACCTTCTCGGCGTCCTGGAGACCATCGAGGACCGGTCGCCGCTGGGTGCCTGGGCCCTGGACCGTCTCGGCCATCTCACCACCGTCCTCGAACTGTCCTCCCTCACCCGTGGCCGCGTGATGCACTACGCCATTCCCGAGCAGCTCAAGGAGGAGTACGGCGTCTCCCCCGCGGCGGCCCGCCACCGCTGGAATCCGCCCGCCGCCACCGTCCCCGGCTGACGCACGGTCACGGCCCGGCGGCAGCAGGCCTTCCTGCCAAGGGTCCCCCGACCGCACCCGACGGGCCGTTTCCCGTCGGGTGCGGCACCGGGGCCGTGGCTCGGGGCCCGCGTGTCCTCCTACTCGCCGCTGCCGCCGTCGAGCGGCGGGTGGGCGTTGCGGAGCAGCTCCTGGAACTGTCCGGAGAACCAGTGCCCTGCCACCGGGGAGTCCGGCAGGGCGCCCGTGAGGTTGTAGCCGTTGCGGCCGTTACCGGTGTACGTCGGGTCGCACATCCGGTCGAAGCCCTTGCCCTCGTCGTTGTCGACGGGCTCGCTGCTGCCGTCGGACTCGCCCGGAGGCTTGGCCCAGACGTAGGCGTCGATCCCCGGCTCGGGTGCGACGGTGGGACGCTCGCCGATGCCCGCCCCGCTCTGGTTGCACCAGTTGCCCGCGTGGATGCGGCGGTCGGTGCGGCCGCCGTCGACATAGGCGTCGACGCCGGTCAGCGGTCCGGGTCCGGCGGGCCGGGAGGCGCCGCCCCAGCCGTTGCGGGCGGTGTCGATGAGCATGCCGAGGTCGGGGGCGAAGCCCTGGCGGACCAGTTCCGTGCGCAGGCCCTGGGCGTAGGAGAGTTCGTCCACGTAGTAGTTCCAGTCCACCCAGCGCGACTGGCGCACCGTGGTGCCGTTCACGGAGTCGGTCACCGCGAAGTGGGGCTCCTGGAGTGCCGAGTAGTTGGCCGTGTTCACGATGAAGCCGTGCACGTCGGAGACGGTGGCGCCCTCCATCGTCGCGGCCTTCTTGAACTGCTGTGCCGCGGGGACGAAGTTGGAGTCCCAGCCGAGCCAGCCGTGGTGGGCCGCGTCGACGTAGTTGTAGACGTTGGGCAGGGTTCCGAGCGTGTGCAGGGCGTACCCGATGCCCTTCTCGTAGTTGCCGTTGGCCTTCATCGTGGCGCACTCGGGCGTGGAGCCGGCCGTGCCTCCGGCGTTGGTGACGAGGTTGGGCAACGAGTCCGGTTCGATGAGCGTGACGATGCGCAGGCTCGCGTAGGCGGGGTCGCCGAGGATGTCGGTGATGGGGTCGATGTAGTCGTTCTTGTAGCGGTCGAGTTCGGTGGGGCCGAGTTCGCCGTTGGAGGCGAGTGCGGCGCAGTCGCGGCCGGGCAGGTTGTAGATGACGACCTGGAAGAGGTCGGCTCCCTGGCTGACGGCCGTGTCGAGGTGCGCGCGTAAGCCTCGCGCGCCGGGTGTGCCGTCGATCGCGGCGATGCGGTCCATCCAGACGAACGACGGCTCGTCGGCGATGACGCCGCCGCCGGGTTCCGCGGCGGCCTTGGCCGACCAGTCGGGGTTCACGTACGCGGTGGCGCCCGCATAGGGGTTGTCGACGCGGGCCGCGGCCGACGCCTGTCCGGGGACGGCGACCGCGAGCGATGCGCCCATGGCCAGGGCGGACAGTACGGCGGCCGTTCGTATGCGCGGTGCGTGTGGGGTGGTTCCTCTGGTTCTCATTGCGGCTCCGTGCTCCTCTCGTACGTCCGTCGCGGGTATCGACGGACGGGTTCAGGGGTCCGTGACGCTCGGGAGGTGGGGGATGCTAGTTGGGGGGAAGCGCGAGGGAAAGCTTGCGTGGGAGCGCTCCCAAACTGACGCGGCATTCGATGGCTGTCAAGCGTTCCAACGTAATCACCTCGCACGGAAGGGACGTTGAGGGGAAGTGGAGCGCTCCCATCGTTGGGCGACAGTGCCGCAGGTAAACGTCAACGGTCGCGTTCGCGTCGACGATTGGCCGACTACCGACTTGCGGGTAACCCAAGGCGCGGCGCGGAAGGAGATGGCGTAACACTGGTCTGGGCCAGGCCGTTTCCGTCCCCCTATCCTCACCTTTGGCCGGTGACACACCATCCCCCCACCCAGGTTGCCTGTCGGCTCGCGCCCCCACTCAACTCCACGCGAGCAGCCGGGTGCCTCCCCCCCCCATTCGCCGCCTCCCGGAGGCCACGGTGAAATTTCGCACCAGAAGCTCGGCGATCATCGGCACGCTCTGCCTCGTGACGTCCCTGGCCCTTTCCACGGCGTCGGCCGACGAGCCCGCCGCCCCGGTCCAGCCGGTGAACGCCTCGCTGACCGAAGTGGCCAGGGCCCAGGGGCCGTCCGCCGGCACGGCCGGACTTCGATGACACGCTGTGGATAGCCGAACGCGCGGGCACCGTACGGGTCCTGGATGGTTCTGGGTCTCGGCGAGCCGGTCCTCGACACATAGCGGCGGGAACTACGGCTGGTCCGCCATGGAGGGCACGCATCCCTTCCGGGGCGGCACGGAACCCGCGAACCACGTCCCGCCGGTCCACGAGTACGACCGTACGGGCCTGGGCTGCTCGGTGACAGGCGGATTCGTCTACCGCGGCGAGGCACTCCCGGACCTTCAGGGGAGCTATGTGTTCAGCGACTACTGCGACGGCACGCTGCGTACGCTCCAGATGGCGGACGGCGAGGTGACCGGCGTGGGCGACCTCGGAGTCAGCGGCGGCGAGGTCATCTCGTTCGTGGAGGGCGGTGACGGCGAGCTGTACGTGCTCGGCAGCGGTGGCGCCGTCTGGCGCGTCGACCCCGCGTGAGCCGCTGATGCGAGCGGGAGTCAGCTGCGCGGACCGGTCACGGCCCCGCCGATCATGATGATCGGCGGGGCCCCGGACCGCTGTCCGGGCGGTCTGACTTCTCCGCGCCCTCGCCGCGCAGGTGGCCGCGGCGGGCGTCCCGGTCGAAGATGCCCAGCAGCTCGCACGGCCCGCCCTCGGTGCCGATCGCGTGCGGGAGCATGGTGGGGAACTCCGCCGCCTGGTTCGTCTCGATCCGCAGGCGCCGGTTGCCCAGGAGCAGTATCGCGGTGCCGGAGAGGACGACGAGCCACTCACGGCCCGGATGCGCGCGCAGGCGCGCCGGGTTGTCGGGCGGCGGCTCGGTCATGCGCCGGCGGATGACGGTCATGCCGGGTTCCGCCTTGATGGGCCACCGCATCTGACCGTGGGCACCGTCGATCATCGGGTTCGAGATGATGTCATCGGTCGCGGTCTCGACCAGCTGGTCGAGGGAGGTGTCCAGGGCGCGGGCGAGGGTGACGAGCTGGTCCAGGGCCAGACGGCGCCGGCCGTTCTCGATGCGACTGAGTGTGGACTGGCTGATCCTCGCGCGGGTGGCCAGCTCCTCCAGGGACCAGCCCTGGGCCACGCGCAGGGCGCGGATGCGTTTGCGTACCAGGCTGTCCAGCTCACCATCCTCTTGCGTCATAGGCATGAGCGTATGCCATTGGTGCAAGTCGCACTTGGCGTCGTCCGCGTTCGGCCCCGGAAGAGGTGGGCTCGCACGGAAGAGCAATCCATGAGTACGCGCCAGCCCGGTCCGGTGAGCGTCGATCCGAACGATGCCTCGGGCGAGTCCGGCAAGGGCGTGCCGGACGCGCGTCGGCGCCGCACGACCCCGATCACCGTGTGCCTCGCGCTGATGGCCGTGATCGCCTCGGTCTCGGGGCCCGACGTCACCCAGCCCGACCTGGTCGTCGCCTTCGGCGCCTCGCAGAGCACGACCCTGTGGATCATCAACATCTACCCCCTCGGCCTGGCCGCCCTGCCGCTCGGCGCTATCGGCGACCGGCTCGGCCGCGAGCCCGTGCTGCTGACCGGCCTGACCGTCTTCGAGGGGCACGACGACGGCGGCTTCCTGGCGATGGTGTCCCGAGGGCAACGCGTTCGGCGTCCTCCCCAAGGGCCCCTTGGAGCCCGGTGCGAGGGACGCACGGACTGTCTCCGATGACGGGCGCGACGAGCCGCGTTCCCGAGGCACATCGTCCGGTACGGCGTCGACCCGCCCAGGTCCGTCCTCGGCCCCGCGTTGCGGCGGGGGCATGGCCGGCACGTACGGTACGGCGGGTGAACGAACCGCTCGAAGCCGTGACCGGCCCCTCTGCGGACGAACGCGTCCGGGCCACGACGACCCGCGTGTTCCTGGCGCTCGCCCCGCCGGACGACGCGAAGGAAGAGCTGGCGCAGGCGCTGCGACCGGCCTACGACGCCTACCCCCGCCTGCGGTGGAACCGTATCGAGGACTGGCACATCACCCTGGCTTTCCTCGGTGAGCTGCCGGTCACCGCCGTCCCGCCCCTGATGCCGCCGCTCGCCGCGCTCGCGGCGCGGCAATCGCCCTTGCGGCTGGCGTTGCGCGGCGGCGGGCACTTCGACGAGCGGGTGCTGTGGTCCGGCGTCACGGGTGACCTCGAAGGGTTGCACCGGCTCGCCACCGACGTACGCGCCCTCGTCAGGGAGTGCGGTGTCGCCTTCCCGGAGCGGCCGCTCCGGCCCCATCTGACCCTTGCCCGGTCCCGCCGGGGCGATCATGCGGCCACGGTGGAAGCGGCGGCCGGGCTGGCCGGGTTCGCCGGCCGGAGCTGGGACGCAGGGCGCCTCCATCTGGTCGGCAGCAACATCGGTCGTGGCCCGGGGCCGATCCACTACCGCGACATGGAGGCCTGGGACTTCCGGGGCGGGGCGGGCGGGGCCTGAGCGACGCGTCATCCCCATGACAGCGGCAGCGTCGGCCGGGAACCAGAAGAGGCGGCCAGGGTCCGCCTGAAAGTGGATCTTGATCTGAGATGATCATCGGGTGGGACTGGAGATCCGGCCGAGAGGCGATGGGCTGTTCTGGAGCCGTTGTTGCCGACCACGCGGATGCGCGGCCGGCCGACGGAGTCGGGGAGATGGACGCCGGGGCCGGCGTTCCCGGTCACTCGGTCCCGTGCTTCGCGGGCCGGGCGTGCGCCAGCAGAAACTCGGTCGCCCGTGCGATGGCCTCGGCGGACGTGCCGTGGACGGCCTCCGACTCGTCCTCCTGCAGGTCCGCGCCCGTGGCGGTGTACCACCAGGCGTCGGCGCCCGGATCGTGGTGGACAACCGCGTCGCCGCCCGCGTAGTGGAGCGGGATGGACTCGCTGGCGGACTTCTTCGGCACCGCGTGGGGCCACTTGAGGCGGGCCGACTGGCGCTTGATGCCGCCCCAGGCCGCGCCGAGCTGCGCGTAACTGGATCCGCCACGCCCGGCGACGGTGGCCGCGCTCTCGGCCAGCCGGTCGACGGACCGCTTGGCTTCGTAGAGCGACCGCAACACCGCCAGCTGCACATCGGGAGCGGCCATGAGTGCGGCGTCGAAGGGTTTACCGGCGGTGCGATAGGCGAGCGCCCGCGTCGAGATCCGCTCGGCCAGCGCCTGGGCCGCGGCGAGCACCTGCTCGTCCATGGCGAACGCGTCGCCGTCGCCGGGCTCGTTCCAGGCGGGGTCCACCGGGGTCAGGACCGTGGGCCAGAAGTTCTCATCGCTCTGATCGGGGGTGGGGATCGCCCTCACATCATCCATGCGACAATTTTAACTGTCATCGAACAGGTTCGCAATCATTTATGTCGACTTCCGTCGCCGACAGGTTCACCTGTCACCGATGGAGTCCAGCAGCATCTGACCGACCCATGGAAGGCCGACCTCGTCGCGGCGGCGGGGAAGCCCGCCGCCGCGGCCACCCGGGACGAACGGCCGGCCGCTGCACCCGAGGCGCCTTCCAGAGCGCCACTCAGGCCGAGCTCCTGCTCCTGCCCCTGCTCGAAGGATCGACGAACCGCGCACACGCGACCGTCCGGGAACCCGTGACGGAACGGTGGGCGCCGTCCCCAGCGTGGGCGGCCGACGACCCGGCCGCGCTCGACCGGTTTCGCCCACCTCGCGGCCGACCGGCCCGTGGCCGTACGAATCCTCGACCTCAAAACGGCTGGACCCCGCCACGCGGCGGGCCGTCGTCGAGCGCACCGCCGACGCCCTGAATCAGCAGGCGTCGACGGCCTCCCCCAGGGCGGCGGTGAGGCGGCCCAGGACTTCCTGCAGCCCGAGGACCTCGTCCACGGACAGGCCGGTGGCGGCCAGCACTCCACGGGGGACGGTCAGCGCGCGGTCGCGCAGTCGCGCACCCTGGTCGGTCAGGTCGATCAGGACGGAGCGTTCGTCCTCGCGGCTGCGTTCGCGTCGGACCAGTCCGGCCGTCTCCAGGCGCTTGAGCAGCGGCGAGAGGGTTCCGGAGTCCAGATGGAGACGCTCCCCGATGGCCTTGACCGACTGCGGGCCGTGCTCCCACAGGACCAGCATGACCAGGTACTGCGAGTAGGTGAGACCGAGGCCCTTCAGCGCCTGCCGGTAGAAGCCGCCGAACGCGCGCGACGCGGCGTGCAGCGAGAAGCAGACCTGGTGGTCCAGCCGCAACAGTTCCGCGTCGGGGACGGCGGCGAGGTCGGGCGAGGCGCTCGGGACAGTGGTCATGGAACCAGCGTACCGCCGGCCACGTCATTGAGTTGTGCACAATTAAGTTGTGTGCAATCTTTAGGGCAGTGGCCGCGACCATCCCGGTCGAGGCTCCGGAGGAGGATCACCCCATGGACGCGTTGTACACCGCCGCCGCCACCGCCAACGGGCGCGAGGGCCGCGCCGTGAGCTCGGACGGTCAGATCGACCTGCCCCTCGCCATGCCCCCGGCGCTCGGCGGCAACGGCAAGGGCACCAACCCCGAGCAGCTCTTCGCCGCCGGCTATGCAGCCTGTTTCGCCAGCGCGATGGCGGCGGTCGGTCGCGAGATGAAGGTCGACACCAAGGACGCCTCCGTGACCGCCGAAGTCTCCATCGGCAAGGAGGGCGGCGGCTTCGGGCTCGCTGTGGTCATGCGTGTGGAGCTGCCGGACTCCATCGCGGGCGAGGCCGGGCAGAAGCTGGTCGAGGCCACCCATGCCTACTGCCCGTACTCCAAGGCCACGCGGGGCAACATCGACGTCCAGCTGGTCATCGAGTAGTCGCCTCCTTTCCGCTCCGTACCCGCCCAGACCACACCGTTGCCGCAGCGGGGGCCGACCGAGCACGCCTCGGCCGGCCCCCGCTCCTCACGGTGTCAGATAGTCAGTTGTCACCCCTTCAAGCGGGCCAGCACCGCGTCCACCGCGCGGTGGACGGCCTCGCGGGCCCCGTCGACCGGGTCGAGCGTCTCGAAGCCGTGGCGTCCGTCCGGTACGTCGATCACCTCGACGTTCGCTCCGCAGCGGGCGGCCTCGGCCAGGAACTCTTCGACGGTCGCGGCGATCTCGGCGCTCTCGCGTCCCGCCCGGACCAGCACGAGGGGCAGTTGACCGGCGTGGGAGACCGCCCGGACCGGGTGGAAGCGGGCGTCGGCCAGTCCCCAGCTCGGCAGCGGCGAGAGGATCGGGTAGTTCGCCGCCACGCAGCGCAGCCACGCCGGGGGCTTCGACAGCCAGTCCGCGGAGAGCGGGCCCCCGCCCGAGAAGAACCACAGGGCGACCCGGTCCTCGTCCACCCGAGGATCGGCGCGCACCCGCTCCACCGCGTCGGCCACGTCCTCGGCGGCCGTCCCGTAGTCGGCCACGGAGTGCAGGCGGTGGTCGAGCGTCACGCCCACGGCTCCCTGCCCGGCGACGTGGCGCGCGTATCCCGTCAGGGTCGGCCAGTCCCGGGGCGTGGGCCGCGCCTCGGCGGGCACCGGTCCGCCGTGCACGAACACCACGGCCGGGTGCGGGCCCGGACCGTCCGGCAGGTACAGGTCGGTGTTCCCGGTCCGTTCGCGGGGCCGTTCGGGTACGTCGAGGAGGAACGGCCGCAGATGGGCCGGCGGGTGCGTGGCGTCGGCGGAGGTCAGCCTGTGGCCCCCGCCGGACGCGGCCTCGATCAGGGTCGCGGCCAGCTCGGCTGGGCAGGACAGCATCGGCCAGTGCCCCGTGGGCAGTTCGAAGAGGGCCACCCGGGCCTCGGCCAGGGCCCGGAGGGCGGGATCGCCGACGTCCACCATGATCTGGAGCATCTCGATGCCCGGTCCGTTGCCGGTGCACAGCACCCCGGTCACGGGCACCGCGGCCACGGCGCCGGTGAGCCGCAGCGGCTGGAGCAGTGTGCCCAGCGGCTGCGGCGCCGCGAGGGCGGTGAGCCCGTCGAGCGCCGCATCGGAGAGGCCCGCGGTGCTCCCCCAGCGGGACCAGGCGTCCCGGGCCGGGGGCGGCAGCTCACCGCCGGTGGCCGGCCCCCCGTTTCCGGCGGCGCGCTCCGCCACCTCCGCGCGCAGGCGCTGGTCGGGTACGGCGGCCAGGGCGGGGACGCCGTCCCTCGGCATCCCGGCGTCCAGGTGGACGATCCGTGCGATCGCCCCGGCCCGCCGGTCGGCCGCGCCGAGCACCGGGTGGATGCCGTAGTCGTGGCCGACGAGCACGATCTCCCGGCAGGGCTCCGCCGCCACCGAGTCGATGACCGCGAGCACGTCGGCGATATGTGTCTCCAGGTCGATGCCCCCGCCTGGGGCGCCGGAACCGCCGGGGCGTCCGCCGAGTCCGGTGAGCGCCGCGATGCGTACCCCGGCGCCGTCCGCCGTCAGCCGCGCGGCGGTGTCCCGCCACACGTGCGGGCCGGTGAACGCCCCGGCCACCAGGATGAATACGGTCATGGTTCCTCCTCGTCACGTTGTCTCCCGCGCACCGGCCCGATCCCCCGGCAGCGCCTCGCCGGTACCGTAGGAACTCCCCCTGGTGGAGGTTCAAGTGTTCTCGTCGTACGACGGCCTGTGCACCATCGGTGAACTCGCCGAGCACGCGGGCGTCAGCGTCAAGACCGTCCGCTTCTACTCGGACCGCGGACTGCTGCCGGAGGCGTCCCGGAGCGTCGGCGGGCACCGGAGGTACGCCCCGGACGCCGTGGAGCGGCTGGCCATGATCCGCTCCCTGCGCGGCCTCGACCTGCCGGTTCCCGAAGTGCGCCGCATCCTCGACGAGCAGGACGAGCGGGACGGGGCCGGGACGGAAGGTGCGGGTGGCGCGGGCGGTGCGTTGGAGGACGCCGTGGCCGGCCGGCTGCGCACGCTGGGGTCCGAGCTCGCGGCGCTGCGCTGGCGGGAGGCCGCGCTCCGGCTGGTGCAGGAGTGCCCGCCGGCCGAACGGCCCGGCCGGCTGCGGCTGGTCGGGGCGGTCGCCGCCCCGCCGAGCACCGCCTCACTGGCCCGTTTCTGGCGTGCGTGGCTGCCGCCCCGGATGCCTGCCCGCTCCGTCACCGCGTTCCTGGAGGCGGCGGTGCCGGACCCTCCCGACGATCCCCAACCGGCCCAGGTCCTCGCCTTCGCCCGGCTGCACGCCTTCGTGACCCGTCCGTGCGGCGGCGGGGGCGGTGGCTCCTGCCAGCCCCGGGCGCACGGTGTCGCGGGGGCTCGTGCGTCGGCCGTGCTGTACGCGGGTCTTGCCGAGGCGTACGACCTGGCGGGCGGGGAACTGCGCCGAGGTGCGGTGCCCGCTCCCGGTGAGGCGCTGGACGGGTTCGTGGACGCGTACGCCGGCACGTACGGCGCCCACGACACGCCCGGCTTCCGGCGCCTGCTGGCCGGTCGGCTCGCGACCGATCCGCGCATCGACCGGTACTGGGACCTGACCGCAGAGGTGATCAGCGCTCCCGGCGGCCGCCCCGAGCCGACCCCGGGTTCCGCGCACGACTGGCTTCTGGCGGCGCTGGAAGCCCAGTTGGAGACGGCGGACGTCCTCGACGGTGCGGGAAGCGCGTGTGCCGGTGCGGGGCAGGATTCCGCCGCCTCACCCGTACCGGACCAGGCGCGGGCCGTCCCCACCCCGGTGAGCGGGGCGCAGTACGGGTAACGCGCCGCTCTTCACGCCCTCCACCACGTCGAGCTCGCACGGTGGGGCAGCCCGCCCTCACCTTCACGGCGTCGGGCCTCGAACCTGCCGTCGGTCCTGTTGAAGCGGGCCGCGCGCAATGGCCTGGAGGAGCGGGACCGGCCCGGCCGGAGCGGCGGCGACCGGGGTGCGCCACCCAGGCCCGCATGGTCGAGGACGCCGCGGAGGTGCTGCGCGAGCAGGGCGTCGACCGCACCACGCTGGACGGCATCCGGGACCGCACCGGCACGAGCAGAAGCCGGCTCTTCCCCCACCTCCCCCGGCGGGAAGGTGCGAACTGCTCCTCCGCGGCGGACTCCTGGAAGACCACTGCCCCTTTTGGACGCCCGGCCCCTGCGGTCAGCCGGCGGCGTGCGGTCCGAAACGTCCGGGGGCCAGGGTCGCCAGCAGCGAGGTGACCACGAGGTCGGTCGAGGCGGCCATGTCCACGGAGTCCGGCGACAGGAGCCACTGGACCTGGAGGCCGTCCATGACCGCGATGATGGCGTTGGCCGCGTTGTCGGTCAGGTCCGCCCGCTCGGCGGGCAGTTCGCAGGCCTCGCGCAGGGCGTCGGCGACGAAGGCGCGCAGCCCGTGGTAGCGGTCGCGGAAGTAGTCCTGGGCGGGGTGGTCGTCGGTGACGGACTCCGCGGAGAGCACCGCGTACAGCCGGACGATGCCCTCGCGTTCGGCGTTGAGCAGCGCGGTGTTCACCAGGTGGCGCAGGAAGTCCAGCCCGTGGGGGCGGTCGGGGCCGAGGTGCTCGATGTCCTTCTGGTCGCGCAGTTCGAGGACGCTGGTGAGGAGCAGGGCCTTGGAGCGGAAGTAGTGCAGGACCCCTGCCTGTGTGAGGCCGACCCGGTCCGCGATCTCGGCGAGCGAGGCGTTGTTGTAGCCGCGGGCGGCGAAGGCGTCCATGGCGATGGTCAGGATGTCCTTCTGTCGCTGCCGGGCTTCCGGGCTGCGCGGCGTGCGGGGCCTGGCAGGAGTGCGTGCCGGTCTGCCCACTGACTGGTTGCTCACCGGTTCAGCTTAAGCCTGCCGGAGGCCTGGTGAAGATCTTCCGGGCAGCGGGGACCCAGAACCGCGACGGCAGCCGCGCGGCCGTCGTCGTCAACACCGCTTCCGGGTCGCAGCGGTTCTCCCTGACGGACGACGGCAGGTCGCTCGCGTACACCCTGCCCGCCGGGGCCGTCGCCACCTTCACCTGGGACGGGAACGGCGGAACGACCGATCCGCCCGCGGGCTCCGTCGACCCCACCGCGTGGTACCAGGTGCGGAACGCCAACAGCGGGGCCTGCCTCGACGCGGCCGACTGGGGTACGGAGAACGGCACCGCGCTGCAGCAGTGGGCCTGCGGGACCGGGGCCAACCAGGGATGGCAGTTCACGCCGACCGACGGCGGCCACTACCAGGTGGTCAACCGGCACAACGCGAAGGCCTGGGACGTCGACGGCGGTCCCGGGGCGACCGCCGACGACACCAGGGTGCACCTGTGGTCGTACGAGGGCGGCGTCAACCAGCAGTGGCGGCCGGAGTCCCTGGCCGGCGGGCGGTACCGCTTCGTCGCCCGCCACAGCGGCAAGTGCCTCGGCGTCGACAACTCCTCGACGGCCGATGCCGCAAGGCTCTCGCAACAGCCCTGCTCCGACTCCCCGGCCCAGGCGTTCACCCTGGCCGGCTGACGCGGCGGGCGTGCCGGGACCGCAGCGGCTCTCCGGGCGGGGGGAGCCGCTGCGGTACACGCGCTCGGCGGCTCCCCACGTCCGGAGAGGCACCGTCCGGCGCGGGTCAGGCGTGCCGCGCCAGCCAGTCGGCGTGGCGGGCGGGGGCGATACGGGCGCCGACCTTCGGGGTCAGGACTTCGCCGTTGACCGCGGCGAACATCCCAGCGGTGTCGTCGGTGGTCACCGAGCGGCTGTCGCCCTTGGCGCGGAGCGTGATGATGCCCAGCTCGGCCGATGCGTAGGCGTCGGGCCCGGCGAGGTCGACAGTGCCCTGGAGCGGCGTGCCGACCGCGACCCCGGCGACGGTGGCGGCGAGGTCCACGGCGGCGACCGGCTGGGCGGCCGGGGCGCGCTGCCGTTCCGGGAGGGAGTCGGGGGCACGAAAAATCCCCGGACCGTAATTGCGGTCCGGGGATTGTCCCGCGTATATTGAATTCTTCTGCGCTCACGCAGAAAGGCCCCACTCGGGGGCCTTATGAGAACGAACATAACTGGCGGGGAGCCGTTTTGTCAAACCGGGAAAGCGACGAATTGCGGGAAGAGCAGGAATTCATCGATCGGCTCCATGCCCGGGTCGACGCCCTGCGCAATGTGGCGGCCGACGGTGTCGAGCACGCGCTGACGCCGGTCGGGACGGGCCAGCAGGCGCGGCTGGAGCGCGACATCCTGGTCGCGGAGCGCTCGGGTCTGCTCGCCGCGCTCAACGCGGTGGACGGCTCACTGTGCTTCGGTCGCATCGACCGCTCCGACGGGCTCGCGCACCATATCGGCCGTATCGGGATCCGAGAGGACGACACCGAGCACACTCCTGTTCTGATCGACTGGCGTGCACCGGTGGCGCGTCCCTTCTATCTCGCCACGGGGCACACGCCGATGGGGCTGCGCCGCCGCCGGCACATCACCACCGAGGGCCGCACGGTCACCGAGCTCCACGACGAGATCCTGGATATCGGGGACCGCGACCGCACCGGATTCGAGGATCCGAACGGTGACGCCGTGCTGCTCGCGGCGCTCAATTCCGCGCGCACCGGACGCATGGGCGACATCGTGCGGACCATCCAGGCCGAGCAGGACGGCATCATCCGGGCCCCGCACCGCGGCGTCCTCGTCGTCGAGGGCGGACCCGGCACCGGCAAGACGGCCGTCGCGCTGCACCGGGCCGCCTTCCTGCTGTACGAGCACCGCGAGCTGCTTGCCAAGCGCGCCGAGCTCATCGTGGGCCCCAACCCGGCGTTCCTGCGCTACATCGCGGAGGTACTGCCCGCGCTCGGCGAGACCGGGGTGCTGCTCGCGACGCAGGCCGAGCTGTTCCCCGGTGTGCACGCCACCGGAACGGACACCCCGCGCGCCGCCGCGGTCAAGGGCGGCGAGCCGATGGCCGAGGCCCTCGCCATGGCCGTACGCGACCGGCAGCGGCTGCCGGAGCCCGGGGCGGCGATGGTGATCCCGCACGAGGACGGCGGGGATCTGATCCTGGACTGGGAGATCGCCTACGAGGCCCGGCAGGCGGCCCGGGACACCCGCCTACCGCACAATCTCGCCCGGCCCCACTTCGTCTTCCGGGTCATCGACGCGCTCACCGCGCAGCTCGTCGAGCGCATCGGCGCGGACCCCTACGGCGGACCCAACTTCCTCGGCCCCGACGACGTGGCCCAGCTCGGCCGCGACGTCGCGCTGAGCAAGGAGGTGCACGCGGCTGTGGACGAGCTGTGGCCGCCGCTGACCCCTGAGGCCTTCCTCGCCGGCTATCTGGCCGATCCGGTGTACGTACCGGAGGAGGACGCCGACGCGATCCGCCGCCCGGGAGTCGCCGGGGCGTGGACCCCCGCCGACGTACCGCTGCTCGACGAGGCCGCCGAGCTGCTCGGCGTCGACGACAGCGCGGAGAGGGCCGCGGCCGAGGCCGCCCGTCAGGAACGGGTCGGCTACGCGCAGGGCGTGCTGGAACTGTCGCGGGGCTCGGAGAGCTACGAGTTCGAGGACGAGGAGTCCGAGGTCCTCGCCGCCCACGACATCATCGACGCCGAGCGGATGGCGGAGCGGCACGAGGAGGCCGACCACCGCACCGCCGCCGAGCGGGCCGCCGCCGACCGCACCTGGGCGTTCGGGCACATCATCGTCGACGAGGCGCAGGAGCTCTCGCCGATGGCGTGGCGGCTGCTGATGCGCCGCGCGCCGACCCGCTCGCTGACCCTGGTCGGCGACCCGGCCCAGACCTCCGAGGAGGCGGGCGTCGGGTCCTGGGAGAGGATTCTCCGGCCGTACGTAGAGGACCGCTTCGAGCACGTCACGCTGGAGGTCAACTACCGTACGCCCGCGGAGATCATGGAGCTGGCCGCCGGAGTCCTGCGCGAGAAGGACCCCTCGTTCACCGCCCCCGTCTCGGTCAGGTCGACGGGCGAGAAGCCGTGGAAGCGGGAGGCCGGGGAGGATCTGGCGGCCGCGGTGGCCGAGGCCGTCGTGGAGCTGACGCCCCGGGAGGGGCGGCTCGGGGTGATCGCGCCGCGTGCGCTGCACGAGGAGATCGCCGCCCCGCTGGACGGCGTCACGGCAGGTGAGGCCCCCGACCTCACGCACCCGGTGGTACTGCTGGATCCGCGCCAGGCCAAGGGACTTGAGTTCGACCATGTGCTGGTCGTGGAGCCCGCCCGGTTCGGCACGAGCGATCTGTATGTGGCGCTCACCCGTGCCACGCAGCGGCTGGGCATCGTCCACCGGGAGGAACTGCCCCCGGCGTTGCGCTGACGGGACCGGCGGGCCGCGCTCCTCGGCGTCGGGGTCGGGGTCGGCGGGAGTGGGAGTGGGAGTGGCCGGAACACGGTGGACGAACCCATAAGGTAACGCCATGTCTTCGCCATTGAGTTCGACAAAGACCGCGGCTGCTCTCCGCACCTCGGCACGGGTCTCCGCAGAGCTGCTGTTGGTCCTCGTGGCGGCGGCGGTCGCGCTGTGGGTGCTGGGCCGGATGTGGTCGGTCGTATGGCCGCTGATAGTCGCTCTGTTCCTCACCACGCTGACGTGGCCGCTTGCCCGCTTCCTGCATCGGCACGGCTGGCGGCCCGCGCTCGCCGCGTCGGTGGTGACGGTGTTCGCCCTGCTCGTGGGGGCGGGCATCGTGGCGCTGATCGCGGTTCCGGTGGCGGACCAGTCCGGGGAACTGGCCGACCGGGTGGTCCAGGGCATCGACAAGCTCCGCGCGTGGGCGGCCGGTCCGCCGCTGAACATCGGCGACGACCAGATCACCGGTGCCCTCGACACCGCGACCGCCAAGCTCCAGGACAGTGTCGGCAGTGTGGTCACGACCGCCGTCACCGGGGTGAGCACCGTGGTCAACGGGCTCGTCACGGCGGTTCTGGCGATCTTCCTGATGTTCTTCTTCCTCAAGGACGGCCCGCGGTTCCTGCCGTGGCTCACCCGTCAGCTTCCCGGCAGGCTCGCCACCGACATCCCCGAGGTTGCCTCACGCAGTTGGGACACCCTGGGCGCGTTCGTGCGGTCCCAGGCGTTCGTCGGTCTGCTGGACGCGGTCTTCATCGGGATCGGCCTGTGGATCCTGGACGTGCCGCTGGTTCTGCCGCTGGCGGTGCTGACCTTCGTCTCGGCGTTCGTGCCGATCGTGGGAGCGCTGTTCGCCGGATTCGTGGCGGTGGTCATCGCGTTGGTCTCGAACGGACCGATGGACGCCCTGATCGTGCTGGGGATCATCATCCTGGTGCAGCAGTTGGAGGGCAATGTGTTCCAGCCCATGATCCAGAGCCGGGGGCTGGGTCTGCACGCGGCGGCGATCCTGCTCGCGGTGACGCTGGGCGGCAGCCTGGCCGGTGTGGTGGGCAGTCTGCTCGCCGTTCCGGTGGCCGCGCTGCTCGCGGTGGCCTGGAACTACCTGCGCGAGCAGCTCGTGGAGGAGCCGCGCGAGCCGGAGCCCGGGGAGCTGCCCGAGGATGCGCCCGTTCCGTCCTAGTGCCGCGTCAGCCCCCTCATCGCCCGAGGTTGCGCAGCAGTGCGGCAGCGCGCTGCGCAACTCCCGCTCCCAGGACCGGCGGAGGGTCGTCGCGCGCTCCTGCCCGACGATCACCTGCACGCTCTCTCCGGAGCCGGAGCCCCGCGCCTCGTCCGGCGGGCACGCGGACGGCGGGCAGGGTGCTCCACGGCGCCTGGACCGCAGGGAGCCGCTGTGCTGCCGCGCGCCCTCTCATCGGACCGGCCCCCCGCCACCGCCCGTCGCACTGCCTTTCGCCCTTGCCGGCCGGGACCGGGCCGCCCGCGCGCAGTGGCGACGAGGCCTCGGGCAGGAGCGCGGGCGGCGCGATCCGGGTCACGCGGCCCGGCCTGCGAACGAGGATCCCGGCCCACGCGAGGGCCGGGATCACACCGGCCCCGGCCTGAGAAGGCGTCCGCCCCGAGCACCTGAGGCGCTCGGGGCGGACGCCGGCGAGGGGTGAGGACAGCCGGGGCGGACGCCTGCGAGGTGCGGGCTGCCGGGCGGGCGGGGCGACGGCTCAGATGGTCGCCGTGTCGATCACGAAGCGGTAGCGGACGTCGCTCGCGAGAACCCGCTCGTACGCCTCGTTGACCTGGCTCGCGCCGATCACCTCGATCTCGGAGCCGAGCCCGTGCACGGCGCAGAAGTCCAGCATCTCCTGGGTCTCCGCGACACCGCCGATCGCCGAACCCGCGATCGACCTGTTGCCCATGATCAGGGAGAAGAGGTTCAGCGAGACCGGCTCCTCGGGGGCGCCCACGTTGACCAGGGTGCCGTCCGTGCGCAGCAGGCCGAGGTAGGCGCCGAAGTCCAGCGGGGCCGAGACCGTGGAGAGGATGACGTCGAAGGTGCCGGCCAGCTCCTCGAACGTCTTGGGGTCGCTGGTCGCGTAGTAGTGGTCGGCGCCCAGCTTGAGCCCGTCGTCCTTCTTGCGCAAGGACTGGGAGAGGACCGTGACCTCGGCGCCGAGCGCGTGCGCGATCTTGACGGCCATGTGGCCGAGACCGCCGAGGCCGACGACGGCGACCTTCCTGCCGGGGCCCGCGCCCCAGCGCTTCAGCGGCGAGTACGTGGTGATGCCGGCGCACAGGAGCGGCGCGGCCTCGTCGAGGGCGATGCCTTCGGGGATGGTGACGGCGAACGCCTCGGTCACGACGATGTGCGTCGAGTAGCCGCCGTAGGTGGGCTCGCCGCTGCGGTCGAGAGCGTTGTACGTCTGGGTGTTCCCTTCGGCGCAGTGCTGCTCGCGGCCCATCAGGCAGGCGTCGCACTTTCCGCAGGAGTCGACCATGCAGCCGACGCCGACGCGGTCGCCGACCTTGAACCGGGTGACCCCGGAGCCGGTCTCGGCGACGATCCCGGCGATCTCGTGGCCGGGAACCATCGGGAAGATGCCCTCGCCCCAGCCGTCGCGGGCCTGGTGGATGTCGGAGTGGCAGATGCCGGCGAACTTGATGTCGATCAGGAGGTCGAACTCGCCCACCGGACGACGCTCGATCGTGGTGCGCTCCAGCGGGGCCTTGGCACGGGGGGCGGCGTAAGCGGCAACGGTGGTCATGCCGGAGGTTCTCCTCTGGGTGATGCGGTAGGAACGTGTCCCAGCTTCACTCCGTGTCCGACGTTCACCCAGACCACCGCTTTGCCTACGACCAGTGGTCCTACTACTGACGGGGTCAGGCTCCGATGCCTACGACCACGAGTGACAGGAATAATGGAAACCATGGACGATCAGCCGGAGGCCGCCGCACCCGATCCGCTGGACCGGCGTGCCGAGCTCAGCGAGTTCCTGCGGACCCGCAGGGCCAAGCTCCAGCCACAGGACGTGGGGCTGCCGGAGTTCGGCCGGCACCGCCGGGTGCCCGGTCTGCGCCGGGAGGAGCTGGCGCAGCTGGCCGGGGTGTCCGTGGCGTACTACACGCGTCTGGAGCAGGGCAACGGGCGCAATGTGTCGGGCGAGGTGCTCGACGCGATCGCCCGCGCGCTGCGGCTCACCGACGCGGAGCAGGCGCATCTGAACCATCTGGCCCGGCCCGCCCGGCACAAGAAGAAGCGCCGCCCGGCCAAGGTGCAGCGGGTGCGGAGCGGGTTGCTCTATCTCCTCGACAGCATGGAGGGCATCCCCGCGTACGTCGTCGGGGCGCGCTCCGACATCCTCGCCTGGAATCCGATGGCGGTGGCGGTGTTCGGCGACTGGGGCGCGCTGCCGCCGGCCGAGCGCAACTGGGCACGCCTGGTGTTCCTCTCCCCCGCCTACCGGGATCTGTTCCTGAACTGGGACTCCAAGGCCTCGGACATGGTCAGCTATCTCCGGCTGTACGCGGGCTGCCACCCCGACGATCCGCAGTTGTCGGCGCTGGTGGGCGAACTCTCGCTCAAGAGCGAGGAGTTCCGGCGGCTCTGGGCCACGCACAACGTCAAGGAGAAGGGCCACGGCATCAAGCTGATCCGGCATCCGCTCGCCGGCGACCTGACCCTGTCGTACGAGACCTTGAGCCTCCCGGACGACGAGGACCAGCAGCTGGTGACCTACCACGCGGAGCCGGGGTCGGAGTCGGCCCAGGCCCTGCGCCTGCTGGCGAGCTGGGGAGCCGACGCGACCCGGGCGGGCGTGATCAGCGGCGCGGGGCGGGTTCCGGACGACGAGCGATGAGGACGAACTCCCGGCCCGGCCGGTCGGGTGCGTCACGCACCTCGCGCACGACGAACCCCTGGGCTGTCAGGTCCGCTTCGGTCTCCTGACGTTCCCGGAACCGCAGGGTGGAGTCGGAGGTGAGGATCTGTCCGTCGGCCCCGAACACATAGGTCCAGCGGAACGACACGAGCGGCCCGGCGACTTCGGTCACCTCGACCCAGCTCTCGACGGGGCCGACACCGGGGATCTCGGTGACCCGGTGGGACCTTTCCCGGTTCCACCCCTCCCAGGCACGCCGGGCCGGGTCCCGCGTCTCGAAGACCAGGTGCCCGCCCGGCCGCAGCGCCTCGTAGGCACCGCGCAGCGTCACCTGCCAGTCGCCCGGGTCGATCTCCTGCGCGGCGTTGGCCGTCATGGTGACCAGGTCGACCCGCAACGGCGGCAGGGCCGAAGCGTCACCGTGGATCCAGCGGACCCGGTCGCCGCCCGGCTTGGCGCGCGCCACGTCCACCGAGGCCCGAGCGGGGTCGACGCCGACGACCTCGATCCCGCGGTCCGCCAGCAGCAGGGCGAACACACCTGTGCCGCAGCCGATGTCCAGCACCACGCCGTGCGGCGAACTCCTCGGTGATGCGGACGTAGGGGTCCAGGTCGCCTCGGTCGGGATCGAGTGGATCGTAGAGAACGGCCAGCCGGGGCTCCACGAAAATTTCGTCAGCCATGCGACGGAAGGTACCGGGCGCGAGGAGCATCCGTCCCCGTCGGGGCACCGTGCGTTCAGGCGATGCCGGGTCCGGCCGTCGTTCCGGCCGGGTCGTGGTTCTCGCTCGTCCCGTCGGGCCGTGCCGCTCGCCGCGACGGCCACGACTGCGGCGAGCGGGACCGTGGCGCGTCGGGCCATGCCGGCGCGGCCGCCGGGGACGCCGGTCTGCTCGAACTCGTTCACCTCGACGCAGCCGTCAGGGAGGCAGCCGGCAGACGGTCCCGGGGGGGCGAAGGGTCAGTTGGCCTCTGCCACCTCCGCCACGACGTCCGCAGCCGCCTCCGTCCCACCGACGGCGAGCGCAGCGAGCGCGGGAGTTCGGGCCGCCGCCGCACCTGTGCCGGCCGGGTCAAGGTGCGCCAGGGTCTCGGCGGCGGCGAGCCGGGGCAGCAGCAACTGCCAGAATCCGGTGAGCATGTGCGGGGACAGCCACGCGGGATCGTGCCGGCCGAGCACCTCGAACCCGGCCGTGGCGGCGACCGTGGCGGCCGCCGCGTCCTCGCGGGAGACGTCCTCGGCCAGCGTTCCGGCGGCGGCCGCCTCGTCCAGCAGTTCCCGCACGCGGTGGTGCCACTCCAGCCTCAGGTCCGGGGCAGTGGCTCTCTCGCCGTCGCAGCTCAGCCGGAATCCGGCCCGGCTCACCGGGTCCTCGCGCAGCCGTTGGGCGAGAGCGTGCGAACTGTCGACGAGTGCCTGCAGGGCGGTGTCCGTCCTGCGCCGGATCGCACCGGACATGTCGCGCAGTCTCCGGGACGCGTCCGCCACGACCGCTTCCGCGACCGCCGCCTTGTTCTCGAAGTGGAAGTGCAGCGCCCCCGTGCTGACGCCCGCGCCGGAACTGATCAGCGTCAGCCGGGCCTGCGCGTAGCCGTGCTGCTCGAAGACGGTGGCGGCGGAGCGGATCAGCGCCTGGCGGGTCCGGGTGGCCCGCTCCTGTTTGGTCACCGGGACCTCCCCGCGGGGGAGAAGTGGCCGGATACGGGACCGGAAAGGGAGCCGGCTCCGGTCGAGGGCTCCCCGCCGGAGCAGTGGGACGGCGTCATGGGGTTATCAAACCAACTTACCGGTTTCATTTCCAGGGAACGGAGGAATACGGCGGAGGCTCCCGCGCCCCTTTCCAGCCACATCTTCCCTATGGGCCCGTGGAAGCGGACCGGAATAGGAAAAGGCACACTGTCGCACTTATCCGAGGTCAGTGAGGGAGCTGACGTACCTTACTCACCCGTGAACACGCTCTGCTCACCCGCGGAGCGACGGAATTCCGCCGCGAACACGTCAGCGTGATCGGCCGCCCAGATACGGAACGGCCTCGCCGGACGGCCCGTCAGTTCCCGGACCGTGGGCACCACGGCCGCCTTCGCGCCCACCCGCTGCCGCTCGGCGCTCTCCAGGAAGGCCTCCGCGACGGGCCGCGGATACTTCTCCAGCAGGGCCGTGCGCGCGGCGTCCACGCCGAGTTCCTCGAAGCGCAACGGCCGCCCCAGCACCCGGGAGAGCTCGGCCGTCTGCTCCCGCGCAGTGATCGCCTCCGGGCCGGACACGGCGTACGCCCTTCCCTCGTGCCCCGTACCGGTGAGAACGGCGACGGCCACCGCGGCGACGTCGCGCGGGTCGACACACGCGACCGGAGCCTCGCCGTACAGGGCACGCACCACGCCCTCCGACCGGATGCCGGGCGCCCAGGAACGCGTGTTGGACATGAACGTCCTGGGGCGGACGAACGTCCACGGAACCCCGGACTCCCTGACGGCCTGTTCGTTCTCCCGCTGACGCCGAGTGATGAAGTCGTCGGCGCCCGGCTCCTCCACAGCCATCATGGACAGCTTGACCAGGTGGCGGACGCCCGCCGCGGCCGCCGCCGCTGCGACCCGCTCGTCGTCGGGCTCCGTGGGGCTGTTCGTCACCAGGAACACCGAGGTGACGTCCCGCAGGGCCCGGTCGAGGGCGGGGCGGTCCCCGTACTCCCCCTCGACGACCTCGACCTCGCCTCCCCCTACCGTCAGCCGCTCGGGCCGGCGCGCGAGAATCCGCACGGGGCCGGCCGCCGCCAGCTGTCCGGCGACCTCGCGGCCCACCGCTCCGGTCGCACCCGTCACGAGAATCACTCGAGCAAACCTCTCAGCCGTCGGCCCGCGGGCCGGACAGGTCCGTGGAGAACACCCGTTCGTCGTCCTGATGGCCTGTCACCCGGACCGTCACCGTATCCTCGGCCGTCCCCGGCACGACCACCGCCCCGATCCAGCACGGACTGCCGAACTCCGCGTACCGGTGGAATCGGGTGCTCGCCTCCACCGGAACGACTCCGCCGGGCCCCGCGGCCAGGCAGGCCGCCTGGCGGGCCGCCTCCAGCAGCAGCATGCCCGGGACATGGTCGTTGGGGCGCTGGAACAGCGTCGGATGCCGGGTGTCCACGCGCAGTTCCCACAGATCGTCCCGGCCGGTCTCCGACAGCACCACGTCCTCGGCCCTGCTCCGGCCGGCCCGGGCGGCGGAGACAGGCGCCACCTCCGGTATCGATATCCCCTCGGCGGGGGCGTCGCCGCGCATCCGCCGGTACACCTTGGGGTTCGTGAAGCGGGTCGCGCCGGTCCCCGTCGCCGCCAACTCCCCGCCGCGGTAGACGGCCCAGCCCACACGCCCCTGCACGGGCAGTCCGCCCCGCCACTTCAGGTCGGAGCAGAACACCTCCACGTCGAGCTCGGTGGGGACGCCGCCGACTCCCAGGTGCTCCTGGTGGCACACGTAGTCCAGGTCCGCCATCAGGAAGTGGTAGCCGAGCGGGACGCCGTACCCGGCATGGAAGGAGAGCATGGCCGCCTGCCGCATCGCTTCCGCGACCAGCAGCGGGTCGTGCAGGTCGCCGCTCACCGGGGCGAAGAACGGATGATCGTGCGGCAGGACCGCCGCGACCGAGAACCGATCGTGCGCCAGGCGTACCCAGTTACGCGGAAAAGCGTCCTCCGGCCTGGTCCGGTGCACCATGTCGATCCCTACGGAATGCACCACCTCGGCCTCCGAATCCATAGCCGGCACCGGATCGATCAAGACTGCTGCTTCGGGCATAACTCCCCCCAGGGGTCATGTGATGGCGAGCCGTTCCTGCGATGCACGCGCACTGATAAGATACAGACTAAGCGGTTTTTTTTCTATCCCCGGCAGGGCCGTCCCCCCAGAGCGTCCCGGCCGTTTCCCGGGCCCTCGCCCAGCAAAGGAGACAGGATGGCCAAGCAGGACCGGGCGATCCGCACCCGCCGGACAATCCTGATGGCAGCGGCGCAGGCCTTCGAGAAATACGGCTACCAAGCCGCGACGATCACCGAAATACTCAAAAGCTCCGGCGTCACCAAAGGAGCTCTCTATTTCCATTTCCCTTCCAAGGAAGATCTCGCGCTGGGTGTTCTCGATGCCCAGGAGCCGCCCCAGACCGTTCCGGACCAGACTCTCAAACTCCAGGAACTCATCGACCTGGGAATGCTGTTCAGTCACCGTCTGCAGACCAGTCTCCTCACCCGGGCCGGTGTTCGCCTCTCCATGGACCAGCAGGCCCACGGCCTCGACCGCAGCGGTCCGTTCCTACGCTGGCAGGAAGCCACCCATCACCTCCTCACCCAGGCCAAACACCAGGGCGAACTGCTCCCCCACGTCAACCCCACCGAGACGGCGGACCTGTACGTGGCCGCCTTCGCCGGCACCCAGGTGGTATCCCAGACTCTCACCGACTACCGGGACCTGCAGCGTCGCCACATCACGCTGCAGCAGCACATACTCCCGAGCATCGCCACACCTTCCATCCTCACCGCCCTCGACCTGACACCGGAGCGCGCCGAGCGCCTCAGCCTCCTCCATCCGGTCGGCTGAGCGTACTGGCGGCGCCGGTGGCCAGGGCGGCGCCGCGGAACGTACGCCGGTAGGCCAGCGGGGTGACCCCGATGGCGGCGTGCAGGTGCTGGCGCAACGACGCCCCGGTGGCGAAGCCGACCTGGCGGCGATCTCGTCCACCGCCAGGTCCGTGGACTCCAGGAGGTGCCGGGCCCGGTCGACCCGTTGCTGGATCAGCCATCGGCCGGGGCTGACGCCGACCTCCTCGTCGAAGCGGCGGGCGAAGGTGCGCGGGCTCATCCGGGCATGGTCGGCGAGGCCTGCCAGGCTCAGCGGTTCATGGAGGTTCCGCAGCGCCCGGTCGCGGGTCGCGGTCGTGCCGTTCGCCGCCGGGCCGGGTACCGGCTGCTCGATGTACTGCGCCTGTCCCCCGTCGCGCCACGGCGGTACGACGCAGAGCCGGGCGACCCGGTTGGCGACCTCACTGCCGTGGCCCTCGCGGACGAGGTGCAGGCAGACGTCGACGCCGGACGCGGTGCCGGCGGAGGTCAGGATGTCCCCGTCGTCGACGAAAGGACGTTCGGGTCCAGCCGCACCCGGGGGAGCCAGGACCGGAAGAGCTCCGCGAGCGCCCAGTGCGTGGTGGCCCGCCGGTCGTCCAGCAGGCCCGCTGCCGCCGGGACGACGGCGCCGGTGCAGATGGACACGGTGCGGGCGCCGGGACGTACGGCCGCGAGCGCGGCGACGACCTTCTCCACCCGGATCGACCGCTCGGCGGCGCGCTGCGTGCCCATGTCGAGGCGGCCTTCCCGTTGGCCGAGGCGGCCGACGGAACACGCGGTGGGCGAGACGGGCCGGGCCACCGGCAAGCTCGTCCTCGTGGTGTCGTGCCCCAGGCTCCCTGACGCGCACGGAACGGGCGCAGGGCGTTCAGGCGTCCAGCGCCAGTTTCGTGCCGAGGCCGATCATCATCACGGCGACCAGACCGTCCAGCACCCGCCAGGCGGAGGGCCGCGCCAGGACCCCGCTCAGCATCCGGGCGCCGTACCCGAGCGCGACGAACCAGCACACGCTGGCGAGGATCGCGCCGAGGCCGAAGGTCCAGCGCAACGGGCCCCGGTCGGCGGCGACGGACCCGAGCAGGAACACGGTGTCGAGGTACACGTGCGGGTTGAGCCAGGTCATCGCCAGGCAGGTCAGCACGACGCCCCGACGCGACGTCGCCGGGGCGTCCGCCGCGTGCAGGGCCGACGGGCGCAGGACGCGGCGTGCGGCGAGCAGGCCGTAGCCGATCAGGAACAGGCCGCCGAGCAGCCCCACCGCCGTCAGCGCCGACGGCCAGGCCACGACGACCGCGCCGACCCCGGCGACCCCCAGCGCGATGAGCACCGCGTCGGACAGGGCGCAGATCCCGACCACGGCGAGCACTCCGTCGCGGCGGACGCCTTGGCGCAGCACCAGGGCGTTCTGGGCGCCGATGGCGACGATGAGAGAGAGGCCGGTGCCGAATCCGGCGGCCGCGGTGGTCAGGGCGTTCGTCATACGGCCGACGCTACGGAGCGGGACAACCTGATGTCCAGCTAAGGATTCTTACGTATCATTAGCTGTCATGATGCCCGAGCTTCCTCTCGATCAGGTACGGACGCTGCTGGCCGTGGTCGACGAGGGCACGTTCGACGCGGCGGCGAGCGCCCTGCGGCTGACGCCGTCGGCGGTCAGCCAGCGTGTGAAGGCACTGGAGCAGCGCACGGGCCGGGTGCTGCTGATGCGCACGAAGCCGGTGCGGCCCACCGAGTCCGGTGAGGTGGTGGTGCGCTTCGCCCGCCAGCTGGCCCGGCTGGAGCGTGACGCGCGGGCGGCGCTCGGGATGTCCGGGCCGGACGAACCGACACCCCTGTCGATCGCGGTGAACTCCGATTCGCTGGCGACCTGGTTCCTGCCGGCCTTGCGGCGCGTGCCGGAGGAGCTGGGCCTCTGCTACGAGCTGCGCCGGGAGGACCAGGACCATACGGCCGCTCTGTTGCGGGAGGGCCTGGTGATGGCGGCGGTGACCTCGTCGCCGGATGCCGTGACGGGCTGCTCGGTGCGCAGGCTGGGCCGGATGCGGTATCTGCCGGTGGCCAGTCCCGGTTTCGCCGACCGGTGGCTGGGGCGGCGGGAGGGCACCGCGTTGCGGGAGCTGATCGGCAACGCTCCGGTGGTCGGTTTCGACCGGCGCGACGATCTTCAGGACGCGTTCCTGCGCCGGCTGGGACCCGGGTCCCGGGCGAGTGCCCGGCGTCATCTGGTGCCCACGTCGGAGGGGTTCGTGAACGCCGTGGCGGCGGGCATGGGCTGGGGCATGGTGCCCGACGTCCAGGCGGAGCCGTTGCTGAGCGAGGGCCGGCTGGTTCGGCTCACCCCGGGCGGCGCACCGGACGAGGCCCCGGGCCGGACCGTCGACGTTCCGCTGTACTGGCAGCAGTGGAAGCTGGACTCACCGGCCCTGGCGGCCGTGGCCGAGGCGGTGGCGGCGGGGGCCGCCGAGGCGCTCGGCGACGCGGCGCCCCTCCCCCCGGCTCGCCGCACCGACGGGTGATGGCCGCCACGTCCGCCCGAGGTCATGCACCTGCCCGGCCCCGGTCGGCGGCGACTTCCACCTCAGCGATCGCGACGTGCTCGTCGACGTCGGCGGCCGGGCGCCGGCCTGCCGGGCCGCCTCGGGGCGGGTGCGCGGGACGCCTTAGGATGGCGGGTCTCCCACTGACTTCCCTGACATGACATCGGAGGCGCCCTCCCCATGCGTGTGCTGCTGGTGGAGGACGACGACGACCTGCGTGAGGTGATCGCGTCCGGGCTGCGGAACGGGGGCTTCGCCGTGGACTGCACGGCGGACTGGCCGGAGGCGGACGTGCTGCTGCACGTCACCGCGTACGACTGTGTGGTGTTGGACCGGATGGTGCCCTCCGGCGACACCCTCGCCCCGCTGGAGGGCCGGCGCCGGGCCGGCTGGTCCGTGCCCGTGCTGTGCCTCAGCGCCCTGGGCTCCCTGCCCGAGCGGTTGCGGGGGCTGGAGAGCGGGGCGGACGACTACCTGGCCAAGCCGTTCGCGATGCGCGAGCTGGTGCTGCGGGTCCGGGGCCTGAGCCGTCGGGCGTCGGCCCGGCTCCCCGCCTTCCTGAGCTGTGCGGACGTGGTCATGGACGTGGCGCGGTACGAGGTGCGGCGCGGCGGTGTGCTGCTGTCGCTGAGCCCGAAGGAGTACGGCGTGCTCCAGCAGCTCCTCGTCCACCGGGACGCCGTCGTCACCCGTACCGAACTGCTGGAGCACTGCTGGGACGAGATGGCCGACCCGGTCTCCAACGTGGTGGACGCCGTCGTCGCCGGCCTGCGCCGCAAGCTCGGCTCCCCCGGCCTGGTGCACACCGTGCGCGGTCTGGGGTTCCTGCTGTCGGCGGCGCCGGGGCCGTCCTGATGGCGAGGCCCGTACGGCGGCGCCGTTCCCCGGCCAGGAGGCGGCTGCACCGGCTCCGGTTGCGGCTGACCGCCGCGTACACCCTGATCACCGTCGTCGGGCTGGCCTGCCTGTCCTGGCTGGTGATCCGGACGGACGACCGGGCGCGGACGGACGCCGAGTACGACGAGATGCGCCGCCGGGCGTCCGTCGCGGCCTCACTCGTCTACTACGTGGACGACCGGATCCGTCTGGACGGGCTCGACGACGACGAGGCGACGTCGGGAACCCCGCAGGTCCTGGTGGTGGAGGGCCGGCCCGGTGGTGATCCGGTCACCGTGTTCCGGGGCCGTTCCGCGCAGTTCGCCGTGGGGGCCGGGACGGTCCGGGCGGTGGCCCGTTCGGCGATGGACGAGGAGGGACCGGTGCGGGCCGAGGCGCGCGACCGTACGGGAGAGCCCGTGCATCTGCTGGCCGTGCCCTTCTACCACGACGCCACCGACGAGGTGGCGGGCGCGGCCGTCGCGGTCGGCGATCCGGAGCGCGGCGCGGCCGGGCACCGCGGTCTGGTCCTCTCCCTCGTCGTGGGGGCCGGTGCGCTGACGGCGCTGGCCGCGCTGACCGGGCATGTGCTCTCCGGGCGCAGCATGCGGCCGGCCTGGCAGGCGCTGGAGCAGCAGGAACGGCTGCTGGCCGACGCGGCGCACGAGTTGCGGACCCCGGTCGCGGTGATGCGCGGATCGGTGGAGGTGGCCGCCGGCACGCCGGGTGGTCTGGAGGCGCACCTGCCCCGGATCCGGCGGGCGGCGGACCGGATGGCCGACGTCGTGGAGAACCTGCTGACCCGGGGGCGGTTGGAGGCCGCCTTGGACGTCGTACGGGCGGAGCCGCTGCGCCTGGACCAGCTCGTCGAGGAGGTGTGCGTGGAGTTGCCGGAGAGCGGACACCGCCTGGAGTTGCGGCTGGAGGAGTCGGTGACCGTGGCGGACGCGGCCCTGGTGCGGGTCGCCGTGCGCAACCTGCTGGACAACGCCGTACGGCACGGCCGGACGCCCGACGTGCCGGACCGGGCCGATCTGCTGGTGACCGTGCGCGGGCCGGAGGTGTGGGTGGCCGACCGGGGTCCGGGAGTGGATCCGGCCCGGCTGCCGGAGCTGTCGGAGCGGTTCAGCTCGCCGGGTGGGGGAACGGGCATCGGTCTCTCGCTGGTACGGCGGGTCGCGCGGGCCCACCGGGGAACGCTCACCGTCCGGGACCGCCCCGGCGGCGGTGCGGAGTTCGTCCTGCGGCTCGCTCCCGCCCGGTCGCGGCGGGGCCTCCGGCGCGGCGCGGGGCGGAGCCTCACGATTCGCTCATGATCGGCCGTCCATGATGCGGGGGCAGGTTCCGAAGCCCACCCACGGGAGTCACGTATGCCCCAGCACGCCGTCCCTCCGTTCCTCCGCCGCGGAAGCACGCTCGCCGGTCTGGCCGGCGGGGTCGCGGTCGCGACGGGAGCGGGACTGCTCCTGTCCCACGCCTTCGCCACGGGGTCCACGGCCGGGGCCGCGCCCGAGGTCGTGCCGCCTACGGCGAACGTGAGCTTCGACTACCAGATCGGCGGCGCGTACACCCCGCCCGCCGGGGTCCGGGCCGTCTCCCGCGACCGCGGTGACCGGCCGGCCGAGGGCCTGTACAACGTCTGTTACGTCAACGCCTTCCAGACCCAGCCCGACGCATTGGACCGGTGGCAGAAGGACCATTCCGATCTGCTGCTGCGCGACGGCGACGGCGACCTGGTCGATGACGAGGCCTGGGGCGAGGTGTTGCTCGACACCTCGACCGCAGGCAAGCGCGCCCGGCTGGCGGACATCGTCGGAGGCTGGATCGACGGGTGTGCGAAGTCCGGCTTCCAGGCGGTGGAGCCGGACAACCTGGACTCCTTCGAGCGCTCCGACGGCCTGCTGACCCGGGCGCACAACGCGGCGTTCGCGAAGCTCCTGGCCGACCGTGCGCACACCGCCGGGCTGGCGATCGGCCAGAAGAACACCACCGATCTGCTGGAGCGGCGGGAGGAGATCGGGTTCGATTTCGCCGTCGCCGAAGAGTGCGGCCGGTACGACGAGTGCGCCGACTACGCCTCCGCGTACGGTGACAGGGTGTTCGTCGTCGAGTACACCGACGGCGACTTCGCGAAGGCGTGTTCGTCCGTAGGGGCGAAGGTCTCGGTGGTGCGCCGGGATCTCGACGTCCGGCCGGCCGGACGGCCGGGGTACGTGTTCCGCACCTGTTGAGGGGCTTCGGCGCGGGCAGGCCTCAGGGGGCGTCCGGTGGGTGGGCGCAGACCGTGAAGATGCCGCCGTCGGGGTCCCTGATCACCGCTTCGGTTCCGTCGGCGGGCGAGTCCACGGGCGGTCCGGCCGTTCCGCCCGCCGCGCGTGCCGCCGCGGTGACCGCTTCCAGGTCCGCGACCTGGAAGCGGACGTGCCAGCGCGGGCGCAGCCGGGGGTCGGGGGACGACGCGTCCCCGCCTCCGCGCAGGGTGGCCACGGTGCGGCCGCCCTGCCGTACGACGACCGCGTCCTGCTGGTACGCGTAGCCGACCTCGCAGCCGCCGGGTTCCTCGTCGGCCCACCCGAACACTCCGGCGTAGAAGATCGCGGCGTCGAAGGCGTGGCTGGTACGCAGTTCCAGGGAGGCCGGCACGTTGTCGCGGCCGAACGACCAGGGCGGGGTCCTGCCTTCCCAGAAGCCGAATCCGGCTCCTTCGCGGTCGGCGGCCATGACTCCCCGGCCGGGGCCCAGGCGGATCGGGCCGACGGCGATGGTGCCGCCCCGTTCACGGACCCGGGCCGCGGCGGTGTCGACGTCCGCGACGGCGAAGTACGGGGTCCAGGAGACGGTTGTCGGCAGACCGGGGGCGATCTGTCCGATGCCGGCGACGGGCAGGGCGTCGACGTGGGCGACGGAGAAGCCCTCGCCGAGGGTGCCGGAGCGGAAGGTCCACCCGAGAACGGCACCGTAGAAGTCCTGGGTGGCCCGCAGGTCCCGGGTCATGAGGCTGACCCA
Organism: Streptomyces anulatus; assembly: GCF_000721175.1. Lineage (GTDB taxonomy): Bacteria > Actinomycetota > Actinomycetes > Streptomycetales > Streptomycetaceae > Streptomyces > Streptomyces anulatus_C. The sequence continues at coordinate 49,436 of NZ_JOEZ01000037.1, forward strand.
GCACGGAATCCCGTGCACAGGGATGCTCTGCTCTGCCGCGGTCATCGGGATCCGTCTCCTCGTCCCCGGTGGTGAGCCGCCGGACACGGGCGCCGGGCCGGCGGATAGGTCTTGTGGTCACCGGCCGTTCGCAGGCCGGTGCACTCCGTGGCGTCATACGTCCTCGGGAGCGGCACGCTCTCCATACCTACGCTGCCGGGGTCGCCGCCGCCACCCGGGCCGCGTCCCGGGACGGGACGCGGCCCGGTGGATGTCAGTGCCCGGTGGCAGACTGCCCGGATGACCGCTTCGCAGCCGAAGGCCGACCTCCAGCGCTATCTGCAGTCGGCTCGTGACGCCCTGTTGTGGAAGCTCGAAGGGCTCTCGGAGTACGACGTCCGTCGCCCCATGACGCCGACCGGCACGAACCTTCTCGGGCTGGTCAAGCACGCCGCCGGGGTGGAGCTGGGCTATTTCGCCGAGACGTTCCGGCGGCCGTTCGGCGAGGCGCCGCCCGCCTACGGCGACGAGGCCGAGGCGAACCAGGACATGTGGGCGACGCCCGACGAGTCGCGGGAGGACATCCTCGCCCTCTACCGCCGGGTGGCGGAGCACGCGGACGCCACGATCGCCGAGCTGCCCCTCGACGCGGTCGGGCAGGTCCGGTGGTGGCCCGGCGAGCGGGGCCGGGTGACGCTGCACCAGATCCTGGTCCATGTGATCGCCGACCTCCAGCGTCATGCCGGGCACGCCGACATCGTCCGGGAGCTCGTCGACGGGACGGTCGGGCTGCGGTCCGGCACCTTCGGCATGCCGCCGGGCGACCGCGCCTGGTGGGAGGAGTACCGGCAGCGCCTGGAGCAGGCCGCTCGGGAGGCGGGGGCTGCGGGGTAGCCGCTCCCCCGGGTCGCGCCGCCCGTTCAGCGCGCGGTGAGCGCCGCGGGTTCGCCGAGGTGGTGCGCGGCGGTGCGCCAGGCGGCGGTGACGGCTTCGCGGGCCGTGGCGGTCGCCGCCCCGACCTCCGGCGGGAGGTGCAGCGGGGCGCCGACGTGGACGTGGAGCCGGGGGCGGCGGGCCGGTGCGGTGAGGAGCCCGGAGATCTGCTTGGCACACCGGCCCGAGGTCACCCTGCGGGCGCCCGCCTGACCGAGCGGCACGACGGGCGCCCCGGACGCGTGCGCGAGGCGGGCGAGGCCGCTGCGGAAGCTCTCCGGCGGGGCCTCCGCGGCGTCCGTGCGGCAGGGCAGCCTTCCTTCGCCGTAGATGAGCAGATGGCGGCCGTCCCCGAGCACACCGGCCGCCACGTCGAGGGCGTCCGCCGCCCGGTGGGTGTTGCGGTGGACGGGCACGTGGCCGCCGCGTTCCAGGAGGCGGCCGAGGACCGGGATGCGCCACAGGCCCGCGGTGGCCATGACGACGGGTTCGACGCCGAGGCGCAGCAGTGCGGCGAGGACGATGCCCGGGTCGGCCAGGGAGGTGTGGTTGGCGACGATGATGCTGCCGGCGGCCGGGGCCGTGGCGTGGTCGGAGGTGACCGTGAGGCGTCCGAGGGAGGGTACGACGGCGGCGGCGATACGGCTGAGCACGGTTCTCCCGGGGTCCGGCGGGCATGGCTGCCCTGGTGACGGCGGTGCGGTCGGAGCCGGCCCGCCTTGCTCGGCTCGGCCTGCCACGCCCTCATCGTCGTGGCGGCCGGGGCGCGGGGCCTGAGTGCGGGTACTCAGGCCCCTGGGTCGATCACCCCTGCATCGCGGTTCTCCCGGGGGACCGGCTCCCCCGGGCGGTGAGCCCGTGGACCACCTTGTTGCAGATCGGCTGCCGTTGGTTGCGGCCGTCGCCTGAGGCTCCGGCTTCTCCCGGTTCCGGACGCCGGGGGGCGTTGGGAACCGGGACTTCACCGGGCGGTGTGCCGTTCCGGGGCAGACGGCCGGCCACACCTCCGTGTCAGCGGGGAGACGGAGGGCGGTCGCTGCCGGTGACGCTCGACGGGGCGCGCAACGCGCGCAAGCGACGCCCGCGAGCACGGGCAGCGGCGAGAGGGGCCACCACGGGAAACGCACGGCAACCCGCTCGGGAGGCCCGGTGGCGCGGAGGCCCGGCCGGTGACGCCTTCGGCGCCGCCCCGGCGGCCTTCCGCCCATCGGCGGCCGGCTGGGAGCGCTCTCCACGCGGCTGCGTGGACCGCTCACCTAGCACGGCCGCGGGGGCGGTCGCGACGGGCGGCCGGGGGCCGCAGTGGCATCGGGCGGCCTCTATCGGACGCCCCGCCTACCGCGGCCTCACCCGCTCCACTGAAGACGGTTCTTCAGCAAACCATCGCGTCGCGAACGCAAGAATATGGCAATAGTTGTGGGACGTTCATCGTCCCGTGATGGACTTGTCCGCCTTGAGGCGGCTGGAACGGGGGTTCCGGCTCGTCGCTAGCGGGCCGCGGCGGCCGTCCGGACGGCGCCGAAGTCGATGGCGCGGTCGGCCTCGCGCAGGACTTCCTCGGCCACCCGGCGCACTTCGGCGGGCACGTCGCCCTGCTCCTCCACGAGGCCTGCGTAGATCGGTGCTTCGGTGCTGTCTGCGGAACTCATACGGTTCTTCCCCGTCGGTCTGGTGCGAAGAGCCCCGGCCGGTCGGCGGAGGCGGGGCGAGTGTACGTGGTGGGAGGCTGCGGGGGCGATTCGTTATCAGCCGCCGGGACCACCCCGCACCTGCTGGAACGGTCCCCGCCCCGCCCGTGGCGGCTGCGGGCGTCGGCTCGGTCACCGCCTGCGGCGGGCGCGCCGAGGTGCCGCACGGGAAAGCCCGCACGGGCGACGGGCGCGGTCAGCTCGTCGGCCCGGGCCGCCCGCAGGCCCACCACCGCGCTGGCAGTCGGACCCGATGTCGAGGACGGCCAGCGCCGCGCCGATCCTCCGGTAGCGGCGGCCACCGTGCAGGAACCTCTCGGTCGGCAGGAGCATCTCCTCGGCCTCGAAGAGCACCCACGGTGAGGCCCTGGTCCGCGCAGTCGGCTGCGGCCGGCGGCGGCCAGAAGCCGCCGTTGGCGGCGATGGCGGCCTCCACGCCGGCCCGGCCGTCCGGCCAGCCGGAGACGAAGGACGCACCGTCGGCCGGGACGTTGGAGTCGACGAACACGACGCGGGCGAGCCGGTCGCCGATCCGCTCGGCCGCCTGCCCGACCGGTATGCCGGCGTATCTGTGCCCGACCGGCACCACGTCGCGCGGATCGAGGCGCTCGACCTCGTCGACGATGTCCCGCACGTGCGTCTGCCGGCCCGCCGCCCCCGCTTGTCGGCGAGGCCCGGCAGGGTCAGCGGGCGGACCCCGTGACCGGCCGCGCGCAGGCCGGGCTCCACATCGCGCCATGCCCACGAGCCGAGCCAGGCCCCTGCCACGAGTACGAAATGCGTCATGCCGGCAACGTAGTGCAGCCCTCTGACAGCGCCTCTCCGCCGCCGTACCGCCACCCGCCCGCCCCACCGTCCGGTCCGCCCCCGGTGCTTCGCTATCTTCACCGGACACGGAACGGGCGGCGGACTCGGTGACCGCCGTCGCCCGCCGCCGACCGAAGGAGAGCACCTGTGCGTTCCCCCGCCAGCGACCGGAGCGTCGGCGTCCTGCTGCCGCGCGACCTGCCCGCGGACCGGATCCTGCCGTACGCACGCCGGGCCGAGGAACTGGGGTTCGGTGCCGTGTGGGTGGTCGAGGACCTCGGCTTCCGCGGCGGGATCGCGCAGGCGGCCGCCGTGCTGGCCTCCACCGACCGCGTCCGGGTCGGCATCGGGCTGCTGCCCGCCGGGGCCCGTAACGTGGCGTTCGCGGCGCTGGAGATCGCGTCCCTGGCGCAGTTGTTCCCGGGCCGGGTCGACGTCACAGTGGGGCACGGCATGCCCCACTGGATGCGCAGCGTCGGCCAGTGGCCCAAGAGCCCGCTCACCTTCCTCCGCGAGTACGTCGACGCCCTGCGGGCCCTGCTGCGCGGCGAACTCACGCAACGGCGCGGGCAGTACGTGCACCTCGACGGTGTGCGGCTCGACCCCGGCGCGCTGCCCGACGTCGTGCCCGACGTCCTGACAGGTGTCCGGGGCCCCAAGTCCCTTGCCGTGTCCGGTGAGGTGGCCGACGGGACGGTCCTCGCGGAGCCGGTCGCCCCCGAGTACGCGCGGGCGGCGCTCGGGCACATCGCCGCCGGCCGCCCCCACCGTCTGGTCGCGTACAACATCGCGTCAGTCGACGCCGATCCGCGCACCGCGCTGGCCGCCGCCCGCCCGGGACTGGAGTGGATCGGCGAGCCGGACTGGCACGCGCACATCGCCCCGCTCCCGTTCGCCGGCGAGCTGGTCGAGCTGCGGGCCGGATGCGCGAGCCGCGAGGAGTTCGTCCGGCGCATGCCCGACGACTGGGTCGCGCGGCTCACCGTGGCCGGGACTCCGGAGGAGGCCCGTGCCCGCCTCGCCGGACTGCGGGCGGCGGGCGTCACCGACACGGTCCTCGCCCCGGTGGGCCCCGACCCGGTGGGGGCCCTGGAGTCACTGGCCACCGTTCTCGACGCCTGAGGGCGTGAGCACGCCATGGCCTTTCGATCGATGCCCCTTGCCGATCGGACAGGATGCATTGTCGGCCGTTTCTGACTGCTTTTCGCTATGAATGGAGGCGGTGGGCCACGGCGAGGCAGGATGTCCCCGTGATGGGCAACCTCCCCGTCGTGACGACCAGCTTCGTCGGCCGCGACAGCGAACTGGTCAGCATCGAACGGGCACTTCGAGATCATCGGCTGGTCACGCTCACCGGCCCCGGCGGGGTCGGCAAGAGCCGGCTGGCCCTGCGCACCTCCGAGCGTGCCCAGGACCGCTACGCCGACGGCGTCTGGTGGGCCGATCTTTCCCATCTCCACGACGATCAACTGCTCGCCACGACGGTCTGCGACGGCGTCGGACTCCTGGACCACAGCCCCCGTCGGCCGGTGGCCGCGCTCGGTGAATGGCTGTCCGAACGGCGCCTGCTCCTCGTGCTCGACTGCTGCGAGCGGATCGTCGGCCCCTGCGGACAGCTCGTCGCCGAACTGCTCGCCGCGGCACCGGGACTGACGGTCCTGGCCACCAGCAGGGAGCCGCTGGGCGCGGCGGACGAGATGTGCGTCGAGGTGCCGCCGCTGTCCGCGGGCGACCACGGTGACGAGGCGGTCCGGCTCTTCCACGAGCGCGCGGACGCCGTCGCCCCGGGACTCTCGCTCGACGACCCCCGGAGCGCGGCCGCCGTCGCCGAGATCTGCCGCCGGCTCGACGGCATACCGCTCGCCGTCGAACTGGCCTGTGTCCAGCTCCGCGAGAGCACGGCGCAGGAGATCACCAGGCGGCTGGCCTCCCGGATGGAGAACCTCACCGACGACACCCTCTGGCCCCGTCGCCACCGGGCCCTGCGCACCACGATCGGCTGGAGCCACGAACTCTGCGCACCTCTGGAGCGGCTGCTTTGGGCGCGGCTCTCCGTCTTCCGCGGCGTCATCACGACCGCGGACGCGGAGGCGGTGTGCGCGGGCGGGCCGCTGGAGACCGCGGCCATCGCCCCCGCCCTGGAACGCCTGGCCGACCAGTCCGTGCTCCGGCGGGCCGGGGACGGCTACCGGATGCTGGACACGCTGCGCGAGTACGGGGCGATGTGGCTGTCCGAGCTTGCGGAGGACGCGCTCCTCGCGGACCGGCACGCCCGGCACTTCGCCCATGTCGCCGTCCAAGCGTACGCGGGCTGGCTGGGGCCGACGCAGGTCCTCTGGTACCACCGGATCGCCGACACCCACGCGGACCTGTGCGCGGCCCTGGACCATCTGCTGGCCGAGGACCCGGAGATGGCGATGGAGATGGCCGGGTGCGCGGGTCTCTTCTGGAGCTGCTGCGGCCATCTGCACCAGGCCCGTACGTATCTGCAACGGGTGCTCGCCCTGCCGCTCTCCGCCGGTCCGCACCGCACCCGGGCGCTCTGGGCCCTGGGTGTCACACTGACCCTGCAGGGCGACCACGAGGCGGCCCGCCGCACCGGCGAGGAGTGCGGGCACGCGGCCCGCCGCGACGAGGACCCCGAGGCCGTGCTCCTGGCGGCCCACTCCATGAGCTTCACGTATCTGATGATGGGCCGGCCGCTCACCGCGCACTCCGTCAGCGACCGCGCGCTGCGCGACCACCCGGGCGACCCGACGGACGCGCCCTCGCAGTTGCGCTGCCGGGTGATACGGCTGTTCGCCCTGTCCGCGCTCGGCCGGCTGGACGAGGCGTACGAGGAGGCGATGCGGCTCCAGCGGGTCAGTCTGCGCTTCGGCGAGCACTGGGCACGGGCCTACGCCGATCACCAACTGGCCCTCATCCACCTGCTCCAGGGGCGTCCCCGGCACGCCGAGAGCCACGCGCGCGCGATGCTCGCGAGCAAGCACGAGCTCCAGGACAGCCTCGGCATAGCGCTCGGGCTCGATCTGCTCGCCGGGGCCATCGCCGCCCAGGGGAACGGGGTGGCCGCGGCCCGTGCCTCCGGTGCGGGACACACGTACTGGCGCATGATCGGCCACCCGCACCGGGGCACCCCGGAGCTGGGGGCGATCCGCGAGCAGTGGGAGCACCGGGCCCGGCAGGCGGCGGGCGACTCGGCGTACGAGCGGGCCTACCGGCGCGCCTCTGCCGACGACGCCGAACGCGGCCTGGCCCACGCGCTGGAGCGCGGGCACCCCGGATAGCCGGAGCCGCGCGCCCGGCTCCGCCAGCCGGTCGCCGGGCACCCGAAGTGACACCGCTTAGCATCCCGGTATGACGTTCATCAGTCAGCTACGTCCCGACCACGCCGAGGCCCTGCTCGCCTTCGAGCGGGAGAACCGGGCCTACTTCGCCGCGTCCATCCCCGACCGGGGCGACGACTACTTCGCCGCATTCGCCGAACGCCACCGCGAGCTGCTCGCCGAGCAGGACGCGGGGCTGCACCACTTCCACCTCATCGAGGACGACGGCGGCATCCTCGGCCGGATCAACCTCCTCGGGGTGCGGGACGGTTCGGCCGAGCTGGGCTACCGCATAGCGGAGAAGGCCGCGGGGCGGGGCCTGGCCACCTGGGCGGTCCAGCAGGTCTGCGTTCTGGCGGTCCAGGAGTACGGGCTCACCGCGCTGCGCGCGGAGACGACGCTGGACAACACGGGATCCCGCGCGGTGCTGGCGCGTACGGGCTTCGAGCCGCTGGAGGACGTCATGTTCGGCGACCGCCCCGGGCGGCGGTACGTCCTGGATCTGAGCGGGGGCGCTCCCCCGGCCCCCTGACCGGCTCCCCGGCCGGACGACCGGGGCATCGCAGGATGACCGGGCACGGTGGATGACCAGGACGCGACGGATGACCGGGGCACGGTCCGCCGGCGGCGCGGCGGCGATCGGCCGGATGGCCCACCTCGGGGGCAAGCGCCGTGCGGCCGCCCGATGCTGGGGCTCGCGGCAGCGGAGCGTACCGCTCCGCCCACCGAAGCCCACCGCCTTCAGGAGGCCCCCGTGCCAGCACGTTCCCTTCCGGCCGCCCCGCTCCCCCGCAGTCGGCCCCTGCGGCGAAGAGCCGCCGTCGCTGTCCTGGCGGCCGCATCGCTCGCCGGGCTGATGACCGGCCCGGCCCACGCGGGCGGCGATACGGGCGGGAACGGGGGCGACGGCCCGCACGGGCCCGTCGACCGCGCGCTGGAACGGAGGCTCCAGGCGCTCGTCGACACCCCGGGAGGGCCGCCCGGCGCCATCGCGGTCCTCACATCGGGCGGCCGGAGCGAGGTGTACCGGGCGGGAACGTCGCAGCTCGGCACCGGGCGTCCGCCCCTGACCACCGACCACATGCGGATCGCCAGCACGGCGAAGGCCTTCAGCGGCTCGGTCGCCCTGCAGCTCGCCGAGCGGGGCGCGCTCGGCCTGGGCGACACCCTCGGCCGGCGACTGCCCCAGCTTCCCTCCGCCTGGCACCGGGTGACGCTCCGCCAGCTCCTGAACCACACCAGCGGGCTCCCCGACTACACCGAGGCCTCCACGTTCATCGCCGAGCTGACGGCCGACCCGCGCCGGCGCTTCGACTCCCGCCGGCTGCTGGACTACGTCGCCGGGGACCCGCTGCGGTTCCGGCCGGGCTCGGCGTACCGCTACTCCAACTGCGACAACATCGCCGTGGCGCTGATGGCCGAGGCGGCGACGGGGCAGCCGTACGAGAAGCTCCTGGCCGAACTCGTGTACCGGCCGCTCGGCCTGCGCGACACCAGCCTCCCGCAGGGTTACCGGCTGCCCGAGCCCTATCTGCACGGTTACGCGACGGACCCGCCGGGCGCACCGGAGGACGTCAGCACGGCGCTCGGCACCTCGGGGGTCTGGGCGTCGGGCGGCATCGTCTCCACGCCCCGGGATCTGGGGGCCTTCATGCGCGGTTACGCCGGAGGGCTGGGCCTCGGGCCCGAGGTCCGACGACAGCAGCTGTCCTTCGTGGCGGGCAGCTCCGAACCGGCCGGCCCGGGCCGCAACAGGGCCGGTCTCGCCGTCTTCTCCTACGCGACGCGCTGCGGCACCGTGTACGGCCACACCGGCAACTTTCCGGGCTACACGCAGCTGGCCGCGGGGACCGAGGACGGCAAGCGGTCGCTGACCGTCTCCCTCACCTCCCAGGTGAACAGCGCGACGAACCCCCGGCTGCTGGCCACGCTCCGCGAGCTTCAGGAGGACTTCGTCTGCCGGCTGCTCGACCGCCGGACGCCGGGCGGCGCGCACTGAGGAGGCGGGAAGGGGTACGCCGGGTGTCCGGCGTACCCCTTCGCGGGTCAGGCGGGGCGGCGGTCAGTCGTTGTCGGTCTCCTCGCGGACGATGGTGTCGTTCTTGGCGTCGATGTCGAAGGTCGTCCTCTTCCAGTCGGAGCCGACCACGTCGACCTGCCAGATGACGTTGCCCTCGTTGTCGTCGAGGCCGACGGAGGTGACCTTCCCCTTCTTCTTCTCGGTGGCGACCTTGGCCGCCTGCTGCGGGGTCTGGGTGGCCTGGGCCAGCCGGTCGGCCGTCTGCTTCTTGTCGTCCGCGTTCTGATCCGCGTCGACACGGGCCTCGATCACCTTGCCGTCGACCGCGTTGATCCGGACGGTGTGGATGGTCCCGTCCTTCTCCGCGACCTCCGCGACCCAGACCGGGCCCTCGGCGCCCGGACTCGCGCTCGGGCTGGACGTGCCGGTTCCGCTCGGGCTCGCGGTTCCGCTGGGGCTGGCCGAACCCGTGGGGCTGCCCGATCCCGTCGGGCTGGGGCTCTGGTCCTTGTCGTCGTCGTCCACACCCTCCAGGTCCAGGTCCACCAGCTTGCCCCCGGCCACCTCGCCGGTGGCGGCGGTGGCGGCGTCGTCGAAGGTGACCTTCGTGGCGTCGAGCACCTTCTTGCGCTCCTGCTGGTCCTCGGTCAGCTGGGCACTGGCCGAGGGCGACGTCGTCTGCTGCTGCGGGAGGACCTTCGCGGCCTCGGAGGTGGCCGCGCTCGTCGCGCTGTCCGAGCTCTGACCGCATCCGGTCATCAGCATGGCCGTGGCAGCGGCCATGCCGAGGGCGCCGACCGTCTTGAGGGTGCGGGAACGGGAGGAGGCACTGTTCATTCGTCGAGGCTCAAGTCTCATGCACGCATGCCTAGCCCTCCAGGCCATCGGTCATGTTGTCCTACCGGGCGGAGTCACCCGATCGACCGGGCGGCTCCGCCCGTTGGCCGTCGCTCCCCGGGCGGCGGGCGCCGCGGTGCGCGACAATGGCGGCAGGTCGGTATTCTCCGCGCCCGGCCGGGAGGCCGTCATGGGTCACATGATGCACACCGAGCGTTACGAACTCATCTTCCAGATGTCCGGCGCCGCCGACGACGTGGTCTCCGTCCGGCTGACCGACCGGCTGGGGGCGGGCGGGTCCCCGGTGTACGAGGACGAGACGGGGATCGTGCGCGCCGAGATCAGCGACCGGGGCGAGGTCCGCATGCTCGCCAGCGGCGGCCATCAGGTTCCGGGGGCTCCCCTGCTGGCCCGCCCCCTGAGCGAGGACGCACCCGAAGCGCAGTGACCGGACCCGCCGGGCGGGGCGCACCGTGTAAGTAGAGGTGCGCCCCGCCCGGCTGTGTGCGTACGGGTCCGCCGACGGGCCCGGCTTTCCGTTCATGGCCACTCTTCCCGTTCATGCCCACTCTTCGCCCGAATGTGTTTACATTCCCGCACCCCGGACGTAACCTGAGCACGGAACCACAGACTCGGGCATGAAACGGAAACGAAACCACATGTACGCACCGGAGCGTCAGCAGGAGATCCTCCGCCTCGCCCAGGAGAGCGGCCGGGTCGACGTGCTGTCCCTGGCCGAGGAGTTCCAGGTGACGGCCGAGACCGTCCGGCGCGATCTCAAGGCTCTGGACCGGGCGGGACTGCTGCGCCGGGTGCACGGCGGGGCGATCCCCGTCGGACGGCTCGGCTTCGAGCCCGACCTCGCCGAGCGCGACGCCGTCGCCGCCGACGAGAAGGACCGCATCGCACAGGCCGCCCTCGCCGAGCTGCCCGCCGACGGCAATGTGATCGTCGACGCCGGGACCACGACCGCGCGGCTCGCCGCCGCCGTGCCGGTCGACGCGACGCTGACCGTGGTGACGCACGCGCTGCCGGTGGCCGCCCGTCTCGCCGACCACCCCGGGATCGCGCTGCACCTGGTGGGCGGCCGGGTCCGGCACCGTACCCGCGCGGCGGTCGACGCCTGGGCGCTGGGTTCGTACGCCGAGATCAACGCCGACGTGGTCTTCCTCGCCACCAACGGCTTCTCCCCCGACAGCGGTCTCACCACGCCCGACCTCGCCGAGGCCGCGGTGAAGCGGGCCGTGATCAAGGCGGCCCGCCGGGTCGTCCTGCTCGCCGACTCCGGCAAGTTCGGGCAGGAGCACTTCGCCCGCTTCGGCGATCTCACCGATGTGGACCTGCTCATCACCGACACGGGCCTCAGCCCCGACGACGCCCGCTCCATCGAGAGCCGGGGCACGGAAGTAGTACGCGCATGATCCTCACCGTCACCCCCAACCCCAGCCTTGACCGGACCTACGAGTTGCCCGGCCTGACCCGCGGCACCGTGCTGCGGGCCACGGCGGACCGCGTCGACCCTGGCGGCAAGGGCGTCAACGTCTCCCGCGCGGTCGCGGCGGCCGGACACCGCACCGTCGCCGTCGCCCCGATGGGCGGCCCGGAGGGCGCGCTGCTCGCCCGGCTGCTCGGTGATCTCGGCATCGAGGCCGTCGGCGTGCCGATCACCGGGAACACCCGGATCAACGTCACGCTCGTCGAACCCGACGGCACCCTCACCAAGGTCAACGCGGCGGGTCCCGAACTGAGTCCGGCCGAGGCGGAGGACGTCCTCGAAGCGGTACGGGTCCACGCGCCCGCCGCCGACTGGATCGCCTGCTGCGGGAGCCTGCCGCGCGGACTGCCGCCGCGGTGGTACGCGGAGCTGGTCAAGCGGAGCCACCGGGCCGGTGCGCGGATCGCGCTGGACACCTCCGGAGCCGCGCTGACCGCCGCGCTGGACCGGGGACCCGACGTGATCAAGCCCAATGCCCAGGAGCTCGCCGAGGCGGTCGGCCGGCCGCTCGCCACGGTGGGCGACGCCCTGAAGGCCGCCGAGGAGCTGCGCGAGCGCGGCGCCCGGTCGGTGCTGGCGAGCCTGGGCGCGGACGGGCAGCTGCTGGTCGAGGCGTCGGGCGCGTATTTCGCCACCGCCCCGGTGGCCGCCGTGCGCAGCAATGTCGGCGCCGGGGACGCCTCCCTGGCCGGCTTCCTGGCGGCGGGCGGGCAGGGCCCGGAGGCGCTCACGTCGGCCGTCGCCCACGGAGCCGCGGCCGTGCAGCTGGCCGGAAGCCTGATGCCCACCCCGGCCGACCTCGATCTGCCGTCGGTCGTGACCACCTCCGACGTACCGCTGGACCGCGCGCTGACGGAGCCCGCCCCATGACCCCCGCACCACCCGGCACCCCCGCAACTCCCGTACGGACCGCACCCGTACGAGCCCGCCGCCCCGTCCCCCCGAGCCGCCGCACGGCGGTCCCCGAGCAAGGAGCACCGCGATGAGTGAGCTGATCACCGCGGAACTGGTCGACCTCGATCTGTCCGCCACAACGAAGGACGCGGCCGCGAGGTCGCTCGCCGAGCGGATGGTGGCCGCGCGCCGGGTCACCGATCTCGACGGCTTCCTGGCCGACGTCGCGGCCCGCGAGGCGCAGATGCCGACCGGCCTCGACGGCGGCATCGGCATCCCGCACTGCCGCAGCGAGCATGTGAGCGCCCCGACGCTGGCCTTCGGGCGCAGCGCGGCGGGCATCGACTTCGGGGCGGCCGACGGTCCGGCGGATCTGGTCTTCCTCATCGCGGCCCCGGCCGGGGCCGACGACGACCACCTCACCATCCTGTCGGGCCTGGCCCGCAGGCTGATGGACCCGGAGTTCACCGCCGCGCTGCGCGCCGGAACGGACCCGCGGGCGGTGGCCGCGCTGATCCGGGGCGAGGAACCCGCGGAGGCACGGGCGGAGGAGTCCGCGCCGGAGCAGGCGGAGGCGCAACCCACCGGAGCGGCCGAGAGCGCCCCCTTCCGGATCGTCGCCGTCACCTCCTGCCCCACCGGCATCGCCCACACCTACATGGCCGCCGAGTCCCTGGCCGCCGCCGGCCGCGCCGAGGGGGTCGAGGTGACGGTGGAGACCCAGGGCTCGGCCGGTTTCAAGAAGCTGGACCCCGCCGTCGTCGCGGCGGCGGACGCCGTGATCTGGGCGCACGACGTGGAGGTCCGGGAGAAGGCCCGTTTCCAGGGCAAGCCGCTGGTCGACGTCGGGGTGAAGGCGGGCATCAACCGGCCCGCCGAGCTGATCGCCGAGGCCCGCCGCAAGGCGGAGCGCGGGGAGATCGCAGCCGTGGCCGAGACCGACGGATCCGCCGGATCCGGTGACGGGGACGGAGCCGGCGCGGATCACGCGCACTTCGGCGTCCGGCTCCGTACGTATCTGATGTCCGGCGTGAGCTACATGGTGCCGTTCGTCGCGGCGGGCGGTCTGCTGATCGCCCTGTCGTTCGCCATCGGCGGCTACGAGATAGCGAGCGCCAAGTCGGTGGCCGACCAGTTCGTCTGGGGCGAGGCGGACAGCTGGGCCGCGCTGCTCAACCAGATCGGCTCGGCGGCCTTCGCGTTCCTGGTGCCGGTGCTGGCCGGGTACATCGCGTACGGGATGGCGGACCGGCCCGCGCTGGTGCCCGGTTTCGTCGGCGGTGCCATCGCGCTCACGGTGAACGCCGGGTTCCTCGGCGGTCTGGTCGCCGGTCTGCTGGCCGGTGCGGTGGTGATGGCCATCCAGCGGGTCCCGGTCCACGCGACCCTGCGCGGCATCATGCCGGTCCTGGTGATCCCCCTGATCGCGTCGGCGGTCGTGGGCTTCCTGATGTTCATCGTGGTCGGCAAGCCCATCGCCTCGTTGCAGAACGCGCTCACGGACTGGCTGAACGGTCTGTCCGGCTCCAACGCGGTGATCCTCGGCGTCGTCCTCGGGCTGATGATGTGCTTCGACATGGGCGGCCCGCTGAACAAGGTGGCGTACGCCTTCGCGGTCGGCGGTCTGGCCGACCCGACCGACGGCAGCCTCAAGGTGATGGCCGCGGTCATGGCCGCCGGGATGGTCCCGCCGCTGGCGATGGCGCTCGCCACCACCGTACGCAGGAAGCTGTTCACCAAGGCCGAGCGCGAGAACGGCCGGGCGGCCTGGGTACTGGGCGCCTCGTTCATCACCGAGGGCGCGATCCCCTTCGCCGCCGCCGATCCGCTGCGGGTCATCCCGTCGGTGATGGCGGGCGGCGCGGTCACCGGCGCCCTGTCGATGGCCTTCGGCGCGACCCTGCGCGCTCCGCACGGCGGCGCCTTCGTCGTCCCGCTGATCGGTGAGCCGTACCTCTACCTGCTCGCCATCGCCGCCGGGACGCTGGTGGCGACCGCGCTCGTCGTCCTGCTCAAGGGCGCACGCCGGTCGGCACCGGACCCGGCCGGGGACGCGGGGGCCGCGGGCCCCGGCGACTCCCGGGTCACGGTCGCCGCCTGAACAACCGCACACACCCCTTCCGCACGTCCCTTCCCAAGGAGTGATCCATGCACCAGCAGACCGTCGTCATAGCCTCCCGCAGCGGGCTGCACGCCCGTCCGGCGTCGCTGTTCGTCAAGGCCGCCGCCCGCCAGCCGGTCAAGGTGACCATCGCCCGCGAGGGCCGCGACCCGGTCGACGCCCGCAGCATGCTCGCGGTGCTGGCCCTGGCCGCCCCCCACGGGGAGACCGTGGTGCTCAGCGCCGAGGGCGACGGGGCGCGGGCGGCGGTCGAGGAACTGGCCGAGCTGCTCGCGCAGGATCTCGACGCCGCCGTCTGATGTCCGTCCCTCGCTCCTGCGATACGGCCGTTCAGGCTCATGCCGAGGCTGAGGAACATCGGCTCCGCCCGGCTGTACCGTCCGGCGGCCGGGAGGACGACAACTGACCGAACCTCGCGCCGGTGCTGCCGACCAAGACCGTCAGCTGGGACCTGATCCGCCAGCAGTACGACCAGTGCGTGAAGTACACCACGGAGGGGCGGTCGACGTCAGGGCCGGGTGCGGCGTTCGTGGAGGTCTGCGGCCGTGTCGAGGATGCGGTCGATACCGGCCGCGACGCCGGCGTCCGTGTTGGTCAGGTACCGCAGGATCGCCGCGCCGGCCCCGGACACCGCCGCGGGAGGCACTGGGAACGTCCGGAAGAGCAGTGGGAGTCCGTAGATCTCGCGGAGGATCTCCTCCACGACGAATTCGTTGACCGGTCGCCGCTCCCTGCGGTGCCGGGCTGCGACCTCGTCACTGAACGCCACGATGTCCTCGATCCCGCACCGGTCGCCCAGCCGTGGCGCGAGGAGCACGGCGGCTACGGAGACGAGGAAGTCGTTGAAGGCGATTCTGTCGTCCGGTGAGAGGGCGTCGTTGAGCGCCTTCGCCCTTCGGTCCTTGAGGACGAGGCATCTGACCTGGTCGCGGAACCGTGGTTCGACAGGCATGTCGGCCGCCTTCTACTCGACGTAGGTGAAACTCATGAGGACGTCGAGCACGGCGTCCTCGAACGACTCGTGTCTGCCCATCTCGTCCAGTCGGAAGAGTCCGGTGTTCCGTACGACGGCGAAGGCCGACCACAGTCCCAGGTGGTGGTCCACCCGTCCGGCGTGGAACGTCTCCCCGCCGTCTTCGAGGACGACGCCGACGATCTCCTCGCCGGGGCGCGCGTCCGGCTGCGGCCGAAGCGAGAACCGGTGGCGTTCGAGGGACTGCCGGAGTTCCGTACTGACTTCGGGAATCGTCACGTCGCCCTTCCTTGTCCTGGGTCACGGTTCGGGTCACTGCGCCGCGCGAAGGAGTCCGGCAGCGTGGTCGCGGAGCCTCCCCGGGCCGACGGCCTCGTAGTAGTCGCGCGCCGCGCGCGCGAGGTTCGCCCTGGGTGGCAGCAGGGCGAGGAAGTCGACGAGGACGCGCCCTTGTTCCATGTCGTCGAGGATGGCCCACTCACCGTGAGGTCCGCCGCAGGCGTCGAGGAGGACGTCGAGGCACTGGGCGGTTGCCAGCGGTTCGCTGCCGTCCCAGTCGGCCAGCCATCGTTGTCGTAACGCCTCGGCGGCGAGACCGGAGAGAGTGGGCGCCGCGGGCGCCGGGCGCGCGGGTTCCGGCTCCTCCTCACTCCTCGCGTCCGCGGGCTCGCGGGACGTGTCGATCCCGAGGCGGATGCGTTGCCGGAGTCCGATCAGCCGCTCCTGGGCCGCGCCGTTGCCCCGGCGCGCGGCGAGGTCGTACCAGTACACGGCCTGGTCCGCGTCGTTGTACTGCTCCTCGTAGAGCTGTCCGAGGTGCAGTGGACCGACCGGGTCGCCGGCTTCCGAGGCCTTCGAGTACCACTGCGTGGCCTCCAAGAGCTTCGCCCTGTCGACAGGTCCTGGCTCGACACCCTGCATTCTCGCCTGGACCCGGCCCTCGGCGATCTGCCCGAGCCGGTTCATCGAGGGGGCGTGTCCGGCTTCGGCCGCCGCCCGGTACATCGCGGCGATCACCGGCAGCCGCTCGACTCCCTCCTTGGTCTCACGGCGGTACGCCTCGTGGAAGACGGTGTCAGGGTCGGCGCCGGGTTCGGGCGGGGCGTCGGGGGCGTTGTTGCGGGCGAACACCCAGCCAGCGGCGTGATCCTCGATGCGGCGGCCCGGCTCGGGTCTGCCGTCCTCAACCAGTTGGTCGGCGACCACGCCGAAGATGTGGTCGAAGGTGAGACCGGCCGGTCCGCCAGGGACGCCCTCCTGCACCGTCTGAACGAGGGCCTTGGTGAAGTACGTCTGGGCGCCGATGACTTCTTCCTTCTCGTGCCAGGAGGCCTCGAAGGCGCTGCTGCTCATCAGTACGTAGGCGCCGGACACCGGGGGCAGGCGGGTGGCGGAGAGGCGACCGTATTCCTCCGTGGCGAGCCCCGCGTAGCAGCAGTCGAGCACCGCGATCTTGACCGCGGCTCTGCTGGCCCGGAACGCGTCCCGCACCGCCTCGAACGACAAGCCCGTGGCGGCCGTGAAGTTGGGATCGGTTCGGGTGTCGCCCACGGCGAGACACAGCCGCTCGCGGTGGTCGTAGATCCCGTGTCCGACATAGTAGAAGAGCGCGACGTCGGTGGCCTGAAGGAACGTCTCGATGAGTTCGACGTGGGTCGTGCCGAGGGTGGGGCGGTTGTTGAGCAGCTTGATGGAATCACGAGGCCACGAGCCGCACACCGGGTCCTGCAGCAGTTCCCGCATCCGGTGGTAACTGCGTCCGACTGCGGGGACGTCGTCGAAGTCCCGGTAGTCCCAGGTGCCCATGAGGACCGCACGTGACCGGGAGTAGTCCCGGTTCGCCAGGTTAGTCATCGCCGAGCAGGCGGTCGGTGATCTCGACGGCCTTCTCGGGGTTTGGAAGGTTCTTGCCGTCGAAGGTCACGGATCGGTCCCCCCGGGTGATGGTTACGCTCACGGACGATCGTCTGGATCTGATGAACGCTGGCAGGCTGCGGATCACGACGGTGAGCACTGCCGCGGACGGCACGAGCAGGTGCAGCGTCTCGGCGACGCCCAGCTTGCCATCCTCCGGGCCGGAGCGGTGCCGGTTGACGGTCGCGTCCGGGATCGTGCTGAGGCGGCGGAACAGCGGACCGACACTGGCCGGCTCGGAGACTGTCACCGCACAGGCGAACGGTACTTCGGCGGCGTCCGGGGCGGTGTCGGAATGCGGTTCGCTCATCGGGGTCTCCAGGTCGATGGTCTGCTCGGCTCCGGCTCGGTCTCCGTGGGGGTGTGCGTGTCCTCAGACCTCCACCCGCCGGACCAAGTTGTAGTACAGCGAGATGTCCTCGGGACCGTGCAGGCGGATGTCTTCACCGTCGCCGCTCACCGCGCAGACCCACCCGGGTGGAGCGGAGTGATCGGGCTCGGCGAGGGTGAAGGGACCTTGTCCGTTGATGGCCCACACGGTGCTGCCGAGGCCCACGGTGTGACCGTCCTTGGTCCGGTAGGTAGCCATGCAGCAGTCCTACCACCGCTCCTGCCCGTGCGTCGGCCCTTTCACGGAACGCCCGTACAGGCCGACCGAAAGTCGTGCCTGTCCACGCCTCAGTCCGGCCTGCGACATCAGTTTCGATGCGGTGTAGTTACGCGCGGTGGGCGCGAACTTGCGGCAGGTTGCCAGCTCGCCGCCCCGGCCGGTGAACGGTGTCTTGATCTCCGGCTCGGTCGGCGGGATCCGCAGGGCGGCGTCCCTGGATCCCCGAGGCCGGTTCATCTCGTCGATCGGGCACTCGACGACCCGCCGGGTCATCCGATGGATCTCGACCTTGTGCCGCAGCTCCAGGAACAGGAAGTACGTGGTCAGCGCCTGCGCGCGGGCCGGCCGGGTGCCGCTCGGCGAGCCCCGCAGCACCTTCCCGAAGTACCCGTCGGCATCGGCCGGGTCCAGATCCCACAGCGGCCGGCCGAACCAAGCCCGCGTCTGGTCCAGGTGCCCGACGTCCCCACGGATGTTGCCGTCCGCCAGCCCCGCCGAAGCCCGCGCGAGAACGAACCCGGCGAGCACGTCGGTCTCGAACTGCTCCAGTTCCTCCGTCGAGACCGGACCACGGAACTCGCGCAGATCGCGTACGGCTGCCGGCGCCAACCCGAGCCTCCTCACCTTCACCCCGATCGCAGGTCGATCGGACGGAGTGAGAACGCTTCAGGAATCCTGAAGCTACGTCACCGGCTCGAAGAACACCCCAAGGAGACAGAACACCTGGACACGGGGACGAGGACTCAGCAGGGCTCAAGGGAACTCATGGGACGTCGCACATGCGTACCACCGGCGGCTGCCGGGTCGTTAGATTGGGATACGTGACCGAGACGTGGAACGCCTCCGACCCGGCCGTCCTGGCCCTTCCCTCCGGACGACTGGTACGCGGCCGGGGTCTGCGCAAGCCCCTGCCCGCAGGCCCCGAACCGGACTTCGCCGTCCATCTCCTGGGGCGCACTCCGCCCTCGGTCGCCTGGGAGTCGCGCTGGCTGCGGTGGCCGGACTTCCGGCTCCCGGCGGACCGGGCGGCGGCGCGGGACCTCCTTGGGGAGGTCTGGGACCGGGCGGCCGGCGAACGGGTCGAGGTGGCCTGCGGCGGCGGGATGGGCCGCACCGGGACGGCACTGGCCTGCCTGGCCGTCCTGGACGGGGTCCCCGCCGAGGAGGCGGTGGCGTTCGTGCGCACCGGCTACCACCCACGGGCGGTGGAAACACCCTGGCAGCGCCGGTACGTGCGGAACTTCGGGCCGCGGCGCCACGCTCTCCGTGGACAGAACAACTAGGGCTTGTCGGGCACGCTCTTGAAGGTGTCCGGCATGGGCAGGGTGCTCCAGCGGCCGATCGGCCAGGCGATGACGACGGCCCGCCCGACGACCTCGTCGACCGGGACCATCCCCTGGTTCGGGTCGTCCTGGTGGTAGCGGGAGTCCGCGGAGGCCTGGCGGTGGTCCCCCATCACCCAGATCTTGCCGTCGGGCACGGTGACCTTGAACCGGCCGCCCTCGTCGTTGCTGCAGGGGGTGTTGCCGGGAAAGACGTACGGCTCGTCCAGGGCGGTGCCGTTGACCTTCACCGGTCCGTCGCCCTCGCACTCCACGGTGTCGCCTCCGACGCCGATGACCCGTTTGATGAGGTCCTTCTCCTCGGCGGAGGGCATCACGCCGACGAAGCCCAGTACCTTCTGCACGGTGTTGGGCTCGTCCACGGGCACGCCCGCGAGCCAGTCCGCCGGGTCGTGGAAGACGATCACCTCACCGCGCTCCGGCTCCGACCCGAACCAGGGCGTCAGCTTGTCGACGAGGACCCGGTCGCCCTGCTGGAGGGTGTTCCGCATGGAGTCCGAGGGGATGGAGAAGGCCTGCACCAGGAACGTCTTGATGAGCAGCGCCAGCACCAGGGCGACACCGATGAGGAGCGGCAGCTCCACCCAGAACGGCCGGTTCTTCCGCGTCCTCGACCGCCGTGTGCCCGCACGCCCCATTGCACCGCTCCTCGCCCCGTGTACCGCCCACCCGCCCCTGGGGAACGGATCAGGTGATCCACTGTATGGGGCGGTGAGGGACGACGGAGCCTAGGGCCAATGCCGTTCGGTTACGGGTTCGGTCAGCGGCGCAACTTTGGGCGTTTCGGCTGGTGATACGGGTGCAGCCCTTGTAGTGGTTCTCGGGTCCGCCAAGACTCGTGTTCCTCCACAAGGGCTGCAGT
>NZ_JOEZ01000038.1 GCF_000721175.1 Streptomyces anulatus
GCGCAACGCCGGGGAGCGCTACACCTACGACCCCGACCGGTTCGACGACACCCCGGCCGCGCCCGCCGCGCCGCCGGTGAGCACCAGGAAGAAGGCCACGGTGCCCGCGCAGGCAACCGCGCAGGCGTCGGAGCCGGTGCCCGTCGCCGTCGAACCGGCAAAGCCGGGCCTGTCGGCGACCGGGAAGAAGGTCGTGGCGTTCCTCCAGCAGCACGGCAAGCCGGTCTCCCCGGCGATCATCGCCAAGAGCTTGGGGATGCCCGGCCCGCAGGTACGCACCGCGCTCAAGCGGATGAAGGACGACCCGACCATCCCGGTCGTCAACGTCGGCCACGGGGCGTGGGTTCACGAGGACCACGCCGCCGACTACATGGCCGCCGCCTAACCCCGCCCGCCCCACACCACGGTGAAGGCCGGCCCCGTACACACGGGGGCCGGCCTTCGCCGTGACCCCCCAACCCACCCTGGAGCCCCGCGTGAACACCGAGCAGCACCTGGTCGGCCAGGCGGCCGCCCACCCCACCCGCACCCCGGCCGTTCCCACCGCGATCTGGCAGCCCGCCGCGCCGGCCACCGCCCCGGCACCGGCTCTGACGCTCTACCAGGTGCCGGTGCCCGGCGCCGTCCAGGTCCAGTTGCCCGACGGCCGTATCGCCTGGGGCCGCCCGGTCGACCACCACCTGGACCCCGTGCCCGCCCAGGCCGCCCCGACCGAGGCGATGCCAGGCTGGGCCAAGGCGGTCTCCCTCATCGCCGGAAGCCTCACCGTCATGGCCCTGGGCAGCGCCACCGCGCTCCGGATCGCCGCCCCCGCCCTCGGAGGACTCGTGGACCTGCTCGACATGCTGTGGAAGGTCGCCCTGACCCTCGCGGTCATCCTTTTCGGCCTCTGCCTCACCGGCCGGTTCCTCTTCGCCGCCGCGCGCCGTACGGACACCGCCACCCCGGCCGACCAGCAGCAGCCGATGGTGTTCGCCCCGCAGATCGACACCGGCGGCACCCGGGTGTTCGGCCGCAGCGGCGACGTCAACATCCAGTTCGGCGACCGCAACCGGCCCCCGCCCCACATCGTCCCCGCACCACGGGGCCCGGGGCGGAGACCGGGCAGGCCGCCCGGCCCACCACCACCTGCCACGAAGGAGTTCATCCCTTGCCCCCCACCAGTCCTGCGGAGATCCGGTACTGCGAGCACGCCGCCCGCGTCATCCGCATCGAAGCGCCCGCCATCACCGAGCTCCTCGCCGCGATGGCCCACCTCGACAAAGCCCTCGCCGCCGACCCCGACCACACCACCAGCCACTACACCCCGCAGAACCGGCAGCACCTCGTCCCCGACTGGATCCACGGCAACGCCGACCAGATCCGCGCCCGGCTGGACGCCCTCACCAGCCGCTACCCCCGCCCCGACACCCCGCCCGCCTCCTGACCCGTCCGCACACCCTCACCGCACCGTCCGATCACCAATCCCCCTCGAAGGAGAGCAGTCGCTTTGGCGAAAGCCGCACCCAAGGTCATAGGCGTTCTGACCGCGCCCGCCCCGCCCACCTGGTGGGGCGCCAACCGCCCGCCTCCACCGACGCCGCGTCCCGCGAGGAGCAGCCGAGACCGGCCCACACCGCACCCGACACCCGCCCCACCACCCCGGAAGGCACCCGCCCATGAAGACGTCCACCCTCGCGGTCCTCGGCTGGCTCCGGGACCGCGCCGACGACATCAGCAGCGCGTTCACGCTCGGCTGGTCGCACACCGCCCTGTGGCTCAAGGCCGCCGCGGTCATCGGCGGCCTCGCCACGGCGGCCCTCTTGCTCGGCTGGGCCGGCGGCCTGGGCCTCCAGGCGGCCCACGCCCTGCCCTGGCCGACGCAGAAGGTTGCCGATCCCACCGGGCTGCTCGCCACGGTCGACCAGCCCGTACGGGACTACCTGAACACCCATACCGCGCAGCTGCCCGTCACCGCGACCACCGCTTACGCCCTGTGGCAGGCCATCGGGGTGCTCGCCCTGGTCCTCGGCTTCTTCCGCTCCAGCGGCGGCCGGATCCTCTGGCTCCTGTGGGGCGCCTTCACCGTCGCCGCGGTCTTCACCGCCACCCCGGCCCCGGGCCGGGAAGTTGCCGCCGCCATCGCCGCATTGGGCTGGGCCGGACTGAGCCTGCTCGCGCTGCGCGGGATCAGCCTCTCCCCGACCGCCCTCATCCACGTCCACGTGCCTGCCCCGCAGGCCCCGCCCGCACCGCAGATCCACGCCACCATCCACGTCCCCCACCAGGCCCCCGCACCGCCCGCCCTCAAGCCGTTCGACCCCCAGCAGCCCCCCTCCCTCAACTAACTCCGGTCGCTCCGCCTGGCCCTCGCCCACCCCACCCCGGGGCCGGGCGAGAGCCGGACAGGCCGACCGGCCTGAGCCCCACACCGAGAACCACCCCACGAACTGACCCGAGCTGGAGGAACCCATGGCACGCACCCGGCCCGTCGTCCACTACATGGCGACCCGCCCCGACGGCACCGTCCCGCCCACCGACGTGTACCTCGCCCGCTACTACCGCGACCAGGGCGAGACGATCCCGACCGTGAACCTCGCCGACCACATCGGCGAGACCATCGACCACCCCAGCCCCGGCCGGAAGTGGTACACCGACAAGCCGTTCGGCTACTTCCACATGTACTCCCGGCCCGGCGAGATCCTGGAGCGCATCGAGGACGGCTGGCCGGTGCGGTTGTTCGTCGTGGAGCCACTCGGTGAGACCGGCAACTGGGGCGGCGACTTCTACCCGTACTGGCTGATGTCCCAGCAGATCCGCGTCGTCAGGGAAGCCGAGGCGTGGCGTGCGTTCGGGCACCGCGGCTTACAGGTCCTGGCGGGTCTCGCCAAGCTGCCCGACCTGGGCCGGCAGTGGGCCGCGGAGTGGGCCGCCGACCCCGAGGGCACGCGCCGCATGTACGAGGCGTGGCAGAAGCGGGTGGACCGCACCCGGGCACTGACCTCCTGGGCGTCCTGCCGGGCCCAGTACTCCCGGCGCGAGGCCGGCCTCCAGGCAGCTGACCAGCTCGCCGGGGACGCCGCCGCGCAGGCCGCGACCGCAGCCGGTGCCGAGCCGGACACCGTCGCCATGATCCGGCTGCGGGCCCGCTGCCTGATCGCCGGACAGCTGATGTTCGACCGGATCCGCGCTGACGAGTACGAACAGTCGATCCGCGGCCTGCTGCTCGGTGACGGACTCGGCACCCCGGCCTCCATCCCTGCCTGACCTCCGCTCACCCCTGCCCGGCCCTCGCTCACCCCCGCCCGGGGGCTTGGGCAAGGGCCGGGCAGGCCACCCGGTCACCGCTACACCCCACGCCCCGTCCGTCGCTTCCCGCGCCGGCGGGGCGCAGCACTGCCCGCACACCCTCACCCGCCCGAACACGAAGGAGCCCAGCCGTGGCACTCATCGACCTGTTCACCCGCAGGCCCGCCGCACCCGCAGCACCGGCGGAAGACCCCGCGCCGAGGGCGTGGCCGGAGATCGGCGAGACGTGGAAGCCCGAAGGTCTGCCCGTCGCCGAGCGGTACTACAACCAGGCCCATGCCGTTGTTCTCGTCGCCAGCACCGGACAGGACCCCTACGGCACCACCTACTACCTGGTCGCCTGCCTGGGGTGTCACTTCCTGAGCACCCGCACCAAGTACCTCGACTCGCACATCCGCTACTCGCTGGGAAAGGCCGCGGAGACCGCCAACGCTCACGCGGGCACCTGCCGGGCGCTGCCCCGCGAGCTCCCGGCCCGCCCCGAGGAGAGCGCGGCCCGCCACCTTCTGTACTCCTGGGTGCTCGCCATGCCGCGCCGCCGGGACCCGCACCAGTACACCGACATTGACCTCAGCGACTTCGACTCCGGCCGCCTCGAGCTCCAGCGCACCAACGAGTGGATCCAGACCGAGCTGACCGCGCTCACGATCGAGCAGAGCGACCTCCTGACCGCCCGGCCCGACGAGCACACCGGCACCGTCCGTTTCCGGATCCTGCCCCAGCCGCACTGACCGGCCGCCCGCCGTACGAACCGCGGACACCGTCCGCACCGTGCCACCCCGCCCCGCCGACGCTCTTCCGTCGGCGGGGCGCCCCTCTGCCCGCCTTTCCGGAGGTCCCGTGTCCGTCCGACGCACCCTCAAGCAGGCCCTGGCCGCCCTCGCCTCTCCCGGCTGGTCCCGCGCCCACACCGACCCCGAGCAGCTGCACCAGGTGCTCGCCGAGCAGACTGCGGCCGCCAACCGTGCGGCTGCCCACCACGCCACCGGCGCCGCCCAGCTGAACGTCGACGAGCTGCACGTCCAGCCCGGCCTCCTGGAGGTCCGCCGCAGCGTCCTGACCGACGTCCACTACCTGGAGGGCCTGCTGATCGGCGCCCGCCACCGGAGCCTGGACACCGAGCTCATCGAGCGCCTGGCCGCCGCCGTCGACACCGGCCACGAACTGACTGTGCTCCTCGCCGACGCCACCCGCACCACCATCACCGCCCCGAGGACGTCATGAGTGCGACCGACCGCGAGGCGATGGTCCGCTACGACCAGCTGGTCACCCGCGTGTACGAGGAGCGGCGCATGCCGGCCGGAACCCGCGACCTGGTCCTCGCGCTCGGCTGGGCAACCCTCCGCGATCCCCGCCGCCACCACCCCGAGGAAGGCGTCTGGGCACGCACCCGCGACATCCTCAACGCCGACGACCAGCGCATGTGGCAGCTCCTCGCCGACGACGTGCCCCGCTACGAACACGACTGGCACGCCGAGCCCCGTGGCTGCCAGGCCCCCATGGTCCGCGCGGACCGGCTGTGCGGGCGCAGCACCGTCACCGGGTTCTGCGAGTTCGACCCGCACACCGGGTGGGCACGGTTCTGGGGGTTCTGCGGCAGACCACGGTGCCGCGCCTACGGCGAGCCGATCGCCGAACGGGCCCACCACAGCGCCACCAAGCGCCCCGAACCGATCCCGAACACCGGCGGCCTCCTCCCCCTGTTCTTCACCTGGAACTGGGAGGCCAGGTACGCCAAGGCCATGAACGTCATCAAGCGCAACCCCTCGTGGAAACCGCCCTCGTACGGCCTGTCAGCAGACGAGTGGCCCCCCATCCCGGGCAACGCCCCGGTCAAGGCATTCCCCAAGCTGCGCCTGGTCGTCTCCGACGGCCGCCCCCTTACCCCGACACCCCGCTGACCCCCGCACTCCAAACCCAGCTGCGCCCGACCGGAACACATCCGGCCGGGCGCAGCTGCTTCTCCCTGGAGGTTCCTTCGTGCTCATTCCCCGCCCGCGCCGCCGGATCGGCCGGCCCCGCCCGCAGCGCCCCGGCCCCCGCTACCCGCTGCCCCAGCGCCGCCTCCCCGGTACCTGGAACCGGTGATGCCGCGCACCCGCCGCAAGCGCCCTCGCAAAGTGGCGCGGGTGCCGCGCAGCGACGCGGCCCTGCCCGAGTTTGATCGTGGCGCCGTACCCGAGGGACTTGTCACCCGGCGTGCTCTTCGGGAGATGGGACTGAGCCCCGGCGACAACGAGGGCCCGGTCGCGATCCTGCGCTGCCGACTGTGCGCGACCCGGCCGACCTGGTCGTGCCGCCATCCGACCCGGGGCTTCCTCCTCCGGGTCGACCTGGCCCGCCCCAAGCGCGTCCCGACGCTGGCTCAGGAGCTCGCGCTGGACCGTGCGATGGCCGCCAGGAGCACCTGCTCCCGGTGCTCGCGCCGGTACTACTACTGCCTCCCCTTACGCACCGTGGGCTGCTGCGACCCCTGCGCCCGCGGATACGAGCCCACTCCCGGCACCTACGTCCTCACCACCACCACGCCGGTCACGCACCGGCTGGCCGCCTGAACACCCGCCTTGAGAAGGAGCGATCACACGATGACCGAGACCCTCATCCCGCCCGTCACCGGCTCCCCGCTGGCCGTTCTCTTCGACATCGTCGCCACCACCGCCCGCCTCACCCTGGAGGAAGAGCGGGACGGGGCGGAGACCGCGGCCGCCGACCACGTCTACGCCGCCTACCCCGACACCCTGGGCCGGGTAGTGGACCACGACGCGTGGACCGGCTACCCCGCCCTGCGCAACCACACCCTCCAGCCCAGCGCCGTGGCTCACCTCGGTGGCGGGCTGTGGCTGCACCACACCATCACCGCCGACGCCGACTACCGCGACGTCCTCACCCTCCTCGTGCCCTGCACCTGCCGCTACGGCTACGTCCCCTCGCTCCTCGAGGACGAGAACGACCTCCAGGAGCTCCTGGAGGAACTGCGCCCCACCGGCGGCCACGCCGTCCACCGCGGCGACACCGGCGGCCCGTACTGCGCCAGCACCCCGGCGGACTCGAGCAGCTGCGCACACCAGCCCGCTTGCTGATGGCGGCTGTACGCCGACCGGCACCGCATCCACCTCACGCCCGTCGCCCGCCGCTCCTGCCCCGACTGCCGGGGCGCGGGCGGCTGGTGGACCGGCGGTCCGTTCCCGGAGATGGAGGCGTGCGGCTGCTGGTCCGAGCGGCGCGAGCTCCGCATCCGGCTCCTGCCCGTCCCGGACCCGCCCGACGAGCCGCCGTTCTGAAACGACTTCCGCCCCGGCCGCACAGGCCGGGGCGGGAGCCGCACACGGGGCCGACCGCAGCATCGGCAAAGAGCCGGCCGCCCCGCTCCCATCACCCGAATCTGAGATCAGGAGAGACCCAGCATGACGCATCGCCCCGCCACCTTCGCCGCCCTGCTCGGACTGGCCCGCGCCGCCAGCGCCATCGGAGATTTTTGGATGCAGGACGATTTCTGCGCCCGCGTGAAGGGCGCCTCGGATGACCACCCGGTCACCTACGAGGACCCGGCCACGAAGGAGAAGACGACCCACGGCACGGCCGATGGCCGCAAGGCGTGCCTGACTCACTGCCTGACCTATACGGCCACGCAGGCGATCGTGGCCGGGGCCGGGGCTCGCGCGCTCGGCATCCGGGTCCACCCGGCCGCTGCCGCGGCCGCGCTCGCCCTCTCGTTCGGAACCCATTACGCCGCGGACCGCAGGGTTCCCGGCAAGGGACTACTGGAGAAGATCGCTACCAAGACCGGCAAGGGCGGCTTCTACCAGCTGGCCTCGCACGGAATCAACGGGGCGTTCCAGCTCGACTCCGCATGGCACCACGGCTGGGAAACGGCCGCCGCGCTGATCGCCACCACCAAGGCCACCACACGGTGACCGGCCGCACGCGCATCGACCGCGTCCGTGCCTCGGCTGGGATCGCCAAGCTCGCCCTCCAGCAGATCGAGGACGACCTCACCGGTGAGATCGGCGCCCAGGAGCTCGCCCAGGTCCTGCGCGAGCTCCACCACGAGGACCACCGCCAGGACGGCGTCTTCGGCTTCCTCGCGCAGCTGCTCACCGCCGCCGGGCAGGCCGCCGGACGGATCGAGCCGGACCGCGACGGCGAGATGTCCTGCCCGCTCCACGAAGCTGCCGCGCTCATCACCGAGAACGCCGGCCTGCAGACCTACTACGCCACCCGTGCTCTTGATCCGCAGGGAGAATCCGCATGAAGACCTTCCGCCTGGAAAACGCACTGCCCCTCGACACGACGATCCCGGAGCCCTCGTTGGTCTGCCTGATCGGCGCGGCCGGTTCGGGCAAGAGCACGTGGGCTGCCACCTGGCCCGCCACCCAGGTCCTGGAGCTCGACAGGTTCAGGGCTCTGGTCAGTGACGATCCGGGTTGCCAGGAGTCGACCGGCGACGCGGTGTTCGCGCTCCAGACCGTCCTGGAGGCCCGGCTCGCCCGTCGCAAGATGACGGTCATCGACGCGACGAATACCGAGAAACTCGTACGGGCCGACCTGATCGCGACCGCCCGACGCCACGGCGTGCCCACGGTCGCACTGGTCGTCCCGACCCCGCTCTCCGTGTGCGTGGAGCGTCAGGAAGGCCGGCCCGCGAACCGGCGCGTGCCCGAGCCGGTCGTCCGGGCGCAGCACGCCGCCATGGTCGACGCGTTCCCCGGTCTGCCCGGCGAGGGGTTCGACCACGTCGTCGTCGCGGAGAACCTCTACCGACTCCAAGCGCTGCTCCAGCCGCTCAGCGATGCCCGGCGTGCGGACCTCGGCTGGGACGACAGCGAGGGCCTGGGCGACCTGCTGCTGGTCCGCCGGTACTTCGGCTCCGAGATCCTGCCGGTGTGGCGCTGGCGCGACGGCTCGCAGCTCGCCGGCGGCGACCGCGTCGCGGAGATCCGGCTCGGAGCGGACCGCATCGTCCTGGCCCAGCGCAACGACGTCGACGGCGCGGGCGACGTCGGCTTCGAGGTCCTCGTGGGCTGCGCGGCCGACGACGAGTGCGAGGGCCAGGCGTGGGCCCCGGCCTACAACGTCACCGACCTCCTGCGCGCGCTGACCGGCGAGCTGATGAACGACCCCGACGTGCGCTGCACCATCCACGGCCACCACGGCGACGACGACCAGGACGACGACCTCGAGGCGCAGGCCCGGCAGGCGATCAGCGAATGACGACCAACGCTCCCGCGTGCGGCTGGGACCAGGCCGTCTTCCGGTGCGGGCGGTGCGGTTCGGTGCACGCCACTACCGAGGACGACTACCTCAAGGCCGTCGACGCCCACGGCGACGCCCACGCGGTGTGGGACCGGCTCAACCCCACCGAGCGCGACGGCCTCGCCTCGATCCTGCGCACGATCCTGGCCGCACCCGGACTCGCCGTGGAGCTCCTGGCCCTCGCCGACCGGCAGCAGGCGGACAGCCAGTGACCTGCACCGCACACCCTCCCCGCAGCAACCGACACCTCTCCCTGGAGGACCGCATGGCACGCAAGCCCAAGCCCGTCACCTGGTACATCGCCACCCCCGCCGACGGCGTCATCGAGAAGTCCCGCGCGGCGGGAACTTCGGTGAACCTCGCCGCGTCCGTCGGCGAGGTCGTCGACCACCCCCGGCCCTGCACCAACCTGTGGTTCGACGAGAGCGAGTTCTCGTACTTCCGCATGGTCAAGCGCGTCGGCGAGGCGCTGGAGGACACCGGCATCTGGCCCGTCACCTGGCCCGTGCGGCTGTGGATCGTTCAGCCGCTCGGGGAGACCGGCAACTGGAGCCAGCGTCACTACCCTTACCGGCTGCTCTCCCACCAGATCCGCGTCCTCGAGGAGACCGACGCCCACCGCGCGCTCGGTCCCGCCGGCCGCGCCGTCCTGAACGTCGTCCAGCAGGAGATCCCCGAGCGGGCCGCGCGCTGGGCTGCGGACTGGGACGCCGACCCCGAGGGCATGCGCGACCGGAAGTGGAACTGGGAACAGTGCGCCAGCCGCACCCGCGGCAGCGGCCGGTGGGCGGATTCCCTGGCCATGGCGGTCTCGCGCAACCACCGCGAGTCGGCCGCCCAGACCTGGATCGAGCACCTCGCCCGGAACACCGTCGACCAGGCGCTCGCCGACACCGACGCCAGCATGATGGCCCGCTGCTACGCCTACGGCCGTGCCACCGGCTGCGCGGTCGCCGCTCAGCACCAGGCCCGCTTCGAGCCGTACGTCCTGGACGCGTTGCGCGGCGTCGGCCTCGACTCCCCCGCTGCCCCGGCCGTGGCCGCCTGACCTGCACGAACAAAAAAGGCATCCTCAAAAGATGCCAAACGCTTGAAACGTATCCTTCGAGGATGCATTATCAGTTGTGCGGGGGCCGCCCGGCCCCCGCACTCTCCGACCAAGGAGCAGCCTTGAGCAGCGAGAAGATCCACGTCATGACCACAGATGGAGCCGTCGAGCTGGACCTCTCGGTCTCGGGCGGCACGGTCAACGTCACCGTCGACCCCAAGGCCGTCCACGGCCGGATCCGCGTACACACCTCCGACACCGAGGGCCCCGTCGCCGACGCGGTGAACGACACGAAGATCACCGAGCGCGGCAACGAGCTCACCGTCTCCGTCCCGGACGACGAGGTCGGCGGGATCAGCGGCACCAACGTGGTGCAGGTCAACGGCTCCAGGTACAGCTTCAACAGCGTCGTGAACACCGGGACCATGACCGGCATGACGATCAGTGGAGACCATCCGCTTCGACGCCCGCAACGGCTCGCTCCAGGCGGGCGGCGTCAAGGTCCTGGAGGCCGAGACCCACAACGGCTCCGTCCTGGTCGACACCGTCGAGACGGAGCTGGAGGCGTCCACGCACAACGGCTCCATCACCATCGGCGCCTACAACGGCCGCCGCGGCTCCGCCCGCACCCACAACGGCGACGTGACCATCAGCGCCACCCCGGCCGCCTCCGGCCGCCTCGCCGCCCGCACCCACAACGGCAACATCCGGGTGCGCGGGGCCGGCCACCTGGACCTCAAGACGTCCACCCACAACGGCCGCATCTGGTAGCTCCGCCCCGGGGCGGCCGCCAGGTCGCCAAACTCACCGGCCGCCCCGGGCCTCCCATCCCGCTCCAAACGGAGCGGGGGGCAGAGACATCGTCCCTCGTATCCCACCTGGAGCAAGCCATGTCCCCCCGACCCGATGAGCAGGCCCGCACCGAACTGCGGGACCTGGTCGCCCAGGCCAGCCAGCGCCGCGACGAAGAGCACGAGCGCGTCGAGACCGAGTTCTGGCAGTCGATCGACGTCCTGCAAGGCCGCTACCACGGCGCTCAGCAGGACATCGCCGACGCCCTGGACGTCAAGCGCAACCAGATCCTCCGGCAGACCAAGCGCTACCGGTCCGCCGACCAGCCCGCCAACGACTGAACCTCCAGGAGCCGTTCCGGCCCCGCCCTGCCGGGCCGGGGCGGCTCCACCGTCTGCGCCCCACGGCGACCTGACGGGCTTCCCCGCCGCCCTGCCCCCGAGGACAGGACGGCGCGGTGGCCCCTCACACACCAGGCACGGAAGGAGATGGGCGTCATGCCGAACCACAGGTTCTTCGAGGTAGACGTCCCGATACACAACGCCGCCAACCCGGCCCTGCGGGGGCTGCACGTCTTCACCGGCGAGGCGGACTCCCCCACCACGGCCCTGCGCCGCGCCCACGAGGTGTACGACGCCGCGCTCGCCGCGCACACGGCCGGACTCGAGATCCCCGACAAGCAGCCGGACAGCTGGGGAGCGCGCGGACTGCGGCCCGGCTGGGCGATGGAGTGGCCCGCCGCGAAGGCCGGCCCCTGGCGCAACCCCGCCAGCACGCTGTAGCTCCGCCCCGGGACGGCCGCCAAGGCCGGAAAACCAGTCGACCGCCCCGGGTCACCCATCCCGTACGAGACGAGAGGGAGATCCAAGTATGGACCCCATCACGCGCGTTGCGACCCCGATCGGACAGCGCGCCCTCCTCATCACCACCCTCGCGGTCCCGCTCACCGGCTGGACCATCCACGCGCTCACGCTCCACCGGCGCCTCGCGGCTGAACGCCGTGACCCGCTCACCGGAGCCCAGCGCCGTGCCGCGTTCGAGCGCCGTGCCCAGCGCCTGCTCGCCCGCCACCGGCAGAACTCCCTGCTCTGCATGATCGACCTCGACAACTTCAAGGGACTGAACGACACCCACGGACACGCGGCGGGCGACGCTGTGCTCGCTGTGACCGGTGAGCGCCTGGCCCGGTGGGCCGGACCGCAGGGAGTCGTCGGCCGCCTGGGCGGAGACGAGTTCGCCGTCGCGACCCGCGTGGACCCCCAGGCCGGGATGGAGCAGCGCCTGAGGGAACTGATGGGCGCCCTGCGCGAGCCCGTGCCCACAAAGGCCGGTCCGCTCACCGTCGCCGCGTCGGTCGGCACCGCCGTCCCCGACTACCTCGGCATCCACGCCCTGCCCACCCTGCTGCGCGGCGCCGATGTCTCGATGTACCGCACCAAGCACTCCGGCCAGTACGGCTGGGCGGAGATCGAGGACCTCCAGGCACCGACCGTCAACGGCCGCCGCGCCGGGCGCCCCGGCACCGCTCTGCTGGAGCGTGCCGCGTGACGACCGAACTGGAAGGCGGCGACTGGATCCGCGGCATCACGGTCCGTCAGCCCTGGGCGGCCTGCATCCTCGCGGGCAAGAGCCCGGAGAACAGGCCGCGCCCCTGGAGCTGGCGAGGCTGGGTTCTTCTCCACGCCGGGAAGGCCAAGCCGGAGCCCGCCGTGCTGCGCGAACCGCTGGTCGCCCGCACGATCCGTAACCGGGAGCTGACCACCGGGGCCGTGATCGGCCTCGCCCGCCTGGTCGACTGCCACCAGGACCCCAACGGCTCCCCGCCCTGCACGCCGTGGGCACAGGCCGGGGCCTGGCACCTGGTCCTCAGGGACGTCCAGGAGCTGCCGCTGCCCGTCCCCGCCGGCGGACAGCTCGGACCCTGGAAGCCGACACCGGACCTGGTGAAGCAGGCGCTCCAGCAGCTGCCCGACTTCCGGCCGTGACCCGCAAGCGAGACAAGAAGCCGCCGTTCGAGCCGGGTCTCATCCCGGCTCCCGGTGGCCTCCTCGACTGGCGCGACAGCCAGCACTACGACCACTGGCAGATGCGCCCCTGCGCGCTGTGCGAGCAGCCCACACCGCTGCGCTCCCACTCCGGGGAGCCCTCACACAAGAGCTGCGCCGAAAGCTGGATCGCCGCGAACCCCACCGAGGCCCGCCTCGGTCGGTTCGCCTCCGACACCCAGCCCAAGAGCCGGCGCGACGACCACCACGCCTGACCCACTCCGCCCGGAGGCTCCCATGAGCAGCACTCCGCAGGACGACATCGACCCCACCCTCGCCTACCCCGAGCCGCCCGCGTCCCCGCTCTGGCACCGCCAGGGCCCCAAGCCCCGGCCGATCACCCCGGAGCAGCAGCGCCGCAACCGCGAACTCCTGCTCCACGCGCAGCACACCCCCCGACCCCGCTCCCCCCGGACCACCAAGACCCTGGCGGAGGCCAGCTGATGGAGACCGCACACTGCACCGTCGACGGCTGGGTCGACGCCATCCCCGCCCCCGGCCCGCACGGCACCGCGACGTTCGACCTGACCGTCCGTCCCCTCGACGCGGACGCCCTCCCCGAGGACGCCCCCGACACCGTCGTCTCCTGCACCGCCAAGGACGCCGGAATCGTCCACGAGCTGCTGAACGGCGTACAGCCCAGCGACCTGCTGCGCGTCACCGGCACCCTGACCCAGCCCCGGACGCCTGGCGAGCCCGCCCAGCTCACCGTGCACGTCCTCGAGGTCCTCGCCACCGCCCTGGTCCCGGCCCTGCGCGAGATGGTGCTCGACAGGTTCGGCGACTACGTAGTCATCTTCGACGCCGACACCGACGCCGTGCCCGTCTTCACCGCGCGCGGGAAGTGGGTCGGCCTCGCGGACAACCCTGACGCCATCGCCACCCTGATCGGCATCCATGAGCGCGTGACCGGCGGCGACGCGTGACGACGACCAGCGCTCCCACCCGCACGGTCCTGGGACAGTTCCCCGCCGGCCACCCCCGCGGCTCCTGGCCCGCCGACGAATACGCCGCCGCCCAGCGCGACCAGGGCCGTGACGCCCACGTCGTGATGGACCTTGCCACCGACCAGTTCCTCGTGGTCACCGACACCACCCACTGACCCACCTACCCGAGAGGCGAACATGACCGAGACCGAGCCCGAGACCATCCGCTACACCGCCGACGTGGTCGTCCTGACCCCCGGCGGCGACACCCTGCTGATCGAGCGCGACTGGCCGCCGTACGAGGACGACTGGGCCATCGCCGGTGGTCACGTCGACGTCGGAGAGACGAGCCGTGAGGCCGCCGTCCGCGAACTGGCCGAAGAAGCCGGGATCCACGTGAGCGCTGGCGACCTGCGTCAGATCGGCGTCTGGGATCAGCCCGACCGTGACCCGCGCGGCCGGTACGTCACCGTCGCGTACGTGGCCACCGTCCCCGCCGACACTCCGATCGTCGCCGGGGACGACGCCCGCACCGCCCGCTGGTGGCCCCTGAAGAACCTGCCGGAGCGGCTGGCGTTCGACCACGCCGACATCCTCAGCGCAGCCGTGACCCTCACCCCCTGAAGACACCGGAGCGCCGCACCCGACCTTCCCGGCCGGGCGCGGCGCTCCGCCGTTCCCGCCCTTTCACCAGCAACCCGGAGGCACCTTCATGGAACCCATCCACCTGATCTCGTTCGGCTACCTGCACCTGCCCACCGGCCCGGACGGCCAGCCCGTCCCGCCCGCCGCCGACCGGATCGAAGACGTCCGCAACCGGCTCCGCGACCCGGCCGCCGCCCGCGACATCCTCGACCTCGACGGCTTCCACCCCCGCGTCCAGGACGTCGTCCTCAACACCCTCGGCGCCCGCGAACTGCTCGCCAACCTCGCCGACTACGCCGACCTGCCCGCCGGACCCCGCCGCATCGCCATCGGGTGCGCAGGAGGCCGCCACAGGGCATGCGGCCTCACCGAAATCCTCGCCCGCGAACTCCGTGACCGCGGCCGCCAGGTCGAAATCGAGCACCTCCACGCCCATCTGCCGCGCGTCCTCAAGACGCCCGCCGACACCCGCACCGCCCACCCCGAGCAGGAGACCACCCGATGATCCGTCGCATGTTCAGCCGCTGCGTCACCACATCCCGCGCCGTCGCCCCCGAGGACCAGGCCGTCGTCGACGGATTCCGCGCGATGCTCGCCGCCGTCCGCAACCCGCAGCCCTGGACGCCCGACCTCGCCCAGGACATCGCCGTGAGGGTCGGGACGTTCATCGAGCGCGCGCACCCCCGCCCCGGCGACGATCAGGGCACCGAGACGATCGCCGTCTCCCTGGTCCACCCCGACACCCCGCACGCCGCGGCCTACCTCCACGGCCACCAGCTCGGCTACAACGCCAAGGGCTGGCTGCGCTGCGAGACGACCGCGATCCTCGGAACCTGGCAGCCGGCCTACGCGATGCTCACCCACGCCGCCGCCAACCTGCCCCTGCCCGAAGACGTCGGCATGGACCCCGCCCACTACGGCGTCCACGTCGAAGCCCGCCGCGCCGACGGCACCGGCTACACGCTGCTGCGCCTCGGGCCGTACTTCCAGACCTGGGTCGCCTCCCACGACGCCGACCAACTCAACACCGAGCTCGCGGGCCAGGCGGCCACCGTCCTCCCCGGCTTCACGGTCACCGTGAAGGACACGCTGTTCGACGTCAGCGACCACGACAGCTACACCGACCCGTACCTCACCGACATCACCAAGCTCCTGGCCGACGCAGTCGAAGGAGCGACCGCATGACCACGACCCTGTACGAGATCGAGACCAACACGAGCGACGACGGCAACACCCACCCCGCCGAATGCATCTGGACCCCCGGCGAGGAAGCAGCGGAGACCGGCTTCGTCATACACCGCGGCCTGCGCATCGCCGGGATCGACGACGCCACCGACGACCACCTTTACCCGGTCGGCTTCCTGGTCCTTGGGCATCACCGGTGGGCTGATGCCATCGAGGGCGCAGCCGCGTACATGGCCCGAGTCCACGGCTGGCGGAACCTCCACCTCTACCCGGGCGACGACCCCTCGGAGCTCATCCCCCGCATCCCACGCGCCGTCCAGACATGGGGCGTCTTCTTACGGCACCCGCACCCGGACCACAGCTGCGGATGCGAGTGGGACGACACCTGGCGCATGGTCTGGGCACCCGCCACCGAACCCGGCGCCGTCCCGATCACCGCCCTACGTCACCCCGCCGCCCTGGCGACCGCCGCAGGCGTCCCCAGCCCCGACGAAGACGGCGCGTCGGCGACCTGGGCGGCCTGACACTGGCTGAACACCACGAAGGCCCGGCCTCCCGCATCAAGCGGAGAGGCCGGGCCTTTTTGTGTTTATTGCCCTCCCGGCGAGTCGGGAAGGCAAGGCCAGCGAAGGGGGCCTTTGCTGGCTTCGTGGACTCAAGGAACCTGATGGACTACAAGGACGAACTCGCTGATCTGATGCGTGAGCGGTTCGGCCCGAAGAAGGACCGTGAGCAGCCCGTGCGCTACACGGCTGCGGTCTACATGACGACTGCTATGGCCGGACTCCTCACGGAAGACGACTTCGGGGCCTTCCTGCAAGCAGCGCTCCAGGCTGAGCGCAGAAGCGAAATCAGGGGGCCTTACTGGGCCTTCACCCGGAACTACGTCGACCACCTCGCTCGCGAACTACACATCAAGTTCGGAGAACTCGACGCGGCCGACGGCCGCCTCGAGGCGTGGCACATCATGCTCGCCCTGTACGGAATCCTGTCGCCGGGCCTGCATGGCTCATTCATCAGCTGCGCGTCCGACGCTTGGCGGAACATCAACCACGGCACTTACCGGCAGCCAGCCGCGGTGTAGCGGCGTGGCGCAGCCGCTGACACCGAAGGCCCCGCCCGGCCTGCTCCGGGTGCTTGGGTTCGAGAGGCTTCGCTATTTGTACGTAGCTCGACGTGTCCACGAGGGGCGCCACCCCGCCCCCGAAGACCGCCGACCTTCCCAACCCCGACGAAGGCGCCCCCGCGACCTGGGCGGCCCTGACACCTGGCTGAACGCCACAGGCCCGCACCCTCAAGGATTGGGGGTGCGGGCCTTCCGTGTTTCAGTGCCGACAGCGGACAGGCGCACAGCTGACTGCTGTCGACCTCAAGCTCGTGGCTAGACCGAGGCCGATGCCCGCTCTGAGCTGTCACTGTCGCCGAGCTTGTCCAAGAGGAGCTCCGCGACCGCCGCCAGGTCCGCTGGTGCAAGGAAAGCGACCAGCGCATCCACCACCTCAGTAGGCGATGAGGCCGAAGCGAGCACCAGCCCTGGTGAGGTGTTGATCCCCGGGGTATTAACGGCGTTAACGGTTCCACGGGGCGCATCTCCATCGGCGTCCGCGCTCGCTTGGGTATTAACGGCGTTAACGGTTGCAGGGAGGAGCCCCCCCTCTGGAGTCGCGTGCTCCTGAGTATTAACGGCGTTAACGGTTGCCCCGCTGCCGACCTGTGAACGTTGCCCGCGCTGACGAGGCGTCTTAGGCGCCTCGATGACCTTCCTCGCTTCGGCGGCCTGCTCCGTCTTCGGCATCCTGCCGATGCGACGAGCAGGTTCGACCCTCAGCTCCCCGGACTCGACCTTCTGCTGCAAGTCCGGCGTGAGCTCCAGGAGGGCGAGGCGCTGAGACACCCAAGCAGGTGTTTTGCCGAGGCGCTTGGCGACCTTCCCTTGCGAGCCGTGGACGCCCACCAACTCCTGCAAGGCGTTGGCCTGATCAAGTGGAGCGACGTCCACGCGGTGCACGTTGGCGATCAGTGCGGATTCGAGGATGTCCGCCGCGGTTGTGGCCAGCGCGTCGTTGACGTCGATCCGCAGCTCATCGAGGCCCGCTGCGATAGCAGCGGCGAGTCGGCGGTTGCCGTCGATGACCACGTACTCGGCCTCGCCAAGCACATCTTCCTGACCAGGATGAGCCAAGAGGAAGGCTGCCCGGCGCACCACGGTGACGGGCTGGATCTGGCCGCGCTCCCGGAGCGACGCGGCGGTCTCCTCAATCTCGGTGAGCTCTTCCCGAGGGTTGAACGGGTTGTGCGCGAGCTCCTTGAGAGCCACGGCGGCCGGGGGCCGTTTTCCCTCGCCGTTGATGATCTGTTGCCGGGTCCGTACCCGCCGGGGGGCGGGCCTCCCGGCGTCCTTGCCGTCATCTTCGAGGCTGAAGCCCCGGGTGACCCGGGCCGGCTTGTCAGTGCTCATACCGCCAGTTCCTTTGCCAGATCGCGCATCGCCTGGGCGTGCTCGCTGTCCGGGGCGTACTCCAGCAAGGGGATCTCCCCATCAGCTGCCTCGCGCCCTTCCTTCAGATCGCCGATGACCGCCAGCACAGCGGGGGAGGTGCTGAGCTCCCACTGGTCCTTGTTCGCCTTCACCAGCTTTCCGCGCCGACTGTCGTAGGCGTTGACGACCAGACCCAGGTAGTCGACCTGGATGCGGCCCTTGCGGCACAGGTCGTCCTTCTGCGACTGGAGGAGCCGGAACGCGCGGTGGCTGGCCTTGTTCGCCCATACCGGCGTGATGACCCCTGACCGGTCGGCGAGCTCGCCGTCACGCCGGCGCACGTAGTACAGGGCGGTGTCCATGTTCAGACCGAGGCTGGGCGGCCCGTCGATGATGATGACGTCGTAGTCCGCTTCCAGAGGCTCCAGTGCACGCTCCAGCGCGGCCTCGCTGAAGGACACCTTCGACAAGGCCACATCCCGCAGAAACGCGTCGTCGGACGCGGGCAGAAGATGCAGACGCTCACCGAAGCGCTCGTGGTCCAGCGCGACCAAGAGCTCGCCGATGTGCCCCTTGGCCGTACCGTCCATGTGCATCAGAAGCGTCTCGACGTCGTCCTCATACATGACGTCCTCGAAGCCCAGCTCGGCCGTGAGGTGCCCCTGCGGGTCGTAGTCGACGATCAGGACCCGGTGGCCGGCCTCGGCCAGAGCCTGGGCCATGCCACTGGAGATGAAGGTCTTGCCTACTCCACCCTTCTGATTCGCCACTATCACCCGCACCACGGGCTGAGACACCAATGGCGCGGAGGGGGAGGGGTGGTTGTCGAGCCAGAGGGTGAGGGCTTGCGCCAGACCCTGGATGTAAGTGACCCCCCGATCCGAACAGGCGGCCTTGAACTTGTCCGGTTCGCCGACCGGGAGGAAGGTGCCCCAGGTCTTCGCCCCGTCCGTATTGGCCTCGGGCAAGTTCTCTGCCGAGTACCAGGCGTTGATCGCGTG
The DNA here is from genome assembly GCF_000721175.1 of Streptomyces anulatus. Taxonomy (GTDB): domain Bacteria; phylum Actinomycetota; class Actinomycetes; order Streptomycetales; family Streptomycetaceae; genus Streptomyces; species Streptomyces anulatus_C. Next base: position 18,663 of record NZ_JOEZ01000038.1, read on the forward strand.
CTCGGCCGCGTCCTGGATATCCATACCGTGCTCGAAGGCCCGGATCTTCAAATGCCTGCGCAGTTTGGGAGTGAGAGCAGTGATTAGCTTTTCTCGCTCGCCTCTGGGACTAGGGATGCTCATGCCGCCGAACATTACTAGGTGTCGGCTTGCGTCAACCGCAACCAGCAGCCCTCGCCCCCCGTGTCAGCAGGTCGGCTCCCCGCTCCTCGGGACAGCGCACTCAGCGATCTAGCGACCGACGAACTGCCACGTAGTTTCACGCTGGCCCTCGTTGACCGGCCTGCCCATGAGCCCTGCCAAGAGGTCGAGTGCCTCCTTCGTTACGTAGCGATCAGGATCGGACGTCTGCAGGTGACGACGGAGCAAGTCCTCATCAAGCCCCTGTTCCTGTAGGTGGCCAGCCAGGGCTCCCACCAGAAGGACGTTGTAGGCAAGGGCGTCCGTGAGCGCATACAGCACGAGGCGGTGCCAATCCTTGGGATGGTCGCCGTACTGCTGAGCCACCCGGACTGCGTCATCGAGATGACGACGGCCCCACCGTGTGAAGTCCTGGACGACGGCGACCAGCTCAGCCGGCACGGCATCGGAGGCTTCTGCGGCGTCTGACAGCCGTGCCGCCCTTCGGGCCTGCGGTGCGGGAGGGAGGGTGTTACGGATCTCCTGCAGAGCTGCCCGGCGGTTGAGCCCGGACAGATCCTGCTTCCGGCGGGCTGCGTTCTTACGCGCGTGCGATGCCATGGTGCGTCCTTCTGCAGCTGCCCATGACTGTGCGGACCGTGGATGGCCACGAACGGGTCTGCTGCGATGACGCGGTGCGCCTAGGGCCTACCAGTCCTCCGGTCATGGGCCGGACGAACACTCAGCCGGGCACCGTCGCGGCAGCGGAAGGCGGCACCGGCGACTTCAACGAACGGAACGTCTCGCGGTTACGCGCACAGTGATCGGACGCAGGGAATCCGCTCGCTCCAGATGCGGAGAGACCCCCGGAGCGCGAGGATCGACGTACGGGCAGCGGCCCGGCCGCGCCAGGCCCTTCCCGGGACCGGTTCTCCCTTCGGCGTTGCAACGGTCCGCTTCCCGGCCGCCCAGCCCGCCGGGGGGTGTGGAGGTCAGCATGCCGAGGCCCTTGTGGACCGGTGCCATTTCCTTTGGCCTGGTCACGATCCCGGTGAAGGTCGTCTCCGCGACCCAGGACCACTCGATCCACTTCCGGCAGGTCCACCTCGAGGACATGGGCCGGGTGAGGACGAAGAAGGTCTGCGAGCTGGACGGCGAGGCACTGTCGCAGGACGAGATCGGCAAGGGCTACGAGCTGTCGAAGGAGCAGTCTGTCCCGATCACGGACGACGAGCTCGATGAGATGCCGCTGCCCACAGCGAAGGCCATCGAGATCGTGGCGTTCGTCGACGCGGACAGCATCGACCCGATCCGGATCAGCGACTCCTACTACCTCGCGACCGACGGCCAGGTCGCCGCCAAGCCCTACGTCCTCCTGCGCCGGGCACTGGAACGCTCCGACAAAGTCGCCGTGGCGAAGTTCGCCTGGCACAACCGCGAACGCCTCGGCCTCCTACGGGTACGGGAAGGCGCGATCGTGCTGCACTCGATGCGCTGGCCGGACGAGATCCGCAGCCCCGAGTCCCTGGCCCCCCGCAAGGTGGAACTGGACGAAGACGAGATCGAGCGGGCGGTACAGCTGACCGACACCATGGCCCTGGACAGCATCACCGGATTCCGCGACACCTACCGGGACGCCCTGGAGGAGCTGCTCACGGCGAAGTCGGAGGGCAAGGAGCTCCCGGAGCCGGCCGAGGGCGGGGAGCGGGAGCAGGGACAGGTCCTGGACCTGATGGCCGCGCTGAACGCGTCGGTCGCGGCAGCGAAGGAGAGCCGCGGCGAAGACAAGGGAGAGGAAGCCACGGTCCACACGATGCGCCCCTCCAAGAAGGCCGCCGCGAAGAAGACGGCCTCCCCGAAGAAGACCACCGACCGGAAGAGCGGCGCGAGGAAGACGGCCGCGGCGAAGAAGACACCCGCTGGGAGCAAGCGCACGGTGAGGAAGCGGAGCGCCTCCTGACCGGGGACCCCTCTCGTGCCCTCTCTGCCTCGCATCGCGCCGATGCTCGCGACGCCCGGCAAGCTGCCTCCGGCGTCGGTGGACGACGCGTACGCGTACGAGGTGAAGCAGGACGGGCAAAGGTGCGTTGTTTACCTTCCCGGCGACGGAACGGTCGTGCTGCGCTCCCGGTCCGGCGCCGACATCACCCCTGCTTACCCCGAGCTCGCCGGGCTGGGGACAGCGCTGGGGTCCCGGCCCGCGGTATTGGACGGGGAGATCGTCGCCCTGGACGGCGAGGGGCGCAGCGACTTCGAACGGCTGCAGTCCCGGATGGGGTTGGCCGGCTCCCCGGCCAGGGCGGCCCGCATGGCCACGAAGATCCCCGCCCACCTGATGCTGTTCGACGTCGCCTTCCTCGACACCCACGATCTGACCCGCTCCCCGTACTCCGAGCGCCGCGCCGTCCTGGAGGCCCTGGGCTTGGCCGGGGCCGCGTGGTCGACCCCGGCGGCGGTCGTCGGCCACGGGCAGCAGGCACTGAAGATGACCGCCGCCGCCGGCCTGGAAGGTCTCGTCGCCAAGCGCCTCACCTCGCTCTACGAGCCGGGTGTCCGCTCCCGGGCGTGGATCAAGATCCGGCATGTGCGGACCGAGGACATCATCGTCGGCGGCTGGCTGCCCGGCCATGGCCGGCTCACCTCCCTGCCCGGCGCCCTCCTCATGGGCCAACCCGACCCCAGCGGGCAGCTCCGCTACGTGGGCAGCGTCGGTACCGGCTGGAGCGATGCCGAACGCACCACCCTCGCGACCCTCCTCCACGATGCGGCGTCCGATACTTGTCCGTTCACCGAGCGACCCGCAGCGTCCGGGGCCCGATGGGTGGCGCCTCGATTGGTCGGGGAGGTCCGCTACGCGGCCCGCACCAAAGCCGGGCGCCTGCGCCACCCCTCCTGGCACCGCCTACGCCCTGACCTGGCCCCCGACGACCTTGGCTGAACTCGAGGACGTCTCGGGCAGAGCGGTTTCGACTGCGTCGAGGTGCGGACGGTGTGGGCGCTAACGAAGATCAGGCCGCCTCGGTGTCCGGAGCCTCGTGCTGGTGCTTCAGCCGCATCCGCGCATCGACGACCTTGCCCTGCTCCACCTGCTCCCAGAACGGATGCGTCGACACGGTGATGCTCAGCTCCAGCAGCTCGGCCCTGAACCGTGCCACCTCTGCGTGCTGCTCCTCGGTGTAGCCGGGGCTGCCGGGTTTCGAGGACCGGAAGCCGGAGTGCAGCTGCTTCTCGGCCTCCCAGCCGGGCAAGGGCTCTGCCGACCACGGCAGAGCACGGGCGTACTCCTCGTACGCCGCGCGGGTCTGGTGAAGGGCGAGCTGGGCGTCGCGGAGGTCCTGGGGGAAGTCGTACGTGGCCACACTTGAATAGTACGACTGTTCGAATTCGGGAAGCGAGGTCACGCGCCGAGAACCATGGGCACCTCACCTGAACGGGCGCGATATACAGGCGCCCGGCTGCGCGAAGTGCGGAGAGCGCCGATCCCTTCCCGAGCTGTTCAGGGGCCGGTGAGGATGTCGTGGGTGCCGATGCGGCGCCAGATCACGTGCGGTGTGTTGGGGCGGAGCGCCGGACCGTACTGCCAAGTCGCGCGGCCTGCCGGGCCGGTGCCCATGGACCAGGTGAGCTCGTAGATGCCGGATGCGCGCTGAACGCGCTCGACGCGGAGGCCGGCGCGGAATCGCCCTCCGGAGCGCAGGTCCTCGACGAAGGCCGCCACGGTCCGGCGGAAGCGATAGCGCTGTTCTGGGGTGAGGCGGTCCAGATCGGTGGTGAAGCGGGGCAGGGCTTCGTAGGTCGGCACGTCGGTCCTCCAGGCAGCACGAAGCCCCCGGCGTTGCCGGGGGCGGTGGGTGTCTTGCTCGGGTGTGGAGTCGGTGGTGACGAGTGCGGGGTGAGACGTCCTTGGTCGTCATCCGGGGGAGCGGTACGTGAAGGTGCGCTGGATACCGCTGGAGTCGGTTACCTGGCGTTCTTGAGGCGTGTGAGGTGGGTGGGACTGGCTGTCGCGCAGCATTTGCCTGGCCCAAAGCGGTGTTCGCCTGGCGGGCAGGGCGTTGCCGCAGATGCCCGTCCGGCGGGATCGGCGGTGAAGTTCCGGTGAACCCTCCCGCCTCACGGGATCGGGCTTTTCTCGCAGGTCAAAGCCGTGTTCGCTGCCGGGATGCTGAGTGTTGCGAAGGCCCAGAAGCGAAATTCCTGGCGCTACTACGTACGCGGTGTCGCCTTCGGGGACGGCCGTCGTCCGGTCGACCAGTCCCTGAAGGGCTCCCTGGAGAAGGCCGGGCTACCGCCCGGGGTGTGGATGGGACGCGGCCTGGCCGCGCTCGGGCTCACCGCCGGGCAGACGGTGACCGAGCGGCAGATGGAGCTCGTCTTCGGGCAGCTCCGGCACCCGGACGCCGACCGGATCGAGCGCGAGCTCCTGGACGACGGCGCCGACCCGGAGACGGCCCGGCTGGCCACGGTCCTCGGGCAGCCGGTCGAAGACATCGAGCGACGCAAGGTGACCCCCTTGTTCGCGCTGGATTTCACCTTCCGGGCGCAGGCGTCCCTGATCGTGCTGTGGGCGCTGGGAGACGACCACACCCGGCGGGTCATCGAGCGGGCCCACGAGCGGGCCATCGACACCGCACTGCGCTGGCTCGAGGACGAGGTCGCAGAGACCCGGTGGTCCTCTGGCCGTCAGCGCGCGAAGGCACCGGCCCTGGTGATCGCGAAGTGGCGGCACTTCGACAACCGCGACGGCTTTCCTCTGCTCCACGACCACTGTCTGGTCCTCAACCGGGCGCAGCGCCCGGACGGCCCCTGGTACGCGCTGGACACGGTCCGCCTCTACCAGAACGTGGTGGCGGCCGGGACGTTGTACACCCTCACGATGACGACCGAGGTGTGCGAGGAGCTCGGGCTGGCGACCGTGCCCCGGGAGGTGACGCCGGGCCTGCGCCCCGTCATGGAGATAGCCGGCGTCGACCAGGAGCTCATCGACTGGTCCTCCACCCGCCGCGAGCAGATGGTGCCGGTGCTGGAGCGCATCACCGACAAGTACGTCAAGAAGCACAAGCGGCTGCCCGGGGAGCGTGGCCGTAACGGCCTGGGCTGGTGGGCGGCGCAGGACACCCGCCGGGAGAAGAAGAACCCCAAGCCCCTGGAGCAGCTGCGCGCGTGGTGGCGCACCTCCGCGATCCTGCGGTTCGGCGAGGCGATGGTCGACGGGCTGCTGGAGCGGTGCCGTGCGGCCGGGAAGGCGATCCGGGCCCGGGTGGGCCCGGTGGTGGACACCGCGCTCGCCGCCGTCGACGTCGCCGCCATCGTCTACACCGTCCGCAACTCCTTCGCCCGCCGCCACGTCCTGGCCGAAGCGCGCCGTCACCTCATGGAGACCCTGCGCGGCCGTGCGTTCACACGCGGCCTGGACGACTACATCGCCGACGCGGCCCTGTCCCGGCACTCCCGTCAGCTCACCGTGGAGCAGAAGGGCCGCCGGGCCCCATCCCCGGACCGGCTCACCTACACCGCCGACTTCGCCTGGCCGCACCGCTGGTGGATCGCTGGCACCGATGGCAAGCCGCCGCGGGAGTCGTCCCGGTACGAGCGCGCCCGGGTCGCCAGTCTCGCCCTGCAGAACGCCATCCGCGACGCCCGGATCCTTTCCTCCACGCCGGACGGAGCGCCCGCCGCGACGGCATCGGCCACCGCGCGTGCTGACGACCAGAACCACGACCAGGCGGCGCCGCACGCCGTCGACCACCCGGACCGGGACGCCGCCCTCACCCCGGCGCAGCAGGCCGCCGCCGTGCACGTTCATCAGCAGGCCGCGATGCCCGAGGAGTACCTGGAGGGCCGTACGACCGATCCCGCGACGTGGCTGTACACACCGAAGAACCTCGCCCGGCTGGCCGCCTTCACCGTGGCCTCCGAAGCCCGCAGCCGCATCATCGCGGACAGATCGCAGCCGAAGCAGCCAGCCGAGGAAGCGGCCGACCCCGCCCGCCAGCAGCAGCACCACACCACGCAGCCCGATCAGGGCAGGGGGCCGGGCCGGGACCACTGACGGATGCCAACCGGCCAGCGCGTGGACCGAGATCGGGCCCGACGATGCACCGCCCGGAGAGTGGGGCCCATCGTGGGGCGCCACCCAGTGGGAGTGGGCTCCACCGCGGAGCGTCGGGTCGGAGTGGACTCCACCCTGATGTCCATCGGATGAGAGTGGAGCCCACCGTGGCGTGCATCGAGTGGGAGTGGGCTTTACTCCGGTGAGCACTGGCCGGTGGGGGAGTGGCCCCCCGGCATCCGGCGCGCACGCGATGTCAGCGATGTACGACACCGCGCGCGCCGACGGTGTCGCGCACTGCCACCCGCCGCACCGGTGCGCTCCGGGCCACCGCACCGCGCGTGAACGGGAGCATGGATGGTGCGTTCCTACGGTCCGGCCGCGCGCGCACCGATCCCTCGCGCGGCGGCCCGGCGCACCGCCCCGTACGGGTCGATGCGCACAGGGGCGGGACGCCCGCCAGGGCCCTCGACTCTGGTCCTTCGACCAGCTTGCGGGTCCGGACCGGAACGGCGTTCAGTGATGCCGGTCACAGATAATTCGCCTATTCGGTACTGATCAATAGAAATCGATCGCCTTCGTCGGACTGCGGGCAAGGGGGTGTGTGATAGAGGGGCCCGGCTCTCTCTCACGACGGCAACGCCCACCGCCCACCGCCCGGACCGCACCGACCGCCGGGAGCTCCGTCCCTGGATGGCGCGTGCGCACCATCCGGGCCGCGCGCCGACCGCACCGATGGCGCGCGCCGACCGCACCGCGCCGACCGCACCACCGCACCGGTGGCGCGCGCGCCGACCGCACCACCGGTGCGGGAGTGGACGACATCGTGCGGAGCGGACCGCACCCGATGTCCGCCACCGCACCCGATGCGCGACATCGCGGTGGGAGTGCCCTGCATCGTCTCGGGAGTGCACGGCATCGCGATGGAGAGTGCACAGCATCCGATGCCCACTGCCGGGGCCAGGCCGGTGCATCGTTCCTTGACCGGGTCGGAAAGGAGGTGGCATCCGACCGGACCGGGACGGCGCCCGAAGGGGGAGAAGTCTCCGCCCCCTCGGGCGCCGTACGGGCTTCCGCTCGGCTCAGGACGCCACGGCCGCCGGCCGCCGTGCGGCGTCGCCGCGGACGTCGCACAGGAACTGGCTCACCTGGTCAACCTCCTGCATGACCTCGATCAGGAACCCGGCCGCGATCCACGCGGTGTGCGCGCCGCCGCCAGCGAGGCACCAGCGCTTGAGGTACCGGCTCGCCACCGCCACCAGCTTGTCCATGACGTACGCGGACTCGCAGTCGGCGTGTTCGGCGGGCACGGCGGTGATGTAGTCGGCCAGCAGCAGCGCGCCGAACTCACCGATCAGCCGCGCCAGCTCGGGTCCGTCGGCGTGGAACGCCGCGAGCGCGGCCTTCTCCTCCTCGCTGCCCTGCTCCTGCCAGACCAGCTCCACGTAGTCGGCGGCCCTCCGGATCTGCTCCGGGGCGAGCTGGGGCAGCTTCGGCGACGTCGTCTCCATGACGATTCCCTCTCCGTACGGGCCGGGCGCCTGCTGCGCCCGGCCTGCTGGTCATAGCCTCGGAGCGTGGGCCTGTGGACAGAGGACGGAGCCGACACCGGGGGCTCTGCCTGTGGTGTCGGTCACGGATGAATCGTCAAGGGCAAGGCGTTTCCAGGGCATAGGGGGCGCCGATCGGTGCTGAGCGTCAGACGGCGGTCAAGGGGTGATCGAGCAGGGTGGCATCGGTCCCGCACGCGAGACAGATGCGCGTGGGACGGATGAACCGCTGCCGACCCCGGCCCGGCCGGGAGGAACGAGGTCCTCGTGCCCGCACCCGCCCCTGCGCTGTCCCCGGCAGCCCCTTCCCGCACCGGTGCTGGCAGGGCACGATGGAGCCCTGCACACCGCGAGAGCGCCGCCCCGTGGGAGGCGCCCGCGACCGGCCCGCAGAGGTGGGCGAGCCCCGGTGAGCTCCTGCCACCGCCGCTTGCGTTCCCACTTCCGAAGCCACTTCCGTGCCCGACACCTGACCATTCGGCATATCCCCTTGTCAGAGCCGGCTTTCGCACCCGCCCCGGATTGTCACAACCCTCTTCTCTACTCCTGAACCTGAAAGGAAAGGCAGGGGAGGAGATCATCGGGTCCGGGGGGCCGCCGCCCGTGACGACACGGAACACGCCCCCGGCCGCTGTGCGGTCGCGGCTGCGGGGAGGGCGAGCCTGATGGCGGGGAAGAGGAAGACGAACGAGGCGGGATCGACCAACGACCTGCGCGCAGACGTGCTGTCCGTGCTCGGGGTGCTCAAGGTCGCGACCGCCGATCAGATACAGCGCCTGGCCTCGCCGCACCTGAGCTACCGCCACACCCTCAAGAAGACCCCGGCTCAGCGGAAGGAAGCGCGGACCGCGTCCCATCGCGGGGCGGCGAACGATCTGCGCCGTCACGGCCTGCTCATCGACGGCGGCCGCACCCGCGGCAACGAGGAAGTCCGCATCCTCACCGCGGCCGGGCTGGCCGCCGCCAGCCTCGACCTGGACCGTGAGTCGGAGGAGATGGGCGGCATGCCCAAGAGCGCCGGCCGCTCCGGCGCTTCCCACCCGATGACAGTGAACGAGACGGTCATCGCGCTGATCCGCCCGAAGCCCGACCTCGACCTGCTCGTCGGGCAGCCGGCCGAAGCGGTCGCCGCCGCGCAGGCCGCCGTCGACGCCCCGGACGGGATCGGCACCCTCACCTCGTACGCCACCGAGGTCGCGCTCCCGGTAAAGGGCACCTGGAAGAACCCAGCGATCGGCAGCGCGCGGGCCGACGTCGTCCTGACCGCCCCGGAGGCCGGGGTGCCGCTGCTGTTCATCGAGGCCGACAACTGCACCGAGGAAGCCGTCCTCATCGCCCGGAAGTTCGACAAGTACATGCGGTTCTTCCGCCGGCAGGAGAAGGACACCGACGGCAAAGAGAAGCCGATGTGGCGCACCCGCTGGTCCGCACCCGAGTGGGAGGAGTACGAGCGGGTGCACCCGCCGGTCCTGCTCGTCTTCCACCAGGGCGGCAAGCGCTCCGCGAAGAATCAGATGGAAAGGGTCGCCGACCTGACCCGCCCCCACTGGCAGGGCCGGTGGTACAGCGAGGCCGGCTACCACTCCTACGACGGCTGCATCCCCATCGTGGCGACCACCCTGGAGCGGCTGCGCGAGCACGGCCCGGCCGGGCCCGCGTTCTGGCGCTTCGGCCGCGACCGCCTGGAGCTGCTGCGGGACGCGATCGGCAACCGCCGCCGGGACACCTACCTCGCCCGCCGCCGCCAGGCCGCCAGAGAAAAGGAGCGGCGCCGCGAGGAAGAGCAAGCCGCGGCGCGGGAGGCGCGGCGTCCGGTGTGCGCGGACTGCGGGGCGAAGTTCACCGACGAGCGGTGGAGAGCGGTCGGGTACACCCGCAACCCTGAGTCGCACAAGCACCTGTGCGAGGACTGCCAGAGCCGGGCCGTCGCAGCGGAGCAGCAAGCGAAAGCCGACGAACGTGAGCGCCAGGAGCAGCTTCGTCGGCAGGCGGAGGAAGCCGCAGCCCGGGAGGCGGCCGAAGCGGAGGCGAAGAAGAACCGCGGCCTGTTCGGCCGCCGCCGGTAGTCGGCGCGCGAGCCGACGGCCGGAGGACGTCTTGTCCGCTACCGGGCCGGGACGGAAAGATCAGATGCGGACCATCCACGACCGAGGGGGAAGAACACGGTGAGCAACAAGCTGCTGGCACCGGACGGCTGGCTCGTACTGGGGCTGCCCTGGCCGGAGCAGACCCAAGATGGCTGGGGCGAGTGCGCGGTGGCCATCGCCCCGACGATGATCCCCCGCCACCTCGTCAGCAAGGGCGCCGGCATCGCGCTCGATCTCGCCACCGGCCTGGCCCGCGACCCGAAGGACGGGCCGGGCAAAGCGGTCTTCTTCTCCGACGTCACCCTCTGGCTCGACAAGCAGGGCAAGGACTGGGCGGACTTCGGAGCCGACTACGAAGCCGTCATCGACGAACTCGTCAAGGCACCGGTCCCGCAGCTCTACATGACGCTCGTGCAGAAGGCCCACGCCATCCTGTGCGACGCCAGCCGCGACGGGGTGCGCCTGTACTACCCGGGCGGCGACGTCGAACACGTCACCCCGCAGGTACGCGCCGACGTCCACGCCGCCATCACCACCAGCCTGGAACGGGACTGGCCGCCCTACATCCAGGGCCTCATCGACCGCGGCGCCCTCCAGACCCAGTAGTCGCGCCGCACACGCCACGGGCCCGGTCTCCGCCCAGGCCGGGCCCGCCGCTGTCCCCGGCCGCGCTGTCGGTGGCGGCTGGGAGGCTGGTCGGATGAACGCCGATGACGAGCAGCTGCTGAGAGGCCGGGTGTACGGCCACGACCACGACGCCCCCAACCCGGGCCCGCTCCCGCATCAGACATACGCCGTTCTCGTGGGTGGGCCGCTGGACGGACTGCTGCTCGACATCACCGGCTGGCGGCCGGAGGAGATAGAGGACGGTGTCGCTCTGACGACCGAGCTGGGGCGGTGGCCCGGCGGCCGGGCCCTGTACGACCCGCTCCCCGGCGAGCCGCGCCCGCCGGGCGGCCCGGGTGTGGTGTGCCGCTTCCACTACTCCGGCGACGCGCCCTGACCCACGCGGGTCAGCAGTCGCCGATGCGGCGCCGGCGGAAGCGGCTCGGTGGGGACCTGGTCGTAGTCGACGCCGTCGACCGGCCGCACGTGCTCGGGCGGCCATTGCCTCGTACTGCTTCGCGTGATCTGCCCCGGAGCGAGCCGGGTCGATGGACGACGCGCAAGCGTGGGGCGGGAGCGAGGCGCTACGACATGCTGCTGTAGTCCTGCGGCGCCTTGCGCAGGATCGCGACCATTTGTTCCTGGGTGAGCGAGCGGTGCACCGGAGCGGAGCAGCTGGCGATCTTCTGGAACAGGACTTCGGCCGGGATCGGGGGAACGTTCGCGAAGAGCGGGTGGTGGTCTGCCCCGGCGCCCTCGCTGAACTCCCGGTGCAGGAGCCAGATGGCCTCGGCAAACATGGGGTAGTTGCTTTCGTGCTTGGCCCAGAGGCATTTCAGCGACTCGAAGCCGGTGTCGCGCTTCACGAAGCCCCACCAGTACGACATTTCGGCGGTCTTGTCCTCGAACTTGTCGTCGCTCTGGAACTGAGTCCAGTCGTTGAGGATCTCCCAGCGCAGTGCGTTGACGATCACTCCGCTCGGTGCGTCGGTCTGCGCCATGTCGGACACGAACCCTTCATCAAAGGACATCCAGCCACCGTAGCCACTTCGTGAGTTGGCGACTCCCGATCCGTGACCTCCGCCGGTTCGGAACGCGAAGAATTTCAGGACCGCGCGATGCCTGACAGGTCAGGGCGTCACAACTTGCCCCTTTTCGGGATGGTTTTATCTCCGGGTTCGCGGTCTTTATCCACAGGTGAACCTTTCTAAGTTCTGGTCTGAGCGTTGGTGTCCGCTTTGCGCGACACCGTCACGCCCGCACGCACAACCAGGACGAAGGGCGGACAGCCGTGGCGCAGACGAAGTTCGACAAGCAGGTGGAAGAGACCGCCGAAGCAGTGGCGTTCGGCATCGGCCGGTTCCTGGCCGGCCGCCCCGTGGATGGGGAGCGGAAGACGGACGCGACGTTCTGGCGCAAGGGCACCCGCGTTCTGCCGAAGGTCGAAGGCAAGGTGTCCCGCTCTTCCTACCGGGCCGGGTGGCAGCGCCTGACCTTCCGCGTCAGTGGCCTGGCCGCGACGGGCGGGACCGGCTACTGGGCGCTGTGGGAGAACCAGGACTCCACCTTCGCCACCGCCCGCGACATCTGGGAGAACCCCGACCCCGCTTTGGCGACGCTGGAGAGCGGCGGCATCGCCGCCGCTTCGGCCGCGGCGGCCGGCGGCGTCGCCTACGGGCTGCTGACCCGCAAGCGCCGCGAGTTCATGCGCGAGTGGGTGACCCCGCTGCACGAGGCGCTCGCCGTGCCGCTGGGCATCTCCGAGCTGACCGACCCGCGCCGCTACCTCCACGTCCCCAGGGACTTCTCCGACGACGACGCGCAGATACGCATCGACGTGCCCACCCACATGAGGTTCAACGAGGACCTGGTCGCCGACCTCATCGTCAAGAAGCTCGCCCTGGAGAACGTCTCCTTCACCTGGCGCCGGGCGGGCAACGACACCCACGTCATCGTCAAGAAGCGCAAGATCCCGCCCAAGCTGCTGAGCCTGTCGGATCCCGGGGTGCGCGAGATCCTCGCGAGGATGCCCGAGTCCGCGCCGCTGATCGGTCTGGGCTCGGGCAAGAAGAAGGTCTCCGTCGACCTGGACCACGACTCCCCCCACGTCCTGATCTCCGCAGGCACCGGCGGCGGCAAGTCGACCATCCTGCGCTGCATCACCTGCCAGTTCATCCACAACGGCGCGCTCGCCTTCGTCCTGGACTTCAAGCGGATCTCCCACACCTGGGCCCGTGGCGTGCCCGGCGTCACCTACTGCCGCGACATCGGCGAGATCCACGACGCCCTGGTCCGCCTCGCCCAGGAAGGCCGGCGCCGACTCAGCCTCGCGGAGGACCTGGCCGACGACGTCCTCGAGAAGGAGCCGTGGCGGGTCGGTCCGAGGATCGTGATCCTCCTCGAAGAGGTCAACGCGACCATGGCGCAGCTCAAGCGGTACTGGGCGAAGATCCGCGAGAGCGGCGATTCGAAGACGTCCCCGGCCGTCGACGCGCTCGCCGAGATCCTCTTCATGGGCCGCCAGGTCCGCCTGCACGTGCTCCTGGTCGCCCAGTCCGCGACCGCCAACGCCGTCGGCGGCCCGGCGATGCGCGAGAACTTCTCCACCCGCATCCTGGTCCGCTACACCCTCAACGCGTGGCGCATGCTCGTGCCCGAAGTCAGTCCCATCCCGATGGCGAGCGACCACCACGGCCGCGTCCAAGTTGTCACCCGCGGCCGCGCGCAGGAGACGCAGGTCCTGAACCTGTCCAACGCGGAGGCCCGCGAGTGGGCGATGTCCGGCGTCCACGCCCAGGGCAAGACCGGCCCCACCCTGCACAAGACGCCGACCCCGGCCGCGGACCTGCTCACCGACGCCTGGAACACCAGCGCCCCCGAGCTCCCGCCCGCGCCCACCACTGATCCGGCCGCCGACCGGGACTTCCTCGCCGACGCCTGGAGCCTCACCCCGCCGACCCCGGCCCCTGCGGTCGGCCCCAGCGACGCCACGGTGCCGCCGTCGGTGAACCCGGCCCCGGCCCCGGCACCCGACCCGGATGAAGCGGTGGTCGGCCTGCGCGAGGCGTATGAGAACCACCTGTCGGACATCGTCGCCAGCCTCAAGGCGCTGCGCTGGGCCCGCCAGAACGACCCGGACTTCCCCGGCCCGGTCGACAAGCGCGGTGCCGAATTCCTCTACCGCGTCGGCGACCTCAAGAAGTGGGCCCGCAACCGGCCCCGCGCCCACGCCACCGACCCCGGCTGACCGTCCCGGCCCGCCGATGCCCGCGAACCGGCCCTGTCCGGTCCGCACGACACGATCCCCCCGCCTGGAAGAACACCCGGTTCACCAGGCACAGCACAGAAAAGGAACACCGCACCATGACGAAGAAGACCACCACCACGACCGCGACGCTGCGCCTGACCGACCCGGGCGTCCGCGAGCAGCTGGAAGCGCTGCCCGTCTCCCTGGTCCTGCTCGGCTTCACCACCGACGACGGACAGCCGGTCTGCGTCGACCTGGACACCGAAGGACCGCACGTCCTGGTCTGCACCGGCACCGGCGGCGGCGCCACGACCATCCTGCGCACCCTGACCGCCCAGCTCCTGCACCGCGGCTCCCACGCCCTGGTCCTCGACCTCAAGCGGGCCTCGCAGCACTGGGCCAGCGGCCTTCCCGGCGTCACCTACTGCCGCGACACCGCCGACATCCACGACGCACTGACCGGCCTGCAGGCCGAACTCCAGCACCGGCTCGCCCTCATCGACCAGCATGGCGACGTCGACGACCTGCCGCGCCTGACGGTGGTGTTCGAGGCCGCCGACGCCACCCTGCACCAGCTGGCCCGCTACTGGGACACCATCCGCGAGAAGGGAGACCCCAAGACGTCCCCGGCCGTCGACGCCCTCGAGTACGCGCTCTATGCCGGACCCCAGGCCCGCATCCACATCCTGGTCAGCACCCAGCTCGCCAAGGGCGTCCTCGGCGCGGGACGCGAGAACTTCTCCACCAAGGTCCTGGGACGGGTGACCACCCGCACCTGGCAGCACCTCGCCCCGGAGATCCACCCCACCCCGGAGCCCAACACCCACCCGGGCCACGTCCACGTCGTACAGGGCGGAAACGCCCACCCGACACAGGCGCTGCTCCTGACCGACACCGAAGCCGCCGACAGGGTGGCCGCCACCGGGACCGAAGAGGACTGACCGACCCGGGTCGGACACACCATGGGCCCCGGGGAGGATCAGCCACGGCACCCCGGGGCCCGGCGTGATGGAATCGTTCGGGTCAACGACGCGCCCAGCCGCAGCGTCATGGACCGCGCCGCGCGGCATCGGCCAGGGCCTTCACGGACGGGGTTCGAGTGAGGCGGGTGTCGAGTCACTCGGTGTCAGGATCGGTGTCGCTCGGGTGGACTCCGGTGATCTCCCACTCCAGCATCCGCATCCGTTCGACCTCCCGGCGTGCGAAGGCGACCAGCCCGGCGTCGAACTCGTGGTCGGGGCCGATGTCCGCGGCATTGAAGTAGGCGTCGATTCGGCTCGTGTCCCCGGTGGTGACGAAGTGTCGGCACGCGAGCCCGTACTTGATCCGGGCGGCGCTGATGTCAGGAAGGTGTGCGATCAGCGCCAGTGCGGCGTCATCGTCGTCCAGGTGGGCCGGAGCGCGGGTCAGGTAGAAGGCGCCGAGGTCCTGCTCGTAAAGGTGATTCACACGCGGTTCAACGCCGGAACGGGCCCGAAGGCCACCACCCATTCGGCACCTCCTGCCCGCCGTAGATCCTCGCTGGGTTGACGGTGGGCTGTTCCGCCGGGGCCAAGGGTGGGAGACTGCCGGCCGTGTCTGGGTTCGCGAGAGATCCGAAGTACTACGGCGACCGGCTCGTCTACGAGCCGCTGGAGCGAAAGTGGGCCGGGTACCACGCCCGGCACTGCGGGTGCGGCCAGGACTGGCTCGAAGCCCATGCCGTCCCGGCCGGGTTCACGGTGATCCCGCGGGGCAAGACCGGCTACTACGGGCTCGTCGGCCCAGGTCTGACCGAAGGCGTCGACGAGGAGAAGCTGACGGCAGACGCACTGTGGGAGGCGGTGACCGGCAAGCCGGGCACCCAGACCTGGTTCGAGGGCGTGCAGATCACCTGCCGCAGCCCGGAATCGGAGGCGGCCCGCAAGGAGCACTACAAGCAGATCTACGCCCCTGCGCAGGAACGGCGGAAACAGGCGAAGACCGAGCCGGCCACCGAGGCACAGGTGAAGTACCTGACCACGCTCGCGGAGAAGGTCGGCAAGGAGCGGTTCGACGCCGAGTTCACCAAGGTGATCAAGGGCAGCGACATCGCCCCGCGCGCTCCCCGGCAGCGATGCGCGACGGCCGCGAAGCGACTGACCAAAGCCAGAGCCCGCAAGCTCATCACCGCCCTGGTCGGCCACGACTAATCCGCTCCAGGCCCCGACGTTGTCGTCGTCCAGCGCCGACGCTTCTGGGTTGCGCAGTGGGCGCAGGACGTCGGCGGCTGGGGTGGACGTTGGCGAGCTTGCGCCGCGATCTCGCCGACAGCTGCCGCGACATCCGCCCATCCTTCCGACGGCCGGCCCCGGGCGGTCCGAAGCCTGAGCCGAGCCGGGTCGGCAGCCATTACACACATCGGGGGCGCGCTGACGGAGAGCTGACCGAAGCTTTCAACCAGCTCCCCGAACTGCCCTCGGGCAGCGGTCCCTGCGAGCCTCGGACCTTGCCGAAGCCCAGTAGCGGATCGGCAGGGACGCGGTGTGCTGCCGGTATGGGACCGGCAGCACACCGCAGGTCACTTTGACTTGGACGCACGCTGACGCCACGCCCGCACAAAGGCCCCGAGACCTCCGATCACGGCAGCCGCGACAAGGTCCGCGGGAAGCTCGGCCACAAGCCCATGAGCTGCGACAACCATCAGATTATGCACGGGATCAATCTCCTTCTCCGGCACCCGGCGGGCGCCCTGGAAGGACTCTTCATCAGGTCTTGGGGTCCCGAGCCAGTCCTGTCTGGGCACCTCCAGGCCCGGGACACCAGTTGCGTAGGGTCGGCCACCTGCCAGGTAGCCCTGTACAGTTCTGGATAGTTCTGGATACCTGATGGGGAGTGAAGCGATGGGACGGCCGGGCATTCTGAGGAAGCCTCAGATCGACGTGGGACCGCTGAGGGATCTCATTTACAGCCTTCACGACCTGCACATGTCGGTGGGACGCCCCAGCCTCTCCAAGATCTCCAAGATCTCGGGGACGCCGAAGGAGCCCGGTTACCTGAGCACCAGCACGATGAGCTACGTGCTGTCGGAGCCCCGGCTGCCGGACTCCGAAACGATGCAGCGACTGATCGCCCTGCTCGTAGAGCTCGCCCCCGCAGGCCGCAAACTGGACTTGGACGAGACCACCAGGCGTTTCCTCGACCTGTGGGAGAAGGCCGCGAGGGCGGAGGACCAGCCGCTGCCCAGCCCGCGGGTCCAGGCGCTCAGAAAAACGGGCAACGCCCACCTGCACCTCGCCAACGAGTACCAGAAGGCCGAGTGCATGGAGAAGACGGTGTTCTCAAAGAACACCGTCGCCAACCAGTGGGACTACATCGCCAGACTGGCCGGCGAACTCCTCGGCGAGGACCACCCTGATGCGGTCGAGGCCCGCGAGCGTGCCGAGGATCGGGAGGAGCAGCCCCGCCCGACCGGCGGCCAGCTCCGCTGAGCTAGGGGACCTCACCGCCCTGGTCGGTCACGAGTAATCCGCTCCAGGCCCACCAGATTCGGGCCACAGCACCGGGCCCGCGTTGACGGCGAGATGATCAGGGCACGTCGCCCTCCCACACCCACGGACCGCCAGGACGACTGAAAGTCGGCGCGTAAGAGGCCCGGCCCCCCGGCCCGAACGCACTGTGAGGGGTGATCAAGTACGCGCCGGTAGTGATCTCCTCTTCCGTCCAGCCGGAGACATCGAGCAACTGCCCGTCCAGCGGCCCACCGGTCAACTCGCGGTAGTCGCGACCGGGCTGCGGCCCGCACTCCGAATCATCACGCTCACTGCCATACACCCTCGGTACCTGTGACATCCGACCAGTCTGAAGTGACGCTGCACCCACCAGGACGGAATCGGCGCGACTTCACCGGGAAGAGCCCACGCAGCTTTTGCCGGCGCGGGTCAGCATCTGGGGCAGCGCACGGGGCCGGAGGCATAGCGCACATCCGTTCGGCGGTGCGCCGTCCTACGGGGCCGCCCGGGTTGCCCAACCAGTTGCTCAGCCGGTTGCCCTTCAGGTTGCGCAACCAGGTGCCCAGCCGGTTGCGCAGCGAGTTGCCCAGAGCGTTGGGCCAGGGACCGGTGCGCCCCAGGTCAACAGGGGTGGGTCAGCAGGTATCAGGTGCCGACACCTCTCTCTATTGAGAGAGGTCTTTTATTCGGTAGGGCACAGCACTGCCGGGCCCCGGGGCGCGACTGCCGTCCAGAGCGGGCAGCGGCGTCGCGGCCTGTTGCTGCCTGCAGTAATGGGCAGGGGCTGTCAGACTGATGGGCTCAACTCGCCTATATTGCTGCGGAGATCACCTGATGAACGCCACCCCCAAGGGAGCCGAAGAGCGCACTGGCGGATGCCTGTGTGGTCGGATCCGCTTCACCGCCACGGGCCAAGCGACATACCCGCACACATGCCATTGCAGCCATTGTGTGAAGCTCGGTGGGGCCCCGGTGATGTGGTGGGTCGGCTTCGAGCGGGTCACGTGGACGGGCAAGGGCGGTGAGCCGACCTGGTTCGAGACGTTCCCGGGCAAGGCCAAGCGCGGATTCTGCGGCGCATGCGGCACCAGAGTCGCGGCGGTCGACTGCGACGTCCCGGAGATTGGCATCAACGTCCCGGCCCTCGACGACACCAGCGGCGCAGACCTCACACCGGTCAACGCTTCCTTCCGCGAGAACGCGGTGCACTGGATGCCCCCGGTGTCCGATACTCAGCGCAGCCCCATTGGCTGATACCCGGACAGCTCACCGCTCCAGCTGCCGACGGTGGGCTGGTTATGGCGCCGGTCGTGCTCTTCTCATGGAGGCGGCCGGCCCCGTGGACTTGGGACCGGCCGACGCTCAGGGACTACGGGTTCAGCCGCGGCGGAGCTCCCCGCGGACGATGCCACCGACGAAGGCGTCGTACTCGGAGTCCGTGAACAGGTGCGGCGCCTTGTCGGGGTTCTTCGAGTCGCGCAGCGCCACGACGCCTTGATCGAGGAAGGCGACCTGGACGCAGTTTGTCCCGCCGCTGCTTTCGCTGCTGGTCTGCCACTGGGCGTCACGCAACTGGGACTCGACCCAGGCGGAGTCGAGTTCGTTCTTGTTCATTCAAGATCCTTGGCAATAGTGGCGAGAAGCGGCAACGACGCCTTCTGGGAGAGCGTCAGAGTTAAGCAGGTCACTCGTGGGCCCCAGCAGGGCGTGGGTCAGCGGTTGTTGCGGTAGGCGATGATCCCGCCGGCGACCAGGCCACGACCGCGAGCGGTCCTGAATTCCTCCAGGCGCTTGGCGTCGGTGTACTGCTGCGGTGTGCTGCCGGGTGGTGTGCGCACTCCGAGTTGCGGGCCGTAGAAGCACACCACGTACCCGTGATGCAGGGCGGCTGAGTACCAGTCGGGTGAGGCGGGGACGGTGATGCGGGAGTAGACACCGCCGTCGGGGGAGCGCAGTTCGATCCGGTTGTCGGCCAGCCGGTGCAGAGCCCAGCCAGGGATGGTCCGCAGATCGGCGAAGCCGCGAGGGAAGCGCCGCAGTCCGGCGGAGATCGCGCCTTCCACCTGGATCTCCGAGGTCTCGCCGCCGGGCAGACGGGACATCATCGCGCGTTCCGGCTCGAACAGGGCCACCGGCATCGGGTCCTCCCCGTCATCGGTCTCCACAGTGCCGGTGTCCGGGTTGATGCCGGTGGCGACCTGGCCGAGCCCGAGCGCGGGAGTGTCCATGTAGAGCAGCCGACCGTGGTCATCGACGTGGTCGCTCAGCGCCGCGCCCGCCGCCAGGATCTCCGCCTGGCCGACCACACGGTCGTCGATCCGGAACCGTTCCTGCCCGCCGCCCTTGTCACGCCGCGGCTTCTTCGCCTTGGACCGACCCATCGTGAACCCCCTTCGTAGTTGATCGGCCCCAGACTCAGACAGGTCACGCGAGCGCCACAAGGGCGCATTGAGGCATTCGCGGCACCTCACCGGTGGAAGACGGATGGAACTGATCAAGGCAGAAGGTGACTCCAGTGAGTTCATGCTCAGCACGGCCTCGGTGTTGCAGAATGCCCGCCGGTGAGCAGCGGTAGGCGGGAGGATGACGCTATGAACTCGTTATCCGAACCCGTGATGCAGCTGATACGCGCGGCCCTGCAGCCCCTGGCGTCACCAGCACGTGTCCGCGCTGACGACCCGGTGTGCCGCGTAGTGCTCACGGCAGTGAACGCTGATCTGGAGGCCGGCGGAATTGACCACGTCACTCAGCTCGTCACCGGCGCCGGGATGGCGGCGTCAGGTCTTACCTTCTGGCTCGCGAAGGAGCGCGAGGTAGAGGTGGAAGCCCTGATGTCCCAGCTCACGGTCGGGCTCCCGGAAGGAATCCCGGAGCGCGATGTGGTGAAGATGATCGAGACGATGCTCACCGGACCGCCCGGCGTGAAGCAGACCGCAGCCTTCCTGGCCCGCCTGTTCGACGAGGACGAGGAGCAGTACTACGACCTCATCGTCGCCCTCGGCCGCTACTCCGCCTCGTGCATCGGCATGTTGAGCGCTCTTGGTATCAGTAGCGAGGAAGACACCCTCGAAGACCTCGACGACACCCTGCAGGACTTCTACGCCAGCTGAATGCCACCTGGCTCCGGGTCGTCGTTGGCGGTGAGGTGATCAGGGTGTGTCGCCTTCCGCAGCACCATCGGCTAACAGGCTGTGGCACGGCGGGCGGTGTCCTTTCCCTGTCGGCCCTACGATGTAGCGGTGACTGAAGCTGCGGATGGCCGTGCTCCGTTCCAGGTACTGGTGCTGCCCTACCGGGAGGTGGAGGGGGATCTGCAGTTTGCCCTGTTCCGCCGCTCGGACGGCGCGTACTGGCAGGGTGTGGCCGGTGGCGGAGAGGCCGGCGAGTCTCCTTTGCTGGCCGCCCGGCGTGAGGCTGCCGAGGAGGCGGGCCTGGACGGCGACTTCGAGTTCGTCGAACTCGACGCGCGGGCGACGATTCCGGTGGTGCACGTCACCGGTGAGTTCACCTGGGGCCCGGACGTGCTGGTGATTCCTGAGTTCACGTTCGGAGTCCGTGTCGATACTTCTGAGCTGACGCTGTCGGACGAGCACACCGAGTACGGCTGGTTCGATTTCGACGCGGCGGTGAAGGCCGTGCAGTGGGACTCCAACCGATCGGCGCTGTGGGAGCTCGATCACCGTCTGCGTCACGGCAAGGTGCGCTCTGCCTGAGCGAGGAGGCCGGCCATTCCCGCAGTGAGTATCGGTGCGGCATCGTCCCCAGGGCTGAAGGCGGCCGCCGGTACACCAGCGGCGCATCGCTGAAGCCGCTGGTGGTGCGAATGGCCATGGTCCCGGTGGAGGCGGGAGTGTTCGTGAGGGTCGTCGAGCAGTCCGTCGGCCAGGTACGCGGCGTGCAGCGCGGCGACGCGTTCCTCCAGCGCGAGAGGGCGCCAGGCCGAATGGCCCGGCCCGCGGTATGCGACATCGACGAACGTGACCAGAGGCCCGCCCTCCGACTGGGAGACGGCGAAGGCCTCGGCAACACGTTGCGCCGTTAGATATGTCCGGCCTTCCCTGCTGTCCGCATCACGGGCAGCGCCGCTGTTCTGAGACACGGCTGCTGCCGGTGCCGCTCGGCTCAGCGCGGGGAAGAGACGGAGGGCCGGTCCGCGCAGGCCGACGGCTGTCGGCAGCGCGCGGACTTCCACCCTGCCGGCGGTTTCGGGGCTGAGGAAGACCTTGTCGTTGGCGACGAACGAGGCTGGACGGATGGCGTCGTCCAGCAGGCGCAGCATGGCCGTAGTCTTGCCGCCGCCCTGCCCACCGAGGAGGATCACCGCACCTGCCGTCGTGGTGACGCAGGCCGCGTGGAGAGGTACCCAGCCAGCGGCGAGCAGCGTGCGGGCGGCTATCGCCCGGACCATCCGCAGCAGTACCTTCTGCGAAGCGGAGTCCGCGCCCGGCAGGATCACGTAAGTGGTCCGGGGATTGTCGTCGCTCCAGAGCAGATGGCCAAAGCGCCGCCCGGGAGGAGAACCGGCTGACTTGCGGACCAGGTGGATTCCCTTGTGGACCAGGTGCGGCTCGCTGTGACGAGGACTCCCGCCGGCCGTGGTGATTACGTGCCCGACGCGCCGGGCCAGTGCCGTGTCGGAAACGACGACCTTGATCTCCTGCGAGGGGACGCCGTCCACCGTGTCGGAGGCCCGAAGGTACGGGGTGAGCGCCGCCACCAGCTGTGCCAGGGGCGGAGGGGGCGCGCAGTGCAGGTGCAGGTGCACTGGTCCACCGGACAGGACCGTGGCAGGTGCGGGGGCCAGGCCGGTACATGCGTCGACGACCTCCTTCAGCAGTGCGGCCGGCATCGGGGTTGAGGTCATGGGGACACGATGCCGGACCCCAGTCCGCTGGGGAACTGGGCGTCGGGGAGAGCTTGTTGGCGGTAGCGGAAACCTGTGCGAGTGACGGCCGTGCCTGCTTATAGTCATTGCTCCGCCACTGTGCGTGGCGGTGATCGGGAGGGGTGGGAGTCATGGGAGAGCAGGCGGCATCGTTACAGGGGGCTTTCCGGACTGATCTTCCGGGGCGTTTCAACGAGTTGGATGTGCTCAGGCGGCAGTGGCCGCTGTTCGCCGCGACGGTGGAGGGGCAGGTGCTGCCGCCGTACGAGGTGCTGATCCACCCTTCCAGCGGCTGCAATCTCCGCTGCCAGTGGTGCATCGGGGATCACGTGCCGCTGGAGATATGGGACGACGAGCGGGACATGCTCACGCTCGTGGACGCCTCGAAGGAGGCCCCGGACCGGCTCCCGGACACGCTCGGCTCACCCGTAGCGATGATGAAGCTCGTGCGCGACATCGTCGGGTACCGCAAGACCGGCAGCTACCGTTCCGGCGGCACGGACCACACCCGGGAGTTCCGGGTCCATAATGTGTCCTTTTCCGGCCTGATCGGCGAACCGCTGATCTCCCGCGCGGCACTCATGCCCGCCATCAGCTACCTCATCGACAACGACGTACGCGTTGGCATCTTCACCAACGGCGAGCTGATGGACAACAAGGTCATCGATGTCCTGGTCCACTCCGGCTACGTCCACGTGAGCCTGGACGCGGCAACCGGGCCCACGTACGCGGCACTCAAGTTCCGCGGCCACAAGGCGGGAGCGGTGAAGTTCGAGCGGGCGGTGGAGAACCTGCGGGCGCTGGCGGCCCGGCGCCGGCAGGAGCGGACGGATCTGGAGATCAGCGTCTCGTTCATCCTGTACCCGGAGAACTACCACGAGGTCTACGACATGGCCGTCCTGGCCCGCGACGCCGGAGCGGACCGGCTCCGCCTCAAGCGGGACATCTCCGGCGACAAGCTGCTCGACCCCGCCCAGGTGGCCCACGCGAACGAGCTGATCGCCCGCATCCGTGACGAGGTCGTCGACGAGAACTTCGAGCTGATCGAGGTCCACAAACTCGACTACGAGGCCGAACTGCCACGCCAGTTCTCGGTCTGCTCCATCACCGACATGTTCGCCGCGGTCGGCTCGGACGGGCACCTGTACCCGTGCAACTACCACCCCCGCCCCGGCGGAGCCAGCTACGGATCCGCCGTGGACACCTCATTCGCCGAAGTCTGGGAAGGCGCCGTACGCGCCCGCGTGCGGGGTGACCTGCCCGCGATCTGTCCCAAGGTGTGCGACCCGTTCAAGAACCGGTCCAACACCATGCTCCAGATCGGCAAGACCATCATCGCCACGCACGGTCTTGACCACCTCGAACGCGACGTCAACCAGCTCATCGACGCCCGCGCCTACGAGTCGGCTCACGGCCGCGAGCACCAGGGATGACCCTGCCCTCCCCGCCGCCCCAGCCAGCCTCCCCGGCCGTCTGGCCCGGGGAGCCGGGCATGGGCGGCTGGTACACCGAGGCCGAACACGCCGCGCTCGCCCAGGTGCTGGCCGAGATGCCGTCCTGGACCGACCAGTACACCCGCCGCCACCAGGAAGAGTTCGAGAAGGCGTTCGCCGCCTACACCGGCGCCGGCTTCGCGGTCAGCGTCAACAGCGGCGGCGTCGCCCTCGACCTGGCCATGACCTGCCTGGACGCCGAACCCGGGGCCGAAGTCATCTCCTGCGCGATCAACTTCCCCGGCACCCACCTCGCCGTCCTCGGCGCCGGGTTCCGCCTGGTCCTGGCCGAACCCGACCCGCACACCCTCAACCTCGACCCGGACGAGATCGCCCGGCGCATGACCCCGCGTACGACTGCTGTTCTGGTCACGCACATGAACGGGCAGCCCGCCGACCTCGTGGCCATCGAATCCGAGACCACCAGCCGGGCTGCAGCGCTCGGAATCGGGCCGCCCCGGATCGTTGTCGACGCCGCCCGCGCCGCCGGCGCGACCACCCCGCTGGGCCCGGTCGGCAGCGGCGGCTGGCTGACTATGTTCAGCTTCCACCGCAAGAAGCTGATGACCACCCTCGGCGAGGGCGGCATGCTCACCACTGACTGCGAGGCCACCGCCCACCGCATCCGGCAGCTGCGGTCCTTCGGCCTGGGACAGACTCTGGGCTCAAGTCACCGGATGACCGAATTTCAGGCCGCCGTCGGCAGCGTCCAGCTGAAGCGCCTGGACACCATGAACGACCAGCGCATCGCCCTCGCCCGCGAACGCACCCGGCTCCTGACCGGCACCCCCGGCCTGCACACCCCCGGCGAACGGGCGGGCTACCGCCACGTCTACTACCTCTACAACGTCCTGCTGGATGCCGCCCTCCCCGCCGGGACCCGCGACCGCCTCCGGGACGCGCTGCGCGAGGAACACGCGATCGGCACGGTCATCGCCAACCCGCCCACCTACCGGGTCCACCCGCTGATCGCGAAGGCCACGGCCGGCCAATGGCCGCTTCCCGTGGCCGAAGACGTCGCCAGCCGGCTGCTGTGCCCCGCCCTGCATCCGCTGATGAGCCCCGAAGACAACACCCGTACCGCCGAAGCCCTCACCACCTGGCTGCGTACCGCGGGCGCCGCGTGAACGCACCCGCCGCGATCCTCGCCCGCTATCCGCAGCTTCCCCACAGCGGGCAAGTCATCACCAGACTTCCCGCCGGGACCAATACCGCCCCCTGGCTCATCAGCACCACGCACGGCCGATATGTACTGCGCCGCCTGCCCGAGTACTTCACCCCGGAACGAGCCCGGTTCACCGCCGCCGCCCACGACCACGCGGCCCGCACCAGTGGCCTCGCCCCCGCCGTCCTGTCCAACAACGACGGCCACCTCACGACCGAGCACGGAACGCACCACTACCTACTGACCCGCCACGCCGCCGGAAACCATCCCCACACCGACGCGGCCACACCAAGCCAATGCCACGATCTCGGCACCGTCCTCGGCCGGATCCACCAGCACCTGCGCGAACTCCCGGTGCCTGCCACAGCTCCCCGCCAGGCCATACCCGCAGACCCCACCGCCGGTATCCGAGCGGCAGCAGCAGCCCACGCCGGTCCTGACTGCTCTCACCGACACGCCCGTCGCCTCCTGGCGGCCAAACTCCGTCGTGCTCAGGCCCTGACCACCGCCGACCTCGACGAACTGCGGTCCCTGCCCCAGGCGCTGATCCACGGCGACTTCCACCCCGGCAACGTCCTCGTCCTCGATGACAACCGCATCAGCGCGGTCCTCGACTTCGACCTCGCCCGGCTCGCCCCACCCGCCTACGAACTCCTGCGCGCTCTGCTCTACTGCACACAGCCGGCCGGACCGCCCACCGTGTACGCACCGCGCGTCATCGCCTTCCTCACCGGATACCTCGACGTAGCCCCGCTGAGCCACCGTGAGCTGACGACCATGACAGCGCTGTACGAAACCACCCAGCTCCTGGACACCTACGGCCTCGCCGTCTGCGACAGCGCCCCGCCCGCACTGCTCAGCTTCGGCCACGCCCGGTTCGCCCTCCTGTACTGGCTCCGCCGCAACGCCCGCACCCTCACCGGCCTCGCCCTGCAAGCCCATCACCACCCCACCGCCTCGAAAGGCACCCGATGACCACAGCCACCGGCCGCCACCGCGGACCCGTCGCCGTCATCGGACTCGGCTACGCGGGACTGCCACTCGCGGTCAACGCCGCGACCGCCGGCTACGACGTACGGGGCCTGGACACCGACCCCCTGCGCGTCGGCCAGATCACCCAGGGCGTCCCTCCCGTCGAGACCGTCACCACACCCGACCTCGCGGCGGTCCGGCACCGTCTGCGCGCCACCACCGATCCAGCCTGCCTGACCGCCTGCGACACGGTCATCCTGTGCGTCCCCACCCCGCTGGACAGCCACGGGCGCCCCGATCTCGGCCCCCTCACCAGCGCCACCACCACGGTCCGCGACCACCTCCGCGCCGGGCAGCTGGTGATCGTGGAGTCCACCACCTACCCGGGAACCACAGACGGACCGGTCCGCGAGATCCTCCAGCAGACCGGCCTCACCGCGGGCATCGACTTCGCGCTGGCGTACTCACCCGAACGTATCGACCCCGGGAACACCGCCTACAACCTGGCCAACACTCCCAAGCTCACCGGCGGCCTCACCGACCGGTGCCTGGACCGCGCCGCCGCGTTCTACACCTCGCTCGGGGCGCCGGTCCACCGCACGCGAAGCACCCGCGAGGCCGAGGCGGCGAAGATCCTTGAGAACACCTACCGCCAGGTCAACATTGCGCTGGTCAACGAATTCGCCCAGCTGTGCCACCACATGGGCATCGACGTCTGGGACACCCTCGCCGCCGCCGCGACGAAACCCTTCGGATACACCCCGTTCCGGCCCGGGCCGGGAGTCGGAGGCCACTGCATTCCCGCCGACCCCATGTATTTGGTCCACCGGGCCGGCGAAATGGGCCTGCCGTTCCACCTCGCGCAGACCGCGCAACAGATCAATCTCGGCATGCCCCTGTGGATCGCCGACCGTATCTGCAAGCACCTCGACGACAGCGGCACCCGCCCCACCGACGCCGACGTCCTGCTGCTCGGCGTCACGTACAAGCCGGACGTCGCCGACATCCGCAACACACCGGCCCTGCCTCTCATCCGGGAACTCCATGCCCGGGGCGTGCCGGTCCGGTTCCATGATCCGTACGTACCCGAACTGGACACCGGGACTGCGACGCTGCGACGGGCAGAGGACCTGCCGAAGGCGCTGACGAGCGCCACGCTCACTGTCCTGCTGCAACGGCACCGGACATACAGCGCCAGGACGCTCGCCGGCTCACGAAGACTGTTCGACACCACCGGCCCCGCGCACGGCACCGAGAGTTTCGCCCTGTAGGCACACTGACATTTCTCGTGCAGGGCAAGCCAGGACCGCCACAACAAACCTGAGCGTCATGCCCGGCTAGCCGCAGGCCGGGCGCGTTCTATACGAGGTTGTGCCGACGGCTCGGCGCTGCGTCCAAGAGGCCCAGTACGCGCTCCGGGGCGTGCAACAAGCCAGCGTGAGCCGCGAACAGGCGAGCCCGTCCGAGGTAGTCGCTGCCTTCTTGGCCGTGGGCTGAGCCGACCGCTCGAGCGAAGTCATAGGCGACCCCGGGTTCACCCCAGGTAGGAAGCGGGCGACGATAGCTTCCTTGAGTTCCTGAATGAGGCTGTAGGCGAGGCCCTGCCGTTCCTCGGACGCCTCGGTCCCTTCGTTCCTGTGCTCGAGGTCCTCGATGACGTCAAGAAGCTCTGACGGCAAGTGGCCATCGAGGTTGAGGGCGCCGGGGACTGGGAGGGTCTGGATGTCGGTGATGACGTGTGGGCGGACAGCCAAGACGACCCGGGGCCATCCCCTCGGGGCCGCACCGTTCAACGAGGCTGCTGCCCCGCCGTCATGCGGTGGCTGGCTGTGGTGCCGCTAGCACCCCGGCGACCTTCCGGGCCAGCTCCGCGACGTGAGGTGGCAGGTAGCTGTCCAGCGCGTCGACGTCGTCGCACAGCCGGGCTCGCAGCCCGTGCAGACATGCCTCGGTGAACAGCCGCTGCTCATCGGCCTCGGCCATCAGCCCGCCCTGCGTATACCCCTGACCGCACGAGAAACTCCTCTGCGCGTCCTGGTCGTCCTTGGGAGGAAGCGGCGTGCCGAGCATCCCGGCGACCTCGTACCGGTCCGCATCCCTCGGGCCGGTCGCCCGGCTGCGCTGCTGCCGGGTCTGGAGATACGAGGCGAGGGTGTCCATGGCCATGCCAGTGCGCTGGCAGTACGCGGCGATCAGCATGGACGCCATGTCCATCGTGTCGGAGGCATCCGTGGCGCGGATCAGCGTCATGCGTTTCCAGTCGCGCGCGATGTCCGGCTCGGTGTACCGCAGCACCTCCTGGCAGTTCATGACCACTTCGGAAACGAGGTGGTGAACCATCTGCCGCAAGGGTTCGGGCATCGGGGTGTGTTCCATGGTCGCAAGGTAGAGGAACTGCATCCCGGGACACCGTAGTCGCGGCGCTCGCACACCCGGACGGACCAGAAGCTGTCACCCTGACCGCCGACCAGCACGGCGGCGAGAGCTCTTGACGTTGACTCCGGCCTGCGGGACTGTCGTTGCGCAACTACACGCAACTGGCTTTCTTTGGAGGCGGTTATGGCGTTACTTTTCTTCGGTACGGACCCGAACTCGGGCGGGGGGAACTGCCCTGCGGTGTGGGTGGACACCGACGCTGCTGAGGGGCCGGAACTCGTATTCCAGGGCAAGGCCGCCGACGCGGTGACCCGGGCTGCTTGCAGTCAGGACAGTCCGCCGGCGGATGACGAGGCGGCCATCCGTATCTCGGTCCGGATGGCGGATCAGATCAGGAAGGCGTGTGATGCCGCAGAAGCCGCCGGCCCTCAGCTTTGAGGACCTGCTCGACTCCGCCCGACAGCACGCCCTGCACCTGGAGCTGCGCGACGTCTATGCCGTGGGGGAGGAGCGAGAGGTCTACGACGCGTTCCTGCGGGACGGGAGCGTGCCCTCGGACGACTCGGAGTACTGGAGTGGCTGGCTGCCGCTGGTGGAGCGGACCGTGGGCCGCGGGGTGAAGGTCCTGCGGGCCAGGGTCGTGTCCGAGCCCGTCACCGACTACATCCGCTTCGAGCACGCCATCACCGACGCCAACCTCCGTGCCGGAGAGGACGTCCGCTGGCTGCCCCGCCGCCGCGCCTCCACCCTCTCCCTGCCCGGCAACGACTTCTGGCTCATTGACGACCAGGTCGTGCGGTTCAACGTCTTCTCCGGTGACGGCGAGGCCCTGGAGCCCGACCACACCGACGATCCCAGCGCGGTAGAGCTGTGCGTGGAGGCGTTCCGCTCGGTGTGGGACCTGGCCACCCCGCACGCCGAATACCGCATCTGACCCACGCACACCCAAGGGCCACGCACCTCATGACGACCACCTCTCCCTCGTCCAGCGCCCAGTCGGCCCGCGAGGCGCTCGCCGTGCGGCTGCAGCACCTGCGCAAGGACGCCGGCCTCACCGGGAAGGACCTCTCCGCCCGGTGCGGCTGGCACCCCGCCAAGACCACCCGCATCCAAAAGGGCGCGGCCCTGCCCTCGGACGCGGACATCCGCACCTGGTGCGCAGTGTGCGACGCCGACAACCAGGCCGACGACCTCATCGCCACCGCCCGCGCCGTCGACTCCATGTACATGGAGTGGCGCCGCCTGCACCGCAACGGCATGCGCCAGGTCCAACAGGACTGGTACACCCTCCACCAGCAGACCCGCCACTGCCGCGTCTACCTCTCCAACGTGCCGCCCGGATTCCTCCAGACCCCAGCATTCGCGACCGCCCTCATGAACCAGATCACCCGCTTCCAGGGCACCCCCGACGACGTCGCCGAAGCCGTCGCCGCCCGCGTCGCCCGCTCCCGATTCCTCTACGAAGGCGGCCACCGCTACGTCGTCCTCCTCGAGGAATCCGTCCTGCGCTTCCGCACCGCCGACCCCGACGCCATGCGCGGCCAGCTCCGCCACCTCCTGACCGTGATGCCGCTCGCATCCCTCTCGCTGGGCATCATCCCGTTCACCGCGCAGCGCACCGTATGGCCGCTGGAAGCGTTCTACGTCCACGACGACACCAGCGCCGTGGTGGAGACACTGACGGCGGAGATCAAGGTGACGCAGCCGCGCGAGCTCGCCGACTACGCGAAGGCGTTCGCCGGCCTCGCAGAGATGGCCGTCTACGGCGACGACGCCCGCGCCCTCATCACAGCAGCGATCGACGCCCTGGAGTGAACTTCCGCAATTACCCGCAATCTCATTGAAGAGCGGACCGCCGTATCCGTAGCGTCGAACGACACCGACGCACCCCAGCAACGGAGGCGGTGCCCATGAGCGCACCCACACCCGCCGGCCCCCAACCGGAAGCCCCCGGCCTCCAGCCGCCCGACTTCGGCCGGCCTTCCCCGGCGCTGCTGGAGCGAGCCGTCCGCGGCTACGCCCGCTTCCTCGCCGTCCAGGCCCCGGGCGCCGACACCGGCGACCACGACCAGGACGACAACGTGGCAGGCGCCCGATGACCGACACCCGCGTAGTGCTCTACGACCCCCTCGGGCTGATCGAGGCCGAACTCCCGCTGGACCGGGAGCTCCACAAGGGTCTGGTCAAAGCCGTGCTGAGATGGACCGGCGACCCCGGCCTGCCGTCTGCGGACTTCCAGCAGATCACGCTGCTGCTCACCGGTGCCGCCCGCGCCGTCGCCGCCGACGTCCGCCGCGCCGCCACCCTGCTGCCCCAGGAGCACGCCGCCCGCGTCCTGGCCGACGTCGTCCTCGAGGAAGCCGACCGGCGCCTGTCCGTCCCAGCGGAGGGCACCGCGCGTTGTACCCAGCGCCACGCCCGGCTCGTACGCGCCCTGTACGAGCGCCTGGACCGCCTCGTCAGCGCCACCCCCGAACCAGCCAAGACCCCCTGAGACCGCCGCGCACCCGGGCGCCGCCCCAACGACCCCGGGTGCGCGGCGCACGGCACCACACCCGTTCCGACCCGGACGGGACGAGCACCACTCGACACCGAGAGGGGCACCACCATGAGCACCGCAACGACCGAGCTACGCCGGTTCCTGACCATCACCGGCCAACGCTTCAAGAACGGCCAGAGCGCACCCGAGATGTTCTCCCCGGCCGTGGACAAGGAGTGGCACGAGCAACTCGGCACCCCCGCCTACGCGGCCCTGTGCCAGGAGACCGCCGGGCAGCCCATCCGTCACGTCGCGAACAACGGCCACGGCCCGATCGCCTGGGTCACCGCCTACGAAGAGGCGCACGGACCGCTGCCCGAGATCTGGTTCACCGACGCCCACGGCAACGTCGACCAGGCCGCCATCGCCCGCTACCAGAAGACCGGCACCGTGGTCGCCGAATGGGACTGCGGCCCCGCCGGCGGCGACATCGTGCCCGACCAGCCGGAGACCGCCCGCCGGTGACCACCAGCAGCAGCGCAGCGCCCCGGCCCACCGCCGGGGCGCTGCGCCTCGTTGAGGCCAGCACCACCCGACCGAGCTCCGTGGACATCAGCGACTACGCACGCCGGATGACCGCCCACTGCCCCTACCTGGCCCCCTCCCTCCAGCAGGGCCTGACGACCTGGACTGTCTACCGCGCCGACGGCGACGCCGAAGCCGTCCAGGCGGAGCTCTTCCACGCGGGCGCCCAAGCCGCGGAGTGGCTACGGCCCTTGCTGAAACGGCCCCACGGCCTCCTGCGGTGCGAGAACATTGTCCTGGTGGGCGAAGTGCCCGGCACTGGGCACCGTGACCTGCTGGGCTGGCCGCACTGGGTGCTGAAGAACCTCTACGGGCCCCTCGGGGTGATGTTCGGCAAGTTCTACGCGGGAGAAGAGGAAGTCACCGGGCCCGGCCACCGAATCCCGGCCGCCCCTGCCTCGTTCCTCCCCGTGAGGGCCGCCGTCGCCGCGACCCACGCTTCCTGAGCGCGACCCCCGACCTGGCCGCAGTCCTCGCCGCGGCCGACGACGACGGCCGCGACGTGTTCGCGCACCTCCCCACCCAGTGGAAGGACATCCGCACATGGGCCAGGAACCTCCTCCCCCCGGCGAAGCCGTCGCCCTCCTCACCGCCCACACCGGCGAACCCACCACGATCCGGCTCCTGAGCGACCGGCGCGGCTCCCGGGCCTGGAAGGTGCAGGGCCCCAAGGGAGCGGTCGCGGTGAAGGCCAACACCCCCGACGCCGACAACGCCCACGAGAAGGCCGCAGAGATGGCCCAGGAGGACGACCACCTCCTTCGCCTCACGGCCGCCGACGCCCTCAGCCCCGACTACCGGGTGAGCGCCGGGACGTGGGAGGGCGGCCGGTGGCTGGCCGTCAACTGGATCGACGGCGCACCCCTGTGGCGGGCATTCGCCCTCGCTCGCGGGCCCGAAGGAGACCGCGCCGCGGTCCGATCCTGGCTCACGGGCATCGCCCGCAGCTGGACACAGCACCTCGCCCGGATGCACGCCGCAGGCTGGGCCCATGCCGACGTCCAGCCCACCAACACCCTCGTCACGAACGACGGCCACGCGGCGGTCATCGACTACGCCCTCGCCTGCGGCCCCGGCGACGGCCGCCCCGTTCCGTACCGGGGAGCCCTCACCCACACCACCGCCCCCGAGATCGCCACCGCGATCCTCGACACCCCCGCCGACACCCACATCCAGGCACAGCCGGCCGCCGACATCTGGAGCCTGAGCGCCTCCCTCTTCTGGTGCTGGACCGGCCACCGCCCCGTCCCCTACGACAACGACCTCGACCGCCTGGAGAAGCTGGCCGCCATCGCCCAGGGCACCACCACCGCGTTGCGCGATGTCCGGCCGTGGCCGTTCCCCGCGTTCGAGAAGGCCATCACCGCGTGCCTGGCCCCCGATCCCGCCGACCGGCCCACCGCGAAGGAGCTGACCGCCGCATGGTGACCCTGCGCGCCCTCCGCCCCGACGACGCTGCTGCCCTCACCCGCATCTACAGCGGCGCCTCCATCCGGCACACCACCGGCAAGCCCCTCACCCTCGAACAGGCCCACGAGAAGATCCGCGCAGCCCTCGCCCGAGCCGCCGAAACCCCGCGCGCACAGTGGAGCTGGGGCATCCTCACCGCAGACGAGATGATCGGCCTGATCTCCCTGCGCCGACGTACCCCGTCCATGGGCACCCTCAGCTACATCCTCCGCGAAGACACCTGGGGCCACGGCTACGCCACCCACGCCGCCCACCACGTTGTTTCCGTCGCCTTCACCGCTGCCGACCTCAACCGGCTGGATGCCATGCACCATCCCGACAACCCCGCCTCCGGCCGGGTCCTGGCCAAAGCTGGGTTCACCCGCATCGGCACATCCGACCGGCACACCGACGACGGGACCACCGTGCCGTACGAGCTGTATGCGTTGGAGCGCGACAGCACCTGAGACAGCCACGGCCAACGCATCAGAATCTGAAAACCGGCCGAATACGGCTGGACAGGCTTGCTGACGACGGGGCCTCGCGAGACTGACAGATCACCTACCTGTGGAGGACTCATGATTCCGGCGACCGTGCCCACCGAAGCCATCTTCGACCGCGGCCACCTGCCCGATAAGTCTCTCCCCGTACACGCCTGGAACGATGACGGCGAGCCATTGGTGCTGTGGCGCAATGAGCTGCGACGCGCACAGAACATTGAGGGTTTCAAGGAAGTTCGTGAGCGCCGCCAGATCGTGGGCGTTGTCCCGGGTGGGGGCTGGATGACGAAGTGGCAAGACCCGAGCGAGGGGACCTCGTTCGCTGATCCCGTGGTGGCGTGGGCGGTGTACTCCGACGGAGATGCCAGAGCGATCGACACCGACGCCGACGGCGAAGCTGCGCTGCTGTCTTCCATCTCCAAGCACCGGCGGACCTACCACCCGGGCCAGATCCCAGAAACGCCGCTGCCCGGCGAGGAAGTGCCAGGTGTAGCGGCAGGAGACAGGTGAACATGACCTCTGGTTAAGCCTGCCGCAAGGGTGGGCCCAACCGGAGAAGGCGACGTCAAGCCGCTCAGCAGAGCCCGAGCGCGCCGGCACGGCGAGCTTGCCGGAGGGCAGCGGCTCGGCGGCTCTTGCTGCTGGACGCTCCGTTTCAGAGTGCGTGTCCGTGGTGGTCGATCGCGGTGGGGAGGGTGCGGAGTCGTTCGGTGAGTTCGGCTCCGGGCCCGGAGGGCAGCGCGGTGGCGAGGTCGTGGAGGCGGGTGCGGGCGGTGGAGCGGAGCCGGGCGGCGGGGACGTGGTCCAGGACGTGCAGGGCACGTTGGACAGCGTCCTGCGGGGAGTCGGCCGCTTCGGTCTGGGCGAGGACGAGGGTGGCGGCCGTCCAGCCACCCGTGCCGTCCGGGCACGATGCTGCGGATACTTCGGCGCGAGCTCGGGCCTGCTGGTGACGTCCCAGAGCGAGGTGGGCTTCGGCCTGGTGGAGGGCGAGTTCGGGTTCGTCGAACCCGAACCTGCCCGGCGCGGTCCCTGACGGGTCGGCCTCCAGCTCCGACAAAGCTGTACGTAGAGTCTGGTCAGCGTCATCGGTGCGTTGCAGGCGGGCAAGCGCCGGCAGCAGCGCCCAGGCATGCAGCTGCGCCCGGACCAGGCCGGCCGGGGCGAGGCGGGCGCCGCGTTCCGCGTGGGCGAGAGCGGTGTCGTAGCGGCCGGTGGTGCGGGCGACCATGCTGTGCGCGCCCCACGCCCACGCGGCCAGACGGACATCGCCGGTCCGTTCACCCCAGGCCGCGGCCGCGGACAGATGGGTACGGGCTCCGGTCAGATCGTCCAGGTGGAAGGCCAGGTTTCCCAGGAGTGCCGAGAGCCAGCCGACCTGCCGCTGGACATCGACCCCGTACGAGGTGCCGGAGCCGGTCTGGAGGACCGGGGTGAGGAGCTGGCGGACCTGGCGTACTTCGTCGAACAGGATCTGCGGCGGGTGCTTGGAGTAGTTCAGCGCGTAGTGCTCGACGGCCGCTTCGACCAGCTCAGCCATGCCGACGCTGCCCTGTGGGTCGGCGAGCAGGGTGAGATGGAGTGATTCTCGGACAGCGGGCAGACCGGCTGCGGTAGTCATCGGCTCCATCCCTTCCCACGAACCCTTCGGGTACGCGGTCATCTCGGGCCGACCGTACCGGATCACCGCCCGGCCGAAGAGGGCATCCGTGTGCGGCGCGAGTCCGCGGACCAGACCGAGTTGCTCGGGGCTGGCGCCATAGGCCCGGCACAGCATCACCGTGTACTCCGGGCCCGGCCGCTCCGCCCCGTCGTGTTCCCACCGGCACAGCATCGGCTCGGAGAGCCCCGGCGGGAGGAGCCCGTCCGCGCGGTAGAGCCCGGCGACCTGGGCGACGGTCTGGGAACGGGACCATCCCAGGGCGAACCGCCATGCCTCCAGCGCGTTCACCTCGCCCAGCGCGTCCTGGATGGTGGCGGCGATGTGGGCGGTGTCGTGCTGCCGGCGCTGTCCGCGCATACGGATCTGGGCGGCTTCACGCTGAATCTGGGAGCGTCTCGAGCGGGTCACTGTGGCCATGGGCGTACCCCCGTACGAATGGCGAGTCAGCCTGTCCACGCTACCGACCCGCAGCCCCGCACGGGAGGGCGCCGTATTGCGGACGACCCGCAATGACGGGCCGCGAGCGCCTCAATGACGGCCCACCAGGCCCGGCGTGAAGCTGGAGCACAGGCCGCCCGCTGCCTTACCCGGGCGAGGGGCTGGCCACCTGGTTCCTCTCTGACCTGCTGCTGGAGGAAGAGATGCCGTCGACCCCGCCCTCGAGTCCGCTCACCGCACTCACCCCGTTGCTCCAGGAGGTGATCGCCCAGTCCCTGGCCTTCAAGGACAGCGAAGACGTCTTCGCCCGCAGGGCGACCCCGCACGCGCTGCGTGATCTGCTGCTGGAAGACCTGCCCGAGCAGCCGGCCACCGCGCAGGCCGTCTGGGAGGACATCTCCAAGCGGCTGCTGCCGTACTGCGTGAACATGAACAGCCCCCGCTTCATGGGCTTCGGCGATACCGGCGCCGACCCTGCTTCCCTCGTCGCCGGCATCTTCGCGCTTCTGGCCCAGCAGAACCTGATCAACCAGTCGTTCTGCTCCCCGTCCGGCACCATGGCGGAGATCGCCGTGATCCGATGGCTGCGCGAGCTGATCCGCTACCCCACAGTGCCGGCCTGCGAAGTGACGTCGGTGTGGGAGGCCGGAGGGATCACGACCTACGGCGGCACCGGCAGCAACACCACCGCGATGATGCTCGCCCGCGAGCACACGGTTCCCGGCACCTTGACCGACGGCGTGCGTGACCCGGAGCGCTTCGGGCTCGTGGTGCCCCGCGGGGTCGGCCACTACAGCGTCAAGAGCGCCGCCGCCTGGACCGGCTGCGGCACCCACCTCATCGAGGTCGACACCGACCACTTCCGCTACGACCTGACCGCCCTCGCCCAGGCCGTCAAAGAGAACGCCGGCCGCCTGATGGCCGTCGTCGCCTACGCCGGGGACTCACGCACCCAGACGATCGACCACCTGCGAGCCGTCCACGACACCGTCCGAACAGCAGACCCATCGGTGTGGCTGCACGCAGATGCCTGCTGGGGCCTGATGGCCGCACTCACCCCACGCCGCCACCACCTCCTTGACGGCATCGAAGCGTTCGACTCCATCACCGTTGACCCCCACAAAGTCCTCAACGTCCCCTACGCCACATCCGCACTCCTCGTCCGCGACCCGGCCGCCCTGCGCATGGTCTCCTCCTACTCCGACCTGATCATGCAAGAGGACTACGCCTTCGGACAGGTCACCCCGCAGCTCGGCACGAAGGAATGGACCAGCCTGCGCGCCTGGGCCGCACTGCGCTCCCAGGGCCGGCAGGGACTGGCCCGGATGATGGATGAGCGCCTGGACCGCACGGAGGCGTTCGCGACGCTCGTGGACGCTCACCCGCGGCTGATGAGGCTGCACGAGCCGGATCTGTGCGCGGTGGCGTTCTGCTACCTGCCGCCCGGCACCCACCCCGGCACCGCAACCGAGGCGCAGGTGGAGCGCCTCAATGCGGTGAACCGGGCCATCCACCGCCGCCTGATGGACGAAGGGCGCTGGCACCTGCACCAGTTCACTCTCCCCGACGACCAGGGCCACATCCGGCGCGGAGCCGTCCTTGCCCCGCTGCGGTTCATGTCCATCAACCCGCGCATCACCGCCACCCACATGCGTGACGTCCTGGACTACGTCACCCGCCTTGGTCAGGAGGCATCCCGGTGATCCCCGCCCCGGCACTCACGATCCTGCTGGAGGCCGCCGGCCTGCTGTCCGACGCCGGCGGCTACGTACTCGCCTACGGATCCCACGCGACCGGCACCCACCAGCCGACCTCCGACCTCGACCTCCTCTACACCGGCGACCACCCGCTGGACGACGCCGCCCTGAGCGCGCTCACTGCTGCGGTCGTGGCGCTGCACCACCGGCACGGCCTGGACCTGGACGAGGAAGTCCCCTACCCAGTGAAGCTGTACGCCACCGGCGACCAGGTCGACCAGGCCGCCGCCCTCGCCGGATTCAGACCCAGTTGGGGCACTCCGCCTCCGACGGTCCGCGAGACCTGGTTCCTGAGCACCGACGCCTTCCGACTGCGTCTGGTCTTCAACGTGCTCACCAGCCCCCACGTCTTCCTCGGCGGGAACATCACCGCCTATCACCAGCAGGTCCGGTGTGCCGAACGCTCCGCGGCCGCCCTCGCCCAGTCCCTGACCGCTCACGACGGCCCGCCGACCCTTCAGGAGGCGTGGGCGGCGCTGTGGCAGGCACCCGACGGCCGCACGGGGAAGGACTACCTCGGGTACCTCGTGGCCCCGCACCTGCTGTCCGTCCTCACCCGCGGCCTGACCGACCACCAAGTCCCCGACGCTCCGAGGCGTCAGCTGAGCCGGTAGTCGATCCACCGCCTGCCGGCCTCCGCCGCCCGGCCCCGGTACGCACCCAGTCCGCCACCGGGGCCGTGCACCTGGTGCCAGGACCAGTAGCCGGTGATCGCCACCGCGAACATGCTCACGGCTTTCGGATCTGCCACCCGCCACGCCGGTACCCGCGCTCCGAGCTCTGCCTCCGCTTTGGCCGGGCTGTGACCGGCGAGGATCAGCTGAGGGACGAAGAACGCCGCATCCACCCACGCTGCACCACGAGCCGCCCAGGACCAGTCCAGGACCCGCACCCGCCCGGTATCCACCAGCATGTTGTCCGCCCGCAGATCGCAATGCACCAAGGTGTCTCCCGCAGCGGCCTTCACCAGCAGGTCCCGGTCGTCCATCTCCGTCACCCACGCGCGACGCGCAGTAGTCCAGACATCCGGGCCGGCAGGGGCAGCAGCGAGCCGCTCCCAGTGACCTGCCAGCAGCGACAAGATCTCCCCGGCCTCACCCACGGGGGCCGGACACGGGGTCAACTCCCGCTCCAGCGACCCGACCACGTCCAAAACGCCGGGCAGGTCCGCGGACCCGGGCCGCAGATCGGGCTCCCCGCCCAGGACCGCCTCGAAGGCGTTGACGATCCAGCCGTGCGACTCCAGCGACCACCACAACTTGGGCGCGATCGCGGAAGGAAGGTGCTCCCCGACGACCGCCTCGGCTCGGTAGTGGGACGCCATCGGCAGCGCCAGATCCGCGGCCTTGAGGAATACCTCATTGCGGTCGGCGCACGTCAGCCGTACGGCAACCCCAGGGGTGAAACCGCCTTCGGGATGACTGACTTCGACTACCGGCGAACCAAGTCGTGCCTGCACGTTGGCCCGTACATCATTCGGCAGGTCCTCCCAGCGAGGCCGCACCGATGGTGTGTTCACAGAAGGCTCCTCGGGTCGGATAGCAGATCAGACCTTGCTGTCGGTCAATTCCCAGAGATTGCCGGACCTGTCCGCTAAGTTCCGATTCAACCGAGAAGGAGCCACAGATCGCAATCGAGTTCCACGGCATCCAGTCGCTCATGCTTTCCTTCCCGTGCTGGCCAGCACGGGACGCGGGTCTCGCACGGTTTCCTGCCCAGGGCTGAAGGACCCGGGAGCATCGGACGCGTACGCCTGGCCGCCGATCGGAAGGAAGCACCCGGGCGGTCAAAGGACTTCCACTACTGTCAGAAGTTCCCTACAGGGCGGCAGTTGACCAGAGTTTCGACCGTGAGCCGGAGCCGGCACACGTTATGACCGTACGGAGGCACGGATGAGTGTGACAGTTGAACTGGCGGGGCCGGGAGCATCGGACGAATTGCGTTCCCTGCACGAGTGGCTGTCTGCCGAGGACGAGCTGCGCGGGCGGGTGCGACTGGTGCAGGCGCCCCCGCCACCCGGCGCGCTCGGCACGGTCGCGGAGACGCTAACGGTCGTGCTGGCCCCGGGCGGAGTCACGGCGGTGCTGGCCAGCGCTGCCGTCGCCTGGATGCGACACCGTACGGGCGAAGTGGTGTGCAAGCTGACGAAGCCGGACGGGACCAACATGGAGGTCTCGGCCCAGCGGGTGCGCGGCTCAGACATGGCGGAGGTGCGGGAGCTGGTCGGCGAGCTGGCCCGCATGCTGGACGACGGTTCCGGGGCCGGCGGGGGCGGTTCGGGCGATCCGGCGGGCGATGATTCCCCAACCGGCAGGGACGACCCGGCCGCACCGTCCGGCCGGTAACTCTGATGACCAGGCTGAGCGCGCCCGGAACACGGGTGCTGCTGATCGGCACCGGCACCCACAGTGAGGACTCCGGCCTGCTGCCGGTTCCGGCGGTGACGGGCACTCTGGCTGACCTGGGACAGGTACTGGTCGAGCGGTGCGGGCTCGCCGAGGACAACCTGCGCGTGATCCGCGACCCGGCGAACCCGACCGAGTTGGGCGTCGCGATCGCCCAGGAGGCCGAGCGCGCCGAGGGTGTGCTGCTGGTCTATTACGTGGGGCACGGCCTGGTGAACCCCGCCGGTGAGCTCTATCTGGCCACGGTCGCCACCAACTCACGCCCTGGCTGGGTGGCCTACACCGCGCTCGCCTACACGGCGCTCCGCGGTTCCCTGTTGCAGACCCCGGCCCGCTCGATCGTCGTCGTGCTCGACTGCTGCTTCTCCGGCCGGGCGGTGGGGGTCCTTGGCAGCGCCGACGACCATGCGGTGGACCTCGCCCGCGTGCACGGTGGGTACGTCCTGGCCGCGGCGGCACGGGACGAGCTGGCGCTGGCCACGCCGGGGGCCCCGCACACCGCCTTCACCGGCGAACTGATCCGCCTCCTCGCCGAGGGTGACCCGGAAGGCCCCTCGCAGCTGACGTTGCGTCAGGCCCACCTGTACCTCGACCGCACGCTGCCCGCACGGGGCTTTCCCCGTCCCCGGCGCCATGCCAGCGAGTGGATCGACGACATGGTGCTGTGCCCGAACCCGGCCTACCGGGCGCAGCCCCAGGCACCCGCACCACAGGCACCCTTGCCGGTCCTCGACGACGGGACACCGAAGACGTGCCCCTACCCGGGCCTGGCCGCATTCGGGCCCGGCCAGGCGCAGTGGTTCTTCGGCCGGGACCGCATGATCGCCGAGCTGGCCGAAAAGCTGACCGGCCGGATGGACGCGACCGACCCGCTGGTAGTGGTGGGACCGTCCGGGGCCGGAAAGTCCTCCCTGCTGGGTGCGGGCCTGCTTCCCGCGCTGGGCAAGGGGAAGCTGTCGATGCCCGGATCCAGGACGTGGCCGCATCTGCTGATCACCCCCACCAGGCACCCACTGACCGAACTGGCCCGCCGCCTGGCACGGCTCACCGGCGGCTCGTGGCGGGCCTTGCGGGAGGAGCTGGAGCGCGATCCGGTCCATCTCGCCGCTGCTGTCCGGGAGATGCTGCGGGCCCGGGCGGGCCGGACGACGGTCACCGGGGCACGGCTGGTGCTGGTGGTGGACCAGTTCGAGGAGACGTTCACGCAGTGTGCTTATGAGGAGGAGCGGCGGGCGTTCATCCGTGCGCTGTGTGCGGCTGCTGGTGGTGGTGCTGGTACCGACGGTTTCGGTGGTGACGGTGAACCGCCCGCGCTGGTGATCCTGGGCCTGCGGTCGGACTTCCGGGACCACTGTGCGGCCTTTCCCGAGCTGCGGCCCTCTCTGTACAACACCCCGGTCTTCATCGGGCCTATGGATGCTCACGAACTGCGCGAGGCCGTTGAGCAGCCCGCCGAGCTCACCGGACTCGCCCTCCAGCCGGGGCTGGTCGAGGTCCTGCTGCGCGATCTCGGCGCCGACCGCCCGGAGCAGGGCCACGACCCGGAGGCCCTGCCGCTGCTCGCGCACGCCCTGCGCGCCACTTGGCATCACCGGGAGGACCGCACGCTGACTGTGGCCGGATACGTGGCCGCAGGTGGCGTCCGGAGCGCGATCGACAGTACTGCCGAGTCGGTCTACAGCGAGTTCGACCTCGCCGAACAGCAGATGGCCCGGTCGCTGATGCTGCATCTGGTCCATGTCGGTGAAGGCACGCAGGACACCCGTCGTCGGGTAAGCCGTACGCGGCTCCTCCAGACCATGCCCGATCCGGACGTTTCGGCCAGGGTCTTGGAAGACTTTGTTCGCGTGCGGATGGTCGCTGTGGAGAGGGAGGCCGTCGAGATCGCCCACGAGGCGTTGCTCCACTCCTGGCCACGGTTGCGGCAGTGGATCGACGACGACCGGACCGGGTTGAAAATCCACCAACAGCTCGCCGAGGATGCCAGCGCCTGGGACCGGAACGGCAGAAGCCCCTCCCAGCTGTATCGCGGGTCCCGCCTCAGTCTTGCCCGCGAGTGGGCGGGCAATCCCAATCGAGGCACCCATCCCACCTCCGCGCAGAGCGAATTCCTGGAGGTCGGCGTCCAAGCCGTCCGCCGACGGCGCAAGCAGCTGGTACTGCCTGCGGCTGCCGTGTGCTTGATGATGCTGGCCGGAATTACCTGGTTCGCTCTCGACCTCCGTGAACGTGAAGACTCCTACTATGCAGAGGGAAGAGAACCCCTGACGATCGGGGTCAGCACCGATCTGCCGGGCATGAGCTTCTCGCGTCACGACGGCACCGTCGAAGGGTTCGACGTCACGGTCATCAAGAATGTACTCCAAGGCGTAGGAGCCGAGAATACGAATTTTCGAGTCATTCTGCCCCGGGACCGGGTCTCAGCCTTACAGAAGGGCTATGTCGAAATGGTCGCGTCCACCTTCTCGATCACTGCGGACAGGATGAAGCCGCAGTCGAAGGCCGGGGGTGGGGGCGGGCTCGACTTCGTGGGCCCTTACGCTTCCACCCATCAGGGCATGCTCGTGCGGAAGGGAGACAGCGGAAGATACGAGAAAATAAAGGATCTAAACAAAAAGAGCGTCTGTGTCTGGGAAGGCACCACTTCTAAGGACCTCCTGGCAACGCCTGCGTATAAAGACATCAGTCTCATCGTGACAGCGAACGCGGATGAGTGCATCAAAGGGCTGAAAGGTGGAGTCTTCGATGCCGTCTCCGCCGACCGGTTGATTCTCTACGGGTTCGCGCAGGAGTATCCCGAACTTGCTGTCGTGAAAGACCTGAAGATCGGCCAGCCCAACAAGTACGGCATCGCCATGAAGAAGGGCCACCGTGAGGACTGTGAAAAGCTCAAGGAGGTCCTCTTAAAGTACGTGCGCGGCGCCACATGGGGCAGGGATTTCGATGTGAACCTGCCCTCCGAAGTCCGCGAAGAATCCAGGCCTACCCCCTCAGAGATCGAGCAGCAGTCCTGCGTCGACAAGCCAGGCGGACCGTAGCGCAGGTACGGTCATCATCACGGCACCGAGGACGGCACACACACCGGACCCAGGGAGCCATGGGCGTGGAGAACGGATCGGACAGCATCCCGTGGGGCGGCGAGTGGCGACGAAACCTCCGCTCGGATGCCGAGATGGATCTCGTGCGCTCGTCGTGGAAGCGTCGTGTCGAATGCCCGACCTGCAAGGCAGCCGCAGGGCGGGCCTGCCGCACCGTGGGCGGCCGACCGACCGACGAACACCGTGCACGCCGTGACGCCGTCGGCCCCATCCCGTACGCGAAGTGGCGAAAGGAGGGCCTCATCCCGGAGCAGCGGACGTACACGATCCCGGCCGTGCTCAAGGAGTCGGAGAAGGCCCGCGCCGACTTCAACGTGGACACCGCCCTGGCCGACGGTGTGGCGGTCGTCCGCATGTTCCTCGCCGACCGGCTCGGGCTGCTCCTCCAGGGCGAGGAGGCCATGGACCGCATCGACGACGCCGTGCGCAAAACTGATCGAGGTCCGCGGCCCGGTGGGGACGGCCGACGTGGTCACCGTCCTCGCCAGCCAAATCGCCTCGCTGCTGGCCGCGACCGCCGGCCCCGACGGCGACCCGGAAGCCCTGCTCGACACGATGATCCGCGCGCAGATCGACACGGCCCGCACGATGCAGAAGATCCAGAAGGAACGCACCGAGAGTTGATCCGGCCGGCCCGCTACGCCCGGCCCTGATCCTGGGTTTCACCGGCAGCGGCGTAGCGGGTGAGATCGACACCGGCCGAGCGGGCCTCCTTGAGCCGGACGGACACCAGACCGGCAGAAACATTCAGCTCGCGCGCGATCTCGTAACCCTTCAGCCCCTGCCGGTGCAGTTCGACGATCTCGTCCCGCCGCTGCCGGGAGCGGCCCTCGTACGCCGTGCGTTCCTCGGCGATCATGCGCTGCACCGTCCGCTCGGACACTCCGAACCGGTCCGCGAGCTCACGGGCGGTCGCGGTGCGACGTTCACGCCTGGGCTCCTGCGTCACGGCTTCCCCCTCATGTACTCGAGCATGGCTTCGGTGCGCTCGTCCCGGCGTGCAGCGCGCGCCTGACCGCTCTTCTTGCCGCGGGCGGACTGGATGGCGACGAAGGTGGCCTCGTAGACCGCCGCACCGTCCTTCCACATCCTCGACCGCGTCGTGATCCACCGGTGGATGCTGTTGGCGATCGCACGCGCCTCCACGGCTGGCAGCGGCTCCGCGAATTCGGCGTTGCGGGTATGGACTTCGGCGTGGATGGCGGTGTGGAAGGTGTCGGGGCTGCCGAAGTGGTGGCGCACCTCGCGGTACGCCCAGGTCCGGGCCGTCTCGAAGATCGAGCAGTTACGCCCCAGCCCTGTGATGTTGGTGCGAAACCGCTTGGTCTCCCGCCAGCGCACGGGCGGCATATGGCCGCTCAGCGCCTCCTCCAGGCCGCCGAGCGTGTGAAGTCCGCCGTGGAGCCACTCGGTGCTCCAGTCCGTGTGCAGCGGGTTCTTCGTCATCAGCCCCGAGTACGCCGCATCGCCGTCCAGCGCACGGCGCAGGCCCTCGGTGACGGCGGCGGCGTAGGCCAGTGGCTTGCGCCGGGCGTACTCGGTCCGCGTCACCGCCTCCGCCAGGGCCCACACCGCATGAGCATGCCCATTCACCGGGTTCTCCACGACCGCGTTGGGCAGCGGATGCGACCCCACCGACGACACCGCCCGCAGCACCGCATCCGAGTGGTCCACATCCACGACAAGGAGATTGCTCATCGCCGACGGGTTCGCCTCCACGTACCGACGGGTCATCGCCACCGGCCGCCGCTCACGCCGGATCCCCTCCTGCAGCCAGTTCGTCGCGTACGGCCGCAACGGCAGCCACAACTCGTCCCACTGCA
Organism: Streptomyces anulatus; assembly: GCF_000721175.1. Classification (GTDB taxonomy): domain Bacteria; phylum Actinomycetota; class Actinomycetes; order Streptomycetales; family Streptomycetaceae; genus Streptomyces; species Streptomyces anulatus_C. Next base: position 62,883 of record NZ_JOEZ01000038.1, read on the forward strand.
CTCCGGACAACTCGACGTTCATGCGCTGATCATCCCGAGCCGACCGACCCGGGAGAGCCGGACACGCCGCGATCTTCAAAGTCCGTCACAAACCAAGTCAGATGGTCGGGGCATCCCGGCCTGCCGCGCCCGGCAACCGCGACGGACAGATTGCACGGTGGCTGCATCTTCAAAGTCCGTCACGAGCCAAGTCAGATGGTTCGGCTCTCCCTGCCGGGAACCAGGACCTACCCCCTGACGCCCCGACCAGCCCCGGCCTGCCACGTAGTTCGCCGGGGGAGCACCCCGAAGACCCCAGGGCCTACACGCACGCCAGTGCGATGCCGCAGATCAGAACCCCCGGGCATCGCACCCCGGTGTGCGTGGGGGGCCTGGGAGCAGTGCCGCCGGTTCCGGACAGCGAAGGACCCCGGGCAGACCTGCGCCCGGGGTCCTCGTCGCAGGTCTGCAACCACCCCTGCAGCAAATGAACTTGAGAACCATTTCTGTTATGATTCAGTTTGCCTCACAGGCGGCCTGGTCTTCCTACGCCCCTGCAGGCTCGCTTCCTCGCGCGGTCGGGATACAACCCGATAAAGCAGGTGCGGTCGGCCAACCGAGACCCACATCGACGCTGTGGGGACAAGGCGGCAACGGACCGTGACGTACTGCCTATACGCCCCTTTTCGCTTCTTTGTGCTGCTCGGGACCGAGTCCCGACCCTGAGAGTCCCTGGCGTCGACAGGACCTCAGTCAGACCACCAGCCGTGGTCGGACTGAGCCCTGTCGCCCGGTTCGACCGCCTTTGCAGAAGGTTGAATCGTGAGCGAGCAGTCCCAGCACATTCGAAAGACCCTCCCTGGCCCCATCGCGCTTCCGGCGGATTCATCCGTTCCGGCACTTGGCCGGATAACCTTTCTCACCCGAAGGCGCCGCCTTGCCCTTGTCCGACTGCGCGCTGGAGCCTGGAAGATGGCTCAGCTCTCCAGCAAACAGGCCATCAAAAGCTTCGGTTCGACGCTTGGCAAGGCCGGCGCCATCTGTTTGGTGTCGCACCTGACAGGGACGAACCTGCAGGACCTGCTGCCCTGGTAGTACAGCGAGTGGGTGTAGGCGGCCGACAGCGGCCGCCTACACCCAGCTCTACGCTGCCCAGTTGAGCCCGAGACTGGCCAGCGCGGCCAACTTGTCGGCGGTCAGCTTGTCCCGGCGGCTCTTGCTGTTACTGAGAAATACCCCGAGCTTCACCTCGCTCCCGTCCTCAAGTCGCTCTACGTGGGCCCTGGGGACCTTCACAGAGCCCGTACGTGCCTTGTATTGCGTCAGGGCCGCTACACCCTTCTCGAAGGCGCTCACAGGCTTCGGGGACGGCTTCGCCGGCGCTTCGAGCTCCGCCGCCAACGGCACGACGCCGATGGCCTCCAGGCGCTCACGCTGCCCGGGGCTCAGAGCAGCCCAGACCTTCGGTGTCCGCTGCTTGGCCAGCCACTTCCCGAGGTCCATCCCGTGCACGGTCACCCCGGGCTCGATGTACGCGAGGATGCTCTCCTCCGCGAGCATCTCCCGCACCACGGCGTAATGCCTCTGCCACTCCGGCGGCCAGGACGGATTCCAGTCCTCGTCAACCTCGCGCAACGCCACCTCCCACTCGGGATGCCCCTCCAGCGCACCGGCCCGGCGCAAGTTGGACAGCCACTGCCCCACCGGCCTGTCCAGGGCCACGGCGGACCTCGGAGCGCAAAGAGTCCAGTGCTGGTCGTAGTACGCCTTGGCGGCCTCCAGGTTCTCCTGGAAGCGTTCGTCCGTCAGGCTCCAGACCATGCCGAGCTTCTCCAGCCGCTGGGCGCGCAGGCCGGTCATCTGCCCTGCCCCGTACGCCCGTCGCTGCTCCGCGACCCACTGCCCCAGCGGGTACGCGCCCTCCTTGTGCCCGTACGGAACCCGGGCGTGAAGCTCACGATCCGCGAACTTCTTGAGCGCCGCCCAGCCGCGACCCCAGTCCTGGCGCTCCGTGTCGATCACGTTGAAGGAAATCCAGTCCGCGACCATCGACGGGTCACGGGGAGCGGCAAAACGCAGCAGCAGACGGGATTCGTCCTCGCCTTCCTCGGGCGGCGGACCGATGTACTCGGACGGCTGCGCGACGTCCTTCTGAGGCTCCTGCGGAATCGCGAGCAATTCGATTGCCTCTTCGTCGTGAGCGCGCAGACCCTCCAATACCTTCACCAGAGGCTTATACGATCCGGAGGTGAACATGTCTTCCGGCTTTTCTCCGGGCTGGAGAAATACCGGCACGATCAGAGACGCGACTTTCCCCTGTCCGGGCTTTTGACGGAGCGCCCGGCCGATCGCCTGGACGATGTCGTGCGGGGCGCCCTTGGGGTCCAGGAGGGCCACCGAGTCCACCGCCCGGATGTCGACGCCCTCGCCCAGGACCCGGCAGTTCGAGAGCACGGCCCGCAGCGCGGTGGACCCGAAGCCGCCCAGGACTCCCCGCCGGCGCTCGGGGACGTGCTCGCCGCACAGCCAGTCCGCCCAGATCCTCGCCGGGTACTTCTCGGGCTGGTCAGCGTGCAGCTTCGCCGCCACGCGCTCCAGGCCCTCCGCGTACGCCTGTGCCTCTATCGTCCGGTGGTGGAAGGTGATGCAGGTCGACAGGTTGTGCTGCGCCATCGTGTGCAGGAGCGCGGCTTGGAGTGCCCCGAGCCGCTCACCGCGGACCTTCTCGCTGTGCCGCTCCTCGCCCATCAGCCGCTCGGGCGTGACGACCGGGTCCTGGAGCTCCAGGACGATGATCTGGTACCGCGCAAGCAGCTTCCGCGACACCGCCGACGCCAACGAGAGCTTGTACAGGACCGGCCCGAAGACCCTCTCGTCATCCATGGAGGCCGCCATCTCGCGCGGCAGCGGGTCACGTACCCCCTCCGCAACGTCGCGGTTCGCCCGCTCCTCCCAGATCCGCGGCGTGGCCGTTAGGTACAGCCGCCGGTGCGACGGGATGACGCCCTGGTTGTGGACGTCCGCCCACGCCTTACCCATCGAGCCCGACGTCCTGTGGGCCTCATCGACCACCGTCAGGTCCATCGGGACCAGCTGCTGCCCGTAGGCGCCCTCGAACGCCTCCGCCAGGACCCCCAGCGAGGCGTACGTCCCGAAGATGGTGACCGGCCCGGCACTGTGCCACAGAGCCAGCTGCACCGGGTTCGTGGTGGAGCGCACCTTGAGGTTCCACAGCTCCGGGTCGTCGGTCAGGCTGCACACCGCAACCGCCGGCCCCGCGTGCCCGGCCTCACGCCACGCCTGCACCGTCTGGGTCAGAAGGTCCAGCGTCGGCACCAGGACGAGAATGCGGCCCTTGGGCACAATGCGCTTTGCCGAAGCCGCCGCAATGATGGTCTTTCCCGTGCCACACGCGGCGTGCACCTGCCCGCGCAGGCCATTCACGGGGATACCGCCCGGCGGGATATCGAAGCCCCGCACAATGGCGGCCACGGCTTCGATCTGGTGGTCACGCAACTTAACGGCCATTTCCCGTGTTCTCCTTTTCGCGGAATGTCGCGCGTAATAGGAATGGAAGGTCCCGGCGCGATGGTGTGGCCCGAGGTTGTGGTGTCTGAACCCAAACACTACACAGGCACGACCCGTGATGCATCACCCGCACGCCAACTTTCAACCCCAGGGTGATACATGGCCGAATCTTACCCCGCAGCGGCCGGTTGTCCTGTATGCTGAGGGGGTGTTGGTGAGTGCGACTGGGCAGTTTGAGGGTGGGGGAGTGGTCAGGGTGGAGCGCAGCGGAACCCGTCACTGCGGTGAGGCCGGCACCCGGACAGTCCGACGGCCCGTCACATCTGTTGCGGGGGTGGTGGCCAGGAACCCCAAGCCCTACACAGGTCCGCACGTGATGCACCTCCCCTTGCTGCCAGCCCAGGCAACCGCGCTTGCGCGGGTGCCCGCAATGAGCGCTTGCGCGAATTGCATTCCCTTCCGGAATTCCGTTTACGGAATTCCATTCCGGCGCTTGCGCCGGAATTCGAATTGCGCTTGCGCAATTCATTCACTATGACCCGGCTTGCCGGGTCATATCC